>NZ_CAXAOM010000012.1:0-3550 GCF_963970955.1 Pseudomonas sp. EA_35y_Pfl2_R111 | reverse complement strand
GATACCCCGTCTGCGAACGCAGGCCTTCCTGGCGCATTAATCGAGCAACGCGATGCCTGCCGCACTGTTCTCCAAGCTCACGCAGGTCGTCATGGATTTTGCGGTAGCCATAGACGCCACCGCTCTCTAACCAGGAGTGCTTGATCAAACCCAGCAGCCGCTGATCATCCTTAGCTCGTGCCGACTTCGGCTCTGCCAGCCAGGCGTAGTAACCGCTGGTATGTACTTTTAGAGTCAGGCACAGGCGGCGAACCGAGTAGTCTGCGGATAGCTGATTGATAAAGGCGTACTTCAGCCGCACTCCTTGGCAAAGTACGCGGCGGCCTTTTTTAGGATGTCTCGCTCTTCAGTCACACGCTTGAGTTCAGCGCGCAAACGACGCAGCTCAGCATGCTGGTCGTCTTCTTGCGCTCGCTGCTCTTGAGGCTTGCTGTAGCGCTTCACCCAGGCATAAAGACTGTGTGTCGACATGCCCAAACGAGCAGCCACCTCAGCCACCGGCAGACCTCGTTCGGTCACCTGCTTGACGGCTTCGATTTTGAATTCTTCGGGATAACGCGGGTTGCTCATGGCACCTCCTAATGGGCCGTATTATGAGGCCTGAAGGTGTCTACGAAACTAGGGGCGATTCATCTTGAGGCGCTTCGCGCCACAGATAAGCGTATGAACGAAAAGGTCGACGGAGAAATTTACAGTTTTATTCGCAATCAGCTTGAATATATTGAAAAATGTGTGCGTGATAAAAACGTCGACAGATCAAAACTGCGCGACGTGAGTATTGGGCAGTTGGCTGTTAAGGAGTTTGAATCAGTTGATGATGAATATTCAGAATGCTTAAAACGCGCATATTACGTCGCGTATCATATACAAGGCGGACTTAAAGTTCCGAGACTAGATAAAAAAGGAAACATTATTAACGATTAAAGGCGATTAAAGGGGTCGAGTGATTTAATTTTGATCAGTTAAGCTGCAGATTGAACAGTCGGGAACGAGAATTGATCAGCAACACCAGCTTAGCGAGCGCACGATAAGAGACCCCTTGTTTCCGCGCCATCATAATAGTGACTACGAATAGCGGCTTAATTAACTGGCTCTAGTTTTTACTTGCTGAGACCAGTACATCAATAATTCTTGAAATAGCAGCCCCTAGCTGCTTGTCTTCCAGCATAGTTTCGGCAACCTTCTTGGCCACACTTTCAAATTCAGCGCGTTCTAAGATGGCCTCTCCGAATTCCCACAGGAGGATTTCCTGAACTGCAACAATGGGCGCTGCCTCATTAAAGTTTGCTGATGCTTTCTTAA
Organism: Pseudomonas sp. EA_35y_Pfl2_R111; assembly: GCF_963970955.1. Lineage (NCBI taxonomy): Bacteria > Pseudomonadati > Pseudomonadota > Gammaproteobacteria > Pseudomonadales > Pseudomonadaceae > Pseudomonas > Pseudomonas sp. EA_35y_Pfl2_R111. The sequence goes on along the minus strand of NZ_CAXAOM010000012.1, from coordinate 2,248 downwards.
GATTGACAAGCCGCTCTCGCAAACGTGCGCGCAGTACTGCGGAAGATCGCTCCCCTTTACGCGCGCTCTGAGATGCTTTCTTCTCTGTGCCCTTTGCAGCACTCGAATTGACCCGCTCACTCGGCTTACTTAACGAAGCAAGAACTCGAGAAAGTCGAGCTGGGTCAATATTTGACATTTATGGTGTCTCGAGGGTTTCACGATAAGCGCCGAGGAAGATCGGTGTTTCTGCTTCACTATCAGCCTCGAGCCCGACTGACTGATCGACGTTTTTAAGGCTAGCCAAAACCCGAGTCATGTCGCCTTTAAGCGCAAGGTTTTCGCAGTCCGCCAACCCCCGCTCAAATAATTCGATGGCGTCCTCGCGTTTTTCATCAAGAAGATGGAGATAAGCATCGGCAAAAGCTCTCAGGTTCTCTTCCTGAGCCTGGGAGTGAAGAGTGCTGAATGCATTTCTAGCCTCCTCGGTGCGCTGTAACTGCAAGTACACAAGCCCAAGCTGGAAGCGAGCGACATCCATACTGGGGTCTAGCTCCAGCGCTTCCTCCATACCACTGCAGGCGCGCTCGAACAAACCTAGCTCAGCGTGCTCTGCGGCCAGAAAGTAACGAATCGCAGGATTATTGGGCTCATGCTGCAAGGCCTGATTCAAGTAGTTCAAGGCTGCATGATGATTGTTTTCCTGGCTGGCATGTATGGCCAGGTGCAGGTACTCGGATGCATCCAGCATGCATTCTCTCCGTTTGATTTTAGTGTTGCCCTGGGGCGATTTCTGGACGCTTGTCTTGGTGCTTGCGTAGCCACAGTTCGACTAGTGTGCGCCCACTCTCGTGGCCGTCTGGCGCCGTACTGTCGAGCACCTGATTCACCAGTTGAGTAGCTTCTGCAGACTTACCTGCTTTTTGCAGCATAAGCATTTCAGCATAGTGAGCAGAGAGGCCATTTGGATTGAGCTTGTGGGCTCGGCGAATGCCGAGTCGGGCTTGATCGTCCTTACCATCCATGACATCGACAATCGCTAAGCCACCGTGGGTTTCCCCGAAATTACGATCCAAGTCATAAGACTTATTCAATGCCTCGCGAGCTGCGGCGCTGTCGTTGCGCAGGATGTAAATCCAGGCCAGCAGATGCCAGGTGCCGATGTGATCCGGCATAAACTGAACAGCCAATTTCAGATGTTCTTCTGCCTGATTGAACTCAAGCCCGTTAAATTCAAGCTGTGCCAACCCAGACCAAGCGCGACCACAGTCCGGATGTGCGTTTACCGTATGCAGCCATGCTTTACGTGAGGCCTCTAGGCTGCCTTGCTCAAAATTTGCTGAAGCGCAGGCTATCAGGGCGTCAAGCTGGTTGGGATCATCAGCGAGGGTTTCATGGGCAGTGCGAAGAGCTGATAGGTTGTCGTCATTTTCATATTGCAGCAGCGCAAGCAGGCCCCGGGCCTCAATATTGCTAGGCTCTTGTTGCTGAGCGCGACTTACTAGCAACTCGGCCTCTTCCGTCAACTCCTGATGATGCAGCGCGCGGGCATGCATCATGAGCGTTGCAACGGAACAGTCGGCGCTTGCAGTCAGGCGAGCTAAGAGATTGCCTGCATCGCTATATTCGCCGCCATAAAAGTGCCCAAAAGCAGTGTTGAAAATCACTGCGGGGTGGGTAATGCCAGCTTGAATAGCCTTATCCCCGAAGGCTCCGGCCTTCGCATATGCTCCGACCTGCAGCAGCAAGTACGTTGCTTGCGCATACACATGCGGATCATCAATGGCATGTGTATCGATGTGATTGAGCAGTTGCTGAGCGCCAACAAGATCAACGGTCTCAATTACTAACGACATTGCATCCAGCAATAAAGTCAGGTTGTGGGGGTCATGTTCTAGGAAGCTGAGCAACCGGCTAAGGCGGCTTTGTTCCATTGGTATGTTGTCGGTGACCATAAGTACTTCTTCGGGGAGTGGCATGAAAAATCCGTTTTGCGGGTGGATTATTGCCTCAGAGCTATCGGCCTGTCATGCGTCACTGCCGATATCTAGCCCTTCCAAAAATATTTCCCTCCTCCCCTAAACTTTCCCGCGATTCCCGGAATAAAGCCTTACAGAGAGGCTGCTTTGCCATGGGCAGGTAGCCAAGATTTTCTGTAGTCGCGTGCGCGATTCGACTGGTTTGGGGGTTAGGGAGATGGTGGCGATTGTTGCCGGCAATGGACTGGGTCTGTTCAACGCCTCGTTGAATTCCCTGGGTGGAGCGGTTG
>NZ_CAXAOM010000011.1:0-4993 GCF_963970955.1 Pseudomonas sp. EA_35y_Pfl2_R111 | reverse complement strand
GATTGCTGAGCTAAGTTTAGGGTTTTCTCAAAACCCAAGCAGTATTGAACTGAAGAGTTTGATCATGGCTCAGATTGAACGCTGGCGGCAGGCCTAACACATGCAAGTCGAGCGGTAGAGAGAAGCTTGCTTCTCTTGAGAGCGGCGGACGGGTGAGTAATGCCTAGGAATCTGCCTAGTGGTGGGGGATAACGTTCGGAAACGGACGCTAATACCGCATACGTCCTACGGGAGAAAGCGGGGGACCTTCGGGCCTCGCGCCATTAGATGAGCCTAGGTCGGATTAGCTAGTTGGTGAGGTAAAGGCTCACCAAGGCGACGATCCGTAACTGGTCTGAGAGGATGATCAGTCACACTGGAACTGAGACACGGTCCAGACTCCTACGGGAGGCAGCAGTGGGGAATATTGGACAATGGGCGAAAGCCTGATCCAGCCATGCCGCGTGTGTGAAGAAGGTCTTCGGATTGTAAAGCACTTTAAGTTGGGAGGAAGGGTAGTAACTTAATACGTTGCTATTTTGACGTTACCGACAGAATAAGCACCGGCTAACTTCGTGCCAGCAGCCGCGGTAATACGAAGGGTGCAAGCGTTAATCGGAATTACTGGGCGTAAAGCGCGCGTAGGTGGTTCAGTAAGTTGGATGTGAAATCCCCGGGCTCAACCTGGGAACTGCATCCAAAACTGCTGAGCTAGAGTACGGTAGAGGGTAGTGGAATTTCCTGTGTAGCGGTGAAATGCGTAGATATAGGAAGGAACACCAGTGGCGAAGGCGACTACCTGGACTGATACTGACACTGAGGTGCGAAAGCGTGGGGAGCAAACAGGATTAGATACCCTGGTAGTCCACGCCGTAAACGATGTCAACTAGCCGTTGGGAGTCTTGAACTCTTAGTGGCGCAGCTAACGCATTAAGTTGACCGCCTGGGGAGTACGGCCGCAAGGTTAAAACTCAAATGAATTGACGGGGGCCCGCACAAGCGGTGGAGCATGTGGTTTAATTCGAAGCAACGCGAAGAACCTTACCTGGCCTTGACATGCTGAGAACTTTCTAGAGATAGATTGGTGCCTTCGGGAACTCAGACACAGGTGCTGCATGGCTGTCGTCAGCTCGTGTCGTGAGATGTTGGGTTAAGTCCCGTAACGAGCGCAACCCTTGTCCTTAGTTACCAGCACGTAATGGTGGGAACTCTAAGGAGACTGCCGGTGACAAACCGGAGGAAGGTGGGGATGACGTCAAGTCATCATGGCCCTTACGGCCAGGGCTACACACGTGCTACAATGGTCGGTACAAAGGGTTGCCAAGCCGCGAGGTGGAGCTAATCCCATAAAACCGATCGTAGTCCGGATCGCAGTCTGCAACTCGACTGCGTGAAGTCGGAATCGCTAGTAATCGTGAATCAGAATGTCACGGTGAATACGTTCCCGGGCCTTGTACACACCGCCCGTCACACCATGGGAGTGGGTTGCACCAGAAGTAGCTAGTCTAACCGCAAGGGGGACGGTTACCACGGTGTGATTCATGACTGGGGTGAAGTCGTAACAAGGTAGCCGTAGGGGAACCTGCGGCTGGATCACCTCCTTAATCGAAGACTTCAGCTTCTTCATAAGTTCCCACACGAATTGCTTGATTCATTGCGAAAGACGATTGGGTCTGTAGCTCAGTTGGTTAGAGCGCACCCCTGATAAGGGTGAGGTCGGCAGTTCGAATCTGCCCAGACCCACCAATTGTTGTGGGGTTTGGCCTTGTAAGAATATGGGGCCATAGCTCAGCTGGGAGAGCGCCTGCCTTGCACGCAGGAGGTCAGCGGTTCGATCCCGCTTGGCTCCACCATATACAGCCTCGTTAAGAGTTCAGAAATGAGCGTTCCTACTGAAAGTAGATGAATGTTGATTTCTGGTCTTTGACCAGTAAGAAAATCGTTCTTTAAAAATTTGGGTATGTGATAGAAGTGACTGATTGATTACTTTCACTGGTAATTAATTTGGTCAAGGTAAAATTTGTAGTTCTCAATTGCAAATTTTCGGCGAATGTCGTCTTCACGTTAGAGACAGTAACCAGATTGCTTGGGGTTATATGGTCAAGTGAAGAAGCGCATACGGTGGATGCCTTGGCAGTCAGAGGCGATGAAAGACGTTGTAGCCTGCGATAAGCTCCGGGGAGTCGGCAAACAGACTTTGATCCGGAGATCTCTGAATGGGGGAACCCAGCCAGCATAAGCTGGTTATTACACACTGAATACATAGGTGTGTAAGGCGAACCAGGGGAACTGAAACATCTAAGTACCCTGAGGAATAGAAATCAACCGAGATTCCCTTAGTAGTGGCGAGCGAACGGGGACTAGCCCTTAAGTTGATTTGAGAATAGTGGAAGGCTCTGGAAAGTGCCGCCGTAGTGGGTGATAGCCCCGTACACGAAATTCTCTTATCAATGAAATCGAGTAGGACGGAGCACGAGAAACTTTGTCTGAATATGGGGGGACCATCCTCCAAGGCTAAATACTACTGACTGACCGATAGTGAACTAGTACCGTGAGGGAAAGGCGAAAAGAACCCCGGAGAGGGGAGTGAAATAGATCCTGAAACCGTATGCGTACAAGCAGTGGGAGCCCACTTTGTTGGGTGACTGCGTACCTTTTGTATAATGGGTCAGCGACTTATATTCAGTGGCGAGCTTAACCGAATAGGGGAGGCGTAGCGAAAGCGAGTCTTAATAGGGCGACAGTCGCTGGGTATAGACCCGAAACCGGGCGATCTATCCATGGGCAGGTTGAAGGTTGGGTAACACTAACTGGAGGACCGAACCGACTACCGTTGAAAAGTTAGCGGATGACCTGTGGATCGGAGTGAAAGGCTAATCAAGCTCGGAGATAGCTGGTTCTCCTCGAAAGCTATTTAGGTAGCGCCTCGTGTATCACTGTTGGGGGTAGAGCACTGTTTCGGCTAGGGGGTCATCCCGACTTACCAAACCGATGCAAACTCCGAATACCAACAAGTGTCAGCACGGGAGACACACGGCGGGTGCTAACGTCCGTCGTGAAAAGGGAAACAACCCAGACCGTCAGCTAAGGTCCCAAAGTTATGGTTAAGTGGGAAACGATGTGGGAAGGCTTAGACAGCTAGGAGGTTGGCTTAGAAGCAGCCACCCTTTAAAGAAAGCGTAATAGCTCACTAGTCGAGTCGGCCTGCGCGGAAGATGTAACGGGGCTCAAACCATACACCGAAGCTACGGGTTCATCTTAGGATGAGCGGTAGAGGAGCGTTCTGTAAGCCTGTGAAGGTGAGTTGAGAAGCTTGCTGGAGGTATCAGAAGTGCGAATGCTGACATGAGTAACGACAATGGGAGTGAAAAACTCCCACGCCGAAAGACCAAGGTTTCCTGCGCAACGTTAATCGACGCAGGGTGAGTCGGCCCCTAAGGCGAGGCAGAAATGCGTAGTCGATGGGAAACGGGTTAATATTCCCGTACTTCTAATTACTGCGATGGAGGGACGGAGAAGGCTAGGCCAGCACGGCGTTGGTTGTCCGTGTTTAAGGTGGTAGGCTGATTTCTTAGGTAAATCCGGGAGATCAAGGCCGAGAACTGATGACGAGTTGTCTTTTAGACGACGAAGTGGTTGATGCCATGCTTCCAGGAAAAGCTTCTAAGCTTCAGGTAATTAGGAACCGTACCCCAAACCGACACAGGTGGTTAGGTAGAGAATACCAAGGCGCTTGAGAGAACTCGGGTGAAGGAACTAGGCAAAATGGCACCGTAACTTCGGGAGAAGGTGCGCCGGTGAGGGTGAAGCATTTACTGCGTAAGCCCATGCCGGTCGAAGATACCAGGCCGCTGCGACTGTTTATTAAAAACACAGCACTCTGCAAACACGAAAGTGGACGTATAGGGTGTGACGCCTGCCCGGTGCCGGAAGGTTAATTGATGGGGTTAGCTAACGCGAAGCTCTTGATCGAAGCCCCGGTAAACGGCGGCCGTAACTATAACGGTCCTAAGGTAGCGAAATTCCTTGTCGGGTAAGTTCCGACCTGCACGAATGGCGTAACGATGGCGGCGCTGTCTCCACCCGAGACTCAGTGAAATTGAAATCGCTGTGAAGATGCAGTGTATCCGCGGCTAGACGGAAAGACCCCGTGAACCTTTACTATAGCTTTGCACTGGACTTTGAGTTTACTTGTGTAGGATAGGTGGGAGGCTTTGAAGCGTGGACGCCAGTTCGCGTGGAGCCAACCTTGAAATACCACCCTGGTAACCTTGAGGTTCTAACTCTGGTCCGTTATCCGGATCGAGGACAGTGTATGGTGGGTAGTTTGACTGGGGCGGTCTCCTCCTAAAGAGTAACGGAGGAGTACGAAGGTGCGCTCAGACCGGTCGGAAATCGGTCGTAGAGTATAAAGGCAAAAGCGCGCTTGACTGCGAGACAGACACGTCGAGCAGGTACGAAAGTAGGTCTTAGTGATCCGGTGGTTCTGTATGGAAGGGCCATCGCTCAACGGATAAAAGGTACTCCGGGGATAACAGGCTGATACCGCCCAAGAGTTCATATCGACGGCGGTGTTTGGCACCTCGATGTCGGCTCATCACATCCTGGGGCTGAAGCCGGTCCCAAGGGTATGGCTGTTCGCCATTTAAAGTGGTACGCGAGCTGGGTTTAGAACGTCGTGAGACAGTTCGGTCCCTATCTGCCGTGGACGTTTGAGATTTGAGAGGGGCTGCTCCTAGTACGAGAGGACCGGAGTGGACGAACCTCTGGTGTTCCGGTTGTCACGCCAGTGGCATTGCCGGGTAGCTATGTTCGGAAAAGATAACCGCTGAAAGCATCTAAGCGGGAAACTTGCCTCGAGATGAGATCTCACTGGAACCTTGAGTTCCCTAAAGGGCCGTCGAAGACTACGACGTTGATAGGTTGGGTGTGTAAGCGCTGTGAGGCGTTGAGCTAACCAATACTAATTGCCCGTGAGGCTTGACCATATAACACCCAAACAATTTGATGTTTG
>NZ_CAXAOM010000010.1:0-7607 GCF_963970955.1 Pseudomonas sp. EA_35y_Pfl2_R111 | reverse complement strand
GCCAAGATTTTCTGTAGTCGCGTGCGCGATTCGACTGGTTTGGGGGTTAGGGAGATGGTGGCGATTGTTGCCGGCAATGGACTGGGTCTGTTCAACGCCTCGTTGAATTCCCTGGGTGGAGCGGTTGGCCAGGGCTCGCTGGGTCAGTCGGGCGGCCAGGCGTTGGTCAATGCCCACAACGGCAACCTGATCCTGCAGTTCACCGACGAGCAACTGTCGGGGTTGGGGCGTGACCTGCTGCACCTGCGCACCTACAACACCCAGGGTTCGTTGAACGATGCCGATGCGGATGGTTGGCGCTGGGACGGCGAGCGCCGCGTGGTGCTCAGCGGTACCCGTAATACCGTCGGCAGCACCCTGACCCGCACCACCGGCGATGGCCACGAGGCCGTGTATACCTGGACCGGCAGCGGCTACCAGTCGAGCGCCGGTGACGGCGCCCATGACACCCTGCAGTGGGATGCTGCAACCAGCGAGTGGTTGTGGGTCGACGGTTCGCGACGTACCGAGGAGCGTTACGCTGGGGATAGCGGGCGCTTGCTCTCAACAGTGGATGCAACGGGCACACGCATTCACTATGGCTACGACGCTGCAGGCCGATTGGCCAGCGTTAAAGACAGTTCGGGGCAAGAGCTGGTGTTGGTCTACAACGCCGCCGGCAAGCTTGAGCGTTTGGACACCCGCACCACCGAGGGCGGTGCGCTGACCCGTCAGGTGTATTACACCTACGATGCCCAGGGCCGACTGAGTGGGGTCTACACAGACCTGACCCCGGCGGACAACAGCATTGCGGATGGCAATCTCTACGGCACGGTCTACACCTACGACGGCACCAGTTTTCGCATTGCCAGTGTTACGCAAAGCGATGGCACATCGGTCAGTTTTACCTACCAACTGGTGGGTGCTGATTACCGTGTAAAAACGGTTACCGACGCCTCAGGCACGAGCACGTTTGACTACGACACGGTTAACCGCCGCACGGACGTAACCAATGGGCTGGGGCAGCAGTGGAGTTATTTCTACGACGCTGCGGATCAATTAATTGAGGTGCAAAGTCCGGCCGTAAATGGTCAGCGCCTGTCGACGCGCTATGCCTACGACAGCCAAGGCAATGTTCTGCAGGTTACTGATGGTCGTGGCAATACGGTTACCTACGGTTATGACGTTAACGGTAATCGCACGCTTGAGCGTGATGCGCGGGGCAACACCGTTACCCGGACGTTTAGCGCGAGCAACCAGTTGCTCAACGAAATCCGTTACAGCGTGCCGGCGACTTGGAATGCCGCCACCAGCAGCTGGACTGAGCCACCTGCAAGTGCAGCGCAAGTCACCCGCTATGCCTACGATGGCAATCAGCGTCTGCGCTTTGTGATCGACGCCACCGGCAATGTGAGTGAGTACCGCTACACCGCCAATGGCTTGCGCAGCCATGAAATTGGTTATGGCGATGCGCCGTATAGCGTTGCGGGGCTGGCCCCGACGGCCACGCTTAGCGAGCTTGAGGTCGGCACCTGGGCCGCACAGCGCGATCCACTGCGCGCCCGCCTGACTGAACTGAGCTACGACTACCGCGGTAACCTCAGTTTGCGGGTGAGTTATGCCACGGTCAGCGCAGCGGGCGCCGGGGTGATCGATGCAGCGACCATCGCCAGTCAGTACGTGTACAGCGAGCATGGGCAGCTGCTGCAGAGCATCGCCGTGCGAGGGACGGATCGTACGGTGTTGGCCGTGCAAAGTTCGACCCTGTACGACGGTATGGGCCGGATGCTTGGGCAGATCGACAGCAATGGACTCCGGACGTATGCAAACGCCCACCGTGCGACGTCGACCACCAACGCTGCGGGCCTGACCGTCCTCCAGACTTACGACGCTCAAGGTCGTCTGCTCAGTGTGAGCGAAACCGCTGCCGGGGCAGTAAGCCGAACCACCCAGTACGCCTACGACGCAGCGGGCCGTCGCACCATGGTCCAAGACGCCACCGGCGTGCGCACGTACACCTTCTACGACGAAGCGGGCCGGGTCAGTGCCCAGGTCGATGGAACTGGCGCAGTCACCGAATACGGTTACGACGCCGCCGGCCAGCGCACTTCGGTCATCCAGTACGCCACCCTGGTTGATACCAGCAGTTGGTACAACGGCACGGCCGTCACCAAAACCCTGGTCAGCCAGATTCGGCCGACAGTCACTGCCGCCGACCGCAGCAAAACCTATACATACAACGAAGCCGGTCAACTGAGCAGCAGCACGGATGCAGCCGGTGTCACCACCACTTACACCTACGACGGCCGCGGGCAGTTAATCACCCAGCAGACCGGCACTCGCATCACTCGCACCTTCTATGATGCTGCTGGGCGCCAGACAGGCCAGCTCGATGGCGAAGGCTATCTGCGCGAGAACCGCTACAACACTGCCGGGCAGCTGATCCAGGTGATCCGCTACGCCAGCGCCACAGCGCCGGCCGAGCGGGCCAGTGGAACGCTGGAGGCATTGCGTCCAGCGAGCGGCGATAACCTCAGCACCTGGTACTTCTACGACAATGCCGGGCGGCAGATCGGCAGCGTCGATGAGCAGCAGTTTGTCAGCGAGATCATCTACGACGAGGCGAGCAATACCCAGCAGAGCATTCGTTACGCGACGGCTTATACCGCTGCAATCAACGGCGCCACGCATTTCAATACGATCAAGGCGGCCGTCGCCAGCGGCGTCAAACAGAGCACGCTGCTGGCCTACGACAACCTGGGTCGGCTCAGTCAGCGCACCGCCACTGACGGCACCGTCACTGCCTACGAGTACGACGCCTCAGGTCGCCTGGTACGCGAGACCTCAGCCCACGGCACAAGCGAGGCGCGTAACAGCCTGACCCGCTACGATGCGTTTGGGCAGGTCACCGGCAAGCTGCTCGGCGAAGCTGCAGCACGCATCACTGCAGGCATGACTGATGAACAAATCGCCGCGGTGTATGCCCAGTACGGTTTGACCTATGCCTATGACCCGCTGGGGCGAGTGGCCAGCGTAACGGATGCTGCAGGCAACCGGACCAGCTCCTATTACGATGCGGCGGGTCGGTTGACTCACGTGGTTAACGCACTGGGTGAAGTCAGTGAAACGGTGTACAGCGCCTTTGGCGAGGTGAGCGAACGCGCTCAGTTGACCAATCGGCTGAGCACCGCAGATACCGCCAGCCTGACCGGCGGCGTGCTAACCACACCGGTTAAAACCCTGGTGCAGGCCATTCGTAACGCCGCCACCGACAACCGCAGCACTTACGCCTACGACAAACGCGGCCTGCTGAGCAGCAGCACCGATGCCTTGGGCTATATCACCAACTATGGCTACAACGACTTCGGCGAACAGAGCAGCATCACCCGCAGCATCGCCAGTGGTCAAACCGTCACCCAAAGCCTGAGCTACAACCAGCGCGGCGAACTGATCGGCCGTATCGAAGATGTTGGCGGCCTGGCCCACAGTACCGCTACTGTCTATGACGCTTTCGGCCGGGTGATCAGCCAGACCGATGGTCGTGGACTGACTCGCACCACGGCCTATGCCAGTAATGGCCGTATCATCACCGTCACGAACCCGCTCAATCAGGGGCAGAGCTCTGAGTACGACGCCTTTGGCCGGGTACTGAGCCAAACGGATGCTCTGGGTAAGACCACCACATACAGCTATGACGACAACACCCGCACCGTTGTCGTAACCACCCCGGATGGGGTTAGCGTAAGTACCGCGAAAAACCGCCACGGCCAGACCCTGACGGTCACCGACGGCACCGGCGCGATCACCCGCTACAGCTATAACCAAGATGGGCAGCTGCTCAGCACCACCGATGCACTGAACCAGATCAAGACCAACACCTACGATGCCGCAGGGCGACTGCTCAGCAGCATCGATGCCTTGGGCCGCGAAACAACCTACGGCTATGACGCCGCCAACCGTGTTGTCACCCGCACCGATGCCCATGGCAGCGTGACCCGCTATACCTTCGACGGCCAGGGCCGGCAGGTGCGTGTCACCACCGCCGACGGCTTACCTGAGCAGCGCATCACCGACTACGCCTATGACCGCAAGGGTCAGACCCTGACGGTCACTCAGGACCCGAGCGGCCTGAAGCTCACCACGACCTACAACTACGACGGCCTCGGCCAGCAGGTGCAGGTTGCGCGTGGCACGGTGGCCAACCCGAACCAGCAGATCACCCAGTATGTGTTCGACAAGCTGGGCCGGCGCACCGCCGAGCATCAGGACCCCAACGGCCTGAACCTGACCACGCAATACCGTTACAACGAGAACGATCAGGTCACCCGCAAGATCGATGCTGCCGGCAATAGCACCTGGTATGTCTACGACACTGCTGGACGCTTAGCTGACACCGTTGATGCCCTCGGTGGGGTGACCCGCAACGTCTATGACGCCAATGGCCGCGTCACCAGCAGCACCCGCTATGCCACGGCGATTGCGGTCGCAGCCTTGGGCGATGCCCCCGTAAGCCTCAGCCCGGTGATCAACGCCGACAAAGATCAAACCACCCACTCCATCTACGACGACCTGGGCCGGGTGCGTTACACCATTAACGCGCTGAATCAGGTCAGTGAGTCGGTCTACGACGATGCCGGGCGCATTCTTGAGACTCGTCAATACAGCCAGGTTATCGCCGCAGGCACTGCTCGAACGCTGGCCGATACCGCAACGGCGTTGACCACAGCCAATGCACAGGCCCGTGCCACTGCTTACGTCTATGACGCATTAGGGCAACTCACCCGCAGCACCGATGCGGCTGGCAAAACCGAGTCGTACACCTACGATGCGGTGGGCAATCGCAAAACCCTGACCAACAAAAATGGCGCTGTCTGGACGTATAACTACGACAGCCTCAACCGCCTGGTCGAGGAAGTTACCCCTGCCGTCCTGGTGGCGACCATCAGCGACACCGGCGTGGTCAGCACCGCGACCCGCTACCTCGTTACCCACATCAGCTACGACGCACTCGGCAACGTGACCAGCCGCAGCACAGGCCGGCTGCGTGCCAGTGAAGGTGATGATCCCGCGCTGGATGACCTCAGCCAAGCGCGTACGAGCACGTACGCCTACGACTCTGTTGGCCGTCAGATTTTGACCACTGCGCCTGGCTGGTATGACAAGGCCTCTGGGCAATACCGCTACGCCACAGATGGCACCGCCAACACCTTCCAAATCAGCACCGAAGTCACCTACGACGCGCTCGGCAACGCCGTGCGCAATCGCGTTCGGGTCAATAACACGGGCACTGTTGCCACTGACTTCGTCGACAGCTTCAAGGTCTACGACGTACTGGGCCGGGTCAGCCACGATATCGACGCGCTCAAAGGGGTGATCGCTTATGGCTACGACGCCCAGGGCAATGTCATCCGCACGACCCGTTATGCCAACGCCTTAAGTGCGGCAGTGCCCGCCCAGGGGTACTACCAGGGCACCGATATCACAGCCGCAACGCTGATACCGGATGCTGGCAAAGACCGCACCCTGCTCACCAGCTATGACGCCCTCGGCCGCAAGACCTCAGTGCAGCAAAACGTTGTTGGCATTTACACCTTCACCGGCAACGTCGCCACCTCGACGCTGACCAACCTGGCCCCCACCACGCTGTACAGCTACGACACCTTTGGCCAGCTGGTTCGTGAAACCCAGGTTGCCCGCAATACCTCCGGGGCCACCGTGCAGACCGGTGCCAGCACCGTGCACTACTACGACCTGTCAGGGCAGCGGATTGGCAGTGTGGATGCCCTGGGGCATTACACCCGCATGGAATATGACGCCCTCGGCAAGCTCAGCCGCCAGGTCGAATACGCCACCGCCCTGGTCAGCTGGAGCGAAGGCACACTACCCACACCTCCAGTCACCAACCCGGCTGACCGCAGCACGCAGTTTGAATATGACGCCATGGGCCGCCTGACTCGGGTGACCCAAGAGAACGTGCGCTACTGGCAACAGAGCATCAATGCGCAAACCGGTGCGACATCGGCGGTAGCAGTCACAGGCAACCTGCTGGTCAGCCAGATGGGCTATGACGGCGTGGGCAACACCACGACCGTTACAGATGCCGCTGGCAACGTCACCACCACCGAGTACAACGCCCTCGGCCAAGTCACCACGCTTATTGAACCGGCTCGGGCCACGGCCAAAAGTGGTGCCATCGATCCCTTTGCTGCCAGTGCCGCTCAAGTTGTTGCATCTCCCACCACCACCTACCTGCTCAATGCCTTTGGCCAGACACTGCAGGAAACACGCAGCGCTGGCGTTGATGCCAATGGCAATCTACAAGCCGGCCTGACGCAGATCACCCGCACGCGCTTTGATGCCGCCGGGCATGAAATCCAAGAGATCGACGCGGCCGGCTCTGCGCAAAACTATAAAGTCGATGTTGCCGGTCGCCGCCTGGAGGAAAGCCGTCAAGTCAGCGCCACCCTCAGCGCCTGGACCGTGGGCGGTGCAGCCGTAAGCTACAACCAGACCCTGAAACGCACCTTCACCTACGATGCCCTCGGTCAACAGACCGCCACCGTCGACTGGTACACCGCTAATGGCACCCAACAGAGCACCACCAACAGCGTGCTCTACAACCGCTTTGGTGAGGTCACCGACAAGCTGCTCAACGGCAACCTGCTGACACGCTACAGCTACGATCAGGCGGGTCGTGCCATTCAGCAACACGACAGCCAAGGCATCACCCAGTTTGCTTACGACCTCACCGGCAAGGCCAGCCGCACCACCCAGCTGGGCGATGTCAGCACCGCGGCCGATGACCGGACCACCTACACCCGCTACAACCTCCTCGGTCACGCGCAAGAACAACACCTGCCGGCCTTTGAAGCCAACATCAATGCCGACACCCTGAACAACGTCACCCTGACGCTCACCACACCGATCATCCGGCAAACCACCGACCGCTGGGGCAACATGCTCAGCCGCACCGATGCACGCGGCTACCTCACCACCTACACCTACGACCACAGCAACAAGATCCTCAGCGAAACCCTGCCGGTCACCGACATCCTGCGTGAGAACGGCACTAGTTACCGCGCCAGCCTGATCCACGAGAAGCGCTACGACGCCGTAGGCAACCTGATCCAGGAAGTTGACCTGGTCGGGCCTTATACCGGCGTCGCCACCAGCACCGAACTGCGCACACGTCAGCACGTGTACAACGCCGCCGGTGAGCTGACCCGCGACATTGATGCTCTGGGCTACTCGCGGCACTACCGCGTCGACGCCCACGGCAACCGCGTGGCCACCCAGGACGCCCTGGGCACCGTCTTGGTGGAAAGCTACGACGTGATGGACCGCCACACCGCCCACGGGATTATCCGCAATGGTGCAGCCGTCACCCTGCTAACCAACCAGTATGACCAGGCCGGTCGTTTGTACGGCGAAATCAGCGGCACCACCGCTGTTGAAGAAACCCTGGTCAGCATCGCCAACGCCAACTGGACTAGTACCACCACCGGCGAAATGGGCAACACCAAGTACACCTTGTTCGATGAGCGCGGCAACATCGTCAAAACCCGGAATGAGTCGAAGGTGGAGAAAGCCTTCGAGTACGACGTCAATAACCGCAAGGTCAAGGAAAC
>NZ_CAXAOM010000009.1:0-8801 GCF_963970955.1 Pseudomonas sp. EA_35y_Pfl2_R111 | reverse complement strand
GGTACTCTGGGGTTCGGTGCAGGATCTCGGTACGGTGTTCGCCTTTGCCGATGTGACCATGGGCCTGCTGGCGATTGCCAACCTGATTGCCCTGGTGCTGCTGTTCAAGGTCGGCCTGCGCCTGATGTGCGACTACGACAACCAGATCAAGGCCGGCGTCGAGTCGCCCGTGTTCGACGCGAAGAACTTCGCCGATCTGGACCTCGACCCAGCTGTATGGCAGCACACGCCAAACCAGCCCCCGCTCAACGCGCACCAACAGCGTTGATCTGAATACGCCCAGGCCATTGGCCTGGGCGTTGTTGTTTATGTCATAGGCTCCGCGCGGCCAGTTGGCAGGCGCGGGACTCTCCGTACAAGTGGAGTGCCAGACCATGCGTCAGATTCTTTGCACCGTGCTGTTGTCCTGCCTGCTGTTCAGCCCCCTGAGTCAGGCGCAGCTGCCGCCTGACTACAAGGTGGTGCTGCAGACGGAAAACTTCCCACCCTTCAATATGGCCGACCACGGCAAGAACTTTGCGCGCGACGCCAATATCACCGGCATCAGCGCCGACATCGTGCGCGAGATGTTCAAACGCGCCGGTATCAACTACAGCCTGACCCTGCGCTTCCCCTGGGATCGTATCTACCAGCAGACGATGGATAAGCCCAACCACGGCCTGTTTTCCACCTCCATGAGCGAGGCACGCAAGCCGTTGTTCAAGTGGGTGGGGCCCATCGCCCAGTACCAGAGCGTACTGGTCGGCCTCAAGGGCAGCAGCCCGCAACTGGATAATCTGGAACAGGCCAAGGCCTATCGCGTCGGCGCCTACCAGAGCGCGGCGGTCAGCCAACACTTGGAGCGCCTGGGCTTTACCCCGCAGAACGCCCTGCGCGACCAGGAAAATATCCGCAAACTGCAACGTGGGCAGATCGACCTATGGGCCACCTCCGACCCGGTCTGGCGCTTCTATGCCAAAGAGCAGGGCGCCGATGATCTGCAAACCCTGCTCAGCTTCGAAACTTCACAGTTGTACCTGGCCCTGAATAAGGACACCCCAGACGAAGTGGTCGAACGCCTGCAAAGCGCTTTGGAGCAGATGCGCGGCGAAGGCTACGGCAGCTGCGCGAAAAATCCCGAGCTGTGCTGAACGCAACTCGCCCCTGATAACACCTACAAATGCCAGGCCTTGCGCAATAACTGCAAGGCCTCGGCAATCTGCGCCTCGTGCCCTTCGGCATAACCCAGCACCAACCCGGCCCGCTGGTCTTCTTGAGGGCTGCTGTCTGACGGCCAGTAGCTGCTCAAGCCATTCAACGCCACGCGACGCGTTGGGCTGCATCGATCAACTCGCGCTCGCGAACCAGACGCTCAAGCCGCACACAGAGATGCGACCTGACACCTGCTCAGGCCATGCGGGTCAGCAGTGCTCGGCAAATGCAATGGAATCCAACGACATAACGGTGGTCTGCCCTTACTACCCCTTGGGTTTTCAACCCTGAAGCGCTACTGGCGCGCCATTGCTGACGACTGCTGGCTCGCCTGGTTCGCCTCAAACGGCGCTAACAAGGCGCCCCTAGACAATCTGCTGGTACAGGAGAAACGTCATGGACTCAGATACGCCAAAACAGGCCACGCTGTATCGCATGGTGATGAAGAATCACCTATGCCCTTATGGTCTCAAGTCGAAGGATTTGCTCGAGCGTAAAGGCTTCGACGTGGACGACCACCACCTGACAACCCGCGCTGAAACTGATGCCTTTCAGAAGCAGCACAACGTTGAGACAACTCCCCAGACCTGGATTGGAGGGCAGCGTATCGGTGGCTACGATGCACTGCGTAGATATTTCGGCGAGCACGTCAAAGGGCCAGACGAAACAAGCTACACCCCCGTGATTGCAATCTTTGCCGTCTCCTTGCTAATGGCCCTGGCCATGAGCTGGGCGGCTTACGGCACTCTGTTCACGGTGCGAGCACTCGAATGGTTTATCGCAGTGGCCATGTGCGTGCTGGCCATTCAGAAACTGCAGGATCTCGAAAGCTTTTCGACCATGTTCCTCAATTACGATTTGCTGGCGAGGAAATGGGTGCGCTATGGCTATCTCTATCCATTCGGCGAGGGGCTGGCGGGGGTCTTGATGATCTCGGGCGCGCTGATATGGCTTGCCGCGCCGGTGGCGCTGTTTATCGGCTGCGTAGGCGCGGTTTCAGTGATCAAAGCCGTGTATGTCGACAAGCGTGAGATTAAATGCGCCTGTGTCGGCGGAGGCAGCAAGGTGCCATTGGGCTTTGTTTCGCTGACCGAAAATCTAATGATGATCGCGATGGCGCTGTGGATGCTGGCGAAAGCCTTTTAAGTAAGTGGGCGCGAGCGCCAACCCCCGACGGACCAGCAGGGCGAGTTTTGGCCGGTCCAGTTCAAACCCTGCTCTGCGCCTTGGCAGCGACCAAGTGACTTTCGCCGACTGACCGGAGCTGTATGCGATGACATGTTCGATTAGCCTCCTGCGCAACACGGCGCGGGCGCTGGCTTTACTGGCGGCACTGTTGCCGGGCGGCTCACTCTTGGCCGAGGCGGAAAGCCCCGCTGTTGACGACACTGCCGCCGAGATGGCTATCGATGCCCAGACCCGCGAAAGTGACGAGAAGATCAGAGCCCGCATCGAGAATATCTTTGCCGAACTGCAGCCGCTGCGCGAAGTGACGGTCTATGTCGGCGAGGGGGTGGTGATTCTGCGCGGTGAGGTCGCCAATGAAGTGGCGGCGCAACAGGCCGAGCGACTGGCCAGCCGGCTTGCCGGGGTGGTCACGGTCACCGACGAAATGAGCCGGACGCTGGCCGTGGCCGATAACGTGCGGCCAGTTATTGAGCGTTTACGCACCCAAACCCTGAATTTTATAAAAGCCTTACCGCTGCTTGGGTTGGCGTTGCTGGCACTGGCAGTGTTTGCCCTACTGGGCAACTTCCTGGCCCGACGAAAAATGCTGTGGCGAAAAATAGCGCCGAATCCTTTCCTGGCCGATCTGATGGCCCAGGCAACACGCATCGTCATTCTACTGCTGGGGATTATTCTCGCGCTCAACCTGCTGGGCGCGGCTACCGTCATAACCACGATCCTTGGCGGCGCAGGGGTGATCGGCCTGGCCATCGGCTTCGCCGTGCGCGACACGGTGGAGAACTACATTTCTAGCGTTATGCTGAGCCTGCGTCAGCCGTTTCGCGCCAAAGATCACGTGGTCATCAACGACATCGAAGGCATCGTCGTGCGCCTCACCTCGCGCGCCACGATCCTGATGACCCTCGACGGCAACCATATGCGCATTCCCAATGCGGCGGTGTTCAAAGGCATCATCCTCAACTATTCGACCAACCCGGAACGGCGCTTTCAATTCGAACTCGGTGTTGATGCCGCCGATGACCCAGTCGCCGCGATGAAGGCCGGGCTGGACGCCCTTCGCGCCCTCGACTTTATTCTGCAAGACCCAGAACCCGACGCGCTGATCAACACGGTAGGCGACTCCAACATCGTGCTGACGTTCTTTGGCTGGATCGATCAGCGCGCCACCAACTTTGCCAAAGCCCGCAGCCTGGCCATCCGCGCCGCCATGCGTGCGCTGGAAGAGCAGGGTTTCACCTTGCCCGAACCCATTTACCGTTTGCGCTTCGACCCCGAGGTCAACGCGGCCCTGGTTGGCGCCCTGGACAACACCCCCGGCGACACTAACCCCGGCGTATCTCGCGCGGCCCATGATGAGCACCCGGTCGTACGGGTTGAGCGCGGCGATGGGGTGCTGGATGTCTCACCAGATAAACACCTGGAGCAGAAAGTGGATGCGGAAATCCGCTCCGACCAAGGCAATGACCTGCTGAGCAAAGACGTGCCGCATGAATAACAGCGTGCGATACAGCGGTCGTTAAAACGCTAGCGGCGAGCGTCAAACTTTCCAAGCGCGACGCAACGCCGCCAGCGCCTGCTCAATTTGCGCTTCGGGGACGGCGGCAAAACCCAGCACCAGCCCGGCGCGCTGATCCTCAGGCGTGGCGCTGCCTGGCAGCCAGTAACTGCTCAGTGCGGTCATCTCCACGCCAACGCCTGCGGCGGCACTGATCAGCTCGCGCTCGCGGGCCAGGCTGGCGACCCGCACGCAGAGGTGTAAGCCGGCCTCCACTACCGGCAGCGGCGCACAACCCGGCACGTCCGCAGGCCAACCGGCCAGCAGCGCATCGCGGCGATTGCGGGCCGCCGTGCGCATGCGGCGAATATGCCGCTGAAAGTGCCCGGCAGCGATAAATTCGGCCATTACCGCCTGCGTGCCAATCTCCGAATGGCGCATATCCAGGGCGCGGCGCTGGGCAAAGGCTTCGGCCAGCGCTGGCGGTAATACCAGATAGCCCAAACGCAGCGCCGGAAAAGCGATCTTGCAGAAGGTGCCGACGTAGAGCACTCGGCCCTGACGATCGAGAGCGGCGAGCGGCGCCAATGGCGTACCGCTGTAACGGTATTCGCCGTCGTAATCGTCCTCGATGATCAGGCCATCATTGCGCTCAGCCCACCCCAGCAACTCCAGACGCCGTGCCAGCGACAGGGTGACGCCTGTGGGGTACTGATGCGACGGCGTCAGATAAACCAGCCGACACCCTTCGACCTGCGCCAGCGCAGCGGTATCCAGACCTTCACCATCCACCGCCACCCCACACAGCTGTGCCCCGGCTATCGCCAACGCATGGCCGGCCGCGCGGTAGCCGGGGTTTTCCACAGCCACCCGTGCGCCGGGGGTAACCAGCAACTGCGCACACAGACTGATGGCCTGCTGCGCGCCATTGGTCACCACAATCTGCGCCGGATCGCAGTGCAGGCCACGGCTGTTGCGCAGGTAAGCGGCGATCAGCTCGCGCAATTGCAGATCGCCGGCCGGGTCGCCATAGCCCAGGCGTGCCGGCGATGGCTTGCGCCAGAAGCGCGCGGACAAACGCGCCCAGGTCTCGAAGGGAAACAGATCAAAGGCCGGCACGCCGACGCGAAACGCCCGGGGCGCGCCGCTCAATGGCGGGTTCAGATGGTGGCTCTGCAACAGCTGCAAAGCCGCACTCTGCGGGCTGACGGACGGCTGCGCCGGAGTCACGGCCGTTGGAGCCGGCCGCGTCGCCCCGCTCAATTCAGCCACATAAGTGCCGGCACCGATGCGCCCCTCGATATAACCCTCGGCGTACAGCTGATCGAAGGCGCGGGTCACGGTGTTGCGCGAGATGCCCAGCAGGCTCGCCAGATCACGGCTGGCCGGCAAGCGCGTGCGGCGTTGCAGACGACCATCGAGGATCCGTTCGCGCAGCGCCTGATACAGCTGACGCGCCAGACCCTGCTGCGCATCGAGCTGGATGCCGGACAAGTCAACCGGTAGCGGCGCAGCAGACGAAATAGCCATGCGGATTGGCACCATAAAAGTCGCAGAAAATGGATCTTACAACAGACCAATATCCTGCCTAGCATGGCTCATCACTTAGGAGCCTGCCCCATGTACACGCCCGCCGCCTTTCGTCAGGACGACCTCACCACCCTGCACCAGCAGATGCGTGCCACGCGCCTGCCGACACTGGTTAGCCACGGCAATCAGGGCTTGCTCGCCAGCCATCTGCCACTGCTACTGGCACCTGATGAAGGTGCATACGGCACGCTGTACGGCCACTTCGCCCGCGCCAATCCACAGTGGCGCGACCTCGCCGAAGGCAGCGAAGCACTGGTGATTTTTCAGGGTGCAGAGGCCTATATCAGCCCGTCCTGGTACGCCGCCAAGGCCGAGCACGGCAAGGTGGTGCCGACCTGGAACTACATCAGCGTGCACGCCCATGGCCGCGCCGAAGTGTTCGATGACGCCGAGCGCCTGCTACAACTGGTCAGCCGCCTCAGCGCGCTGCACGAAGCCGAGCGCCCGCAACCCTGGGCGGTGAGCGATGCACCGAGTGAGTACATCGACAGCATGCTGCGCGCCATTGTCGGCTTCGCCCTGCCGATTCAGCGCCTGGAAGGTAAGTGGAAGCTCGGGCAGAACCGCAGCCAGGCCGACCAGGCCGGCGTGCGCGAGGGCCTGAGTGCCAGCCATGACCCACGCGATCGCGAGCTGGCCGCGCAGATCAATCACCCACACGTAGCCAAGGAAGCGCCATGAGCATTGCAATCCGCCCCATCAGCCCTGCTGACCACGCCGCCTGGTTGCCGTTGTGGCAGGGCTATCTGCACTTTTACCAGAGCGAGTTGCCGGCCGAGGTCAGCGCCATGACCTGGCAGCGCTTTCTCGACCCGAGCGAGCCCACCCATGCCGCCCTCGCCTGGCGCGACGGTCAGGCCGTGGGGCTGGTGCAGTGGATCTTCCACCGCACTAATTGGTCGGTGGAGCACAGCTGCTACCTGCAGGATCTGTTTGTCGGCGCCGATCAGCGCGGCGGTGGTATCGGCCGGCTGCTGATCGAGCACGTTTATGCCCAGGCCCAGGCGGCCGGCTGCAGCCGCGTGCATTGGCTGACCCAGGAAACCAACTACCCAGGCCGTCAGCTCTACGACCGCATCGCCGAGCGCTCGGGCTTTATTCAATACCGCAAACAGTTCTGAATAGGAGCTACAAAATGCCCCAGCAAGCGCTTCTCGATTGGCAGCCCGTGCCCGCCCCGGCCCACGAATCCTTAGACGGCCAGTATGTGCGCCTCGAACCGCTCGACCCGGCAATCCATGGCGACGACCTGTGGCAAGCACTGCAAGGCCCGGAGAGCGACCCGGCACTCTGGGATTACCTGCCTTACGGCCCATTCAGCGAACGGGCCGCGTTCGATAGCTGGTTAAGAGGCCACGCCGCCAGCCGCGACCCGCTGTTCTTTAGCGTGATCGACCTGAACCAGCAGCGTGCGGTCGGTCTGTTGAGCTATCTGCGCATTGCGCCCAAGGATGGCTGTATCGAGATTGGCCATATCGCTTTTGGCCGCGCCATGCAGCGCAGCCCAGCGTCGACCGAGGCGGTTTATCTGCTGGCCAAGCTCGCCTTGGGCGAGCTGGGCTACCGTCGCCTGGAATGGAAGTGCAACGCCAACAATGCTCGCTCGATGCGCGCGGCCAAGCGCCTGGGCTTCAGCTACGAAGGGCTGTTTCGCCAACATATGGTGGTCAAGGGGCGTAACCGCGACACGGCCTGGTTTTCCATCCTCGACAGCGAATGGCCGGCCTGCAACGCGGCCTTCGCACGCTGGCTGGCGGCGGATAACTTCAACGCCGATGGACAACAGAAACAGCGCCTGGAAGATTTGCGCCAATAGGCCAGCGGCTTATTCGATCTCGAACAGGCCGTTGCGGATCTGTGCGCCGCTCAGACGCTGGCGGATATCGTCATCGATACGCGGGTCATCCGGGTTGTAGAGCATCACCTGGCGGTAGGCGTTGACCCGGTTGATGTCATTACCAAGAAACTCCCAGACCACCCGAGTGCAAGCAGGAGTGCGCAGGTCGCCACTCGACACCCCGGTTTTCAGGCCGTTAAGCCGGCCGATACGGCTCTTGAAGCTGGGAATCAGGATGGTCTGGGTCATCTCGTTGCCGGTCAGCGACTCGTAGTCGATCAGAAACAGCCGGTCCTGCAGGTAGAACGCCGCCCCCAGGTAGCGACAGCGCACCCAGTCTTCGGCCTTGCCACTGTCGGCACGCGACGGCTCCTGACGCTCCTGGCGCTCGAACAGGTAGCTGCCGCGCTCCTCGCGCAGCTGCACCAGCGACAGCAGAATCTGCCCCGGTACCGACATGCAGTTGGCGTATTCAAAGTAGTAGCCGCAGTAACGCGACAGGCTGCTGGAGTGCTCGCCGAGTGGCTGGAACAGCTCCAGCAGCGGATCACCCAGCACCCGCGTCTCATGGCTACCGCTGCGCGCACCGATCAGGTCGGCAAACTGCTCTTCCGGCAGGCTCAATTCGTAGGCCTCGACGCCGAAAAAGTCGCAAATCCGCTTGAGGTTGTAGGCCGTTGGCCGGCTCTGTCCGCTCAGGTATTTATTGAACTGGGCGCGATTGATCGTGAGCTTGCGGCAAACCTCGGCAATTGACCGGTAATGGCTGCACAACAGCTTTAGATTGGGCCCTAGATGGTCGGACATGGCGAATTCCAGGTGATGCGAGCGGCGCGATTCTAGCATCAACTCGCATCAGTTCGCCGCGACCTGCGAAATTGCGCGACGAACGCGTCTGCTCAACCATTCGGCCCCGCCTATATTTCCTTCACAAAACAACAAGAGAGACTCGCCTGCCATGCTCGATATTCTCAACGACCTGATCTGGAGCAAGCTGCTGATCGTGATGCTGATCGGCCTTGGTCTGTATTTCACCATCGCCTCGCGTTTCGTTCAGTTTCGCTACTTCGGCAGCATGTTCCGCATCTTCGCTGAAGCCTTCCAGCGCCAGCCCGGCCAGCTCAGTTCGTTCCAGGCGCTGATGCTGTCGGTAGCCGGTCGTGTCGGTGCCGGCAACATCGCCGGTGTCTCGGTGGCGATCATGCTCGGCGGCCCGGGTGCGATTTTCTGGATGTGGGTCGTGGCCCTGGTCGGCATGGCCACCAGCTACTTCGAATGCTCTTTGGCGCAGCTGTACAAGCGCCGTGAAGACGACGGCACCTACCGTGGTGGCCCGGCCTTCTACATTGAGCACGGCCTCGGCCAGCGCTGGTTGGGCATCGTTGTATCGATCCTGCTGCTGGTGACCTTCGGCTTCGGCTTTAATGCGGTGCAGTCCTACACCGTGGCCAGCTCGATGCATGACACCTTCGGCATGCCGACTTATGTCAGCGGCCTGAT
>NZ_CAXAOM010000008.1:0-28761 GCF_963970955.1 Pseudomonas sp. EA_35y_Pfl2_R111 | reverse complement strand
CGATGGGCTCAACAACACCCTGACCTGGACGCACGAAGATGGCGACTTTGGCCGCCTGGTCGCCCGCAAAGACCTTGGCAATAGGGTCTACAGCTACAGCTACAACGGCTTTGGCCAACTAACGCGAGAAAGTCTTGCGCTGCCGCCGATCGCTGACTCGACCATATGGACTGCCGGCCCCGACAAGACCTACAACTATTACAGCAACGGTCTGAGCAAGGCGATCATCGAAGGCACTCTCACCACTAATGAAGTTGGTGTGGCAACTGCCGAGGACAGCCGCACCTCTAGCTACGAGTACGATCAGGCCGGAAACCGCGTCCGGGAAATCAACAGCGCACGCTATCTGGCAGGGGCCATCAGCCAAGTAAGCAGCAACGAGACCCGCAGCAGGTTTGATGAGCAAGGACGACTCAAGGGCGTGAAAGCCCCCGCAGGTAATCAACTGATCGGGGCGCTGGGTACTCAATACACCCTCGCGTTGACAGCCCGCATTGATTTTCTGACATATGACTATGACGAGTTGGGTAACCGCCGCCGCGTCTACTTGGATACCACTAACCAAGCAGGTGGACGCCACACCATTGATGACTGGAATACTTACGATCTTGAAGGGCGTGCGCTTATTGCCGAGGGCTTTCGCAATAAAAAAGGCAAAATCGTCGCCGGCGCACTAGCACATAAGGATGTAAGTAAGCTCGCTAAAGGCTACGTCATGAGTTATGACGCCCTCGGTCGGCGCCTCTTGTCAGAGTCATGGCAAAGAGCCGTGTATACAAAAGTAACAACGGGCGGTACAAAGGGCGATCCTAAGATCACTGTTAATAAATACACCAATGATAGCTATCTGCGAACGGGTTATGCCTATAACGATATGGGCCAAGTAACCACGATTACAGCGAAAGAATTTTATCGCGCGCCCCTTGCGGATATGTCAAGCAGTTCAAGCAGCGCTGGCTCTCATGAGGTTCTCTATACGGCGAGCTACACCGAACAAGGGGTACGCACCTCTAATACAGAGTCAACCTTTAGTTGGAATGGCGCCTCGACGCAGCGGAAGTCCAGAACAACCACGCTTTTTACATACCGGGGCGACCTGCAACTAAACAGCCAGCTACTTTATAATGACGGCAAGCTGGTCCAAGGCAACTACTTTAACGAAGCGAATATGATTAATGCTGCAGGTCAGCAGGAGTCATATCGCTATGTTGTATACAAACCCAGTAGCAGCTCAATTGACCACTTAGGAAACTCTTCCACAACCTTTAAGTTGTTTGACAGTTACAGGGAAGACGTTGCAACGGTCGTGCGTACAAATAAAGGCTCGCCGGGCACTACCACCAATACCTATACCGAACGCGGCGAGTTGCTCCACACCGTCGGTATTGGCGGTAATGTATTCAACCGCAAATTGGCGTCCAACCGAGAAGGCCAACTGATTACCCGGCAAGAAGCATCAGGACTTACGCAGAACTACGCGTACCACCAAGGCACGGCCGTGGCTAACGCCGGCAACGCCAGCGTCCCGGAAATTAGCGACACCTCCACGCCCATCTCGGCCCTCTATCCAGCGCGTACGCCTGGCAACTATGTAGTCACCCAGGGCGACACACTAGAGAGTATTGCTCAGGCGTTATGGGGTGACTCTCGTATGTGGTACCTGATCGCCGACGCCAACGGGCTTGCCCCGAGCGCAGTGCTGACGCCTGGCGATAACCTGAAAATCCCCAACGTGGTCAGCAGCAACCACAACGACGCGACCACGTTTAAGCCCTATAACCCCGACGATGTGATCGGCGATACCACGCCACGCACCATCAACCCAGCACCGCCGCCACCGCCCAAGCCGAAAAAGAAGAAGTGCGGTGGCATTGCGGCAGCCGTGATGGTGGTGGTGGCGGTGGTGGTGACTGTGTTTACGGCGGGAGCGGCGCTGACGGCATTTGCACCTCTCGCTGCTGGAGCGGCAGCTACGGCCGCTGGCGCAACCACCACTCTTGGCGCTTTGGCGGCGGCAGGCACTGCTGCGCTTACGGGTGGGGCAGGCCTTATCGGAATGGGTGCTGCAGCAATGGGGGCGATTGCCGGCAGCGCTGCCTCGCAGTTGTCCGGGATGGCTATGGGAGCCCAGGATAAGTTCAGCTGGAAGCAAGTAGCCGCCAGTGGCTTAACTGCGGGGATTGGAGCTGGAATCGGTAGCGTTGTAACGGGAGGCAGCACAGCTGCTGACCTAATGAAGCTCGGTGGAGCTGCCAACTATGGCAAGGTCGCCGCCTCCGCTGCACTTAACTATGCGGGTGGGTACGCTGCCAACAAAATAGTTGGACTTGATACCAGCTTTAGCTGGAGCAGCATGGCGGCATCGGTGGCAGGCTCCTATGTCGGCGGGTATTTGGGCAACAGCCTGGGTGGCAAAGGCTACCCAGGCCAACTGCTGAGCGGCCAACTCAGCGCCCACACCTCAGCGGCGATCAACGACAAATGGTTCGGTGGCGCACGACCAAACTACGGACAGGTCGCAGCGGATGCCTTTGGGAATACGTTGGGTAATTTTGCCGTGGACCAGATGCAGAGGGCAGGTACTAGTGAAGTAACTCAAAACAGACTGGCAGCCGCAGGAGATCCATTTGGTGAAGAGGCTTATGCCCGCTATTACGGCATGGAGCCAGGACAACGTTCTGATGCAGCCCTTCCGTATGAGGTTTGGCGTAGAAGCCAAATTGATAATTTTGAAACTAGTACCTTTGATCTGCCCTATAGAGAAGGGGGGCAGGGTGCGAGCCTTGATGGCGCGGGACTTGACTACCTAGCTAGCCACCGAGCATCAGCAGACTCCTACTGGCTTGAGGCGCAGGATAATGCCGTCACCGAAGGTGACGCAGCCAAATATGTACTTGCTGGCATGATGAAATCGCTAGGCGACTTTGGGTATGGCCTAGCTGAGATGGGGGTTGCAGTTTGGAATAATCCCGGCGAAGGTTTTAAAGGTGGGGTCAGATCAACCACGGTAAACCTTGGCCCTGAGGCATTCAATTTTGCCGTAGATACCGTCAAAACAAGCCTGAATGGATATTCTTTGCTGGCGGAAACATTGATTGCACCAGAAGGCACGTTTGCTGGTTTCAGAGATGTTAATCCTTACCACATTACCCCTCTAGCGTCATACGATAACCCAGCACAAGCAGGTGGTGCTTTGATCGGAGGGCTGCTAACCGGAGGAGCGGTCAGCAAATTTGGGCGGTACGGGGTCACATTTGAGGACATAGGCCGTGCTGGCGGTGCACAACGGGGCGCAGTTAATATGCGCCTTGTAAGGCCGGGTGATGCGACAAACAGCGCGGCCGCTGGGTATAAGTCCATTTCGGAGATGAATCTTGCGGAAGGTCATCTAAAGTTCACGGATGGAATGAATGATAAAGCGTTTACAAAACTTGTTAAGGACGTACAAGCGAACGGATTACAAAACAAGGTAATCCAATACGTAGATATTGGGGGAGCTCAGTACATTGTGGTTGGAAACAATCGAGTAATGGCTGCTCAACGTCTTGGAAAAACTGATGAACTGCTCTTCAAAAGAGTAGAAGTGCCAGTCCCGAACACTTCATTCAAAACTTTTCAGGATGTGCTTGACGCGTCAGGATCAGTAAAAATGCCACGACTGAGATAATAGCTGGAGATAATTTAATGGCGATTTGGCAGCTCAAATTTTCACTGGTTCCAGTTTCTGGCTTGCGCAAGCACATTAAAGAATCGATCGATATATTGCCTGAATATCGGTCTAAAATGATCGACTCGATGGAAAGAGAATTAGTTGAATCCCCGAACTACTGGGATGGCTTGGACAACCTCATGAAGGCACACGTTGGAGAATTGTCGCAGCTTCTTCCTGCGAGGAGCTCATGGAGTTCGGACGCGTCGATGTATGGCGAGTCCGATGGTGACAGTATCGAAATATGGGAAGATGATATTGATTGCGCGATTGATGTCAGAAATATCAATGCGCAATTCATTAAATCTATTTTGGAAATCGCACTGAAAATGGATTGCCTTTTAGTAATCCATGACAGTGGAAAGTTGATCGAACCGAATATCACCAGATTGGCATTGGCGCTGGAAGACTCTAATGCTGCCAAATTCTTATCAGACCCGGTTTCTTTTTTGAAAAGAAATACGAACTAAAGGGGTCGGAGTGAATAACGTTTGATCAGGAAGAAATGGGGTCAGAGTCGATTTTAAATAAAGAACAGCCCGCGGTTTAACGAGCGTCGCAGTAAAACAGCGCCCCAACATCCACACCATGATCGATGGGTATCGCAGCTAAAGGGGTCGGAGTGAATAATTATTGACCAGCCATGCAAGCCAGATCATTGATCCAATGTCATCAACTTAAGCTTCCAGCTCTGCCTGGAGCAAGCCACCCCAGGATTTCAGCGCTCGGTTGCAGCAGCACCGCCACCGGTTTGAAGAAATGGGGGCTGAGTCGATTTTAAATAAAGAACAGCCCGCGGTTAAACGAGCGTCGCAGTAAAACAGCGCCCCAACATCCACACCATGATCGATGGGTATCGCTGCGCTCAACACCATCCTACGGTTTGCCCATGTGTGCTCGGAAGTGCTGTAAGCATTCCCGGGGCTTTGCTGACAGCACTGTGCTCGTCCATTGCCAAGCCTTACCACCTTACCTCCATGCCCTCCTGCTCCTCATACCCCTTGCGTATGCGCTTAAGCGCCTGGGCATGAATCTGCGAGATGCGCGACTTACTCACCCCCAGCAATTCGCTTAGTGCAACAAAGCTCAGGTGCTGGTAGTAGTGGCCGACTATCACCTGGCGTTCGTTGGCGGGGAGTTTCTCTACCAGCTGGCTGAGGCTGTGGTCGTGGGATTGCTGGGTTATAGAGGCTTAAGGGGTCGTTGTCGGCGGGTTCCTGATCCAGCACGCCGAGTTCGAGAAAGAAGTCAAAGGCCAGGTCGACGGCGGCGTTGACTACCAGTTCGAGGTCGGCATCGGTGTCGGCGAAACGGTCGGTGCTGCTGATGTTTGCGAGCCGGTCCTGAGCAACCGGACGCTGATCCTTGATATAGCAAGCTAGACCTTTGGGCGCCGCGCCTTTGATAAAGGTTCGGCATCGCTGTTAAAACGCACCTGGCGCAGAGACTCAAGGCCGTCGGCGCCTCGCAGGAGCGTTAGGCGCTCGAGAAGTTCCTCGAATCAACCTACCATTCGTCTGAAACAAGCGTACCCATAAGCCTTTGCTGGCAAAAGAGTTTTCTTCCTATTGCACGCCTGCTTGGGTACTCGATAGGATGCCGCGGCTCAAAAATATAAATGGCAATATGCCATAGCCGCGGCATAGCTCGCAGGCTCTCGGGTGGCTGATTGACCGCCCTTTAGAGGATGGGGATGACACAGGATTATGTGTTGCATGCGCTCAAGGATGCGCTTCTTACGGCTGCGATGGTGGCCGCGCCGCTGTTGCTGGCGATTCTTATCGTCGGACTGTTGATCAGCATTCTGCAGGTCGCCACCCAGGTTCAAGAAATGACCCTGACCTTTGTGCCCAAGCTGATTATCAGCGTGGTCATTCTGTTGGTTTTCGGCGGATGGATGTTGAGTGTGCTTAAACAGTTCGCTCTGAGTGTTATTACACAGGCCGCTAGCCTCTAGCGCATGGACGCTTTTTAAACGCACGGACGGTGTGGTTGTGTTGACTGCCTTCTTTCTGAATACGCTGCTGATCTCAGTGCGCTTGCTCCCGCTCGTGGTCGCTTCGCCTATCGTGTTTTTCGCGCGTTTCCCGCTGACCGTTCGCGTGCTTCTGGCGTTGGTGCTGGCCACAGTGATGGCCAGTGCTATTTCACCTGAGCAGACGCCGGTACTTTCCCTGCAGGCATTGTTCGGCGAGTTTCTGCTGGGCGTGGTAATGGCATTTGGTTTCCATGCCGCCCATGCCGGCCTGGACATGGCAGGCAAACTGATCGACACGCAAATCGGCCTCAACGCTGCGGGCGTTTTCGATCCAGGTACCTCTACTGTCACCGGGCTGATCGCCGAGCTGCTGGCACTGGGCTTTGCACTGTTGTTCGTGGCGCTGGATATGCACCATGCTTTGTTGCGGGTGTTCGCTGATGTCTTGATGGCGATACCACCGGGCAGCGTTTCCGCAGCGGCGCTAAACGTGCCTTTGGTGGAGATCTTGTCCAAACAGTTTCTGCTGGCTTTTATGCTGGTGATACCGGTGATTCTCGGGCTCTGGCTGACCGATGCCGCCTTTGCCTTCCTGTCGCGCTCCATGCCCCAAGCCAATGTGTACTTTCTCGCCTTGCCGGTGAAACTGGGGGTAGGGGTGTTGCTGCTACTGCTGAGCCTGCCGTTGATCGTGCAACGGATTCCGCTGCTCTTCGAGAACGCCCTGCGCTTTAGCGCCGCACCAGCGGGTGCGCCATGAGCGGTAATGATCAGCAGGAAAAGACCGAAGAGGCCAGCCCTTTCAAGCTGGAAGAGGCTCGAAAGAAGGGGCAGGTAGCACGCAGCCAGGAACTGCTGTCGTTCATGATGCTGCTGACCTTCTTAATGGTGTTTTCGGCAACGGCCTATCAGTTGGCCAGCGTGCTTGCCGCCCATACCCATTGGTGGCTGAGCAATGCCGAGCAACTGGGTGCCGACTGGGGCTATCTGGCTGCACAGGGCGGTTTTAGCTTGCGGGAACTGGCCTATGCGTTGTTGCCGCTTATCGGTGCTCTGGTGCTGGTAGCGATAGTCACCAACCTCATCTTCAACGGTCCGGTATTTTCCTTCGTGCCGCTCAAGCCAGACTTCAAACGCTTGCATCCTATCCTAGGGCTCAAGCGCATGTTTTCGCGGCGCATGTTTGTGGAGCTGATCAAGGTGCTGGTTAAGGGCGTGCTGTTCTCGCTGGTGTTGTATTACGTGTTTCAAAGTATGGCGCCCAAGCTGTTGGACATAGCCACGGTATCGCCGCTGTCGCTGCCGCAAGCCGCCAAACAATTGCTGATGCAGCTGGGTTTTGCCGTGCTGATGGTGATGGCCGCTGCCGCGCTGTTCGATATCTGGTATGCGCGTAAGGAATTTGGCCGGCAGATGCGCATGAGCTACCGCGAGGTCAAGGATGAATACCGCCGCCGCGAGGGCGACCCGGAAATCCGCTCTAAGCGCAAAGGCATCCAACAGGAATTGCTGAAGAAAGCGTCAGCCCTGGGCCAGGTCAAGGATGCCGATGTGATCATCACCAATCCGACCCACTATGCGGTGGCGCTGCAATACCGTCCAGCGACCATGCGTGCGCCAGTGGTATTGGCCATGGGCCGTGGCCTATTGGCGCATAGCATCTGCAAGCTGGCGCGAAAACATGGCGTGCCCGTGCTGCGTCGCCCGCCACTGGCGCGCGCGCTGCATGCATTGGCGCGCATCGACGCGCCTATTCCCGATCTGACCCAGGACGATGTAGCCCAGGTGTACCGCTGGATCATCGCGTTACCGGGCAACAAGGTAGTCACGGCATGAAGACGTTGTGGTCCCGAATAATCAATGAAGGCAGCGACCTGATATTGGCCGTTGCGGTTATCGGCATTCTGCTGGTGTTGTTTACCCCCATTCCTACTTGGTTGCTCGACCTGCTGCTGCTGACCAATTTTGCCGTGGCCCTGCTGGTGTTGCTGGTGACCTTCGATACGGATAAGCCGCTGAGCTTCTCCACCTTCCCGTCACTGCTGCTGATGACCACGTTGTTTCGCCTGTCGCTGAATATCGCCGCCACCCGGCTGATTCTCACCGATGGCGATGCCGGCCAGGTGATTGGCGCAATCGGCACGCATGTGATCGGCGGCAACTACGTGATCGGCTTTGTGGTGTTCCTGATTCTGGTGGTGGTGCAGTACGTAGTAGTAACCAGCGGTGCGCAGCGGGTGGCCGAAGTGGCCGCGCGTTTTACCCTTGACTCATTGCCCGGCAAGCAGATGAGCATCGATGCCGATCTGAACATGGGCATGATTGATCAGGACGAAGCCAAGCAGCGCCGCAGCCAGTTGGAGCGCGAGTCGAACTTCTACGGTGCGATGGACGGGGCCTCGAAGTTCGTCAAAGGCGATGCCATCGCCGGCATCATCATTATCGCCATCAATATCATCGGCGGCCTGGCGGTCGGCCTGCTGCAAAAAGGCATGAGCTGGGGTGATGCGCTGCACCACTACACGCTGCTGACCGTGGGCGACGGTATCGTTACGCAGATACCTTCGCTAATCATCGCGGTAGCGGCCGGCATCATCATCACGCGCGCGGCCACAGATGCGCGGCTCGGCCAGGAACTGGGGCGTCAGGTTTCTGCCTATCCGAAGATGCTGGTGGTGGTGGCGTTGGTAACCCTGTGTCTGATGCTGTTACCTGGCTTGCCGCTATTGCCGCTGCTGATGCTGTTTATGCTGTTTGCCGCCGGCGCCTGGTACTCGTTCCGCAAACTGAAGCGCAAGGCGCAGAGCGAGGGCGAGGAGGGCAGCGCCAAGCCGAGCGACGCCGATATGACCGACGAGGGCGATATCTATGCCCTGATGAATAACGACCCGTTCGAACTGCGTCTGAGTACCGATCTGGCCGCCCATGTGCTGGCGGCCACCAGCACCCTGAGCCTGCGCATCGACAACCTGCGCAAGCAGTTCGCCCGCGACTACGGCTTCGCCTTACCGCAATTGAATGTACGCGCGGACAAGAAGCTGGCCGCCGGTACCTATCAGGTATGCGTGCAGGGCGCGGCGGTCGCCAGCGGCGAGCTGGAGTTCGACAAGTTGCTGGCGATCAATCCGGGCGGCAGCACCTTGCTGCTGGAAGGGCGTGCGACCAAGGAGCCGACTTACGGCCTTAACGCGCTGTGGATAGACCCGCAGCAGCGAGCACAGGCGCGCACCGCCGGGCATACCCTGGTGGAGCCGGACACCGTGCTGTTGACTCACCTGTCCGAGCTCGCGCGGCGCTATGCCCCGGACTTCCTGACCCGTGCGGAAACCGAGCGCCTGGTGGAGAAAAAACGTGCGGTCCTCGGCACCCTGGTGGATGAACTGGTGCCCCAGGTGCTCAGCTACTCCGATATCCAACGCGTACTGCAGTTGCTGCTGCGCGAGCAGGTGCCGATCCGCAACCTGGAAACCATTTTGGAAGTGCTGGTGGATGCGGGGCGCGGCAACAAGAACGCCGAAGACCTCGCCGAACGGGTGCGCGAACGCCTGGGCGCGGCGCTCTACGAACGGCTGGTGGACAAGAACGGCGAGCTGAATGTGCTCACCATCGCGCCGCAGCTCGAGGGCTACATGCTGGCAGCGGCACGGCAGCGTGAAGGCATGCAGGCCGCATTGTTGCCGGCAGTGGAGTTGGAGCGCTTCGTCACCACCGTGGCCAAGGAAGCCGAGCGCCAGTTGGGCAGCAACAAACAACCCGTGCTGCTTTGCGCAGCGCCCTTGCGCCGGGTATTGCGCGCCTTTATGTGGCGCGCGGTGCCGCATATGGCGGTGCTCTCGGTCAACGAGATCGGCCAGCACGCGCGCATCGTATCGGCCGGCATGATTGACCTGCCTGGCTTTCCCAGCTTGGAGGCGTCATGAGTGATCTGATCATGCAATTGGCTGGGGTTATTCAGCGGGATATCGACACCCTCAACGAAGTATCGCAAAACGTCGCCAACGCCAATACCACCGGTTATAAGGCTAGCCGCGCGTTCAGCGTGCTGGCTCCGGTTGCATCGGTGAGCGGTGGGCCTCAGAGCCTTAACGCGATTCAGACCCAGACCAGCATCAGTACCGAAGGCGGCGCCTTGCAGCACACCGGCAAGGCTACCGATCTGGCGCTGGCCGGCGACGCCTGGTTCGCCTTGCAGACACCGCAAGGGGCGATGTTGACCCGCGATGGCCGCTTCAGTGTCGACAACGCTGGCTACCTAGTGAGCAATGCCGGCTACCCGGTTATGGGTGAAGACGGCCCCATTCAGGTCTCGGGCGGGGAGTTGAAAGTAGATGGCGCCGGCCAGGTACGTATCGACGATCAAATGGTCGGGCAAATCAGCGTTGTGCGCGTCGATAACCCGCTGACGCTGGCGGCCAGCGGCAGCGGTATCTATGAGCCCACCGTGGGCTGGCAACCAGCCAAGGACTACGTGCTGCATCAGGGCATGCTGGAACGCTCGAATGCAGCCATGGGCAGCGACATGGTGAAGATCATGGAGGTCTCGCGACATGTCGAGACCATGCAACGCGCGTTATCGGCATACGACAGCATGCTGAACAGCGGAATCAATCAATTGGGCAAGGATTAACAAGGGACGGGCCATGATAGATGCACTGAGTATTGCCAGCTCCGGTTTGACTGCAAACCAGGCCTGGATTGATAGCATTTCCAACAACGTTGCCAATATGCAGACCATTGGCTACAAGCGTAGCCAGGTCAATTTCCATGACATGGTGCGCCAGGTATCGACCCGCGACGAAAGCGGTGCAGTCACCTCCGCCATGCTCTCCGGCGCTGGTATCCAGGCCGGGCAAGCGACGCAGGTGTTCAGTCCGGGCACTGTGCGCGAGAGCGGTAATGGTCTGGATTTAGCGATTCAAGGCGACGGCTTTTTCGAAGTGGCGTTGCCCACCGGCGAGTTGGCCTACACCCGCGCTGGGCGCTTTCATCGCGACGCCGACGGGCAATTGGCGCTGAGCGGTGGGCAGGTATTGACCTCCGATCTGCGTATACCGCCGGATGCCAGCAAGTTGCTGATCAAGCAGGACGGTATGGTTCAGGCGACCATCGCCGAGACAGGTGAAATCATCAACCTCGGTCAGGTTCAGTTGGCCAAATTCGCCAGTGCAGAAAACCTGCAAAAACTCAGCGACGGCATGTACCGCCCGACTCAGCTGAGCGGCGCAGCGGCCTATGCCGAGCCAGGCCGTGACGGCCAGGGCGTGCTGCTGCAGGGCTATGTGGAGATGTCCAACGTCAACCTGATCGATGAGATGAGCGGCCTGGTTCTGGCGCAACGCGCCTACCAGATGAACGCGCGGCTGCTGCAGGCCAGCGATCAGATCCTCGAAACCATCAACAACCTGCGCCGTTAAGTGATGAAGAGCCACCGACTGGCCTGGTTGAGCCTGTTCGCCATGAGCTGCGCCTGGAGCAATCCGCCTGCGGCCGAGAGCACCTGCGCGCCTACGCCGGTTGCGCAGCAGGCGTTACTCGCCCATGTGCTCGAAGGTGTTGAGCCGGCGCTTGCGGCCGATGGTGTGCAGCTGGAGTTGCTGCCGATTGGCGAGATGCCGGCAATGACTCGGCCGCAGGTGCGTCTGGTGACCCAGGGGCTGCGCAGCCGGGTGGCGGTGGAGTTGCAGGGCAAAGCATGTGGGCGCGAGCGCGCCAGTACGGTGACGGTCTGGTTCAAGGTGCGTGCGCTGCGCGACGTCTGGGTCTATGGCCGCAATGCCCGCCCCGGCCGTGCATTGGCTGAAGCCGAACCCCGGCGCGAGCAGGTCGATGTGGCGGCGTTGCAACTACGCCTCAGCGATTTGCCGGAGAACCTGGATGGCCTGTGGCTGACCGCGGCTGCCAATGCCGGCATGCCGATCTTGAACCGACACCTGCAAGCGGAACCCCTGGTGAAGCGCGATGCAATGGTCGACGTGATCGTCTATGGCCCCGGCCTGATGTTGCGTACCCAGGGCAAGGTCATGCGTGCCGGCGTGCTGGGTGAAACTGTACCGGTGTTGGTCGAGGGTGCCGAGTCGAGCCTTCTGGCGGTGGTCAGCGGTAAAGGAGAAGTTCATGTGCAAAGGTAACGCCTGGTGGCTGTTGGTATGGCTCACCGTTCCAGTACTGGCCTGTGGGCAGAGCTTGATCAACGCGGACGGCTATCGCTCGCTGACCGGCGATCGTCGCGGCCATCACGTTGGCGAGACCCTGACCGTGCTGGTGATCGAGTCGACCAGCGCGGAAAGCTCCGCCGGCACTGGAGCCGACAGCCAAACCAACATCCTCGGCAGCGCCACCACCGATAGCAATTCCTATCAAGTCGGTTTGGGCTTGCAGGGCGACACCAACGGCGAGGGCCAAACCAGCCGTCGCGGCCAGGTGCGCGCCAATGTCTCGGTGCGCATCGTCGAAGAGTTGCCGGAAGGTCTATTGCGTGTCAGCGGCGAGCAAATGCTGACGGTGAACGACGAGCAGCAGCAGATCCGCGTCAGCGGCTTGGTGCGCCCGGATGACATCAGTTACGACAACACGGTGCTGTCCTTCCGCTTGGCCGATGCGCAGATCGACATTATTGGCGACGGCGTGGTCACCGATGCGCAGAAGCAGAACATCATCTTCAAATTCTTAAAGTGGCTGCGAATTCTATGAGGACGTCCCCGGTAGTTTTGCTCGCGCTGTTGCTGAGCCTATGGGGCCAGGCGGCCTGCGCCGATGTGCGGATCAAGGAACTGACGCGCATCCAGGGCGTTCGCGATTATTCCTTGATCGGCTACGGGCTTGTGGTTGGCCTAGCCGGCAGTGGCGACAGCGAACGCAATCGAGCGACCCGCCAGGCACTGGTCAATACCCTCAAGCACTTCAATGTGAACGTCGATGTGGGCGATTTGAATACGCGTAATACGGCGGCGGTTATGATTACCGGCTCCCTGCGTTCGTTCAGCGAATCGGGCGATAAGCTTGATGTCGAGGTGTCCTCCCTCGGCGATGCCCGTAGCCTGCTCGGCGGCACCTTGCTGATGACGCCTTTATACGGCCCGGACGAAAAGCTCTATGCCCTGGCCCAAGGTCCGGTTTCGGTCGGCGGCTACGTCTTCGAAGCCAATTCCAACTCGGTGCAGAAAAACCACCCGACAGTGGGGCGAATTCCCCTCGGTGCCAGTGTCGAGCGTTCGGCCTTCACCGCCAACGATGGCGCCTCGGGCAATCTGGTGCTGATCCTGCACGAACCCGACTACACCACCGCGCAACGTATCGCCGACACCATGACCCGCCAGCTGGGGTTGGCGGGTGTGCGGGTGGTACACGCCGCCAAGGTTGAGGTCGCGGTTGCGCCCGGCACGCCCTTGCCGCGGTTGATTTCGCGCATCGAAAACCTGGCGGTGGCACCGGATTACACCGCCCGGGTGGTGGTCAACGAGCGAACCGGTACCGTGGTCGCGGGCGGCAATGTGCAGATCGGCGAGGTGAATGTCTCCCAAGGCAACCTCAACGTGATGATCAGCACCAAATTCCAGGTCTCCCAGCCGACGGCGCTGATTCGCCCCGGAGCAAATATCAGCACGGTGGTGGTGCCGGACACCGAGCTGACGGTTGATGAAGAGCTGCGTGCGCCGGTGCAGCTCGCCCAAGGCGCCACAGTCAGCGATCTGGTGCAGGCCCTCAATAAAGTGAAATTGAGCACACGGGAAGTTATTACCGTGCTTCAAGCCATCAAGCAGGCCGGCGCGTTGCACGCCGAGCTGATTATTCAATAGGAGTGAATGATGTCAGCTGACTTGAGTCTTGCCATCGACACCGTGCGCCTCGCGATGAACCTGGAGCATATGCGCGCCAAGGTAGCGGCGCACAATATCGCGATGGCCAACGTGCCCGGCAGCCAAGCCATGCGCCTCGATTCCACCGGCGCCTTGGCAGCACTGCGCGCGACTCGGGGCAGCCCCGAGTTGTTCGCCCAGGCCCTGCAATCGCTGCAGCAGCAGGATCTAGACGCCTACCTGCAAACGCAACCGACCACCGCGCCCCTGGCACTGGATGGTGAAGTGGCTGAGATGTCCGCCGCCAGCGGCCGTTACCAGGCCCTGGCCGATGGCGTATCGCGGCAGTTTGCGCTGATGCAATTGGCCATCCGAGGAGGTCGCTAAGCATGCCGTTGGAAAACATCAGCGACGTGATTCGCGCCGGCATGACCTACGAGCGTACCCGCGCCGAAGTAGCCGGTTACAACCTGGCGCTGGCCAATGTGGCGCTCAATCCAGGGGACGCTTCGCCGCTGCTAAGGGTCGCCGCGCCGTCGAGCTTTGCTGCTCAAGTGGGCCTCAGCCAACCCAATATCCAACCGCAGTTGGGCAACGATACTCGCGTGGTGCAAGACCCCAGCCATCCCATGGCCGACGAAAACGGCATGGTGCATTACCCGAAAATCGAGGCGGCCAACGAAATGGCCACCCTGGTTTCGGCTACCCGTGCCTATGAGGCCAATATCCGCGCCTACAACAGCTTGCGTGCTATGTCGCTCAAAGCCTTTGAAATTGGAAAGTGACCATGACTACCGCGATATCACCTATTGCCTGGATGCCTGAAGGCGCCGCCGCCACTTCGACGATCGGCGAGCCATCTGCCACCGATTTTGGCGCCTTGCTGAAATCCGGCAGCACCGGTTTGACGGAACAGACCAACCGCGCCAGCGAGCTGCTTTCGGCTTATGCCGTCGGCGAGAACGTCGCCACCCATGAGCTGGTAATGGCCATGGAGCAGGCGAAGCTGTCGTTGCAGCTGGCCGTTGAAGTGCGCAATCGCCTGGTAGATGCCTACCAGGAACTGACTCGGCTGCAGATCTAACCCATGGAAAATCAATCCTTGTCTTCTCCCTTCGCTGGCCGTTCCGGTCTCTTCGTCGCTGGCTTGGTCCTGATCATCGGCCTGTTTACAGCTGCTGCCTGGTGGTTGTTCAAGCCCAGCTATGTCGCGCTTTACAAGGATGCCAGCGAGGCTTCCCAGGCGGAAATTCTCGCCACCCTGGGTCAGTGGCAGCTGCCGTACCGGATCAATGCCAAGGAAGGGCTGATCGAGGTGCCTGCGGAAACCATCGCAGCGGCGCGCATGCACCTGGCCGAGTCCGGTATTCCTACTCGCGCAGGCGTTGGCTTCGAACTGTTCGATCAGGCCGACTATGGCATGTCCGAGTTCAGCCAGAAGATCAATTACCAGCGCGCGCTGGAGGGCGAACTGGCGCGTACGGTGATGAGCATCTCCGAGGTGCAATATGCCCGCGTACACCTGACCTTCAAGAAGGCCGGGCTCTACCAGCATGCCGAGGAACAGGCCAAGGCTTCGGTAATAGTGCGCTTGCGCTCTGACGCCATCCTCAACACGCAACGGGTACGCGGCATTCAGCAATTGGTGGCCTCGGCAGTCGAGGGCATGGACCCTGAGCGCGTGGTGGTGCTCAATGAGGACGGCCAGTTGCTCAACCAGGCCGACGGCGCAGCCTCCGCCCCGGAATATTTGCAGATGGCCGCGCAGATCGAGCGCGATTTGCAGACCAAAGCCGAACACCTGCTGCGCCGGCCGTTGGGCAGCGCAGGTGCGGAAATCTCGGTGCGGGTGCAGATGAATTTCGACCGTATCAAGTCGGTTCGCGAGCTGCCGCTGGGCGGTGGCAAGGAATCGCTGCGGCATGCCAAGGAAGTCAGCTCCAGCGAAACCTCGACCGGTAGCGCGGACGGCAAACGCACGCAAAGCACCCGCGAAACGGAATACGTAATCGGCAAGGAGCGGGCGGAGATCGAGCACGCTGCCGGCAAGATCGAGCGAATCAGCGTCGGCGTGGTGCTGACGGCGGCGCTGGCAGATGAAGATGTGAAGGAAATGCGCCGCTTGCTCGAGGCCGCACTGGGGCTGGATGCGCAGCGCGGCGACCAGTTGGTGATCGCCTATATCCCGGAGAATCCGCTGGCGGCGGTAGAGGCTGAAACAGCCCAGCCGATCAAAGCGCCGATAGCCACTGCTCTTAGCCAGCCTGAAGTAGTCATTGAGGAGCCGGCCGCACAGTTGCCAGCCGATATGCCCTGGTTGCGCTGGGGCGGCGCGGCGTTGGCCGCCGTGCTGTCGCTGGCTTTGCTGCTGCTCTGGTCACGGGCGCGCACGCGCCGGGTTACGGTGATCGAGCAACCACGCTTGTCGTCCGTCGAGCGTGAGCAGTTGCTGGTGGACTTGCGCCGCTGGCTGGTGGAAGGACGCTAAGCCATGGGAATTTCTCTCCTGCGCAAACTGGCTATCCGCCTGGCCTGTATCCACGCCGAAGATCGTGAGTGGATTCTGGCGCAACTCGACGCCTCCGAAAGGCAGCGAATAGACGACCTGTTGCAGGAAATCAATCTGCTCGGTCTGGCTGCCGACCCCTCGGTGGTGAGTGCCGTGATGGCGGAACTGCTCGAGCGGCCGTTGATTCCAGCGACACCCGGTACATCGCTGGCCGCCAGCGTAAGCCGCGCGGAACATCCGTTCTGGTGCGGGCTGCTCTTGCAACTGCAGGAACAGGCGCAGCGGCGCCAGCTGATCGACGCTCTACCGAGCGCCGCAGCGGTTCGTCGCTGGGACAATGCCTTTGCCAAACAGCCGGTGCCGCCAGCTCTGGTGCAAAGCCTGCGTGGCTATTTGGACGGCCAGTTGGACGGCCAGGTAGAAGGGCAAGGGAGTGACGATGCAAGAGCCTGATTCGAAAAGCACGGCTGACGCGGGCGTGCTGCGGCAACCGCAACAAAGCCTCGGCACGCGCCGCCTACCTGGGTTGCATAGCGGCGGAGCGGCGCCAACTGCTGCGCCGGACGCGCGTAGCCACACGCTGGATTCGCTGCGTGGCACCTTTGCCGCCGAGCTGGCCCTGCTTGCCGACGAGGCCCGGCAAAGCGGCCTGGCCGCGGCTCGTGATGCCGCAAGCAAAGCCCTGGCCGAACAGCAGCAAGAACAAGCCCGCCAGTGGCAGAAAAAGGAAAGTGCTCTGCGTTTGGCCCTGGAGCAGGAGCAACAACGCCTGAGCGATCTGGCACAAGCGCTGGCCAAACACAGCGAGCAAGCGCTTGAAGCCATGCAGCCAGTGGTGGGTCGCCTGGCGTTAGCAGCGGTGATGCGGGTACTCGGCCAACACTTGGTATCCCGTCCCCTGGTCGCCGACTTGGCGGCGCAAGCCATTGAGCAATACCGGCTCAGCAAGCCGTTGCGCATCCGCGTATCGGCCGCCGATTACGCCAGCCTCACTGCGAATGCTGCAGAAGAAGGCCGCTTTGCCTGTTTTCAGATCGATCACGACGCCGCCGCTGGCAGTTGCCTGATCGATTTCGGCACGGGGCAACTGGACGCTGGCCTGGAAACCCAGTTGGCTGCGATCAAACAAGCGCTACTGCAAGACGCGCAAGGGGAAGGCCGTGTGGCGCACGCTTGAGGAGCAGCTAATGCCGCGCCTGACCCAAGCCAACCTGTGTCGGCGGCTGGGCCGTCTGACCGCCATCCAGGGCATGGTGCTGGAAGCCACCGGGCTCGACGTCAAGCTCGGTGAACTGGTGGATATCCTGCCGGCCCGAGGTGGTCGCTCGATTGTCGCCGAGGTGGTTGGGCTGCGTAGCGAGCATGCGTTGCTGATGCCTTATGGCTCGGTCGATGGCCTGTGCCTAGCCAGTGAAGTAGTCGCGCGCGGAGAGGCCTACAGCGTGCCGGTCGGTGCGGCATTGCTCGGTCGTGTGCTCGATGCTACTTGCCAACCTCTCGACGATTTGCCGTTTCCCCAGGGCCTAAAACGCATGCCGCGCTTCGTCGAGCCTATCAATCCGCTGCATCGCGCGCCCATCGACAAGGCGCTGGTGACCGGCGTTAAGGCCGTGGATATTTTCATTCCCCTGGGGCGCGGCCAGCGCATCGGCATCTTCGCCGGCAGCGGCGTGGGCAAGAGCACCCTGCTGGGCATGATGAGCAAGTACACCGCCGCAGACGTTATCGTCATCGCACTGATCGGCGAGCGCGGCCGCGAAGTGGGCGATTTTATCCGCGAGAGCCTCGGCCCCGAGGGTTTGAAAAAAGCCGTGGTGATTGCCGCAGCGGCAGAACAGCCAGCCGTGTTGCGCCGCCAGGCCGCCTATACCGCCACCACCATCGCCGAATGGTTCCGCGCCCAAGGCAAGCATGTGTTGCTGATCATGGACTCGATCACCCGCTTCGCCCTGGCGCAACGCGAGATTGGCCTGTCCACCGGCGAACCTATGGGCAGCCGCGGTTATCCGCCGTCGGTGTTCGCCTTGCTGCCGCCGCTGATGGAGCGAGCCGGCAACCTCGGTGGGCAGGGCTCGATTACCGGCGTCTATACCGTGCTGGTGGAAGGCGACGATATGAACGAGCCAGTGGCGGACCATATGCGCGCCATTCTCGACGGACATATCGTGCTCAGCCGCAATATCGCCGCCCGCGGCCATTGGCCGGCCATCGATGTGCTGCACAGCATCAGCCGCCTGGCCGGCTCCCTGCGCAGCAAAGAACAGAAAGATGCAGTCGAGCGCGTTCGCGGCGCCATGGGCACCTACAGCAACAGCGAAGATTTGATCGAGTTGGGTGCCTACGAAAAAGGCAGCCACCCGCTGCTCGACAGCATGATCGAGCTAAAGCCCGAGGTGGATGCCTTGCTCAAGCAATCTCCGCAAGAGCATCACCCGGTCGAGAAGTCCTGGCAGGCCGTGCAGCAGCTGGCTCGTCAATTGAGCAAGGGAGCTGGCCATGCAAGATAAGCAACGGAAACTGCGCCAGCTCGATGCGGCCATGCGCTTGCGCGCCCTGCAGCGGGAAAAGGCCGAGCTCGGTCAGGGCCGGGCGCGTCGCGTACTGAACGACGCGGAGCGCCTGCTGCGTGACGAACAGGCTTGCTACGCCAGCATTCTGGCCAAGGCCCAGCAGCAAATTGGCTCCGGCGTGCTGCTCGACCCCTTCCTGCACGAGCAGCGCCTGCTGACCCAATTGGCCGCCCACAGCCAAGTGCAGGAACATAAGCAGCGCGTTGCCAGCGCCCGTGCCGAACACCAGCACGCGATGCAGGCGTTGCTCAAATCCAAGGTCGATGAAGATGTCGCCGGCAAGGCCCATGGCCGGGTCGCCGACGAATTACTGCAGTACGCGCGCGGCCAGGAACAGATCGATATCGCTGACGCGCAACAAGCTCAGGGAGGCGCCCATGGACTTTAGAGTGGAAGTGTCGCTGTGGAACCGGCAGGGCAACAACAATGGCCAGCCAGCCGCGCAGCCCAATGTCGCCGCTAATTTCAGCGACAAGCTGGGGCTCAAAAGCCAAACCCAGACGCAAGAACAGCCCCGCGATTCAGCCGGGCAGAGCTCTCAGCAGGACGGCCCGCGGGCCGATGTGCCGCTAGCCGAAGCTGCGCTGTTGCCAAGCGAGACAGTCGCCGATCAGGCCCAGGCAGCATTGTTTCAACAACGCCAACTGGCGCAGCTGCCAGGCGTGGTTGAGCTGTATCCGCTGGGCATGCGGGCCGGGCAACACCTGTCCCATCTGCCCTATGGCTTTCTGCAGAGCGCGGAGCAAGCCGCTCAGGGCTACAACGCCATGGCCGAGGTTCAGCGCACGCCGGTTGTTATGCCGGCCCCGGCCGCGCAGCAAACCGCTACCCAGGTGCAGGCCAGCGCCGATGCATTCGCCAGCAACAGCAGTCACCAGGTCTCGAACTCCGATGGCAGCGAGGCAATCTTCGACGAGCAGCTAAGTCGTTATCTCGCGCAGAAATGGCCGCAGCGCAGCAGCTTGGTGTTGCCGCGTGGCAATGGTATCGAACTGCTGATTCGCGATTACCACCTAACCTCGGACGAGCAAGAATCGCTGGTCGACGAGTTGTTGGTGCGCATGCACGCCCAGCCCGAGCAACCAGAACAAATATGGATCAATGGGCGCTGCGTTTGGCAGCGGCCCTCCTCATTGAGTATTCAAGGAGAGAAACAGCATGGCCATTGAAGCTATTGGCAGCCCTCTGGCATCGACTACTTCCGAGCTTGCTCAGAGCCGTCTTGGCCAGGAAGACTTTATCAAGCTGTTCCTTACAGAGTTGACGTTCCAGGATCCCCTGGAGCCGATCAATAACCGTGAGTTTCTTGCTCAGATGGCGCAGTTCGCCAACCTCGAGCAAACCCGTATTACCAACGAGAACACCAATAACCTGGTGGCCATGAATGCTACGGCACAGTCCCTAGGCTTGTTGGGGCGTCAGGTTGAGGTGAGCACCGAATCGGGCGGTTCCTTGATTGGCTCGGTTGCGGCGATCGCCTTCTCCGCGGCGGGGCCGGTGCTGACCGTCAATGGCGCTAACGGCACTGTACTGCCTGATGTGCGGCTCTCGCAGATCAAACTGGTCAGACTTTAAGGAGGCGTGATGCTACAAGCATTCTTCAACGGTATGAGTGGTCTCTTTGCCTTTTCCAAAGGCTTGGACAACGTCTCCAATAACGTTTCCAACATGAACACACCAGGCTACCGTGGCAATGACACTTTTTACCGCAGCATCAATGGCCAGGATGGCCAGGGCCTGGGTGCGGGCATTGCCGGCACCGAGGTTCGCACCAAGGCAGGTGAAACCCGCCAGACCGGTAACGACAGCAACGCCGCTATCACCGGGGCGGGTTATTT
Source organism: Pseudomonas sp. EA_35y_Pfl2_R111 (assembly GCF_963970955.1). NCBI lineage: Bacteria > Pseudomonadati > Pseudomonadota > Gammaproteobacteria > Pseudomonadales > Pseudomonadaceae > Pseudomonas > Pseudomonas sp. EA_35y_Pfl2_R111. The sequence continues at coordinate 8,361 of NZ_CAXAOM010000008.1, read as the reverse complement.
CGTGCTGCACAACGCGCAGGACGAAGTGTTTTTTACCCGCGCCGGGCAGTTTGTCGTCGACAAGGATGGTTACCTTGTCGAGTCGGTAACCCAGAATCGAGTCCAGAGTATCGATGCTGCCGGAAACCTGCAGGACATCAATATCCAGTCACAGCGCACACTGCCACCAAAGCCCACAACGCGTGTGGAAATGGTGGGCACTCTGGCGCGTAGTGGGCCAACTGAGTCATCGCATCAGATTAATACCCTTAAAGTTTTCGACGCCTCTGGCTCTACACACACCCTCACAGTCAAATTCGAAATTCAGCTGGTACCGGAGAACAGTTGGCAAGTTGAGGTGGTTGATGCACAAGGGGTGATACTGCAAACGGGGCTCATTACCTTCGCCGCAAATGGCAGTCCATTGGCAGGCTTCAACACCATTAGCGTGCCGCTGACCGCGAATGGTGCCACCCAAAATATCCTATTGGATTTTGGTACACCCGGTAGCTATAACCTGGCTTCGCAGGTTGCCAGCGGTCCGAGCCACACTCTGGGGGCTAAGGTTGTCGATGGCAGCGCAGTTGCAGGTCTGAGCACCTTCAATTTCGACGAAAAAGGCATTATCAAATTCACCTACTCCAACGGTGAAAAGCGTGACGGCAGTCAGTTGGCCTTGGCTGATTTTGCCGATCAACGTGCGCTGATTGCCGCAGAAAAATCCCTCTACCGTGCTCCAGACTCCTTGCGGCCGCAATTTGGCCGCGCAGGTGAGGCACAGTTTGGCCGCATTCAAGGCGGTTATCTGGAGTTGTCGAACATCGATCTGGCCCAGGAGTTTGGCGACATTCTTATCATTCAGCGTGGTTACCAGGCCAGTTCGCGGGTTATGACGGTTTCCAATGAGTTGCTTGAGCAACTCTACAACGGTACACGTGGGGGCTGACCGATGAGACGCTTGGGTTTTCTGGGTAAAAGCCGTTTGGATGCTGCGAGCAAGCTATTCCCCGAGGCGGTCGCTAACTGGCGCGCACAGTGGTGCTTTGTCGACGAGCAGGTCCCTTGGCTGAGTCAGTGCAGCGACGAAACCGCGCTGGCCAAGCAAGAGGCCGTGACTTCCCTGGCCTGGCAAAAAGCCCAGGGCCGTGCCGGTTCGATCTGGCTGGCGGGGCAGCAGCCCGACGCCTGGCGGCAGCTGCTGTTCGGCGTTCACGCGAAGAATATTCCAGAGGATGCAACCGCCCGGCACTTGCTGGTCCAGGCACAGCTGGCCCTGGTCAATGCACTGTTGGCTGAGCTGCAACAAGCGCCTTTCGAGGACTTGGTTGCCGAAGCGCCCAACGCGCCGGGTGGTTTGTACAGCGACAGGCTTTTACTGAACATCGCCGGGCCGGACACGCAGCTTTATGTGCTGCTCGATGCCGCTTTGCTGGAACAGCACTTACCGTCGTTGCCGACTCTGCCTGCTCTGGTTAATCGCCAGGCGGCTATAGGCAAAGCGAAGATTAAATTGCATGTACGTCTGCCGCTGGCCAGCCTCGCCCTTGGGGAGATGAATGACTTGCAGGCGGGTGACATCCTGCGCGCGCGCACTGAGTTGGCTCAACCATTAAGGCTAACAACCGAGCAAGCCAAGGTCGTGGCCGAGGGCTATCTCGCGCGCCATCAAGATCACCTCGCATTGCAATTAACTAAATAATTCTTGCCGTCAAAAATTCAGGAGCAATAACCAATGACTACTGTGGTTGATCATATCGAGCTGGATGAAGCCCGACCGGTGGCGAATAGCCAACTCACTCCGTTGATCAAACGAGATATGGGGCTGATCAAACATGTCATGGTCGAACTAAGCGTCGAGTTGGGTTCAGCGGAACTGAGTGTTGACGAGTTGTTCAACTTGAAAGCCGGCGATGTCGTCAAACTGCTCACGCAGGTGAACGAGCCTGCCACCCTCAACCTCGATGGCAAAGCCATAGCGAGGGGCACTTTAGTGGCAGTGGACGATAACTTCGGTATCCAGTTGACTGAAATACTGTGAGTGCCACAACGCTACCTGCGAGCCCTAGTGTTGCCAGCTTGCCCGTAGAGGCAACGCAGCTGGCGCTGCGTACCGACGACCCGGTTTCCCTCGCGCTGATCATCAAGGTGATGCTGATCACCGCGTTGTTGCTGGCCGCAGTCTATTTAGTGCTGCGCTGGTACGCCAAGCGCGGCAACCTCGGCGTGCTGCCTGCCCAACAGGCGCAGTTGCAGTGCACCACGGCGCTACGCCTGTCTGCGCGGACCAAGGTGTACCTGCTGAAAACCGCATCGGCCGATTTGCTGGTGGCCGAATCGCTGACCGGCACCACGGTTACCGTCTTACCGGCCCAGCCTGCGGGCACGCCCCCTCTCGCAAAAGCCCCTCTACCAGCAGAGCAGCCTTAGCCCGCCATGATGTTTATCAATCGTATTGTGATTGCTGCCCTAAGCGTTGTTCCCGGCGTGGCCCTGGCGGCCGATGAAACGCCCAGCTGGGAAAGCTTCAGCGCCACCTCGTTCGGCTCGCCGGTCAGCGTCTTCGCCCTGATGACGCTGCTCTCGCTGATACCCTTCGGCATGATTGCCCTGACCACCTTCACCCGCAATATTGTCGTGCTCTCGCTGGTGCGCCATGCTCTGGGCCTGCAGCAAACGCCGCCGAATATCGTGCTGATCGTGCTGGCGATGTTCCTCACCCTGTTCGTGATGGCGCCGACCCTGCAGCAGGCTTATGACGCCGGCGCCAAGCCGTTCCTGGCTCAACAGGCCTCGCTAGAAGAGGCGGCGCAAGCGAGCTGGTTGCCTTTTCGTGACTTTATGGTGCGCCAGACCCAGGAGTCCGACCTGACCCTGATTCATGAGTTGGCCAAAGAGCCGCTGCCCAAGACCTTGGAAGAGCTGTCGCCGACCCGACTGATCCCGGCCTTTATGCTCAGCGAGTTGAAACTGGCATTTCAGATCGGCTTTATGATCTTTCTGCCGTTTCTAATTATCGACCTGATCGTCGCCTCGATCCTGATGTCGCTCGGCATGATCATGGTGCCGCCCATTACCATTTCCTTACCGCTGAAAATCATGCTGTTTCTGCTGATCGATGGCTGGGGCCTGATCGCCCAGACCCTGATCCGCAGCGTGGGCTGAGCCGCGCACCCGCCATGGCCCTAGCCGAAACTGCAGAGCCCACGCAGAGCGACGAAGAGCAAAAGCTCTGGCGGAACTGGCTCGCCACTAAAGAGCTGGCCACCCGCAGCCAGCTATTTTTCTTCCACAGCCCCTGGCTGCGCACCCTGGCCGGCTACCTGTACAGCCGCTACCCGCACCCCCTGGCCGAATGGGCCGACTACCTCAATCTGGCGTCCATTGGCTTGCTACAAGCCATCGACGGTTTCGATCCGCTGCGCCAAGTGCGTTTCCGCAGCTACGCCGAGCCCTTTATCAAGGGCGCGGTACTCAAGGGCCTGTCCTGCTACGTCAAAGACAGCCGCCCTGTTAGTAAGGACCGACTCGCCAGCATCAGCGGTGCCAACTGCTTCGCCGACACCGATGCCGACCTCGAACTGGTAGTTAACGCCGCCGTCGACCTGGCCTTCGGTTACTTCCTTGAACTCGGCGTACTGGATCAGGAACCGGTCGATAACGACCCCCTTAGTTTCTACGCCCAGGAAGCCCGCGACGACAGCCTCAGCCAACTGGTGGGAAAACTCCCGGCTAACGAACGCCAGGTGATTGTTGGTCACTACTACCAGCACCTGAGCTTTGTTGCGCTAAGCGAATTGCTAGGGGTCAGCAAATCACGGGTATCGCAGATTCATGCGCAGGCGTTAAAGAGGATTCGTAGGGGGTATGAGGAGCAGGAGGGGATGGAGGTAAGGTGGTAAGGCGTGGCGGTGGGCAAGCTCAGAGTGGCTAGCACGCGGTCCCTGAAATGCCTGCAGCGCTTTCGAGCACACATGGGCAACTTTAGGATTGTGTTGAGCGAACCTATACTCATCGTATCGCAGCAGGTTACTAGAACCCGCTTCAGGAGAGCACAACTCAGTCCGGAAGCATGGCAATCTAAAACTAGAAAACGAAGAAGTGCGTCAAATATAAGGCCTAACCCCGTGCCTTCCGATCGACAGCTTAACTGATCAAAAAATAATCACTACGCCCCCCCCCCTTTAGCTGAACGGTGAAGTTGTCCAGGATCCTATATCCAGTTGGCCGTAAAGCTGCTCCGTTAAGTAAACTGCATTGCAGCGCTACTGCTGGGCTTTTCTATTCAATAGCTTTCCTCTTCTAATCCATCAATAAACTCATAAAAATTATCTGCAATAATTTGTAAATTACTATATGTCGAAGAGGATTCAGTTAGCCCCTCTTGCTCATGATCCCAGAAATACACTTTACCCGCATCCTCTCCTTGAAAAGAGAGGCAAATCAAGTTGCCTCCAGGATCTTCTCCGATTGGGAGAATGTTTTCAGGCAATCTTTTTGCCAGAGTATAAACCTCATAATTATATTCAATGCTCTCATCCGTCTCGGCTGAAAAAGCAAAGAGGTAGCGCACCAATGACTCAGAATAAGGCCCATCAACACCTTTAAGCTTAAAAACACACCTTTCTTCTGGGTCGCCTCCATTGTGATCAAGCATAAAGCCACGATAATCTTCCGGCAACTTGCTTCCCAATGCCTCCTCAAACCTCTTAATAACATCTTCATTAACGGAATCAGCAATAGGAGTAACTTTAATTTTCATCACCCACCTACTCTAAAAATGGATTGGCTGCATTACTCTTCGGCATGTAATCAAAGCCAAACGCTTTTTGCCATATTGATACACCACCTGTATGCGGAGAGAGTTTGTGAACATCCGTCCGTACTAACTGCATAACCCCTAAATCTTGATGGTGATGCCAAGTAAAGTTTTTAGGTGTAGATTTAGCAGTACTGCCAAATCCTGCAAGCTGATTTGCCAAAGCAAAATCGTGATTCCTATTACCCGTCAGCTTGAGATTTACAGTATTGACTCCTTTATCATAAAGGAATGGACCAAAATCAGGGAACCCCTCAGCATCATAAATAACACTCAAGTTATTCACATTTTTGTTGCTGGATTTAAGTGTCACTGTAGTTGTTCCATCCACGTTGGTAGTTATGTTACCAATGTTTGTGTTGTCCGATGTTGGTTTTCGTGGTTTTACCAAGTTCGATCTAGCAGCATTTATTTCAGCATAAATTTTTGCGGTATCTGGATCCAGCTCACCTGTTATGCGCACATTAGAGGCAATTGATGTCTTGTTTGGAACAATCGGTACATCTTCATTAACCTCACCCAACCGCCGCAAGGGCTGAGTGGTTGCTGGTCTCAGGTTATCGAGCTTCGCTCCTAGCCTCAAGGCATTCGGGGCCAGCAAGCGTGAGGCACCTACCCCGTAAGGACCAAGCTGAGCCCCTAAAACGAAGATATCCTGACTTGCCTGATCAAAGGTCCGCCCACTTACCGCCGAGTAAGCGATTGGGGTGATGTTGAGTCCTGCCCATGCGGCATTGATCCCATAGGCGCCAAGGTTGTAGAGGCTCGCCCCTGCAGCATTTGCCATATCAAGAGCAAAATAGCCGGAGTTAAATTCAGCCCTATTGGTGCCCAGAAGATCTGTATCGCTATTTAGACTGGCCGAAAATAGAGGACTCAATCCCTCTGCCTCCTGAGGGCCACCTAATGCCTGGGTGATAAGTAAAGTCGGCGCATCTCCACGCCCATAGGCAAGATCAAAATTATCAATCTGGCTTCTACGCCACGCGTCATATGGAAGGGCTGCATCAGAACGTTGTCCTGGCTCCATGCCGTAATAGCGGGCATAAGCCTCTTCACCAAATGGATCTCCTGCGGCTGCTAGTCTGTTTTGATTTACTTCACTAGTACCCGCTCTCTGCATCTGATCCACGGCAAAATTTGCCAGCGTATTACCAAACGCATCCGCTGCGACCTGGCCATAGTTAGGCCGCGAGCCGCCGAACCATTTGTCGTTGATCGCCGCTGAGGCATGGGCGCTGATTTGACCTTTAATCATCGCCCCAGGCATGCCACCAATACCGCTGCTGTTGCCAACATACCCTCCGATGTTGGCACCCACCACTGAAGCGGCCAGTCCGCTCCAGCTGAATGTGGTATCCAGGCCGACGATGCGGTTAATTGCCTGGCTACTGGCGTAATTGAATACGCCCTGTGCCGTATACCCGTATTTAGCATGTGACATGGCTTGGGTGGTTTTTTGCGCCAAGGTCCCTAACTGTCCAGCCTGCGCCAGTCCGGTCATCCCTGCTGTAACGCCGGCAGTCAATCCACCTGCAGCGACCTGTCTCCAGGAGAAGTCATCCACTACCCCCATGGCCTTTCCCGCCATTTGTGAAGCGGCGCTCCCAACAGCCCCGCCAATAGCTGCCGCACCAACTGCTGCCCAACTACCACCAGCCAATGCTGTCATGCCCGCGCTAGCCAACCCTCCCAGGGTGCCGACAGCCCCAGCTGCTGCCGGTGCAATGGCAGCCAGTGCGGCTCCCGCCGTGAACACAGTCACCACAACAGCCACAACCACCATCACTACTTTGGCAATTCCACCGCATTTATTTTTTTTACCCTTTGGCGGAGGTGGCGGGAGCGGTTTGGCGGTTGGAGTGGTGTTGCCGATGATTTCGTCTAGGTTGTAAGGCTTGAAGGTGGTCGCGTCGTTGTGAGTGCTGCTTACTACGTTGGGGATTTTCAGGCTATCGCCAGGTGGAAGTACGGCGCTGGTGGCGAGGCCGTTGGCGTCGGCGATTAGGTACCACATCTTCGAGTCGCCCCACAGTGTCTGGGCAATACTGGCCAAAGTATCGCCTTGATTGACCACATAACTACTGGGTGTGCGAGCCGGATAATCTGGTGAGATAGGGGTAAAGGTGTCGGTGATTTCCGGAGTGCTAGCTCTGCCATACCGGGCCAAAGTTGCGCCCTGTGTATAAATAAAATTCTGATAGCTAGTTGAAGATGTCCCCCAGTACTTGTTTATTGCAAAAACATCTCCACTGCGATTAGAGATGAAGTGACGCGCATCATTATTGTTAATGTTAATTGCTTCTAGCTGCCCACGGTCAGAGTAATAGAAATTTGTCTCCCCAGGAGAGCTGTAAATGCTCAGTGTTGCGATAGTGCGCTGATCTTTATAGGTATCGAAAAGCTCGTAGGTTTTGAAATTATTTCCTCGATAATTTATGCTCCCGCTGGAAGTATAAATCACATAGCGATATGACTTTTGATTACCTACTGCGTCAAGCATACCTGCTTCGTTAAAATAGCTCGACTGTGAGTTTTTTTGCACGCCACTGGCAATAGTATAAGTCAGCTGACTGGCAGCCTGGCCGTCACCGCGATAGCTATAACTGGTAGAGCCGGTTGCAACGCCACTAGCATTATAATCAACTTGGCTCTGACGGTTGCCACGAACATCATAAGTGCTGGCAAAGACCAAGCCTGCAGCACCAATAGCATTAGCCTCCTGCGCACTGTCAGCATTTAATCCCCGCGTTATTTGACGCATACTGGAACTCAGCACTTGGCCAAGGTCGTTGTATGCGTATTCGTTGTGCTGATAAAACTCGGAGGAGCTGATTGTTTTTTGCCATTGCTCCGATGATAGTCGCCGCCCGTTAGCATCATAGCTCAAAGCCTGGCCCTTACTCAGAGCACCGACCTTGCCCGCGACCACTTGATTATTGGAATTCTTATATCCATCTATTACCAGCACGCGCCCTTCCAGGTCGTACTTATACCAGTTGTCTATAACCTTGCGAGCACCCAAATGGTCCGTAGTGTCTAAATAGGCTTGACGACGATTACCTAATTCATCAAATTTATATTTTAGAGTATCGATTCGTGCGGTATTTACAGCAGATACCCATGAATCAGGTTGGGTGCCGGCAGGGGCTTTGACCTCCCTCAACCTACCCTGCTCATCAAAGTTATAACGAACTTCTGACGCGCTATCGAAAGCACCAAAGCCACTGGAGTTTACGGTGTTTATTTCTCTTAATTTGTTACCTGAGAGGTCATAACTATAAATACTGGTTTGAATACAGAACTCTCCTTTGAAAATCCTACTAGACTCGTCAGTAATGGATTTGGTCATGCCGTTGGCATAATATATATAAGTCCTGTTTGGCAAGACTGCATAACTGGGTGGCCCTCCAATTAAAGGTGGCATGCCCAACGCTTCTTTAATTACCTGCCCAAACCCGTTGTAGGTAAATGTATAGGTCCTGCCTGCCAGATCCTTCCTTACACTAAGCCTTCCGAAGTCCGCCGCGTTGTAGGTCCACGTCAGCGTATTGTTGAGCCCATCC
>NZ_CAXAOM010000007.1:0-135227 GCF_963970955.1 Pseudomonas sp. EA_35y_Pfl2_R111 | reverse complement strand
GATACCCCGTCTGCGAACGCAGGCCTTCCTGGCGCATTAATCGAGCAACGCGATGCCTGCCGCACTGTTCTCCAAGCTCACGCAGGTCGTCATGGATTTTGCGGTAGCCATAGACGCCACCGCTCTCGAGCCACGAGTGCTTGATCAAACCCAGCAGCCGCTGATCATCCTTAGCTCGTGCCGACTTCGGCTCAGCCAGCCAGGCGTAGTAGCCGCTGGCATGTACTTTCAGGGTCAGGCACAGGCGGCGAACCGAATAGTCTGCGGATAGCTGACTGATGAAGGCGTACTTCAGCCGCACTCCTTGGCAAAGTACGCGGCGGCCTTTTTTAGGATGTCACGCTCCTCGGTCACGCGCTTGAGTTCAGCCCGCAGACGACGTAGTTCAGCGTGTTGGTCGTCCTCTTGCGCGCGCTGCTCTTGGGGCTTGCTGTAACGCTTCACCCAGGCATAAAGACTGTGTGTCGACATGCCCAAACGAGCAGCCACCTCAGCCACCGGCAGACCTCGTTCGGTCACCTGCTTGACGGCTTCGATTTTGAATTCTTCGGGATAACGCGGGTTGCTCATGGCACCTCCTAATGGGCCGTATTATGAGGCCTGGAGATGTCTACGAAACTAGGGGCGATTCACTATGACAATGCGCCGACTGCCGCAACGGCTACAGCATTGTCACAGTACGTCTTCATTACCTAAATGTTCGAGCTGGGCCTCTGCCCAGAGGCAACCACCGATAGAACAGAGGAAAGCCATAACGATCTCCACGTGGCGTAACCCACTGGAAGGCTGTTGGGAGTTTCGACTGCCAGCTATGGTTCGTGGTTGCGTTTTTTAGGCCGACAAAAATGCGGAACCAACCTCTATGTAAGCAGGGTCTACCTGAGAATAGCGTTGGAAAATTGCTGATTACGGGAGGCGTTCATGCCCAAGAAACATATGTTTTTGATCCGCTATAGCCTGAATGCGCAGACACACAGCGTTGAGGTTGAAAGCGAAGCCGAAGTTCTAACACCGGAGCAGGCGCGCTTCTATATCGAATCGCTGCATACCGCGAAGCTGCCAGCGCAGATCACTCAAGTACAGGTAAGCGAACTGAAGAAATCGGAGCACGGCGCACCTGTTGGGCGACAGTTAAATCCCTGATGCGTAACGCGCGACTAGGTCCGAACTAGCTACCTTTTACCCACTCGCTATTAGCCAATTCACTTCTTGCCAACCGGCACGCCCCATATGTCCACGGCATATTCGCGAATGGTCCGATCAGAAGAAAACCAGCCCATTCGCGCGCAATTGAGTATCGCCGAGGACCACCAGGCATCCGGGTTTTGCCAAAGCTGATCAACACGCCGCTGGGCCTCCCAATACTCATCGAAATCAGCACAAACCATAAACCGGTCCTCGCCGACTAAAGCATCGACAAGCCCGGTATATCGGCCTGGATCATCAGGTGAGAACACGCCCTCGCGGATTGCTTCTAGAGCCAACCTCAACCGCTCAGAAGTTTCAAGCAAATGGCCCATATTCAACTCGCCCGCCTGCTTGCGCATATGCACCTGGCTGGCTGTCATGCCGAAGATAAACATGTGTTCACGGCCAATCCGCTCGCTCATTTCCACATTGGCGCCATCCAACGTGCCGATCGTCAACGCGCCATTGAGCGCGAATTTCATATTGCTGGTGCCCGAGGCTTCCAAGCCAGCCGTGGAGATCTGCTCAGAGAGATCCGCTGCGGGAATGATCGTCTCAGCCAGGCTGACATTGTAGTTTGGCAGGAACACTACCTTCAGCAGACCGCGCACCGTCGGGTCATCATTGATCGTGCGGCTGAGGTCATTGGTCAATTTGATGATGAGCTTGGCCTGGTGGTAACTGGCCGCTGCTTTACCAGCAAATATTTTCACCCGTGGCGCCCAGTTGGTGGTCGGATCATTGCGAATGGCCTGATACAACGCGACTGTATGCAGCAGGTTAAGCAACTGGCGTTTGTACTCATGTATACGTTTGACCTGGACATCAAATATGGCCGCGGTGTCGACGGTGATTCCGAGGCGCTCTTGAATTAACTGGGCGAGAGCCTCCTTGCCATGTTGGCGCTGAGCGGCAAAGCGCTTGCGTAGTTCCTTATCCCCTACATGCGTGGCCAGCTGGCCAAGCACCATGCCAGGAGCGTCGAGTACCTCACTGCCCAAGGTATCGACCAGCAATTCGGTCAATAACGGGTTGACCTGAAACAGCCAACGGCGAAATGTCACGCCATTGGTTTTGTTGTTGATTCGTTGTGGATACAACGCGTGGAGATCACGGAACACGGTCTGCCGCATTAGCTCAGTGTGCAGGGCCGATACGCCGTTAACGCTATGCGCGCCAAGAAATGCCAAGTTGCCCATGCGTACCCGCCGCCCGTGGTCTTCCTCGATCAGTGACACCGAGCGCAATAACGCGAAATCATGGATATCCTGCGCGCGCAGTGCATCAATATGGTAGGAATTGATCAGGTAGATAATCTGCATGTGCCGCGGCAGCAGGCGCTCCATCATCGACACGGGCCAGGATTCCAGCGCCTCGGGGAGCAAGGTATGGTTGGTATATGCAAGCGTTGCCACGGTTAGCCGCCATCCCTCGGACCAACTCAGTTGATGCACATCCACCAATAACCGCATCAACTCAGCAACAGCGATCGCAGGGTGAGTGTCGTTTAGCTGGATAGCCACTTTGTCCGCAAGGGTGCGGATGCTGCCATTTTCATGCATATGCCGATGCAGCAGATCCTGCAGCGAAGCGGAAACAAAGAAGAACTCCTGACACAGACGCAGCTCCTGCCCGGCTTCGGTGCTGTCGGCCGGATAGAGCACCCGCGAGATACTCTCGGCGCGCACCACTTCGGCTACGGCACCGAAGTGATCACCGGCATTGAAACGTTCCAGTTGCAGATCTTCCTCCGCTCGCGCACGCCACAACCGCAAGGTGTTAACTGACGCACGACGCCAGCCCACTATCGGTGTGTCGTAGGCGATGGCACGGATAGTTTCCGTTGGCTGCCAGAGCTGGCGCAGCACAGCGTCCTCATCCAGATGGCTGATTACGCTGCCGCCAAAACCGATGCTATAGCTCACCTCGGAACGTTCAAACTCCCAGGGGTTACCAAAGTCCAGCCAGGTTTCCGTTTGTTCAAGCTGCCAGCCATCGGCAATGGCTTGTCGAAACAGGCCATGTTCATAGCGGATGCCATAGCCATGCGCTGACAGCCCCAGCGTGGCCATGCTTTCCATAAAACAGGCAGCAAGGCGGCCAAGGCCACCGTTACCCAAAGCGGCATCCGGTTCCAGTTGGCGAATATGCTCCAAGTCGACATTCAGCTCTGCCAATGCGTGGCGGGCCGTTTCGAGCAGGCCGAGGTTACTCAGGTTATCGACCAGAAGGCGACCGATGAGAAATTCCAGGGACAGATAGTAGATGCGCTTATGTGGATGGCGATCTACGTCAGCCGACGCCTCCTCCCAGCGGTCTACCACATGATCGCGGGCGGCCAGAGCCACTGCCTCAAACCAGTCATGATCAGAAGCACTGCTTGGGTCCCTGCCTACTGCATATTTAAGTTTGCCAAGAATGCTGTTTTTAAATGCCTGTACGCCGTCAATCTCAGAGCTGGAATCAGCAGGCATGGGGTACCTCGCAAATCAAATACGGAAGCCGCATAACGTCAGGCCGTTTGCTGAAGGCTTCCTGGAGTAAAAGTGACGTGGTGATTAAGCGGCGAATACCGGCGGGCATTGCTTCCGCTTATCGCGCTTAGTAGATCGCGCCCCGTCACCGTCAAATTAAGTGCGACCACTGCGGATTGATGTTTGCCCATCTCATCCGAGGAGCGTTCGATAAGGCCGACGTTGTGCATAAAGCGCAGGTGTTCTTTCACTGAACGAGGGCAATGTTCAGCCAAAGTCTGCTGAGCAAAATGATGGCCAAGCTCCGGGCGCGCGATTCGCTGGAGCACCTCCTTGATCAGACTCCACTCTCTCTTCATCCCCTTGCCTCCCTATCGCCATCAAGGGGCATCGAATTGCGCGACCCTAAAACGTTGGGCGCACCTTCGCCTGACTAGTTCCATCTTTTCGTTCGCGCTCCGCTGATCAGAAACGCTGAACTTTGAGCGCCTGAGCTATTTCCAAAACAGTGACTCCAGCCATTTCTCACAAGGATATTGCCATGTTCATTCGTACCGTAGTTTTGCTAATCGGCAGCTTGGCGGGCTCATCCGCTTTCGCCGCAGCCTGCCATGTCAGCCAAAATATGTCCGGTGCGCAGGTGCCCGCGGTGGCGCTGGAAAGTTGTTACGAGTTCACCGAAATGCCTGCCGAAGCGATCAACTGGTCGTGCAGCAATGAAAGTACACAACCGCTGGGAAGTGAAAAGCAGAAGGTGGCGCAATGTAAAAGTGGCGCCGTGGCTCAATGCTCGGCCCCTTTGACTCAAGCGACGCTGGCCAACCACCGGTCCACCGGTGATAACGAGCAAGCCGCGGAAGTCAACGTACCGGCGGATGCCAAGGTCATCACCTACTTCTATTCATTAGAAGATAGTCAGCAAGCCAAAATCGACTGTGAGAACGGTGATGGTGCATGGAAGGCACTATGAGCACCAAGGCAGGAGTCGCCCTGTTGCATGTGGAAAACGACGTAGCGGAACACGAGCAAGCTGTGCATCGCCACCTCGGGCAAAAAATTGCGGCTCTGATGGGCACAGCCTATCTGGGAAGCTATGACCCACAGCAGCACAGCAGTTGCTATCTAATTCCTGACGACACGCTGGTGGGTGACACACCGCGGCATGCTTTAGGCATTCAGGGTGTAGCGGATTTTTTTGGTGGCGCGGTGAGTCAGCCGTTTATGGCAACCAAAGCTATAACCCATACCCTCTATGAACAGCCGACACGGATACCGCCTGGCTGGTCAGAACACTTCTCGCAGCAAGCCAGTAGCGCCATTTTGCGCGGCTATACGGTGTTTGATCGAGAGGATGCCATGCGTGCGGGTGAACACTTATTACGCCAAGGTCCAGTGCGCCTGAAACCCGTACGGGGCAAGGCCGGTCGTGGCCAGGAAGTACTCAGAGACCGGCAGCAATTGCTCGACAGCGTCGCAGCCCAGGATCCTGAGGAAGTCGCCACCTGGGGCTTGGTCATCGAGGAAAACCTTTCAGAAGTAATCACCTACAGCGTCGGCCAAGTAATGGTCGCCGGCATTACCGCCAGCTATTACGGCACCCAACGATTGACCAGAGATAACGTGGGCGCAGAGGTCTATGGCGGATCCGATTTGGTGGTAGTGCGCGGAAACTACGCGCAGCTGAGCACGCTGGAAATGTCCCCCCAGGCCCGACAGGCTATTGAGCAAGCGCGCCTGTACGAACAAGCAGCCTTCGACTGCTTCGGGCTCTTAGCCTCACGTTGTAACTACGACGTGGCTCAAGGAGTGGACGCACTAGGCCAGCAACGCTCGGGCGTACTTGAACAGTCTTGGCGTATCGGTGGCGCCAGCGCCGCAGAAATCTTTGCCCTTGAAGCCTTCAGCCTGGATGCGGAGCTGCACTGTGTACGCGCATCCACTTATGAATCCTATGGCGAGAATTCACCTCCAGATGATGCAACCCAGCTTTACAGCGGCAGCGAGCCTGGGCTCGGCCTTTTGAGTAAATACGTCAAGGTCGAACCCTATTTCCGCGTTTAGCAAAGATAGAGCGCGGGCCGGTTAGAACAGAGGTAAAGATCTTCGAGGTAACCGGTGCTGGGCTTCTTATTGGCTGTCGGCCTGTCCCTAGGTCTTAAGATCGGTGGGCGTCACGGGGCGCTTGAGTATTGGCCGGGCAAATGCTCCGTGAAACCGGGAAGTCTGGATGCCTATATCGGCACTGTAAAAAAGGCTCAAGCGCCGCTGATATGGCGACGCTTGAGCCTTTTAACAATCAGCTGCGCGCTCTAGCGGTGTTACGCAAAGCCTTAATCTGATCGTGATTGCGCAATACGCCCTCGTACTGACGCTGCACCAACTCACGAACATTTAGCGGCAGTTCATTCTTCAGAGCTTCGGCGTAGCGCTTTTTAGCGACATCCTCACCACGCTCGCACTCATTAAGGATGGACTCCTCATCTTTGCCAGACACCAGTGACTTGAGGTCTACCCAACGGCGGTGCAAGTCACCGGCCACGCTGGTGTCATTCTCGGGAGTGCCGCCAAAGCCAAGCACCATTGCTTGCAGTTCTTCAGCCGCCGTAGCGCACTCACGAGCACGGCTGGTAAATAGAGTCTTGAGTTCCGCATTTTTTACATCTTCTGCGCATGTGCGAAATCCTGCTTCGCCGTCCTTGCTCGTTTCAATCAGATCATTGAGTACGCTGATGGTTTTATCCAAGCTTTGATTGCTCATAATGATTTTCCTTACCGGCATACCGGCTGTTTGATTGCACTCCAGAAGTGTCGGCGCTGAACTCAGCGTACCGACATGGTCGCTGCTAGTAGTACCTGCCTATTGAGTCAAGCTATTGCGACATACGCACTACTTGAAATGGTCCTAGGTATTTCCTAGCACTAGACAGCGCCTTACGCACCGCCTATACAATTGACCAAAGTTTAGCGCTAGGTGTTCCACTAATCTGATCGACGGCACTCATATATCCTGCGTCATCTCACCATAGTGTAACGTATTCATGTACGGATTTTGCCTGCGCGTCTTAAATCATGCAGGCATATAAATCTAAATTCAGTAGCGCTTGCCTACTGATAAAGCAGGTAAGCAGGAGGTATCTTACTGACCAGCTGGTATTTTTATTTTTCTCCTAGAGAACAAAGACTTTGAAGCTGTAAGCTGTATTGGCTCCCCCGTAAATGTAGGCAACTTTGATTTTATCCAGTTATTTTCTTTTCCGTTCCATCTAACGTTACCACCTGATAATTTAACATCTCTTACCAAGTCGTGTATTAGTGCGTTTATGCATGTTTCAGAGCTTATAGCCTTCCCATCAATAACTTTGCGCAATGCTAGACTTTCATCTATACGCAGCGTTAGCAAAACATTGCCATCGGGCCGTTGGGTGAGCGTGGCGGTATACTCTGGCAAAGACTTACAGGCTTCATTGATCATGCTCATCTCTGACCCTCCGTGTTTGAGCCAGAGTACTAGAGCACTATGTATGCCAACCCTAAGAAGTATTTAACCTTTTGTTTTATCTAAAATATTTTTAACACAGAAAACTAACCACGAATGCAAAGTGCATGAACGCCCCAAAACAATATTGCAATTTGCAATGCTGGCGAGCAGCGGCTCGGATGCCATTACCATTGCACAAGGCGAACGGCACTCAGCCCTTACTCCATCACTCCTCAAAGCGACTACAAGCCTCTCTATCACGCTCGTAATGTCTCGTGAGCGGAAACGGCGGTAACCACGACTCACGGCGGATTGTCCAAAGCTCGTATGTTGGAATGAGTTGATCCGGCGCATCCAGCGTTCCCAAGTTCACTTCAATTTCGTCGGCTCTCTGCGAGTAAACGGAAGAACCGCAGCGAGGGCAAAAGACATGGCCCTGGTACTCCCGAGTCTCGCCTGAGATCGTCACCGCCGCCTGCGGGAAAATCGCAGATGCATGAAAAAGCGCTCCATGCTGCTTACGGCAATCGAGGCAATGACAAACGCCCACCCGGTAAGGCTTGCCCGACGCAACAAGCCGAACATCGCCGCAAAGGCAACCACCTGTGAATTGATCCATACCCTCCTCCCGAAAACTCAAACAGTCGCAGGTTCTCTGCATGCCGAAACCTGGAAGCCAGGTTCCCCGTACATTCAAGCAAACGCGCAATAACCTGGGGGCCAAGCCGATGCTTAACGAGTTGGATACTAGAAGCGGGTAATCAAGTTCAATAAAGTTGTCAGCACACGCTATCCATCTTCTTATTAAGCACCCTCGCGCTGAAGGGAATGCCCCTTTGATGCTCGAGCTTAAAAAACTGTTCGACTCCGTATCTCCGCTTGTCCATAAGCTGCCCTTCGCAGCTGGAAACCGCTACAATCGCGCCCCTTTCGCGCCTGTGCGCCGGCTTATCTGGACCAAGATTCGTGATCTCCACCGCTAATATCACCATGCAATTCGGCGCCAAGCCGCTGTTCGAGAACGTTTCCGTCAAGTTTGGCGGCGGTAACCGTTACGGCCTGATCGGGGCCAACGGCTGCGGCAAGTCGACCTTTATGAAAATTCTTGGTGATGACCTTGAGCCGTCCGGCGGACAGGTGATGCTGGAACCGAACGTACGTCTGGGTAAATTGCGTCAGGATCAGTTCGCCTACGAAGAATTCACCGTGATCGACACCGTGATCATGGGCCACGAAGAACTGTGGAAGGTCAAAGCCGAGCGCGACCGTATCTACTCGCTGGCGGAAATGAGCGAAGAAGATGGCATGAAGGTCGGCGAGCTCGAAGGTGAGTTCGCCGAGATGGACGGCTACACCGCCGAGTCCCGTGCCGGCGAGTTGCTGCTCGGCTTGGGGATTCCGCTGGAGCAACATTTCGGCCCGATGAGCGAAGTGGCTCCGGGCTGGAAGCTGCGTGTGCTGCTGGCTCAGGCGCTGTTTTCAGATCCAGAAGTGTTGCTGCTCGACGAGCCAACCAACCACCTGGACATCAACACCATCCGCTGGCTGGAAAACATTCTCACCCAGCGCAACAGCACCATGATCATCATTTCTCACGACCGTCACTTCCTCAACAGCGTGTGCACCCACATGGCTGACCTGGATTACGGTGAGCTGCGCCTGTTCCCAGGCAACTACGATGAATACATGACCGCCGCGACCCAATCGCGCGAACAGCTGCTATCGGACAACGCAAAGAAGAAAGCGCAGATTAACGAGCTGCAAAGCTTCGTTAGTCGCTTCTCGGCCAACGCCTCGAAATCCAAGCAAGCATCGTCGCGCGCCAAGCAGATCGACAAGATCCAACTGGCCGAGGTTAAGCCATCCAGCCGTGTCAGCCCGTTCATTCGTTTCGAACAGAACAAGAAGCTGCACCGCCAGGCGGTAATGATCGACAAAGTAGCCAAGGGTTTCGATGGTAAAGCGCTGTTCAAGAACTTCAGCTTCCAGGTTGAAGCCGGCGAGCGCGTGGCAATTATCGGCCCGAACGGTATCGGTAAAACCACCCTGCTGCGCACGTTGATGGGCGAACTGACCCCGGATGCCGGTACGGTGAAATGGACCGACAGCGCCGAGCTTGGCTACTACGCCCAGGACCATGCCCACGACTTTGAAGACGACGTCAGCCTGTTTGACTGGATGGGCCAGTGGACCACCGGCGAACAGATGATCCGCGGCACGCTGGGGCGCATGCTGTTCTCCAACGACGAAATCCTTAAATCGGTAAAAGTCATCTCCGGTGGTGAGCAAGGCCGCATGCTGTTCGGCAAGCTGATCCTGCAAAAGCCCAACGTGCTGGTGATGGACGAACCGACCAACCACCTGGACATGGAATCCATCGAAGCGCTCAACCTGGCGCTGGAGAACTACCCGGGCACGCTGATCTTCGTCAGCCACGACCGTGAGTTCGTCGGTTCCCTGGCCACCCGTATCATCGAGCTGTCGGCCAACGGCATTACCGACTTCAGCGGCACCTACGATGACTACCTGCGCAGCCAGGGCGTGATCGTCTAACCTAGCAATTCGCGCCCAACAGAAAGCCCGCTCAATTGAGCGGGCTTTTTGCTTTATGCCGTTAATCAGGCTGCGACGAACAACTGCGCAACTTTCGCCTGCGCTGCCGTGAGGGCATTCGCGCGCGGCTCGTCGCCATAGGCCAGGCCTTCGGCGCGGACAATCTCAATGTCGGTAATACCGAGGAAACGCAGTACCACCTGCAAGTATTCTTCATGAGCCTGGCCGCTTGGCTGGCCGGCGTGAATGCCGCCAGCGGTGGAAACGATCACCACCTTCTTGCCGCCCGCCAGGCCCTTGGGACCGTTCTCGTCATAGGCGAAGGTCTTGCCGGCGACCGCCACGCGGTCGATCCAGGCCTTGAGCTGAGTCGGCACGGTGAAGTTATACATCGGCGCGCCAATCACGATCGCATCGGCGGCGAGAAACTCGTTGAGGGTAGTTTCAGCCAATTCCACTTCGTGCTGCTGAGCCGCATCGCGCAGCTCGGCGGGGGTGCCGCCCGCGACAAAACTAGCAGCGGACAGATGGCTCAGCGCATCGTTGGCTAGGTCACGGTAGCTCACCTGCGCTTCAGGCTCGGCAGCCAGCCAGGCATCGACCACGGCGCGGCTGAGTTGGCGGGAAGCGGACGAGTCGCCGAGGATGCTGGAATCGAGGTGCAGTAGTTTCATCACAATCTCCAAAATTGAGATCGCCCCACGGCGATCAAGATGCTGGAGATACTATCGATGAAAGCAATGGTCGATTAGCCCAAGCAAATGCGATAGTTCGTCTCACCAATAGGACGATAAATTCATGCATGACCTCAATGACCTGTTCTACTTCGCCAAAGTGGTGGAAGCCGGCGGCTTTGCTGCAGCCGGGCGCGTCCTCGGCATCCCCAAATCACGTCTGTCACGGCGGATTGCCGAACTGGAAAACCGTCTGGGCGCGCGCCTGCTGCAACGTACCACGCGCAAACTGGCGCTGACCGATATCGGCGAGCGCTACCTGCGCCACTGCCAGGCCATGCTGCAGGAGGCGGAGCAAGCCGAGGAAACCGTGGCCAGTCTGACCAGCGAGCCACGCGGCCGCCTGCGGGTCAGCGCGCCGGGCGGCATCGCCCTACTGCCTGAGCTGGTGGTCAGTTTTCTCGCGGCCTACCCCAAAGTGCAGCTGGAGCTGATCCAGACCAACCGACGCATCGACCTGCTCAACGAAGGCGTGGACGTCGCCTTGCGCGTACGCAGCGCCGAGGATGAAGACCCGACGCTGATTGCCCGTCGCCTGCGCCCGGCCCAGGCTTTTTTGGTCGCCGCACCGACCATGCTGCAGCAGGCCCAGATCAGTACACCAGACGATCTGGCTGCGCTGCCTGCGCTAGGCGCCCTGGAGGCAGACCGCAGGATTCACCTGCGGCTGCAGCATGACGGCGGGCGCGTGCAGGAAGTTGTGCTGGAAGCGCGTCTGGCCATCGAGGATTTCAGCGTGCGCAAACACGCAGCCATGGCCGGCCTGGGCTTTACCATGTTGCCCGCGCCCTTGTGTCTGGATGAACTGGCCGATGGCCGACTGATCCGCCTGCTGCCTGACTGGGCGCTGCCTACCGGCAACCTGCAGGCGGTATACACCCACAGACGCGGTATGCTGCCCGCCGTGCGGGCATGGATCGAACATATCAGTGATGCCTTTAGCCGCTGGGATCAGCCGATCTAGCTATGCGCTATTAACGAAGCCTGTGGTTTAACTGGGAAAATGCCGAGCGAGAAAACCCAGCAGTAGCTGATTAACCTGCTCCGCCTGCTCGTTCTGAATCCAGTGCCCGCAGTGCTGCAGCACATGTTGCTCCAGCTGAGTCACGCGCTTAGGCATCTGCTTGAGGGTGTAAGCCTCCAGGGTGCCGACGGGGTCCTTGTCACCCAGCAGAAACAGCGCGGGCTGCTCGATCTGCCGTTCAGCCAGAGCCTCAGTGCGCTGCCAGTTGCGCTCAAAATTGCGGTACCAGTTCAACGCTCCGTAGAAGCCACGACCCTCAAAGGTTTTCAGGTAATGATCAAATGCTGCGCTGTCGCACCAGTCCGGTAGTGTGCCAGGATCCTGCATGCCATCGAACAACCCAGCACCGGCGGGTTTATCCTGCAGAAAGTGGTCCCTAGGCACGGCCGCTGAGCTGTTGTGCATCATCATGCGCAAGGTGCGCGGGATGTCGGCATCCATCTCCGCCTCGGCGACACCAGGCTCCTGGAAATACACAATGTAATGAAACCGCTCGGCGTACAGCTGGCGCATGATCTCGATGGCCGGCTGCCTAGGCCGCCCGCCAAACGGCACCGCCATGCCAACGACCGCCTGCACCCGCGAAGGCTCAAGCAAGGTCAGATGCCAGGCAATCGGTGCGCCCCAATCGTGGCCGACCACACACACCTGCTGCTGGCCAAGCTGGTCCATGGCCGCCTGGATATCAGCGCAGATGGTCAGCACGTCGTAAGCCGCTGGATCACGTGGCGCACTGCTCTGGCCATAGCCACGCATTTCCGGGATCAGCACGCGGTAACCGGCATCCGCCAGCGGCGCAATCTGCTGGCGCCAGGAATGCCAGCACTCGGGAAAGCCGTGTAGCAACCAGACCGGCCGCCCCGTCGCGGGGCCGGCGCTGTAAAGGCTGAGGTCGATACCGTTGACCTGAAGAAGTTGATGCCCGAGCTGATGCATGTGCGCCTCCAATAATCGAGACCACTATGACAAAGGCGCACCCCGGGGTGCGCCTCTATTTATCTGCCGAATACGGGATCAGCAATTATTGCTGCGCCGTGCTCCAGTCAATCCACTGCAGCTGCCAGGTTGCCAGGATCAGCAAGCCGAAACCGATGCGGTACCAGGCAAACGCCGCATAGCTGTGGTTGCCAATGAATTTAAGCAGCGCCCGCACGGCAATCATGGCGAAGATAAACGAGGTGACAAAACCAATCGCAAACACCGGCAGATCACTGGACTGGAACAGGTCACGGTATTTGTAGCCGGAGTACACCGCAGCGCCGACCATGGTCGGCATGGCGAGAAAGAAGGAAAACTCGGTTGCAGCCTTGCGCGACAGACCAAACAACAGGCCGCCGATGATCGTCGCGCCGGAGCGTGAGGTACCCGGAATCATTGCCAGGCACTGAGCAAAACCAATCTTCAGCGCATCCTTCCAGGTCATGTCATCCACGCTCTCGGCATGTACCAGATGCTCGCGCCGCTCGGCCCAGAGCATGATCACCCCGCCCACCACCAACGCCAGGGCCACGGTGATCGGGTTGAACAAGTAATGATGGATAAAGTCGGCGAACAGCACACCCAGCGCCACGGCAGGTAGGAAGGCAATCAGCAGATTAGTTGTGAAGCGCCGCGCCTGTGGCTCTTTGGGCAGGCCCAGCGCAATCTCTAGAATCTTGCGTCGGTACTCCCACACCACCGCGAGAATCGCCCCAAGTTGGATAATGATATTGAAGGCCATCGCTCGCTCGCCGCCAAAACCAATCAGGTCGGCGACGATAATCTGGTGCCCGGTACTGGAAATCGGCAGAAACTCGGTAACACCTTCAACGATACCCAGAATCAGTGCCTGTACGGCAACCCAAAGGTCCATCCACACTCCTAAATGCGTGCTTTATCCGGCACGAACAACAATAAATATGATGATGAACTTGCGAGGGCGTCCGACAAAACCCTCTAGAAAAGGTTCCTCGGGGACAGAAAAAATAATTAAATCACCCACTTAACACGCAACGGTGCAAATCCTAGCAGAGAAGCTGCACATTTAGTGCGAGCCACACAAAGGCAAGCAAAACGCTCACGCCGAGCGAGCCGATGGAATCGCTCACCTACACTTCGCTTATCTGCCAGCTAGCCTAAGGTCTAACCTAGTCAAAAAACGCTCTTGGCCGATATAGAGGCATACAACAATAAGGGAGACACCCATGAATAGCCTGCGCAGCCTACCCATCAACCGTCGTCTATGGCTGATCCTGGTGGTCGCCATCGTCATGCTGATTATTCAGGGCGCATTGTTGCTCAAGCAGATCCACAGCGATCTGTATGCTGCCAAAGCCGAGAAAACTCAGCATGTTGTGCAAAGCGCCGCCGGCATCCTGCAGCACTATCATGCCCTAGAAGCTGCCGGCAGCATGCCTCGCGAAGATGCACAGAAGCAGGCGATGGAAACCATCCGCGGCTTGCGCTACGCCGGTCAGGAATACTTCTGGATCAATGACCAGACCCCAGTAATGGTCATGCACCCGACCAACCCCAAGCTGGAAGGCCAGAACCTCTCGGGTTTCAAGGACCCTGACGGCAAGGCGCTGTTCAATGAAATGGTCGCAATTAGCAAAAGCAAGGGCGCAGGCCATGTCGATTATCGCTGGCCAAAACCGGGCGCCAGCGACCCCGTGCCAAAGGTGTCTTACGTACAACTGTTTCAACCCTGGGGCTGGATTATCGGCTCAGGCGTCTATGTCGACGACGTACAAGCCGAGTTTCAAGCCCAGGCGTTAAAAGCCATGCTGATAGGTTTGGTGATTGCTGCGCTGGTGGCCCTGCTAATCGTGTTGATCGTACGCAGCATCACCCAGCCCTTGCAGCAAGCTGTCAGCGCCATGGCCAATATCGCCAGCGGCGATGGCGACCTGACGCGTAACCTCGACACCCACGGCAACGATGAACTGTCTGCCCTGTCCCGCCACTTCAATGCCTTCACCGACAAACTGCGCACGGTGATCAAGCAGTCCCTCGACTCCGCCGGCCAACTCGATACCGCGGCGCGCAACCTCGGTCAGGTTTCCGGCCAGGCGCAGCAGCATAGCGAGCAACAGTCACAGCAGATGGAGTTGGTCGCCACCGCGATCAATGAGGTGACTTATGGCGTGCAGGATGTGGCGAAGAATGCTGAGCATGCCTCATCCGAAGTGCACGCGGCCGAAGAACACGCTCTGCAAGGCCAGCAGAACATTGAAGCGAGCCTGCGGCAGATCAACGAGCTGTCCGGCACCATCGATCAAGCCGTGACGGTGATTCAGGCCCTGGCCCAAGAAAGCACGCAGATCGGCAGCGTATTGGAGGTTATCCGCTCAATTGCCGAACAGACCAACCTGCTCGCGCTCAATGCTGCCATCGAAGCTGCGCGCGCCGGTGAGCAAGGTCGCGGCTTTGCCGTGGTCGCCGATGAGGTGCGCTTGCTGGCGCAGCGTACGCAAAAATCCACGGCGGAAATCCAGGTGATGATTGAGCGCCTGCAAGGCAATTCGGAGGCTGCGGTCAAGGTCATCAATGACAGCAGCAAAGCCTCGCAGCTAACCATCGAACAAGCCAGCCAGGCAGGTGCCAGCCTTACATTGATCGCCAGCGGCCTGCGCAATCTCACCGGTCTGAACGCTTCCATCGCCAGCGCGACACTGCAACAATCGCACGTGGTCGAAGACATCAACCAGAACGTCACCCAGGCAGCCAGCCTGGCCCATAACAATGCCCTGGCGGCGCAACAATCCAGCGATGCCGGGCAACACCTAGGTCAGTTGGCTGAGCAGCTCAATCGGCTGCTCGGGCAGTTCAGGGTATGAGAACGCAATGAGCGAAATGGAACACCAGGAAGTCGACCTGAGCAAACCGCAGAACCAGGATCTGATCTGGGACCTGGACAGCATAGCCCGACGCGAACTGGCGGAACGTTTTATCAAGCTATTCGAGAACCGCCTGTGCGTGTATTCGGAATCGACACGCCAGCTGTATACCAACTATGACCTGCACTTCCCCAGCGATATGGGCCGCAAGATGGTGGTGCTACCCAACCCCTACGCGTTTCACGACACCCTGCATGGCATCGAGTCGCATGCCGTGCGTAAAACAGGGCTGTGCGTACTGCCTGGCGTGGTCCTGCGCAAGCCTGGCTTGCTGCTGACTACGATGATCAAGGAAGGTGGCCCGGCACCGAAAACCATGCCGTTCAAACCGGCCCTGGCACAAATCATCAGCAACCAGAAAAAGGCCGGTGATATCTTCCTGCCGATCATGATGAAGGGCGACCTGCGCGAGTTCGATCAGCAGATGCCCTATATCCACCTGCATCGCCTCCAGGTCAGTCGCCTGACGCGACTATCGACCTTCGAGCGTGATGATATTCAGCAGTCCATTACACGCAAGTTGCTTATGCTCTATCGCCAGGCCGACAGTCTCAGCTGTCACTAGCAGCATGGCCTGCAGACAATAAAAAAGCGGGCATCCATTAATGGGTGCCCGCTTTTTGCTTTATCCGCGGTCAGGTCTTATTGCTGACTGACCCAGAACACCGCAGTGACAACAAAGATCACGATCAAGGCGAAAATAGCCTTGGCATCGACCACGCTGTCAGCATTATCCGGTTCACTGTGTTCGCTCATGGACTACCCCTCTTGTTGTGTTTATGGGTGAATCGTCTTCTGCAGTTAAGACCAGCATGTACGCTTACTCAAGCCGTAGGGCTATGTTCAATGGCCGGCTTATCCCTTTAAGTTCTTTCCATATACTCAAACATCACTTTTGCGCATAACCCTGAGCTGGTATCTTCCTCCGGCTCCGCAGGGAGTGCGCGGCCGTGCGCGCTGATTAGCTGTGAGAACCGGTATACGATATAGCGAGCTAGAGCCATGCCAGGCAAGAACAGGCAGGGCCACGCGCAGCAGATCGGAAACGGGTTCTAAAAGCCTGATAACAGGACACCCCATGTACGTATACGACCAGTACGACCAAAAAATCGTCGAAGACCGCGTCAAGCAGTACCGCGATCAAACCCGCCGTTACCTCGCCGGTGAACTGAGCGGTGAAGAATTCCGCCCGCTGCGCCTGCAGAACGGCCTGTACATCCAGCGCTTTGCGCCCATGCTGCGCGTTGCGGTGCCGTACGGTCTGATGTCGTCCGCCCAAGTGCGCATGATGGCCAAGATTGCCCGTGACTACGACAAGGGTTACGCGCATATCAGCACCCGCCAAAACGTCCAGTTCAACTGGCCGGACCTGGAAGATGTGCCCGACATTCTTGCCGAACTGGCCACCGTGCAGATGCACGCGATCCAGACCAGCGGCAACTGCATCCGTAACACCACCACCGACCAGTTTGCCGGTGTGGCCAAGGATGAACTCATCGATCCGCGCCCCTGGTGCGAAATCATTCGTCAGTGGTCGACCTTCCACCCCGAGTTCACCCACCTGCCGCGCAAGTTCAAAATCGCCGTTAACGGTGCAGTGAGCGACCGTGCCGCGATTGAAGTGCACGACATCGGCCTGGAAGCGGTACAGAACGATGCCGGTGAGTTGGGCTTCCGCGTATCCGTCGGTGGCGGCCTGGGCCGTACGCCAATCGTTGGCAGCTTTATCAACGAATTCCTGCCGTGGCAGCACCTGATCAGTTACCTCGACGCCATCCTGCGTGTGTACAACCGCTATGGCCGTCGCGATAACAAGTACAAGGCGCGCATCAAGATCCTGGTCAAGGCGTTGACCCCTGAAGTGTTCGCCGAGCGGGTGAATGCCGAATGGGTCCACCTGAAAGACGGTCCGAGCACCCTGACCGAAGCTGAAGTGGCGCGCGTGGCCGCACACTTTATCGACCCAAGCTACAAAGCCCTCGACGATCAGGATGCGGCGCTGGCTGCCCTGGATGCCGAGCACCCAGGCTTTGCCCGCTGGCGTCAGCGCAACACCTTCGCCCACAAGAAGCCGGGCTATGTCGCCGTTACTCTGTCGCTGAAACCGACCGGCGTGGCGCCGGGCGATGTCACCGACAAGCAGTTTGATGCAATTGCCGACCTGGCCGACCGCTACAGCTTTGGCGAAGTGCGCAACAGCCATAACCAGAACATCATCCTTGCGGATGTCGAGCAGGCGCAGCTGTTCACCCTGTGGGGCGAGCTGCGTGAAAACGGTTTCGCTACGCCGAACGTCGGCCTGCTGACCGATATCATCTGCTGCCCGGGCGGCGACTTCTGCTCCCTGGCCAACGCCAAGTCGATCCCGATTGCCGAAGCCATCCAGCGCCGTTTCGACGACCTGGATTACCTGTTCGATATCGGCAATATCGACCTGAATATCTCCGGTTGCATGAACGCCTGCGGTCATCACCACGTGGGCCATATCGGCATCCTCGGGGTGGATAAGAAAGGTCAGGAGTTCTATCAGGTGTCCCTCGGCGGCAGCGCCGGTCGTGACGCCAGCCTGGCGCAGATCCTTGGCCCATCCTTCGCCGAAGCGGACATGGCCGATGTAATCGACAAGATCGTCAAGGTATACGTCGAGCGCCGCACCGAAGAAGAGAGTTTCCTCGACACCTTCCGCCGTATCGGCGTCGACCCGTTCAAGGAGCGCGTATATGCAGCGAATCATTAAGAACGGCCAGCTGATCGACGAAAGCTGGCACCTGCTACCCAAGGACGCCACGCTGGACGGCATCCCCAACTGCGACGACCTGATCGTGCCGCTGGGCCTGTGGGTCGAACACAGCACCGCGCTCAAGGCCCGTGATGGCGGCCTGGGCGTATGGCTGGACGCCGGTGAGGAAATCGAGGAAATCGCCGATCAGCTGGATAACTTCCAGGTCATCGCGCTGAACTTCCCTGCCTTCACCGATGGCCGCCATTGCTCTACCGCCTACCTGCTGCGCACCCGCTACGGCTACACTGGCGAAGTGCGCGCCATCGGCGACGTGCTGCGCGATCAGCTGTTCTCCTACCTGCGCGTGGGCTTCGATGCCTTTGCCCTGCGTGAGGACAAAGACCCGCTGGATGCCCTGAAAGCCTTCGAGGAGTTCAGCGAGGTCTATCAGGCCTCCACGGACCAGCCGCTGCCGCTGTTCCGCCGCCGCGCCTGATTGGTTCAGCACTGAAAAGCCCCGCTCTGCGGGGCTTTTTTATGTCAGGCTTTCACGCTGTCCCAGGCCACTTGCGCCAGTAACTCGCGGCAATCTGCCAGTCGCGTCTGCGTGCGCCCCGCCAGCCAGTTGCGCGAAAAGTCGTGGGTCGGCCCGATGATCACCGAAGCAAAGCAGTCCACTGGCATAGCCTTGAATAGCCCCTCTTCGCGGTAGCGCGAGAGCGCTGCAAAGATTCGCTGAAAGTGCTCGCGGTTGGCCTCACGCAACTGCTCACCCATTTCCCCCGCCTCCACCCGGCTGCGGCTGTGCAGAACAAACCGCGCCCAGTCAGGGTTGGCGGCCACCCAATCGATATAGCTGGTGACCAACAGCTTGACGCAGGCCTCGGCGCTGTCAGCCGTGGCAAAGCCCTCTTCCAGCATCGCCGCATACTCAGCCGTGCCCGCCAGATAGAGCGCAGCGATGATTCGCTCCTTGTTGCCGAAGTGGTGATATAGGCTGCCGATGCTGGCCTCGGAACGATCACGGATCATCTCGATGGTGGTGCCATCGACTCCAACCTCGGTGAAACAGGCCAGCGCAGCTTGGAGGATTTCATCTTTGCGGGAACGACGGGCCATGCTTTCCTCGGCGACAACTTAACTAGAATATATTTCTAGAATTTAATTCCAATATTCGTATACTGCCCTGGCGCGCACGTCTCTTCAATCAGTAAACAGGCCAGGAGAATCCCATGAGCCAGATGTTACAGATGTTCCAGCAGGCAGGCCCGCTGCAGTTCAGCGCCATGATCGGCCAGGTCGCGCCCTACTTCGCCAGCATCGCCCCGCAATTCGTCGAACTGCGCCCAGGCTACGCCGAAGTCACCTTCCCCAAACGCCGCGAGGTGCTCAACCATATCGGCACCGTGCACGCGATTGCCCTGTGCAACGCGGCCGAACTGGCTGCTGGAACCATGACCGACGCCTCCATCCCCAAGGGTTGCCGCTGGATTCCCCGCGGTATGACCGTGGAATACCTGGCCAAGGCCGATGGTGATATTCGCGCCGTGGCCGATGGCAGCGCTATCGACTGGAGTCAGCTGGGTGACGTGACAGTACCGGTACAAGCCTTTGTCGGCGACAAGGCGGTATTTCGCGCCGAGATCACCATGTACGTCAGCCAGGCCTAAGCCACCGAAACACAAAGGCCCGGCAATGCCGGGCCTTTTAACTCACGCAATCACTCAGCTCAGATTGACCAGCACTCGCCCAACCTGTTTACCCGCAAGCACTTGGGCAATCGCCGCTGGCAATTGCTCAAGCGTCACTTCGGTGACCAGTGCATCCAGCTTGACCTTCCACTGCAGCGACAGCTTGTCCCACATCGATGCCTTGACCACCAACGGCAGCTCGACCGAGTCGACTCCGAGCAGATTCACGCCACGGAGGATAAACGGCAGCACGCTGCCCTTGAAGCCGACGCCAGCCGTCAAACCGCAGCAGGCAACGCTGGCGCCGTAGCGCAGTGACTTAACAACATTGAACAGGATATCCCCGCCCACACAATCCACCGCGCCGGCCCACTGTTCCTTGAGCATCGGCTTGTCGGTGCCTTCCTGCAGTTCGGAACGCAGCACAATTTGCTGCGCGCCTAGCGCCTTGAGGTAATCCGCCTGCTCGGCCTTGCCCGTTGACGCGGCCACGCGATAACCCAGAGAAGTCAGCAAGGCCAGTGCGACACTGCCGACACCACCGGTGGCGCCGGTCACCAGTACAGTGCCGGCATCCGCCGTCAGTCCGCTTAGCTCCAGCTTGTCGACACACAACGCCGCCGTCAGGCCAGCGGTGCCAAGCACCATAGCCTCGCGCAGCGACAAGCCCTGGGGTCGCTTCAGTGCCCAACTGGCAGGAATACGAATGTATTGAGCAAAACCGCCTGAGGTGTTCATGCCCAGGTCGTAGCCGGTGACGATCACCTCATCGCCGGCGCTGAACTCAGCCACACTGGAAGCTTCCACCACGCCTGCGGCATCGATGCCAGGGGTGTGCGGAAAGCTTTTGGTCACGCCACGGTTGCCACTGGCCGACAGCGCATCCTTGTAATTGAGCGATGAGTACTTGACCCGAATCAGCAGTTCGCCGGCCGGCAAATCGTCGACTTCACGCTGCACGATCACCTGCTCAAAACCGCCCGCTGCGCTCTCACGGGCCTGCAATGCATTGAACTTGCTCATGTGGACTCCCTTTAAATGGTTACCAGAAGCGCTGCTGATTCAAACGACTCAGCCAGTTCAGGACGAAACGGTCCAGCGCCACGCTGCCCGCCAGCCCGACGCGCTCCTGCAGGGTTTTTTTCTCGGCGTAGTGCAAATGAAACAGCTCAGCGCTCTTAGCGCGCTCTGCCAAATATTCGTCGCTGGTCTTCAGCTCATCGACCAGTTGCTTCTCCAGCGCCGTCAAGCCCAGCCAGACTTCGCCGGTGGCAATCTGGTCAATGTCCAGCTGCGGCCGATAGCGGGCAACAAAGCCCTTGAACAACTCATGGGTGGTTTCCAGGTCTTCCTGGAACTTCTCCCGGCCCTTCTCGGTGTTCTCGCCGAACACAGTCAGAGTGCGCTTGTACTCACCGGCCGTAAGCACTTCAAAATCGATGTCATGTTTTTTCAGCAGACGGTGCACGTTAGGCAGCTGAGCCACCACCCCAATCGAGCCGAGAATGGCAAAAGGTGCGGAGATAATCTTCTCGCCAATGCAGGCCATCATATAGCCGCCGCTGGCCGCGACTTTATCGATGCAGACAGTCAGCGGTACACCCGCCTGGCGGATACGCACCAGCTGCGAGGAAGCCAGGCCATAGCTGTGCACCATGCCGCCGCCGCTTTCCAGACGCAGCACCACTTCATCCTGCGGCGTGGCCATGGTCAGTAAAGCAGTGATTTCGTGGCGCAGGCTGTCGGTGGCCGAGGCCTTGATATCGCCGTCGAAGTCCAGCACATAGACGCGCGGTTTGTGGATGCCAGCCTTCTTATCCTGCTTGGCGGCCTTGGCTTCGGCTTTGCTCGCGGCTTTCAGTTGCTCCTTGTCGAGCACCGCGTGCTCCATGCGCTGATGCAGCTGCTTGAAGAAGTCATTGAGCTTGTTCACCTGCAGCTGACCAGTGCCCTGACGGCCCTTGCTACGCAGCGCGGCAATCGTCACCAGCACCACTAAAATGGCGACAACCAGGGTTACTGTCTTGGCCAGAAAGCCGATGTACTCTGCAAAAAACTCCACGTATTTCCCCTTGTCCCAATGGCAGCACGTGCACATTGGCCGCGCTGAATAGTGCCCAAGCATACCGAGGCCATGGATTCGCGGCCAGCAAGCAAGGCCTGGACATTCAGCGGATTCGCGCAATTCAAACAAGCGTATGTTTTTACGTTGACAGCTCTTGAGCTTCCTCATACCCTCGCGAAACTTTCAACGTACCGGAATCGAGCGGACGTGGGCAGCATCTACCTGATTCGACATGGCCAAGCCTCCTTCGGTGCAGACGATTACGATGTGCTATCGCCCATCGGAATTCGCCAGGCCGAAGTGCTGGGCGCACACCTCGCGCAACTCGGCACGCGCATTGATCGTAGCGTCAGTGGTGACCTGCGCCGCCAGCAGCACACGGCCAATAGCGCCTTGCAGCCACTGCATGAGGCTGGCCTTGCCATACCACAGCTGGACATTGACGCAGCCTTTAATGAGTTCGATGCCGACGCGGTGATCCGCAGCCTACTGCCGGAGATGCTTAGCGAAGAACCTGAAGCCCTGCACATCCTGCGCAATGGCGCGCAAAACCGCGCTGAATTTCAGCGTCTATTTGCCAAGCTGATTGGCCGCTGGCTTTCCGGTGAATACGACACGCCGGAGCTGCAAAGCTGGCAGGGCTTCGTCGAGCAGGTTCAGGGCGGCCTCACCCGTCTACTGGAGCAGGCCGACAGCAAACAGAACATTGCCGTATTCACCTCCGGCGGCACTATTACCGCCCTGCTACACCTGATTACCGGCGTTGCGCCTGCACAAGCTTTCGAGCTGAACTGGCAAATTGTTAACACCTCACTAAGCTGCCTGAAGTTTCGCGGCAGCCAAGTGAGCCTGGCTTCCTTCAACAGCCATGTGCATTTGCAGCTGTTGAAGGCGCCGGAGCTCATCACTTATCGCTGAGCTGCGGCCCACTGCACCCATCAAGGGCGCTAGAAAAACCTGAGAAAAAGGAAGAAACCATGAGCGTTGCAGACATCGTCAATACCATGCAGTCCAAATTCAACGCCGGTGCCGCTGCAGGCCTGGATCTGGTGTTCCAATTCAACATCGAAGACGGCGAAAACTATGCGCTGATCGTCAAAGACGGCACCTGCGCCGTTGAGAAAGGCGACAACGCCAACGCCAACGTGACCCTGATCATGGACACCGAAACCTTGAAAGGCATCACCAGCGGCGAAACCGAC
The DNA here is from genome assembly GCF_963970955.1 of Pseudomonas sp. EA_35y_Pfl2_R111. Lineage (NCBI taxonomy): Bacteria > Pseudomonadati > Pseudomonadota > Gammaproteobacteria > Pseudomonadales > Pseudomonadaceae > Pseudomonas > Pseudomonas sp. EA_35y_Pfl2_R111. The sequence goes on along the minus strand of NZ_CAXAOM010000007.1, from coordinate 112,218 downwards.
GGTATGCAAGCGTTCATGTCCGGCAAACTGCGCGCCGAAGGCGACATGATGCTGGCCATGAAACTGGGCGAGCTGTTCCCGGTTTAAGCGTCAAGGCAACGAAGATACAAAACAAACCGGAGTCCTCGACTCCGGTTTTTTTATGGCCGCCATCCATGGCGGCCACCCTGCAGGCCGTCGCCACGCGACGTTAACACTGGCTCCCGACCATTGTTTTATGGCTAAAAACTAAGCTTGAATGACCAATCAGGCAGCTTGATTGGGTAGCAACACGCCCGCCTATAACGGCGGGTAATCCTTGTGAGCCGTAGGTTGCAGCATTAGATTAGCTAATTATCTTAGGCACCCATCATAAGCAGAAGGGATAAACATGGCGCTTACTGACCAGTCCACCCGAATCCGCGAAGGCGAAGAACTCGACGCCGCGGTCATCGACCAGTACCTCAAGGCGCATATCCCCAGTCTGACGGGCGAGCCACGCATCAGCCAGTTCCCCGGCGGCGCCTCGAACCTGACCTACCTGCTCGAATACCCAGACAAAGAATTTGTGCTGCGCCGTCCGCCTTTTGGTCATAAGGCTAAATCCGCCCACGACATGGGTCGCGAGTACCGCATCCTCAATCAGCTCAACGCCGGCTTCCCCTATTGCCCAAAAGCCTACGTGCATTGCACCGACGAGTCGGTGATCGGTGCCGAGTTCTATGTCATGGAACGAGTCAACGGCATCATCCTGCGTTCGGACATGCCGGCCGAGCTGAACTTCAGCGCCGAGCAGACTCGCGAGCTGTGCAAGAGTTTTATCGACAAAATGGTCGAACTGCACAACGTCGACTATCAGGCCTGCGGCCTGGGCGACCTGGGTAAGCCCGAAGGTTATGTGCAACGGCAGATCGCTGGCTGGAGTGATCGCTACGACAAGGCCCTGACCCCCGACGCGCCGCTGTGGGAGCCGGTCAAGGCCTGGCTCAAGGACAAGATGCCTGCCGATCACCACAAGCCTGGTATCGTGCACAACGATTACCGCTTCGATAACGTGATCCTCAATCCACAGAATCCGAGCCAGATTATCGGCGTACTGGACTGGGAACTGACCACCATCGGCGACCCGCTGATGGACCTGGGCAACACCCTCGCCTACTGGATCGAAGCCGGCGATTCCGCACCGATCCAGATGATGCGCCGCCAGCCAAGCAACGCGCCGGGCATGCTCACCCGTCAGCAGTTCGCGGACTATTACGCCGACCGCTCGGGCATCGAGATCAAGAGCATCGACTTCTACTACACCTACGGCCTGTTCCGCCTGGCCGGCATCGTGCAGCAGATCTACTACCGCTACTTCCATGGCCAGACTCAGGACAAACGCTTCGCGCAGTTCATTCACATGAACAAGCTGCTGGAGCAGATGAGCCTGCAGGTCATTAATAAATCGCAGCTGTAAACGGCCGAACAGGCCCCAAAAATAGGAAAGAAAAGCCATGTCCAAGACCCAACTGTTCGACCTCGACGGCAAGATCGCTTTCGTCTCCGGCGCCAGCCGTGGCATCGGTGAAGCCATCGCCAAACTGCTGGCCCAGCAAGGCGCTCACGTGATCGTCTCGAGCCGCAAGATCGACGACTGCCAGAAAGTTGCCGACGCGATCATCGCCGACGGCGGAAAGGCCACCGCGGTGGCCTGCCATATCGGCGAGATGGAACAGATCCGCAGCGTCTTCGCGCAGATCAAAGAGCAGTTCGGCCGCCTCGACATCCTGGTCAACAACGCCGCCACCAACCCGCAGTTCTGCAACGTACTAGACACCGACCTGGGCGCGTTTCAGAAGACTGTCGATGTGAATATCCGTGGCTACTACTTTATGTCCATCGAAGGCGGCAAGCTGATGAAGGCCAACGGTGGTGGCAGCATCATCAACGTCGCGTCGATCAACGGCGTTTCGCCCGGCGAATTCCAGGGCATCTATTCGGTGACCAAGGCTGCGGTGATCAGCATGACCAAGGTCTTCGCCAAGGAATGCGCGCAGTTCGGCATTCGCTGCAACGCCCTGCTGCCGGGTCTGACCGACACCAAGTTCGCCTCGGCGCTGGTGAAGAACGATGCCATTCTCAACCTCGCGTTGCAGCGCATCCCGCTCAAGCGCGTAGCAGACCCAAGCGAAATGGCCGGCACCGTGCTGTACCTGGCGAGCGATGCGTCCAGCTACACCACAGGCGTAGCGCTGAACGTGGATGGCGGCTTCCTCTCTTAAGAAAAACCTGCCCCATAAAAAAGGCGACCTAGGGTCGCCTTTTTTACATCCACAGAAATTTACTGCCAGTCTTTCAACGCCTGCTTGGCCGCCGGGTTCATCGGCTCTGCTAGCAAACCCGCGGGCGTCAAGTTGATGCTGTACACCGCTTCGTCAGCCAGCGGCAGGTAAGTCACCCGGTGCGCCTGTGGATCGAAGATAAACAGGTCATGCTGGCCCAGCCGCAGCCAGCGCCAGAGATCGATGCCGTAAGGGCTGCGCGCCAGTTCGACACGGGTGTGCTGCGCCAGGCTCTGCTGCTCGATGGAAAGGAAACGCCCCGAGAGCTTTTCCAGGCGATAACCCGGCTGCAAACCAATCAATGCCGCCAGGCCCTTCCATTGCAGAAAGCGCGCATCCAGCTGCCAGAGATCGCCTTCCATGGTCAGCGTGCGCTCACGACCGCCCTCCAGCACACTGACTCGATAGAGCGGGCCGTCAGCCTTGAAGCTCAGCGTGGCCAGCGGTTTTCCTTCAGGGATTGGTGCATAGCTGCGCAAATCGTTGGCCAGCAGGCCAATCAGCGCCGCCAGGGCAAGAAATGCCAGGCCGCAGGTGCCACGCAACCAACCAAGAAACCACTGCCGATTGAACAGAATGCGCGCCGCAACAAACGCTGCCAGTAACGCCAGCAATGCCATTGCCCATGCCAGTCCGCCGTATTGCATTGCTGTGCATTCCTTATGCTTGAAATTGCCGGCATTATGCGCAGCTACCTGGCTGGCGAACAGCCAGAGAACACCACAATTAGACACAGGACGTGTTTTTTAATGGCTTTCCCGTTTGAGCTCAGTGTTGATCTAAGCACTTTGGCGATTCTCGCCCTGGTCGCGTTTATTGCCGGCTTTATCGATGCAATTGCCGGCGGTGGGGGCTTGCTCACCATTCCCGCACTGCTGACTGCCGGTCTGCCGCCGCACCTGGCCCTGGGCACTAACAAACTCAGCTCGACCTTTGGCGCGGCCGCCGCGAGCTACACCTTCTACCGGCGCAAACTGTTTGACCCCAGCCAATGGCGCAACGCATTGATTGGTACAGCTGTCGGCGCCCTGCTGGGCGCCGCCATGGCGCAATGGCTGCCTTCAGAGTGGTTGAACCAGCTGTTACCGGCCGTGGTATTTGCTTGCGGCCTGTACCTGCTGTTTGGCAAAACCCCAGCCGCTCCACTGCTCGCCGAGGCGCCGATTGCCAAAGGCAGGCAATGGCCACAGAGCCTCAGCCTGGGTTTCTATGATGGGGTGGCAGGCCCAGGCACTGGCGCTTTCTGGACAGTCAGCAGCCTGCTGCTTTACCCGCTTGATTTGGTCAAAGCCAGCGGCGTGGCCCGCAGCATGAATTTCGTTAGCAATATCTGCGCGCTAACGGTGTTCATAATCAGCGGGCAAGTGGCCTGGCTGCTGGGCATATGCATGGGGTTGGCGCTAATGGTCGGCGCGTTTCTCGGCGCGCGCACGGCGATCAAGGGCGGTTCGAAGTTTATCCGCCCGGTATTTATTCTGGTGGTACTGGCGTTGACCGTGCGCCTAGCCTGGCAGCACTGGTTCGGGCTGGCCTAAGCGGCGCGCCACATAGACGTCGATCAGGTAACGGGCAATCGAACGCGAAGCCGGCAACGGCGGCAGGTCATGCACGCTGAACCACTGGGCATCCTCGATTTCATCGACCTGCATAACGATATCGCCCGAAGCGTATTCGGCATGAAAGCCCAGCATCAGTGAATGCGGGAATGGCCAGCCTTGGCTGCCCAGGTACTGCAGGCTGCTGATCTCGACCCCAACCTCTTCGCGTACCTCACGGACCACGCAATGCTCCACCGACTCACCCGCTTCGACGAAGCCGGCCAGGGTGCTGTAGACCCCGGCAACAAAGCGCGGCGAGCGCGCCAGAAGAATCTCATCACCGCGGGTGACCAGCACGATCATGCTTGGTGAAAGCCGAGGGTAATGCTGCAGCTCGCAGCGCACGCAGTGCATCGCGCGCTCACCCGCAATATGCTGCATCGCCCCACCGCAGCTGCCACAGAAGCGGTGCTGGCTGGCCCAGGTGCCAATCTGCGTGGCATAGCTGAGCAACTTGAAGGTATCGGCATCGCCCTGCAGCATAAACTGGCGCAGGCTCTGCCAAGCGCAGCCAGGCATGTCGAACGGCTGACTCAGTTCCAGCAGGTAGATCGCATCACCATCAAAATGGCCGAGGCCGTGCTCAGCAATGATTGGCAAATCCTGCTTCTTCAGCCATTCACGGGGAAACAGCACACCATTGCTGTCCGCTAGAAAGTGCTGCTTGCAGTGCGCGACCACCCAGCCACCGGGTTGCTGGCTGTCGAGCAGCGTGGCTTGCCAACGTTGCATGCTCAAGCCCCCAGCGGCATGCCCAGGGCTCGCACGCTTTCCGCAGCAAGATCAAGCACGCTTGGCTGGGTTTCCGGACGCATCACCGCCCCGGCCTCGAGGTAGTACTCAAGACTACTGAGAGCATCAGCCAAGGTTTCCAGCATCTGTTCGGACGGCATTTGCGGCGCATCGAACATATGCTGCTGGATGTAATCGGCGCAGGCACCGACTAATAATGCGGCGCGTTCTTGACCGAGGAACCACAGCCCACCGCGAACGGCTTGTAGGCTGAACGGCACGTTGGATAGGTGCATACGATCACCACCCGACTCCAGGTATGCGGTAATTGCACGCTTGGCTAACGCCAGGCCAGCCTGGGCCTCATCGACGACGACTATGCGTGCCTCGTTGAGTTGATGCAGGGCGAACGACTCAGCCTCATCACCCGGTTTAGCCTGGGCAGGCCGCGCTTCACGGCGCTCGCCACGCTCCAGGCTGGCGACCATACCTTCGACGTACAGCACAGCATCGGCCAGCTTGTGCAACTCCTCCGGTGCGGGGGCGCTTTCTTCGCTCCAGTTGGCAACGGTTTGCAGCTGGGCATTAAGGGAGTTGCCGGCCGAACTCAGGCCGACCATGCCAAGGGTCTTGCTCAACTTTCCGAGCAAGGCATGCAAGCTATTGAGGCTATCGCTTTGCAACGTCCCGCGCTCGATCAGGTCAAGCATGTCCTTGACGCTATTAAGCTCTTCACGGATTGCCGAGCTCAGCGAGCGCATGACGGCCTGCCCCGGGCCAGCGAGGCGCTGGTATTCCTCTTCCAACAAGTGATCGGTAAAGGGTAACGGCGTCAGGCCAAATACTTCACTCAGGGCTGCCGCCTGCGGGCCACGGGCATCTGCCAGGGCCACCAGATAGAGCAACTCTTTGAGCAGACCGCGGGGCGCTTCGTACTGTCCATTGGCGAGCATCTGCTTGAGTTCGCGATCAATCCGCGAGAACAGCTGTTTACGCGACTTGCGCGCCAGTAGCTGGCCATCGACCTGCGCCTCAACGGCCGCCGCACCAACCCAGCACAGGCGACCGCGCGGTTCGTTGGCAAACAGGCTATCGAGACGGGTCAGTGCGCGGCCCATCAGCTTGAGGCTGGCCTGCGGATTCTGCTCACGGATAAAGCCCAGCAACCCCACCTGATACATATGCCGCAGACGACGCCCTTCATTTTCACGCGCGGCACCATCAACCGATGGCGGCGCGGTACGCGGGCGAGCGTGGTCAAGGCGCACGCTAAAAAAGAAGCTTTCCGGCAAGGCTGGCTGACCGCCCGCTTGCCGCAGGTCGTTGATTGCCGGCAGCAGCAGCTCCGGCATTTCCTGGCGATGTGCTTCAACGTTTTCCAGGTAACGACGCAGTACGTGCAGCGCGTTGCTCAGGGCAGAAAGCTGCACATCGCGTTCTTCACCGGCGCCTGCGGGAATATCGGTGGCCTGATCCAGCACTTCCTGGGCCAGCAACTCGGCACCGGCCAGTTCAATCAGGTTCAGTGTGCCGCGTACCTGATGCAGGTTTTCCACGGCCTGTTGCAGCAGGCTGCCATTGTGACGGTCGGCGATAAAGTGTTCGAGGCTCGACTCTGCCTCTTCCATGGTGGTGAACAGTTCATCGCGCACCAAATTAAGCGACGTGGCTCCAGAAACCATGAGCTATTGCGCCTCCCGCGTCGGCAATAAAAACAGGTGGAAGGACAGCATCAGTCAGCGAACTCCGGTTTCTGCTTGCTCATATGAGCCGTCATGGCCACCCGCAGATCCGCCGATTGCAGCATGGCGGCGTTCCAGGTGGCGATATATTCCAAGCCGTCATCGACCCGGTGATCACGCATGTAGCGAAGCATTTCCTTGGTGCCGCGAATCGCCACCGGCGACTTGCTAGCAATCTCACGGGCGATGCCCATCACGCCATCAAGCAAGGCATCAGTATCGGCATAGGTACGGTTGACCAGGCCAATGCTACGCGCCTCTTCACCATCGATGGTGCGGCCGGTAAAGGCCAGCTCGCGCATCATGCCGTCACCAATAATGCGCGGCAGGCGCTGCAATGTGCCAACGTCGGCGGCCATACCAATGTCGATTTCCTTGATCGAGAACTGCGCATCAGCCGTCGAATACCGCATGTCACAGGCCGAGATCAGATCAATCGCGCCACCCAGGCAATAGCCCTGAATGGCCGCGAGAACCGGCTTGCGGCAGTTGTCGACGGCATTGAACGAGGCTTGCAGTTCAAGAATCTTGCGCCGCAATTTTTCGGCATTGCGGCCGACATCCGGACCCAGTTGGCTGCCAACCGAGGCCAGCATCATCAGGTCGATGCCTGAGGAGAAGTGTTTGCCTGCACCGGAGATCACCACTGCGCGCACTTCATCAGTGTCATCGGCCCAGCGGAAAATCTCGATGATTTCGCGCCAGAAGTCCGCGTTCATCGCGTTGACTTTCTCCGGGCGATTGATCACCACATGGGCGACCTTATCTGCCAACACGACATTAAAGGCTTTGTAGTCGGACACGGCAGTCATCCTCAGCTGGGGTGCAAGCGCACAATGAAAATTTTCTTATGCTAAAAATCGAGCAACTATAACAACCAACCGACAAATGTCGATGCTGGTCACTGTGACGTAGAACACGTCATCAAAGTTAAGCTCAATTTTGACTTATCGGCGATAAGCGCTTGATCTACTGAGAAACACTGGCGGAAAGCCGGTGAACAACACCGGCGCCGCCAGATAAAGCCGCAGGCCAGGACGGAATCAGGCCTTGATGCAGTCCACGGTGTAGATCCCTTCTTCACGCTGCAGTCCATGCACATCGGCATCGAAGCCGGGGAAGCTGCGGTCAAACGTGCGGGCAAAGGCCAGGTAATCGATGATCGAGCGCGTCTGCGCGGTAAAACGCTCGCCCGGCATAATCAGCGGAATACCTGGCGGATATGGCACAAGCATCACGGCGGCAATTCGACCTTCCAACTGCTCAATCGGCACCGCCTCTACCTCGCCGCGCACTAACTGGTTATAGGCATCAGCAGGTTTGATTGCCACTTCTGGCAGCACGGTGTACATGCGCTTTAGCGCCTTGGCCGTGGCATTCTCGCGGTAGCAAGCATGCAAGGAATCGCACAAATCGCGCAGCCCCATACCCTGATAGAAGGTCTTGCCCTCCTGGGCAATCGAAGGCAGTACATCGCTCAATGGCAGGTTGGCGTCATAGCTGCGTTTGAATTCCAGCAGCTCGGTCAGCAGCGTGCTCCATTTGCCCTTGGTAATGCCCATGGAGAACAACACCAGGAAGGAATACAACCCGGTTTTCTCCACCACCAGGCCGCGCTCCCAAAGGAACTTGCTGACCACAGCGGCCGGAATGCCGCGCGCGTCCAGCTTGCCATCGGCGGTCAGCCCCGGGGTCACCAGGGTCACCTTGATCGGGTCGAGCAGCACATAATCTTCGGCCACATCGCCAAAGCCGTGCCAATCGGCTTGCGGCTGCAGCAGCCAATCCTGAGTAACCACATCATCGGTGCCTTCGGCCTTGGCAGGCTGCCAAATACTGAACCACCAATCATCAGCGCTGAGGTTCTGCCGCAGATTGGCCAGGGCACGACGGAAGCTCAGCGCTTCATCAAACGTTTCCTGAATCAGCGAGCGGCCCGCCGGGCCTTCCATCATCGCCGAAGCCACGTCCAGCGAGGCGATGATGCCGTACTGCGGCGAGGTGGAGATGTGCATCATAAAGGCTTCGTTGAAGCGATCCCGATCCAGTTGGCGCGCACCGCCATCTTGCACATGGATCATCGAGGCCTGACTGAACGCGGCCAGCAGTTTGTGGGTGGAATGGGTGGTAAATACCAGCGGCGCGTCTTCGGTGCGCGCGGTGCCCATGCCGTAACGCCCGGCGTAAAACTCGTGGAACGCCGCATAGGCGTACCAGGCTTCGTCGAAATGCAGCACTTCGACGCTATTGCCCAGGGTCTGCTTGATCAGCTCGGCGTTGTAGCAGAGGCCGTCGTAGGTCGAGTTGGTCACCACCACCAGTTTGACCATCGCCCCGCTAGCGCTCGGCACACGACCACGGGCAAGCGGACTGGCATCAATCTTCGCCTGAATCGACTCACGGCTGAATTCGCTCAGCGGAATCGGCCCGATAATTCCCAGTTCGTTACGCTCTGGGCACAGGTACAGCGGGATCGCGCCGGTCATGATGATCGAATGCAGGATCGACTTGTGGCAGTTGCGATCCACCAGCACCAAGTCGTCGCGGCCGACCATGCTGTGCCAAACGATCTTGTTGGCAGTCGAGGTGCCGTTGATCACGAAATAGGTGTGATCGGCACCGAAGTTGCGCGCGGCACGGGCTTCTGCTTCAGCCAATGGGCCGGTGTGATCGAGCAGCGAGCCGAGTTCCGGCACCGACACCGAGAGATCCGAGCGCAGGGTGTTTTCCCCGAAGAACTGGTGAAACGCCTGCCCCACCGGGCTCTTGCGATAGGCCACGCCGCCGCCATGACCCGGTGTGTGCCAGGAATAGTTGGACTGCGCAGTGTGCTGCACAAGCGCCTTGAAAAATGGCGGCAGCAGACAATCCAAATAATTGCGTGCGGCGCGGGCCACCTGGCGGGCGAGGAACGGCACGGTGTCTTCGAACAAATAGAGAATGCCGCGCAGCTGGTTGAGATCGACCATGGCCTCGGCCGGTGCGTTCTCGATGGTCACCTGTTCGCCCAAGGCGAAAATCGGCAGCTGCGGTGCGCGGCGGCGAGCGATGCGAATCAGCTCGACCATGTCCTGCAGCAGGTTCTTGTTTTCACCCGCACCTTCAGCGGCGACCAGAATGCAGGCCAGACCGTGGTGCGTAGAGGCCACGATGCGCCCCTCGGCGGAGCTGGCGGTGGAAAGAATGCTGAAGCCGTCCTGCTCCAGTTCTTGGGCGATGGCGCGTACCCGGTCACCGGCCACGGTATCGGCCTTGATGTCACGGTGCACGATCAGGACGGGGAACTTGAGGTCTTTATACATTGTGGCGTCCCTGAGAGTGACAGGCTGAACCTGCCTATCGCCTCAGGGTAGAGGCTGGCTCCGCCAGGCGGAACCCCCCTCTGCGTGACGCTGTACGAAAAGGTCGCGAGTGGATAACTCGTTAGGGTCTGTTACCGTTTCAGCGCGGCCGCGCCGGAGCCTGTTTTAGCGCGAGGTAAGGCACGAGACGCGAAGTTTGGTGTTCCAAATGAGCGTCGAGAAACGCCGCATCGCGCTAAAACAGTCCCGACCCTTCGGGTTGCGCGCAAAATCTCGCCATGCGGTGTTGTGATACTTCCATTCCCTGCGTCCCACGCCTAGCCTGGCGAGATTTTGCGCGGCAACGCGGCTCGCGATGAAACGGCAACACACCCTAGGCTCTCAGGCCTCAGCCGTGGGCTGCTCCATCTGCACCCAGAGCGGCGGCGCGCCAGCGGACTTTTCGATAATCGCCAGACGCGCTGCATGCTCGGCAAGCTCGGCAGCACTGGCCTGAATCACGCGTGTACGCGCGCGCTCAGCAGGCAGGCGGCGGATCGCACTAGGTTGCTGACGGCCATTGCTGTCGCCTTCCGAGCCATCGCCTGCCAGGGACAGATTGGTCTGCCCGCCGGTCATGGTCAGGTAGACGTCAGCAAGAATCTCGGCGTCGAGCAAGGCGCCGTGCAGGTCACGGCCGGAGTTGTCGACGCCATAGCGTTTGCACAGGGCGTCGAGGTTGTTGCGCTGCCCCGGGTGGCGCTCGCGGGCCATCATCAGGGTGTCAAGGATTGAGCAGTGCTCGCTGATATCGGCGCGGTCGTCCTGCTTGATCAGCGCGAATTCGTTGTTGATAAAGCCAACGTCGAACGCCGCGTTGTGGATGATCAACTGTGCGCCTTTGATGAACTCGAAGAACTCATCAGCGACTTCCTTGAAGCGCGGTTTGTCTTTCAGCGCCTCATTAGTGATGCCGTGGACAGCGATTGCACCTTCATCGATCTCGCGATCTGGCTGCAGATAAACGTGAAAATGCCGCCCGGTCAGGCGCCGGCCGATCAGCTCTACACAACCGATTTCGATGACCCGATGACCATCGGCCACCGGCATACCCGTGGTTTCAGTATCCAGAACCACACTACGCATGCTTCAACCCTCTTATTTCATCCACACCGCGATTGGCCAATTGGTCGGCGCGCTCGTTACCCGGATGACCGGTATGGCCGCGCACCCATTGCCACGTCACCTCATGACGATTGACCTGTTCGTCCAGCGCCTGCCATAGATCGGCGTTCTTCACGGGCTCTTTGGCGGCGGTTTTCCAGCCGCGCTTCTTCCAGTTCGGCATCCACTCCTGGATACCCTTCATCACATATTGCGAGTCGGTAATCAGGCGTACCGAACAAGGCCGAGTCAGCGCGATCAGGGCACAGATCGCTGCCATCAGCTCCATGCGATTATTCGTGGTGTTGGGCTCACCGCCCCACAGCTCCTTCTCCACACCCTTGCAAATCAACAAAGCGCCCCAGCCACCGACGCCAGGGTTACCCTTGCAGGCACCATCGGTGTAGATCTCGACCTGTTCACTCATGTATCTGCAATCTCTCGCTCAATTAATCGGCCGATGCTGTTCATCTGACGTTTCGCGCCGGCTGACTTTGGCCACGGGCATGGGGATCAACTTGCCAACAGCCTGCCGGCTGGGTTGGCGTAAGGGCCGCAGCCCCACCACCAGTTTGCGGGCTACCAGCACGTAAAAACCGCCACCGGGTGGCTGCCAGGCCGCGCCCAGTCGCTCCAACCCAGCCAGCCGCGTTTGCCAGGCCGGCGCAGAAAGCGGCGGACGATAGCACCCGAAGCGGCGTTTCTCCAGCGCGAAGCCCAGCAGGTGCAACCAGTCGCTGACCCGGTTGGATGCAATACAGCGGGCCTGGCGCAGCGCGTCGCGGGTATACAGATGACGCAGCCCCCAACTGCTCACCGGGTTGATGCCAACGATCAGCAGATGACCGCCCGGGCGCACACTACGCGCCGCCTCACGTAGCAGGCCGTGGGGCGACAGACTGAAATCCAGGCCATGCTGCAACACCACCACGTCGGCGGCATGTTCGGTCAGCGGCCAGGAATGCTCCTCACAAACAATCTCCACGCCCTTAAACGGTGCCCCCAGGCGCACGCTGCGCTGAATCTGCTGGGCATCCGGCGGCGTGTCGGCAGCTGGGCCGTAATGCACCAGGTAGCCACCGAAGAAGCGCGCCAGCTCTTCCTCTAACAGCTGCCGTTCCTGCTCTAGCAGCAACTGACCGAGCGGGCCGCTCAGCCAACTGCGCGCCGCAGCGATAAGATCGAGCCAATCACTGTCGGCGAGGGCAAATGGATGATCGGACATAAAGACTGCTCCCGTTTCATTCACCGCGGCACCCAAGTAGTCAGCGCCGCCGATGACACCTAAGATGCACCTTTGTGCCCTGCTTAGCGACCCGCTCATGATTAAAATCGACGCCTTACCTGCATTCTCCGACAACTATATATGGCTGCTGCAAGACGCAGCACAGCGCCGCTGCGCGGTTGTAGACCCCGGTGATGCCGCACCGGTCGAGGCCTGGCTGGCGGCTAACCCCGACTGGCAGTTGAGCGACATTTTGATCACCCATCACCATTTCGATCACGTCGGTGGGGTTGAACGACTGAAGGCGATTACCGGTGCGCGGGTACTGGGCCCAGCCAACGAAAAGATCCCTGCCCGAGATGTGGCGCTGCGCGACGGCGACCAAACAGAAGTGCTGGGCCAGCGTTTCGATATCTACGAAGTGCCCGGGCATACCTTGGGGCATATCGCCTATATCCAGCCCGAACAGCACTGGCTGTTCTGTGGCGATACACTGTTTGCTGGCGGCTGTGGCCGCCTGTTTGAGGGCAGCCCCGAGCAGATGTACAACTCGCTAAACCGTCTGGCCGCCCTTCCCGAACAGACTCAGGTGTTCTGCGCCCATGAGTACACCCTGAGCAATCTGCGCTTTGCGGTAGCCGCGGAGCCGGGCAATCCTGAAATCCAACAACGCCTGGCGCAGGTCAGCCAATGGCGTGAAGCTGGGCAGATCAGCCTGCCATCATCGATTGGCCTGGAGCGTGCCACCAATCCTTTTTTGCGCAGCGCACAACCGTCGGTCGGCGCCCGGATCAGCGAACGCGAGGGGGCTGCAAACCGCTCACCAGCGCAGGTTTTTGCCGCACTACGCGCTTGGAAGGACCATTTCTAAACCTCGACAACCACACAAAAGGCTGGTTAAAACTTGACCAGGGGCAGACTGGTTCCTAGAATCGCCCGACCTTTTCGCCGGGAAGCACATCGCCGCCAATGCCCTTATCACCACGCAAACCCTTGAATTTAAAGGCATTGGCACAAAGCGCTCAGACGCTTGTGGTGATCATGTGCGTAACCCTGGCCGGTTGCCAGACCAGCAACCAATACCGCCCTGACAGCGGCCGCGATACCGACCGCGCGGTCGGTCTTGAGCAAGAGCCAGAATGGCTCGACAGCAGCGCGGTGGCGCCCCCCGAAGAGCCGAAAGATATCTGGGAGCGGGTGCGCAACGGCTATCAGTTGCAGGACACCATCACCCTCAACCCGCGTATCGAGCAGCAACGCCTGTGGTTCGTCAGCAACCCCTCGTTTATCGAGAAAGCCGGCGAGCGCAGCAGCCCCTATATCCATTTCATCGTTGAGCGCCTGGAACAGCGCAATATGCCCATGGAGCTGGCGCTGCTGCCGATGATCGAAAGCTCCTACAACCCGCTGGCTTACTCTCATGCTCATGCCGTTGGGCTGTGGCAGTTCATCCCCTCGACGGGCCGCAGCTTCAACTTGCGCCAAACCAACTGGTATGACGGCCGCCGCGATGTGATGGCCTCAACCGATGCGGCAATCAGCTACCTGACCCGCCTCAAGGAAATGTTCAACGGCGACTGGCTACTGGCCCTGGCGGCGTATAACGCCGGTGAAGGCCGCGTCAGCAGGGCGATTGAGCGCAACCAGAAACTCGGCCTGCCGACCGACTACTGGAACCTCACGCTGCCGGTGGAAACCCAGAATTACGTGCCCAAGCTGCTGGCCCTCTCGCAAGTAGTGATGACGCCGCAAGCCTATGGCGTCAGCCTTAACCCGATTGCCAACGAGCCGTACTTCGAGAAGGTTGAATTTAAGCAACGCATGGACCTCGCCCGCGTCGCGGCCATGGCCGACCTGGATGAAGATGAGCTGTACCTGCTCAACCCCGCATTCAAGAAAGGCATAACCCTGGACGGACCGCAGCATTTGCTGGTGCCCACCGACAAGGCGGAGCTGCTGACCGCCAACCTGTCATTGATGAAGCCGCAGGAGCTGGTGGACTGGCAGCAATATCGAGTGCGCTCAGGCGATAGCCTGCATAGCATCGCCAACCGTCATCAGCTGACCGTGAACACCCTGAAAGACATCAACAAGCTGTCGAGCAACAACCTGAGCATTGGCCAGCTGCTCAGTATTCCCGCGCAACCCGGTGTAGTGGCGCACGAACCGGTCTTCCAGCGCAGCGTGGCACCTAGTGCTGCGAGCCTTACCTACCGGGTAAAAAGCGGCGACAACCTCTGGCAGATCGCCAAGAACCACAAGGTTGCCGTCAAGGATGTACAGCGCTGGAACAAGCTCTCCGGCAACAGCCTGCGGGTCGGTCAGGTGCTCACCTTGCAAGCCGGCAGACCTAGCAGTGGCGGGAATGGTAGTGCCGCCCGGCAGAGCGCGACCTATTACAAGGTGCGCCAGGGCGATTCGCTGTACCTGATTGCCAAACGCTTCAAGGTGCCGATGAAAAGCCTGCAGAACTGGAACCCGAAAGCCGGCAAAGCGCTCAAGCCAGGGCAGACCCTGACCCTGTATAGCCTTAACTGATCAGGCCTTTTTACTCATCGCCTCCAGGCAGCGCCCTGTCAGCTGGGTAAAGCGCTGAAAGGCGACAAACTGCTCGTGCTTCAATGCCCGCCCCGATACTCGACTGTCGGCATACAGCAAGCCAATTTCCCGGGTGCCGGCCAACAGCGGTGCAATAAAGAACATGCCCTGCCCCAGGCGCTGGCGAATCGGCTGAGTGACTAGCTCATTGAGGTTGTAACTGGCCGGCACGCCCATCCATAAGGCTTCTTTATTGCGCAGCGCGTAACTGAAAATATGCGGCTGCTCGTGCTGCGCCACAGGCAAAACGAAATCTTGGCTCCAACTCGCGGTTCCCTCACCAATCACCCGCTTGGCGCGAAAGCAGCTCTGCCCATCCGCCAGCACCACCAGCATGATGCGCTCCAGCCCGGCGCCTTGATGCAGCCCTTTGAACAAGGTGTCGAGCACCAGACCAAGATCGGCGCGGCGCGAGACCATCAACCCGAGATCCTGCAACGCCTGCTG
Organism: Pseudomonas sp. EA_35y_Pfl2_R111; assembly: GCF_963970955.1. Classification (NCBI taxonomy): domain Bacteria; kingdom Pseudomonadati; phylum Pseudomonadota; class Gammaproteobacteria; order Pseudomonadales; family Pseudomonadaceae; genus Pseudomonas; species Pseudomonas sp. EA_35y_Pfl2_R111. The sequence goes on along the minus strand of NZ_CAXAOM010000007.1, from coordinate 97,128 downwards.
CAAAATCAGCAGATTGGGTTGCAGCAAGCGCGCCTTGCGCTGCTCCTGCTGCAAGCGAATCTGTTCCGGATCGGTATTAGGAATCAGCTTGCACAGCTGACTCGCACCGAAGGTCGCGGCCATTTTCACGGTCTCCTCGGCACTAGCCAGAACTTGCTGCATGGCCTCCTGCGGTGTCACTCCGATAAAACTCGCCAGTTGCCCGACCAGCGCTTCCATAGCTGGAGTATCCCAGCCGTCCAGCGCCGCCTGACTGATCTTCGCTCCCAGGGTTACCGCTTTGACGGCCGGATCATTCTGACTGGTCGATTGATGTGCGAGGCTGACTGTGTCGCCCAGGTTCCAACTTTTTACCAGCGCCAGGCTTAGTTGGCGAAAACTGGTGCCCAGCTGTTGCATCACCACTTCATCTTCATCAACACCTGGCTGAGCCAGCGCACTGGCCAGATCATCCGCCGCATCACCGCCGCAGCCCCAGAACGCCAGCTCACCGACGTTATGCAGCAAGGCGGCGATAAACACTTCCTCATCATTCTTAGTCAGCACGTAGCCGGCGATATTGCGCGCTTGCACGGCGGCATGAAACGAGCGCGCCAGCAGTTCGGCAAGCTGATCGCGTGAGCTGCGCGCCAGCAGGCCATCGATAAGGCTGACCGACAGGCCAATCTGCCGCACGTTATCGAAGCCGATCAACACGATGGCCCGGGAAATCGTGCGGATGGGTTCCTGAGAGGGGTTGTAATACACACTATTGCCGATACGCAGCACCTTGGTGGTCAAGGCCGCATCGCGTAGCAGCACATCTGCCAGTTGCTGCACAGACGATTTGTCGCCCAGGGTCAAACGATGCAGGTCCTGCACCACAGCGGCCAGGGCGGGTAATTCGGCTTGGTTGAAGCGATCAATCCATGACTGCAAACCATGGCAAGCTGTTACCAAAGTGGCGTCCTCATATTCTAGTGATTTCAGTGTAGTCAAAGTGCCGCTATCGGCTGCTGCGGAGCCTACCCTTTTTCCAGCCGATACAAGCTGTTAATGTGCCTGACCAGCAGCCCACAAGACGCCACGGATCGGATATTTCACTTGATACGTCCCCTCCTCCCGTTACTTTTCTGCATGGCCATCAGTTCATCTGCCTGGGCCACTCTGTATAAAAGCCACGGTTATGCCCAGTTTGGCGAATTGAAGTATCCCGCGAGCTTCACCCACTTCGCCTGGGTCAACCCGGAAGCCCCCAAAGGCGGCACGCTACGGATGATGGCCAACGGCACGTTCGACACGCTCAACCCCTACACCCTAAAGGGCAGCAGCCCGATCAGCACCGCCAATTTCCTGCAGTACGGAGTCAACGAGCTCAACGCGCCGTTGATGGTCGGCACCGGCGCCTATGACCCTTCCGGTGACGAGCCGGCCTCCAGCTATGGTTTGATCGCCGAATCGCTGGAATACAGCGATGACCGCAGCTGGGTGGTGTTCAACCTGCGTCCCGAAGCACGCTTCCACGACGGCAAGCCGATCACCGCCTATGACGTCGCCTTCTCCTACCGCCTGCTGCTCAAAGAAGGCCACCCGCAATACCGCACCAATCTTCAGGAAGTAAAACGGGTCGATATTCTCAATCGTCACAGCGTCCGCTTTGTTCTCAAACGCGCCGGTAATTCCTTGCTGATCCTGCGCCTCGGTGAATTACCGGTGCTGCCGCAGCACTACTGGAAAGACCGCGACTTCAAGGCCACCACCTATGAACCGCCGCTGGGCAGCGGGCCCTACCGCATTACTCAGGTCAGCCCAGGACGCAGCCTGAGGTTCGAGCGGGTCAAGGACTGGTGGGGCGCGAAACTGCCGGTCAACCGCGGCAAGTACAATTTCGACCGGGTCGACGTGGAGTTCTACCGCGACAGCCATGTGGCTTTCGAGGCGTTCAAGGCCGGTGAGTTCGACATTTATATCGAGCAACAAGCAAAGAACTGGGCCAACGGCTACCGTTTCCCGGCATTGAGCCGTGGAGAAGTCGTCAAAGCGGAAATCCCGCACCAGATTCCTACCCAGACCCAGGCGCTGTTTATGAACACTCGCCGCGCGGTATTTGCCGACCGCCAGGTGCGTGAAGCGCTGGGCCTGATGTTCGACTTTGAGTGGGCCAACCGCGCCCTGTTCAACAGTTCCTACACCCGCGCCAAAAGCTACTACCCCAATAGCGAGTTCTCGGCGCGTGGCAAGCCGGAAGGCGCGGAATGGCTGCTGCTCTCGCCCTACCGCAAGCAGTTGCAGGCGCGCCTGTTCAGCGAGCCTTTCAGCATGCCGCAGACCGATGGCCGGGGTATCCCGCGGGAAACCTTGCGCCGCGCCCTCGGTCTATTGGCCGAAGCCGGCTGGAAGCCATCCGGCCAATACCTGCTCAACAGTGACGGGCAGCCGCTGCGCTTCGAAATATTGCTAGTCAATCCCAACCTTGAACGTATTCTCCAGCCATTTACCGACAACCTTGCCAGCATTGGCATACAAGCCAACCTGCGCACCGTCGACCGCGCCCAGTACAAGCAGCGCCTCGATCAATACGATTTCGACATGATTCTGCTGACCCTGCCGCAAACCCTCAGCCCAGGGCTTGAACAATCGCAGTATTTCCACTCGTCCCAAGCCAAGATCAAAGGCGGTAGAAACTACGCCGGAGTCACCCATCCGGTGGTCGATGCAATGATTGAAAAACTGCTGTCAGCGCAGAGCCGTGACGAGCAGATTGCCGCCACCCGCGCCCTCGACCGGGTCCTGTTGTGGCAGCACTACAGCATCCCGAACTGGTATATCGACTACCACCGCCTGGCTTACCGCAACCGATTTGCCTTCGTCACCACGCCGCCCTACACCCTGGGCCTGCGTACCTGGTGGCTGAAATCCATGGAGAACGCTGAATGACCCATGCATTGCGCGCCCTGTTTATCCACGTCAGCAGCATTGCCCTGCTTGGTGTCGCCAGCCTGGCACTGGCCGTCCCCAAGCACGCACAAACCTTGTATGACGAACCGCCCAAGTACCCGGCTGACTTCAAGCACTTCGAGTACGTCAACCCGGATGCACCCAAAGGCGGCACCCTACGCCAGGCCGGTTTTGGCGGCTTCGACAGCCTCAACCCGTTTATCAACAAGGGCGTGCCGGCCGACGACATCGGCGTGATCTACGACACCCTCACCCGCCATAGCCTGGACGAACCCTTTACCGAGTACGGCCTGCTTGCCGAGAAAATCGAGAAAGCGCCAGACAATGCCTGGGTACGCTTCTACCTGCGTCCCGAGGCACGCTTTCACGATGGCCAACCGGTGACCGCCGAAGACGTCAAATTCAGCTTCGATACCTTGATGAGCAAAGGCGCGCCGATGTACCGCGGCTACTACGCCGATGTCGACAAGGTCGAGGTTGAAAGCCCTCACCGGGTACGTTTTATCTTCAAGCAGGCCGGCAACCGCGAGCTGCCATTGATCGTCGGACAGCTGCCGGTGCTGCCAAAACACTGGTGGGCAGAGCGTGACTTCAGCAAAGGCAACCTCGACGTGCCGCTGGGCAGTGGCCCCTACAGGGTTGCGGACGTGCAGGCCGGCCGCTCGATCCGCTATGAGCGGGTCAAAGACTGGTGGGGCAAGGACCTGCCGGTCAATCGCGGCTTCTACAATTTCGACACCCTGGAAATCGACTACTACCGCGATAACACCGTCGCACTCGAAGCACTCAAAGCCGGGCAATTCGATTATTGGCTGGAAACCAGCGCAAAGAACTGGGCCACCGCCTACAACACCCCCGCGGTTGCCAACGGTCAGCTGATCAAGGAAGAGATTGCCAATCACAACCCCACGGGCATGCAGGGCTTTATCTTCAACACCCGCCGCCCGTTGTTCACTGACCGCCGCGTGCGTGAAGCCATGGGCCTGCTGTTTGATTTCGAATGGGCCAATCGCCAGTTGTTCAACGGTGCCTATACTCGCACCCGCAGTTACTTCGACAACTCCGAGCTGGCCTCCGTCGGCCTACCGTCGGCAGATGAGTTGAAGCTGCTGGAGCCATTGCGCGCGCAGGTTCCACCCCAGGTATTTACCGACGAATATCAGCCTTCGGTGACTGATGGCAGCGGCATTATTCGTGAGCAGCAACGCCGCGCATACCAGTTGTTTCAGGAGGCCGGCTGGCGCGTGGACGGCGATAAGATGCTCGACAGCACGGGCAAGCCGGTGAGCTTCGAGTTCCTGCTGGCGCAAACCGAATTCGAACGCATCCTGCTGCCATTCAAGCGCAACCTGGCGGATCTGGGTATTGAGCTAGTAATCCGCCGCGTTGACGTTTCCCAGTACATCAACCGCCTGCGTTCGCGCGACTTTGATCTGATCGTCGGTGGCTTTGGTCAGTCCAACTCGCCCGGTAACGAGCAGCGCGAATACTGGCACTCCAGCAGCGCCGACAATCCTGGCAGCCGCAACTTTATCGGTCTGAAAGACCCGGCGGTGGACAAGCTGGTTGAGGGCCTGATCAACGCCGACTCGCGCAAGAGCCTGATCACCCATACCCGCGCCCTCGACCGCGTGCTGCTGTGGGGCCATTACGTGGTGCCCAACTGGCATATCAAGACCTGGCGCGTGGCCTACTGGAACCGCTTCGAGCACCCCAAAGTCACCCCGCAATACGATATAGGCCTGCACACCTGGTGGGCCCGGGCAAAATCACCTGAAGCGGCGGCCGACGAAGCTGCCGCGCAGAACACTGCCGACGTGGAGCAATAAGATGCTGGCGTATATCTTTCGTCGGCTGCTGCTGATCATCCCAACGCTGTTCGGCATTCTGCTGATCAACTTCATCATCATCCAGGCCGCCCCAGGTGGCCCGGTCGAGCAGATGATCGCCAAGCTGGAAGGCTTTGACGGCGCGACCAGCCGGATTGCCGGCGGTGGTGCCGAAGTCTCAGTGGCTGGTTCAAACTACCGTGGCGCCCAGGGCCTCGACCCCGAGCTGGTGGCGGAAATTGAGCGCATGTACGGCTTCGATAAATCCGCCCCAGAACGCTTCTGGCTGATGCTCAAAAGCTACGCGCAGCTGGACTTTGGCTCGAGCTTCTTTCGCGATGCCGAGGTCATCGACCTGATCATAGAAAAGATGCCAGTGTCGATCTCCCTGGGGCTGTGGAGCACGCTAATCATGTACCTGGTGTCGATTCCGCTGGGCATCGCCAAGGCCACCCGCCACGGCAGCGCCTTTGACGTCTGGACCAGCTCACTGATCATCGTCGGCTACGCCATCCCCGCCTTCCTCTTCGCCATTTTGCTGATCGTACTGTTTGCCGGCGGCAGTTACTGGGACTGGTTCCCGCTGCGCGGGCTGACCTCGAACAACTTCGATGAACTGAGCTTTACCGGCAAGCTGCTCGACTACTTCTGGCACCTGGCGCTGCCCGTTACCGCCCTGGTAATCGGCAACTTCGCCACCCTGACGCTGCTGACCAAAAACAGCTTTCTCGATGAGATCAACAAACAATACGTGGTCACAGCCCGGGCCAAGGGCCTGAGCAACAACCGCGTGTTGTATGGCCATGTGTTCCGCAACGCCATGCTGATCATCATTGCCGGCTTCCCAGCGGCCTTTATCGGCATCTTCTTTACCGGCTCCCTGCTGATCGAGGTGATCTTCTCCCTCGACGGCTTGGGCCTGATGAGTTTTGAGGCCGCGATCAACCGCGATTATCCGGTGGTGTTCGGCACCCTGTTTATCTTCACGTTGCTGGGCCTGGTGGTGAAATTGATCGGCGACATTACCTATACCCTGGTCGATCCGCGTATCGACTTCGAAAGCCGGGAGGGTTGAGATGACACTTTCCCCAATCAATCAACGCCGCTTCCAGCTGTTCAAGGCGCACAAGCGCGGCTGGTGGTCGCTGTGGATCTTCCTTGCGCTGTTCTTCGTCACCCTCGGCGCCGAGCTGATCGCCAACGACAAGCCGCTGGTGGTGAGCTACGACAGCGAATTGTATTTCCCGGTATTCAAGCGCTACCCGGAAACCACCTTTGGCGGCGAATTCCCGCTGCAAGCCAACTATAAAAGCCCCTATATCCAGGATCTGATCAAGGAAAAGAACGGCTGGATGATCTGGCCGCCGATCCGCTACAGCTACTCCAGCATCAATTACGACCTGCAAGTGCCCGCGCCCGCGCCACCCTCGGCGGAAAACCTGCTGGGCACCGATGACCAGGGCCGCGATGTACTCGCGCGGGTGATCTATGGCTTCCGCATTTCCGTGCTGTTTGCCCTGATTCTGACCCTGGCCAGCTCGGTAATCGGCGTATTTGCCGGGGCTCTACAAGGCTTCTATGGCGGTTGGGTCGATCTGGTCGGCCAGCGTTTTCTGGAAATTTGGTCCGGTCTGCCGGTGCTCTATTTGCTGATCATTCTCGCCAGCTTCGTGCAGCCGAATTTCTGGTGGCTGCTGGGCATCATGCTGCTGTTCTCCTGGATGAGCCTAGTGGATGTGGTGCGTGCCGAGTTCCTCCGCGGGCGCAACCTGGAATATGTACGCGCAGCCCGTGCCCTGGGCATGCAGAACGGCGCGATCATGTTCCGCCATATTCTGCCCAACGCGATGATTTCCACCATGACCTTTATGCCGTTTATCCTCACCGGCGCGATTGGCACCCTCACTGCTCTGGATTTCCTCGGTTTTGGCCTGCCGCCAGGCGCACCGTCACTCGGCGAATTGGTGGCCCAGGGCAAATCCAACCTGCAGGCGCCCTGGCTGGGGATCAGCGCCTTTGCCGTACTCGCCCTGATGCTCAGCCTGCTGGTGTTTATCGGCGAAGCGGCGCGCGATGCCTTCGATCCGAGGAAATGACATGACCGACTCCAAAACCCTCATCGAAGTCCGCGACCTGGCTGTCGAATTCGTTAGCGGCAGCTTGAAACAGCGTGTGCTGGAAGGCGTCAGCTTCGACATCAAGCGCGGTGAAACCCTGGCTCTGGTCGGCGAAAGCGGCTCGGGTAAATCGGTCACCGCACACTCCATCCTGCGCCTGCTGCCCTACCCGCTGGCCCAGCACCCCAGCGGCAGCATCCACTACGCTGGGCAAGACCTGCTCAAACTGAACGAGAACAAGCTGCGCGGTATTCGCGGCAACCGCATCGCCATGGTCTTCCAAGAGCCCATGACCTCGCTTAACCCGCTGCACAGCATCGAAAAGCAGATCAACGAGGTGCTGGCCCTGCACAAAGGCCTGCGCGGCAAGGCTGCAACGGCGCGCACCCTGGAGCTGCTCGAGTTGGTCGGCATTCCCGAACCGCACAAGCGCCTCAAGGCTTACCCGCACGAGCTATCGGGCGGCCAACGCCAGCGCGTGGTGATTGCGATGGCCCTGGCCAACGAGCCGGAACTACTGATCGCCGACGAACCAACCACTGCGCTTGACGTCACCGTGCAGTTGAAGATCCTTGAGTTGCTCAAGGATCTGCAGGCGCGTCTGGGCATGGCGATTCTGCTGATCAGCCACGACCTAAACCTGGTGCGACGCATTGCCCACCGCGTCTGCGTGATGCAGCACGGGCATATCGTCGAGCAGGCCGAATGCGAAACGCTGTTTAAAGGCCCACAACACCCTTACACCCGCGAACTGCTGGGCGCCGAGCCCACTGGTGGCCCGGTCGATCAGCCACCTGGCAAAACCATGCTGGAAATCGATGACCTGCGCGTCTGGTTCCCGATTAAAAAGGGCTTGCTGCGCCGCACGGTCGACCATGTCAAAGCCGTGGACGGCATCAACTTCAGCCTGCCGCAGGGTCATACCCTGGGCATCGTCGGCGAAAGCGGCTCGGGTAAATCCACCCTGGGTCTGGCGATTCTGCGCTTGCTCGGCAGCCAGGGCGGCATCCGCTTCCAGAGCCAGGCGATTGAGCAGTTGTCACAGCACGATGTGCGGCCACTGCGCCGACAGATGCAGGTGGTGTTTCAGGACCCCTTCGGCAGCCTCAGCCCACGCATGTGCGTTGGCCAGATTGTCGGTGAGGGTTTGCAGATTCACCGCATGGGCAGCGCTGCCGAGCAGGAACAGGCGATTATCGACGCCTTGGTGGAAGTCGGCCTGGACCCGGAAACCCGCCATCGCTACCCCCACGAGTTCTCCGGTGGCCAGCGCCAACGCATCGCCATCGCCCGCGCTCTGGTGCTGAAACCCGCGCTGATTCTGCTGGATGAGCCGACCTCGGCCCTCGACCGCACCGTGCAGCGCCAGGTGGTCGAGCTGCTACGCTCGCTGCAGGCCAAATACAACCTGACCTACCTGTTTATCAGTCACGACCTGGCAGTAGTCAGGGCCCTAAGCCACCAGGTGATGGTGGTCAAACAGGGCAAAGTGGTGGAGCAAGGCCCAGCGGCACGTGTCTTTGCCGCGCCACAGGACATCTATACACAGCAGTTGCTGGAAGCGGCCTTTATGGTCCCAGCTGATTAATTCTTGAAAACAGGAAGAGGAATCACACCCATGGGTTTTCTAAGCGGCAAGCGCGTACTGATCGTTGGCGTCGCCAGCAAACTGTCCATCGCCTCCGGCATCGCGGCAGCCATGCACCGTGAAGGCGCCGAACTGGCCTTCACCTACCAGAACGAGAAGCTCAAAGGCCGCGTTGAGGGTTTTGCAGCTGATTGGGGCTCAAACGCTGACCTGTGCTTCCCGTGCGATGTGGCCAACGACGAGGAAATCGCCTCGGTATTCGAAGCCCTGAGCAAGAAATGGGACGGCCTGGATTGCATCGTCCACTCCGTTGGTTTCGCCCCGGGCGACCAGTTGGACGGCGACTTCACCGACGTCACCACCCGTGAAGGCTTCCGCATTGCTCACGACATCAGCGCCTACAGCTTTGTCGCCCTGGCTAAAGCCGGCCGCGAGATGATGAAAGGCCGCAATGGCAGCCTGCTGACCCTGTCCTACCTGGGTGCCGAACGCACCATGCCGAATTACAACGTCATGGGCATGGCCAAGGCCAGCCTGGAAGCCGGTGTACGCTACCTGGCCGGCAGCCTCGGCCCTGAGGGCACTCGCGTCAACGCCATTTCCGCGGGCCCGATCCGTACCCTGGCGGCTTCCGGCATCAAGAGCTTCCGCAAAATGCTCGCCGCCAACGAGAAGCAGACTCCACTGCGCCGCAATGTGACCATCGATGAAGTCGGCAACGCTGGTGCCTTCCTTTGCTCAGACCTGGCCTCGGGCGTCAGCGGCGAGATCATGTACGTCGACGGCGGCTTCAACACCACCGCCATGGGCGCCATGGAAGAGTAAGCAGTCAAAGCGTGTCTGGTTCTAGCCAGGCTTGCCCCTCAGAACGCCCGATGCGCAGCATCGGGCGTTTTGTATTCAGGGCCAGGTGCGGCCTCCGTGGTTATAGATGATGGCGGCTTAGCGCCACCATCGACGAACTCGCTCTACGTCGGTTGGCCACTGGACAGCTGAATAAAAAAGGCCACCCGAAGGTGGCCTTTTCTCAGATCAAAAAGCCTTAGGCTTTTTTCACTTCCCAGCCGGTCAGCTCGGCCAGAGCCTTGCCGATGTCAGCCAGGGAACGCACGGTTTTCACACCAGCGTCTTGCAGGGCTGCGAACTTCTCGTCTGCAGTACCCTTGCCGCCGGAGATGATTGCGCCGGCGTGGCCCATACGCTTGCCCGCAGGAGCGGTCACACCAGCGATGTAGGACACCACTGGCTTGGTCACGTTTGCCTTGATGTAAGCAGCAGCTTCTTCTTCAGCCGAACCGCCGATCTCACCGATCATCACGATCGCTTCAGTCTTCGGGTCTTCCTGGAACAGCTTCAGGATGTCGATGAAGTTGGAGCCTGGGATCGGGTCACCACCGATGCCGACGCAGGTTGACTGACCGAAACCGGCGTCAGTGGTCTGCTTAACAGCTTCGTAAGTCAGGGTGCCGGAACGCGACACGATGCCTACTTTGCCTGGCAAGTGGATGTGGCCCGGCATGATGCCGATCTTGCACTCGCCCGGAGTGATAACGCCTGGGCAGTTCGGGCCGATCAGGACCACGCCCAGCTCGTCGCACTTGACCTTGGCTTCGAGCATGTCGATGGTCGCGATGCCTTCGGTGATGCAGACGATCAGCTTGATGCCGCCCATGGCCGCTTCGAGGATCGAGTCCTTGCAGAACGGAGCAGGAACGTAGATCACGCTGGCGGTGGCGCCAGTCTGCTCAACTGCTTCACGCACGGTGTTGAACACCGGCAGATTCAGGTGAGTGGTGCCGCCTTTGCCCGGAGTCACGCCGCCAACCATCTTGGTGCCGTAGGCGATGGCTTGTTCGGAGTGGAAAGTGCCCTGCGAGCCGGTGAAGCCCTGGCAGATAACTTTGGTGTCTTTATTGATCAGGACGCTCATTACTTGCCCTCCGCAGCTTTGACGACTTGCTGAGCAGCGTCGGTCAGGCTGGTTGCCGCGATGATGTTCAGGCCGCTCTCTGCCAGGACTTTAGCGCCCAGTTCAGCGTTGTTGCCTTCCAGACGGACGACAACTGGGATTTTCACGCCGACTTCTTTCACTGCGCCGATGATGCCTTCGGCAATCATGTCGCAACGAACGATACCGCCGAAGATGTTGACCAGTACGGCAGCGACGTTGCTGTCGGACAGGATGATCTTGAAGGCTTCGGTCACGCGCTCTTTGGTTGCGCCGCCACCTACGTCGAGGAAGTTGGCTGGCTTGCCGCCGTGCAGGTTGACGATGTCCATGGTGCCCATAGCCAGGCCAGCACCGTTGACCATGCAACCGATGTTGCCTTCCAGCGCGACGTAGTTCAGTTCGAACTTGGCAGCGTGGGCTTCACGCGGATCGTCCTGCGACGGATCGTGCATGGCACGCAGCTTCGGCTGACGGTACATGGCGTTGCTGTCGATGTTGATCTTGGCGTCTAGGCAATGCAGGTTGCCGTCAGCCTTGATCACCAGCGGGTTCACTTCCAGCAGAGCCAGGTCATAGTCCTGGAACAGCTTGGCCAGGCCAACGAAGATCTGGGTGAACTGCTTGATCTGATCACCTTCCAGGCCCAGCTGGAATGCCAGCTCGCGGCCCTGGAACGGCTGAGCGCCGACCAGTGGGTCGATGGTCGCCTTGAGGATCTTCTCAGGGGTGTCGTGCGCAACTTTCTCGATGTCCACGCCACCTTCGGTGGAAGCCATGAACACGATGCGACGGCTGGAACGGTCAACGACCGCGCCCAGGTACAGCTCCTTGGCGATGTCGGTGCAGGACTCGACCAGGATCTTGGTCACTGGCTGACCATTGGCATCGGTCTGGTAAGTCACCAGACGCTTGCCTAGCCAGTTGGCGGCGAAGGCTTTGGCGTCTTCTTTGTTCTTCACCAGCTTCACGCCGCCCGCTTTACCGCGGCCACCAGCGTGGACTTGAGCCTTGACGACCCACTCGGTGCCACCGATTTTTTCGCAGGCTGCTGCGGCTTCTTCCGGGGTGTCTACCGCGAAGCCCTTGGATACGGGCAGGCCGTATTCAGCGAACAGCTGCTTACCCTGATACTCGTGGAGATTCATGCTTGTCTACCGTCTTCGTTTAGGTATTGCGCATACGGTGCTGCACTTGTGATGCCGCACCACCTGTGACTGCTTCGGGAGCAATCCGGCTGACCTTCCGCGCAAAACCTGAGTTCAACGCGGGCAGTCGGCCGTGGTTCTTCCTGTTGAGCTGCACCTTCACCGGTACACAACGCCGGTGAAGGCATCCGCTCAAACAAACAACGACTTAACGCTTTTTACGGTTGGCGATGTGGATGGCATGGCCATTCACTGCCAGAGCAGCTTCGTGCAGGGCTTCGGACAGCGTTGGGTGGGAGAACACCATCATCCCCAGATCCTCGGCGCTGGTACCGAATTCCATACCGATTGCACCTTGCTGCACCAGTTCGGCAGCGCTTGGGCCAATCACGTGTACACCCAGAACGCGGTCGGTGTTGGCATCAGCGATAACCTTGACCATACCGCCAGTGTCGTTGGCCGCCATGGCGCGACCGCTGGCAGCAAACGGGAAGGTGCCGACGTTAACGGCAACGCCTTCGGTCTTAAGTTGCTGCTCGGTTTTACCAACCCATGCGATTTCCGGGTGGGTGTAGATAACCGACGGGATCAGGTCGTAGTTCATCTGGGCTTTGTGGCCGGCGATACGCTCGGCGACCATGATGCCCTCTTCCGAGGCCTTGTGGGCCAGCATTGCGCCACGCACCACGTCACCAATGGCGTAAACACCCGGTACGCTGGTGGTGCACTGGTCGTCAACAAAGATGAAACCACGCTCGTCAAGGTCGACGCCGCTATCGGCGGCCAGCAGATCGGTGGTCACCGGACGACGGCCGACCGCGACGATCAGCTTGTCGAATACAATCTTCTGCTCGCCTTCGGCGTCGGTGAAGTTGACGGTAACTTGCTTCTTCTTCACTTCCGAACCGGTAACGCGAGCGCCCAGCCGGATTTTCAGGCCCTGCTTGGTCAGAGTTTTCAGCGCTTCTTTGGCGATCTGCTCGTCAGCGGCTGGAAGGAACTTGTCCAGAGCTTCCAGCACAGTCACTTCAGCACCCAGGCGCGACCAGACCGATCCCAATTCCAGGCCGATTACGCCAGCGCCGATCACGCCAAGCTTCTTCGGTACGCTCTGGAATTCCAGAGCGCCGGTGGAGTCGACAATTACGTCCTGATCAACCGGAGCTGGCGGAATGTCGATCGGCTTGGAGCCGGAGGCCAGAATCACGTTCTCGGCTTCAACGATCTGCGTCTTGCCATCGGAGCCGGTGACCTCAACCTGCTTATTCGCCAGCAGCTTGCCGTGGCCTTCAAGCAGGGTCACGCCGTTGGCCTTGAACAAAGTGGCAACGCCGCCAGTGAGGTTTTTCACGATGTTGGCCTTACGACCGATCATCGCAGGCACGTCGATAGTCACGCTTTTGGCTTCGATACCGTGAATGGCAAAGCCTTCATGCGCTTCGTGATACTTCCAGGAGCTGTCGAGCAGCGCCTTGGACGGAATGCAGCCGACGTTCAGGCAAGTACCGCCGAGGGCGATCTTGCCCTCTTTGTCCTGGTACTTCTCGATGCATGCAGTCTTCAAACCGAGCTGAGCTGCTTTGATGGCGGCTACATAGCCACCAGGGCCGGCACCGATGACTACCACGTCGAATTTCTGGGTCATAACGTATTCCTTCTCGAATAAACCGGACGGCCCTGGTGAGAGGGCCGCCGTGGGAGAAACTGGCTTTTAGATGTCCAGCAGCAGGCGTGCTGGGTCTTCTAGCAAGTTCTTGATGGTTACCAGGAAGGTCACGGCTTCCTTACCATCAATCAGGCGGTGGTCGTAGGACAACGCCAAGTACATCATCGGACGGATAACCACCTGTCCATTCACTGCCATCGGGCGCTGGATGATGTTATGCATCCCCAGAATCGCGGCCTGCGGCGGGTTGACGATCGGCGTCGACATCATCGAGCCAAAAGTACCACCGTTAGTGATGGTGAAGGTGCCGCCGGTCATTTCTTCGATCGACAGCTTGCCGTCTTTGGCTTTCTTGCCAAAGGTGGCGATGCCGTTCTCGATTTCAGCCAGGCTCATCAGCTCGGCGTTACGCAGCACCGGAACTACCAGGCCACGGTCGCTGGACACGGCAACACCGATATCGGCGTAGCCGTGGTAAACGATGTCGGTCCCGTCGATCGAGGCGTTAACTGCCGGGAAACGCTTGAGCGCTTCGGTAGCGGCCTTGACGAAGAACGACATAAAGCCCAGGCGCACGCCGTTGTGGCTCTTCTCGAACAGGTCCTTGTACTTCGAGCGCAGCGCCATGACTTCGCTCATGTCCACTTCGTTGAAGGTGGTCAGCATGGCCATAGAGGATTGTGCTTCGACCAGACGCTCGGCGATCTTGGCGCGCAGACGGGTCATCGGCACACGCTTCTCGGTACGGTCGCCGGTGGCGAATACTGGAGCGGCAGCAGCCGGTGCAGCAGGTTTGGCGGCCGGTGCAGCGGCCGGCGCGTTCTTCTTCGCTTCAACGGCAGCCACAACGTCTTCCTTGGTGACACGACCGCCTTTGCCGGTGCCAGCAATGCTGTTCGGGTCGATGCCGTTTTCTTCGGCAATCTTGCGAGCAGCTGGGGACAGGATCTGATCGTCGCCCGCGGCAGCGACAGGAGCGGCAGCCGCAGGGGCAGCAGCCTGAGCGGCAGCAGCCGGCGCGGGTGCAGCAGCGCCACCCTCACCCAGAGTGCCGAGCAGTTCGTTGGACAGGACGGTGTCGCCTTCATTCTTGATGATTTCTGCGAGGACGCCGTCGGCCTCGGCCAGCACTTCGATCACTACCTTGTCGGTTTCGATGTCAACGATCAGCTCGTCGCGCTTGACCGCATCGCCCGGCTTCTTGTGCCAAGTGGCCACGGTGCCGTCGGCAACCGATTCCGGGAAAGTAGGGGCTTTGATCTCGATAGCCATTGTGTGTGGTTCCTTAAATTCGGTTTCTTCTAGCAGGCGGCCCAGTTGGCCGCCTGCTGCGCGAAGGCGTTAAACAGTAAAGGCGTCTTGCAGGAGTTTTTCCTGCTGTTCGGCGTGCATCGATGCATAACCACAGGCAGGTGCAGCAGACGCATCACGACCGGCATACTCGAGGAACAGCGCTTTCTTGTGCGCTGTCGCTACGCGACGCATGTGATGCTGGCTGCAGTACCAGGCGCCTTGGTTCATCGGCTCTTCCTGACACCAGACGATGTGCTTGAGATTCTTGTACGGGGCAATTGCCTCGGCCAGATCATCTTCCGGGAACGGATAGAGCTGCTCGATACGCACAATGGCGATGTCTTCGCGGCCTTCGTTGCGGCGCTTCTCCAGCAAGTCGTAGTAAACCTTGCCGCTGCACAGGACCAGGCGTTCGACTTTCTTCGGATCGATTGCATCGATCTCCGGGATCACGGTCTGGAACGAGCCTTCGGCCAGATCTTCCAGCGTCGAGATGGCCAATTTGTGGCGCAACAGCGACTTCGGCGTCAATACGACCAATGGCTTGCGCAGTGGACGGATCACCTGACGACGCAACAAGTGGTAGATCTGCGCCGGGGTGGTCGGTACGGCAACCTGCATATTGTGCTCTGCGCACAGCTGCAGATACCGCTCCAGACGCGCCGAGCTGTGCTCAGGCCCCTGCCCTTCATAACCGTGCGGCAGCAGCATGGTCAGACCGCACAGACGGCCCCATTTGTGCTCACCGCTGGAAATGAATTGGTCGAACACTACCTGGGCGCCGTTGGCGAAGTCGCCGAATTGCGCTTCCCAGATCACCAGCGACTGCGGCTGGGTGGTGGCATAGCCGTATTCGAAGGCCAATACGGCTTCTTCCGAGAGGAAGGAGTCATACAGGTCGAAACGCGGCTGACCCTGGTAGAGGTTCTGCAGTGGCAGATGGGTGCCGGCGTCCTTCTGGTTGTGCAGCACCGCGTGACGGTGCGAGAAGGTGCCGCGGCCGATGTCCTGGCCGGTCATGCGGATCGGATGACCTTCAAACAACAGGGTGGCGTAAGCCATGGTCTCGGCGTAGCCCCAGTTGATCGGCAGTGCACCTGCGCTCATCTTCTGGCGGTCTTCGAGAATCTTTGCGACCTGGCGCTGCACCACAAAGCCTTCTGGAATTTCCAGCAGCTTGTTGGACAGTTCCTGCAGGGTTTTCAGCTCGAAACGCGTGTCATGGCGCGCAGTCCAGGCGTGGCCCAGGTACGGACGCCAATCAACGAACAGCTCCTTGTTTGGTTCCTTGACCAGGCTCTTGACCACGTGCTGACCGTTATCCAGCGCAGTACGGTACTCGTCGATCTTGGCCTGAACATCATCCACCGACTGACGCACGGCGGTGGTCAGAACGTCTGCATAGAGTTCACGGGTGGTGCGCTGTTTGGTGATCTGCTGATACATGATCGGCTGAGTGCCGCTCGGCTCGTCGGCCTCGTTGTGACCGCGACGGCGGTAGCAGACCAGGTCGATGACCACATCACGCTTGTACTGCATGCGGTAATCGACAGCCAGCTGGGTGACAAACAGCACCGCTTCCGGGTCATCGCCGTTAACGTGCAGGATCGGCGCCTGAATCATCTTGGCAACGTCGGTGCAGTACTCGGTGGAACGCGAGTCCAGCGGGTTGCTGATGGTAAAGCCGACCTGGTTGTTGATCACGATATGGATGGTGCCGCCCGTTTTGAAGCCACGGGTCTGCGACATCTGGAAGGTTTCCATGACCACACCCTGACCGGCGAATGCCGCGTCACCGTGCAGGGAAACCGGCAGCACCTTCTCGCCGATAGCGTCGTTGCGGCGATCCTGACGGGCACGTACCGAACCTTCGACCACCGGAGAAACGATTTCCAGGTGGGATGGGTTAAACGCCATCGCCAGGTGCACTTCGCCGCCCGCAGTCATCACGTTGGAGGAGAAACCCTGGTGGTATTTCACGTCACCGGAAGACAGGCCTTCAGTTTTCTTGCCTTCGAACTCGTCGAACAGGTCGCGCGGGTTCTTGCCGAAGGTGTTGACGAGCACGTTGAGACGGCCACGGTGGGCCATGCCGATAACGATTTCCTTGGTGCCATAGGAGCCGGAACGCTGGATCAACTCATCGAGCAGCGGAATCAGGCTCTCGCCGCCTTCCAGACCGAAACGCTTGGTGCCCGGGTATTTGGTACCCAGGTACTTTTCCAGACCTTCGGCTGCGGTCAGGCGCTCAAGCAAGTGGCTTTGCACCTCGACCGAGAACTCAGGGCGACCGCGCACGCTTTCCAGACGCTGCTGGAACCAGCTGCGCTGCTCGGAATCAACGATATGGGTGAACTCGGCACCGATGGTGCGGCAATATGTCTGCTGCAACGCATCGCGAATTTCGCGCAGAGTAGCCTCTTCCTTGCCAATGAACAGCCCACCGGTACGGAAGGTGGTGTCCAGGTCGGCATCGGTCAGACCATAGTGATTGATTGCCAGATCAGCCGGCACAGGACGTTGCCAGAGGCCAAGCGGATCGAGCTGGGCAGCCTGATGGCCGCGCATGCGATAAGCCTGAATCAGGCGTAGCACTTCGACTTGCTTCTTCTCGTGCTCACTGCTCACGCTACCAGCGGACACCGGTTGGGCGCGGCGCTGATTTTTAGCGAGCAGGACGAAATGATCGCGAATCGTGGAGTGCGATACGTCTGTGGCGGCGCTGCCGTCGGTCGGCAACTTCTGGAAGTAAGTGCGCCACTCTTCTGGCACAGCGTTGGGATCGTGCAGGTAAAGCTCATAGAGCTCTTCCACATAGGCAGCGTTACCACCGGATAGGTGGGCACTGTCCCACATGCGCTGCATCACGCTTTCTTGCATGCTTGGTCACCCTCGGTAAGGGGACACCACCGGCGAAGAAACCGCATGGCTGTCAGTCCTGAAGCAGCGACTGGTAAGCCACTACGGATCCCGCAGATAGTCCGGGCACCAGCCCGGATGCCCCTGCTGGTCGTCATATTTTTCAAATTAAGAACCACCGCTTTGTGAGCAGCAGCCCTGGCTAAACCGCGGCACTGGGTTGAAAGCAGTGCCGCAGGTGTTACAGATCTAGCAAACAACCGTGAATCAGGTACCGCTTTGCAGCAACATGTTACGTACGTGGCCGATTGCCTTAGTCGGGTTAAGACCCTTAGGGCAAACGCTGACGCAGTTCATAATGCCGCGGCAACGGAACACACTGAACGGATCATCCAGCGACGCCAGACGTTGTTCGGTCTGGGTATCACGGCTATCCGCCAGGAAACGATAAGCCTGCAGCAATGCAGCCGGGCCGAGGAACTTGTCTGGATTCCACCAGAACGACGGGCAGCTGGTGGAGCAGCAAGCGCACAGGATGCACTCGTACAGACCGTCCAGCTTTTCACGTTCTTCCGGGGTTTGCAGGCGTTCAATGGCCGGTGCTGGTGTGTTGTTCTGCAGGTATGGTTGCACCTTCTCGTACTGCTTGTAGAAGATGCTCATATCAACAGCCAGGTCACGAATGACCGGCAGACCAGGCAGCGGACGAATCACCAGCTTGCCGCCTTTGAGGCCAGCCGCCGAGATCGGCGTGATGCAGGCCAGGCCATTCTTGCCGTTGATGTTCATGCCATCAGAACCGCACACGCCTTCACGGCAGGAGCGACGATAGGAGAAACCCTCGTCCTGCTCCTTGATCAGCGCCAGGACATCAAGAACCATGATGTCCTTGCCGCCGGTGTCGATCTGGAAATCCTGCATAAACGGCGCAGCATCTTTTTCCGGGTTGTAACGATAAACGCTTACTTGCAACAGATTGGCTTGCGACATATCAGGCACCCTTAATAAGTCCGGACCTTGGGTTCAAACGCTGGAACTGTCTTCGGCGAGAAGTTGACCGAACGCTTGCTCACGCGCTTTTCACCTGGGATATACAGGGAATGGCACAGCCAGTTTTCGTCGTCACGTTCCTCGAAGTCTTCACGAGCGTGAGCACCACGGGATTCTTTACGAACCTCAGCAGCGATCGCGGTGGCCTCAGCCACTTCGAGAAGGTTTTGCAGCTCCAATGCTTCGATACGCGCAGTGTTGAATGCTTGGCTCTTGTCCGCGATTTTGACAGTCGCGATCCGCTCACGCAGGTCGGCCAGTTGGGCGATGCCCTTTTGCATGTATTCGCCGGTGCGGAACACACCGAAGTAGTTTTGCATGCACTGTTGCAGTTCTTTACGCAGCGGCGCGACATCTTCGCCGGT
Source organism: Pseudomonas sp. EA_35y_Pfl2_R111 (assembly GCF_963970955.1). Classification (NCBI taxonomy): domain Bacteria; kingdom Pseudomonadati; phylum Pseudomonadota; class Gammaproteobacteria; order Pseudomonadales; family Pseudomonadaceae; genus Pseudomonas; species Pseudomonas sp. EA_35y_Pfl2_R111. Next base: position 78,328 of record NZ_CAXAOM010000007.1, on the reverse strand, counting down.
GGTGCGTTCGTTGACGCCCGCCAGACGCTTGAGCGACAGCTCGATATCGGTTTCGCTGGCACCACGGACTTCCACGCCTTCTTTCAGCGCTTTTTCCAAATGGATACCCGCCGCGCGGCCAAACACCACCAGATCGAGCAACGAGTTGCCGCCCAGACGATTGGCGCCGTGTACCGATACGCAGGCCACTTCGCCTACAGCGAACAGGCCTTCGATGATCTTGTCGTTGCCGTTGGCATCCTGGGTGATGGCCTGACCGTGAATGTTGGTCGGCACGCCGCCCATCATGTAATGGCAGGTTGGAATCACAGGAACCGGAGCAACCACCGGGTCAACGTGAGCAAAGGTCTTCGACAGCTCACAGATGCCTGGCAAACGGCTGTGCAGTACTTCTTCGCCGAGGTGATCGAGCTTGAGCAGTACGTGGTCCTTGTCAGGGCCACAGCCATTACCGGCGATTACTTCTTTAACCATCGAACGCGCAACCACGTCACGACCGGCCAAGTCTTTGGCGTTCGGCGCATAACGCTCCATGAAGCGCTCGCCGTGAGCGTTGATCAGGTAACCACCTTCACCACGACAACCTTCAGTAACCAGTACACCAGCGCCGGCAATACCGGTCGGGTGGAACTGCCACATTTCGATGTCCTGCACCGGCACGCCAGCACGCAGGGCCATGCCCACTCCATCACCGGTGTTGATCAGGGCGTTGGTAGTAGAGGCGTATATACGACCCGCACCGCCAGTGGCCAGAACCACGGCCTTGGAGCGGATGTAAACGGTTTCGCCGTTTTCGATGCAGATGGCGATAACACCCACAATGGCGCCGTCCTGGTTCTTCACCAGATCCACCGCGTACCACTCGTTAAGGAACGAGGTGCCAGCTTTTAAGTTGGCTTGGTAGAGGGTGTGCAGCAGCGCGTGACCGGTACGGTCAGCAGCAGCACAGGTACGGGCAGCCTGAGTTGGGTTGTTTGGGCCTTTGGACTGGCCGCCGAACGGACGCTGATAAATACGGCCCTGCTCAGTACGGGAGAACGGCAGACCCATGTGTTCCAGTTCAAATACGGCTTCGGGCCCAACAGAACACATGTATTCGATAGCGTCCTGGTCACCGATATAGTCGGAGCCCTTGACGGTGTCGTACATGTGCCAGCGCCAATCGTCGTTTGGATCGGCCGAAGCGATGGCGCAGGTGATACCACCCTGAGCGGAGACAGTGTGCGAACGGGTCGGGAAGACCTTGGTCACGACTGCGGTTTTATGACCACCCTGAGCCAACTGCAGTGCAGCGCGCATACCGGCGCCGCCGCCACCAACAATGATGGCGTCATAAGAAAGAGTGCGAATGCTTGTCATGGATCAGTTACCCCAAAAAATCTGCACGCCCCAGGCGAAGAACGCGAACATGGCAACGCCACACGCAGCCTGGAACAGAAAACGCACGGCAGTCGCCCACTTACCCAGCGCCATCGGCGTCAGGTAGTCGGTGGAAATTGTCCACATGCCCACCCAGGCGTGAACGCTGAGCGCCACCAGGGTCAACAGACTGAAGATACGCATTGCGTTATTGGAGAACAGCGCCTGCCATTCGGCGTAACCCAGACCTGGGTTGCATACCACGTAGCCAAGCAAAAACAGCGTATAAGCCGCGAGGACGACAGCAGATACACGCTGCGCCATCCAGTCATAAAGACCCGAACGCGAGAAGTTCGTAACGTTGGTTACCATATCCACACCCCCAGCAGCACGATCACGATCGTCGACACGACGAGAACGATTTTCGAACCCAGCTTGCCGCCTTCCAGCGTCTCACCGATGCCCATGTCCATGATCAAGTGGCGTACACCGGCCACCAGGTGGTACAGCAGAGCGGACAACAGACCCCAAATCACAAACTTGGCCAGCGGGCTGGTCAAGCATTCCTGCACCTGGGCAAAGCCCTCTGCGGACGACAGCGACTTGTCGAGGCCATACAGCAGAATGGCGATACCGACAAAGAGGATGACACCGGAGATACGGTGAAGAATGGACGTGTAAGCAGTGATTGGGAGTTTGATAGTCCTAAGGTCTAGGTTTACAGGTCTTTGGCTATTCACGGCTTTTTTATCACACTGAGAGCCCCTAACTATCAGGGCAAAGTTGTCGGGAAGTGCACTGGTCAGGTACCCATCACCCAAGGAGTGACAACCGCCAAAAGACAGGCTAAAGCCCTTGGCAGCTGGGCGCAGAGTATAGACAGTTAGGTTACTAATGACAACGCAAAGGCCCCTACCTAAAAGCGCATTGCACACCTCTAATAAATGGCGTAAAGAGCCGCTTTAAAAGCCCGAAAACCAGCCGCAAACCCTTCTGCCGCCTGGGTTTTCGCAAATTGACATTCGGATTTATCTCACTATAGTGGTGCGGGCCCTGCGTGGGGGGCAGTCAGATGATTTCAAGCATAACTAGGAGGCCAAACATGGCTGACAAAAAAGCGCAGTTGATCATCGAGGGCGCAGCCCCCGTCGAGCTGCCCATTTTAACCGGCACCGTTGGTCCCGATGTAATTGACGTGCGGGGCTTAACCGCCACGGGCCGTTTCACCTTTGATCCTGGCTTTATGTCCACCGCCTCGTGCGAGTCGAAGATCACCTATATCGACGGCGACCAGGGCATCCTGCTGCACCGCGGCTACCCCATCGAACAGCTGGCAGAGCAATCCGATTACCTGGAAACCTGCTACCTGCTGCTGAACGGCGAACTGCCGAACGCAGAAGAGAAAGCCAAGTTCGTCAGCACCATCAAGAACCACACCATGGTTCACGAGCAACTGAAGACCTTCTTCAACGGCTTCCGCCGCGACGCTCACCCGATGGCCATCATGTGTGGCGTAGTGGGTGCCCTCTCGGCCTTCTACCACGACTCGCTGGACATCAATAACCCGCATCACCGCGAAGTTTCGGCCATGCGCCTGATCGCCAAGATGCCAACCATCGCCGCCATGACCTATAAGTACTCCATGGGTCAGCCGATGATGTATCCGCGTAACGACCTGAACTACGCGGAAAACTTCCTGCACATGATGTTCAACACCCCGTGCGAGATCAAACCGATCAGCCCGGTACTGGCCAAGGCCATGGATAAGATCTTTATCCTGCACGCCGACCATGAGCAGAACGCCTCTACCTCCACCGTCCGCCTGGCCGGCTCTTCGGGTGCTAACCCATTTGCCTGTATCGCTGCCGGTATCGCTGCCCTGTGGGGCCCGGCGCACGGCGGCGCCAACGAGGCCGTTCTGGCCATGCTTGACGAGATTGGCGATGTTTCGAACATCGACACCTTTATCGCTAAGGCCAAGGACAAGAACGATCCGTTCAAGCTGATGGGCTTCGGTCATCGCGTTTACAAAAACCGCGACCCGCGCGCCACCGTGATGAAGCAGACCTGCGACGAAGTACTGAAAGAGCTGGGCATAACCAACGATCCGCAATTGGCCCTGGCCATGCGTTTGGAAGAAATCGCCCTGACCGACCCGTACTTTAAAGAGCGCAACCTGTACCCGAACGTAGACTTCTACTCGGGCATCATCCTCAAGGCTATCGGTATTCCGACCAGCATGTTCACCGTGATCTTCGCTCTGGCGCGGACCGTCGGCTGGATCTCGCACTGGAAGGAAATGCTCTCCAGCCCGTACAAGATTGGCCGTCCGCGCCAGCTGTACACAGGCTATCCGCAGCGCGATCTGAAGAAGTAACTCAGTTCTCGCCGGACAAAAAAGGCTGCCCTCGGGCAGCCTTTTTTATTGCGTTGAATAAGCCAGCTTTATGGCTGTTCAGCCAACTGACGCAGACCCTGCAAGGTATTGAATGGCGCATCCACAACAAAGCTATTGGCCAACCAGGCCGGCACACTGCCGCCCGGTTCGGAATGCACCTGGTAGATCACCTCGATTTCGCCATCGCGCGGCGTAAGGCTCCAGAAACCCTCCACTTTGCTCACCCGCACAAAGCCTTGCTGCAGCGGCAAATAATCGGCAACCCCGTGCAGGGCTCGAGTTACCCGACCTTCGGGGTCGAGTGTGGTTGTCACCCGCAGGATCGAGTCCCGCGGCTGTACTGGCCAGGGCGTATGAAAGCGGCTGTAGACCCAACTCTGATCGCCCTCATGCTTGAGCAGCCTCTGCTCGCTACAGGCATGAATCCAGGCGCACGCTGCACTGACATCATCCTGTAAGGCCAATAACCGCGACATATCGGTCCGTATACGGGTGATGCCACGAAACGCTTGAAAACTTGAGCCCGGGATCTGCTGCAAATAGACCTGAATCCCCGCTTCATCCTTGACCAGGCGCCATTGCGCCGCCTGCGCCCCGCTCGCCGCCAGCAACGCGGCAACCCCCAAGAGCAACCCTGTAAACCGCACCATCATGCCTCCGGCAGCCGATAATCCTGCGCCACAGTATCAGACTGCAACCGCCGTGCTTTGCTCCAACCAGCCAATCAACTGCAGGGCCTCCGCCGTATTGCTGCCGCACACATACTCGGCGGCATGAAACGCCGAACATACCGCTGGCCGCTCAGGCTGGCCAAAGAGCAGGCAGTAGTTGTTGGCATCCAGCTGCACACAGCGCACACCCGCAGGCTTACCGTCCGGCATACCTGGGATGGGAGAACTAATCGAGGGGGCGATGCAACAGGCGCCGCAACCGGCACGGCAATTCATGACAGGAAACCTCAAAGGCATTAGCACGCGAACATAAGTCGACGATTCTACGCGGGCACAAACGGCTTGGCAGCCTGGCAGTGCAGATTCAGGCGAGCGGTAGGCGCATGCGAAACCGTGTGCCCTGCTCCAGTGCACTGCACACCTGTAACTCCGCCCCCAGAATGTCCACCGCCAGTTGATGGGTGAGATGCAGCCCCAGCCCGGTACCACCACGACCACGCCGGGTGGTAAAGAAGGGGTCGAAGATCTTCGCCAAAACGTCTTCGCTCATACCGCAGCCATTATCCTGCACCTCGATCACACACTCGTGGCGCAGTGCATCATGATCAATACGTACGGTAACGATGCCATGCACCGTTGGTTCGAAGGCGTGAATCAAGGCATTGTCGATCAGATTCTGCAGAATTTGCCCAAGCGGCCCAGGGTAGCTATCCAACTGCAGGCGCTCAGGCATCTCAAGAATCACCTGATGCGCTGACTGCCTAAGCTTAGGGGTAAACAGCAGCATGACCTCGTGCACCAGCTCGACCAGATCGAAAAGGCGCCGTTCGGTACTGGCTCGATCACTAGCCAACTGCTTGAAGGCACGCGTCAGTTGCGCCATACGCATCAGATTGTTGAGGATGATCGTCATACCTTCGCCGTTGCGCTGCAAAAAGCGCTCAAGCACTGATCGCTGTAGCCCGTCGTTCAGACTCTGCTGCACCCCCTGAGTTGCTTTCTCCAGCGTAGAGGCCGCTACGCTGGCTGCGCCGATGGGCGTATTCAGCTCGTGTGCCACGCCGGCAACCAGCGTACCGAGCGACGAGAGCTTCTCCGCCTGCAGCAACGCACCGCGGGTTCGCTGCAGTTGCTCTACCGTCTCGCGCAATTCGCCATTGCTCTGCTGCAACGCCTGACTGCTGTCCTCCAGTGCCTGGCGCACCTGATCGCGCTCAAACTCACTCAACCCCAGACGCAGCGCCACGAGAAAACCCAGCGGCAGCATCACACAAGTAAACAGCAGAACCTGCCAGAGCACCTCGGCGCGCAAGCCCTGCACCTGCTCACTGGGTAGATGCGAGACCAATAACCATTGCTCACTCGTAGCCAGGCTCTTATCTGCGCGCTGATAGGGGTCGAAATGGTTGAACGCCCAATAACCTGAATGATCACTAAACACGCCACTGTTCTGCGCCTTCATACGCTGCCAACTGGCCGGGTGACGGCTGGCCAATGTCGCCTCGGCCTTACCCAGCATAAAACCCCAGGCATCTTGCGGGTCGACCGCCAACATCCAGTATCCCTCATGATCGACCAGGGTCAGGTTGCCACCATAGCTGACGGAAACCTGGCTAAGGCGCTGCAGCAGCGCATGCCCACGGTAATTCAACACCAGAATGCCGCGTCGCTTGCCCGCACCATCGAATACCGGCGCAGCACTGCGCAAGGTTGGCTTGAGAGGCTGCTCGACCACTCCATACTCTTTATTGAGGTCGAATCGCGAAAGATAGAATGACCCTTTTCCCAGGCTCATAGCTTCAACAAAATAGTAATTGTTCGCCTTGTTCTGCAGTTGTGCGTAGTCACGCAGCACTGGCGAATCCTCCAGCCAGTCGACCCGCACCTGCTCTACACCCGTTTCATCCAACCAACGAATCTGGTCGTACAACTCAGTGCTGCGCGCAAACTCGATAAACAGCTGGCCCAGTGCATCTCTATTGTCAGCACTGGGATAGGCCAGGACATCGGCAAACAATGGTTGGCGGATGAGAAACTGAAGATTGCCGCGCAGGGTTGCCAGGTGCCGATTGAGCACCCCGCCACCCTCATTCAAGCTGCTCTGCTGGTCACGCAGCAACGGTGCCAGCTTGGCATCCAGCAACCGCTCGTGAAGCAGCAGCGTCAGCAACAGAATCAGGAACGCCCAGGGTAGAAACAGCAACAACAAGTTGCGTCTAACCGGCGCGCTGAACAAGCGTTTTCGCCAGTGCTCGCGCATCACCCCTGGCGCCCCGGCCAACCATCCAGCCAGGTCAGTAAGTCTGCACAAGCCATCGGCTTGGCAAACAGATAACCCTGCGCCTGCCGGCAACCATGGTTAAGAATCCAGTCGGCCTGTTGCTGAGTCTCAACACCTTCAGCAATGACTTGCATGCCGACCCGAGCAGCAATCTGGATAACGGCTTCAGCAATCATCTGCTGGTCGCTGACCTCACCGATTTCCAGAACAAAGCTGCGGTCGATTTTCAAACGGTCGGCCGGCAGCAAACGCAGGTAGCTGAGCGATGAGAAGCCGGTGCCAAAATCATCAATGGCCACCTCAACACCCATGGCGCGCAGCGCACGCAGCTTTTCACAAACGGTATCGAAGGTGCGCATGGCTACCGACTCGGTAATTTCCACTTCGATCTGCTCAGGCGCTACTCCCGCAGCCTGTATGTGCGAATTGAATCGCTCGATAAAATCATGCTGCAGCAGCTGCGGCGCAGAGACGTTGACTGCCACGCGGATATGCGGGTAACCCGCATCGGCCAGCTGTTTTGCCGCTTGCAGGGCCAAACGCATCAGCAGATCACCCAGCGGCAAGATGTAACCGGTGGCCTCGGCCAGAGGGATAAAACTCAGTGGCGGGACCATTTTTCCGTCTGCCTTGCGCCAGCGCGCCAGGGCCTCAACACCGATAACACGGCGGGTTTTCAGGTCAATCTGCGGCTGCAACTCGACGCTGATCTGCCCCGCTTCTACCGCATCGCGCAAAGCCAGCAACAGACGGTAAGACTCGGCATGTGCGCTCTGCAATCGCGGGTCATACACCCCGTGCTGATCATGACCCAGGCGCTTTGCCTGCTTCAGGGTCAGCAAAGCATCCTGCAAGGCCACGCTGGCGCTACCGGTAAAATCAGCCAGGTTCATGGTCACGCTACTCAGGCTATGCACCTGGCCCATCTCATAGGGGCGCTTATGTCGGCGAAACAATGCCACCACTTCCGCCGCATTGACCTGCGCCTGTGGGCCGAGGATGGCAAACAGGTCATCACGCACCCGTGCAATCAGCACATCATGGGAGAAGGCATCGCAGAGTTTCTTCGCCACCAGGCCGAGGATGAAATCACCATAACCGGTACCAAAGGCGGTGTTGGCACCGGAGAAGTTGTCAATATCGATCAATACCAGCACACGCTGATCCTTGGCCTCGGAAGTCAGCGTCATATCCAGCATGCGGATAAGCGCATTACGGTTGGGGATCTTCAGCAGATCGTCCTGGTAGGCCATTTCTTCAAGACGGCTGAATAGCGCAACGTTATATAGCCCACGACTGATGCTGGCACTGAACACCTTAAGCAACTCCAGCTCGGTGTCGTTCAGCGCACGTGCACTGGAGATATAACAGGCGTAGTCGGCACCAGCCTGAAAGCGCGGGAAGAACAACACCGTGCAATCGCTCAGGCGCAAGGTTTTCTGCTCCTGCAGACTACGACGCAAGGCTGCGACCACCAGGGGATAATCGAGGGCATCGAGGTTGCTATCAATGCTCTTGAGGAAGCGCCCGCTGGCACTGACAATTCGCGCATTCGGCGGCGCATTAGCATCCCTCTCTTCGGCCCGAACGCAAACAATCCCCTCGGTCTGCACATTGAGTAGCGAGGAGATTTCCGAGAGAATTTTCGCCGACAGCTCACGAGTGTTCTTCGAGCAGAACAGGGCATTGCTCGACTCAACAATCATCTGCAAGCCACGCCGAGCGTTGGCCACCGCCTTAAGCTGGGAATATCCACGCACCGCAGCGGTGAGCACCGTGAGCAAGCGCTCGGCGCTGAGCTCGCTCTTGGTCCAATAGTCATTGATGTCGTAATCGCGCATCACTTCATGGGCCGGCGCCAGACCTGGCTCACCGGTCAGCATCACCACGCGGGTTTCGCGATTACCGATCACCTCGCGTAACGCCTTGATCAGGCGCAGGCCGGCATCCTCGGTTTCCATCACCACATCAAGCAATACCAGGGCAATGTCGTGGTGCTTGGCCAGCAACATCGAAGCTTCGCGGCAGTTGAAGGCCTGGATCAGCTCAATGCGCCTCCCCAGCAGCTCCAGGTCACTCAGGGCAAAAGCCGTGGCGCGCTGAAAATCGGCGTCATCATCAACGGCCAACACACGCCATACAGGCTGAGAGGGGATGCTGGGTAAATCATCGTCACTGAATGCAAATTGATCATCCATGAACAGTACCCGCATGTACGAAGGGTGAGAACAACGCCAAATACTGGCTGGGTTAACGCAGTATAGACGGCAGTTCTCAGCTGCCAGTCATGGCTTGTGCAGGCGGGCAAACAGACTTGAAGTATCCCAACGGCCGCCGCCCATGCCCTGCACATCGGCATAGAACTGATCGACCAGCGCGGTAACCGGCAGCTGCGCGCCATTGCTGCGGGCTTCGGTCAGCAGGATCGACAAATCCTTGCGCATCCAGTCCACGGCGAAACCGTGCTCGAACTCGCCGGCCAGCATGGTTTTGTGGCGGTTTTCCAGCTGCCAGGACTGCGCCGCGCCCTTGCTGATCACCTCCATCGCGCCATGCGCGTCGAGCCCAGCGCACTCAGCGAAATGCAGCGCCTCGGACAAGCCCTGCACCAGCCCGGCGATACAGATCTGGTTGACCATCTTGGTCAGTTGACCGCTGCCGGCTTCGCCCATCAACCGAGCCATACGTGCATAAGCCTGAATGATCGGCTCAGCCTTGGCGTAGGTTGCCGCTTCACCGCCGACCATAATGGTCAACGCGCCGTTTTGCGCGCCCGCCTGACCGCCAGATACCGGTGCATCGAGAAAGCCCAGCTGGCGCGCGGCAGCCTGCTCGGCCAGTTCGCGCGCTACCTGCGCCGAGGCGGTGGTGTGATCGACCAGCACCGCCCCGGCCTGCATGCCGGCGAAGGCGCCCTGCTCGCCCAGTACCACGCCGCGCAAATCATCATCATTGCCCACGCAGACCATCACAAACTCAGCCCCTGCGGCCGCTTCACGCGGGGTTGGCGCGTGGCTGCCGGCGTATTCGGCGGCCCACTGCGCAGCCTTGGCTGCGGTGCGGTTGTACACACACACCTGATGCCCGGCGCGCGCCAGATGCCCGGCCATCGGGTAACCCATCACGCCTAGCCCGATAAACGCCAGCTTTGCCATATCCACCTCTACCTTTCGAGCGCTATCACAGCGCGCGTTTTCGCTTAACCGCATATCCGCGCTACACGGCAGATACGAACCCGGCTGCAAGCATGCCCGCCACATAAGGCCAGCGCCAGTACAGCCATAGGGCAAAACTGTATGGATAGGCTCACTTAGCAGGCTTTACCCAATGCCAATCCTGCTTTCATACTCGCGGGCACGCTAAGGAGGGCTTATGCAGCATTGGCTGGTAATCGACCTGGAGGCCACCACCGAAGAAGGCGGTTGGCCAGTCACAGATATGGAAATCATCGAAATTGGCGCCAGCCTGGTCAACGCCGACGGCCATGAAGTCGAGTATTTCCAGCGCGTTGTGCGACCCACGCGGCGCCCGTACCTGACTCACTTCTGCCGCCAGCTCACCCAAATCAGCCAGGCCGATGTCGATGCCGCCGCGCCGCTGAGTACAGTGTGGGTGCAATTCGAACGCTGGCTGCTGGCCCATCAAGGGCAGCTAGCAGGCTGGGCCAGCTGGGGCGACTACGACCGCCGCCAGTTCGAACAGGAATGGCGCACACATGGCCTGAAGAGCTACCTGAGCCAGATCCCGCATATCAATCTGAAAAAACGCTTCGCCGAAGCACGCCAGCTGCCCAGTCCGATTGGCTTGAAGATGGCACTTAATCTGGCGGGTTTGCAGTTCCAGGGCCAGCAGCATCGCGCCCTGACCGACGCACGTAATACCGCTCGGCTGCTACCTCTGGTATTGCCGGTGCAAAGCAGATGACGAAGAAAAACCGCTTGGGCATACTGGCCACCCTTTTTATGGTCTGCCGCTCAAGGCAGCCAGCCTTTTTAATACCCTTTCGAGGAACTGCAGATGTTCAAGGTCAATGAATACTTCGACGGCACCGTCAAATCCATCGCCTTCGGCATGGCTGAAGGCCCGGCCACCATTGGCGTGATGGCTGCAGGCGAGTATGAATTCGGCACCAGCCAGCTGGAAATCATGCACGTGGTCGCCGGCGCCCTGACCGTGAAACTGCCAGGCAGCGAAAACTGGGAAACCTTTACCAGCGGCAGCAAATTCACCGTACCGGCCGACAGCAAATTTCAGCTCAAGGTGGCAGCCGATACTGCCTACCTGTGTGAATACCGCTAAGCCTTTGCCGTGATGCTTAAAAGCCGGCCCCAGTGGCCGGCTTTTTCATTAATGGATAGAAAATCCACAAGGAACAGCCCATGCCGCGCTCAACGCAATTCTCACTGGTGATCCTGCCGATCATTTTGCTGCTGATCGCCATGACCTCAATCCAGAGCGGTGCGTCCCTGGCCAAAGGCTTGTTTCCGGAAATTGGCGCCAGCGGAACCACGGCCCTACGCCTGAGCCTGGGCGCGCTGATTCTGTGCATCTTGATGCGCCCGTGGCAGGCTAGGCTGACGCTGAAGTCCAGTCGATCGTTACTGGCATACGGGCTGTCACTGGGCGGCATGAACCTGCTGTTCTACCTCTCGCTGAAAACCATTCCGCTGGGCATCGCCGTGGCCCTGGAATTTACCGGCCCGCTGGGCCTGGCGCTGTTATCGTCGCGCCGCCTGGTGGATTTCGTCTGGATTGCCCTGGCGGTTTTCGGCCTTTGGCTGCTGTTACCGACCGGACAAAGCGATGTGCCGCTGGACCCGGTCGGCATGGCCCTGGCCCTGGCGGCCGGGCTGTGCTGGGCGCTGTATATCGTTTTCGGGCAAAAAGCCGGGGCCGAGCACGGCAAGCAGACCGTGGCCCTGGGCACCATAGTCGCGGCCCTGCTGGTGTTTCCGATTGGTCTGTGGCAAGCCGGTAGTGGCCTGTTTTCAATGGACTTGCTGCCCATCGCGCTGGCCGTGGCCGTGCTGTCCTCGGCCCTGCCCTACAGCCTGGAAATGGTCGCCCTGACCCGCCTGCCCGCGCGCACTTTCAGTGTCCTGATGAGCATGGAGCCCGCGATTGCCGCCCTCTCCGGTCTGCTGTTCCTTAGTGAGCGCCTGACCCTCAGCCAATGGCTAGCGATCAGCGCAATCATCCTCGCCTCGGCCGGTGCGGCGGCGACCATCAAGCCGAAAGCCAAGCCGCTCTAAACTGCGGTTTCGGCCTCGTTGCTGAACTGCAGTTCAGCCAGGCGCGCATACAGCGGGCTGCTGCTGACCAGCTCGCTATGAGTACCGATAGCCGCCAGCTTGCCGTGTTCGATAACGGCGATGCGGTCAGCGCTTTTTACCGTGGCCAGGCGGTGGGCGATCACCAGGGTGGTGCGCCCCTGCATCAGCGGCGGCAAGGCTTGCTGAATCAGATGTTCGCTCTCGGCATCCAGCGCGCTGGTCGCTTCATCGAGCAGCAAAATCGGCGCGTTCACCAGCAATGCCCGAGCAATCGCCAGACGCTGGCGCTGACCGCCGGACAGGCCGAGACCAGCGTCGCCCAGATGAGTCTGGTAGCCATCCGGCAGCTTCATGATGAATTCGTGAGCATGCGCGGCCTTAGCCGCCGCTTCGACCTCGGCCAGCGTCGCAGTGGTTTTACCGTAGCGAATATTGTCTTCCACCGAGCCGAAGAACAGCGCCGGGTTCTGCGACACCAGAGCAAAGCTGCTGCGCAGCTCACGAGGGTCGAGCTGCTGGATTGGCACGCCGTCAATCAGGATACTGCCCTGCTGCGGGTCGAAAAAGCGCAGCAGCAAATCGAACAGCGTCGATTTACCCGCACCGGACGACCCGACCAGCGCCAGGGTTTCCCCCGCTGCAACCTTTAGATCGATGCCGTCCACGGCAAAACTGCCGGGGCGCGATGGGTAGGCGAAGCGCAACCCTTGCAGCTCGATACGGCCCTGCACCGGCTGGGTCAGATGCAAAGCATCCGTAGCCGGCGAGGTGATTTCATTACGCGCCTGCAACAGCTCGGCGATGCGCTCCGCAGCGCCGGCGGCGCGTTGCAGTTCACCGATCACCTCACTCAGGGTGCCAAAGGCCGAGCCGACGATCAGGCTGTAAAACACAAAGGCAGCCAACTCACCGCCGGAAATCCGCCCGGCAATTACGTCCATGCCGCCAACCCAAAGCATCACCCCCACCGCACCGAGCACCAACACGATCACCACAGTGATCAGCCAGGCACGCTGGGCAATGCGCTGGCGCGCAGTGTCGAAGGCTGCCTCGGCGGACAGACCGAAACGGCGCTTGTCCTCATTCTGGTGGTTATAGGCCTGCACGGTCTTGATCTGCCCCAGCACCTCGCCAACATAGCTGCCGACATCCGCAACCCGATCCTGGCTCTGCCGTGACAGCGCACGCACGCGGCGGCCGAAAATCAGAATCGGAGCGACCACCAGCGGCAGCGCCATCAGCACGATCCCGCTGAGCTTGGCGTTAGTGACCACCAGCAGCACGCTGCCGCCCACCAGCATGATCACGTTACGCAGCGCCATCGACAGCGACGAGCCAATCACCGACTGCAACAACGTGGTATCAGCGGTCAGACGCGACTGAATCTCCGAGCTGCGGTTGCTCTCATAAAAGCCCGGATGCAGTTCGATCAGGTGGTTGAACACGCGCTTGCGGATATCGGCGACAAAGCGCTCGCCAATCCACGACACCAGGTAGAAACGGGTAAAGGTGCCGATGGCCAGCGCCAGCACCAGCACGAAGAACAGCCCGATGGACTGCTGCAGCGCCGCCGGCGACTGGGTCGCCAGGCCCTGATCGACCAACAGTTTGATGCCCTGGCCCATGGACAGGGTGATCGCGGCAGTAAACATCAGCGCCAGCAAGGCCCCGAACACGCGACCACGGTACGGCGCAATAAAGCGCCAGGCCATGCACAGGGCATTGCGCTGACGAGAAGACAGGATCGAAAGCATGAAGGCTCGCTGGGGCGCTAACGCCGGTTAATTAGGAGGCGATTGCGGCGTTTCCGCCCGCCAGGCCAGCCAACACAGCGCCAAGGCGGCGAGATTGGTGGTCAGCGGATTAAACGCCTGCAGCAGTAGATGGGGGCTGAATAGCGCCACATCAAGCAGCAACCCAATCAACAGCACACCAGCCAGCAACAATGGCCAGAGCTGACGCCGCCAAAGCAGCAGAAGACCCAGAATGATTTCCGCCAGCCCGGCAATACGCGCCACCCACTCGGGGGCAGGTAAGCCGTGGGCCTGGATCATCGCCAGCTCATCCGGGCTCAACCAGAGAATCTTCGGCACCAGGCCGTGCCAGATAAACACCAGGGCCAGGGCGATACGCGCGACCCAGGCGATCTGCTGTAGACGGGGATCAGTCATGCAGAAAGCGCCGGGCATGGTCGGCGCTGGGTATCAGGCAACTGTCGTAGCGACCAAATAGCCGGTAGCGATTTAACGCGATACGGTCATAGCACCAGTCACGCAGCTGACGCGGAATCAGCCGCAGCCACGCTAGAAAACGCCATGGACTGGGCAATTGCGCAACGATACGCAGCACGGCATCCGAACGCAGCAGCATCTGGCCATTCTCGATTAGCGCCATGGTATCGAAGCGCTCGGTCGGCAAACCGCCCCACGCCAACAACGCCTGGCCCTCGGCCGACTGCACCGAAGCCAGGCGAAAGCGCTGCTCAGTATCATGGCGAATCAGAAACTTCGCCCAGCCGTTACACAACTTACACACCCCATCAAACAGCACCACGCGCTCGCCGGGCTGGATAAGGGGTGGAAGTGTTTGCTCCTGCATACCCAACTCCTTTGAAAACTACCTGCGTTGGCAATACTGCGTTAAAAACGGCCCGGGACGCGCCGTCTCGGAATGCTCATTTACAGCCGTAAACTCGCGTGCGAGCCCAGTCCGCTTCCTCGGCCGTTTTTGTGGGGCCGCCATCGGTATTGGCTTGCCTGCTTCGCCTACGTTTTCAACGCACTGCTAGGCGGCGGGAATACGGTAATGGCCAGTAATCTTGAAGCTGAAGAGAATGTCCTCTTCCTGGGTGCCGCGACCGATATTGTGCAGCACCAGGGGTACGCCGCTGCCGGCTTGGCGATCACTGATAATGCCGATATGGGTCAGGCCGCCGCCCAAATCCCAGGTGACAATATCGCCAGCGCGGTAGCCCGCCACATCCTGGCTGACTGGTAGCCCCCAGCCCTGGCGTTTAAACCAGGTCATCAAGTTCGGCACACGACGGTGGTCGATATTGCTGTCGGGCCGGCTTAGCCCCCAGTTCTTTGGGTACAGGCGAAAATTCGCGCGCATGTCCTGATGCACCGCCTGCTGCAAATCCAAGCCTTGCTGGCGCAGCGCGCGGATTACCACATCGGTACACACGCCGGTATTCAGCGGCACATCGCCATTGGGGTAACTCAGGCGGCGATAGGCCGGGTCATAACTCAGAGTCACGCCAACCTGCTCGCGGGCGGCCGTAACCAAGGTATCGGCCTGCAGCGCCCAGGTCTGGGCATTCAACAGAATACTCAGCGCGAACAGCAGAATCGCCCGCATAACGCCTCCTTAATAGTTCAGCGGCTACTTGCCCACGGGATAGAGCAGCTCTTCCTTATAACCGGCCCAAACACGCACGACATCGGGAAAGGCATCGTCCAGCGTGACGTCACCGCTGTCCACCAACAGCGGCCGGCCTTCTAGCGTGCCAAGTTTGCGTTTGGTGGCGACCACCCGCAGGTTGTCCAAGCCTATAGCGCGCAGCACCCGAGGGCTGATCTGCTGGTTGCCACGGCCGATAATATGGCCCTGACCGCCGATGGCGGTGACCAGCAGCCGCGCGGGATGGCCATCAATCAGCTCGAACAGCTGTGCTTCGGTTACATCGCTTGCCAGAAGCTGACCGTTTTCGATCACATCGACGCCGAGCAAGGTGGTCTGCAAGCCGAGGTTCTGCGCCAGGCCATGCAGGGTCGAACCGGGGCCGAACACATAGCGCACATTGTCTTCCCAGCTGTCCTGCAGCCAGTCGGCCAGATCACCCAGGACCAGCTCTTCGGACTCCACACCGCCCTGCTTGACCTGCTGCACATAGCCGCCTTCCTGCGGCACCGTCAGTTCGCCGTACCAGCGTGCGGTCACGCGGCCCTCGCGCAGGGCGCTTTCGTCAATATCGCGCACCTCGCCACTGCTCAGTCGCACCAGGCCGCCTTCGATCAGCCGCGCGGTCAGTTCTCCTGCAGCACGTGGGCTGATGGCATAGACCCCGGACTGAATCTTCACCCCAGCCGGTATCCCCAGCACCGGCTGGCCTTCGCGCACTGCCGCGCAGATATCCCGCGCTGTACCATCGCCACCGGCGAACAGAATCAGGGCTACACCAGCATCCTGCAGCAGCTCCACAGCCTGGCGGGTATCGGCTGCGCTGCTCGGGCCATCCTGCAGTTCACCGACCACGCGGTGGGCAAAGCCCATCTCGCTCAGCAGATCGGCGCCCATGGCACCGGGAAAAGTGACGAACTCCAGGCGTTCGCGCAGCGGCAGCAGTACCTCAAGGGCGGTCTGCGTACGCAGCGCCGACTTGGCCTCAACACCCAAAGCCAGGGCCTGCTCGGCCATGCCGTCACTACCCTTGAACCCAGCCGGGCCGCCCAGGCCGGCCAATGGGTTGATGATCAAGCCAATATGGAAAAGCCCCATAACACCCTCTAATTCAATACCTGTCTGCTCAATGCCTGCCGGCCCTGGCACAGTGCCTGCAATGGCTAACTTGTCCTGTGTCTTGCGGCGGTTTTCTGCCGTCGCAGTTGTCATAGCGCCTTCATCTAACACTCATAAAATCGCGCTAACCGATGAGGAGACAAGCCATGCACAGCCAACAACAGAATTCGCAAAAAGCCACAACAATGCCGATTGGTGGTTTCGTCATCGACGCCCAGGGCCGCGAAATCCCGATCACCGAAGAGATGATCCAGCAGGCCTGCAACACGCTGGAAAAAGCTCAAAAAGAAGAACCTCAAGCCAAGTAAGCATGCCTTTTGTAGGGTGGATGACGTTTTTCATCCACCATTGAGGCCGCTGATGGTGGATGAGTAACGCGCCATCCACCCTACCCCTTCAGCTGCGCGCCCAACGCCTGCACCAGGCTGACCAACGCCGGCGCATTACCCTTCACGCAGACCTCTACCCCGTCGATTTCCCGACGCATCGGGTAGTGCTTGCGCAGCCTGTCAAACGCCGCACGCCGGGTCGCGGCATCACCCTGCAAGCTACGGCGAAAGTCCGCATCATCGCGGCGCGGGTCATACACGGCGCGGCAGATGCTAGCCAGAGCCCAGGCCGGATCGGCGCTGGCATCGATAACCAACTCATGTAACCAGGGCGCCGGCATCAGGTGCGCCAGCTCAACGCTGGGCGCAACGCTCAAATGCCGACATAACGCTTGATAGATCTGTGCGGTGCCACGTAATTTTCCGTCCAGGCTATAACCAGCAATATGCGGCGTGGCAATACGGCACAAGGCGGCCAGCTCGACATCCGCCTGCGGTTCGCCTTCCCAGACATCCAGCACCACCTGCAGATCGCTGCCTTGCGACAACAACTCGCGCAAAGCCTGGTTATCCACCACCGCGCCGCGGCTGGCGTTAAGCAACCAGCTGCCCGGTTTGAGGGCCGCCAGGCGTGCGGCATCCAACAGGTGGTAAGTCGCATGTTCGCCCAGACGCTCCAGCGGGGTATGCAGGCTGATCACATCACACTGATCCAGCACCTGCTGCAGGCTTACATAATCACCGCCCTCAGCAGCCTGACGCGGCGGATCGCAGACCAGCACACGCCAGCCCAGGCCGCGCAGCACCTTGAGCAAACGACTGCCAACCTGGCCCGAACCGATCACCCCATAGGTGCGGCTCGCCAGATCGACACCCTGTTGCTCGGCCAATACCAGCAGGCTACCCAGCACATAGTCGACCACGCCACGGGCGTTGCAACCCGGTGCACTGGCCCAGGCAATGCCCGCTTGCTGGAAGTAATCCAGGTCCAGATGATCGGTGCCGATGGTACAGGTGCCGACAAATTTAACCGCCGAGCCGTCGAGCAGCGCGCGATTCACCTGGGTTACCGAGCGCACCAGCAACAGGTCCGCATCGGCGGCGGCCGCCGCATCGATGCTGCGGCCGGGCAGGCGGCGAATCTCGCCAAAACCGGCAAAGAACTCATCAAGCAGTGGGATATTTTCATCGGCGACTATGCGCATGGCACGCTCCCTAAATCAGGCGGGCATTCTAACCTGACATATGCGGTTGGCTAGGACGCTGCGCCTCCAATCAGCAATTGCTTAAAGATGTCGCCTTTAGGATTCCTGACCACCCTGTCAAGGCGTAGACTGCGCGGTTTCCCGACACCCTGCCGGATACTCATCCATGCGTGCCCAAACCCGCTTGCAACGCGCCAGCACCGAACTCTACGGCCTGCTGAAGCTCGCGACGCCGATCATCATTGCCCAACTGGCCAACACCGCCATGGGCTTCGTCGATACCGTCATGGCCGGCAGGGTCAGCCCGCAGGACCTGGCCGCCGTGGCGCTGGGCAATTCGATCTGGGTGCCGGTTTTTCTGCTGATGACCGGGATTCTGCTGGCCACCACGCCCAAGGTCGCGCAGCGCTTCGGCGCAGGTGCGCATACCGAGATCGGCCCACTGGTGCGTCAGGCGCTGTGGTTGGCCCTGGCCGTTGGTATAGCGGCGGCGGTGCTTCTGTGGAATGCGGAAATCGTCCTCAGCCTGATGAACGTCGACCCGGTACTAATCGAGCCCGCCATGGGTTACCTGCGCGCGGTGGCCTGCGGTTTCCCGGCCGTGGCGCTGTACCACGTACTGCGCTGCTTCAGTGACGGCCTTGGTCATACCCGGCCGAGCATGGTTATAGGTCTGTGCGGCCTAGCACTGAACATTCCGCTCAATTACATCTTCATCTACGGCAAGCTCGGCCTGCCGGCCATGGGCGGCGTCGGCTGCGGCTGGGCCACCGGACTGGTCATGGGCTTTATGTTTCTGAGCATGCTCTGGTGGGTGAAATGGGCACCCTTCTATCAGCCAAGCAAGATCTTCAGCCACTTCGAATGGCCGCAGTGGCCGGTGCTCAAGCGCCTGCTCTCGGTCGGTTTGCCGATTGGCATCGCGGTGTTTGCCGAGTCGAGCATCTTCGCAGTGATTGCCCTGCTGATTGGCGGCCTGGGTGCCACCGTGGTAGCCGGGCACCAGATCGCGCTTAACTTCAGCTCCATGGTGTTTATGATCCCCTACTCGCTGGGTATGGCCGCCACCGTGCGCGTCGGCCAGGCGCTGGGCCGTGGCGAACCGCGTGACGCACGCTTTGCGGCCGGAGTGAGCATGGCAGCGGCGCTGGGCTACGCCTGCCTGTCGGCCAGCCTGATGCTGTTGTTGCGCGAAGAGATTGCGCAGATCTATACCCCGGACCGCGCGGTGATCGCGGTAGCCACCACGCTGCTGATTTATTCGGCGCTGTTCCAGTTCTCCGATGCGATTCAGGTCACCGCAGCCGGTGCGCTGCGCGGCTATCAGGACACCCGCGTAACAATGATCCTGACCCTCTTCGCCTATTGGGGCATCGGTCTGCCGGTGGGTTATGTGCTCGGTCTGACCGACTGGTTCGGCGAGCCCAGTGGCCCCAGCGGGCTCTGGCAAGGCCTGGTGGTTGGCCTGACCTGCGCGGGTGGCATGCTCGCTGTGCGCCTGGCTAGCAGCGCGCGCAAACGCATTCGAGTCGCTAAGATGGCCTAATGAATTTCCGCTCACTGCTTCTGCTCGCTGTACTCTCCCTAGGTGCCTGCGCGCCCGCCGATGATGGCCTGGCGCTGCAGGTCGATTACCTGCAGCGTTTGAGCAATGCCCTGGACGTCGAATCGGCAACGGCTTTCGACTCCAGCGAGCTAACCCGTTACCGCCTGCCAGCCCGCCGTGACCGTCTGCTTAACATTGCCGAAGTGCGCATCAGCCTGCTGGATCTGCTGGTTGATGCGCGTCATTGCCCAGCCCTGCAACAGCAAATCAGCCTGCGCAACAACAGCCTGGGCAAACAGCTGACGCCCAGCAGCCGCTTGGCTTACGAGGGGGATCTGCTACGCGCGCTGGATGACTGCAGCGCATACCTGCGCAGTCAGGACCAGCAACCCCTGCGCAACACCCTTGAGCAACTGGCACAGGAAAAACGTGCGCAACTGCCCGGCGTATTTTGGAATGCACTGAATGCCAGCCCCGAAGTCGAGCGCTACCTGCGCTTTGCTGACCAGGCCCTGCCGCCAAGTGCAGGCGAAGACAACGCTGCTCTGGATGCCCTGGCGCAGCTGGCCGCTATCGGCGGCGCCCTGCCCGCCACATTGCCGCCGAGTGCCGAACAGCTTGATCCACTATTCTTCGCCTTGCATGCCAGCGATCAGGGCGGCCAGCTGATCAGCAGCCTGGCCAGCCTGACCCACAGCCTTAATCAAGGCAGCGATATGTTAAAAATCCGCCAACAGCAGCGTCCGCTCTGCCCCACAGGGGGGGCCACCGAGCGCGGGCGCATAGTGCAAAACATCTTCGTCAAGTATTACGCCGGCAGCCTGCAACCCTATCTGGCGCAGGTGGATCAACAAGGGCAGGCCTGGAGCAGAAGCTTGCGCGCCCTCAGCGAGGTGACGCAGATACCGCCCGCAACCCGTCAGTACCTGCAACGCCTGAGCGGCCCAGAGGCTTCGTTATGGGCGGACTTTCAGCAGGCGACTGCACGTCATGTGCGCAGTTGGCAGGAGTTGCTAAACAGCTGTGGCCTGGCACCCGGTCAGTCGGGATGGAACGGCAACGCCGATAGCGTCGACCAGTAGGCCTCGGATAACAGCTCGCGCCCCGCCAACAGATGGGCCAGGTAGTCGACGCTGGGCAGCAGACCTTCTTCGCGAAAGGCTGGGTTGGCGATATAAACCCACGCTGGCTGTACGCCGTGGGGCGCGATAACCGCTAGACGCTCGCGGCTGTAATAGATCGGCGTCCCTTCGAAGTGATCCAACTTGCGGATCTCATTTGCGCACTGCAGGCGATAAAGCACCCCTTCAACCAGCCCATCGCGCTGATAACGGATATTCGCATAGGCCCGCCCCGGAGCCCGATCCGCCGCCCGCTTGTTAAAGCACAGGCTGTAGCCCGGCAGACGTCCTTGCATCACCTCCAGCACAGTCAGGCCGCGGGCCTGCATACGCGCAGGATTCATATTCGAGCCGTAGGCGAAGTACCAGTTGTCCGAGGCGCTGTGAGCATGTAACGAGCGAAGGCCGGGCAAGGCAAAAACAGGCGAGGACGCCGAGTTTACTGGCTGTAAATGAGCGTCCGAGCCTGTTTTAAACGCAGCATGGTCGAGCGCAGTAGTGCTCACATCGTCTGGCATTAATCGAGCTTCTTGCGGATCAAGTACAGGTAGATCGCGCCGTCTTCGGCCTGCTCCACCAGTTCATGGCCTAGAAACACACAGAACTTGGGAATATCACGACGGGTCGAGGGATCGGTGGCAATCACCTTGAGCAGGCCACCGGCCTGCAGGTCGCGCACCTTGTTGTGCAGCATCATCACTGGCTCGGGGCAATTGAGCCCAGTGGCGTCGAGGGTGGCATCGGGAATGGCGGTGGTTTGCAAAGACATCGGCGGGCTCCAGTAGCAGGCCGCTATTCTCGCGCAAAGCTGACCCCAAGGTCATCTAGCGTCTGATGGAAAACAGCCGTGAGTGGAAGTTGACCCGACAACAGGTCAACACAACCTTGGATGGGCAGGCAGCCAGGTCCCGATCAGGCAGGCTGCGCAGCGCCAACTAGTCCAATAAGAGCCATATATGCGCCTTGTCCTGCTCCTCGTCGCCCTGCTACTCAGCGCCTGCGCCGCCCGCGACCAGCTACCGGATTTCAGCACCAGAGCGCAGCAGGACCTGCCTGCCCGCTATTTCGACGCCGTGATTTATGGCCGCGACGGCACTCGGCTATCCGCCACCGTATTCCAACCCGCGCTCAAGGTCGGCGAACAGGCGCCCGTAATCGTGCATACCCACGGCTGGGGCGGCTGGCGCGTAACCCGGCCGAACGGCTTCTACGGCACTCAGATGATGTCTGGGCGCGCCGCAGTCAAAGCCTGGCAAGCCGGTTACTGGGTGATCAGCTACGACCAGCGCGGCTGGGGCGGCAGCGAAGGCGACATCGAAATGATGAACCCTGAGTACGAGGTGCAAGACGCCCTGGCGATAATCGACTGGGCCGCAGCCAATCTGCCGCGCCTTAGCATGGACGCACCGAATGACCCCAAGGTCGGCATGCTCGGTGAAAGTTATGGCGGCGCCGTGCAGCTAATGGCTTCGGCGACCGATCCACGTATCGACGCCATTGTGCCGATTGCCACCTGGTACGACCTGAGCGAAGCCCTGGCCCCGGACAGCCATATGAAAGTTGGCTGGACCAGCGTGCTGCTCAGCCTGGGGCTTTCCACCGGCTATGATCTGGGTAAGTTCGTTCAGGCGCCCTATCTGAAAAGCGCTGACGGTCGTATGCGTGAAGCGGTGCGCGCCGAACTCAAGGCCCACAGCCTGACCAGCTACTGCTCACGCGGCCAGCGCCCGCAAGCCGATGCCCTGCTGATCCAGGGCATGCGCGACACGCTGTTCCCGCTCAATCAGGGCCTGGCGATTCGTGATTGCCTGCAACAGGGCGAGCGTGATGTGCGCCTGCTTGGCATGCAGGGCGGGCATATTCTGCCGCCACCCATGCAACGCTGGAGTGGCCTGCCGCCGTTCAATAACGAGGCTGTGTTGCACTGCGACGGTCGGGCGATCAACCTCTACCAGAGCATCATCAGTTGGTACGAAGACAAACTACGCGGGCGCAAGGGCGTGGCCGCGAGCATTCCCGAGTTCTGCGTCAGCCTCAATCTGGATCAGGGCCTGGCCTTGCAGCAACTGCCTAGCAACCAGCGGATCGTCCTGCCTGCGACCGTGATCCGGCCGCTTAGCAGCGGGCTGCTGCAACCATCGCGCTTTATCCCACTGCAACAGGTACAGAAGAGCAACGCCCTTGTTGGCGTGCCGCGCGTGCATCTGGATAACGCAGCACAGTTGCCGACGCTGTTTGCCGCCATGGTGGTCAAACGCGCCAACGGCACTAGTGAGGTGCTGGGCGAGCAAGTCACCCCGCTAAACGGCCAGGCCAGCACCGAACTGGCGGCCGTCAGCGCACAGCTGCAACCGGGCGACACCTTGGGCTTGCGTATCAGCGGTTTTAGCGGCCAATACCTGCTCAACAGCTCCTGGCAGCTCTCCAGCAGCACCCTGCAAGGGACGCTCGAACTGCCGCGCCTGCTGCCACTCTTGCAACAGCTAGTGGAAAAGTAGACGGCATAGGATCAGCTGCCGCGCTATGTAGGGTGGATGACGCCGTTTTCATCCACCATCGATGTTGGTGAATGGATAAAACGTCATCCACCCTAGGCACTGGCCAAACATTGAAGCTATTTGCCTAACCGACGCAGGTGGCAGGTCACTTCCTCGCGGTCGTGATAGAGCTGTTTGCAGGCGATCGAGACCTTGATCTTGCGTTCGGCAAAGCCATCTTCCAGGCGCTGCAACAGGCGGCGCACTTCGGCATAGCGCTGCTTCATCGGCAACTTGAGGTTAACCACCGCCTCTCGGCAGTGACCCTCGCCGATCCAGGCTTCCAGCAAGGCGGCGCTGCGCGCGGGTTTTTCGACGATATCGCAGACCATCCAGTCAACCGGATGCTTGGGCTTCCAGGTGAAGCCGTCGACCATCAGGTGGGTCACCAGGCCCGTGTCCATCAGGCTTTCGGCCATCGGCCCATTGTCGATGGCAGTCACCAGCATGCCGCGCTTGACCAGCTGATAGGTCCAGCCGCCAGGCGCCGCACCAAGGTCGACGCCGGTCATCTCACCAGACAGGCGCTCATCCCACTGTTCGCGCGGGATAAAGGTGTGCCAGGCTTCTTCCAGCTTGAGGGTCGAACGGCTTGGCGCCTCGCGGGGGAACTTCAGCCGTGGAATGCCCATGGGCCAAAGCGCCGAGTTGTTCGCCTCGGCCAGGCCAACAAACACTTCGCGGCCGCTTTTAAAGGTCAGCAGCAGACGCGGTTTCTGCGCGTCCTCGACCAGCTTGCCGGCTTTGCTCAGGGCGTTGCGCAGCGGCGCCTCGAACTTCTTGCAGAAATTCGACAGCTCCTTGCCATCGTTGGTATCCAGTACCTCCAACCACAGGCTGCCGAATACCGGCGAGCCGGCCAGATGGGACAACAGCACGCTGATGCGGTCCAGCTCCGGCAAGTCAATAAACACCCCACGCGCCCACTGCCGCGGAAAGATCAGCTGATTGAAACGCACACCGCGCATCAGGCGCTCGGCACCATCGTCCTCGGTGCAGATAAATTCGGCGCAGGCGGTGCTGGGCTTGGCCTTGGCATAACCGGCAACATCCAGGCGTGCCGCATGTTCGGCAATCTCCGCACACACCTCATTTTCAAAACCGGGGCGACAGTGCAGCAGCAAGGTATTCATAGGGACTCTCCTCAAGGCGCGCATCATAGCCGAGTCGGGAACCCTCAGCGCTTGCAACCTGTCCAGTTAAAGGGCAGCAATCACCAAACAGAGCTAGTTTAAGACTCTGTTGCAAACAACCCGGCTTATACCGTGACAAGCCCCAGGAGACGCGCAATGCCTTCCTTAGACAGCCTGAACAGCCGCCGCAGCCTCGATGTAGACGGCCAGACCTTCCACTACTTCAGCCTCCTCGAAGCCGCCAAATCCCTCGGCAATATCGACCGTTTGCCGATGTCGTTAAAAGTGCTGCTAGAGAACCTGTTGCGCTGGGAGGATGGTAAAACCGTCACTGGCAACGACCTGCAAGCCATGGCCGATTGGCTGAAAACCCGCAGTTCGGAGCGCGAAATCCAATACCGCCCCGCGCGCGTATTGATGCAGGACTTCACCGGCGTGCCGGCGGTCGTCGACCTCGCGGCCATGCGTGATGCCATGGCCAAGGCCGGCGGCGACCCGCAGATGATCAACCCGCTGTCACCGGTCGATCTGGTGATCGACCACTCGGTGATGGTCGATAAATTCGCCAGCCCTGCCGCATTCGCGGAAAACGTCGCCCTGGAAATACAGCGCAACGGCGAGCGTTACGCCTTCCTGCGCTGGGGCCAACAGGCTTTCGACAATTTCCGCGTGGTGCCACCAGGCACCGGTATCTGCCACCAGGTCAACCTGGAATACCTCGGCCGCACCGTATGGAGCAAAGAGGAAGACGGCCTGACCTATGCCTTCCCCGACACCCTGGTTGGCACCGACTCGCACACCACCATGATCAACGGCCTCGGCGTGCTCGGCTGGGGCGTTGGTGGTATCGAAGCGGAAGCGGCGATGCTCGGCCAGCCGGTGTCGATGCTGATTCCCGAGGTAATCGGCTTCAAGCTCAGCGGCAAGCTGCGCGAAGGTATCACCGCCACCGACCTGGTGCTGACCGTCACGCAGATGCTGCGCAGCAAGGGCGTAGTCGGCAAGTTCGTCGAGTTTTACGGCGACGGTCTGGCCGAGCTGCCCCTGGCGGATCGCGCGACCATCGCCAATATGGCCCCAGAGTACGGCGCCACCTGCGGCTTCTTCCCGGTCGATGAAATCACCCTGGGCTACCTGCGCCTGTCCGGCCGCCCCGAGCAGACGGTGAAATTGGTCGAGGCCTATTGCAAGGCTCAGGGCCTGTGGCGCGAGCAGGGCCAGGAGCCGGTATTCAGCGACAGCCTGAACCTGGATATGAGCAGCGTCGAAGCCTGCGTAGCGGGACCGAAACGCCCGCAGGACAGAGTCACCCTGCCCCAGGTCAAACAGACCTTCGATGACTTCGTTGGCCTGGGGCTCAAACCGCCCATTAAAGAGGAAGGCCGCCTGCTGAGCGAAGGCGGTGGCGGCACAGCCATCGGCAGCGATGAGTCGTGTGAGGCATACGAATATGAGTACGAAGGCGAAACCCACCGCCTGCGCAACGGTGCGGTGGTGATCGCCGCCATCACCTCCTGCACCAACACCTCCAACCCCAGCGTGATGATGGCAGCCGGCCTGCTGGCGAAGAAGGCCTGCGAGAAAGGCCTGCAGCGCAAACCCTGGGTCAAGAGTTCCCTGGCACCGGGCTCCAAGGTGGTGACCGACTACTTCAAAGCAGCCGATCTGACCCAGTACCTGGACCGCTTGGGCTTCGACCTGGTCGGTTACGGTTGCACCACCTGCATCGGCAATTCCGGACCGCTGCTCAAACCCATCGAACAGGCGATCCAGCAGCACAGCCTAACGGTGGCCTCGGTACTTTCCGGCAACCGCAACTTCGAAGGCCGCGTGCATCCGCTGGTGAAAACCAACTGGCTGGCCTCCCCGCCTCTCGTGGTGGCTTATGCCCTGGCCGGCAGCGTGCGCCTGGACCTGAGCAAAGACCCGTTGGGTATCGGCAGCAGCGGTGAGCCGGTGTACCTGCGCGATATCTGGCCTAGCCAGGCGGAAATCGCCGAGGCGATTCAGAAGGTCGATACCGCGATGTTTCATAAGGAATATGCCGAAGTGTTTGCCGGTGATGAGCATTGGCAGGCGATCCAAGTGCCGCATAGCGATACTTATGCCTGGCAGGCCGATTCCACCTACATCCAGCATCCGCCATTCTTCGAAGCCATCAACGAGGCACCGCCGCATATCGGCGATATTCATCAGGCACGCATCCTCGCCTTGCTCGGCGACTCGGTGACCACCGACCACATCTCGCCGGCCGGCAACATCAAGGCCGACAGCCCGGCTGGCCGTTACCTGCGCGACCAAGGCGTGGCGCCTGAGGACTTCAACTCCTACGGTTCGCGCCGCGGCAACCACCACGTGATGATGCGCGGCACCTTCGCCAATATCCGCATCCGTAATGAAATGCTCGGCGGTGAGGAAGGCGGCAACACCTTGCACGTGCCCAGCGGCGAGCAGCTGTCGATTTACGATGCAGCCATGCGCTACCAGAAGGACGGCACGCCGCTGCTGGTGATCGCCGGCAAGGAATACGGCACCGGCTCGAGTCGCGACTGGGCCGCCAAGGGCACCAACCTGCTGGGCATCAAGGCCGTGCTCGCCGAGAGTTTCGAGCGTATCCACCGCTCCAACCTGGTCGGCATGGGCGTGCTGCCGTTGCAGTTCAAACCTGGGCAAAACCGCAAAACTCTAAAGCTCAGCGGTAGGGAAATACTCAATGTCTGCGGCCTGGATGGCGTGGAACTGCACCCCTCAATGCCACTGTCTCTGGACATCCTGCGCGAGGATGGCAGCCGTGAGAGCTTCGAAGTCGTATGCCGCATCGATACCCTCAATGAAGTGGAGTATTTTAAGGCCGGCGGCATTCTCCACTACGTGCTGCGCCAGTTGATCGCTGCCCCTTGAGCCAGGCATTTGCGCTGCAATGATTATTAAATTTCAGGCTCAAGCGGCCGATTACCTGACATCGACCAAAGGAATGCCAGCACCATGCGCAATAACCAACCTATTACTCAGCGCGAGCGCACCTTCCCGGCGCAACAACGGCTGATCTCCACCACCGACCTCAAAGGCCAGATCACCTACTGCAATGACGCCTTTGTCGAGATCAGCGGGTTTAGTCACGATGAGCTGATTCGTGCGCCGCACAATCTGGTGCGCCACCCAGACGTGCCGGCAGCCGTGTTTCAGCATATGTGGGACACCCTGAAGAAGGGCCGGCCGTGGATGGGCATCGTCAAAAACCGCTGCAAGAGCGGTGATCATTACTGGGTCAACGCCTACGTCACGCCGGTAACGGAAAACAATCAGGTGGTGGGTTATGAATCGGTGCGGGTCAAGCCGACAGCTGAGCAAGTGCGCCGCGCCGAAGGGTTGTATCAACGTATCAATGCCGGCCAGTCGGCGATCCCCAACAGTGATCGCTGGCTACCGGTACTGCAGAACTGGCTGCCGTTTATCCTGGTCAGCCAGGTCGGCTTCCTGATCGGCGTGTGGCTCGATTCCAGCTGGGGCTTTGCCATTGCCGCTGGCTTGTCGGTGCCGCTGGGTCTGGCTGGCCTGAACTGGCAACAGCGTGGCCTCAAGCGCCTACTGCGCCTGGCCGACCAGACCACTTCCGACCCGCTGATTGCGCAGATGTACACCGACAGCCGCGGCGCCCAGGGCCGTCTGGAGATGTCCATTCTCAGCCAGGAGGCCCGCCTGAAAACCTGCTTAACCCGTCTGCAGGACACCGCCGAGCAGCTCACCCAGCAAGCCAAACAGGCCGACAGCCTCGCACACAACAGCTCCGCCGGGCTTGAGCGCCAGCGCAACGAAACTGACCAGGTGGCCACTGCCATCAATGAAATGGCCGCCACCACCTTGGAAGTCGCGAGCAACGTGGCGCGCACGGCCATCGCCACTCAGGATGCCAACCGCCTGACCAGCGCGGGGCGCAGCATTGCCAGCGAAACCCGCCAGGCCATTCAACGCCTGTCGCAATCGGTCGGTGATACCGGTGAAACGGTGACCCGCCTGGCCCAGGACAGCAATGAAATCGGCGGCGTGGTCGATGTGATCAAAGGCATCGCCGACCAGACCAACCTGCTCGCCCTGAACGCCGCCATCGAGGCCGCTCGCGCTGGCGAAATGGGCCGGGGCTTTGCCGTGGTCGCCGATGAAGTGCGCTCATTGGCGCAGCGCACCGCCGAATCCACCGGGCAGATTCACCAGCTGATCGCCAAGTTGCAGCGCACCGCCGAAGAAGCGGTGCTGACTATGGAAGTCGGCCGCAAACAAGCGGACGAAGGGGTTGAGCGCGTGCAGCAAGCGGACGAGGCGCTGGCCGGCATCAGTGATGCGGTGGCCAATATCGCCGACATGGCCAACCAGATCGCCGCCGCTGCCGAGGAGCAAAGCGCAGTCGCTGATGAGGTCAATCGCAGCATCACCACCATCGCCCAACTGGCCGACCAAACCGCTGGCGAAGCGCATGACACCGCTCTGCTCAGCGAAGCCCTGACGGCAACCGCGCAGGGCCAGTATGCGCTGGTAGAACGCTTTAACCGCTAGCCTGAGCGCCAAGCAGCAGCCGCTCCCGGCGGCTTGCTGCCTATCCTCCTTTAGCCCTTACAGATTCTCGTAACGGTTCATATCCAGCACGCCGGCTTCCAGCGGTTCGGTTTGCTGGATATATGTCGACATATCGTGGAAGTAGCGCCAGAAGTCTGGGTGTGTACGGCGAATGCCCCAATGCTCGACGACTTTCTCGAAGGCTGTTGCATCGCGCGCCTGCTCCAGCGCCGTAACAAACTCCGCCGTCTGCTCTATCTGGATATTGAAGATAAAGTTCGGGTAGCTGCTGAGCACGCCCGGATACACCGTCAGGGTATCTAGCCCAGGCTGGTAGCGCAGTTCCTCACCGAGCATAAAAGCCACGTTGGTGTGCGCACGGTTGCGCAGCAGGCTGTAAACCTCACGCTGACCGTTGGCCATTTCCAACCGCAGCAAGGTTGCCTCCGGCAGTTGCTTGATCACCTTGAGCGTGCCACCCGGTTTGCCGGTCAGACGGCTCAGCGATTGTTCGGCGCGCTGCAATTCGGCGTCCAGCCCCGAGCGGTGGCAATGCGCACCAGCGCAGCGGTTGATCGGGTCGGGTCGTGCATTGAGGCTGCCATATCGGGCCAACAGGGCTTCGACAAAACTGCGTTTGGGATCACTGCCTGGCAACTGCAAGGCGCTCGGGCTGTCACTGTCGATAGCTTGATAGTCCAGCCAGGCCTTAAGTTTGCCACCGCTCTGGTACCAGTCATCCAGGTAGCCCTGACGAGACTCAGCCGGCATAAGCCGCAGGAAATTGACCTCGGCGCCGTTGCGGATCAAATCGAAGTACAACCGCGTCTGCGCCTGGTGCGACACATTGCCGAACACATCGAAATTCACCACCAGTTGGTAGTAGGTGCGCTCCAACAACGGGAAGTCCAGCCACCAGAGCGTTTGCGGCACCTCGCCGATCAAACCTTTGCGCACCGAGGCGCTGTCATGCTGGCGGAAGATCGACAGCAGCGCGTTGTCGTTACCGGCCCAGATATGCGACCAACTCGGCGCGGGGGCATTGGCATAGCGCTGCATGCGCAGCGCTTCGTACTGATTACGCTTGTCACGGTAGGTGCGCCACAGGCCGATCAAGTCACCGATGCTGTCCTGCTGACCAGGCATGGCCAGCAGTTCCTTGGCTTGATCGCGATACTCGGGGTCGGTGATATACAGGTCGTGCTGCGGGTCTTGGAACACCGCCCAGAAGTTATCGCGAATCACATCCGTAGCAATCTGCCCACGGCACACCGGGCCGCGAATAAAGGTGCGCACAAAGTATTCGGCGTTATCCAGCATAAATTGGTAACGCGCCTGGGCTGGAATCGCGGCAAAGGTCTCGAAAGGGTTGGCGCGGCGCAACAGGCTGTAGCCCGGCACCGCATCGACCGGCCAATCGCTGGCGAAAAACAACTGTTTAACCCGGTCCAGCTTCGCCGCACTCAGCCCATAGGTGATATGGGTCTTGTGCACAATCACGCCCTGCACTGGCGTCAGGCGGTAATAGAACTCATTGCCTGGGTCCTCGTTAGGTAGGCGCGTGGCGATGATATCCACCGGCTGACCGCTGGCGGTGCGCGAACGCACCATCTGGAAGAAATGCCCTGGCTCGCCGCCGGCAAAATGCAGATGAGCAAGAAACAGATGCTCGTACAGCCAACGCGACACCAGCGCCTCGCGGGCTCCGGGGGCGTTCATAAAGGCTTCCCAGCTGGCGATCTGCTGCGCCTCGGCTGTGCTGGCCTGCAGCGCCTGCTGGTCAATCGGCGCACCCTGCTCGATCCAAGCCTGCAGCGTCTGGTAGTCGGCCTCACTCAAGCCGGTCACCGCGAACGGCATGCCGGCTTGCGGATTATTGCGGGCAAACTTGTCGAATTCCTGCGGCAACGGACATTGGTTGACCCGGTCGATACTGATATTCAGCTCAGCCGGCAATTTGCTGTTGCCGACAAACGGCTGCTGATGGCCCAACTCCAGCATCCGCGCCATCAGCGCGGCCTGGCTGCCCTGCGAGTCCAATACGGAGGTAAAACCCTTGCGCTGCCAGGCTGCTGCGCCATGGGCATCAACAAACAAGCGCGTGGTGGCCTGCGCCTGGGTGCGCGTGCCGTTGTACACCGTGGCCTTGCTGGCGCCGCGCTGCACGCCTTCACCGCTGCCCAGGTTGAGCTGGCAGGCAGCGTCGTAGCAGGCATGGCAGGCCACGCAGTTCTTGGTAAAAATCGGTTGAATATCACGGCTGTAGGAGATGGGTTCAGCCGCCTGTAATGAGCCGATGAACAACAAACACACGCCAAGCAGTAAGCGGCAGACCATGGAAACATCTCTAAAATGGCTTAAGCGCCGATTCTAGCTGGCGCCGGCTGACCAAGGCCAATCCGCAAACATGAGTCAGATTCATGTAAAAGCGCAACCCACTGCAAAAGCGTGCAGCTTTGTTATCATCGCGCATCTTTTTTTCACGCGTCCCAGGTAGTTATCTCCATGTCTCTGTCCGATCGCAGCGCCCGCCTCCACGCACTTCAGCAAGCCCTGAAGGAACGCATCCTGATTCTCGACGGCGGCATGGGCACCATGATCCAGAGCTACAAGCTGGAGGAAGAGGACTACCGTGGCGCGCGCTTCGCCGATTGGTCGCAGGATGTCAAAGGCAACAACGACCTGCTGATCCTCAGCCGCCCGGATGTGATCGGCGCGATCGAGAAGGCCTACCTGGATGCCGGCGCCGACATCCTCGAAACCAACACCTTCAACGCCACCCAGGTATCCCAGGCCGATTACGGCATGGAGAGTCTGGTGTATGAGTTGAACGTCGAAGGCGCGCGCCTGGCCCGTAGCGTGGCCGATGCCAAGACCCTGGAAACCCCGGATCGCCCGCGCTTTGTTGCCGGCGTGCTCGGCCCTACCAGCCGCACCTGCTCGATCTCCCCGGACGTGAACAACCCCGGCTACCGCAACGTCACCTTCGACGAGCTGGTGGAAAACTACGTGGAAGCCACCCGCGGCCTGATCGAGGGCGGCGCGGACATGATCCTGATCGAAACCATCTTCGACACCCTCAATGCCAAGGCGGCAATCTTCGCCGTGCAGCAGGTGTTCGAGGACGATGGCGTTGAGCTGCCGATCATGATTTCCGGCACCATCACCGATGCCTCCGGCCGCACCCTGTCCGGGCAGACCACCGAAGCCTTCTGGAACTCGATCAATCACGCCAAGCCGATTTCCGTGGGCCTGAACTGCGCCCTCGGTGCCAAGGACCTGCGCCCGTATCTGGAAGAACTGTCGGCCAAGGCCGGCACCCATGTGTCGGCCCACCCCAACGCCGGCCTGCCGAATGCCTTCGGTGAATACGACGAAACCCCGGCGGAAATGGCCGCAGTGGTGGAAGAATTCGCTGCCTCGGGCTTTTTGAACATCGTTGGCGGCTGCTGCGGCACCACACCGGCGCATATCCAGGCGATTGCCGAAGCGGTGAGCAAATACCCGCCGCGCGCCATTCCGGATATTCCCAAGGCCTGCCGCCTGTCCGGCCTGGAGCCCTTCACCATCGACCGCAACTCGCTGTTTATCAACGTTGGCGAGCGCACCAATATCACCGGCTCGGCCAAGTTCGCCCGGTTGATCCGTGAGGACAACTACACCGAAGCCCTGGAAGTCGCCCTGCAGCAGGTGGAAGCCGGTGCCCAGGTGATCGACATCAACATGGACGAGGGCATGCTCGATTCACAGAAGGCCATGGTTACCTTCTTGAATCTGATCGCCGGCGAGCCGGACATCTCCCGCGTGCCGATCATGATCGACTCCTCCAAGTGGGAAGTGATCGAAGCCGGCCTCAAGTGCATCCAGGGCAAGGGCATCGTCAACTCGATTTCCATGAAAGAAGGCGTCGAGCAGTTCAAGCACCACGCCAAGCTGTGCAAACGCTACGGCGCCGCTGTGGTGGTAATGGCCTTCGACGAAGCCGGCCAGGCCGACACCGCCGCGCGCAAACGCGAGATCTGCCAGCGCAGCTACGACATTCTGGTCAATGAAGTGGGCTTCCCGCCGGAAGACATCATCTTCGACCCGAACATATTCGCCGTGGCCACCGGCATCGAGGAACACAACAACTACGCGGTCGACTTTATCGAGGCCTGCGCCTATATCCGCGACCACCTGCCCCACGCCCTGTCGAGCGGCGGCGTGTCTAACGTGTCGTTCTCCTTCCGCGGCAACAACCCGGTGCGTGAAGCCATTCACTCGGTGTTCTTGTACTACGCGATCCAGAACGGCCTGACCATGGGCATCGTCAACGCCGGCCAGTTGGAAATCTACGACGAGATTCCTAAAGAGCTGCGCGACGCGGTGGAAGACGTGGTGCTTAACCGCAACGAAGGCGCGACTGAAGCGTTGCTGGCGATTGCCGACAACTACAAGGGTGACGGCAGCGTCAAGGAAGTAGAAACCGAAGAGTGGCGCACCTGGAACGTGGTTGACCGCCTCAAGCACGCGCTGGTCAAGGGCATCACCAGCCACATCATCGAAGACACCGAAGAGTGCCGCCAGCAGTGCGCGCGCCCCATCGAAGTCATCGAAGGCCCACTGATGGCCGGGATGAACGTGGTCGGCGACCTGTTCGGCGCCGGCAAGATGTTTCTGCCCCAGGTGGTGAAATCCGCCCGGGTAATGAAGCAGGCGGTCGGTCACCTGATCCCCTTTATCGAGCTGGAAAAAGGCGACAAGCCGGAAGCCAAGGGCAAGATCCTTATGGCCACGGTCAAAGGCGACGTGCACGATATCGGCAAGAATATCGTCGGTGTGGTACTCGGCTGTAACGGTTACGACATCGTCGATCTGGGCGTGATGGTGCCGGCGGAGAAGATCCTGCAAACCGCGATTGCCGAGAAGTGCGACATCATCGGCCTATCCGGGCTGATCACCCCGTCGCTGGATGAGATGGTGCATGTCGCCCGCGAGATGCAGCGCCAGGGCTTCCACCTGCCGCTGATGATCGGCGGCGCGACCACCTCCAAAGCCCACACCGCGGTGAAGATAGAGCCCAAGTACCAGAACGATGCGGTGGTCTACGTTACCGACGCCTCGCGTGCGGTCGGCGTGGCCACTCAGTTGCTGTCCAAGGAACTCAAGGCCGATTTTGTCGAGCGCACCCGCCTGGACTACATCGAAGTGCGCGAACGCACCGCCAACCGCAGCGCCCGCACCGAACGCCTGAGCTACGCCAAGTCGGTGGAAAACAAACCCAAGTTCGACTGGGCAACCTATCAGCCGACCGTGCCGACGTTTACCGGCGTCAAGGTGCTGGAGAATATCGACCTCAAGGTGCTGGCCGAATATATCGACTGGACGCCGTTCTTTATCTCCTGGGACCTGGCCGGCAAGTTCCCACGCATCCTTACCGACGAAGTGGTTGGCGAAGCGGCCACCGCGCTTTATGCCGATGCCAAGGAAATGCTGAACAAGCTGATCGACGAGAAACTGATCAGCGCCCGCGCCGTGTTCGGCTTCTGGCCAGCCAACCAAGTGAATGACGACGATCTGGACGTCTACTCAGGCAACGGCGAGAAACTGGCCACCCTGCACCACCTGCGCCAGCAAACGATCAAGCCGGACGGCAAGCCGAACTACTCCCTGGCCGACTTCGTCGCGCCGAAAGACAGTGGCATCACCGACTATGTCGGCGGCTTTATCACCACCGCCGGCATCGGTGCCGAAGAAGTGGCCAAGGCTTACCAGGACGCCGGCGACGACTACAACTCGATCATGGTTAAAGCCCTGGCCGACCGTCTGGCCGAAGCCTGCGCCGAGTGGCTGCACAAAGAGGTGCGCACCACGCATTGGGGCTACGAGCCGGACGAGCAGCTGAACAACGACGAGCTGATCAAGGAAGCCTATAAAGGCATCCGCCCTGCCCCTGGTTATCCAGCCTGCCCCGATCACACCGAGAAAGGCACGCTGTTCAACCTGCTCGACCCGGCAGCCACCCACAACCAGGCCGGTTGCAGCGGCGTATTTCTCACCGAGCACTACGCCATGTTCCCGGCGGCCTCGGTCAGCGGTTGGTACTTCGCCCACCCACAGGCGCAGTATTTCGCCGTCGGCAAGATCGACAAAGACCAGGTGGAAAGCTACACCGCGCGCAAAAAGCAGGACCTGAACGTCAGCGAACGCTGGCTGGCGCCAAACCTGGGCTACGACAACTAAGCAGCCCAAACCGCGAATAGAGCCCTATGACTGCCGAGCCTCGTATTTTTACGAGCGCTCGGCAGTGCTACTGCGGCTTGCTGCGCCCCTGCACCAAACCCATACGCGAGCGGATGCGTGACAGCGCCACATTGGTGATGCCCAGATAGCTGGCCACGTGCTGCAGCGCAATACGCGGCGCCAGGGCGGCACGCTGCTGCAGAAACAAGCGGTAGCGTTCCCCCGCATCCAGCAACAGCAGCTCGGCTTCACGCTGGGCACTGCGCTCCAACACAGCACGAATACCGTCGCTAAGAATTTCCTGCACCACCGGCAACTCAGCCTGCCAATGGCGCAGCACCTCATAACGCAACTCCAGCAGCACGGTCGGCTCCAGGGTCACGATGCCCACAGCACTGGTGACGGCATAGGGCGGCGTCCCCCAACCGACCCAGTTGCCCTCGGCATGAAAGGCCGCAGTACGCTCCAGCCCCTGCTCGGACAAATGCACCACACGCAGCAGGCCGCTGACCACGAACCAGCAACGGTCACTGAGTTGACCCGGCCGTAGCACCGTCTGATTGGCCGCGTAGCTCTGGCGCGGAAGGTTCTGCCAGAGATCGGTGAGTTGCGGGTATTGCTCGAGCATGCCGAGCAACTGCGGCGCACAGGCCAGGCAGTCATAGAGAGAATCTGAGGACATCGATAAACCGAGGTTAATGCGCAGCCGGTGGCGCAGGCATGAAGCTAGCACCACCTCGTTCTGGATGACACCCCGCATGCACAGCCTAAAACAACCTACACGCTCAAATACTGACAGAAAAGCCCTACACAGCGGCCTGAACTGGGCCCACCTCGGCGCCCTGCTGCTAATCACTGGCTGGGCAACGCTAGGGCTCTACACGGGCTGGAGCAGTTTCGTGCTGCTGAGTGGCGGACTGCTACTGGTGCTGCTCTGGTTTGGCCTGTGGGAATGGCGCTGGCCACACCGCGCGGATTGGCAAGCCCAGCCCGCCGACCGCAAGCGTGATGGGCTATTCATGCTCGCGTTATCCGCCACCGATGCCCTGACCGACACATTGATACGCAGCCTGGTGATGCTGTTTAACGCCGACGCCCAAGGCCCCGCCACGGGGCTGCCACTGTGGCTGGCGGTGCCCTTGGCGGCGCTGCTGGGGGAGTTTGGCGACTACTGGTTGCATCGCTACAAGCATCGCGGTGGCTGGCTGTGGCGTGTGCACTTCGTGCACCACCGCCCCAGCGCCCTGAACGTCAGCAACAACTTCACCACGCACCCGCTGGATCTGCTGCTGCGCAAATCGGTGCATATCCTGCCGCTCTGGTTATTGGGCTTCGAGCCCATGGCCATTGCCCTGGCAGCGCTGTTCTCGCAAACCCAATCGTTCGCCACTCACGCCAATAGCCGCGGCACCTTGGGCTGGTTGAATTATCTGATCGGCAGTGCCGAGCTGCACCGCTGGCATCACAGCGTGAATGTTGCCGAGGCGCAAAACTTCGGCACCGCGCTACCGCTCTGGGACCAGTTATTCGGCACTTTCCGCTGGAGCGCTGGCGAGCCTGCGGCACTGGGTGTAAAAACCAGCTCCGAGCAGCCAGACGAGCACGATATTCGCGGCCTCCTCAGCTACCCGTTCAGCCGTTCGTGGCCGCACAAAAGTGCGGCAAAAGCAGAGCGAATGGGTACACAGCGATAGAAGGACTAGGAACAAGGGCGCTTATGCGTCCCCCCAACGCATCAACTCAGGCGAGAAGTTGATTTACGCACGATCTTGATCGAATGCTTGAGCGTCGGCTTGCGCGTAACGCTGATGGCTTTGCGCGAGACCGTATCGATGGTGATATTCCAGAACCCACTGCTAGGCACGGTGATCTTCGCCGGAAAGGTGTCAAACGCGCCGCCGTGGTAGGTATGCCGGCCGCCATTTTTGAAGCTGCGAAAGTTGGCATCGCTCATCAGGCGAATGTTGCAGGTCTGCGAGCACTCGATGACGACCACGTCGTCTTCGTTAAGGTGTTCGCGCTGGTGTATAAATTTCATGCTGTGTCCCCACACATTTTTCCGGGCGCGACCATAGCACAGCAGCACCCAGGCAAGCTGAACGTTTGCCAGCTAACCTTAGCCGGTCAGCCGTACCCAAGCGCGATATCCTCTCGATCAATCATGTCCGGACAAGGATGCTCCCATGCCCCGTCGGCTTTTGCTGCTTCTCCCTCTGCTTATCACCGGATGCAGCTCGCCCAGCTACTTCGAGGCTGTGCAGCCGTCCAGTCCGCAGCAGGCAGTGCTTTATCTGTATAGACCGGAAGCCAGCAATCCAGGGCTGATGCAACCGCTGCGCTATGACTACCCGGAAGTGTTTATCGACGGACAGAGCATTGGCACATTGAAATTCAATGGCCATCGGCATGTCGAGCTGGCACCGGGTAAGCACAGCGTACGCATAACCGGGCTGAGCCCAGCAGCCAAGTGGGAACCCCGTGATATAGAACAATCACTCACTCTTAAACCGGCGCAAATCACCTACCTGAAGCTGAATGTGCAGTACCAGTTGGATGAAATGGTACTGGGCCAACCCGGGCCCCGCTATAACATCCGCCTAACCCCGATGCGCAGCGAAGACGCCGTCTACGAAATTCGCCACACCAAGCCGCAGTAGCCCTAGGAGATCGCGCATGCCAATCAGCAAACATCTGGGACTTTTAATGCTCAGTGCTTCCCTGCTCACCGGCTGCAGCAGCCAGGGGAAGGATGAGGCGCTAGCCAGCGAGGGCCAGACCACCCGAGTCATTCAAGAAGGCGTGCCAGGTGGCGTGGCCACTCAAGTCGAAGAGATCAACGCCGTGGTCAGCTCCATCAACTACGCCACCAGCAGCGTCACGCTAGAGGATGCGCAAGGCCATCAGAGCAGCTTCACTGCCAGTCCGGAAATGATCAACTTTCCGCAATTGAAAGTCGGTGACACGGTTAATGCCACCGTCGTTCTAGAACAAATGGTGTACTTGCGTGAGCCCGGCGAGCCCAGTGCAGATGGTGGCGCTGGCGTGATCGCCACGGCGCCAGCCGGCACCAAACCAGGCATGCTGATTGCCGATAGCGTCGAAGTCACCGCGCTGGTTAAAGGCATCGACACCGTCCTGCAAACCGCCACTCTTGAGTTCGCCGATGGCACCCGCAAGACGGTAAAAGTACGCCCTGACGTCCAGCTCAAGACCGAACACCTCAATCGCCAGGTGGTCATTCGCCTGAGTTCGGCGCTGGTTATTCGCGCGCAAGCCCAGTAATCCATACCGCTCGCGGACTCAGGTCCGCCGAGCCGGTCACGCTTCGCCGCCCCCGCGCACAGTGGTAGCATGCGCGCCCCATGCATATTCACGACTTTCACCAACGTCTCACCGATCTCGGTGCCAAGCCCATGCACATCGGGCGGATTACCCGTGCCTGGCTGCGCGGCATGCCGCTGGATACCGGTACGCGTAATCAGAAGACCGAAAACTTTCTGCCGCTGGCGGTGCGTAATGCCCTGCCGGAAATAAGCAGCGAGCTCGATGGGCTGGCACGCCTAAGCTCCGAACACCCGGCGACGGATGGCTCGGCTCGTTTATTGGTAGAGCTGGCCGACAAGCAGATGGTGGAAAGCGTGCTGCTGCCGCGCGATGGCCTGTGCGTGTCCAGCCAGGTCGGTTGCGCGGTGGGCTGCGTGTTCTGCATGACCGGCAAGAGCGGCCTGTTGCGCCAGCTGAGCACCGCGGAAATCGTCGCTCAGGTGGCCCTGGCGCGGCGCTTCCGAGCGGTGAAGAAAGTGGTATTTATGGGCATGGGCGAGCCGGCGCATAACCTGGATAACGTACTCGAAGCGATCAACCTGCTCGGCACCGAGGGCGGCATCGGCCAGCGCAACCTGGTGTTTTCCACGGTCGGCGACCCACGGGTGTTCGAGCGTTTACCACAGCAACAGATCAAGCCGGCGCTGGCGTTGTCGCTGCACACCACCGATGCCGAACTGCGCCAGACGCTGCTGCCGCGCGCCCCGCGTATTGACCCTGAAGAGCTGGTCGAGCTGGGCGAGACCTACGCGCGGCAGATCGATTACCCGATCCAGTACCAGTGGACGCTGCTCAAAGGCATCAACGACAGTCAGGCGGAAATGGACGGCATCCTGCGTCTGCTCAAGGGCAAGTACGCGATCATGAACCTGATCCCCTACAACAGCCTGGAAGCAGACGAGTTTCAGCGCCCCGATGGCGACCGTATCGTGCAGATCGTGCGCTACCTGCACAGCCGCGGCGTACTGACCAAAGTGCGCAACTCGGCGGGCCAGGACATTGATGGTGGCTGCGGACAACTGCGTGCACGGGCAACCGAGGTGCTGGATCGGCGCAAAAGCCGCGCATAAGTCATGACGGCACCGTTGCGTCGCGGCTAAAGCCCCTCCCACGCTAGGTAACCGCCATAAAAAATGCCCGCAGATCGCGGGCATTTTTATTTAGCCATCTACTTAGTAGTAGGCGTTTTCCTTGTTGGTGTGGTCGGTCACATCACGCACACCTTTAAGCTCGGGAATCCGCTCAAGCAGGGTTTTCTCGATGCCTTCCTTGAGCGTCAGGTCAACCTGGCCGCAGCCCTGGCAGCCGCCACCGAACTTCAATACGGCGATACCGTCGTCGACCACATCGATCAGGCTGACTTCACCGCCATGGCTGGCCAGACCGGGGTTGATCTCGGTCTGCAGGTAGTAGCTGATGCGCTCGTTGATCGGGCTGTCTTCATTGACCATCGGCACTTTGGCGTTCGGCGCCTTGATGGTCAGCTGGCCACCCATGCGGTCGGTGGCGTAGTCGACCACGGCGTCTTCCAGAAACGGCTCGCTGACGGCATCAATCCAGGCGGTAAAACTGGCCAGACCCAGTGCGGTGTCTTCACCCTTCTGCTCGCCCGGCTTGCAGTAGGCAATGCAGGTTTCGGCGTACTGGGTGCCCGGCTGGGTGATAAATACGCGAATGCCGATGCCCGGGGTGTTCTGCTTGCTCAGCAGATCAGCCAGATAATCGTGGGCAGCGTCGGTAATGGTAATGGTGCTCATGGCAACTCCTCGCAAACATGGGCGCAGTGTACGCCACTCACCCGCGCCGGCAAAGTCCTAGTGTTTTAGTAGGAATAACAGTCATTCATTAAACGCCAGCCCTGCCGCCTATGCCCAGAGGAACTGCGCAATCGCATCGGCCGCCGTTTGCATGTGCTGCTGATGGGTGAAGCCCGAGCTTTTTAGCGGCTTAAGGTCGTGATCCCCAGCGCTCAGCCAGTGCAGTTTGATCGCCTCAGACAGTGCGTAGCCGGCCACCGCTTGGCGATCCCCCAAGGCATCTCGCTCACCCTGAATGATCAAAGTCGGCGTGCGCAGTTCGGCCAGGTGCGCGACGCGCGGCTTTTCCGGTTTGCCGACGGCATAAAAGGGATAACCCAGGCACACCAGCGCATCGACGCCCAACTCATCGGCCAGCAGGCTGGCCATGCGTCCGCCCATGGACTTGCCGCCGATGGCCAGCGGCCCTGCGACCTGTTGGCGCACCTGGGTGTAGACCTCGCGCCACTGTTCGAGCAGCTGTGCCTGGGGGTTGGGTGGGCGCTTTTTGCCGTCAAGACGCCGCGCCGCCATATAGGCGAACTCGAAGCGCAACACGGCAACCCCGCGTGCAGCAAGGTTTTGCGCCACCTGCTGCATAAAGTCGCTGTCCATCGGCGCACCGGCGCCGTGGGCCAGAATCAGGGTGGCGCGCACCTCGCCAAGCGGGCGATCCCACCGCCAACTGCTATCACCCTGCCACTGCGCGCATTGATCCTCGTCAATACCCGCAATCTGCCCTTTGCTCATGCTTGCCTCGCTTAAAGAATCCGTTGGACTGCGGCGCAGATCGTACAGGCCCGCAGCCATGGATTTTCGATGATCTGCCTATAACCGTGGATGGAAGCCCCCTGAAATGAACATAAACGGGAACACAACCAGCAGTTCCGCCTACAACTACAAGGTGGTTCGCCAATTCGCCATCATGACGGTGGTGTGGGGCATTGTCGGGATGGGGCTCGGCGTGTTTATCGCCGCGCAACTGGCCTGGCCCGAGCTCAACTTCAACCTGCCGTGGACCAGCTTCGGCCGTCTGCGCCCGCTGCACACCAATGCGGTGATCTTCGCCTTCGGTGGTTGCGCGCTGTTCGCCACCAGCTACTACGCGGTGCAACGTACCTCGCAGGCCACCCTGTTCGCGCCCAAACTTGCCGCCTTTACCTTCTGGGGCTGGCAACTGGTGATCGTCCTGGCGGCCATCAGTTTGCCCATGGGCTGGACCAGCTCCAAGGAATACGCCGAGCTGGAATGGCCGATCGACATTCTGATCACCATTGTCTGGGTCAGCTACGCCGTGGTGTTCTTCGGCACGGTGGTCAAGCGTAACGTTAGCCATATCTATGTGGGCAACTGGTTCTTCGGTGGTTTTATCCTTACCGTGGCGCTGCTGCACCTAGTCAATAACCTGGAAGTGCCGGTCACCCTGACCAAATCCTACTCGGCCTACGCCGGGGCCACCGATGCGATGATCCAGTGGTGGTACGGCCACAACGCCGTAGGTTTTTTCCTCACTGCGGGCTTTCTGGGGATGATGTACTACTTCGTGCCCAAGCAGGCCGGGCGTCCGGTGTACTCCTACCGACTGTCCATCGTGCACTTCTGGGCGCTGATTGCCGTGTACATCTGGGCTGGTCCGCACCACCTGCACTACACCGCGCTGCCGGACTGGGCGCAGAGCCTGGGCATGGTGATGTCGCTGATCCTCCTGGCGCCGAGCTGGGGCGGTATGATCAACGGCATGATGACCCTCTCCGGGGCCTGGCATAAGCTGCGCACCGACCCGATCCTGCGCTTTCTGGTCGTCTCCCTAGCGTTCTACGGCATGTCGACCTTCGAAGGTCCGATGATGGCGATCAAGACCGTCAACGCCCTGTCCCACTACACCGACTGGACCATCGGCCACGTACATGCCGGCGCACTCGGCTGGGTCGCCATGGTGTCGATCGGCTCGCTGTATCACATGCTGCCGAAAGTCTTCGGCCGCGAGGACATGCACAGCATCGCCCTGATCAACGTGCACTTCTGGCTCGCCACCATCGGCACCGTGCTCTATATCGCCTCGATGTGGGTCAACGGCATCGCCCAGGGCCTGATGTGGCGAGCAGTAAACGAAGACGGCACCCTCACCTACTCCTTCGTCGAAGCGCTGGAAGCCAGTCACCCCGGCTTTGTAGTGCGGGTGATCGGCGGCGCGATCTTCTTCGTCGGCATGCTGGTGATGGCTTGGAACGTCTGGCAGACCGTGCGTCATACCAAGGCTGCAGAGATGGACGCCGCCGCGCAGTTTTCGCTTGAGGGAGCCCACTGATGAGACACGAAATACTCGAAAAGAACATCGGCCTGATGGCGCTGATGATGGTGCTGGCCGTGAGCATCGGTGGCCTGACGCAGATCGTCCCGCTGTTCTTTCAGGACGTCACCAATGAGCCAGTGGCCGGACTCAAGCCCTATACCGCGCTGCAACTGGAAGGCCGCGACATCTATATCCGCGAGGGCTGCGTTGGCTGCCATTCGCAGATGATCCGCCCGTTTCGCGCCGAAACCGAACGTTATGGCCATTACTCGGTAGCCGGTGAAAGCGTTTATGACCACCCGTTCCTCTGGGGCTCCAAGCGCACCGGGCCGGACCTGGCTCGGGTTGGCGGGCGCTACTCGGATGAATGGCACCGCGCGCACCTGTACAACCCACGCAACGTAGTGCCGGAGTCAAAAATGCCTGCCTATCCATGGTTGGTGGAAAGCACCCTGGATGGCCAGGACACCGCCAAGAAGATGCAGGCCCTGCGCTTTCTCGGCGTGCCGTACAGCGAGGAAGACATCGCCGGCGCCTCCGCTGCCGTCAAAGGCAAGAGCGAGATGGACGCCATGGTCGCCTACCTGCAAGTGCTCGGCATTGCCGTGAAGAACAAGAGGTAGCGCCATGTCATTCGAATTTATTGATACAGGCACCCTGCGTGGCATCGGCACGGCACTGGTTCTGCTGTCGTTTGTCTGCGTCACGCTATGGGCTTACAGCGGCAAGCGCCCCCCGGCGTTTGATGAAGCCGCCCTTTTGCCCTTTGCCGATGAACCCAAGCTGGCTGCCCCAAGGAGCAAGACCCCATGAGCACGTTTTGGAGCTGGTACATCACACTGCTGACCGTCGGCACCTTGCTCGCCCTGTTCTGGCTGATTTTCGCCACCCGCAAAAGCGAAGTTCACAAGAACCCCACCGAGCAGACCATGGGACATGCCTTCGACGGCATCGAGGAATATGACAACCCGCTGCCCAAATGGTGGTTCATGCTGTTTATCGGCACCATCGTCTTCTCGATTGGCTACCTGGTGCTGTACCCCGGCCTAGGTAACTGGAAAGGCGTGCTGCCGGGCTATGAAGACGGCTGGACCCAAGTCAAGCAGTGGCAGCGCGAAGTCGACAAGGCGGACGAGCTGTATGGGCCGATCTTCGCCAAATACGCAGCCATGCCCCTGGAAGAAGTCGCCAAAGATGAACAGGCTCTGAAAATGGGTGGACGCATGTTTGCTACCTACTGCTCAGTCTGCCATGGCTCCGACGCCAAGGGTGCAGTGGGCTTCCCCAATCTGGCCGACAACCACTGGCGCTGGGGCGGCGAGCCTACTGTGATCAAGACCAGCATCCTCAATGGCCGTATGGGCGCCATGCCCGCCTGGGCTGCTGTCATTGGTGAAGACGGCGTGCAACAGGTTGCAGCTTATGTACGCAAGGACCTGGCCGGCCTGCCGCTGCCCGCCGACAAGAGCGTCGACCTGCAACAAGGCGCCGCCATATTTGCCTCCAACTGCCAAGCCTGCCACGGCGCGGAAGGCAAAGGCCTGGCCATGCTCGGCGCGCCTGATTTGACCAGCCCAGCTGGCTGGATCTACGGCAGCAGCCTGGTGCAGTTGCAGCAAACCATCCGCCATGGCCGTAACGGCCAGATGCCCGCGCAAGAGCAGTATCTGGGCAACGACAAGGTGCATCTGCTGGCCGCTTATGTACTGAGCCTGAGCCAGCACCAACAGAAAGCCGCCGCACAGTAACCGCTAAAACCGTAGCACCCGGCTGGCGACCGCAGGTCGCCAGCCACTCAACCAAGCCTCTCCCGCGCCCGGACAGCCGTCCGAGCCATGCGACCCAAGGTCGCACCCTTCCGACCAAGTGCATGCGCGCCCTTTGACTTGAGCTAATCTTGTCGACAGTCGCCACCTGTCATAACTCCAAGGCGATTCCCATCTTTGCGCTACGCCTGTTTAAGGCGTTTTATGCTTGCGGCAATGCCCTGCATAAGCGGCCGTGCATGCTTGCCAACAGCCCTGAAAGCCTTATCGCGCCGGCTTGTGTCGTTGCAATGAGAATCTG
The DNA here is from genome assembly GCF_963970955.1 of Pseudomonas sp. EA_35y_Pfl2_R111. Lineage (NCBI taxonomy): Bacteria > Pseudomonadati > Pseudomonadota > Gammaproteobacteria > Pseudomonadales > Pseudomonadaceae > Pseudomonas > Pseudomonas sp. EA_35y_Pfl2_R111. The sequence goes on along the minus strand of NZ_CAXAOM010000007.1, from coordinate 33,701 downwards.
CTTTCTCCATACTTGCCGCCGATTTTTGCCCCTAAAAAATCCATTAACCGTGGAACCCATAATGAGCACTGCAATCAGTCCGACTGCTTATAACTACAAGGTGGTTCGCCAGTTCGCCGTAATGACGGTGATTTGGGGAGTCATTGGCATGAGCCTGGGTGTTTTCATTGCCGCACAGCTGGTGTGGCCTGAACTCAACCTGGGTATGGAATGGACGAGCTTCGGCCGTCTGCGTCCGCTGCACACCAACGCGGTGATCTTCGCCTTCGGCGGCTGCGCGCTGATGGCAACCTCGTTCTACGTGGTGCAACGCACCAGCCAGGTACGCCTGATCTCCGATGGCCTTGCCGCATTCGTATTCTGGGGCTGGCAAGCCGTGATCGTCGCTGCGGTGATCACCCTGCCAATGGGTTTCACTGGTTCCAAGGAATACGCTGAGCTTGAGTGGCCAATCGATATCCTCCTGGGCATCGTTTGGGTTGCTTATGCGGTGGTGTTCTTCGGCACTATCGTCAAGCGCCAGACCAAGCACATCTATGTCGGTAACTGGTTCTACGGTGCTTTCATTCTGGTTACTGCGATGCTGCACATCGTTAACAGCGCGGCCGTTCCGGTCAGCCTGTTCAAGTCCTACTCGGCCTACGCCGGTGCGACTGATGCGATGATCCAGTGGTGGTACGGCCACAACGCCGTAGGCTTCTTCCTGACCACCGGCTTCCTGGGGATGATGTACTACTTCGTGCCCAAGCAGGCCGAGCGTCCGATCTATTCCTATCGCTTGTCCATCGTGCACTTCTGGGCGCTGATCACCCTGTACATCTGGGCAGGTCCGCACCACCTGCACTACACCGCACTGCCGGATTGGGCACAGTCTCTCGGTATGGCGATGTCGATCATCCTCCTGGCACCAAGCTGGGGCGGCATGATCAACGGCATGATGAGCCTGTCGGGCGCCTGGCATAAGCTGCGCACGGACCCAATCCTGCGCTTTTTGGTGGTATCGCTGGCGTTCTACGGCATGTCGACCTTCGAAGGTCCGATGATGGCGATCAAGACCGTCAACGCCTTGTCCCACTACACCGACTGGACCATCGGCCACGTACATGCCGGCGCTCTCGGCTGGGTGGCGATGATCTCCATCGGCGCGCTGTATCACCTGCTGCCTAAGGTATTTGGTCGCCCGCAGATGCACAGCATCGGCCTGATCAACGCGCACTTCTGGCTCGCCACCATCGGCACCGTGCTGTACATCGCCTCGATGTGGGTTAACGGCATCACCCAGGGCCTGATGTGGCGTGCAGTCAACGAAGACGGCACCCTCACCTATTCCTTCGTTGAAGCGCTGGAAGCCAGCCACCCGGGTTATGTGGTGCGCATGATTGGTGGCGCCTTCTTCGTCGCCGGCATGCTGCTGATGGCTTACAACACCTACCGCACCGTGCGTGCCGCCAAGGCTTCGGAATACGAAGCGGCTGCACAGATTCCTGCCGGAGTAGCGCACTGATGAAACACGAAATCATTGAGAAGAATATTGGCCTGATGGCGCTGCTGATGGTTCTGGCCGTCAGCGTCGGCGGCCTGACTCAAATCGTTCCGCTGTTTTTCCAGGACGTGACCAACGAACCGGTTGAAGGCCTCAAGCCCTACACCGCGCTGCAACTGGAAGGCCGCGATGTATACATCGCCAACGGCTGTGTCGGCTGCCACTCGCAGATGATCCGTCCGTTCCGTGCTGAAACCGAACGCTACGGCCACTACTCGGTTGCCGGTGAAAGCGTTTGGGACCACCCCTTCCTGTGGGGCTCCAAGCGTACCGGTCCGGACCTGGCCCGCGTCGGCGGTCGTTACTCGGATGAATGGCAACGTGCGCACCTGTACAACCCGCGCAACGTAGTGCCTGAGTCGAAGATGCCGGCATACCCCTGGCTGGTCGAGCACAAACTCGACGGCAAGGACACCGCCAAGAAGATGGAAGTCATGCGTGGCTTTGGCATCCCCTACACCGATGAAGACATCGCTGGGGCCAAGGACGCAGTAAAAGGCAAGACCGAAATGGACGCACTCGTTGCGTACCTGCAGGTTCTCGGCACATCCATCAAGAACAAACGGTAACGCACTATGGATATCGGGATGATTCGCGGCATAGGCACAGCAGTGGTGTTCATCGCTTTTATTAGCGTGGTGCTCTGGGCCTACAGCAGCAAGCGTAAATCCAGCTTCGACGAGGCCGCCAACCTGCCCTTCGCCGATGATCCCAAACCCAATGAGCGTGACGAGCAATCTTCCAGGAGCAATAACCAATGACCACGTTCTGGAGTTGGTACGTAACCATTCTGTCTCTGGGCACCATCTTTGCCCTGACTTGGCTGATCTTCGGCACCCGTAAGGGCCAGCGCGAAGAAACCACCGAAGAAACCGTCGGGCATGAATTTGACGGTATCGAAGAGTTCGACAACCCGCTGCCCAAATGGTGGTTCATGCTGTTTGTCGGCACCATCATCTTTGCCCTCGGCTACCTGGTGCTCTACCCGGGCCTGGGTAACTGGAAAGGTCTGCTGCCAGGCTACGACTACCTCGACACCGAGGCCAAAACGCCCTTCGCCACCAATATCCAAATTGCCGGTGGTGCAGAGCGCAATGCAGGCTGGACCGGTGTGCACCAGTGGGAAAAGGAAATGGCTAAGGCGGAAGGCCAATACGGGCCGATCTTCGCCAAATATGCAGCCATGCCGATCGAGCAAGTAGCCCAGGACGAGCAAGCGCTGAAAATGGGCGGTCGTCTGTTTGCCTCCAACTGCTCGGTCTGCCATGGCTCCGATGCCAAGGGTGCCTACGGCTTCCCGAACTTGACTGACAACGATTGGCTGTATGGCGGCGAGCCGGAAACCATCAAGACCACCATCATGGGCGGCCGTCAGGCAGCCATGCCTGCGTGGAAAGACAACATCGGCGAAGAAGGCATCCGCAACGTTGCCGGCTACATCCGCACGCTGTCTGGCTTGAAGAATCCGGAAGGTATTGAGGTTGACCTTGCCGCAGGTCAAGACATCTTTGCTGCCAATTGTGCAGTCTGTCATGGCGCTGAAGGTAAGGGCCAACAGGCCATGGGCGCCCCTAACCTGACCGACAAAATCTGGCTCTACGGCTCCAGTTTCGCTCAGGTGCAACAAACTCTGCGCTATGGCCGTAACGGCAAGATGCCAGCCCAGGAAGACTTCCTTGGCAACGATAAGGTGCATCTGCTGGCGGCATACGTGTACAGCCTGTCGCAAGCAAAAACCGAGAAGTAATTCTCCAGCCTGACAGGCGCGACTGCAGGTCGCACCTGTCAGGCAATCGTCAGGCGTACCATAGCGCAAGAGCCCGTATGACCCCGGTCGGCACGTATCGACCAGGGCAGCCAATCAACCGCCGTGGTACGAACTGATGAGTGCACAGATTCCAGTTAAAGACATCACCCCTGCCCCGGCCAAGGTCGAAGTTGTTGACCTGTACGCCAACCGCGAAAAGATCTACACCCGCTCCTTCACCGGCATTTTCCGTAACTTGCGCATGCTCGGTGGCGCAGCCCTCTTTCTGCTGTACTTCGGCACCGTATGGTTAACTTGGAATGGCCGTCAGGCCGTCTGGTGGAACCTGCCGGAGCGCAAATTCTATATTTTCGGCGCTACCTACTGGCCGCAGGATTTCGTCCTGCTCTCGGCGCTGTTGATCATCGCCGCCTTCGGCCTGTTCTTTATTACCGTATTCGCTGGCCGCGTCTGGTGCGGCTACACCTGCCCACAGAGCGTATTTACCTGGGTCTTTATGTGGGCGGAAAAGGTCACCGAAGGTGATCGCAACCAGCGCATGAAGCTCGACAAGGCGCCGATGACCACGCAGAAATTTCTGCGCAAACTGGCCAAGCACAGTATCTGGGTCGGTGTGTCGCTGGTCACCGCGATTACCTTTGTCGGCTACTTCACACCGATTCGCGAACTGATCCCCGAGCTGTTTACCCTGCAAGCGGGCGGCTGGGCACTGTTCTGGGTTGGTTTCTTTACCCTCGCCACCTACGGCAACGCCGGTTATTTGCGCGAGCAGGTGTGCATCTATATGTGCCCCTATGCGCGCTTCCAGAGCGTGATGTTTGACCAGGACACCCTGATCGTTTCCTACGACCCGCGCCGCGGCGAACAACGCGGCCCGCGTAAGCGCGATGCCGACTACAAGGCAGAAGGCCTGGGCGACTGCATCGACTGCAAAATGTGCGTGCACGTCTGCCCCACCGGCATCGACATCCGCGACGGCCTGCAGATCGAGTGCATCGGCTGCGCCGCCTGCATCGACGCCTGCGACAGCATCATGGACAAGATGAATTACCCGAAAGGGCTGATCAGCTACACCACCGAGCACAACCTCTCCGGACAGAAGACCCACCTGGTACGACCACGCCTGATTGGTTACGCCGTAGCTCTGGTCGCGATGTTCTGCGTATTTGCCTGGGCAGTTGCCGACCGCTCGCTGGTGGAACTGGATGTGCTCAAAGACCGCGTGCTCTACCGGGAGAATGAAGAAGGCCGGATCGAGAACGTCTACACCTTGAAGATCATGAACAAGGCCCAGCATGAGGTCACTTACCTGATTGAGGCCGACGGTCTCGACGGTCTGGTCTACGAAGGCAAGCGCGAGATCAAGGCAATCGCTGGCGAGGTGCTGTCGCTGCCAGTCGAACTGTCCATCGACCCGGAAAAACTACCTTCAAGCGCCAATGAAATCACCTTCCGCCTGCACTCGGCGGATGACCCAAGTATCAAAACCGACGCCGCCAGCCGCTTTATCGGCCCCAGCGTGCGCTGAACAGAGAAGACCATGTCTGAGCCCATGCCTGAAAAGAACGCCGAGATCATCAAACCCTGGTACAAGCAATTCTGGCCCTGGTTCCTGATTGGCTTGCTGGCCTATTCAGTAGTCCAGGGGCTGACCCTGCTGACCATCGCCACGAAGAACCCGCCGGGGCTGATTTCCGATGACTATTACGACGTTGGCAAAGGCATCAACCAGTCACTGGAGCGGGAAAACCACGCCATTCGTCTCAAGCTGCACGCCAGCCTGTTGCTCAACGATGACAACGGCACCGCCACCCTGCAGCTGAGCGGCAACAGCCGGCCGCAGCAACTGGTGCTTAACCTGATCTCGCCGACCCAGCCCGAACGCGATCGTCGGGTAATTCTGCAGCCGCAGGCTGACGGCAGTTACAGCGGGCAGATGATCGATGCCGTGGAAGGTCGCCGCTTTGTCGAGCTGATCGGCCAAGAAGGCGGCAAGGACTGGCGCCTGTTCGAAGAAGAAAACGTGCAAAGCGGGCAGAACATCCTCCTCGGGGATGCTCAGTAAGCGCACCGATGGCCAACCCGACTCCTTGCTACCACTGTGGCCTGCCGGTACCCGCCGGCAGCCGATTCCAGGCCCAGGTACTGGGCGCAACCCGCGAGATGTGCTGCCCGGGCTGTCAGGCAGTGGCCGAAGCCATCGTCAGCGGCGGCCTTGAGCATTACTACAAGCACCGCAGCGAAAGCGCCGCCAACCCGCAGAGCCTGCCCCAGGCGCTGCCCGATGAACTGGCGCTGTATGACCGCAGCGACGTGCAGCGACCCTTTGTCGAACATGACGGCGAACTCAGCGAAACCTGCCTGCTGATCGAAGGCATCAGCTGCGCGGCCTGTGGCTGGCTGATTGAAAAGCACCTGCGCGACCTGCCGGGCGTCAGCGAGGCGCACCTCAACCTGTCCAACCATCGCCTGCAAGTGCGCTGGGCTGATAGTCAGTTGCCGCTCAGCAGCCTACTCAAGGCCCTGCGCAAGATCGGCTACGCTGCCCACCCCTGGCAGGCCGATGCCGCCGCCGAACAGCTGCAGCGAGAGAATCGCCGCGCCATGCGCGAACTGGGCGTGGCCGGCATGCTGTGGATGCAGGTGATGATGGCGACCATGGCCACCTGGCCAGAATTCAACATCGACCTCAGCCCCGAGCTGGACAAGATCCTGCGCTGGGTCAGCCTGTTTCTCACCACGCCGATTGTTTTCTACTGCTGCGGCCAGTTCTTCCGTGGCGCGCTACGCGACTTGCGCACCCGCCACCTAACCATGGATGTGTCGGTGTCGCTGGCGATTGGCGGCGCTTATGTCGCCGGTATCTGGTCAACCGTTACCGGCCAGGGCGAGCTGTATTTCGATGCCGTGGGCATGTTTGCCCTGTTTCTCCTGGCTGGCCGCTATCTGGAACGCCGCGCCCGCGAGCGTACGGCTGCCGCCACGGCGCAGCTGGTCAATCTGCTGCCGGCCTCCTGCCTGCGCCTGGCTGCTGACGGCCAGAGCCAGCGTATTCTGCTCAGCGAGCTGCACGTCGGCGATCAGGTACTGGTGCCGCCTGGCGCCCTGCTACCGGCGGACGGGCGCATTGTTCAGGGCCAATCGAGCGTGGATGAATCACTGCTCACCGGCGAATACCTGCCACAACCGCGTAAGGTCGGCGATGCCGTCACCGCCGGCACCCTGAACGTCGAAGGGCCGTTACAGATTGAAGTGCAAGCCTTGGGCGATGCCACGCGGCTGTCGGCTATCGTCCGCCTGCTGGAGCGCGCACAGAGCGATAAGCCGCGCCTGGCGGTATTGGCCGATCAGGTCGCGCAGTGGTTCCTGTTGATCGTGCTGGTGGTGGCCGCCATCGTCGGTCTGGTCTGGTGGCAGCTCGATCCTTCCCGCGCCTTCTGGATCGTCCTGGCCCTGCTGGTCGCCACCTGCCCTTGCGCCCTGGCATTGGCTACACCCACGGCACTGACCGCAGCGACCGGCTCACTGCACAAGCTCGGTATGCTGCTGACCCGTGGCCATGTGCTGGAAGGGCTGAACCAGATCGACACCCTGGTGCTGGACAAAACCGGCACCCTCACCGAAGGTCGCCTGACCCTTAGCGCCATCCACCCGCTGCGCGAGCTGGATGCTGACAGCTGCCTGGCCCTGGCCGCCGCCCTGGAAAGCCGCTCCGAGCACCCGATTGCCCGCGCCTTTGGCCAAGCCCCGAAAGCCGCAGAAGCAGTCGACAGCCATCCAGGCCTAGGCCTCCAGGGGCGTGTCGGCAACCGGGTACTGCGCATCGGTGAGGCGGGTTTTGTCTGCGCGCTGAGTGCGCAACCCGCGCCGGCGATTGCCGGTGAGCACGGCCAATGGCTGTTACTGGGTGATGAACAGGGCCCGCTGGCCTGGTTCGTCCTAGATGACCGCCTGCGCGACGACGCGCCGCAACTGATCGACATGGCCAAAACCAAGGGCTGGCAGATCATGCTGCTATCCGGCGACAGCTCGCCCATGGTCGGCGAAGTGGCGCGTCAACTGGGCATCACTGACGCCCGTGGTGGCCTCACCCCGGATGCCAAGCTGGACGTGCTCAAGCAGCTGCACAGCCAGGGCCGCCGGGTGCTGATGCTGGGTGACGGGGTTAACGATGTACCGGTCTTGGCCGCCGCCGATATCAGCGTGGCCATGGGCAGCGCCACCGACCTGGCGAAAACCAATGCCGATGCCGTATTGCTGTCCAATCGCCTCATTAGCCTGGTGCAGGCGCTACACATGGCGCAACGAACGCGGCGCATCATCATCGAGAACCTGACCTGGGCCAGCCTGTACAATGGCCTCGTGCTGCCCTTCGCCGCCATTGGCTGGATCACCCCAATCTGGGCCGCGCTGGGTATGTCGGTCAGCTCACTGCTGGTGGTGCTTAACGCTCTGCGCCTGACACGCCCGTAGGGTGGATCGCGCTTCATCGATCCACCACAGCGTTACTCCGGTGGACGTAAAAGGCGACAGCTACGCGCCCCGATCCACCCTACGCCCAAGCCGTACTCGGAGACTTTATGCCCGCGCTTTATATTTTGATTCCGGTGGCCATTGTTCTGGTCGGCTTCTGCATCTGGCTGTTCTTCTGGGCGGTGGACAGCGGTCAGTACGACGACCTCGACGGCCCGGCGCATAGCATCCTGTTCGACGATGAAGACCCCAAGCACCAGGCGGCGGTCAGTCAGGTGCAGCGAGAGGATCAGTCCAGGCAGTCAGGGGACAAGCCCGGTGCTTGAGCTACTGCCGCTGCTGGTTTCGGCGCTGATTCTCGGACTACTCGGCGGCGGCCACTGCCTGGGCATGTGCGGCGGCCTGATGGGCGCACTGACCCTGGCGATTCCGCCCGAACGGCGCGCCCAGCGTTTTCAGCTGCTGCTGGCCTATAACCTGGGGCGCATCTTCAGCTACAGCCTGGCCGGTCTGTTACTGGGCCTGGCCGGCTGGGCAGTAGCCAATAGCCCGTTGGTCATGGGCCTACGCATTGTCGCGGCGCTCCTGCTGATCGCCATGGGTCTGTACCTGGCCGGTTGGTGGAGCGGCCTGACCCGCATCGAAGCCCTCGGCCGTGGCCTGTGGCGGTATATCCAGCCGCTGACCCGGCGCTTTATGCCCGTCACCAGCCTGCCGCGCGCCTTAGTGCTGGGCAGCCTGTGGGGCTGGCTGCCCTGCGGCCTGGTCTACAGCACCCTGCTGTGGGCCGCGAGCCAGGGCAATGCGTTAAGCAGCGCAGCACTGATGTTGGCCTTCGGCCTCGGCACCCTGCCGGTGCTGCTGGCCACCGGCATGGCCGCCGAACGCCTGACCGCCCTGCTGCGCAAGCAGGGTGTGCGCATGGCCGGCGGCATCCTGGTGATCCTGTTCGGCCTGTGGACCCTGCCCGGCCCGCACCAGCACTGGCTGATGGGCCACTAGCCGGCCGCTTGATACAAGTCAAAACACACCAGGCGCAGCGCTCTTAGACTTCCCGGCATTGAAAGCCAAACCGGGAATACCCGCATGCTCAATGCCATCCAGTGGGACAGCACTCTGATCCGCCGCTACGACCAAGCCGGCCCGCGCTACACCTCCTACCCAACCGCCGTGCAATTTCATGAGCGCATCAGCCAGTTCGACCTGCTGCATGCCCTGCGCGAGAGCCGCAAAGCCCTAAAGCCGCTGTCGCTGTATGTGCACATCCCGTTCTGCGCGCACATCTGCTACTACTGCGCCTGCAACAAGGTGATCACCAAGGATCGCGGTCGTACCCAGCCCTATCTGGAAAAACTCGAACGCGAAATAGAGATAATCGGCCGCCATCTGGACAAGCAGCAAAAGGTCGAGCAGCTGCACTTCGGTGGCGGCACCCCTACCTTTCTCAGCCACGATGAACTGCGCCACCTGATGGGCCACCTGCGCCAGCACTTCAACCTGCTGGATGACGATACGGGCGACTACAGCATCGAGATCGACCCGCGCGAAGCCGATTGGTCGACCATGGGCCTGCTCCGCGAGCTGGGTTTCAACCGCGTCAGCCTGGGCGTACAGGACCTCGACCCGGCCGTGCAACGGGCGGTCAATCGCCTGCAGACCCTGGAAGAAACCCGCGCCATCGTCGAAGCCGCGCGCACCCTGCAGTTCCGCTCAATAAACATCGACCTGATCTACGGCCTGCCGCTGCAAACCCCGGAGCGTTTCGCCCGCACCGTGGCCGAAGTGATTGCCCTGCAACCGGATCGCCTGTCGCTGTTCAACTACGCCCACCTGCCGGAACGCTTTATGCCGCAGCGGCGGATCAACACCAGCGACCTGCCCAGCCCAGGCGACAAGTTGGCCATGCTGCAGGCCAGCATCGAGCAGCTGAGCGCCGCCGGTTACCGCTATATAGGAATGGATCACTTCGCCCTACCCGACGACGAACTGGCCAGCGCTCAGGAGGATGGCAGCCTGCAACGCAACTTCCAGGGCTACACCACCCACGGCCATTGCGACCTGATTGGTCTTGGGGTGTCATCGATCAGCCAGATTGGTGATCTCTACTGCCAGAACAACAGCGACCTGAGCAAATACCAGAATAGCCTCGGCCACAGCGAACTGGCCACCCTGCGCGGCCTGCACTGCGACGACGACGACCGCCTACGCCGCGCGGTAATTCAGCAGCTGATCTGCCATTTCCAGCTGCGCTTTGCCGATATTGAGCAGGCCTATGCCATCGATTTTCGCAGTTACTTTGCCGAGGTCTGGCCGCAGCTGCAGCAGATGGCCAGTGATGGGTTGATTGAATTGAATGCCCAGGGCATCGAAGTGCGGCCAGCGGGTCGCCTGCTGGTGCGCTCGCTGTGCATGCTGTTTGATCGCTACCTTAGCGAGCTAAATCAGCAGCGCTTTTCCCGGGTGATCTAGCAACGGAGCTATTTCATTACCAGGCTGGCCACTTCCTGCATCTGCTGATCACTGAGGTCCTGCTCGCGCATGGTCTTGATCAGCGTCGCGTTGGCGCTGCTCAGGGCGCCCTGCAACGAGGCCAGTTCGCCCTGCAGCATTTCGATCTTTATGCGTTTGGCTTCGGGGTCGAGGCTCTGATCGCTCATCACCTCTTTCAGCTCGGCTTTCTTCGCCTCGATCTGCGCCTTGAGCTCGCGGATCATCTTGAGAATATCCTTGAGCACATCCGGCAGGCTGCTCTCATCGATATCGCGATTCTTTTGCGCAGCGGCGGAGCGCGCCTTGCCCAGCTCCGACAGGCTCACCCGCAGGCTGTCGCGCAGCGCCTGCTGATCAGCCTCGCTGCTCTCTACAACGCCTTCGGCCACAGCGCTCTTGCGCTCCAGCGCCAGGTTCATGCGGGTGCTTAATTGAGCCGATTCCAGACGCATACAGATGCTCCTTGCAGATATTAAAAGCCGCCCGGCTTATCGGCCGCACCGGATAAAACTTGAACATTCGATCAGACTGCGTCCTAGTGGCCCTACCCTGCACCCTGCTGTAACCTTACGGCTATTGTGTGTTTACCCTCAGGATCGCCAGCGATGTCCGAAAGCATCAAGTTGCATACCCCACACCAAGCCCATTGCAAGGATTGCAGCCTGGCGAGCTTGTGCCTCCCGCTGTCGCTGAACCTGGAAGACATGGACGCGCTCGACGAAATCGTCAAACGCGGCCGCCCGCTGAAAAAGGGCGAATTCCTGTTCCGCCAGGGCGATGCCTTCAACTCGGTGTTCGCGGTACGTTCCGGCGCACTGAAAACCTTCAGCCTGAGCGACAGCGGCGACGAACAGATCACCGGCTTCCACCTGCCCAGCGAGCTAGTCGGTCTGTCCGGCATGGACAGTGACGCGTACCCGGTGTCAGCCATGGCTCTGGAAACCACCTCGGTGTGCGAAATCCCCTTCGAGCGCCTCGACGAGTTGTCGGTACAACTGCCGCAACTGCGCCGCCAGCTGATGCGCGTTATGAGCCGGGAGATCCGCGACGATCAGCAGATGATGCTGTTGCTGTCGAAGAAAACCGCCGACGAACGCATCGCTACCTTCCTGGTCAACCTCTCAGCGCGCTTCCGCGCACGCGGCTTCTCGGCCAACCAGTTCCGTCTGGCCATGTCGCGTAACGAAATTGGTAACTATTTGGGCCTTGCGGTGGAGACCGTATCGCGGGTATTTACCCGCTTCCAACAGAACAAGCTGCTCGAAGCTGAAGGCAAGGAAGTGCATATCCTCGATCCCATCGAGCTGTGCGCCTTGGCCGGCGGCAACCTTGAGGGCTGATCGACCCGCACAGCGCAGGACCTAGCCGATGATCTTCGACGAATTCAGCATCAAAACCCTGATCCGCCCGGTGGTGGACTTCCCCAAGCCGGGGGTGATCTTTCGCGATATCACCCCGCTGTTCCAGTCGCCACGTGCACTGCGCATGGTCGCCGACAGTTTTATCCAGCGTTACGTCGAAGCCGATTTCAGCCACATCGGCGCCATGGATGCGCGTGGTTTTCTGATCGGTTCAATCATCGCCTATGAACTGAACAAGCCGCTGATTCTGTTCCGCAAGCAAGGCAAACTACCCGCCGACGTGCTCAGCGAGAGCTACCAGACCGAATACGGCGAAGCCAAACTGGAAGTACACGCCGACAGCCTCTGCGAAGGTGACAAGGTGCTGATTTTCGATGACCTGATTGCCACTGGCGGCACCCTGTTAGCCGCCGCACAACTGGTACGGCGCATGGGCGCGAGCATCATCGAAGCCGCCGCGATCATTGATCTGCCTGAATTGGGCGGCTCGCAGAAGCTGCAGGACAGCGGCATCCCCACCTTCGCCCTGACCAGCTTCGCCCTCACCGACCAATAAATCTGCTTCACGGCCCTGACGGTAGCGCTGCATGTCGGGGCCAGGCTGACCCTCGCGACCTGACTCGCGCCACCGTTTGCACAAGTACCCATAGACCATGACTGAAATATCCATGAGCCCGACGGCCAGCCACTGGCGTCTGCGCCTCGGTGCGCTGATGGAAAGCACGGCCATCACTCGCCTGATCACCACCCTCATCGTGCTCAACGCGGCGATTCTCGGCATTCAGACCTACCCCGGCCTGATGGCCGACTGGGGCGAGCTGCTGCTGACGCTCGATCAACTGATTCTCGCGGTGTTTATCCTGGAGCTGGCACTGCGCTTTGTTGCCCGCGGCCTGGGCCTGTTGCGCGATCCTTGGGCGGTATTTGACTGCCTGGTGGTGGGCGTGGCCCTGGTGCCATCCAGCGGTCCGTTCGCCGTGCTGCGTGCGCTGCGCGTATTGCGCGTACTGCGGCTGATTTCGATCAACCCGAACATGCGCCGGGTGGTCGAGGCGCTGCTGTCCTCGTTGCCGGGCATGGGCAGCATCGCCATGTTGCTGGGTCTGGTGTTCTACGTGGCAGCGGTGATGGCCACGCAGCTGTTCGGTGCAGCCTTCCCCGAGTGGTTCGGCAGCCTCGGTGCCAGCCTCTATACCCTGTTCCAGGTGATGACGCTGGAAAGCTGGTCGATGGGCATCGTGCGCCCGGTGATGGAAACCTTCCCGCTGGCGTGGCTGTATTTCCTGCCGTTTATCCTGATTGCCACCTTTATGATGCTCAACCTGTTTATCGCCGTGGTGGTCAATGCCATGCAGACCACCCATGAACAGGAAGCCAAGCTGGCCCCGCCTTCGCCCACTGAGCAATTGCTGCTTGATGAACTGCGCGCCCTGCGTGCGGAAGTCGCCGAACTGCGCCAGCAACGCTGAGGCCGACGGCTGCCAAGCCGCAACTATCAGTACTGCATCGCGCCGCCCTAGCGCGATGCAGTACTGGCATAGATCGCATTCCCGCACGCCCCCTCTCCCTGATTGCTCACGCCACTAAAGCGCCAGGCCTGACCAACTGTCCGACAACTATCCATAAGTTGGCGCAATTCCGGCTGCCCTGGCCAGGAATGACCTCGCGCCTAAAACGCCCTCGGCTAAAGATAAATCACGGCCCGAGACAGCCTCACCTGTCGTCCCAAGCCCCATAACAAGAGCGGTCGCGAACCGCGACCAAGATGCCGAGGAGTCGCCCTTATGACAGCCAAAACCAGCACCCCAACCGCCAGCTTTCCCGTGCGTCGCATGGACTTCAGCTTCGATGAAAGCCAGAAGTTCTGGTTTGCCGGCGATCCCTTTATGAGCCATTTCATGAACAACCTGTCGTCGCTGTTTCCTTATGGCGAGAAGTTCTTCGTCGACAGCGTGCGCGCCGTGCGCGACCAGGTGACCGAGCCACAACTGAAGAAGGACATCAGCGCCTTTATCGGCCAGGAAGCCATGCATTCCAAGGAGCACGCGGCCTATAACGACTACGCCGCCGAGCACAATATTGACCTGGAACTGCTGGAACTGCGCATCAAGGTGCTGCTCGAATGGGTGACCAAGATCACCACCAAGAAGCAGCGACTGGCCGCCACCTGCGCCTTGGAGCACTTCACCGCGACCATGGCCGAGCAGCTGCTGCAGCGCGAAGACCTGACCACCCAGATGAACGACCCCAAGCTGTATCAGCTGTGGATGTGGCACGCGATTGAAGAAAACGAACACAAAGCGGTGTGCTACGACGTGTACCAGAAGGTCTACGGCGGCTACTTCACCCGCGTCGGCATGATGGCGATTTCCACCGTGATCTTCTTCGGCGTGATCGGCTGGTTCCAGCTGCACCTGCTGCGCAAGGACGGCCAGCTGTTCAACTGGCGCAGCTGGGGCAAAGGCCTGAAAACCCTGTTCGGCCCACGTAACGGCTTCCTGACCAAACTGCTCCTGCCGTACCTGGACTACTACCGCCCCGGCTTCCACCCGCTGGACCACGACAGCAAGGCCCTGGAACAGCGCTGGCGCCAGCGACTGGGCTTCAACTAAGCCAGGTGTAACGAGGCTGACCGCTAATTTGCGTCAGCCTCGGCACGGCTTTTCAGCGTGCGCAACACATGCTCGGCCAGGCCGGCACCCGCTTCGCTCATCGTCAGGTAAGTACGGTCGGCCCCGGCCTGCTGGATACGCATGGCGATATCCTCGTACAACGCGTGGGACACCACCAAACCGTTAAAGCCGCGCTCGCGCAGCTTCTGCGTGGCAATCACCTTGGCCTCTTCATCGTTGAGCGCAAGAATCACTGCGTCGATATTGGGCATCTGCAGGTGCTGCCAGAACATCGGGTCCTCACCGTCGGCAAACAGCACGCTACGTCCCACTTTGTTGCTCTGCTCAATCACCACCGGGTCGGAGTCCAGGCCCACCACCTGATAGCCCTTCTCCTGCAAGTAGTCATAGGCTGCACGCCCGGTGCGCCCCATGCCCATCACCAGGACCTGGGAAAGACCGAGTGAAACCGGCTGTTCATCCGGATGACGGATATTGCGCTCCAGGGCAGTCAGGCGTTTAGCCAGGCGCTCGTATAGCGGGTGAACAACCCGGTTGAGTGGCGCGGAAATCACAAAGGACAGCGCGACGGTAATCGCCAGGGGAATCATCCACTCCGGCAACACTACGCTGGCCATGATCAGGCCGAACTCGCTGTAATTGGTCAGGCTGACGCTGCTGAGAAAGGCACTGCGCGCGCGCAGACGGAACAGCAGAAAGAGAAAGAAGAACAGCACGCCCTTGAGCGGCAGTAGAACCACCATGACCAGAGCAAACTTCAAGGCAGCGGCATCCGGCAGGCCGCCAATGCCGATTTGCAGAAAGAAGCCGACCAGAAAGATTTCCTTGATGCCCCACAGCGAGTTGGCCAGCTCGGTGGCGCGCTTGTGCTTGGCCAGCATGGCACCGAAGGCCAACGCGCCCAGTTCGGAACTCAGCCCCAGTTGCTCGAAGCCGTAACCGCCCAGCACCAGCGCCAGTAGCAGGCCGAGCAGTACCATCAACTCCTCGTGGCCGCTGACATCGAGCAGCTTGAACAGCAACGGCCGCAGCAGTGGCAAACCAAACAGCAGCAATGCCCAGGCCGAGGGCACCTTCCCGCTGGCCAGGCTCATCACCACCAGCGCGATCAGATCCTGGATGATCAATACACCAATCGCCACCCGCCCGTGGAAGGCTCGCAGCTCGCGCTTACCTTCCAGTACCTTGGCCGCCAGCACCGTGCTGGAAAACGACAGGGCAATGGCCAACAGCAGCCCCTGCTGCCAGGGCAACTCCAACAGCAACAGAATCGCCGGGAGGAAGATCAGACTGGAAAGAGCGAAATGCAGTAGGCCGCCGCCGATCACTTCACGCCGCACCAGATTGCCGACTTTCAACTTGAGGCCCACGGTAAACAGCAACAGCAGCACACCCAGATGGGCGATGTGATCCAACGCCACACTGTCGCGCGGGCCAACCCCGATATGCTCGCCAAAACCGGCCAGAGCAAAGCCAGCGCCCAAATAACCCACTAACGGCGGCAGACCAATGCCCCGCGCCACCAGCCCCATGACAAAGGCAAAGGCAATCCAGGTGGCTTCGATCATAGGGGGTCCTTAATGGGCAAAGCGTTAGCGTCGTGATGCCGATCTAGCATAACGCCAGCAGATGGCGCCGCCGTTGATTTGCCTCAGTTCCGACCACGCTTACTGTACAGGCAACTTTAGCTGCCCCAGGCCCTGTAGCACGCTGGCGCCGGTAAACAACATAACAATCTGCTCTTCAGCCAACGCGCAGATCGCCGCTTGCCGTTCGGGCTGGCCGATGTAGTCCAGCGACAGCTGGAACAGGTTGCGGCTGATCAAGTTGGAAACCTGCAGCACTACGTCGGGGTTAACGACTCCTGGCAGCAACTTGAAGGCCACGATGTCCTCGGCCATGTCCGCGCCAAACTCATCCATGACCTCCTGCAACGCTGCGCGCAGCACAGCAGACGCACCATGCAACTCACGGACGCCAATGATAAAGGCCGCTGGATTCTGCGCGACGAAGTCGAAGAACAACTGCACGGTTTCATGGCACACCCGCCGACCGCGATCCAGGTCGATACCAAACAGCAAGGCCACGCTTTTACTAGGCGATTGCACCGCACGTTCGGCGGCTTCACGGCGCAGGTCGCGCAGCGGCTGACGCAGCTGGGTGGAGATTTGCCGGATCACCGTCAGCCCCAGGTCATCGACATCCTTGAAGTGCCTATAGAAGGTATTGGGATTTAGCCCCGCCTCACGCGCCAACTCGCGTAGGCCCAGGTTGCTCAGGCTGCGGCTGGTTGAGGTGAGACGTAACGCGGCCTCCAGTAACAGGGTCTTGCCCGGGGCCTCGGTGGCTTTTTCTGCGGCTGGCTGCTGCTCGCTGGCGTCTGCCTGCATGACGAACCCTACCTAAAAGTTGGCTTGTGAGAATGGCACTTGCTGGCGAGTATACATTTGTCTACCTTGGTATACAGCTGTATACGCCAGCAATAAACATAACAGGAGCTTGGCCATGAATGCACCCGTCTCACCCCCTTCTGCCACCCGTCACTGCAAGGTCGCCATTATCGGCACGGGCTTCTCCGGCCTGGGTATGGCCATCCGCCTGAAGCAGGCCGGCGAACATGACTTCCTGCTGTTCGAAAAAGAAGCCGGCGTCGGCGGCACCTGGCGGGTGAACAATTACCCGGGCTGCGGCTGCGATGTGCAATCACACCTGTATTCCTTTTCGTTTGAGCAGAACCCCAACTGGACGCGGATGTTCGCCAAGCAGCCGGAAATCCAGGGCTATCTGGAAGGCTGTTGGAGCAAGTACCGCCTGCAAAACCACACCCAGCTGAACACCGAAATCACTCGCCTGACCTGGGATGAGCAGCAAGAGCTGTGGCAGATCAGTGATCGCGCCGGCAACAGCTACACCGCACAGTTTGTGGTGTCCGGCATGGGTGCGCTGTCCACCCCATCGATTCCGGCGCTCAAGGGCCTGGGCGACTTCACCGGCAAGATCTTTCACTCGCAGCAGTGGGATCACAGCTATGACCTCACCGGCAAACGCATCGCGGTGATCGGCACCGGCGCCTCTTCAATCCAGTTCGTGCCGCAGATCCAGAAGCAGGTCAGCCAGCTCGATCTGTACCAGCGCACCGCGCCGTGGATCATGCCCAAGCCGGACCGCGCCATCAGCGAGCGCGAGCGCAACCGCTTCAAGCGCTTCCCGCTGCTGCAGAAGCTTTGGCGCGGCACCATCTATGCGCTGCTGGAAAGCCGGGTGATCGGCTTTGCCATGCTGCCCAAGGTGATGACCCTCGCCCAGAAAGTCGGCAAGTGGTACATCAACAAGCAGATCAAGGACCCGGTCCTGCGCGCCAAGGTCACCCCGGATTACCTGATGGGCTGCAAGCGTGTGCTGATCTCCAATGATTACTTCCCGGCGCTGACCCAGCCCAACGTCGACTTGATCACAGATGGCATCGAGGAAATCCGCAGCGGTAGCATCCGCACCGTGGACGGTAAAGAGCGCGAGATCGACGCGATCATCTTCGGCACCGGCTTTACCCCAGGTGACCCGCTGCCACGCGGTGTGGTGTTTGGCCGTGGCGGCGTCGACCTGCTCGACACCTGGCCCGAAGGCCCACAGGCCTACAAAGGCACTCTGACCGCCGGCTTCCCCAACCTGTTCTTCCTGATGGGGCCGAACACCGGCCTGGGCCACAACTCGATGGTCTATATGATCGAGTCGCAGATCCATTACGTGCTTGGCGCGCTCAAGCTGGTTGGTGAGCAAGAGCTGCAGAGCCTCGAGGTCAAGCAGGCCGTGCAGGACAAATTCAACGGCAAGCTGCAAGGCAGCCTGGGCAACACAGTATGGAATGCCGGCGGCTGCACCAGCTGGTATCTGCACCCGGACAGTGGCCGTAACTGCACGGTATGGCCTGGTTTTACCTGGCGCTTTCGCCTGCTGACGCGCAACTTTGACCCAGCGGCCTATCATTTCAGCCGCAAGCACGCGGCACACCCGGCGCAGAACAGCGCTATCCAGTTGACTGCCCAGGAGGCCAGCGCATGAAGTCGTTTGAAAACAAGGTAGCCGCCATCACCGGCGCCGGTTCCGGCATTGGCCGCGCCCTGGCCTTCGGTCTGGCCCGCCAGGGTTGCCAGCTGGCGCTCTCCGATGTGAATGCCGAAGGGCTGGCGGAAACCGCCGCCCAGGCGCGCAAGCTCGGTGTGCAGGTCAGCGAAACCCTGGTCAACGTCGCCGACCGTGAAGCGGTACATGCCTGGGCGGACCAGGTGGTGGCTGAGTTCGGCCGGGTCAACGCGATCTTCAACAACGCCGGAGTAGCCCAGGGCGGCACCGTGGAAGGCAATGACTACGCCGACTACGAGTGGATCATGAACATCAACTTCTGGGGCGTGGTCAACGGCACCAAAGCCTTCCTGCCGCATATCAAGGCATCCGGCAGCGGCCATATCGTCAACGTCTCCAGCGTGTTCGGTCTGTTCGCTCAACCGGGCATGAGCGCCTACAACGCCAGCAAATTCGCCGTGCGCGGCTTTACCGAGTCGCTGCGCCAGGAGCTGGACATGGCCGATTGCGGTGTATCGGCCAGCTGCGTGCATCCCGGCGGGATCAAGACCAATATCGCCAAAACCGCGCGGATGAACGCCAGCCTGAGCAGCGTTACCGGGCAGGATGCCGACAAGGCGCGTGAACAGTTCAACGACCAGTTGCTGCGCACCACGCCGGAAAAAGCCGCCCAGGTGATCATCAACGGCGCATTGGCAAACAGGCGGCGCATCCTGATCGGCCCGGATGCCTATGCCCTGGATGGCATGCAGCGCCTGTTGCCAGCCTTCTACCAGCGCCTGGTGACCGCCTCCATGCGCCTGGCAGCACGCTTCGCGCCGAAAGGTTCGAGCAAGAAAGCCCAGCCTGCCGTGGAATAATCGGCCAGCCCACAGCCCCAGCGCCGCCGGTGTCTGGGGCTTTTTTATGCCTGCCATCCCTGGCAGCCACCCTGCGGGCCGTCGCTATGCGACGTTAAAAATGGCTCCCGGCCATTTTTAACGCCTGGCGTTTGCCTGCGCGAGATGCACGCCGCGTACATTCAATTGGCATAACTGTAGTTAGCGCGATAAATTGTCGCCAACTGTCCTGTACCGCTGGAGAACGCTATGAACACGCAAGACCCTTGCGCCGAACTGCTGCTCGATAACCAGCTGTGCTTTGCCCTGTATTCGACTTCGCTGCTGTTGACCAAGGTCTACAAGCCGCTGCTGCAGGCGCTGGGCCTGACCTACCCACAGTACCTGGCGATGATGGTGCTCTGGGAAGGCGATGGCATCACCGTGGGTGACATCAGCAGCCGTCTGCTCACCGACCCCGGCTCCGTTACCCCGCTGCTCAAACGCCTGGAAGCCGAAGGCCTGCTCAAGCGTACCCGCAGCAGTGTCGACGAGCGCGTGGTCGAGCTGTTCCTCACCGACAAAGGCCGCGACCTGCGCGAACAAGCCAAGCGCATCCCCGGCTGCATCCTCACTGCCACCCAGCAATCCGCTGCGGAACTCGGCGCTCTCAAGGCTGAGCTGGTCGCCCTGCGCAGTAGCCTGCAACAGGCCGTGTAAGCACCTGGGCGACAGACCTGTCGCCCGCCCCAGCGATCTTGCCGCACAAATCGCATCACGCTCCCCCGTCACCTCCCCGCTCCGCACAACAATTTCGCCCTGCCGTCGCCCTCGAAAACAGCGCGCAATAGCCGCCAATCCTCACTTATGCCTGAGCACGGCAGCTCTTATCGCTAAATGTTCAAAAATATATCTTGCACACTAAATTAATGCACACTAGAGTTCGTTCCATGGAACTGATTAGCGCACAAAACATTAGCGCGAAAAGACCACGAAGACCTGCAGTTGTCTTCACCCAACCCAACAGCCCTGAGATTCGTGGAGAACCGTTATGAAAACCCTGATCGCCTTCACCGCCCTGCTCGCTCTTTCCGCCCCGGTTTTGGCTGACGACAGCCAGGCAGATGGCAAAGGCCTTTACCCAAGCTGGCTGATCAACCACGAAGGTTGATCGCCACCTGACACCGCAACGCCTTAAACAAACCAACCCAAACAGCTTTTGAGGATTACCACCATGTCGATTCAAACCATTGCTTACCGTGCCTATGCAGAAGCCACCGGCGGCCGTGACGGCCGTGCCATTTCCTCCGACGGCGTACTCGACGTCGCCCTGACCACCCCAAAAGAACTCGGCGGTGCCGGCGGTGCGGGCACTAACCCCGAGCAGCTGTTCGCTGCGGGCTACTCGGCCTGCTTTATCGGCGCAATGAAGTTCGTCGCTGGCCGCGACAAGCTGGCGATGCCAGCAGACGCTTCGATTGAAGGTGTAGTGGGCATCGGCGCGATCCCCAACGGTTTCGGCATCGAAGTTGAACTGCGCATCAGCCTGCCGGGCATGGACCGCGAGCAAGCGCAGACCCTGATCGACCGCGCACACATCGTTTGCCCTTACTCCAACGCTACCCGCGGCAATATCGACGTCACCCTGACGCTGCTCGACTAAGCCCAAACCACTCACCACCCGGCCGCTGCCAGTCAGCGGCCCGCCCCAGGAGGCTGCACATGAACATCAAACAAGGTTTGTCGATCGCCGTACTCGCCCTTGCCGTCAACAGCGCATTTGCCGCTGGTAGCCCCGGGGTGGAGCGCACTACTCAAGGTTTCCTCAATGCCCTCGCCGCTGGCGGTGGCAAGCCCCTCGAACAGCTGAGCCCGAAAGAGGCCCGCGCCGTATTGGTCGGCGCGCAGGCCGGGGTCAAGGTCGATGTATCGGGCATCAAGGTGGTCGACAAGACCATTGAGGTTGATGGCCAGTCGATCCAACTCAAAGTCGTGCGCCCGGCCGATGCCCAGAGCACGCTGCCGGTGTTTATGTTCTTCCACGGTGGCGGCTGGGTGCTGGGCGACTACCCGACCCACGAACGCCTGATCCATGATTTGGTGGTGGGCTCTGGCGCGGCGGCGGTGTATGTCGATTACACCCCGTCACCCGAAGCCAAGTACCCAACCGCGATCAACCAGGCCTACGCCGCAACCCAGTGGGTGGCGCAGAACGGCGCGCAGATCGGTGTCGACGGCAAGCGCCTGGCAGTGGCCGGCAACAGTGTGGGCGGCAATATGGCTGCAGTCGTCAGCCTGATGGCCAAAGACAAAGGTACCCCAGCGATCAAATTCCAGCTGCTGATGTGGCCGGTCACCAACGCCAACTTCAACAACGCCTCCTATAACCAGTTCTCCGGCGGTCACTTCCTCAGCAAGAGCCTGATGCAGTGGTTTTGGGATAACTACACCACCGACCCAAAACAGCGCGCCGAAATCTACGCATCGCCGCTGCAGGCATCGGTGGAGCAATTGAAAGGCTTGCCGTCAGCCCTGGTGCAAACCGCCGAGTTCGACGTGCTGCGTGATGAAGGCGAAGCCTATGCGCGCAAGCTGGATGCGGCCGGGGTCAACGTCACCTCCGTGCGCTACAACGGCATGATCCATGACTTCGGCTTGCTTAACGTGATCAGTCAGATCCCTGGTACGCAAAGCGCCATACAGCAAGCGGCCGCCGCGCTGAAAGCCAACCTCCAGTAGTCCAACCCGAAAAAACGCCTTGGCGCCAGTGCGCCAAGGCGTTTTTGTGCGGGCCGCCTTCTCGTAGTCGGAGTCGAGCGAAGCGGCACCCAAGAACGGGCGTTAGCACTCCACGCTGGCGAGTAGACAGTGGCGGATGGCCTGGTCGAATACCTGTTGCAACCGGGGCGCCACAAAAAATTCGTGCAGGGCTGCATCCGACTGCCAGCAGCCCTGCAACTGCCACGACGCAGGATCCCCCGGCACACGCGTTACCGCAAAGCCCAGACATCCGACCATATGCTGCATGGGTTCCTGCAATGTATGCAGGCACTGGCCCAATTGCTCAGAGCGCCCACGAACGGCGCGCACCACTGTCGTGTGGGTGACCATCTTCGTTACTCCCTCTATCAGTGAAAGTACGTTACGGCTGCGCGGCCAATACCTCGCGCAGCGCCTGAGCCGCATCCAGAGCACGGGGGAAACCTGAGGTGACCGTTGTCAGGTAAATCATTTCCTTGAGTTCGGCTGGCAACACCCCGGCGCGCAATGCGTAACCGGCATGGATTTTCATCTGGGGCAAATTGCCCTGGGCGGCGAACACGGCCACCGTAGCCAGTTGCCGCGTACGCGCATCCAGCTCACTGCGCCCCCAAACCTCGCCCAAGGCATAGTCGGTAGTCGCGCTGGCTAGAAAAGGAAAATCCTTATGCAGGACCTGCAACACCGGTTGCCCTGCTCCGCCACTCAGCTCGGCTATTACTGCCTCACCTTTACTCCTGCGACGGTCCTCAGTTGCAAGGGCGTCAAGACAAGCTGTCGCAACAAACACCACCACTAATGGCGTCAGTAACCATTTACTGTTCATGGGCACGTCCTCAGTAAGGGCTGGCAGTCGGCCGCACGATCAGCTCGCTGACGTCGACATCTGCTGGCTGCTCGACTGCATAAGCGATGGCGCGGGCAATCGCATCCGGGGTGATGGCGACCTTGCGGAACGCCTTCATCGCCTCTCGGCTCGATTCATCGGAAATACTCTCGGCCAGCTCCGACTCGACCACGCCTGGCGAAACCAGGGTCACGCGAATATCGCCGCCCACTTCCTGACGCAGGCCTTCGGAGATGGCGCGCACCGCATACTTGGTCGCGCAATACACCGCGCCCGTCGGCACCACGCTGTAAGCCCCAATGGAGGCAATATTGACGAACTGACCGCTGCGCTGACGCTGCATCACCGGCAGCGCGGCGGCGATGCCATGCAGAACGCCACGGATATTCACGTCGATCATGCGGTTCCACTCATCGACCTTAAGCACATCCAGGCGCGACAGCGGCATAACCCCGGCGTTGTTGATCAGCACATCAATGCGGCCGTACTGCGCCAGGGCGGCATCGATAAATGCCTGAGTGTCGGCCTGGCTGGTGACATCCAGGCGGCGGTAATCCGCGTTACCACCTGCTTCGCGGATCTCGCCGACCAACTGCTCCAGGCGCTCGGTACGCCTTGCGCCGAGCAACACCCGCGCGCCCTTTTCGGCCAGCAAGCGCGCACAGGCCTCGCCGATACCGCTGCTGGCGCCTGTGATCAGAATGACTTTGTCTTGAATATTCAACATGGCCGAATCCTCTGCTGATAAGCGGCAGGGCTGCCGCGACAGCAACAGATTCAGCGAGATGACGCACTTAGGGTTAGACGATTTCTGGCGAATTATTGCCTAAAACTGCAAGTATCAAATTAGACATAGACCATTGAGCAGAATCCATGGCCAGGGCCGCATCATGCTGATAGCCCATAAAAATTGGCCATTTGCCTATTGCTGGCGAATTATTGCCTGATCCTGCAGCGTCTTACATGCAGCGCAGACTTGCCTGAAAAACCGAGATAGTCTGCAGCCAGCAACCGGAGCCCGGCCCATGACATCACCTGCAAACATCTCAACCCTCGATGACAACCTAGCCTCGCGCCAAGCTGAACTGGCTGCCCTGATCCAGCAACAATGTCCGGGGGATGGTCTGCATAGCAGCGCAATTGCGGGCCTCGACCTGGTCTGCGCAACGCAGCCCAGCCTGCCCATACCAACGCTGTACCGGCCATGCCTGTGCATCATTGCCCAGGGCCGCAAGGATGTGCGCCTCGGTGATGAGCAGTACACCTACGACCCACTAAACTATTTGGTGGCCTCCGTCACCCTGCCGGTGACCGGCCAAGTGATCGGTGCAACCCCCGAGCAGCCCTTCCTGGGCCTGCGCCTGGAGATTGATCCGGCACTGATCACCAGCCTGATCGCCGACATTGGCCCCATTGGCGTGCCCGACCCCGGCCCACGTCGAGCGCTGTACCTAGATCGCCTGGACACTCAACTGCTCGACGCGGTATCGCGCCTGCTGCGCCTGCTGGAGACCCCGCGCGATATAGCCACGCTTGCGCCGCTGGCCCTGCGCGAGATTTTCTACCGACTGCTACACAGTCCGCAGGGCCATCGCCTGCACGAAATCGCAATCACTGACAGCCAAGGCCAGCGCATCAGCCGCGCCATCGAATGGCTGAACCTGCATTTCGACCAGCCCCTGCGCATCGAAGACCTGTCCCGCGAAGTCAACCTAAGCACCTCGACCCTGCATCACCGCTTCAAGGCCGTCACCGCTCTCAGCCCACTGCAATACCAGAAGCAATTACGCCTGCAGGAAGCGCGGCGCCTGATGCTCTGCGAAGGGCTGGAGGCGGCTTCAGCCAGTTACCGCGTCGGCTATGAAAGCCCGTCGCAGTTCAGTCGTGAATACAGCCGCCTGTTCGGGGCTCCACCGCTGCGCGACCTGACCCGCCTGCGCAGTTCGGCATAAAACGGTTAAAGCAAACTGAAAAAACGCCCCGACACTTTTCGAAAGCAACAGGGCGTTCTACTTGGGTCAAATTACCGCTCAGCAGGCAAAACTGGCCAGAATCCGTGACCGGCAACAGCAATTAACAGATGTTTAATCGCCCTGCAGCCCATACAAATAGGGCCTTGGCGGATTGTGAGCAGAGAAAATTATGAATAATTAACGTTAAACCCAACACTTCCCGTAAAAACGGCCTATTATGGCTGAGCTGACTTGTAGTTATCAGCAAAACCGCATAGGTGCTATGAGCACTCTGGCACCGCACTTCGTATCGATTTAAGAGACACACCATGGCAAATCGCGAAACTGGCACCGTCAAATGGTTCAACGATGAGAAAGGCTTCGGCTTCATTACCCCGACTAACGGCGGCGATGACCTCTTCGTTCACTTTAAAGCCATCCAAAGCGACGGTTTCAAAAGCCTGAAAGAAGGCCAGACTGTTACCTACGTGGCCGCTCGCGGTCAGAAAGGTATGCAAGCTGAAGAGGTACAGGTGGCTTAAGCCCCTGTCCTGCTTTAAAACAAACCCCGCGCTCGCGGGGTTTGTTTTATATGGCGCTTGTAAAACCTGCCTTTTCTATAAGCCCATCTGCTTGCTGATGATCTCGTTCATGATTTCACGCGAGCCACCGCCAATCGACAGAATGCGGTTATCGCGATATAGCCGCTCCACCAGGCTTTCGCGCATATAGCCCATGCCACCCATGATCTGCACCGCATCGTAGGTCAGTCGGTCGGCAATATCAGTGGCAAAGTTTTTGGCCATGGATATTTCCTTGATCACGCTTTTACCCGCAGCCATCTTCGCCGCTTGCCGATAGGTAAAGTCGCGCGACACTTCAAGCTGGGTCGCCATCTCCGCCAGACGATGCTTGAGCACCTGAAACTTGCCGATAGGCTTACCGAACGCTTCGCGCTCCTTGGCCCATTTCAGTGCTTCCTCAAGCGCCAGCTGCGCCGTCATATTGGCCATGATCGCCAGCGATAACCGCTCGCTCTGGAAATTCGCCATGATGCAGGCAAAGCCCATGTTCTCGGCGCCGATCAGATTGCTTACCGGCACCCTGCAATCATCGAAGAACAACTCCGCTGTATCCGACGCCCACCAGCCCATCTTCTTCAGTTTGCACCCCACGGTGAAGCCAGGCGTGCCCTTCTCCACCAGCAACAAGCTGACACCGCCAAAGCCATCGCCCCCAGTACGCACGGCAACGGTGTAGTAATCGGCGCGCACGCCACTGGTAATAAAGGTCTTACTGCCGCTGACACGGTAAAAAACGCCATCACGCACCGCACGGGTTTTCAGATTGGCCACATCCGAACCACCGGACGGCTCAGTCACCGCCAGCGCCATGATTTTCTCGCCTGTTAGCACCTGCGGCACGATGCGCTCGCGCAGTTCCGGCGTGGCCCACTTCACCACAGGCGGCAAACCGATATCCAGGGAGCCGAGCCCTGCCACCAAGCCTCCAGAGCCCGAGCACATCAACTCCTCGCTGGCCGCGACCTTGGCAAAAACGTCACCCTCATGGCTGCCGCCGAACGCTGCCGGGTAACCGATGCCAAGAATGCCTGCAGCACCGGCCTTGAGATAGAGCTCGCGAGGAAACTCCTCGGCCTCTTCCCAATCATTGATGTGCGGCAGAATTTCGCGCTCGACAAAGCGCCTGACCGAATCGCGCACCAACTGATGGGATTCGTCGAAATATTCCTGAAAGGCAGACATGAGGTATTCCCACTGAGGTTTCAGGGAAATTACCAAGCGCTTGCTTGGTTTACAAGAAGAGGATTACGCCATGCGCAAGGGCGATCAAGCCGCTTGAACTTATAAGCCTAGAGCTGGATAGGTCGACGCCCTGCAATCGAGTGCGCCAAGGTGCCACCATCAACTAACTCCAGCTCACCGCCCAGCGGCATGCCATGGGCAATGCGCGAGGCAATCAGGCCTTTGCCTGCCAGCAGCTGAGCGATGTAATGCGCGGTGGCCTCGCCTTCCACCGTCGGGTTAGTGGCCAGAATCACCTCGGTAAAACTGCCTGCAGCGATACGCGCTAACAACTCGGGAATGCCAATCGCTTCCGGGCCCAAGCCATCGAGCGGCGACAAATGCCCCTTGAGCACAAAGTAGCGACCGCGAAACCCGGTATGCTCGACCGCATACACATCCATAGGCCCTTCGACCACGCACAAAAGGCTGTCATCGCGTCGCGGATCCAGGCACAGCTGACACACCTCGTCCTCGCTTAGGCTGCGGCACTGCTTACAGTGGCCAACCCCTTCCATCGCCTGCGTCAGCGCCTGGGCCAGGCGTAAGGCGCCGGAGCGATCACGCTCAAGCATCTGCAATGCCATACGCTGAGCAGTCTTCTGTCCAACGCCGGGAAGAATGCGCAGAGAATCGATCAGGTGGCGAATCAGCGGGCTGAAACTCATTGGAGAAATACTCGACGGCTACAACTTTTACCAACAAAACCCTATCGGGCTATTGAGCCCTGACAGAGCAAGGCACAGTCGGCGTGGGCTGAGGATACCCACACCGACTCCCAGCGCTTCAATACAGCGCCGGCGGATGACCGCTTAGAAGGGCATTTTGAAGCCTGGTGGCAACTGCATACCGGCAGTCATACCGGACATCTTGTCCTGGCTGTTCTGCTCAACCTTACGCACGGCATCGTTTACCGCTGCTGCGATAAGGTCTTCAAGGATTTCCTTGTCTTCCTGCATCAGACTGTCGTCCAAGCTGACACGCTTGACGTCGTGACGCCCAGTCATGACCACGCTGACCAGCCCAGCACCGGATTGACCGGTTACTTCGGCGTTCGCCAGCTCTTCCTGCATCTTCTGCATCTTTTCCTGCATTTGCTGAGCCTGCTTCATCAGGCCGGCCATGCCACCTTTCATCATGGTGTAAGTCCTCGGTAATTAGGGGTTAACGGGAGTGTCCAGGGGTTCAATGCTGTCCGCGCGGATAACTGCGGCGAACTGCTGAATCATTTGTTGAATAACCGGGTCCTGCTTGATGGATGCCTCTGCATCGCGCTGGCGATTGGCTCGTTTGCTCGCCGCCGCCTGCGCCGGCGTCTCTTGCTCGGGCTTGCATAACTCGATCAATACCTTGAGCTCGCGCCCATGAAATTGATTGAGCGCATCATTCAGACGTCGCTGCTGGGTTGGGTTGAACAGCGCTGAATGCGCCGGATCCAAGTGCAGCAGCCAATTATCGCCCTCAGCGCTGATCAACGTGCAGTTAGCCCCGATGCTGCCGGTCATACCGGACAAGCCAAGCTTCGGGAACAACTCCAGCCAGTCAGCCGCCAGCCCGGTCGCCGGCTGCGCCGCTGGCAAGACTTCAGGCTCGGCAGATGCGGTGCGCTCGACTGCATCAAAATCATAATCGAACGACTCAGCATCCATCTCCACGTAGTCGTAGTCACCCAATGGCGGCTCGTCGTCATCAGCATCAGCTAGCGGTACAGACTCGGCCGGCGGCTCTTCAAGTATTGCGGGCTGCGCCGCCTCAGCAATCACTTCGGGAGCAATAGCCGCGACAGGTTCAGTCACCTCAGCAACTAGCGCTCGGACCTGCTCTTCCCAGGGCAGATCAACAACAGCAGCGACGGCAGGTGCAGGTGCAGGTGCAGGTGCAGGTGCAGGTGCAGGTGCAGGTGCAGGTGCAATTTCGACCGGCAGAGGCTGCGCCGCAACCACTTCGGCAATCTTAGGTTCTGCCTGCGGTTGCAATATGACGGCAGCAGGAACCTCGGACACCTCCACAGGCGCGACAGCGACCGCCTCTACAACAGGAGCCGGCTGCCGTGCAGGAGAGGTCGCAACAGGAACGCTGACCGGTGCAGCGATAGCCGCACCGGCCACTGGGTTGGTCGAAGGATCAGCAGTGGCCTGGCTAATCCCTAGCGGCTTTAGCGCCACCCTCGGCGCATCGTGGGTATCCGCCGGGCGGAAGGCCAACATACGCAACAACACCATCTCGAAGCCGCTGCGCGGATCGGGCGACAATGGCAGATCGCGCCGCCCTATCAAGCCCATCTGATAATAGAACTGCACGTCCTCGCTGGGCAGAACTCGAGCCAACTCAAGCACCCGCTCACGATCACCCTGGCCGTTATCCACCGCCTCGGGCAACGCCTGGGCAATGGCCACCCGGTGCAGCACATTGAGCATCTCGGACAACACACCATTCCAGTCCGGCCCCTGCTCCGCCAGATGCCGCACCGCGTCAATCAAACCGCGCGCATCCCCCTCCAGCAATGCGTGCAGCACGCCATACACTTGCCCATGGTCGAGCGTACCGAGCATGGCGCGCACGTCGGCCGCCAGCACCTTACCCTCGCCAAAGGCAATCGCCTGATCGGTCAAACTCATGGCATCGCGCATCGAGCCATCGGCCGCGCGGCCGAGCAACCAGAGCGCGTCATTTTCAAACGGAATATTTTCCGCTGCCAGAACATGCGTGAGGTGATCAACCACCCGCTCCGGCGGCATGTTCTTCAGCGAAAACTGCAGGCAACGCGACAATACGGTGACCGGCAGCTTCTGCGGATCAGTGGTCGCCAGGAGGAATTTGACGTGGGGCGGTGGCTCTTCCAGGGTCTTCAACAGCGCGTTAAACGAACTGGTGGAAAGCATGTGCACTTCGTCGATCAGGTAGACCTTGAAGCGTCCACGGCTCGGCGAGTACTGCACGTTGTCGAGCAGCTCGCGGGTGTCTTCGACCTTGGTTCGGCTGGCAGCATCTACTTCGATCAGGTCGATAAAGCGCCCCTCATCAATCTCTCTGCAAATCGAACAGACACCGCAAGGCGTCGAGCTGATGCCAGTTTCGCAGTTCAGGCATTTGGCAATAATTCGCGCAATCGTAGTCTTGCCCACGCCACGAGTGCCCGTGAACAAATAGGCATGGTGCAGACGCTGGCTATCGAGCGCATTGATCAGCGCCTTGAGCACATGAGTCTGGCCAACCATTTCGTTGAACGAGCGCGGACGCCACTTGCGTGCAAGAACCTGATAACTCATCGAAACCCGTCACGAGAGGAAAGCAAAAGTGGGGCTAATCCTAACGGAGCATGGGGCAAATTGCATCCAATGCGCAGCCTACGAATGGCCACCCGGCAGCATTGCTTGCAAATAAACTAGCGAAAAACTAACCAAGCGGGTATCATCCGCCCGTTCGTACCACGCTGTAAGTCAATCAGGCCTTTTGGCCCCCTCGATGGTTTCCAGGTAGAGCGCATCACCCACGGGTAATGCCGCACAGCTCTAACCCATATCCCAACCTGCTGACTGATCTGGCCGTCCCGCGCAAGCGCTGACTCAAGCCCGCCTCCGACGTACCGACCCGCACAAAGCGACCTCAATGGGAACTTGTGCGCGCAGTCCCGCTCCTATCTGCACATGCAATCGACAATTTAAGTCGACAGCCTGGAGCTCTATTTAGCGCAATGACGCGCCTGTTGTTTTAGGAAATACCAAAAAAATGAATACTCAACACCAAATTCAGGATGCTATTCGCACCCTCTCTAGTGCATTTGCACCGCTTGATTGCCGCATCCTAGCTGCCCGTAAAGGTAGCTTCAGCTTCACCATCGTCAACGATGCCGGCATCGCCAAGCACAGTCAGCGCCTGTATCCCGGCCAGTACAGCGGAGCTTATCTGGAACAGGTCATCGAGCGTGCCCGACAATCACTGACCGCCTGATTCACGGGGCTCGAGAACCATCGAGCATCTTAGAGGTCTGAAATTATCACCCTCAGGATGGAGCATGGTCATGGATAACATCAACCGCGAACTTGTTGAACAACTGTTTTCCCCACTGCGCGCCACATTCAGCTCACCCCGCCCCGATGGCGGGGTTGTTCTCTCCCTGCTGGATGCCAGCGACGCAACCGCCTACAGTCGCGTACTCAGCACAGCACAGCGCATCGACCCACAAGCCTTCGCCCAAAGCCTGGAAGACATCCGCCTAGAACTTGCCGTGCGCTCTGGCAGTATCCCGGCGGACATGCGAAAAGCACTGAAGGAACAAGACAGCGTGCTTAACTACCATACAAGCTAAGACCACTCAGCGCCCTGCCCGTCGGCAGGGCAAGCGACTCAACAGCCAAGTAAATTTATTGTTCTGAATCGCCCAGCCAGCGAGTCTTTTTCCGCCCGATCCTGCTCATCCCGTAAACGGTCAGCCGACAGCTTAAAGATTTGGAAAAGCTTCGGTGGATGGCTGCTGAACTTGCACCCAGCCTCCCCACGGATCAACGCTTCGCGCCTATAACGGGCCCGGAGAGAGCGCCTGACTTCCCTCTGAGGGAACAACGGACGCATGGCGCCAGGCCCACAATTCGTAAGTAGTAGACCGGATAGCGAGACAGTAGAAGGTAGGAAGGAACGCTGGACA
Source organism: Pseudomonas sp. EA_35y_Pfl2_R111 (assembly GCF_963970955.1). Lineage (NCBI taxonomy): Bacteria > Pseudomonadati > Pseudomonadota > Gammaproteobacteria > Pseudomonadales > Pseudomonadaceae > Pseudomonas > Pseudomonas sp. EA_35y_Pfl2_R111. Next base: position 2,526 of record NZ_CAXAOM010000007.1, on the reverse strand, counting down.
ACGGTTGTATCACTCTTTGTACCACCGTATGGCCTAGAGTGAAAAACCTTTATTAATCAATCAGCTAGATAACTGGAGGCAACCCCACCAGCCACACCTCGGCACACAATGTCACCGCTGCGGCTGCTCCCTTCCAGGCCTGACCGGGTTCACGGCTGATCGTTGCGAGGGGACCGGTAGGGTCACCATAACGAAGCCCGCAGGAAGCGAGCCGCGCCATTGTACCGGCTTGAGTCGAAGTTACAACCGTTTCAAACACTTAGCACTTCGAAACACACATCAGACACGAAACCGCCCCACCAGCGCACTCAAACCATGCGATAACTCGGATAGTTTCTGGCTGGCTTGGGCACTCTGTTCAGAGGTTTGCGCCGCCTCATTGGACAGGTCACGGATGTCGCTAATATTGCGCGCGATTTCTTCGGTTACGCTACTCTGCTCCTCACAGGCCGTTGCGATCTGCGCCGTCATATCGTTGATGCGCTGCACCGAGTCACTGGTGTCAGTGAGCGCCTGATCCACCCCGGCTGCCTGCTCAACACTTTGCCTTGCCTTGCTGCTCCCAGAATGGGTGGCTTTAACAGCATTCTGCACACCGATCTGCAGGCGTTCGATCATTACTTGGATGTCCTTAGTCGACTCCTGAGTACGCGCAGCTAGTGCACGCACCTCATCAGCCACAACCGCAAAGCCGCGCCCCTGCTCGCCGGCACGCGCCGCCTCAATAGCCGCATTGAGTGCGAGCAAATTGGTTTGCTCTGCAATGCCCCTGATAACAGCCAATACCGCGCCGATGTTAGCGGCCTCTTGCTCAAGGGTTTGAATGGTTGCCGATGCACTCTCAACTTCTTGAGCTAACTGGCGAATCGAGTTGATCGTAGCGCCCACGACTTGCGCGCCTTCTCGTGACTGGGCTTCAGCGCTACGAGCAGCATCGGCTGCATTTTGCGCATTTCGCGCCACTTCATGCACAGCCGAACTCATCTCTGTTGCTGCGGTGCTGACCTGATCGACTGCTGCATGCTCACTGCTAATCAACCTATCATTGGCTGCAGCCATCCCAGCCAGACTTTGCGCAGAGCTTTCAACCTCTCCGGTAACCCGCCCGACCTCTTTGATTAACGGCTGCAATTTATCGAGAAACCGGTTGAACGCATGACTGAGCTTGCCCAATTCATCATTAGACAATACGTCCAGACGCACTCGCAGATCGCCATCACCATCAGCAATCTGCTCGATACGATTAAGCAAATTATGCAAAGGCCCAGTGACAAGAATTGGAAAGCCAACCACTAACACCAAGCAAACGCCCAAGCCAATCGCAATAATCACGCCCTGCTGCCAACTCAAGGCTTCACCCAGCTTAATAGCTGCCAACCCTTCAGCATTAGCGGCTGCGTCGTCCATCTCACCCAACTTGTCGATGGCTGTGCGCATAAGCTCGAACTGCTCTTCACTACCACCAAAACTTAACAGACTGGCTGCCTGAGGATCACTAGAAGCCAACTGCAAAACCTTTTGCGAAGTGGCTTTCCACCGTTCAAACCCCGTATCGAACTGGGTGACCAACTGCATTGCTTCACTGCCGGGCTGCATGTCAGCAAATTTATGCACGCGATCATAAGCTTGTTGTAGGTTCTCTGTATGCGCGGCAGTTAGAGCCTCCGCATGCGCCCCCACACCCTCGTCAAGTAAGCTGCGCTCAGCAACAAAAGCTTGGTAAAGATCCCGATCAGCATTAAGCAGAAAACTGATACCAGGCAAGAAACGATTAGTCAGCTTGGTACTTGAATCTGCAACCTGGGCAATCCCTCGCATTCCAAGAAAACCCATAGTAATCATCAATACCGCCAGCAACAAAATCGGCAGAGCAATCTTCCAACGAAACCCTAAGTCAGCGAAGGCGCGCAGCATGGTTGGATGCTCCAAAAGAATGGCCAAGTAGCATCAGCATAGACTACCGCTGGCCGCGCGAAACAAAGCTAAAACCATCCCACCACGCCTCATCACTAGGGTTATGGCACACTCACCGCACGACCTCTCTCAGGTCAATACCCAAACCAGGAGCAACACCATGGCGATGACCAAAGACCAACTGATCAGCGATATTGCAGAGGCCATAGATACCCCAAAAAGCACCGTGCGCGCCGCACTCGAGCAACTGAGTGAAATTGTCAGTGACGCGCTCGAAAACAGTGACGAAATCACTCTACCGGGGATTGGGAAATTCAAAGTAAGCGAACGCCCTGCTCGCACCGGTCGCAATCCTCAAACGGGTCAAGCCTTGCAAATAGCAGCAAAGAAAGTCATTAAATATGTGCCGGCAAAAGCGCTGAGCGACGCGATTAACTGATTATCTGGCGCGCTCGGAAGAGCGCGCCTTGACGCCGCCCTTTCGGATCAAAGGCTGCCCTACGCTCAGTTTGTTTTCGCGGCGCAAAGTAAAACCCCCGACCGTTTTCACGATCGGGGGTTTTGGTATAGGTGCTTGACGATGACCTACTCTCACATGGGGAAACCCCACAC
>NZ_CAXAOM010000006.1:0-191367 GCF_963970955.1 Pseudomonas sp. EA_35y_Pfl2_R111 | reverse complement strand
ACAGCACCAGGCAGGATGCTCGCGCTGATGTGTTCGATTACATCGAGATGTTCTACAACCCAAAACGCCGGCACGGTTTCAACAACCAGCTGTCGCCGGTAGAGTTTGAAAAGCGCTATTTCCAGAGGCTGGAGAGTGTCTAGAAAACCTGGGGCGATTCACCATCTGTTTTTCGTCGAACCAGAGTTCGGCGAAGTCCCGAAAGGTCGGCACTTTCAAATCCCCACGCCCAGCCTTAAGCCTGCTGATTACCTTAGCTTGGCTCCCTGACGGGAAATACTCCTTGTAATCAAAGGTACCGAGGGTGATCTCAGCCTCGATGCGCTCGAGGAGCTTTAGCAGTTTTTTACGGTTGGCCGGCGTGTCGGCGAGCGTGGTTTGTTCTCGACACCGCTTGCCCAGATAGCGGAAATCAAAGAACAAATTTCCCGTTTCTTTTCGCGCGACGATCTTACCCATGGCAAACACCGCCATTGGCCATCGGGATGCCGAAGCCATTTCCGCGCGAGAATTTCACCATGTCGCGCTCGACAGCCTCCCAGATGAAAAGAATTTTCCGACCACCGAAAGGGCGGAAGTAATGGATGCCTTCCAGCAGCACTGAATCCTTCAAGCGATTCCGGATGGTCCGCGCGTCGTATTTGATGCGCTGAGACAGCTCATCTGTTGTCAGATAAATTTCACTCATTTCTCTCTCCAGACTCAAATGAATCAAATATGAGCTTATTGGCTCGAATGTGATAATAACGAGTCATTTGAGACTTTCAAGCTGTTTTTGACTCAAATTTGAGTCGAATGCAAAATGAGTGACCTACCTGGGCAAGGTCACTCACCATGATTCGCGTGATGTTCAAACAGCAGTTGGACGAGAAGTCCTTCAGAGAAAAGCGGCGAATCACCCTTCAAGACGTGAGTGATGCCACGGGCATTTCGAGAGCCACGCTGTCGCGCATAGCCAACACGCCTGGCTATAACACCTCGACGGATCACATTGATCTGCTCTGTGAGTATCTGGGGTGCGAGTTGGGCGATTTACTGAAGCGAGTAACTGAGTTACCTGGAGAGGCTGAGTAACGCCTTGCGCGTTACCGCTCATAAAAGCCATTAGTGTCTACCAACGCCCTGCTGATAAGGGCAGTGGTCAAAATGGTGTCGATACATCCCGAGTGCCAATTGGGTTGGGCACAGAATGGACACATTTTGGACACATGAAAAACAAAAGGGCCTAGGTTTTCACCTAAGCCCTTGTTTTATATGGCGCACCAGGCGGGATTCGAACCCACGACCCCTGCCTTCGGAGGGCAGTACTCTATCCAGCTGAGCTACTGGTGCAGCGCGGGCGCAATCATACGCATCTCGCTGGCGGGCGTCCATGCTGCTTCCTTGTGCGCAATTCTGAACGGTATTCGCTCATTAGCTGTCAGTCCATATACGGCGGGTGAATAAGCGCAATATTCCGTTAATTTTTTCGAACAGACTCTTGCCCTTTACCCCTCATGACCCTAGGATTCGTTTGAGATTTCAAACGCTCCTGCTCAAACTGTGTGCAATTCCGGATGTTGGTCATCCGCAAGGCATGCATCGGTGGCAAGGACGTACACACTGAACCTACGCGCGCCGTCTTTGCGGCGCATCCACGCGCAAGTGCCGATACCAGGGTGTCGGAATTTAGGAGACTGCCATGCAACTGAAAGACACCCAGCTGTTCCGTCAGCAGGCTTATATCGACGGCACTTGGCTGGACGCCGACAGCGGCCAGACCATCAAGGTCAACAACCCGGCCACCGGCGAAATCATCGGCAGCGTGCCAAAGATGGGCGCAGCGGAAACCCGTCGCGCCATCGAAGCCGCCGACCGTGCGCTGCCGGCCTGGCGTGCCCTGACCGCCAAGGAACGCTCGAACAAACTGCGCCGCTGGTTTGAGCTGCTGATCGAGAACCAGGACGACCTCGGCCGCCTGATGACGCTGGAGCAGGGCAAGCCGCTGGCCGAAGCCAAGGGCGAGATTGTCTACGCCGCTTCCTTTATCGAGTGGTTCGCCGAAGAAGCCAAACGCGTGTATGGCGACGTGATCCCAGGCCACCAGCCGGACAAGCGCCTGATCGTGATCAAGCAGCCGATCGGCGTGACTGCAGCCATCACTCCGTGGAACTTCCCCGCGGCGATGATCACCCGTAAAGCTGGCCCGGCCCTGGCCGCCGGTTGCACCATGGTGATCAAGCCGGCTTCGCAGACACCATTCTCCGCCCTGGCCCTGGTTGCTCTGGCCGAGCGCGCCGGCATTCCGAAAGGCGTATTGAGCGTAGTTACCGGCAGCGCCGGCGATATCGGCAGCGAGCTGACCAGCAACCCGATCGTGCGCAAGCTGAGCTTCACCGGCTCCACCGAAATCGGTCGCCAGCTGATGGCCGAATGCGCCAAGGACATCAAGAAGGTCTCGCTGGAACTGGGCGGTAACGCGCCGTTTATCGTGTTCGACGATGCCGATCTGGATAAAGCCGTCGAAGGCGCGCTGATCTCCAAATACCGCAACAACGGCCAGACCTGCGTGTGCGCCAACCGCCTGTACATTCAGGACGGTGTTTACGACGCCTTCGCCGAGAAGCTGGCCGCCGCGGTGGCCAAGCTGCAGATCGGCAACGGTCTGGACGAAGGCACCACCACCGGTCCGCTGATCGACGACAAGGCCGTGGCAAAAGTGCAGGAACACATCGCCGACGCCCTGAGCAAAGGCGCGCGCCTGCTCACCGGCGGCAAGCCGCACGCACTGGGCGGCAGCTTCTTCGAGCCAACCATTCTGCTCGACGTGCCGAACAACGCTGCAGTGGCCAAGGAAGAAACCTTTGGCCCGCTGGCACCGCTGTTCCGCTTCAAGGACGAAGCCGACGTGATCGCCATGTCCAACGACACCGAGTTCGGTCTGGCCTCGTATTTCTATGCCCGTGACCTGGGTCGCGTGTTCCGTGTGGCGGAAGCTCTGGAATACGGTATGGTCGGCGTTAACACCGGGTTGATCTCCAATGAAGTCGCGCCGTTCGGCGGCATGAAAGCCTCGGGCCTCGGCCGCGAAGGTTCGAAGTACGGCATTGAGGATTACCTGGAAATCAAATACCTCTGCCTGGGTATCTAATCCTGGCGAAGTAGCAGTAACCCCGCCGAAGACGCACGAGAGCGCTGCGTCTTCGGCTTTTATATGGACATACCTTGTGGCCGGGCGTGCTGTGACAGTCGATCATCGAATACTGCCAAGCCGCCGCCGGTGACACATCCTTGAACCACGCCGAGATTAACCGGCGAATGAGGACATCATGAGCAAGACCAACGAATCCTTGATGCAACGCCGCACCGCTGCCGTTCCGCGCGGCGTGGGCCAGATCCACCCGATCTTCGCCGACCGCGCAGAGAACGCCACCGTAACCGACGTTGAAGGCCGTGAGTTTATCGACTTCGCCGGCGGCATCGCGGTGCTCAACACCGGCCACCTGCACCCGAAAGTGATTGCTGCCGTGCAGGAACAGCTGACCAAGCTGACCCACACCTGCTTCCAGGTGCTGGCGTACGAGCCTTACGTCGAGCTGTGCGAGAAGGTCAACGCCAAGGTGCCGGGTGAATTCGCCAAGAAGACCCTGCTGGTGACCACTGGCTCCGAAGCCGTGGAAAACGCGGTGAAGATCGCCCGTGCCGCCACTGGCCGTGCTGGCGTGATTGCCTTCACCGGCGGCTACCACGGTCGCACCATGATGACCCTGGGTCTGACCGGTAAAGTCGTACCTTACTCGGCCGGCATGGGCCTGATGCCCGGCGGTATCTTCCGCGCGCAGTACCCGTGTGAACTGCACGGCGTGAGCACAGATGATGCGATCGCCAGCATCGAACGCATCTTCAAGAATGACGCCGAGCCGCGCGATATCGCCGCAATCATCATAGAGCCGGTGCAGGGCGAGGGCGGTTTCTACGTCGCGCCGAAAGACTTTATGCAGCGCCTACGCGCGCTGTGTGATCAGCACGGCATCCTGCTGATCGCCGACGAAGTACAGACCGGCGCTGGCCGTACCGGCACCTTCTTCGCCATGGAGCAAATGGGCGTCGCCGCTGACCTGACCACCTTCGCCAAATCCATCGCCGGCGGTTTCCCGGTGGCCGGTGTGTGCGGCAAGGCTGAATATATGGACGCCATCGCCCCAGGCGGCCTGGGCGGCACCTACGCCGGCAGCCCGATTGCCTGCGCCGCAGCCTTGGCCGTGATGCACGTGTTCGAGGAAGAGAAGCTGCTGGATCGCTGCAAGGCTGTTGGCGAGCGCCTGGTCACGCGCCTCAAAGCCATCCAGACCAAGCACAAGGCCATCGGTGACGTGCGCGCCCTCGGTGCGATGATCGCCGTCGAGCTGTTCGAAGGCGGCGACCTGCACAAGCCAAACGCCGCCCTGACCGCCGCTGTGGTGGCCAAGGCGCGCGACAAGGGCTTGATCCTGCTGTCCTGCGGCACCTACGGCAACGTGTTGCGCGTGCTGGTACCGCTGACCGCTGAAGATGCTCTGCTCGACAAGGGTCTGGCGATCATCGCCGAGTGCTTCGACGAGCTGGCCTAAGCCCGCAGCGTTAACACAGCAATAGAAAGACCCGCTTCGGCGGGTCTTTTGCGTTAGGCATTCAAGCGCCTATTCAACCGCGCACCACGAACTGCTCAGGCCAGTATCTCGGCCAGCAGATCGAAGACGATGCGGATACGCCGTGCAGTACGCAGCTCGCGGTGGGTGACCAGCCAGATCGGCAGTTGAAAAGGGCTGACATCCTCCAGCACGCGAACCATGCCCGGGGTTTCCCGCGCGATCTCCTCCATGATTGCGCCGATGCCCAGTCCCTGACGGACCATTTCCCAGTAGGTAACGGAGTTGTCTGCATAGCTGCGAAAGTTCGCGCTGCTCAGCAGCAGACCCACGGCGTGCAGGTGATGCAGGTAATGGCCGGCGCGGTCCAGCCCAATAAAGTCGTGTTGTACCGCCTCCTCAGCGGTACGCGGCACGCCATGCTCGCGCACCCAGCTTTCGGACGCATAAAAACAGGCAGAACTCTGCCGCACCAAGCGACCAATCAGCTCCGGTTGTTCTGGGCGGACATGGCGGATGGCAATGTCGGCCTCACGGCGCAACAAGTCGCTGAAACCGTCCGAAGCGACGACCTCGACCTGGATGCCGGGTGCGGCCTGGCGGATCTGCAGGAGGATCTTCGGCATCAAGTACGCTGCCACCGCGTCGCTGGTGGCCACGGATACCACACCCTCGACCTCTTCCGAGCGCCCGGTTGCGGCCAGGCCCAGCTCGTGCGCCGCCGCGCCCATCACGCGGGCATGGCCCAACAGCTCCCGCCCTGTGGTGGTCAAAGCCATGGCTTTGCCAACCCGCTCAAACAGCGTCACGCCCAGCGCCAGCTCCAGGGCTGCGACCTGGCGGCTGAGGGTCGGTTGCGACTGCCCCAGCTTACGCGCGGCCGCTGACAACGAGCCGGTCTCTGCCGTCTCGAGAAAGGCACGCAACTGGTTCCAGTCGACCTTATCCATACGTAAATGCATATGTTGTCTGCAATTTATCGCAATACCCCGTGGTGATTCGCAAGGATAGCATCCGCACTGTGTTGGCTTTCGCCTTACATCCATGCACAGGACGCGCCCCATGCACACACCCATCACCTCTACCAGTGAACATTGCGCTGCAGCTGCAACACCGGCTGCCATGGCGGACAAGGCGCGTTTCTGGAACCGGATTGCGTGTAAATACGCGAACGATCCGATTGCGGATCTGGCCGGTTATGAGCGGACGTTGCGGCGCGTACAAGCCTTGCTGTCTAAGGAACATGATGTGTTGGAAATCGGTTGTGGCTCGGGCACTACCGCACTGCGTCTGGCTCCCGCTACGCGGCGGCTAGTGGCTAGCGATGTATCCGAGCAGATGATTGCCATCGCATGCCAGAAGCTCGCCAGCCAACCCATGCCGCAACTGCACTTCAGGCTGGCCGACGCCGACGCACCGGCGGCCGAGCAGGGTGCCTACGATGCTGTGCTGGCGTTCAACATGCTGCATCTCGTGACAGATCTGCCGCACGCGCTGAGTTCAGCCATCAACGCCTTGAAACCCGGCGGCTTACTGATCTCGAAGACGCCGTGCCTGAATGAGATGAACCCACTGATCCCCAAGCTGGCCCTGCCGCTGATGCGCGCCATCGGCAAAGCGCCGCCTGTGTTGTGTTTCGACGCCAGCCAGTTACAGGCAGCCATGACCGAGCAAGGTCTGCAAATCCTTTCCGTCGAGCGCCATGGCAGCAAGGGCAAAGACTGGCGGGTGTTTATCGTGGCGCGCAAGCCCGATGCCCCGCCGTTAGGGGCCTGATCAACGCCTGCCTAGCTCGCCCTAACTGACGATTTTCACCACCCGGACCTGCTGGTCCGTCCCTTTGTTGCACCCCCAAAAAACATTGGAGCTTGCCATGTACCTTCGCCCAATCACCGCCTTGACCACTGTTTTACTACTGTCCGGCTGCGCCGCCACCATCAACCAAAGCGGTCTGGAGCAACGTACGGCCCAGGCCATCGGCCAACCCACCGGGCAGTTCACCATCACTGAGCGCACCGAGGAAACCGGCGGGCGCATCAACTACAACGTCAACACCAAGGACGGCGGCACCTACCGCTGCTACATGTACTCGGCCACCGGCTTCCAGAAGGCCATGAGCTTTGGCATGACGCCGCATTCGGACGCTATCTGTACGCCAATGACAGGTACGCCAGCAGCCAGCGGACAACGTAGCAACAGTTCCGGCAGCACCTGCAACGCCCTGCTGCAAGCGGCAGGGCGCTGCTGATTACTTGGGTTTCCCGCTGAGCGCTGGCGCAGTCAAGCGCTCAGCGGGAAGTGCGTTCGCTCGTAGTTATGATTTGCGCGGTCAACTATTTGGATGTTGATGCCATGAAAAAACTGTCCGCCCATCTGCCTCTGCTGTTAGTCCTGCTGATACAGACAGAGGCCGACGCTGAGGGATGCGGAAGAGACGGCACTGCGCAATTGTGAAAAGCCTACGACCAACTGCGGTCTCTATTATTTCGCATTCAGTTATGCCGAAAGCGTGCGCTGATGCGCGCTTATAGATGACGTACCCGTTCGCCCATTGAAGCGTTATATCCGCATAGTCTTCAAACAGAAGGAAAGCACAATGCAAGTACAAAAACTCGTCATCGCTCTATTTGCAGCCATCGCGCTTGCTGGCTGCGCCAGCAGCCAGAACGTCCATATATACACGCCGGAAGAACAAGCAGGGATGACGACGGACGGCGCTATCGCGACAATGCTCACGCCGTCCGAATTACGGGGCCACTTTGAGAATGCTGGCAAGGTTGCCAAGCCAACCGGGCATGTTTCTTACTGCAACGCAGGGGTCATGAGTGGCTCAGCACGAGGTGACGCGCTCGCGACCATTGGTGGTGTCTGTGGTGGCGCGAATCAATTCACCATTGTGCGTGCTGTCCCTATGCTGGACGCAGTGAGCACCGCAGTTGGAACCAGCTGCACGCGCTCCGAGATGATTATTTTCAGATGCGACGGCGTGCAACCTAAGCGCAAGTAACCTTAGGGTGGAATCCACGTAACCAACCACTATCCATGGCCGCAGTAATAGCGATGTAAATAATATTAACGACGGTCAAGGGCGAGCTGCAGCTGCACGTCATCCTGAGCACTGTCACTCAGCTGCGTCAGCGGCTGCGGATGGCCGATGCAGTAACCCTGGGCATAGTCGAGTCCCAGCGCGCGCACGCATTCGAGAGTGGCCTGGGTTTCGACGAACTCGGCCACGGTACTCAGGCCCAGTTGGCTGGCAATCTGCTGCATCGATCCGACCATCGCCTGGTTGATCGGATCGGCCTCGATACCGCTGATGAAACTGCCATCGATCTTGACGATATCCAGCGGCAAATGCCGCAGGTACGCGTAGGAGGCGAAGCCGCTGCCGAAGTCATCCAGCGCCACTTTCAGGCCCAGGCTGCGCAGCTGTTTGATCCATTGCGATGACACCCCCAGTTCACCCAGGGCAACCATTTCGGTCACCTCGATACACAGCTTGTGCGCAGGCAGGTTGTGTCGCAGCAATTCGCTGTGGAGCATCTCGTGGAAGTGCGCGTTAAGCAGCGAGCTGGCAGTCAAGTTGAAGTTCACCTGAGCCAATTGCTGCACATGCCGCGGGTTGTCGGCCAGCCATTGCAGCAGGCGCATCACCACCCAGCGGTCGATGGCGCCGAGAAAGCCATAGCGCTCGGCCGCACCGAGGAACTGCCCGGGGCTGACCCACTCGCCGCTGTGCGGGTCGTGGTAGCGCAGCAGCACTTCGTAACGCAGACCGTCGCTGGCACCCTGCAGCGCCATCACCGGCTGATAGAACAGCTCGAAGTGACCCAGCTCGATAGCCTCACGCAAGCGGGTGATCCATTGCAGCTGGCGTTGATGCTCCAGCAACACCCCATCGGCTGGGTTGAATTGCTGCACACGATTGCGACCCAGGTGCTTGGCCAGTTGGCTGGCGCTGTCGGCCCAGTTAAGCGCGGTTTCCCAGTCGCTGACTCCGCTGTCCAGCTGCAGCAGACCGATGCTGGCCTGCACGCGGAACGGACGACCCTGCCAACTGAAGATGAATTGCTCGACACAGTGGCGCAGGCTTTCGGCATGTTCCAGGGCGGCTTCGCTGTTGACGTCACGCAGCAGCACGGCGAATTCATCGCCGCCAATGCGTGCCAGTTCGGCCTGCCGTGGCAGCTGGTGCAACAGGTGGCTGGACAGCTGGCGCAGCAGCTGATCGCCCGCCGAATGCCCGCAGAGGTCGTTGACCTGCTTGAACTGATCCAGGTCCAGACACAGCAAATGGCTGTAGCGCGGCGTGCCGTGATCCTTGAGGCTTTCACGCAGCAGGCGCTCCAGCTCGCGGCGGTTGAGCAGACCAGTCAACGAGTCATGCGCCGCCAGGTATTGCAGCCGCTCTTCCAAGGCGCGGCGTTCGCTGAGGTCAACCACGATGCCTTCGATGCAATCCTGAGTCGGGCGCAGATGCAGTGACAGGTAAACCCAGTGGCTCTGTCCGTCGCGCCCGTATATCTGGCATTCCTGGCTGATTGCCGGCTGCTCGTTGTGCAGTTGCGCTACCTGCTCAGCCCATGGCTCGGCGCCCAGTAGTTGCTGCATGGACAGCTCGGTGCTGCCGGGATTAAGTCCGAGCAAGGCGGCAAAACTCGGGTTGGTTTCGATCAACGCGCCGCTGCGGGTGCAGCGGAAAATCCCCTCACCGCTGCTGCTGAACAGCGCCTGATATTGCTGCAAATTGCCCAGTGCCTGGGCCTTGCTGTGCAGCAGGGCGCGGCGGATCTGCTCCAGCTGTTTGTCGAGGATGCCGCCAAACAACAGCATGCTCAGTACCGGCAGGTAGGCGTGCATGTAATTGAAGGCCGGCGGCAGCGGAATCACCCCGCTGCGCCCCAGCGGCACCAGCAACATCAGCAGCAGCGCCGAGCTCCAGCACAGCAGGTAGCCAATGGCGTAAGGCCGGCGCTGGCGCACGCCGAGGATCAACAGCAACAGCTGAAACGCGCCGTTGAGCAGGATCAGCACGTTCAGCGTCTGATAGGAGCGGAAGTGGCCGTAGCTGACAATTGTCCAGCCGCACACCAGCAGGGTCGCGGCAAACAGCGCGTTGCGTAGGTGGCGCACACGGCCCAGGTCAAGCTTCAGCGAGCTGGCGAGAAACAGACTGCTGAAGATCAGCATGCCGGGGTTGGCCAGATTGGCCAACTGGGCCGACAGCCAGACCCAATGCGGCCATAACAGGCTGGTAACACCATGCAGGCTGGCGTTGTATAGCGCCACGCTGGCCACCGTCAGGCAGAACCACACCAGCGGCCTCTCACGCAGGGCGCTGTACTTCACCAGAAAGAATAGCGTCAGGCTAAGCAACGCACCGAGCAGCAGGCCACTACGCATCCAGTGTTCGGCCAGCAGTAACGGGCTTTGCTCGGCCGCCACCAATTGCATCGGCACACTCACCGCCGAGCCGCTTTGTACGCGCAACAACAACGTGTGTGGCCCTTCGCCGAGGCGCGGCAGGTTGAGTAGAAAGTGTGGCGATGGCGCGCCGCGCTGGAGGAAATCGCGATGATCACCGCTGTAAAAGGGCGAGATCAGCCGTTCGCGGTCATACAACCAGACTTCGATATCGTCGAGAAAGGGCCGATCAATGATCAGGTCGAGGCGCTCGGCCACCGGCGCATCGAGGCGAAACGCCAGCCACCAGGCGCTGGCTGAATAACCCAGGCGCGGCACGCCATCAACCCGCTGGCCCTCGCTGGCGATACGCTGCTGCACCTCGGCAGCGGTCAAATTGCCGCTGGGGTCTTCCAGCACCAAGCTGGCAGGAACCTCCACCGGCTGCTTGAGCTGCTCGCTGCTGAGTACCAGCAGTGGCAGCTGGGCATGCGCCTGGGCACTGCCCAGTGCAAAGCAGAGCAGTGCAGCCAGCAAGGGAAGGTTGAACAGACGGTGCATCCTGGCGCCTCAATTAACTGCAAGGTGCGCCAAGGCTCAGAGTGAGCACGGCCCGCCTGCTAGGCGAGTGACGCTGAAGAATTTTAGCTGAGAACTGGCAATGCGATTGCGCTGACTGTCTCACCCACGGCCGGTCACAAAATGTTCAGGCTGCACACGCCGAAACGATTCTCCGAGACCAATCCGTAACAAAAGCGCTCAGGCAGTCTCTATAGTGCCTACAGAACGGCCGGCAACACGCAAAGCGTTGCCACGTCGCCAAGCAACAAGGAGCCAACCGTGCACGCCATGCTGCCCCTGCTCGACCAACTGGCCTTTCCGGCAATCCGCCGCGGCCAACTGGAAGCGCTGCAGATCAACCTGACCTACCGCTGCAACCAGCGTTGCCTGCATTGCCATGTGAATGCCGGACCGACGCGCACCGAGGCCATGACCGACGAGAGCCTGGCCCTGCTGCATCAAGTGATCGACGCCCACCCGGTGCATACCCTCGACCTCACTGGCGGCGCGCCAGAGATGCACCCGCGTTTTCGCGAGATCGTTATGCATGCGCGGCGCGAAGGCCTGCGGGTGATTGATCGCTGCAACCTGACCATCTTGAGCGAGCCGGGCTATGAAGACTTGGCGCAGTTTCTCGCCGACCTAGGGGTGGAAGTCAGCGCCTCGCTGCCCTGCTATTCGCGTGACAACGTCGACAAGCAGCGCGGCGATGGCGTGTTCGATGCCAGTATCAAGGGCCTGCAACAGCTCAATGCCCTGGGCTACGGCCAACCCGGCAGCGGTCTGATTCTCAACCTGGTGTACAACCCGCAAGGGCCGAGCCTGCCGCCACCCCAGCAGAGCCTCGAAGCTGATTACAAACAGCACCTGGCTGAAGACTTCGGCATCGTCTTCAACCACTTGCTGACCATCACCAATCAGCCGATTGCGCGCTTTGGCAGCACCCTGGTCAGCAAGGGCCAGTTCAACAGCTATATGCAGCTGTTGCGCGACAGCTATCGCCCGGAAAACCTCGAGCCGCTGATGTGCCGCAGTTTGGTCAGCGTCGACTGGCAGGGCTACCTGTACGACTGCGATTTCAACCAGATGCTCGATTTGCCGCTGGAGCTGCAAGGCCAGCTGATCGGCCGCGAGCGGGCGCATCTGCGTGATCTGCTTAGCGCATCGCTTGCCGGCAACGCTATCGTCACCCGCGACCACTGTTACGCCTGCACCGCCGGACAGGGATCAAGCTGCGGCGGCTCGTTAACTTCCTAAGGATCGATCCATGCAACCAACCAGTCTCACCGGGCTGTTCTTCTGGGGTTTTCTGCTGGTCTACGGCGCGCTGATGCTGGCCCTGGCGCCACGCGCCGTGACCCTCGGCGGCTTCTTCAATGGCGAGGACAACCAGGGCCGCAGCGCCAGCCCCTGGCTGATCACCTCGAGCATTTTTATCAGCTGGATTTTCGCCAAATCGGTGACCAACGCCGCCAATCTCGGCGCGACTTATGGCCTGGTCGGCGGTTTGGCCTATGCCATGTACTGGCTGTCGATTCCGCTCACCGGCTTTGTCATCTACCGCCTGCGCCGACGCTTTGCCGCCACTGGCCTGGTGAGCTTCTTGAGCAGCCATTACGGCCGTGGCGCAGCGCTGGCCTTCTCGGCGGCGATTTTGATTCGCCTGTTCAACGAGGTGTGGAGCAACACCGCAGTGGTCGGCGGCTATTACGGCGACTCCGGCAGCTTCGAATTTATTGCCTCGGCGTTGCTGTTTACCGCCGTGACCTTGGCCTACAGCCTGCGCGGCGGGCTACGTAGTTCGATCCTGACCGACGCGGCGCAGGCGGCGATCTTCGTCATTGCCCTGGTCTGGGTACTCGGCCTGGTGCTGCCGCAGCATTCGCCCAGCGAGCTGGCCAGCACCAGCAACTGGGCGCTGAATGCCGGCGTCGACTTACTGCTGGTCGCCGGTCTGCAGGCCTTTAGCTACGGCTTCCATGACCCGGTGCTGACAGACCGTGGCTTTATCAGCGAGGAGAAGGCCATGCGCCGCTCCTTTCTGATCGCCGGCATTCTCGGCTTTATCGCCATCCTGGCCTTTAGCCTGATCGGCGTGCACGCCCAACTTACCGGCCTGGCCGCCTCGGACAATGTGCCCGCCGCGCTGGCCAAGAGCCTGGGCATCGGTGCGCTACTGATCATGACCGTGGTGATGGTCTCCGCTGCTGGCTCAACCCTGGACTCGACCTT
The DNA here is from genome assembly GCF_963970955.1 of Pseudomonas sp. EA_35y_Pfl2_R111. Taxonomy (NCBI): domain Bacteria; kingdom Pseudomonadati; phylum Pseudomonadota; class Gammaproteobacteria; order Pseudomonadales; family Pseudomonadaceae; genus Pseudomonas; species Pseudomonas sp. EA_35y_Pfl2_R111. Next base: position 178,564 of record NZ_CAXAOM010000006.1, on the reverse strand, counting down.
CTCCAGCCTGGCCAAACTGGCCGGGCGCGAACTGCCGAAACTGGCCGGCCGCGACCTGGGGCAGAAAGCCATTGGCGTCGGCATGGCGGTGATGGTGGTATTCGCACTGCTCGGCAACCTGCCAATGATCGCCGGCACCGACATTCTCAAGGCCACCACCATCAGCGGCACCATGGTTATCGGCCTGGCGCCGGTGTTCGTCCTGCACGGCCTGACCACTCCGACGCGGTTGGGCTTTCACCTGAGCTTCTGGACTGGCCTGGGTCTGGGCGTTGCCCTGACCTTGAACTGGATTCCGCAAAGCTGGGCCATCGGTGACGGCAAATACGCGCTGCTGCTCGGCACCAACCTGTATGGCCTGGGGCTCTGTGTGCTGGGTTATCTGCTGCCCGGCTGGTTGCTGCGACGCAAAGCAGGTAACGCCTGATGCGCGCCGGCCGCGATTGCCCGCTGGACTACCGTCTGGCGCGGGATGCCTTTAGCGGTGAGCCGCTGTTCGACTGCCAGGTGCTGTATGTCGTGGGCGGCCTGTATGGCAATCGACAGGCCCTGGCTGCGCTGCAACGCCGCTTGGCTGCCGAACCAAAGGCGCGCGTGGTGTTTAACGGCGATGCCCATTGGTTCGACCGCGACCCCGAGATTTTCCAGCAGATCGAGCGGGGCCTTGCGGCCCACTTGGCTCTGCGCGGCAATGTCGAAACCGAGCTGGGCCGCGCCGATGACAGCGGTGCCGGCTGCGGCTGCGCCTACCCGATGACGGTGGATGAGGCGGTGGTCGAGCGCTCCAATGCCATTCAGCAGGAACTGAATAGAACCGTGCAGAGCTTGCCAGGCATGGCCGCACACCTGGCCGCACGCCCCAGCACCGCGCTGGTCAGCGTGGCCGGGCAGCGCGTGGCGATCAGCCATGGCGACGAGCAGTCCCTGGCCGGCTGGAGCTGCTCGCGCGAATCGCTCAGCGAGCATGCACGCCGGCAGCAACTGGATAGCTGGTTTGCCGCGAACAACGTCCAGGTGTTGGCCACCAGCCATACCTGCTCGGCAGTGGCGTTAAACCTTGAGCACGGTGCGCTGATCAATAACGGCGCCGCCGGGCTGCCGAACTTTGCCGGCGGCCGTTACGGCCTGCTTAGCCGTATCGCGACGACGCCACATCCAGCGGCGCTCTATCGCTGCCAGCGTGACGGCCTGTATATCGAAGCGCTGCCGCTGAACTACAACCACGATGATTTTCTCGCCGACTTCGACCGTCAGTGGCCTGCCGATAGCCCGGCGGCGTTGTCCTATCGTTCACGGGTGCTCGGCCAACTGAGCGACCGCCCCGAAACTGCCCTGCGGGGCGGTTTTAGCCTGTGCCAAAGCCTGTGCGCCCTGGAGGCGCTGACTGATGAATAGCCGCAAACTCGCCCTGATGGGCCTGATCCTCGCGCTGCTGGGCAGCTTTTTTGTCTTCGACATCGGCCAGTACCTCAACCTCGAGGCGCTGAAAGCGCAGCAAGTCGCACTTAACGCCCAGGTCGCCGATCAGCCCTGGCTGGCCGCCGGCGTGTTCTTTCTCGCCTATGTCGCTGTCACCGCGCTGTCGCTGCCCGGCGCGGCGTTGATGACCCTGCTGGCCGGCGCGCTATTCGGCCTGCTCGAAGGCTTTGTGCTGGTGTCCTTCGCCTCCACCCTGGGCGCGACCCTGGCCATGCTCAGCAGCCGCTTTCTGCTGCGCGATTGGGTGCAGAGCCGCTTCGGCCAGCGCCTCGCCGGTATTGATGCGGGTATTGAACGCGAAGGCGCGTTTTACCTGTTCGCCCTGCGCCTGGTGCCGATCTTCCCGTTCTTTCTGATCAACCTGGCCATGGGCCTGACTCGCCTGCCAGCGCGCACCTACTGGTGGGTCAGCCAGCTGGGCATGCTGCCAGGCACCCTGGTCTACGTGAACGCCGGGCGCGAGCTGGGCCAGCTCGAATCGCTGGCCGGCATCCTCTCGCCGGGCCTGCTCGGTGCCTTTGTCTTGCTCGGCGTGTTCCCCTTGATTGCACGCAAACTGCTCGGCCTAATCCAGGCGCGTCGTGTCTATGCCGGCTGGCACAAACCGAAGGCCTTCGACCGCAACCTAGTGGTGATTGGTGCCGGAGCAGGCGGTCTGGTCAGCGCCTATATCGCCGCAGCGGTGAAGGCCAAGGTCAGTCTGATCGAGAAGCACCAGATGGGCGGCGACTGCCTGAACACCGGCTGCGTGCCGTCCAAGGCGCTGCTGCGTTCGGCCAAACTGGCCAACGAACTGAGAAAGGGCCAGGCGCTTGGCTTTAGTGGCGTGCAGGGCACGGTGGATTTCCCCGCAGTGATGCAGCGCATCCAACGGGTGATTGTCGATATCGAACCTCATGACTCGGTCGAACGCTACACCGGCCTGGGCGTTGAAGTGCTCACTGGCGAAGCGAAAATCCTTTCGCCTTGGTCGGTGGAAGTGAATGGCCAGACCCTGACGAGCCGCAACCTGGTGATCGCCGCCGGTGCACGACCACTTGTGCCGAAAATTCCCGGCCTGGAGCAGGTGCAGAGCTACACCTCGGATAGCATCTGGAGCCTACGTGAGCAGCCGCGTTGGCTGCTGGTGCTGGGCGGCGGGCCGATTGGCTGCGAGCTGGCTCAGGCCTTTCAGCGCCTTGGCAGCCAGGTGATTCAGGTGGAGCTGGCCGAGCGCCTGTTGCCGCGCGAGGACGCCGATGCCAGTGAGTTGGTATTGCAGAGCCTGCGCAACGACGGAGTGGATGTGCGCTTGCAACACCGCGCCGAGCGCTTTGAGGTGGTGGATGGCGAGCAGCGCATGGTCGCCCGCCGTCTGGATACCGGCGAGGAGGTGACCATCGCCTTCGACGGCCTATTACTGGCCCTCGGCCGCGTGGCCAATGTGACCGGTTACGGCGCTGAGGAACTGGGCCTGACGGTGCGACCCAACGGCACCCTGGAAACCGACGAGTACCTGGCCACGCGATTTCCCAACATCTATGCCGTGGGCGATGTCACCGGGCCGTATCAGTTCACCCATGTCGCCGCGCATCAGGCCTGGTATGCGGCGGTGAATGCCCTGTTCAGCGGTTTCAAACGCTTCAAGGTGGATTACCGGGTAATCCCCGCCTGCACCTTTACCGATCCCGAGGTCGCCCGCGTCGGCCTGAGTGAAGGCGAAGCCAACTTGCAGAACATCGCCTATGAGGTAACCCGCTACGGTATCGACGATCTGGACCGGGCAATTGCCGATGAAGCCGCCCACGGCTTTGTCAAAGTGCTCACCGTGCCGGGCAAGGACCAGATTCTTGGCGTAACCATCGTTGGCGAGCACGCAGGCGAGCTGCTCGCTGAATACGTGCTGGCAATGAAGCACGGCCTGGGCCTGAACAAGATTCTCGGCACCATCCACAGCTACCCGACCATGGCCGAGGCCAACAAATACGCGGCCGGCGAGTGGAAGCGCGCCCATGCCCCGCAAAGGCTGCTGCGGTTAGTCGAGCGCTTCCACACCTGGCGGCGCAGCTGATGCGCGGGTTACTGCTGGCCCTGCTGGTGCTGACGCCGCTGGCTCAGGCCGATAACCAGCTGACACCCTGGACGGCCGGCCCGTCCAGCGGCGATTGGTCGACGCCGTGGCGCCTCGCGGATATCCCCAAGCTCAAGCCATCTGAGCGCACCCTGGTCGAGCAGGACGGCAAGCAGGTGCTGCGAATCAAGGCCGATGCTGCAGCTGGCGGCCTGCTGCATCCGCTGGATCTACCCGGCGATCAGCCTTGGCAACTGAGCTGGCAGTGGCGCACCGAGCAGAAGCTGGAGCAGGCCCGTTTCGCCACCCGCGAGGGGGACGACTACGCCGCGCGGGTCTATGTGCTGCTGGATTACCCGCTGGACTCGCTGAGTTTCGTCACCCGGCAGAAGCTGCGCCTGGCGCGCACCTTCTTCGATCCCGACCTACCGGCGGCAACCCTGAGCTACGTCTGGGACAACCGCGCCGCCCCCGGCACCCATGCCCGCAGCGCCTATACCGAGACGGTTGAGATGATGGTGCTACGCGGGCCGGAAGCGCCACTGGGGCAATGGCTCACGGAGTCCCGCGACTTGCGCAGCGACGCCATCGCCGCCTTTGGCAGCGCGCCACGCAAGATCCTCGGCGTGGTATTTGCCGCCGACAGCGATAACACCGGGGAGTCGGTAGAAAGCTATTTCGCGGCGCCGCACTTGCAACTGCCAAGACCCTGACAACGTAGGAGCGCGGGGACGCCGAGTGCCATGCCCGCGAATTCCTACGGCACAACAGCTTCGCGGGCATGGGTTAGGCACCCCCGCCGCTCCTACAGAGATACCACCCGTATCAGGCGACCTGAGCCTGCTTGGCGGGCTGAACCTGCTCATTCCGAGTCCAGCGATTGGCACGGGCAAAGGTGCCGAAATCGTTAAAGCGCACGCCCTGTTCGCGCATCACTTTATGGGCGAACGGCACGCTGAGCTGACGGATATAGAAGGGCTCCTTGACCACGAAATGGTGGATCGCGTGGCTGCTGCCGAAGTTAAAGCAGAACGCCTGCAGCGGCCACAGCCACCAGGGGTTGAGCACCTGGGTTTGCTGGATCACGTTGCCCGCCTCGACATCGCCGTAGTAGTGCATGTTCGAGCTGACAAAGTGCAGGCAGAAAGTGCGCAGCACGTTGGGGCCGACCAGCACCACCACGGCAACATTCACCATCGCCATCACGCTCAAGGTGGTCGCCGACCAGGCTACCGGCGCACCCAGCGCGCTAGCCGTGAAGTCGATCAGATGGAAGCCGAGAAACACATACCAGGTGCCCCAGTTGAGCAGGCCCAGCGGCGCGTAGACCTTCAGCGTGCGGGTCAGAATCAACCGGCGGTGCTTGGGATTGCTCGCCCGTAGCCAGCGAATAAACGAGCTCATCATGTTGTCGCCGACCATCAGCAGGCGGGCAAAGCCCCAGGGCTCACCGTTGGTGATCGCGCGCTCTTCCATATCCTGCTCACTGCCAGACACCTTGTGATGGTTGAGGTGCAGGTGGCGGCGCACCCAGGGGCTGATCGTGCTCGGCCGCGCCAGCCAGACCAGCGCCAGCATCAGATTATGCGGCACCCGGCGCTTGCGGAAGTACATCGAGTGGATCAGGTCATGCTCCAGCTCATGGGTCAGCGAAGCGAAGAAGGCGTTCAGCAGCAGGCACGCCCACCAAGCCAGATAACCGCCGATATACAGCGCCGCCGAACCGATCATCCCGACCAGCGCGAACGTAAGGATGCCAACACCCAGGGCGTCCTGATGCTTGAGGATGGGGAAGCGCTGACGCAACTCGACGCCGTGGGCCATGACCTGTTGGCGGATCAGCACAGCGCGTTGCGCGTCATTTAATGCAGCAGTGCTTGCAGGGGAGTGGGACATGCCTACATCCTCTTGTTGATGAGGTGGCCACTGTGCCGCGAAGCTTGGGGCCGCGCCTGACCCTGAACGCCAACCTGTTGACCGGATCCGCCAATCTGCATGACTGCCGAACCTACAACCCTGGCCAGCTGGACCCGTGCCCTGCGCAAGCAGCTTGATGCACTGGGCCTCGACAGTGCCGCGTTGTGCCAGGCCGCCGGGCTGCAACCGAGCCTGCTCGACGACCCCAACGCACGCTGCCCGCTGTCCATCACCACGCGCCTCTGGCAACTGGCGGTCGAGGCCAGCGGTGACCCGGCACTGGGCCTGAAGACCTCGCAGTTCGTCAGCCCGACCACCTTTCACGCCCTCGGTTACGCCCTGGGTGCGAGCAGCAGCCTGCGCGAGATGTTCGAACGCATCGTGCGCTACCACCGGGTGGTCAGCGATGCCCTGGAACTCGAGTTGCGCGAGACCGAAGACTGCTACGAATTCCGCTTTCGCGTACCGCCCGGCAGCCCGCCACCGGCTGCCGAGGCGCTGGATGCCTTTGCCGCGATCTATGTACGCAGTTGTCGTAATCGCCTGGGTCGCGACTTCGCCCCGCTGGCGGTGCAGCTGCAGCGCGCCGAGCCTGCAGATGCGCAACCCTGGCATGCGGTGTTCCGCGCGCCGCTGACATTTGCCGCGCCAGAAAACCTGCTGCGCTTTCCCCGCGCCGCGTTTGAACAGCGCCTGGACGACGGCAACCCAGAACTGGCCGAGCACAATGAAACAGTGCTCAAACGCACCCTCGAACAGCTGCAGCACGCCACCTGGACGCACAAGGTGCGCGCCTGCCTGGAGGCCCAGTTGCCAGATGGCGAGCCGTCGGCCGAGCGCATCGCGCAGACCCTGCACCTGAGCCTGCGCAGCCTGCAACGCCATCTGGCCGATGAGGGCGGCAATTATGAAAGCCTTCTCGCCGATACCCGCCACAGCCTGGCCCTGCAACATATGCGCGACCCGCGCTGCTCGATCAGCGAGATCGCCTATCTGCTCGGTTTCGCCGACACCAGCAGCTTCAGCCGCGCCTTCAAACGCTGGACCGGGCAGGCGCCCAGCCATTACCGCGACGGACTTAAACAGCCATGACGCACTATGACCTGCTATTGATCGGCGCAGGCCACGCCCACCTCGGTGTGCTGCGGCGCTGGGCGTTGGTTGAGCGGCCGCCGGGGCGTATCGCGTTGCTCAGCGCCGGGCCGGTGTCCTGGTATTCCGGCATGCTGCCGGGGCTGCTGGCGGGTCGGCATCGGCCGGAGGATTGTCAGGTCGAGCTGCAGGCGCTGTGCCGCGCGGCCAAGGTCGAGTTGATCATCAGCCCGGTGGAAAGCCTGTCCGCGGCCCAGCAGCAGGTGCAACTGGCCGATGGGCAAATCCTCAACGCCAGCTGGCTATCGCTAAATGTTGGCGCTCAGGTTGCCGCGCCAGTGCAGCAGGGCGACGCCATGCAACTGTTGGCGGTCAAACCCTTTGCGGAATTTCTCGACGGCTGGCAACAGTGGCAAGCTGAGCCGCGGCCCCTGGCTATTCTCGGTGGCGGCGCGGCGGGGGTTGAGCTGGCGCTGGCCTTGGCCGGAAAAGTGCCGCAGCTGGCGCTGTTCTGCGCCGGGCATTTGCTCGATGGGTTGTCTGCCGGGGTGCGCCTACGCGCCCTCGGCCATCTGCGCCAGCGCGGCGTCTGGGTGCGCGAGGATTGCCCGATCAACCGTATCGAAGACGATTGTCTATTCAGTGGCGACGAGCCGGTCTGGCGCGGTCAGCGACTATTGCTGGCCAGCGGTGCCAAGGCCTTTGCCTGGCCGGTGCACAGCGGCCTGGGCTGCGATGAGCAGGGCTTTGTACTGATTGCACCCACGTTGCAGAGCTACACCCATCCGACGATTTTCGCCGTGGGCGACTGCGCCAGCCTGCCCGGCGCACGCAAGAGCGGGGTGTATGCGGTACGCCAGGGCCCGGTGCTGGCAGCCAACCTCAACGCCGCGCTGCGTGGTCTGGCGCTCAAGCGCTACCGGCCGCAACGGCAGAGCCTGGCCCTGCTGGCCACCGGCGACGGCGGCGCGCTGCTGGACTGGCATGGCCACAGTGCCGGCGGGCGCGTTTATGGGCGCTGGAAGGATTTTCTCGACAAGGGCTTTATTCAGCGTCATCGGCTCTAAGCACCTATCACCTGCGACCAAAGTGCCATGGCCCTCAACGGCCATGGGTGCTCGAATCAACCTCCCACCAAAGGTTGGCCGCAGGGAGCGTCACCCGCTATGGTCTATAGAATCGCCGACAGCGGCCGATTGCCTAACCAGGCATATCCAGCTGCACGCACACAGGTTCCAGCAGGCATGGCCCGCCATCCCCACGGAGGCGCGCCACAGGCAGTTTCTGGTAGTGCTTCGACCAGAATAAAAATAATGAGGTTTGTCATGCGCTCTGCGTTTATTACCTATCCCAAGGCCTGCCTGCTGCATGCCATCGGGCTGGCCGGGTTGATGGTGACGTACCAGCAGGTCCAGCTGCCTTGGTTTATCAGCATCCCGTCCTTCTTGCTGCTGGCCCTGTGGCCGTGGCTCGGTCCCTGGCAGCGCCAGCATGAAGACCAACCGGCGCCAGCCAATGTGCAGCACGACCAGTTCAGCAACCTGAGTCAGAACCTCTCGCGGCAAACCTGTCACAACGCCCTGGCCGCCGCCGAAGTGGCGCACGCCGCGCAGCAGCTGGCCGGCAAACTGCAATCGCAGCTCAGCGCCACCGAACAGATCAACCAGGCCGCCGAGGCCATCACCCATACCGAACAGGACAATGCCCAGCGCGCCGAGCAAACCCTGCTGGCAGCGCAAAGCGTGCGGCAGAACAGCAGCAGCGGGCAGCAGGAATTGCGTCAGGCCATCGAAACCATGCAACACCTGAGCGCACAGACCGCCACCAGCCGCGAGCTGATCGATGGCCTCAGCGCTCGCACCGAGCAGATCGAAAAAGTCACCCAGGTGATCCAGTCGATCGCCAGCCAGACCAACCTGCTGGCGCTGAATGCCGCCATCGAAGCAGCCCGCGCCGGCGAGCTAGGTCGCGGTTTCGCGGTGGTCGCCGATGAAGTACGCAACCTCGCGGGACGCACCAGCAGCGCCACCGAGGAAGTCGGGCAGATCGTCAGCGATATCCGCCAGCAGAGCACGGCGGTGGTCAGCCATATGCAGCAGCAGGCCGAGCAGCTGACCCTGGCCGCGCAGCAGGTCGAGCACACCGGCGAGCAATTACAGGGGATTGCCGAGCTGGCGGTGGACGTGGAAAGCCAGGTCAGCCAGATCGACACGGGCACCCGGCAGAACCACGAGCGCCTGGCCGAACTCTCGGTCGCCGTCGGCCAGTTGCGCGGCGATGTCAGCGACAGTGAAGGGCAGACGCGCCAGCTCAGCAGCGCTGCCGAGCGTTTAGTCGGGCAGGCAGAAAGCGTCAGCGAACAACTCGCCGAAGTCGGCCTGGATGACTACCACCAGCGCATCTACGACCTGGCACGGCAAGGCGCTGCGCAGATTGCCGCGCAGTTTGAAGCCGACCTGCAAAGCGGCCGCATCAGCGTCAGCGACCTGTTCGACCGCCACTACCAGCCGATTGCCGGCAGCTTCCCGGCCAAGTACAAAACACGCTTCGATAGCTACGCCGATCAGATGCTGCCGGCCATTCAGGAGCCGCTGCTCAGCCAGCATGAAGGCCTTGTGTTCGCCATCGCCTGTACGGCCGAAGGCTATGTGCCGACGCACAACAATGCGTTCAACCATGCCGCCACTGGCGACCGCGCCGTGGATACCCTGAAGAGCCGCAGCAAGCGCCTGTTCAACGACCGTACCGGCATCCGCTGCGGCAGCCATCAGAAACCCCTGCTGCTGCAGACCTATATGCGCGATACCGGCGAGCTGATGCACGACCTGTCAGTGCCGATCATGGTTCAGGGCAGGCATTGGGGTGGCCTGCGCCTGGGCTACAAGCCGGAGCCCTAGCCGTCCGCTCCCGCTTTCAACGCCTTAGCGGCGGAACGGCATTTGCCGAGAGCGTGCACAGCAGCGCAAACGATATCCGATGGAATTATCCAGCCGTGCGGGCGTTCTTACGCTGTACGCCATTTACGGGCCTCAGGCCCTCAAGGAGCACGCGATGAAGATTCTGTTGGTATTGACCTCTCACGACCAACTGGGTGACACCGGCCATAAAACCGGATTTTGGCTGGAAGAGTTCGCCTCGCCCTACTACGTATTCAAGGATGCCGGCGTGCATCTGACCCTCGCCTCGCCCAAGGGCGGTCAGCCACCGCTGGACCCGAAAAGTGACGCGGCCGATGCGCAAACGCCGGCCACCGACCGCTTCAAGGCCGATCCTGCCGCGCAGCAAGCACTGGCGAACACCGTGCCACTGAGCGCGGTAAAGGCCGATGACTTTGACGCCGTGTTCTACCCGGGCGGCCATGGCCCGTTGTGGGACTTGGCCGAGGATCGCAACTCCATCGCCCTGATCGAACACTTCCATGCGCACAACAAGCCCGTAGCGGCGGTCTGCCACGCGCCCGGCGTGCTCCGTCACGTTAAAACGGCAAGCGGACAGCCGCTGGTCAGCGGGAAGAAAGTCACCGGCTTCAGCAACAGCGAGGAAGCTGCCGTACAACTGACTAAAGTGGTGCCATTTCTGGTGCAAGACATGCTCATTGCCAACGGTGGGCACTACTCCAGCGTGAATGATTGGCAAAGCCATGTGGTGGTCGACGGGCGGCTGATCACCGGGCAAAACCCGGCGTCCTCGGACGCCACTGCCGAAGCGCTGCTGCGGTTGCTCAAGGGCCAATAAACGCGGCCACGGCGGCGCGCCGGGCAGCTGCTCAGGCGCGAATGCCCGGCCACGTAACGGACGAGCGCCCGGCCAATTAGCCAGCGTCTGCCATCAAGCGTTTATATACCCGGGTGCGTCGTACTGCTTTTAGTTGCTCCAGCAGCAGGGCGCGCAACGGTGAAACCTGCGCATTGGTGCGCTTGCCCCGGCTGAGCTGGCGAAGTTGATATTTCACCGCAGCCATATAGGCCAACGAGGCAAACGCCTTGTTCTTCCAACGTATAGGCGGCAGCTCGGCACGCGCCTCAACCTGACCCGCCTGCCACTGCGCGGGTAATGCCGGGTTGATCGCCAATGCCGTGCCAATTCCCGCCATGGCCACGCCGCTGGCTAATACCTGCTCGACCACCGGCAAGCGGCGAATACCGCCCGTGACCATCACCGGCATGCGCGCAACGGCGGCAATCTCGCCGGCAAATTCCAGGAAATACGCTTCACGCGCCAGAGTGCGCCCGTCGCGGGCATCGCCCTGCATCGCCGGCGCTTCATAGCTGCCGCCGGACAGCTCGACCATATCCACAGCGAGCTCATTGAGCAGCTGCACCACGCGTTTGGCGTCGGCCGCGTCGAAACCACCGCGCTGGAAGTCCGCCGAGTTGAGTTTCACTGCCACGCAGAAGCTCGGCGCAACAACAGTGCGCACCGCCTTGACCACTTCCAGCAACAGCCGAGCGCGGTTCTCCAGCGAGCCGCCCCAACTGTCCGTGCGCTTGTTGCTCAGCGGCGAAAGAAACTGACTGAGCAGGTAGCCGTGCGCAGCGTGGATCTGCACCCCGGTAAAGCCGGCCTTTTCGGACAGTTGCGCGGTGCGTGCAAAGCGCTGAATGAGGTCCTGAATTTCTGACTCATCCAGCGCCTTGGGCAGCGGGAACATCTTTGATAAGCCACCAAGCTCGAGGCCCACGGCCGATGGGGCGACGGTCTGCTGGCCGAGGTTGGCCTGCATCTGCCGGCCGGGGTGGTTGATCTGCATCCACATCTGCGCGTCCCGAGCGCGGCCGATACGTGCCCACTCGCGGAATTTATCCAGCTGGCGTTCATCTTCCAGCACCACGCCGCCGGGGCCGGTCATGGCACGGCGGTCAACCATCACATTGCCGGTGAGCAGCAACCCGGCACCGCCCTCCGCCCAGGCCTGATACAGCCGCAGCAGCTCATTGGACGGGCCCTGGGTCGCGTCGGCAAGGTTCTCTTCCATCGCCGCCTTGGCGATGCGATTGAACACGGTGGTGCCGTTGGGCAGTTGCAGCGGTTGGAAGGCAGTCATGGCGTACTCCGGGGTAGCAGATGGAGCAAGGCTAAGGTTAAAGTCAACTTTAAGGTCAATAGCCCGGAGTGCAGATGATGAAAATTGGTGAACTGGCCACGCGCAGCGGCCTGGCCGCCTCGCGTATCCGCTTCTACGAGGCCAGCGGGCTGATCAGCGCCCAGCGCCAGGCCAACGGTTATCGCAGCTACCCGGAACAGGCGGTACAAACCCTGGGCATTATCAGTTGCGCGCAGCAGGCCGGTTTCAGCCTGGAGGAAATTCGCCACCTGCTACCTGACGCTAACTCGCAGGGCTGGGCCCATGAGCAGATGCTTGGCAGCTTGCAACGCAAGGTCGTCGAGATCGAGGCCATGCAGGAGCGCCTAGCGCAGAACAAGGCGCAGCTGCTCGGCATCATCGCCAGCATCGAAAGCAAACCCGAAGGCATGCCTTGTGCCGAAAACGCCGAGCGGGTGATGGCGCAATTGCGCGGTGGGTAATGGGCACCTAATGTTTAGCCCGGCAGCAACCAAGCATGTAAAAAACAGCATTTAACCAACGCATGGCCCTGTGTGAACCTTGCGGCCATGCACTCTTCTCTTGTGTTTTCCCCCACCCCTTCGCACGCAGCCGCGACGCGTGATCAGGTCACGCTGCCACAAACCCTGGCGTTCTGGGCATTGTGGCATTGCCGCCACGCGCGCCCGCCGGATGACTGGACCGCTCAGCCCTGACTGCTTTGTCCATTCCCGTTGTCTACCAGGAAGCTGCTTATGAACGCCGCCATTAAACCCGTAACGCCCGCCGCCGAGCGCTGCCCGTCCTATTACAGCGCCAGCCTCAATGAGGAAACCGACTACCCGACCCTGCAAGGCGAGCTCAGCGTCGATGTGGTGATCATCGGTGGCGGTTTTACCGGCGTAGCATCTGCGGTGGAACTGGCCGAGCGCGGCCTCAAGGTAGCGATAGTCGAAGCCAACAAGATCGGCTGGGGCGCCACCGGGCGCAACGGCGGCCAGGTCACCGGCAGCCTGTCCGGCGATGCAGCGATGACCAAACAGATGCGCAACAGCCTCGGCGAGGAGGTGGAAGACTTTATCTGGCACCTGCGCTGGCGCGGCCACGAGATCATCAAGAATCGCGTGGAAAAATACGCCATTCAGTGCGATCTCAAACACGGTCACCTGCATGCGGCGATGAAGCCTGCGCATATGCAGGAACTCGAAGCCACCTACGCCGAAGCGCAGCGCCGGGGCATGGGCGCCGACGTGACGCTGCTCGACCGCGACGGCGTGCGTAGCCACCTGGCCAGCGACCTGTACAACGGCGCGCTGAAGAACACCCGCAATATGCACCTGCACCCGTTGAACCTGTGCATCGGCGAAGCCAAGGCCGCCGCCAGCCTGGGCGCGCTGATTTTCGAACACTCAGAAGTGCTGGAAATCATCCACGGCGACAAGCCGGCGGTGGTTACCGCAGCGGGCCGGATCAACGCCAAGCAGGTGCTGCTGGCCGGCGACGTGTACCACAAGCTGGAGCCGAAAAAGCTCAAGGGCATGATCTTCCCGGCCATGGGCGGCATCGTCACCACCGCGCCGCTCGGTGCGCTGGCCGATGAGCTGAATCCGCAGGATCTGGCCGTATACGACTGCCGCTTTGTACTCGACTACTACCGCCTGACCGCCGACAAACGCCTGCTATTCGGCGGCGGCTGCAACTACTCCGGCCGCGATTCACGTGACATCGCAGCGGAACTGCGCCCCGGAATCGAAAGCACCTTCCCGCAGCTCAAGGGCGTCGATATCGACTTCCAGTGGAGTTGCGCCATGGGCATCGTGATCAACCGTATCCCACAGCTGGGCAAGCTCTCGGACAACGTCTGGTACTGCCAGGGTTACTCCGGTCATGGCATCGCCACCACTCACATCATGGGCGAGATCATGGCCAACGCCCTGACCGGCACGATGGGCCACTACGACACCTTCGCCGCCTGCAAACACATCAAGGTGCCGCTGGGTGACGTGTTCGGCAACCCGATGCTGGCCGCCGGCATGTGGTACTACCAAATGCTGGAAAAGCTGCGGTAAGCCATTCGCTGACAACCGATCATCGCGGCCAAGGCCGCTCCTACAAAGGGTTAAACCTGTAGGAGCGCCTTGGCCGCGAGCGTTTAGCCCTTGCCAACAAGGCTGCGCGCGACCTGCGGGGCCGGCGCGTCATCACGGTCATCGACAAAGGCCACCGCTGGCGAGCCATCGGCATTTATCTGGTAGATCGCGCTCGGCTGGCCGTGCTCGTTGAAGAACACCTGGCCGAGCCCCGCGCCATTCCACAGGCGTTCGCCGGCCTTGCTGCGCGAGGGGATGCGCGGGCTGACCTGCATACGCCGGCGCGTGGTCAGCCAGTTAAGCGGCGACCAGGGCGCATACAGCCAGCGGTTGAGGCGGTCGAACCAGTCGAGCAGACGCGGCGGGAATTCGTTTTTCAGGCCGCTGCTGGTGATCTGCCAGAGCTTAGGCCCGCGCTTGCGCTGGCGGATCAGCACCTCGTAGACGAACGAGTAGTGCACGTCGCCGGAGAGAATCACGTAGTTCCCCGGCGTACGTGAGTGGCGGAAGATATTCAGCATCACCTGCGCCGCGCCGCGATGGGCCATCCAGTTTTCCGCATCGACCAGCAGCGGGTGGCCGGCCCAGCTGAAGACCTTCTGGATGGTCTCGATCAGCTTGACGCCGAACATCGGCGCCGGCGAAACGATGATCGCCGACGGCTGATCCAGTAGCTCCTGCTGAAACTCGCACAGCGCTTCCCAGTCCAGCAGGCCGGACGGCCGCTTGAGGTTGCGCTCGCTGCGCCAGCGCCGCGTACGGGTGTCCAGCACCACCAGCGCCGGGATGCTCGGCAGGACGAACTGCCACTGGTGAAAGCTCAGCAGGGTGTCGATCAACGCGTCCTGCCGCTGACTGTCCATATGGTTGGCAGCATTGCGGCCCTCGGTCATCGTACGGATCATCTGCAGCGGCTCAGCAAACACATCCGGGTTATTGCCCCAGCCCTGGCACAGCAGGTAGGCGATCAGCGCATTGCCGATGATGCGCTTGGAAAACGGGTGGCCGTAGGCCGTCTCTTCCCACTGCGCGGAGAGATTCCAGTCATCGGTGATGTCGTGGTCATCGAAGATCATCAGCGTCGGCAGGTGGGCGAGGGCACGGGCGACCTGGCCCAGGCCACCGCGAAAGGCTTCGATGCGCCCACGTTCAGCCTGATAACGCGGCACTTCTTCGGCGCTGAGTGCCGGCATTTCGGCGTCGAGTAAAGTCCAGGGCACCGGCGACCAGACCAGCAGGTACATGGCCAGCACCTCGGCGCAGGTCACCAGGTGGTTGTCGGCGCTGCTGGTGGTGAACACCGGCTTTTCCACGCCGCCGAAGAAGCGCTCGCGCAGGGTTTCATTGCTCTTTAGCGCCGGCAACAATTCGGCGCGCTGGTAGTAGCTGGCCGGGTGTACATAGAGCGCGTCGCTATCATCGACCACCGCGCCTTCCAGCCGCTCGCCGAACAGGCCGAGACGCTCAATCACCTGATGGATCGCGCGCAGCAGCGGCCCGCTGACATCATCGGCGTAGATCTGGTCGCCGCTCATCAGCAGCAACGCCGGGCGCTGTTCGGGGTCGTGGGGCTCGGCCAGCAGGCGATCGGCGCAGAGTAGGCCATCGGCCGCCGGGTGGTGCGGCTTGCGGCAGGAGCCGTGCAGCAGATGATCCAGCCGCGCACGCAGAACAAAGTTGGCCTGGGTCGCGTCGTTGTACAGCAGGTGCGGTGCCCAGTCGGCCATGCCTTGCGCAGGCCGACCAGGCTGTTCGATCAGCAGGTCGTAGTCGATCTGCACATCGCAGGGCAGCGGCAACTCCAGCTTCAGATCGATCAGGTGGATAAACGCCTGCTCGCCAATCTGGATAACCTGGCAGCTGTCACCTTGTAGCGGGTAGCCCTGCGGGTCTGCAGCTTCGCCATGAGTTAGCTGCAGGCTAAGCGTCAACGGCTGGCTACCGACCAGCCACAGCAGCAGGCGCTGCGGCTCCATGCGGCGCAGCAACGGGCCGGCCAGCACCTGGGGCAGGTCATCATGGGCAACAGCGGCGGACATCGGCATCAGTACATCAGGCTCTGGCGTTAAGGCGCCTAGTAGAACGCAGTTATGCGCCTGAGGTTCACTCTTTACCGCCGGGGCTTACTGCGCTGCTTCGCGCAGGCGCGGCAGATCGAGGATTTCGATCTCACCATAGGTCAGGCGCAGGATGCCCTGGCTTTCCAGCTCCTTGAGGATCTGGTTGGTGGTTTGCCGGGAGATCGCCAGCATCAGCGCCAACTGTTCCTGAGGCAGGTGCAGCACCCGGCGCGGCTCGCCTTCGCCGTAGTTTTCCGCGATCAGCAGCAGGCGCCGGGCCAGACGCGGGGCAGCGGGCAGCAGGCTCATCTCTTCCAGGGCGATAAACGCCAGGCGCAGTTTGTGGCTCATCAGCAGGGCGAAGTCGCGCCAGTACTGCGGCTGTTGCTCAAGCAGCGCCAGCAGCCGCGCCTGCGGTACCAGCAACAGAGTGGTGGGGCCTTCGGCAAAGGCATCGTGGGTGCGTGGCTGGCCATCGAACAGGGAAATCTCGCCAAACCAGTAGGGCGGCTCCACCAGGGTCAGCAGCGCTTCCTTGCCGGTGGCACTGACCGCGCCGATGCGCATGCCGCCCTCGACCACGGCATACAGGCCGCAGGGTTTGTCGCCCCGACGAAAAAGCACCTGCCCAGCCGCCAGCTGTTGCACCTGGGCGGCGGCCAGCAGCGCCTCCTGCAGCGCGGCGGGCAGAGCGCTGAACCAATGGCCCTGACACAGGCGCGCCTGATAGCTGCGGACGCTGTTCATTGGCGGCTCCCGTAGCGGCGACCTATTTGTCGGCTAGCTGACAGAGCGCAGCGTGAGCGTGGGTTCATCCTGGCCACCTGTCTTGCATGAGGAAATAATAATGAAGACCCTGGTTGATCATCTGGCTCAATACGCGGCCTATCACCGCGACCAACGCAATATTCTCAGCCACTTTATCGGTATTCCACTGATCGTTGTGGCGGTAGCCGTGCTGCTGTCACGCCCCGGCTTCGAGCTGCTCGGCCTGTGGCTGTCCCCGGCCCTGCTGGTAGCCCTGGCGGCGGGGGTGTTCTACCTGCGCCTGGACCTGCGTTTCGGCCTGCTAATGGCGCTGCTGCTGGCGCTCAGCCTGTGGGCGGCCGCAGGCCTGGCCGTGCAGTCGACGGCGGTATGGCTAAGCAGCGGGATCGGCCTGTTCGTGATCGGCTGGGCCATCCAGTTCGTCGGCCACTACTACGAAGGGCGCAAACCGGCGTTTGTCGATGACGTGATGGGCTTGGTGATCGGCCCACTGTTCGTCGCCGCCGAAGCGGCCTTCCTGCTGGGCCTGCGCAAAGAGATCGAACACGCCATCGTCGAACGCGCCGGCCCAACCTGTATTCGCGAGAAGAAAGCAGCGGTTTGATCGATTCACGCCTAGAACGTATTCAAGATCTTGCGAGCTAGAGTCCTGCAAGGCGCTACGTTAGTAACAGCCTCCGGCTGGTCAAAACAGGCTAGGAAGCGGGCTGGGCTCGCACACGAGTGTACTTTTGTACATGAGCACTACTCGTTTCACTCGCCCTTCGGGCCGCGCTAAAGCGCGTTAGCCGCAAGCGACTTTCCGAGCCTGTTTTTAACGCAGCAGGGCCGACGCGCAGCAGATCGTAGCCGGACTTAGTACATCGCCATCCATTGCGTGGTCAGCGAGCGGGTATGGCGATACACGGTGATCGGCGCAAAGGGCCGGCCCGAGGCGCTCTGCAGCGCGCTGCTCTGACTATTGAGGTCGACCAGCGCGGCCTTGAGGTAATCCCAGCGGGTTTTCAGCTTGCCCACCTGCGGGTCGGCTTTGCTGTCCAGCGCGGCTAGCTGCGCATCCACCGACGGTACGATCTTGCGTTCGTCCTGGCCGAGGTAGGTGTCAGGCTGTTCGCGGGCGGTTTCGAAATTGCCGAAGTAGGCGCGGCTGAGGTACTGCACCGAGAGGTATTCAAGCTTAGCGGACAGCTCGTTGTCATCTGGCCCGGCCAGCTTGCGGGTTTCCTCGAGCACGCCGAGCAGGGCCTTGCTGAGCTCTTCAGGGTAGCGCCAGGGCATGTCATCTTCGCTCGGGCCGAAGGCCACGCCACGACGAATCTGCACTACCAGTTCCTGATGGGCGCTGCGCAGGGCATCACTGCTTTGCGGCAGGCTCTGCACCGCCGCGGCCAGAGCCTGCAGATCGGTTTCCAGGGCCTCCTGGTGTTTCTTTTGGAAACCCTCGCCACGTAACAGCATCAGGCTGCTGGTAACCCGGCTGGCCTGCACCTGAACTTGTTCCTGGAGGGTAACGGCCTGGGCAACGGCCAACGGCGAGAGGCTCGCCAGCAAACCGATTAGGCACAGCCATAGCGAACTAGACAGCGTTGTAGAACGCATACGAGGGGTGCTCCTTATTATTTTTGTGAGCAGTGCTGAACCAGGTCAGCTTATACAATCGCGGGCAACAGGGTACTGCACTGAATACTGGAGAAAAGCAGCCTAAAGAGTGATTTCATCGGAAAGATGCGCCTGTTCGGCCAGGTCACGCAAGTACTGCGCGCTGAAGGCATCGGCCGGGAAGAAGGTTTCCAGCGCCAGCTCCGCCAGGGTGATGTCGTTGGCGGTGCCGAACACCGTGGTGGTGCCGATCAGGCTGACCACACCCTGCTCGCTGGCAAACTGCAACGGCATCAGCACTGTATCGCTGTCGAACTGCGCGGGCGCCGCTGGCCCCGGATAGGCATTCAGCTCATCCCACAGCAGCTGCAACTGGGCATCACCACTGGCCTGAATATCACGCTGTAAACGCGACAGCAGGTAGGCGCGCCACGGCCCCAGATTGACGATACGCGGGGCCAGCCCGCCGGGGTGCAGACTCAGGCGCATCACATTGACTGGCGGCTCCAGCAGCTCGGGGGCTATGCCCTGGAGAAAGGGCGCCAGAGCACTGTTGGCCGCCAGCAGGTTCCAGTGCCGGTCGATGGTCAGCGCCGGGTAGGGCTCATGGGCCTTTAGCAGTAGTTCGATGGCGCTGCGCGCAGCCGCCATGGCCGGCTCGGAAAGTGCGTGCTGAGTGAACAACGGTGCATAGCCGGCAGCGCTGAGCAGGCGATTGCGATCACGCAGGGGAATATCCAGCTGCTCGGCGAGCAACAGCAGCATCTCGCGGCTGGGTTGTGCGCGCCCAGTTTCAACGAAACTCAGGTGGCGCGTGGAGATATCGGCCTCGCAGGCGAGGTCGAGCTGGCTTAGACGACGGTGCTGGCGCCATTGGCGCAGCAGGGCCCCGACGGGCTGGATTTGGCTGTTCATGGGCATCGACGATAGACCAGCAAGGTCATTGCAGCCATTACCTGCTAGGTAATCGACACGGCGTGCGGATCGGCGAAATCTAAGGGCCAACCCGCCATTTCGGCGGTACTTCTGTGGAGACTTCGCCATGACCACCTTGCAACCTTCGCTGTTACTGCGCCGCGCCCTGCTCGCCGATGGGCTGGTCGGTGTGGCCACTGCCGCACAACTTCTGCTGCTGGCCGATTGGCTCAGCGGCCTGCTGGCCCTGCCGCGCGAGCTGCTACTCGGCGCCGCCCTGGTGCTGCTGCCGCTGGCGGCCTTTCTGCTCTGGCTATCGCGCCGCGAAAGCCTGTCGCGAACCGCGGTCTATGCAGTGATTGGCCTGAACGTCCTGTGGGTGGTGCACAGCGTGCTGTTGCTGCTCAGCGGTTGGGTCACGCCGAACCTGCTCGGCTACGCCTTCGTGATCGTCCAGGCCGTGGCAGTGCTGGTGTTTATCGAGCTGGAGTGGATCGGCCTAAAGCGCTCGCAGGACATCCCCAGCACGTTTGCCCAGGCTTCAGTGAGTACTCAGTAATGACACCGACTTGACCTGCGCCCACAGCGATTGCTCGCGCTGGATCTGCAGGCGGTCGAAGGAGTAGCGGGTGATGCGGGCGATCAGTTGCTCGCTACCCACTTGCACGCGCACCAGTACATGGGCTTGTTCGGCGACGTTGATCCAGTCCAGCACTCGCGCGGGCAACAGGTTAAGCACACTGCTGTCCTCGGCCTGCTGCAGGCTCAGGCTGACATCGCGGGCCTTAACCTTGATCCGTACCGACTGGCCCAGCGGCAACGGCCCATGGGGCAGGCGTAGGTTGATGGCGCTGCCAGGCAGTTGCAGAGAGAGCAATCCGTAGTCCGGATCATGACCGCTGACCTGACCATCGACCACCGCCTCGGCATCGTCCTCGAAGACAAACGGCAGATCAGCGCGCAGTAGGGTTTCCTTTAACGGGCCGCTGGCGCTGACCTTGCCGTCCTCGAGCAACACCAGATGATCGGCCAGGCGCGCCACCTCATCCGGCGAGTGGCTGACGTAAACAATCGGAATCTCCAGCTCCTGGTGCAGGCGCTCCAGATAGGGCAGCACCTCCTGCTTGCGCTTGAGGTCGAGGGACGCCAGCGGCTCATCCAGCAGCAGCAGGCGTGGGCTGGTCAGCAGGGCGCGAGCAATGCCAACGCGCTGCTGTTCACCGCCAGACAGCCTGTCCGGCAGGCGCTCCAGTAGATGCTCAATCCCGAGCAGCTCGACCGCCTGCTCCAGGGCAATTCGCCGCTGGGCTGCGGGAATGCGTTTCAGCCCGTACTGCAGATTGCGCAACACTGACAGGTGGGCAAACAGGTTGGCATCCTGAAACACGTAACCCACGGCGCGTTGATGCGCCGGCACGAAAATGCCCTGGGCACTGTCCTGCCACAGCTCGCCGTTGACCTGCAGGTAGCCTGCGCTCGGCTGATCCAGCCCGGCAAAACAACGCAGGCAGCTGGTCTTGCCCGAGCCGGAATGGCCGAACAGGGCGCTGACGCCGCGACCCGGCAGGTTCAGCTCAACATCCAGAGTAAAACCGGCATGCGCCACCTTGAAACGCGCCTGGATTTCGCCCACCCCGGCGACTGTGCGAATTGCCGGATTGCGCCGCGCCAATGGCCAGATCATTGCCACACCCGCGTGCGGCTTCGCCCGGAATACAGTGCCAACAGCACGATAAAGGAGAACAGCACCATGCCGCCCGCCAGCCAGTGCGCCTGGGCGTACTGCATGGTTTCCACGTGGTTGTAGATCTGCACCGACGCCACCTGGGTCTTGCCGGGAATATTGCCGCCGATCATCAGCACCACGCCGAATTCGCCCACGGTATGGGCAAAGCCGAGAATCGCCGCGGTGACAAAACCCGGCCTGGCCAGCGGCAGCACCACCGTGAAGAACGCATCCCAAGGCCCGGCGCGCAGCGTCGCCGCCGCCTCCAGCGGGGCACGGCCAATCGCCTCGAAGGCGTTCTGCAGCGGCTGCACAACAAAGGGCAGGGAATAGAACACCGAGCCGATCACCAGCCCGGTAAAGGTAAACGTCAGGGTGCCGAGGCCGAGGCTCTGAGTCAGCTGGCCGATAAAACCGTGCGGGCCCATGCTCACCAGCAAGTAGAAACCAATCACCGTCGGCGGCAGCACCAGCGGCAGGGCGACGATGGCGCCAATCGGCTGCTTCCATTTGGAGTGAGTGCGAGCCAGCCACCAGGCAATCGGCGTACCGATCAGCAGCAGCAACAGGGTGGTCAGCGATGCCAGCTCCAGGGTCAGCAGAACCGCGGCGAAATCGGCTTTAGTCAGTGGCATCACAACCGCCCTTTAGAGTAGGTAGCCGTAGGACTTGATGATCTTCGCCGCCTTCTCACCTTTCAGGTACTCGGTCAGGGCTGCCGCGGCGGGATTATGTTCGCCTTTCTTGAGGATCAACGCATCCTGCCTGATCGGCGTGTGCATCTGCGCCGGCACCATCCAGGCCGAGCCACTGCTGAGCTGACCATCCCTGTACACCTGCGACAGCGCAACAAAGCCCAGTTCGGCATTGCCGGTGGCAATGAACTGATGCGCCTGGGTGATGTTCTGCCCTTCGACCAGCTTGTCCTTGACCGCCGCACTCAGGCCGAGCTGGTCCAGCACTTCGGTGGCAGCCAAGCCGTAGGGTGCGGCTTTCGGGTTAGCGATCGCCAAGTGTTTGTACTGGTTGGCCTTGAGCACCGCGTCGCTGCCATCCAGATAACCCGGCGTGGCCGACCACAGCACCAAGCTGCCAACTGCGTAGGTAAAGCGCGAACCGCTAACGCCCAGACCCTCACTGTCGAGCTTGGCCGGGGTGCTTTCATCGGCACTTAAAAACACCTCGAACGGCGCACCGTTGTGAATCTGCGCATACAGCTGGCCAGTGGCACCGAAGGAGGCAACCACGCTGTATCCAGTGTCCTTTTCAAACTCGCTGGCAATCGCCTGCAACGGCGCGGTGAAGTTGGCGGCTACCGCCACCTGAACCTGTTCAGCCAGGGCGTGACTGCTGATAGCAAAAACGGCGAATAACGTCGCGATACGCGCGTGCATGGATACCTCCTGGGTGTGCGGCCAAGGGCCAACGGCTGTTCTGTCGACGCTGATGCGCCTGGCTACTCTACCTTCGCTATATCTCATGAGATATAGCGATTTACGTACCAAGGCACTCTGTAGAGCAACAAAAACAGGGTTGCCGAGATAATCGACAACCCTGTTACACAGGCATCAGCGCTGCGGGCTGAGGCGCATAAAGCCAATTACTGACTCAATAGTCAAGTAGCGCCCTGTTCAGCCCGGCTAGCCCAGTGGTTTTAGCTCAGACCAATTTCCACCCGGTCGCCCTGTAAGCGCACCGGCCAGGTGCGCAGCTGCTGCTCGGGATACTCCAGGCAGCTGCCGTCTTCCAGGCGGTAGTGCTGTTTGTACAGCGGCGCGGCGATCACCAGGTCGCCGGCCAGGCTGCCGACAATGCCGCGGCCGATAACGTTGGCGCCGGACTTGGGGTCGCGGTTGTCCACGGCATACAGCTGTTTGCCGCTGGTCTCGTCTGGCAGATAGAACAGCGCCACCTGGGCGCCATCGACCCAGGCGACCACGCCGGAGTTGGCCACCAGATCGGCACGGCTGCACAGGGCGCGCCATTGCACGCTGGTGTGTTCGATTGTTGCGGTTGCGCTCGACTGGCCCATCAGACCACCTCCTCGGCTGGAATAAGTTGCAGTTCGGCGGCGCTGATCGGGCGGCGCTGGCCGCGTTCCTCGACGAACTGGATATCCGGGTCGCCGCCCTGCTGGTTGACGAAGGTGCGGAAGCGCTTGAGCTTCTCCGGGTCCTTCAGGGCGTTGGCCCATTCGCACTCGTAGCGCTCGATCACCAGCTGCATCTGCGCTTCCAGTTCGGCGGCGAGATTGAGGCTGTCGTCGATGATCACTTCCTTCAGGTACTCCAGGCCGCCTTCCAGCGACTCGCGCCACACCGAAGTACGCTGCAGGCGGTCGGCGGTGCGCACGTAGAACATCAAGAAGCGGTCGATGTAGCGGATCAGGGTTTCATCATCCAGATCGGTGGCGAACAGCTCGGCATGGCGTGGGCGCATGCCGCCGTTGCCAGCCACATAGAGGTTCCAGCCGTTCTCGGTGGCAATCACGCCAACGTCCTTGCTCTGCGCCTCGGCGCATTCGCGGGTGCAGCCGCTGACCGCAAACTTGATCTTGTGCGGCGAGCGCAGGCCCTTGTAGCGGTCCTCCAGCAGCAGCGCCATGGCCACGCTGTCCTGCACGCCGTAACGGCACCAGGTGCTGCCCACGCAGCTCTTCACCGTACGCAGCGACTTGCCGTAGGCGTGGCCGGTTTCAAAGCCGGCGGCAATCAGCTCGGCCCAGATATCCGGCAGTTCATGCAGCTGCGCGCCGAACAGGTCGATGCGTTGGCCGCCGGTGATCTTGGTGTAAAGGTCGTACTTCTTCGCCACCGCGCCGATGGCCAGCAGGCCGTCCGGGGTGATCTCGCCACCGGGAATACGCGGCACCACCGAGTAGGTGCCGTTCTTCTGCATGTTGGCCATAAAGGTGTCGTTGGTGTCCTGCAGCGGCACCAGCGCCGGATCGGTGATCGAGCGGTTCCAGCAGGAGGCGAGGATCGAACCCACCGCCGGCTTGCAGATGTCGCAGCCGACATGGCCACGGCCGTGCTTGGCCAGTAGCGCCTCGAAGCTCTCGATGCCTTCGACGCGAACGATGCCGTACAGCTCCTGGCGGGTGTAGGCGAAGTGCTCGCACAGGCTCTTGTCCACCACCACGCCGCGGGCGGTCAGCTCGTGCTCGAACACCTGCTTGAGCAGCGCCGAGCAGCCGCCGCAGCCGGTAGCGGCCTTGGTGCAGGCCTTGAGCCCGGCCAGGTCGCCGCAACCGCCGTCGATGGCGGCGCAGATCGCGCCTTTGCTGACGTTGTGGCAGGAGCAGATGGTCGCGGTGTCCGGCAGCGCATCGGCACCCAGCGCCGGCGCGCCTTCGCCTTGCGGCAGGATCAGGCAGGACGGGTCGGCCGGCAGCTTGATGCCGTTCTGCACATACTGCAGCAGGGTGTCGTAGTAACTGTTGTCGCCGACCAGCACGGCACCGATGGCCTGCTTGCCGTCGGCGGATACCACCAGACGACGGTAGCTGGCGTTGGCTTCGTCGATAAAGCGGTAGCTGCGCGAACCAGCGGTGGCGCCGTGGGCATCGCCGATGGAGCCGACGTCGACGCCGAGCAGCTTGAGCTTGGTCGACATGTCCGCGCCCATGAACGGCTCGCTGTCTTCGCCGCACAGCTGGGTGGCGACGCTGCGGGCCATCTGGTAGCCCGGGGCAACCAGGCCGAAGATGCCGCCGTTCCACGCCGCGCACTCGCCGATAGCGTAGATGGCCGGGTCGCTGGTGCGGCACTGGCTGTCGATGGCCACGCCGCCGCGCGGGCCGAGTTCCAGGCCGCACTGCTTGGCGATGGCGTCCTGCGGACGGATACCGGCGGAGAACACGATCAGGTCGGTTTCCAGGAATTCGTCACCGGCGAAATTCATCCGGTAGCGGTATTCGCTGCCCGGGGTGATCGACTGGGTGCCGCGCGACAGGTGCACGCTGACGCCCAGCGCTTCGATCTGCGCCTTCAGCGCCAGGCCGCCATGGTCATCCAGCTGCACCGGCATCAGGCGCGGGGCGAATTCCACCACATGGGCTTCCAGGCCCAGGGATTTCAGCGCGTTGGCCGCTTCCAGGCCGAGCAGGCCACCGCCAACCACTACACCACGGCGCGCACTCTTGGCGGCGGCCTGGATGGTGTCGAGGTCGGCCAGGGTGCGGTACACCAGGCGCGAATCACCTTCGGCGCCTTCAATCGGCGGCACGAAGGGGTAGGAGCCGCTGGCCAGCACCAGCTGGTCGTAGGGGAAGCTGCCTCCGGCGGTTATCACTTCGCGGCGTTCGCGGTCGATCTCCAGCACCGGCACGCCGAGGTGCAGGGTTACGCCCGGCGTCTGGTACAGCTCGGCACCGCTGAGGGCCAGGGATTCGGCATCGCGGCCGGTGAAATACTCGGAGAGGTGCACGCGGTCATAGGCGCGCAGCGGCTCTTCACTGAACACATGCACGCGGTACTGCGCCAGCGCGCCACGCTCGATCAGTTGCTCGACGCAGTGATGGCCGACCATGCCGTTGCCGATGATGATCAGCCGTTGCTGGTCTGTGGAGGTATCTGTGCTGTTCATGGCATTTCCCGGCCGAAGCTCATCAGGTTTTTCTGCGGCAATAAAAAAAGCGCCTGAAACCTTGCGGTTTCAGGCGCCTTTGCCTGTTCTGTGCGGTGCCTGCGAGTGGCACCTGATTACCCATTGCCTGTGTAGGCTGGCGATCGCCATTGATCGAATGGGCGGCCCGAATGTGGCGGGCTCGCTGGGGCTCATGCAGCGCCTGTGCCAGTTTCCCCGCTGTGCCCTGCGGCCCGCGTTGCAGCGGGCTACAGGCGCAGTTGCAGGCTGACCTACCCGACGCGATAAAGACCCAAAAAGAGGCGAGCAGAGCACCCTGCGCCCCATTATGAGTCGCTTAAAACCGGCCCATCAGCCCCGCACACACCTCGCCAGCCCTTGCCGTGCGGGCATTCAAGCCGCCCTGGCGAACCCTGGCGCGTGCCTTGCTATAGACCAACCCAGGTAATCAACGCTGATTGCCCATCCACGACAAAGACGCCGTGCCACTCCCGTTCCGACGGAGGGTTGCATGGCGTTTTGCGTTTCAGGTGCAGGAGAGGGGTGTGGCGAACAAAACGGTTCGGAGTGTCTGTCCATATTGCGGCGTCGGCTGCGGCATCGTCATGCAAGTGGAAAACGGCAAGATCGCCAAGGTCAGCGGTGACCAACAGCATCCGAGCAACTTCGGCCGCCTGTGCACCAAGGGCAGCACCTGCGCCCAGCCGCTGAACGAATCCGGCCGCATGGAACACGCCTACCTACGCAGCGAACGTAGCCGCGACCCTGGGCAAATCGCCATGGACGCCGCGATCAGCGCCGCCGCCACCCGCCTGCGGGCGATTCTCGACGAACACGGCCCGGACGCCATCGCCCTGTATGCTTCCGGGCAGATGTCGCTGGAGGCGCAGTACCTGGCCAACAAGCTGGTCAAAGGCTACCTGGGCAGCAACCAGATCGAATCCAACTCGCGCCTGTGCATGGCCAGCGCCGGCAGCGGCTACAAACTGTCGCTGGGCGCCGACGGCCCGCCCGGCTCATACCAGGATTTCGACCGTGCGGATGTGCTGCTGGTGATCGGCGCGAATATGGCCGACTGTCATCCGATCCTGTTTCTACGCCTGATGGCACGGGTCAAGGCCGGCGCCAAGCTGATCGTCGTCGACCCCCGGCGCAATGCCACGGCGGACAAGGCCGATCTGTTTCTGCAGATCAAACCGGGCAGCGACCTGCTGCTGCTCAACGGCCTGCTGCACCTGCTGCACAAGAATGGCCACACCGATCCAGGCTTTATTACCGAGTTCACCGAAGGCTGGGAGGTCATGCCGGACTTCCTCGAAAGCTACACCCCCGAATACGTCGCCGCCCACACCGGGCTCAGCGAAGCGGCGATCCGCCAGGCCGCACGCTGGATCGGCGAAGCCGGCGAGTGGATGAGCTGCTGGACCATGGGCCTCAACCAGAGCACCCACGGCACCTGGAACACCAACGCCCTGTGCAACCTGCACCTGGCCACCGGCAAGATCTGCCGCCCCGGCAGCGGGCCGTTCTCCCTCACCGGCCAGCCCAACGCCATGGGCGGCCGCGAGATGGGTTATATGGGCCCCGGCCTGCCGGGCCAGCGCAGCGTACTGGTGGACGACGACCGCGCCTTTGTCGAGCAGATCTGGGGCGTGCCCGCCGGCACCCTGCACACCCGCCTGGGCGGCGGCAGCGTGACGCTGTTCGAGGATCTGGCAGCCGGCAAGGTCAAGGCCTGCTGGATCATCTGCACCAATCCGGTGGCGAGCATGGCCAACCGTAGCAAGGTGATCGAAGGGCTGAAGGCCGCCGAACTGGTGATCGCCCAGGACGCCTTCCTCGACACCGAAACCAACCGCTACGCCGATATCCTCCTGCCCGGCGCACTGTGGGCCGAAGCCGAAGGGGTGATGATCAACTCCGAACGCAACCTGACCCTGATGCCGCAAGCCGTCGAGCCGCCCGGCGAGGCCATGGCCGATTGGCAGATCATCGCCGAGGTGGCCTGCGCCATGGGCTTTGCCGACGGCTTCAGCTACAGCTCGGCCGAGCAGGTGTTCGAGGAAATCAAGCGCTTCCACAATTCCAAAACCGGTTATGACCTGCGCGGCGCCAGCTACCCGCGCCTGCGCCAAACACCGCTGCAATGGCCCTGCGCCAGCGAGGCGGGCGACGGGCGCACACCGATCCGCTACCAGAATGACGGCATCAGCCAGACCCTGCACACCCGCGCAGACGGCAGCACGCCGCGTCTGGCCTTTGCCACGCCCAGCGGCAAGGCGCAGTTCTTCCCGCGCCCGCACCTCGACCCGGCGGAAATGCCCGATGCCGACTTCCCCTTTGTGCTCAACACCGGGCGCCTGCAGCACCAGTGGCACACCCTGACCAAGACCGGCAAGGTCGCCACGCTGAACAAGCTCAACCCCGGCCCCTTTATCGAAGTGCACCCGCAAGACGCGGCCGCCCTCGGCGTGCGCGACCGCGACCAGCTGGAAGTCCGCTCGCGGCGTGGCCATGCCGTGCTGCCAGTGCAGATCAGCGACCGCGTGCTGCCCGGTGGCTGCTTTGCGCCGTTCCACTGGAACGATGTGTACGGCGACAACCTGGCGATCAACGCGGTGACCAGCGACGCCATCGACCCCATCTCGCAGCAGCCGGAATTCAAGTTCTGCGCCGTTAGCCTGCGGCGGATCGAGCTGATCGCCCATCAACGCCTCGATAAGCCCGCCGTCGAGGCAGTCGACAGCACTC
Source organism: Pseudomonas sp. EA_35y_Pfl2_R111 (assembly GCF_963970955.1). Classification (NCBI taxonomy): domain Bacteria; kingdom Pseudomonadati; phylum Pseudomonadota; class Gammaproteobacteria; order Pseudomonadales; family Pseudomonadaceae; genus Pseudomonas; species Pseudomonas sp. EA_35y_Pfl2_R111. The sequence goes on along the minus strand of NZ_CAXAOM010000006.1, from coordinate 150,486 downwards.
GCCTATCTCACCAGCCCGAGGAACTTGCGATGTCGAGCATCGAAACCTTTGCGGCCCTGGTCGGCGTAGATTGCAGCACGCCGCCGCCCCTCAGCGAAAGCGAGCGCACCTATATGGCCGGCTATATCAGCGGCTTGCGCAGCAACCCCGGCGGCGGTGTGCCCAGCCTGCCGACCCAGGCGCCCCTGGCCGAGCCGACCCGCCTGTGGCTCGACGGCATGCTCGCCGGAATATTCAGCCGCGTAACTCCATCAACGTTGACCGCGACCCCAGCGGTGACTCTGCTGTGGGCCTCGCAAACCGGCAATGCCGAAGCGCTGGCCGAACGCCTGGCCGCGCACCTGAGCGAGGCCGGGGTTGCCGTGGCACTCAGCTGCATGGCCGATTACCCACCGCAGCAACTGGCCAGCGCCGGCTCGGTGTTGCTGCTGAGCAGCACCTTCGGCGACGGCGATGCACCGGACAACGGCCAAGCCTTCTGGAATGCCCTGCAGACCAGCGACCTGCGCCTAGAGAATCTGCGCTATGCGGTACTGGCCCTCGGTGACCCGAATTACGAGCAGTTTTGCCAGCACGGCAAAAACCTCGACCGGCGTATGGCCGAACTCGGCGCCACGCCACTGCGGCCCTGCCTGGACTGCGACAGCGATTTCGACGACGCAGCGGCGGCCTGGCTAAGCGAGCTGCTGCCGTTGCTGCGCCCGGCGGCAACAGCAGTTCCGGCACACAGCGCCGTCGCAACGGAGCCCGTCAGCACGCAGTTAGTCAGCAAAACCAAGCCGCTGCCCGCGCGTCTGGCGCTTAACCTGCGCCTGAACGCAGCAGGCGCGAGGAAGGACACCCGCAAGTTCGCCTTCGCCCTGGGCGACTCAGGCCTGACCTACGAAGCAGGTGATGCCCTCGGCGTATGGCCGCGCAACTGCCCGGAGCTGGTCGAGGAAGTGCTCGAACTGGCGCGCCTGGACGGCGAGCAACTGGTCAACGTGGCCAAGGTCGGCGACCTGCCGCTGCGAGAGGCGCTTAGCAGCCATTTCGAAATTGCCCGACCGAGCAACGAGGCCCTCGCCCTGGTCGCCGAACGCAGCGCCAGCAGTGAGCTGCGCAGCCTGCTTGGCGAGCGCAAGGCCGAGCTGAAGGACTGGCTGTGGGGCCGCCAACTGGCCGATGTGCTGCAAGCCTTCCCGGCCGAACACACGGCAGGCGAGCTGCTGGGCAGCCTCAAGCGGCTGCAACCGCGCCTGTATTCCATCTCATCAAGCCCCAAGGCGCATGCCGGCGAAGTGCACCTGACTGTGTCCGCCGTGCGCTACGGCAAGCGCAAGGGCGTGGCCTCAACCTTTCTCGCCGACCGTGCGGATAACGCCGAAGTACCGCTGTTTGTGCAGAGCAACAAATACTTCCGCGTGCCGCGCGATGGCGACGTGCCGATGATCATGATCGGTCCCGGCACCGGCGTGGCGCCGTTTCGCGGCTTCCTCCACGAACGCCGCGCGCGCGGCGATACCGGCAAGAACTGGCTGTTCTTCGGCGAGCAGCATGCGGCCAGCGACTTCTACTACCGCGACGAGCTCACGGCGATGCAGCAGGACGGTCTGCTGACCAACCTCAGCCTGGCCTTCTCCCGCGATCAGGCGCAAAAGATCTACGTGCAGGATCGTATTCGTGAACAGGGCGGCGAGCTGTGGCGTTGGCTGGAGGAGGGTGCGCAGCTGTATGTCTGCGGCGACGCCAACCGCATGGCCAAGGATGTCGAGCAGGCGTTGCGGGATGTGGCGCGCAAGCACGGCGGTTTGAGCGAGGAGCGGGCGGCCGAACATATCCGCCGCCTGGCCGAGCAGAAACGCTATCTGCGTGATGTGTACTGAGTAGGGTGGATCACGCTTATCGATCCACCATTGCGGTGGACGTGAAAAGCGACGTCCACCCTACGGACTAGCTAATTAATCAGAGCCTGCGCCATACACTGGCCAGCCAGGGCTGCTGGTCACGCGGCAAGCCTGCCGGGCGGTAGTAATGCTGCAGTTCGACAAATCCAGCGGCGTTGAGCAGCACGCGCCAGTTGGCCAGATCGTGATAGGCGCCATAGCGCTCGCCATTCCAGCCTTCCTCGTTCTCACCACGGGGGTTGGAGCTGAACAGCACGCCGCCGGGTTTAAGGGTGGCATGCAGCTGCTGCAGCACCCGTGGCAGTTCCTGGCGGGGAATATGAAACAGCGAGGCATTGGCAAACACCCCATCGAAGCGCTCAGGCGGCAGATCGAGGGCAAGAAAGTCCTGCTGCCAGGCCTCGCAGCCACTGTCGGCGCGAGCCATTTCGACAAAGCGCCCGCAGCCATCCAAACCGACAGCGCTGTGGCCCATAGCGCCAAAGGTGCGCAGATCGCGCCCCGGCCCGCAGCCGAAATCAAGAATCTGGTAAGGCGCCGTGGCCTGAATATGCGCGAGCAGGGCGGCGATATTCTGGCTGACATCGTGATCGCGGGTGCCCTCGCGAAAGTCTTCGGCGCAGTCCTGATAATGGCGCAGGGTCAATGCGCTGATTTGCGCCAGTTCGTCGGCACTCAATCCCACAGTCTTAGCCCTCGGCCAGCAGGCGGCGCAGTTCGGCCAACACCGGGGCGCTGGCTGGGCGCACATCGCGCCAGAGGGCAAAGGCTTCAGCGGCTTGTTCGACCAGCATGCCGAGGCCATCCAAAGTGCGCGCCGCGCCATGCTCGGCAGCCCAGCGGTTAAAGGCGGTCAATTCCTTGCCGTACATCATGTCGTAGCACAGGGTATGGCCGGGCTGAATCAGGCTTGCGGCAATCGGCGGCAACTCGCCGGCCAGGCTGGCCGAGGTGCCATTGATGATCAGGTCCACCGGCGCGTCGATCCAGTCATAACCACTGGCAACCACCGGGCCCAGATCGGCGAATTCGCGGGCCAGTTGCTCGGCCTTTTCCACCGTACGGTTGGCAATCACCAGCGCCGCCGGCTGTTCGGCCAGCAACGGCTCCAGCACCCCGCGCACCGCACCGCCGGCGCCGAGCAGAAGAATGCGCTTGCCCTTGAGGGTTATGCCAGCGTTGACCGTCAGATCACGTACCAGGCCAGCACCGTCGGTGTTATCGCCAAGCAGGCTGCCGTCGGCGAGCTTCTTCAGGGTATTTACCGCACCGGCGCGTTGAGCACGGGCGCTGAGCTGATCAGCGAGAGCAAACGCCTGCTCCTTGAACGGCACGGTGACATTCGCCCCCAAACCTTGAGCAAAGAACGCGCGGGCAAATCCGGGGAAGTCATCCAGCGGCGCGAGCAGCGCTTCATAGCTCAGCTGCTCGCCGGTCTGCTCGGCAAACAGGCGATGGATCAGCGGCGACTTGCTGTGGCCAATGGGGTTGCCGAATACGCCGTAGCGGTCCATCAGCGGTCCGCCTCATTAAGCCAGTCGCGGTCGGTGAGGAAATACTCGGTCAGGCGCGCCTCTTCGCTGCCCGGCTCCGGCTTCCAGTCGTAGCCCCAGCGTACGTGCGGCGGCAGCGACATCAGGATCGATTCGGTACGCCCGCCGGACTGCAAACCGAACAGCGTGCCACGGTCGAACACTAGGTTGAACTCGACATAGCGGCCACGGCGGAAGGCCTGGAACTCACGCTCGCGCTCGCCATAGGGGGTCAGCTTGCGGCGCTGCACGATGGGCAGATAGGCGGCGATATAGGCATCGCCGATGGCGCGCATAAAGGCGAAGCTGGTGTCGAAATCCCACTGATTCAGGTCATCGAAGAACAGCCCACCAATGCCGCGCGGTTCGCCACGGTGCTTGAGGTGGAAGTAGCGATCACACCACTCCTTGAACTTCGGATAAACCTCGGCACCGAACGGGGCGCAGGCGTCATGGGCGACTTGGTGCCAGTGCCGGCAGTCTTGTTCATTGCCGTAGTAAGGCGTCAGATCGAAGCCGCCGCCAAACCACCAGACCGGCTCTTCACCTGTTTTCTCGGCGCTGAAGAAGCGCACGTTAGCGTGGGAGGTCGGCACATAGGGGTTTTCCGGGTGGATCACCAGGGACACGCCAAGGGCCTCGAAACCGCGCCCGGCCAGTTCCGGCCGATGCGCGCTGGCCGAGGGCGGCAGGCTGTCGCCGAACACATGGGAGAAGTTCACCCCGCCTTTTTCGATCAGTGCGCCGTTCTCCATCACCCGCGTGCGCCCGCCACCGCCGGCTGGCCGCTGCCAGGCATCCTCGAAGAATTCGGCACCGCCATCCTCGGCTTGCAGGGCAGTGCAGATACGGTCTTGCAGATCCAGCAGGTAGGCTTTAACGGCCTCAGTACGGTCACTCACGGCGGCACCTTGAAAACGGGTAAGGCCAGGCGGCACGTGGCCGCGGGGGAAAATGGGCGGCCAGCATAACACCTGCCACCCCACGGCCGCAGTTGACGGCGGTCAATGCAGACGATTGGATAACGGCACTTTTACGCCCCTGCGGGCATCATCCAGACATGCAATCGCTGAGGAACCTGAAAATGGCCACGCGTATCCAGTTCAGCCGCCATGGCGGCCCGGACGTTCTCGAATACACCGACTACAGCCCCGCCGCGCCAGGTCCTAATGAAGTGCGGGTACAGAACCAGGCGATTGGCCTGAATTTTATCGACACCTATTTCCGCAGCGGCCTGTATGCACCGCCGGCGCTGCCATCCAGCCTTGGTACAGAGGGTGCGGGTATCGTTGAGGCGGTGGGTGCTGCGGTCAGCGGCTTTCAGGTGGGCGACCGTGTGGCCTATGCCACCGGGCCGCTGGGCGCCTACAGCGAACTGCATGTGCTGCCGGCCGAGAAGCTGGTCACGCTGCCGGATGCAATCAGCTTCGAGCAAGCCGCCGCAGTGATGCTCAAGGGCCTGACGGTGCAATATCTGCTGCGCCAAACGTTCCCGCTGCAAGGTGGCGAAACCATTCTGTTTCATGCCGCCGCTGGCGGGGTTGGCTCTTTCGCCTGTCAGTGGGCCAAGGCACTTGGGGTCAAGCTGATCGGCACCGTCAGCTCGGCGGAAAAAGCGGCGCGAGCCAAACAGCAGGGCGCCTGGGCGACCATCGATTACAGCCATGAAAACGTCGCCCAGCGCGTGCTGGAACTGACCGATGGCAACAAGTGCCCGGTGGTCTATGACGGCGTCGGCAAGGACACCTGGGAAACCTCGCTGGACTGCGTGGCACCGCGCGGCCTGTTGGTCAGCTTCGGTAATGCCTCTGGCGCAGTCAGCGGGATTAATCTGGGCATCCTGGCGCAGAAGGGCTCGCTGTTCGTCACCCGCCCGACCCTGGCCGGCTACGCCGATACTCCTTCCCGGCTGCAAAGCATGGCGGACGAACTGTTTGCCATGATCGCAAGCGGCCAGCTGCAGGTAGAGATCAGCAATCGCTATGCGCTTACGGATGCGGCGCTGGCACAAACCGCCCTAAGCGCACGGCAGACCACCGGCTCGAGCATTCTGCTGCCCTAGCCGGTTGGGCTGTGGTCAGGACGCCCTGACCACATCACCACTGATCAGATCACGGATCAGGCTGGGGTTCTTGCGCCCGCCCAAGGCGCCGCCCAACACACAGTCGAGCTGACCGGGGAAATACTGCTCGACCCGCAGGCGTGACCGCGCCGAAGGGCGGCCTGCCGGATTAGCCGAAGTAGACACCAACGGTCCCGTCAGACGGCACAGCGCACGCACCTGTGGATGATTACTCACGCGCAGGGCAACGCTGTCGTGCTGGCCGCTGATCCACTCGGGCAAGCGGTTCTGATGTGGCACCAGCCAGGTGTTGGGGCCTGGCCAGCTACCGGCCAGGCGCGCCAACCAGATTTCCGGTAGGTCCTCGAGAAGAAAGTCGAACTGTTCGATATCGGCGGCCACCAGAATCAGCCCCTTGTGCACGGGACGATCCTTCAGCGCCAGCAGACGCTCCACCGCTTCGTCATTCCAGGGATCACAGCCCAGCCCCCATACCGCCTCGGTCGGATAGGCAATCACCCCACCGTTGCGCACCACCCGTGCGGCTTGCTGTATCTGCCAGTTGCTGACCATTCACTGCTCTCCGCTAAAGCCTGACGGGCAGTGTATCCAAGCTAAAGCGCGCGGCCCACCCAGCGGCCATTTTCACAGGCAACGCGGCCGTCCAGTTCCAGCTCTGTCAGCGCAGCGAGCACCTCGGCCAGCGGCCAGCCACTCGCCGCCACCAAGGCTTCGCTGCTATGCGGCGCTGCATGCAGCAAGGCCAGTAATGGGTGGTCGGCCTGCTCTGGTTTGGCCCCACCTGGGATCGGCGGCTGCACCTGCCAGCCGCGCAAGGCCTGCAGAATATCCTCGATACTTTCCACCAGCGTCGCGCCTTCGCGGATCAACTGATGGCAACCACGGGCACCGGGATGATGAATCGATCCGGGAATTGCGTACACCTCGCGGCCCTGTTCGGCGGCCAGACGCGCGGTGATCAGCGAACCGCTGGAGAGACTGGCTTCCACCACCAGCACGCCAACTGATAGACCGCTGATGATGCGATTGCGTCGGGGGAAATTGCTCGCCTGGGGCGGACAATCCAGCGGCAACTCAGATACCAGCGCGCCCCCACGATCGACGATATCGGCGGCGAGTTTCTTGTGCCGCGCCGGATACAAACACTGCAAGCCCGTACCAAGCACCGCCACCGTTTTGCCGCAAGCATCAAGTGCGCCCTGATGGGCCGCGCCATCAATGCCCAGGGCCAAACCGCTGGTAATCACAAAGCCGCCACCAGCCAGGCTGCGGGCAAAACTCTGCGCAGTGTCCAGCCCTGGCCGCGATGCACGCCGACTGCCGACCATGGCCAGTTGCGGCTGCTCCAGCAGCGTCGGATCACCGTCAATAAACAGCAGTGGCGGTGCATCCACCAATTCGGCCAGTAAGCCCGGATAAATTGCCTCATCCCACATCAACAGGTGGTGCGTATCGGCATCCAACCAAGCCAGACTTTGTGCAGCGCGCTCACGCACCTCAGGGCTGCGTCGCGCGTCACTACAAGCCTGCGGCAAACCCAGGGAACGCCAGGCACTAGCCGGTGCGCTAAGCGCGGCAGAGGCACTGTCAAAAGCACTGAGTAATTTGCGAAAACGACGAGGGCCCAACTCCGGCAAGCAGTGCAAGCGCAGACGGGCTTCCAGCTCAGCGGGAGAAACAGCAGGAGAAATAACAGAAGGTTGCGACATGCGGATCATCCTTGATCGGTCGCGCCGCATAGGCGGCAGGGGTGGCGGCCAGAAATGACACACCATAAAAAGCCCCGCATTTGCGGGGCTTTTCGGTGTTACGGGTTACGCACTTTGTCCATGATCGCCAGCGAGCGAGAAGCTCCCAGCACCAGGCCATAGCTGAGCTTGTCGTAGGTGCGGAACACCATCAGGAGGCCCGAGCGCTCGTCCGGAATCTTCACCGACTCACCGGTTATCCGGTCACGTACGGTTTCGCCAGTTTTGTAGATCGCCAGCACGTTGCCTTCACTCAGGCCGTCACGGACGCCCTTGTTGATGGTTACCACATCAAACTGACCAATCTGAGTCACGCCGCGCGGCACATCGAGGATCACACCGTTGACCTCGCCATCAGGCTCGCTCGGCATAAAGGTCGAATTGATCGCACGCTCTTCGGTGGCGAACAAGCGGTCGCCGAGGCGCACTTCCTGGGTCGAGCGACTCAGCAGCATAGTGCCAACATCACCTTCCTCGGCAACGATCTCGCCCGAGCCAATGTCATCGGCGTTGATACCGAGGAATTCCTGGGTTTCAGGGTCGGTGTAGGTTTTGCCCTGACGGAAGATGCCATAGGCCGGCGCCGCCTCATCGAAGCTGCCACGGGCATACACACGATCACCTGCGCCACTGACCACACGCTCGGCATTGCCGGCCACGATATAGGGCGCGCCCTGGAACTGCTCAGGTGTATCAACGATGCGGTTGCTCAGCAGGAAGCTGTTGATCGCCTCCAGTGGAATCGCCGGAATGGCTTCGGCCATCGGCGTGCTGCGCACCTGCGGTGACAATTTGATGGTACCGCGCGACTCGCCACGGTTAAGCATCAGACGTGGCTGACCGTCGATATACACCAGGCTCAGTTGGTCACCCGGATAAATCAGATGGGGGTTTTCTACCTGTGGATTGGCATGCCAGATTTCTGGCCACTTCCACGGCTGGCTAAGAAATTTTCCGGAAATATCCCAGAGGGTATCGCCCTTGACCACGGTATAACGATCTGGGTGACCGTCCTTGAGTTGCACGGCGGCCTGGGCCAAGCCACTTGCCGCAACCAGCAGCAGGGCGAGTAGTGATTTCCTCATGCGGTGAATCCCTTTATTATGTGCCTTCACGTGGAGCGCCCTAGCGCCGCGACAAAACCCAGTCGTGCTGCGGCGTGAAGCCGTTTTTCAATGCTGCTCATCATCTTAGCAGCGGATTTTGACTTTATTCCACAAGTGCATCACAAACGCATATGGCGATCCTGAATATCCTCGAATTTCCCGATCCGCGCCTGCGCACCATCGCCAAGCCGGTGGACGTAGTCGATGACGCCTTGCGTCAGCTGATCGATGACATGTTTGAAACCATGTACGACGCCCCGGGCATCGGCCTGGCGGCCACCCAAGTCAACGTACACAAGCGCCTGGTGGTGATGGACCTGTCCGAAGACAAGTCCGAGCCACGGGTGTTTATCAATCCCGAGTTCGAGCCACTGACCGAGGAATTGGATCAGTACCAGGAAGGCTGCCTATCGGTGCCGGGCTTCTACGAAAACGTCGATCGTCCGCAAAAGGTCAAGATCAAGGCACTGGACCGCGATGGCCAACCCTACCAGCTGATCGCCGAAGGCCTGCTGGCCGTGTGCATCCAGCACGAATGCGACCACCTCAACGGCAAGCTGTTTGTCGATTACCTGTCTAATCTCAAACGCGACCGGATCAAGAAGAAGCTGGAAAAGCAACATCGCCAGCAGGCTTGAACCAAATCTTTCAAAGGCTTGCTGCGGCAAGCCTTTTTCTTTAGCGAGTCCTCATGACTGAAGCACTGCGTATTGTCTTTGCCGGCACCCCGGAATTCGCCGCCGAACACCTCAAGGCGCTATTGAACAGTTCTCATCAGATCGTCGCGGTGTACAGCCAGCCCGATCGTCCGGCAGGTCGCGGGCAAAAACTCACGCCAAGCCCGGTCAAACAGCTGGCCCTGCAACACGATATTCCTGTGTACCAGCCGCAGACCCTGCGCGACCCCGCTGCCCAAACCGAACTGGCCGCACTCAAACCCGACCTGATGGTGGTGGTGGCTTACGGCTTGATCCTGCCGCAGGTGGTGCTGGATATCCCGCGGCTGGGTTGTATCAACAGTCACGCCTCGCTGCTGCCACGCTGGCGTGGCGCCGCACCGATCCAGCGGGCGGTCGAAGCCGGCGATGCTGAGTCCGGCGTAACGGTAATGCAGATGGAGGCCGGCCTGGATACCGGGCCGATGTTGCTCAAGGTCAGCACACCCATTTCTGCCGAAGATACCGGTGGCAGCCTGCACGATCGCCTGGCCACACTCGGCCCACAGGCCGTGATCGCGGCCATCAGCGGCCTGGCCGCCGGCAACCTGGTTGGCGAGGTGCAGGACGACAGCCTGGCCACCTACGCGCACAAACTGAACAAGGATGAAGCGCGCCTGGACTGGAGCCGCCCGGCTATTGAGCTGGAGCGTCTGGTACGCGCCTTTCACCCCTGGCCGATCTGTCATAGCACGCTCAATAGCGAAGCACTCAAAGTGCACGCGGCTGAGCTTGGCGAGGGCACCGGCGCTCCCGGCACTATTCTCGTCGCCGATAAATTCGGCCTGACCGTGGCCTGTGGCGAAGGCGCGCTGCGCCTGACCCGTCTGCAACTGCCCGGCGGCAAGGCGCTGAACTTCAGTGACCTGTACAACAGCCGCCGCGAGCAGTTTGCCCCAGGCCTGGTGCTGTTGTGATGAGGGCATGCCAATGAACCCGCGTCTCGCCGCCGCCCGCGCCCTGGCCGTGGTGCTCAATGGCAAAGCCTCGCTGGGCAGCAGCCTGCCGCCGTTGCTGGACAAGGTCGAGCAACGCGACCGTGGCCTGGCCCAGGACCTGGCCTTCGGCACCGCCCGCTGGCAGCCGCGCCTGGCGCTGATCGCCGAGAAACTGCTGCAGAAACCCTTTAAAGCCGCCGACCGTGATGTTGAGGCGCTGCTGCTGATTGGTCTGTATCAGCTGTTCTACACGCGCATCCCGGCGCACGCCGCCATTGGCGAGACGGTAGCCTGCGTCGACAAGCTGAAAAAGCCCTCGCTCAAGGGCCTACTGAATGCCGTATTACGCAATGCCCAGCGCGACGGCGAGAGTATTATTGCCAGTTTAGAGCGTGACCCGGTACTGCATACCGCCCACCCACGCTGGCTGCAGAAAGCCCTAAAAGCCCAGTGGCCGGAGCAGTGGGAGGCCATCTGCGCAGCCAACAACGCCCACCCACCGCTGATTTTGCGGGTCAATCGTCGCCTCGGTAACCGTGACTATTACCTGGCCGAGCTACGCCGGGTCGGCTTTGAAGCCGAGCCCTGTGCCTTCAGCTGCGACGGTATCCGCCTGCTGCAGGCCTGTGATGTCACCACCCTGCCGGGGTTTTCCGAAGGCCGCGTCAGCGTGCAGGACGAAGCCGCGCAACTGGCCGCCGAACTGCTTGACCTGGCGCCCGGCCAACGCGTGTTGGACGCCTGCGCTGCGCCCGGTGGCAAGACCTGCCACCTGCTGGAAGCCGAGCCCGCCCTGGCCGTCGTTGTAGCGGTGGATCTGGAAGAAAAACGCCTGGTGCGCGTACGCGAAAACCTCAAGCGCCTTGGCCTAAACGCCGAGCTGATCGCCGCCGATGGCCGTGATCTGGCCGCCTGGTGGGACGGCAAGCCATTCCAGCGCATTCTGCTCGACGCGCCCTGTTCGGCAACCGGGGTGATTCGCCGTCACCCGGATATCAAGCTAACTCGCCAGGCCGATGACATCCCCGCACTGGCCAAGCTGCAAGGCGAGCTGCTAGATAGCCTGTGGCAGACCCTGGAAGTTGGCGGCATCCTGCTCTACGCCACTTGTTCGGTAATGCCGGCGGAAAATAGCGAGAATATCGCCGCCTTCCTGGCGCGCACTCCAGGTGCCCGTGAGCTGGATATTGCCGGTGCGTTCGGCCATAAAACCACCCACGGTCGCCAGCTATTCCCGCAAGTCGACGGCCACGACGGCTTCTACTATGCCAAGCTGATGAAAATCGCTGCCGCACCGCGCGGCTGAGGAACAGACTGCATGAAGATCATCATTCTCGGTGCAGGCCAGGTAGGCGGCACCCTGGCCGAACATCTGGCCAGCGAAGCCAACGACATCACCGTGGTCGACACCGACGGCGACCGTCTGCGTGACCTCGGCGACCGTCTGGATATCCGTACCGTCCAAGGCCGTGGCTCGTTCCCTACGGTGCTGCGCCAGGCCGGCGCGGACGATGCCGACATGCTGGTGGCCGTGACCAACAGCGACGAAGTCAACATGATCGCCTGCCAGGTAGCCTATAGCCTGTTCCACACCCCGACCAAGATTGCCCGGGTGCGTGAAGCGGCCTACCTGACCCGCAGCGGCCTGTTCTGCAACGAATCGATCCCGGTCGACGTGCTGATCAGCCCCGAGCAGGTAGTGACCAACTACATCAAACGCCTGATCGAATACCCCGGCGCTTTGCAGGTGATCGACTTCGCCGAAGGCAAAGCTCAGCTGGTGGCGGTCAAGGCGTACTACGGCGGCCCGTTGGTCGGTCAGCAGCTGCGCCAGCTGCGCGAACACATGCCGAATGTCGACACGCGGGTGGCGGCGATCTTCCGCCGCAACCGGGCGATCATGCCGCAGGGCGACACGGTGATCGAAGCCGATGACGAAGTGTTTTTTATCGCCGCCAAGGCGCACATCCGCGCGGTGATGAGCGAAATGCGCCGCATGGAAGACAGCTACAAGAAGGTGGTGATCGCCGGCGGCGGGCATATCGGCGAGCGCCTGGCCGAAGCCATCGAGAGCCGCTACCAGGTGAAGATCATCGAGATGAACCCGGCACGCTGCCGCTACCTCTCGGAAACCCTCGACAGCACCATCGTGCTGCAGGGCAGCGCCTCGGACCGCGACCTGCTGGTTGAAGAGAACATCAGTGACGCCGATATCTTCCTCGCCCTGACCAACGACGACGAGGCCAATATCATGTCGTCTTTGCTGGCCAAGCGTCTGGGCGCGCGCAAAGTGATGACCATCATCAACAACCCGGCTTATGTCGACCTGGTGCAAGGCGGCGAGATCGACATCGCCATCAGCCCGCAGCTGGCCACCATCGGCACCCTGCTGACCCACGTACGCCGTGGCGATATCGAAAGCGTGCACAGCCTGCGTCGCGGCGCCGCCGAGGCCATCGAGGCGATTGCCCACGGTGACGCCAAGTCGAGCAAGGTGGTCGGCCGCGCCATCGCCGATATTGCCCTGCCGCCGGGCACCACCATCGGCGCGATTATCCGTAACGAAGAAGTGTTGATCGCCCATGACAACACGGTGATCGAGACGGGTGACCACGTGATTCTGTTCCTGGTCGACAAGAAGTACATCCGCGATGCCGAGCGGTTATTCCAGGTCGGCCTGACCTTCTTCTAGGAATCGCCAATGAGCACTGAAGCCCTGGAAAAAATGCTGGCCAAAGGCATGGACAATGCCCTGCTGCGCTTCGGCCTGGGCAAGGGCTATCTGGATGTGGCTGAGTTCGCTCGGGCCGCGGAGCATTTACAGCGTTGCGTTGAGTTCGATGCGCAATATTCAGCGGCCTGGAAGCTACTCGGTCAGGCGCTCAACAAACAGGGACTCAGCGCCGAGGCACGGGCGGCCTGGACGCAAGGCTTGCGGGTGGCAGAAGAGAAGGGCGACAAACAGGCGGGCAAGGAAATCAGCGTGTTTCTCAAACGCCTGGATAAGCAAACTCAGTAGCCCAGAGAAAATTGCCCGGACTACTCCTCGGTTTGCACAAAGCGTAAGCCAACGCCCAAGGCTTCAACGCGCACCACTTCGAGCGTGAGAATCGGCGCTTCCATCGGCAAGCCCTGCACCTGGCCCTTCACCTGCTCGCCCATGCTGAGCATATTCTGCGCCTGGTCCATCAGCACATAAACGCCACATTCGGAAATATCCCGGGTGGTGACCAGCAGCTCGCCGTGCACCGGGTGGTCGATACGCAAGCGCACCTTAAGGGGGGTGCGGACATTCTTTCGACTATTGCTCATGCGCCGTCCGTCAGAGTGAGTTTCCCCAGCCTAGTCGAGAGCAGGCTCAGCCTGCAACTCAGTCCCGTTTAATACCACTTGGCCTCGCCGGCAGGACGCTTTTTAAAGCGTTTCATATTCCACATATATTGGCTGGGTGCCTGCTGTACCTGCTTCTCGATGCCATGATTAAGGGCGGCAACCGCCGCGTCGATATCCTCGCCATAGAGCGCCTGCCCGGCCGCTTCAATCACCACACGATAACCGCTGCCATCTTCCAAGCGCAGAGCATGCATAAATACCGCTTCCGCCTTGCGATCCTTGACCAGCGACGGCACAAACTTGCTGGTCAACGCCGGTACGCCGAAGAATGGCACGAAGACCCCACTCGAGAGGCTCGGCTCCGGGTCTGCTGCAATCCCGGCAATACCACCTTTACGCACCTGCTTAATTAGGCTGAGGATGCCTTCCTTGGTCGACGCCGCCAGGCTATTGCCCAACTGCACACGTTGTTTGACCAGGAGTTCATCGATTGCCTTGAGCTTGATCGGGCGGTACAGAATGATCGGTTTACACAGTGAACTAACGTACTGCAGCAGCACTTCCCAGTTGCCCAAGTGACTACTGATCAGCACCACCCCCTTGCCGCTGGCCAGGGCATCCTGCAGCACCTGCATGCCTTCCACTTGCTTAATAAGCCCAAGAGTTTTGTCAGCCGGCCAGATCCAGGCGCAGGCGCTTTCGGTGAGGGTTTTGCCGATATCGCGCAGGCTCTCACCTACCAAACGCTCGCGTTGCTCGGCCGGCAGATGAGCAAAGCAAGCAGCCAGGTTTATCCGCGTGACGTCACGGGAACGGTTCGGCAGCTTCCACATCAGCCAGCCGATTGCCGCACCTACGGCCTGTACGGCGCGCCACGGCAGCAAAGCAAACAAACGCAAAAAGCCCACCGCCAGGGCACCTTTGAGCTTTTCCACAGGCAACTCCAGCCGATCAAAAGGCGCTTATTGTAACCACCCGAGCTAGTGAGTGGTCAGTTGCGCGTAGCGGTCACAGTCGGTGGTGTGGTCCATGACCATGCCCGCGGCCTGCATATAGGCGTAGCAGATGGTGGGGCCAACGAAGGTGAAGCCGGCCTTTTTCAGCGCCTTGCTCATCGCCTCGGCTTCAGCGGTTACCGCCGGCACCTGGCTACGCTCGCTGAAGTGATTGACCTTTGGCGCGCCGCCAACAAACGACCAGAGCAGCGTTACCGGGTCTTCCAGCTTGAGCCAGGCCTGGGCGTTCTTTCGCACGGCCTTGAGTTTGAGGCGGTTGCGGATGATGCCGGGGTCCTGCATCAGGGTGTCTTCGATGTATTCGTCTGTGAGCATCGCCAATCGCTGCACATCAAAGCCGAACAACACCTCGCGGTAGCGCTCGCGCTTCTTCAGCACGGTGATCCACGACAGGCCGGCCTGGAAAGCCTCAAGCAGCAGCAATTCGAACAGCACCTTGGGGTCGCGTTGCGGCACGCCCCATTCCTCGTCGTGGTAGGCCTGATAAAGCGGATCGTCAGTGCACCAGAAACAGCGTGGCATGCGGGTTTTCCTGAGCTTCGGTATACTCGCGGACTTTCTGAAGCCGCCAAAGTACGGGTGAAATTTGTGAGCCAGACTACGCCTGCCGTGCGCACCTTCCAAGACTTGATCCTCGCCCTGCAACAGTACTGGGCCGAGCAGGGCTGTGTGGTGTTGCAGCCCTACGATATGGAAGTTGGCGCGGGCACCTTCCACACCGCTACCTTTCTCCGTGCCATCGGCCCAGAGACCTGGAACGCCGCCTATGTGCAGCCTTCCCGTCGTCCGGCAGACGGCCGCTACGGCGAGAACCCCAACCGCCTGCAGCATTACTACCAGTTCCAGGTGGTACTCAAGCCGAACCCGGAAAACTTCCAGGAGCTGTACCTGGGCTCACTGAAGGCCATCGGCATCGACCCTCTGGTGCACGATATTCGCTTCGTCGAAGACAACTGGGAATCGCCGACCCTCGGCGCCTGGGGCCTGGGCTGGGAGATTTGGCTGAACGGCATGGAAGTCACCCAGTTCACCTACTTCCAGCAGGTTGGCGGCATTGAGTGCTACCCGGTGACCGGCGAGATCACCTACGGCCTGGAACGTCTGGCCATGTACATCCAGGGTGTCGACTCGGTCTACGACTTGGTGTGGACCGACGGCCAATTCGGCAAGGTCACCTATGGCGATGTGTTCCACCAGAACGAGGTGGAGCAGTCGACCTACAACTTCGAACACGCCAACGTCGAGAAACTCTTCGACCTGTTCGACTTCTATGAAAGCGAAGCCAACCGCCTGATCGAGTTGGAGCTGCCGCTGCCGACCTACGAGATGGTGCTCAAGGCCTCGCATACCTTCAACCTGCTGGATGCGCGCCGGGCCATCTCGGTGACTGCGCGTCAGCAATACATCCTGCGCGTGCGTGCCCTGGCCCGTTCGGTGGCGCAGAGCTACCTGCAAGCGCGGCGCAAACTCGGCTTCCCGCTGGCCGCTCCCGACCTGCGTGATGAAGTACTAGCCAAGCTGGAGGCAGCAGAATGAGTGCGCGTGATTTCCTGGTAGAACTGGGCACCGAAGAGCTGCCACCGAAAGCCCTGAAAACCTTGGGTGAAGCCTTCCTCAGCGGTATCGAAAAAGGCCTGAAAAACGCCGGTCTAAACTATGGCCAAGTGCGCTATTACGCTGCGCCACGGCGTCTGGCCGTGCTGATCGAGCAGCTTGAAGAGCAGCAAGCCGATCGCACCCAGAACCTCGACGGCCCGCCCGTACAGGCTGCATTCGACAAGGACGGCAACCCAACTCAAGCAGCGCTGGGCTTCGCCAAAAAGTGCGGCGTCGAGCTGAGCCAGATCGACCAAAGCGGCCCCAAGCTGAAATTCAGCCAGAGCATCCCAGGCCAGGCTGCTGCCGGCCTGCTGCCGGCCATCGTCGAAACTTCGCTGAACGAGCTGCCGATTCCCAAGCGCATGCGCTGGGGCGCGCGCAAAACCGAATTCGTCCGCCCGAGCCAGTGGCTGGTGATGCTGTTCGGTGACGAAGTGATCGATTGCGAGATCCTCGCCCAGCAAGCCGGTCGCGTATCCCGTGGCCATCGCTTCCACGCCAACCACGAGGTGCGCATCAGCGCGCCGGCCAACTACGCCGAAGACCTGCGTAGCGCCTATGTGATTGCCGACTTCGCCGAGCGCCGCGCGCAAATCATCGCCCGGGTCAATGAACTGGCTGCAGCAGAGCAGGGCATGGCCATCGTGCCGCCGGCGCTGCTGGATGAAGTCAGTGCCCTGGTCGAATGGCCGGTGCCGCTGGTCTGCTCCTTCGAGGAACGCTTCCTCGAAGTGCCGCAGGAAGCGTTGATCACCACCATGCAGGACAACCAGAAGTACTTCTGTCTGCTCGATGGCAACGGCAAGCTGCTGCCGCGTTTTATCACCGTGGCCAACGTCGAGAGCAAAGACCCTACGCAGATTATTTCCGGCAACGAGAAGGTGGTGCGTCCGCGCCTGACCGACGCCGAGTTCTTCTTCAAGCAGGACAAGAAGCAGAAGCTGGAAAGCTTCAACCAGCGCCTGGCCAACGTGGTGTTCCAGGCCCAGCTGGGCTCTGTCTACGACAAAGCCCAGCGCGTCTCCGCCCTGGCTGGTTTTATCGCCCAGCGCATCGGTGGCGACGCCACTCGCGCGGCGCGTGCCGGCATCCTCTGCAAGTGCGACCTGGCCAGTGAGATGGTCGGCGAGTTCCCGGAAATGCAGGGCATCGCCGGCTATTACTACGCCAAGCACGACGGCGAAGCCGAAGACGTCGCCCTGGCGCTGAACGAGCAATATATGCCGCGCGGTGCCGGCGCTGAGCTGCCGAGTACCCTCACCGGTGCCGCCGTGGCCCTGGCCGATAAGCTGGATACCCTAGTCGGGATCTTCGGCATCGGCATGCTGCCCACCGGCAGCAAAGACCCCTATGCCCTGCGTCGCGCCGCCCTTGGCGTGCTGCGCATTCTGATCGAGAAGCAGCTGGATCTGGATCTGGTTGAAGCCGTTGGTTTTGCAATCGAGCAATTCGGCGACAAGATCAAAGCCGATGGCCTGGCTCCTCAGGTGCAGGACTTTATCTTCGACCGTCTGCGCGCCCGTTATGAGGACGAAGGCGTCGAAGTGGCCGTGTACCAGGCCGTGCGTGCGGTCAGCCCGACTTCACCGCTGGACTTCGATCAGCGCGTGCAGGCCGTGCAGGTGTTCCGTGCGCTGCCGCAAGCCGCGGCCCTGGCTGCGGCGAACAAGCGCGTGTCGAATCTGCTGGGCAAGGCCGAAGGCCAGGTCGCGGCGAGCGTCGAGGCGCATTACTTCGACAGCCCCAGCGAGTTCACCCTCAACGCCGCCATCCAGCAGGCCGAACAAGCGGTACAGCCGCTCGCGGCAGCGCGTCAGTACAACCTGGCGCTGAGCCAGCTGGCCAACCTGCGTGAGCCGGTGGATGCCTTCTTCGAGGCCGTACTGGTCAACGCCGAAGACCCTGCCGTGCGGGCCAACCGTTATGCGCTGCTGGCCAAGCTGCGTGGTCTGTTCCTCGGCGTGGCTGATATCTCGGTACTCGGCTAACGCCTGCCGCGAGTCCGGTGGGCTGCGCGCAGCCCATCATCACCTTTACCGGCTGGCGGCCATCACCGTCAGCCGGTTACGGATTACTGCATGAAATTGCTGATTCTCGACCGCGACGGCGTAATCAATTACGACTCCGACGCCTATATCAAAAACCTCGACGAGTGGATTCCGCTGCCCGGCGCCATCGAAGCCATCGCGCGCCTGTCGCAAGCCGGCTGGACGGTCGCCGTGGCCACCAATCAATCCGGGGTCGCCCGCGGCTATTACGACCTAGCCACCCTGGAGGCCATGCACGCGCGCCTGCGTGAACTGGTGGCGGCGCGGGGCGGCGAGCTGGGCCTGATCGTGCACTGCATCCACGGCCCGGATGAGGGCTGCGCCTGCCGCAAACCGAAACCCGGCATGCTTGAGCAGATTGCTGCGTACTATGACATAGCACTTAAGGGCGTGTGGTTTGTCGGTGACAGCAGCGGTGACCTGAGCGCCGCCCAGGCCGTCGACTGTCAGCCAGTTTTGGTAAAGACCGGCAAGGGCGAACGCACCCTGGCGAAAGGATTGCCAGCGGACACCCTGGTATTCGATGATCTGGCGGCGGTTGCCGCTCAGCTTCTCCACTTATAAAGCAGGCCCTGCCTGCGACGGTAAAAGCTCCCATGTCGACAGTGCAGACCCTCAGAACCTTTCTCTTCTACCTGCTGCTGGCCTCCACCTCCTTCTTCTGGTGCACCCTCAGCGTCTTCATCGCGCCCTTTCTGCCGTTTCGTGCACGCTATCGTTTTGTCGTGCAGAACTGGTGCCGCTGCGCCACCTGGCTGGCCAAGGTGGTGGTCGGCATCAACTACGAGATCAAGGGCCTGGAGAATATCCCCGATAAGCCCTGCGTGATCCTCGCCAAACACCAGAGCACCTGGGAAACCTTCTTCCTCTGCGGCTACTTCGAGCCACTGAGCCAAGTGGTCAAGCGCGAGCTGCTGTATGTGCCGTTCTTCGGCTGGGCGATGGCCATGCTCAAGCCCATCGCGATTGACCGCAGCAACCCCAAGGCGGCGCTCAAGCAGCTGGCCAAGCTTGGCCACAAACGCCTGGGGCAGGGCGCTTGGGTGCTGGTATTCCCGGAAGGCACGCGTATTCCACCGGGCCAGATCGGCAAGTTCAGCCGTGGCGGCGCCTCCCTCGCAGTGAATGCCAACCTGCCGGTGCTGCCGATTGCCCACAATGCCGGCGAGTTCTGGCCCAAGCAGGGCTGGCGCAAGACCCCTGGCACCGTTCAGGTGATTATCGGCCCGCCGATGTACGCCGAAGGCACTGGCCCACGCGCCATCGCCGAACTGAACGACCGCGCCTTTGCCTGGGTCAGCCAGGCGCAACGCGATATCGGCTCGCTGGATGCGCAAAGCCAGCCGCTGGAAACCCAAGCACCGGCCTGAGCAATTGTGGATAAGCTGTGCACCGAATAGCGTCAAAGTGCTATTACGCGATGCAAGCAGTTGATTTAACGGGAATTAACGCCTGGAACGGAATTCCAGGCGATGGGGGATAAGTTTCCCCCATAACGCCCAGGTAGCTGCCAACCAGCAAATCCGGGCGTTTGCGCACAGTCTTATCAGTCTGTGCGCCAGGCAAAGCGGCTAAGCTGGATCGACGTGCCCCAGCAGCGAAAAGGAATTCTTCGCCATGCTCTCCATTTACCAGCTCAAGCCGGCTTTTCAAAACCTCCTGCGCCCGGGGGTAAAACGCCTCTACGACAAAGGCGTGACGGCCAATCAGGTCACCCTGTTCGCCGCCGTGGTTTCCGTGCTGCTCGGCATCCTGCTGCTGGCCTTGCCCCAGCACACCTGGCTGTTCGCCCTGATCCCGCTGTGGATGATTCTGCGCATGGCGCTGAATGCTGTGGACGGCATGCTCGCCCGCGAGTTCGGCCAGCAGTCGCGGCTTGGCGCCTACCTCAATGAACTCAGTGACCTGATCGCCGACAGCGCGCTGTTTCTGCCCTTCGCCTTGCTCCCCGGGGTCTCGCCGCTGCTGGTGGTGCTCGTCGTGCTGCTGGCCCTGATCAGCGAATACGCCGGCGTGCTCGGGCCTATGGTCGGTGCCTCGCGGCGTTACGACGGGCCCATGGGCAAGAGCGACCGTGCCTTCTGCTTCGGCGTGCTGGGAGCCGGCGTAGCCTGCGGGTTGCTGCCTGCCGTCTGGCTCAACGGCCTGCTGGCGGTGATTCTCGCCCTGTTGCTTTACACCCTCTATAACCGCGTACGCCAGGGCCTGGCCGAAGCGGCGCAGCCCACTGACTCGAAATAAGGATGTCTCGATGCGCGAAGCCCAAGAATTCAGCTTTACCACCCATGACGGCGTAGAGCTGTTCTACCGCCACTGGCCAGCCAGCAACGCTGCCGCGCCAAAGCGTGCAGTAGTGATGTTCCACCGCGGCCACGAACACGGCGGGCGCATGGCCCATCTGGTCGACGAACTGCAGATGGCGGATTTCGACTTCTTCGCCTGGGACGCGCGCGGCCATGGCCTGTCGCCAGGTGAGCGCGGCGACAGCCCAAGCTTCGCCACCAGCGTGCGCGATGTGCAGACCTTTATCGATCATATCGTCAGCAACCACGGCCTGCCTGTGGAGGATATTGCCGTACTGGCGCAGAGCGTCGGCGCGGTGGTGGTCGCCACCTGGGCGCATGACTACGCACCGAAGATTCGCGCCCTGGTGCTCGCCTCGCCTGCGTTCAAGGTCAAGCTCTACGTGCCCTTTGCCCGGCCCGGCCTCAAGTTGATGCGGGCGCTGCGCGGCAACTTCTTCGTCAACAGCTATGTGAAGGCCAAGTACCTCAGCCATGACCCGGAGCGGATTGCCTCCTTCAATAACGACCCGCTGATCGCCCGGCCGATCTCGGTAAATATGCTGCTGGGCCTGTATGACGCCGCCGAGCGCGTGGTCGCCGATGCCCAGGCGATCCAGATTCCCACTCAGTTGCTGATTTCCGGCGCCGACTTCGTGGTGCACCGCAAACCCCAGCAGCAATTCTTCGAACGCCTGGGCAGCCTGCGCAAGGAGATGCACATCCTTCCCGGCTTCTTCCACGACACCCTCGGCGAGCGCGACCGCAGCCACGCCCTGAGCCGCGCCCAGCGCTTTCTGCTGCGCTGTTTTGACGAGCCGGTAACGCGCCCTTCCTTACTTGATGCCGACCGCCTCGGCGTAACCTGCGCCGAATCGGAAAGCCTGGCCGCACCGCTGCCGCATAACTCCCTGGGTGACCTTTACTGGCGTGCCACCCGGGCCAGTCTGCGGCTCGGCAGCAGTCTGGCCGACGGGGTGAAACTGGGCTTCGACACTGGCTTCGATTCCGGCAGCACCCTGGATTACGTCTACCGCAACCAGCCCAGCGGCAAATCGCCTATCGGCAGGCTGATCGATCAGAACTACCTCAACTCCATCGGCTGGCGCGGTATCCGTCAGCGCAAGCTGCACGCCGAAGAGCTGCTGCGCCTGGCCATGGGCAAGCTGCGCGAGCAGGGCCGGGGCGTGCGTATCGTCGATATCGCTGCCGGCCATGGCCGCTACATCCTCGAAGCTCTGGAAGGGATGGAGAGCAAACCGGACTCGATCCTGCTGCGCGATTACAGCGATATCAACGTGCGCGACGGCGGCGCACTGATCGAACAGAAGGGCCTGGGCGCTATCGCCCGCTTCATCAAAGGCGATGCCTTCGACCGCGCCGACCTGGCCGCCCTCGATCCCAAGCCAAGCCTGGCGGTGGTCTCAGGTTTGTATGAGCTGTTCGGCAGCAACCAGATGGTTGGCGACTCGCTCGCCGGGCTGGCAGCAGCCGTCGAGGAGGGTGGTTATTTGGTGTACACCGGACAACCTTGGCACCCACAGCTGGAGCTGATCGCCCGCGCCCTGACCAGCCACCGCGGCGGCGAAGCCTGGGTTATGCGTCGGCGTAGCCAGGCAGAGATGGATCAACTGGTCGAGGCCGCAGGCTTTCGCAAGATCACCCAGCGTATCGACGAGTGGGGCATCTTCAGCGTCTCCCTGGCGCAGCGGGTGTCCTGATGGCGGAAGTTAGCCTTAGCCGCGACGCCGGATTATGGAAGCGCGGCGTGCTCTGGTTGTTGCTCTTGGCGCCGCTGTTCTTCGCCAGCTACAGCTTCGCCAACTGGCTAAGCGCGCAACGCGACGACGTCGGCACCCTGGTGTTTGCCTGGGAAAGTCAGATGCCGCTATGGCCGTGGACTATCGTGCCGTACTGGTCAATTGATCTGCTTTATGGATTGTCCTTTCTGCTGCCGGCAACGCGGCGGGAAATGGATCGCCACGGCCTGCGCCTGCTTAGCGTGCAAGTGCTGTGCATTGCCTGCTTTCTGCTCTGGCCGCTGCGCTTTACCTTCGAGCGACCCGAGCTGGATGGCCTGTTCGGCGGCATGTTCGATGTGCTGATGGGCTTCGACAAACCCTTTAACCAGGCGCCATCCCTGCATATCGCCCTGCTGGTGGTGATCTGGGTGATGTTCGCCCGGCATACCCATGGCCTGTGGTTGCGCGGCCTGCTGCATGGCTGGATGGCCCTGATTGGCCTGTCTGTACTGACCACCTGGCAGCATCACTTTATCGATGTGCCCACCGGGATACTGGCCGGCTGGCTCTGCGTCTGGCTGTGGCCGCTACAAGGCCGCAGTCCGCTACTGGCCTGGCAACTGACGCGCGAACCGCAACGCATGCGCCTGGCATTGCGCTACAGCCTGGGTGCGGCGCTGCTTAGCGCCCTGGCGGTGAATCTCGGTGGTGCCTGGCTATGGCTGCTCTGGCCCGCGTTCTCCTTACTGCTGGTGGCCCTCAACTACCTGCTGTTCGGCGCGGCGGGCTTTCAGAAGGCGGCCGATGGTCGGCTGAGCAGCGCCGCAACCTGGTTGCTCGCGCCTTACCTGGCCGCCGCCTGGCTTAACTCACGGCTATGGACCCGCGCCCATCCGCATGCCGATGAGGTAGAGCCGGGTATTTGGCTAGGGCGCATTCCCGCGCCCGGGCAGGCCGAGCAGTTCCAGGCCCAACTTGATCTGTGCGCCGAGCTGCCGGCCAGAGTTCAAACCAAGGCGTATCACTCGCTGCCACTGCTCGACCTCAGCGTGCCCAGCCCAGCCGACTGCCTGGCAGCCGCGCAAGCCATTGAGGCGCTGCGCAGCCACGGCAATCTGCTGGTCTGTTGCGCCCTGGGCTATTCACGCAGCGCTACCGCGGTAGCCGCCTGGCTGCTGCACAGCGGGCGTTGTAAGGATGTAACCGAAGCGCTGGCACATCTGCGCCGAGCGCGGCCACAGGTGGTCTTAAGCGACGCTCATCAACAGGCGCTGCAGGGCATGCTGGAACTCAGCAACAGCTGCATGCCAGCGGGTGCCGCCCATGGCTACTGAAATGCAGCTGTTTACCGTGGCCAGCTTGCTGCGTCGGGGTAGGGCACTGGATCAGCTGTCCACCACGCTCAGCCTGGTCGCTTTACTGATCGGTCTGGCGCCGCTGCTCGGCATCACCGCACAGCCGCTGACGGCGCTGTTCTGCGCGCTGCTGCTGATACCCGGTCTGGGGCAGAAATACTGGGCGCTGCGCGTGGCCTTGGATGCCGAGCTGTTCCAGCAACTTGCCAGCCGAGTTGACCAACTGGCTGCCCACACCGCCGATCTCGACCAAGCCCTTGCCCAGCTCAAGCTGCAACCGGCCAATCAGCCGGCGCGCAGCTGGGATGAACGCAGCCTCGGTGCGTTGCGCCTGTTGCGCCAACAAGCGCTCTGGCTACTGGCGCAACTACTGTTGGCCGTGTTGATCGTGCTGGGCCTGCCCTGGCTTTCAATCACTGGATAAGGAGTCGTCCATGCTCGCGTCCCTCACCGCCTTCGTTATCACCTCGGCTGCACGCCTGCTCACCGGTGCCCGCGCACTGTGGCTCGGCTGCACGCCACAGCCGGTGCAGCGGCTTTATTACGCCAACCACAGCAGCCATGGCGATTTCGTCCTGCTCTGGGCCTCGCTGCCGGATGAACTGCGCCGCAGAACCCGGCCGGTGGCCGGTGCCGATTACTGGCAGCGTGACGGCCTGCGCCGCTACCTGATCAACAAAGTATTCAACGGCGTACTGATCGACCGCGAGCGCGCCACGCCGGAAGCCAACCCGCTGCAGCCAATGCTTGATGCCCTGGACCAGGGCGACTCATTGATCCTCTTTCCCGAGGGCACACGCAATCTGGAGGACGGTCTGCTGCCGTTCAAGAGCGGCCTGTACCACCTGACCCGGCTGCGTCCCGACATCGAACTGGTACCGGTGTGGATCGCCAATCTCAACCGGGTCATGCCCAAGGGCAGGGCGCTGCCGTTGCCGCTGCTGTGCACCCTGAGTTTCGGCACGCCGCTGGAACATCTGCACGATGAAAACAAGCAGGCGTTCCTCGAACGCGCCCGTAACGCCTTATTGGCCCTAGCACCCGAGGAGGCTTGAGATGGATAACAACACCCTGTTGCTGTTCGCCGGTATCGGCGCGCTGTTGCTGCTCGCCTCGGCCATCGGCTATTTCCTCAAGTGGCGCAGTGGCGACAGCGCCAACCCGGTGATCGACAATCTCAATGCGCGGATCAATGCCTGGTGGGTCATGGTGCTGGTAATCGGCATCGCGTTCCTGTTCGGCAACCTGGGCGTGATTCTGCTGTTCTACTTCGTCTCGTTCTACGCCCTGCGCGAGTTTATGACCCTCACCCCCACCCGGCGCAGCGACTACCCGGCACTGGTGGCGGCCTTCTACTTCGCCCTACCCATGCAGTACCTGCTGATCGCCCTCGACTGGTACGGCCTGTTCGCCATCTTTATCCCGGTGTATCTGTTTCTGCTGCTGCCGATCCTGGCGTCACTGGGCGGCGATACCACGCGCTTTCTCGAGCGTGCGTCAAAGGTGCAGTGGGGGCTGATGATTGCGGTGTACTGCATCTCCTCGGTACCCGCGCTGCTGACCCTGGACATACCCGGCTATGAAGGGCGCAACCTGCTGCTGATCGCCTGGCTGATCATCGTGGTGCAGCTGTCCGATGTGCTGCAGTACGTCTGCGGCAAGTTGTTCGGTAAGCACAAGATCGCGCCGCGCTTGTCGCCGTCGAAAACCGTCGAGGGTTTTGTCGGCGGCGTCAGCCTGTCCTGCCTGGTCGGCGCGCTGCTGTGCTGGATCACCCCGTTCAGCTTCTGGCAGGCCGCTTTGATGGCCCTGACCGTCAACCTTCTGGGCTTTGCCGGTGGCCTGGTGATGTCAGCGATCAAGCGCGACCGTGGAGTGAAGGACTGGGGGCATATGATCGAAGGCCACGGCGGCATGCTCGACCGCCTCGACTCAGTGTGTTTCGCCGCGCCGATCTTCTTCCACTTCGTGCGCTACTGGTGGGTGCCATTGGCTTGAGTAGAGCGGAATAAAAATGCCCCGGATATCCGGGGCATTTTTTGTGGCTGATACTGCTGCTGATCAGAAGTCCAGGTTGGACACTGCCAGCGCGTTGGTCTCGATAAAGTCCCTACGCGGTTCTACAGCATCGCCCATCAGGGTGTTGAAGATCTGATCGGCAGCAATCGCGTCTTCGATGCGCACCTTGAGCATACGGCGTACTTCCGGGTCCATGGTGGTTTCCCAGAGCTGATCCGGGTTCATTTCACCGAGACCTTTATAGCGCTGAATGCTGTGACGCTTGGTGCTTTCGGCCATCAACCAGGCCAGTGCATCCTTGAAGGTGGTGACCGCCTTCTTACGCTCACCACGCTGCACGTAGGCGCCTTCTTCAAGCAGGCTGTTGAGTTGATCGCCCAGGCTGGTAACAGTCTTGTAGTCGTTACTTGCGAAGAAATCGCGGTTGAAGATGATGTAGCTGGAAACCCCATGGGACACCAGTTCAACCTGCGGCAGCCAGACGTGACGCTCCTGATCTTCATGCAAGCTGGTTTTGTAGATCAGACCGGACTTCTCCATCCCCTTGAGGCGCGCATCGAGCAGGCCCAACCACTGCTCCATGGCTGCCTTGTCCGCCAATTGCTCGGCTTCCACGCGCGGGATGTATACGAAGTGCTCGGTGAGCTCCAGCGGGTACAGACGCGACAAACGGTTAAGGGTCTTCATCACCAGGCGGTAATCGTTGACCAGGCGCTCCAGCGACTCACCAGACAGCCCTGGGGCGCTTTCGTTGACGTGCAGGCTAGCGTCTTCCAGAGCTGACTGGGTCATGTATTCATCCATGGCCTCGTCGTCCTTTATGTACTGCTCCTGCTTGCCCTTCTTGACCTTGTACAGCGGCGGCTGAGCGATATAGATGTAGCCGCGCTCGACCAGCTCCGGCAGTTGACGGAAGAAGAAGGTCAGCAGCAGGGTACGGATGTGCGAACCGTCGACGTCGGCGTCGGTCATGATGATGATGTTGTGGTAGCGCAGCTTGTCGATGTTGTACTCATCGCGGCCGATACCACAGCCCAGGGCAGTGATCAGGGTGCCGACTTCCTGGGAGGAAATCATCTTGTCGAAACGCGCTTTCTCGACGTTAAGGATCTTGCCCTTGAGCGGCAGGATCGCCTGAGTCTTGCGGTTACGGCCCTGCTTGGCAGAACCACCCGCGGAGTCCCCTTCCACGATATAGAGTTCGGAAAGGGCAGGGTCTTTCTCCTGGCAGTCGGCCAGTTTGCCCGGTAGCCCGGCGATATCCAGCGCGCCTTTACGACGAGTCATTTCACGGGCTTTACGCGCCGCTTCACGAGCACGCGCGGCATCGATCATTTTGCCAACCACAAGCTTGGCTTCGTTGGGGTTTTCCAACAGGAAGTCGGAGAAGTACTTGCCCATTTCCTGCTCGACCGCGGTCTTCACTTCGCTGGAAACCAGCTTGTCTTTAGTCTGCGAGCTGAACTTGGGGTCCGGTACTTTTACCGAAATAATTGCTGTTAGGCCTTCGCGGGCATCATCGCCGGTGGTGGCAATTTTGTGCTTCTTGGCCAGGCCCTCTTGCTCGATATATGCATTCAGGTTACGCGTCAGCGCCGAGCGGAAGCCGGCAAGGTGGGTACCACCGTCGCGCTGAGGAATGTTGTTGGTAAAGCACAACAGGTTCTCGTTGAAGCTGTCGTTCCACTGCAGAGCAACTTCAACACCGATGCCGTCTTCACGTTGAATGGTGAAGTGGAACACCTGATTAACTGCGGTCTTGTTGTGGTTGAGGTACTCAACGAAGGCACGTAAGCCGCCTTCGTACTTGAACAACTCTTCCTTACCGCTGCGTTCGTCCTTAAGCAGGATGCCCACGCCGGAGTTGAGGAACGACAGTTCGCGCAGACGCTTGGCCAGAATATCCCAGCTGAAATGGATATTGGCGAAGGTGTCTTCGGACGGTTTGAAGTGGATCTGCGTGCCGGTGACATCGCTGTCGCCAACCGCTGCAATCGGCGCCTGAGGCACGCCATGCACGTAGGTCTGCTCCCAGATCTTGCCGCTGCGGCGGATGGTCAGAATCAGTTCCTTGGACAGGGCGTTAACCACGGACACACCCACACCGTGCAGACCACCAGAAACTTTGTAGCTGTTGTCGTCGAACTTACCGCCTGCGTGTAGCACGGTCATGATCACTTCAGCAGCAGAAACGCCTTCTTCCTTGTGCATATCGACCGGGATACCACGACCGTTATCGCGCACGCTGATCGACTCATCCGGGTGGATGGTGATGGTGATTTCGCTGCAATGCCCAGCCAACGCCTCGTCAATCGAGTTGTCGACCACCTCGAACACCATGTGGTGCAGACCGCTGCCATCGTCGGTATCGCCGATGTACATGCCAGGCCGCTTGCGTACGGCATCCAGGCCCTTGAGGACCTTAATGTTATTGGAGTCGTACGTTTGGTTTTCGCTCATGCCTTCACTCCCGGTGGTCGTGGGTCTGGGTAATGCCACCATGTTCCACGTGGAACATGGCAACTGGCGTATCCGTGCGCCAGCCTTCCCTCAACAATTCATGGTCTACACAGGTGATAAACACCTGGCAGTGCAAGTCTTCCAACAATCGGCACAACGCGCGGCGGTGCTGCTCATCCAGTTCTGACGGCAAGTCATCCACCAGATAGATGCATTGGCCGTGCTTGGCCTGATTGACTAAGTGGCCCTGCGCAATGCGCAGGGCGCATACAACTAATTTCTGCTGGCCGCGCGAGAGTATCTCGGCGGCATTATGCGCCCCTAAACGCAGCCTTAAATCGGCGCGCTGCGGGCCTGCCTGGGTGTGGCCCAATTGCTGATCGCGGGAGAGGGTAGAGGCAAGCACCGTATTGAGCTCGCGCTCTTTATCCCAACCGCGGTAGTAACTGAGAGTCAAACCTTGCAGCTCAACCAGCTCATTCAGGGTGCGTTCGAAAACCGGTTTCAGGGCCTGGATATAGGCACGCCGATAACCGTCTATTTCGTCGCTGGCCAGGCACAACTCTCGGTCCCAGGCCGCCTGCGAAGCGGCGTCAAGTGTACCATGCCGCAGCCATGAGTTCCGCTGACGCAGGGCCTTCTGCAGGCGCTGCCAGGCCGGCAGAAAACGAGGTTCCACGTGGAACACTCCCCAATCGAGAAACTGCCTACGAATCTTCGGCGCACCTTCAAGTAAACGGAAGCTGTCCGGATTGATCAGTTGCAGCGGCAAGGTCTCGGCCAGTTGTGCAGCACTGCGCGCATTCTGCCCATCGATACGAATCTGAAATTCACCCTGACGATCCCGCGAAATCCCCAGATTGCTTTGACGACCATCAGACATCTGCACCTGACCGAAAATCGTGCATGCAAGTTGATCGTATTGAATGACCGGAAGCAGGCGAGTACTACGAAAGGAGCGAGCCAGACCCAACAGATGAATGGCTTCGAGCAGGCTGGTTTTGCCGCTGCCATTGTCGCCGGAAAGGATGTTGATACGCGGGGATGGGGAGAGGGTCACCGGGTGCAGATTACGCACCGCGGTGACGGTAAAGCGAGTAAGGGACATTAACTAAGAGACCGTTGAAGAACGTTACGAGCGAAGGTCAGGCAAGGCGGGATCGGTTGAGGAAGCGGAGTGTACGGGTAGTACATGAGCATTCCGAAAGCGACCCCAACGCGGCATGGCCGAGCGCAGTAGTTATTCAACGGTCTGGATTACAGACGCATCGGCATAACGACATAGGATGAGTCGTCGTTGTCAGCTTCCTGTACCAAGGCACTGCTGTTGGCGTCGGAGAGAATCAGACGCACCTGGTCGGTGGTCATCACGCTCAGCACGTCGAGCAGGTAGCTGACGTTAAAACCGATTTCCAACGAGCTGCCGTTATAGTCCACGGCGATCTCTTCTTCCGCTTCTTCCTGCTCCGGGTTGTTAGCCTGAATTTTCAGCAAGCCAGATTCCAGTTGCAGGCGAATGCCGCGGTACTTCTCGTTGGACAGAATCGCGGTACGGCTGAACGCTTCACGCAGGCCCTGACGATCGGCAACCACAAGCTTGTCACCACCACGCGGCAACACACGCTCGTAATCCGGGAACTTGCCGTCGACCAGTTTCGAGGTGAAGGTGAACTCGCCGGTGGTAGCGCGGATATGGTGTTGACCGAGAACGATGCTGACGCTGCCATCCTGTTCAGTCAGCAGACGTGCCAGTTCGAGAATACCTTTGCGCGGCACAATGACCTGGTGGCGCTCAACCTGCTCGATCGCCGCTTCCATCGAACACATAGCCAGACGGTGACCGTCAGTGGCAACCGCGCGGAGGATGCCGGTCTGTACTTCCAGCAGCATGCCGTTGAGGTAATAGCGCACGTCCTGCTGGGCCATGGCAAAGCTGGTGCGTTCGATCAGGCGACGCAGTCTGCTTTGTACCAGGCTGAAGGTCAGCGAACCTGGGCCTTCTTCAACAGTTGGGAAATCATTGGCGGGCAGGGTGGACAGACTGAAACGGCTGCGGCCAGCTTTGACCAGCAGCTTCTGCTCGTCGATACGGATATCGATCAGGGCGTCCGCTGGCAGGCTTTTGCAGATGTCCATCAGCTTGCGCGCCGGAACGGTGATCTCACCGGACTCCGCTGGCTCTTCCAGGGTGACGCGACCGACCAGCTCGACTTCAAGGTCGGTACCGGTCAAAGACAGCTGCTGGCCTTCGACCACCAGTAGCACGTTAGAGAGAACCGGCAAGGTCTGACGGCGTTCCACGACGCCGGCGACCAGTTGCAGAGGTTTCAACAAGGCTTCGCGTTGAATGGTGAAATGCATGGTCTAGTCCCTTGCCTAGTGGAGTTGCGTATTAGGTTGTAAGCGTACGCAGCAAATTCTTATAGTCCTCGCGGATGTCCGCGTCGGATTCCTTAAGTTCAGCAATCTTACGGCATGCATGCAATACCGTTGTGTGATCGCGGCCGCCGAAGGCATCACCAATTTCCGGCAGGCTGTGGTTGGTCAGCTCTTTCGACAACGCCATGGCCACCTGACGTGGGCGCGCAACCGAACGCGAGCGGCGCTTGGACAGCAGATCAGAAATCTTGATCTTGTAGTACTCGGCAACCGTGCGCTGAATATTGTCGATGCTGACCAGCTTGTCCTGCAGGGCCAACAGGTCCTTGAGCGATTCGCGGATCAGCTCGATGGTAATGTCACGCCCCATGAAGTGCGAGTGGGCGATAACACGCTTCAACGCACCTTCCAGCTCACGCACGTTGGAGCGGATGCGCTGGGCAATAAAGAAGGCGGCATCATGCGGCAGGTCGACTTTGGCCTGATCGGCCTTCTTCATCAGAATCGCCACACGGGTTTCCAGTTCAGGCGGCTCGACGGCTACCGTCAGGCCCCAACCGAAACGTGACTTGAGACGCTCTTCCAGGCCTTCGATTTCTTTCGGGTAACGGTCGCTGGTGAGAATCACCTGCTGGCCGCCTTCAAGCAAAGCGTTAAAGGTGTGGAAGAACTCTTCCTGGGAACGTTCTTTCTTGGCGAAGAATTGAATGTCGTCGATCAGCAGTGCGTCCACCGAACGGTAGAAGCGCTTGAACTCGTTGATCGCGTTCAGCTGCAAAGCCTTGACCATGTCCGCGACGAAACGCTCGGAATGCAGGTACACCACCTTGGCATTCGGATTCTTCGCCAGCAGATGGTTACCCACTGCATGCATCAAGTGAGTCTTACCCAAGCCCACGCCGCCATAAAGGAACAGCGGGTTGTAACCGTGCTTGGGGTTGTCCGCTACCTGCCAGGCCGCTGCGCGGGCCAGCTGGTTGGATTTACCTTCGACGAAGTTATCAAAGGTAAAGGTGCGATTCAGGTAACTGGTGTGTTTCAACCCGCCTTCAACCTGCACCGAACGCTCAGTACGCGCCGGGGCCTGCTGACTGGCCGCACCGGCCATGGGGTCAAAGCTCGCGCGTGAGGGTTCTGCCTGCGCGGTAGCGGTTGCTGCTGTTGTGACCGCGGCAGGTGCTGGCGTGCTCGGCGTAGCGGACGGGGTACTGACAGCTGCGGCACGCGGTGCAGAGCTGCGTTTGCTACCTATTAATAAGGAGAGCGCCGGAACCAGACCGTTAGTCCGTTCGGTGAGTAACTCGAGCAAACGGCTGAGGTACTTTTCATTAACCCAGTCGAGGACAAAACGATTCGGCGCATAGACGCGGAGCTCGTCGCCTTCGGCTTCGACCTGCAGTGGACGGATCCAGGTGTTGAATTGCTGAGCAGGCAGCTCATCGCGCAGAAGCTCGACGCACTGCTGCCAAAGTTCCACAGACACGGACATCCCCTAAATCGCAAGGCGCGAGGCAAAAAACAGCCGTCATTGTAGCCGCCGAGGCTTGAGTTATCCACATGTAAGCTGGCTTATGCGCAAGGAAAATCAACGTGTTAATCGCGTTCGAGGCTTATAACGCAGATGGGATAAGGGCTGTGGATAACCGCCCGCAAGCTCATTGGATAAACCAGAGTAAAACCCGGTGGAAAACCCTGCTGTGGGTAAAATGGCATTCCATCCTCAGCTTGTGCGCTGCTTCCACACAGTTGAAGCACGCCTTTTCGACAGACTTACCCTTGGCTGAACAGCTCTAATCTGTTGGTCTACAGGCACTTATGCACAGATGAATGGCTAGCTAATAGCTACTAACATTACTAAACATCTTTAAATATTCTCTTCTTTATATTTCTTTATGCAGGAAAAGCCTGGTTGGAAATTGACCTGACCCTCGGGTTTCTCTAGAATTGCCGGTCTCTTAAAACGGGGGCCATTCCGGCCCGTAGTCGACCACCCAGGTACCGCACCATGAAACGTACTTTCCAACCCAGCACTATCAAACGCGCTCGCACCCACGGTTTCCGTGCTCGTATGGCCACCAAGAACGGCCGTGCTGTCCTGTCGCGTCGCCGCGCCAAGGGCCGTAAGCGTCTCGCCGTCTAAATTTCGGTCTTGTGGTGAGTCGAGACTTCAGTCGGGAAAAGCGTCTGCTAACCCCCCGGCAATTCAAGGCAGTCTTCGACTCCCCTAGCGGCAAAGCTCCGGGCAAAAATGTCCTGCTGCTGGCGCGCAACAACGAACTTGATCACCCCCGTCTGGGATTGGTGATCGGCAAGAAGAGCGTCAAGCTCTCGGTTGAGCGCAATCGTCTGAAACGCCAGATCCGCGAATCGTTCCGTCTCAATCAGGACAACCTGGTGGGATGGGACATCGTGGTGGTTGCGCGTAAAGGCCTTGGTGATTTGGAAAATGTCGAACTGGCTCGCCAGTTTGGCAAACTCTGGAAACGCCTCGAACGCAGTAAGCCAAGCCCGGAAACCGTCGCAACACCCGGGGTGAACGACAGTCCCCATGCGTAAACTGGCTTTGCTTCCCATCCAGTTCTACCGCTACGCCATCAGCCCCTTGATGGCCAGTCACTGTCGTTTCTACCCAAGCTGTTCTTGCTACGCGCTTGAAGCCATTGAACATCATGGCGTCATGCGCGGTGGCTGGCTGACCCTGCGTCGGCTTGGCCGCTGTCACCCGTGGAATCCCGGTGGCTACGACCCGGTTCCCTGCGTGAAAACCTCCCGTTCCTCTTCGATGGCCGAATAATCATGGATATTCAACGCTCGATCCTGATCGTCGCCCTGGCAATCGTGTCCTATATGATGGTTCTCCAGTGGAACCAGGACTACGGTCAAGCTGCCCTGCCGACAGAAATTGCCGCGACCAGCAGCACTGTACCCGGCTTGCCGGATACCACTGCCGCGACCTCAACCCCAGCAGGCGGCGATGATATTCCGAGCGCCACCACTGCCGTTGAGCCCAGCGCCATCAGTACCGCACCTGCTGCTGCCAGCGATGAACTGATTCGCGTGAAGACCGATGTGCTGGATCTGGCCATCGACCCGCGCGGTGGTGATGTGGTGCAACTGCGTCTGCCGCAGTACCCACGTCGTCAGGATCGTCCGGATGTACCTTTCCAGCTGTTCGACAACGGCGGCGAGCGTACCTACCTAGCGCAGAGCGGTTTGATCGGCAGCAATGCGCCGGACAAATCCAGCGGTCGTGCTTTGTGGAGCAGCGAGCATAAGAGCTATGAACTGGCCGACGGTCAGGATCAGCTGCAGGTTGATCTCAAACTCAGCGAAGACGGCGTCAACTACATCAAGCGCTTCACCTTCAAGCGTGGTCTGAACGCTGAATGTGCGGCCAAGGATCAACAGCAGAAGAAACCCGGCTGCGTCGATCCTTCGTCCTATCAGGTGACTGTCAGCTACCTGATCGACAACCAGAGTGGTCAGGCCTGGAGCGGCAACATGTTTGCCCAGCTCAAGCGTGATGGCAGCGACGATCCGTCCTCCACCACTGCCACCGGCACTGCGACCTACCTCGGTGGTGCACTGTGGACCACCGAAGAGCCATACAAAAAAGTGTCGATGAAAGACATCGACAAACAAGCCTTCAAAGAAACCGTTCAAGGAGGCTGGGTTGCCTGGCTACAGCATTACTTCGTCACTGCCTGGATTCCAAGCAAAGACAGCACTAACCAAGTACAGACCCGTAAAGACAGCCAAGGCAACTACATTGTCGGCTTTACCGGCCCGGCCATTCAGGTTGCTGCCGGCGCTCAAGGTGAAACCAGTGCAATTTTGTATGCCGGCCCGAAGCTACAAGGCCATCTGAAGACTCTGTCTCCAGGTCTTGAGCTGACTGTCGACTACGGCATTCTGTGGTTCCTGGCTCAGCCAATCTTCTGGCTGCTGGAAGTTATCCACAACCTGCTCGGCAACTGGGGCTGGTCGATCATCATGTTGACCGTGATCATCAAGCTGATCTTCTTCCCGCTGTCCGCTGCCAGCTACAAATCCATGGCGCGCATGCGTGCCGTTGCACCGAAACTCGCTCAGTTAAAAGAGCAGCATGGTGACGATCGCCAGAAGATGTCCCAGGCGATGATGGAGCTGTACAAGAAAGAGAAGATCAACCCGCTGGGCGGCTGCTTGCCGATCCTGGTGCAGATGCCGGTATTCCTCGCGCTCTACTGGGTGCTGCTGGAATCCGTGGAAATGCGCCAAGCGCCGTGGCTGCTGTGGATAACCGACCTGGCGATCAAGGATCCGTTCTTTATCCTGCCGATCATCATGGGCGCGACCATGTTTATCCAGCAGCAGCTCAACCCAACGCCGCCAGACCCGATGCAAGCCAAGGTACTGAAGATGATGCCGATCATTTTCACCTTCTTCTTCCTCTGGTTCCCGGCTGGTCTGGTGCTGTACTGGGTGGTCAACAACGTCTTGTCCATCGCCCAGCAGTGGTACATTACCCGCAAGATCGAAGCCGCAGCCAAGGCCGCAGACGCCTAAGCAGTGATTGCTTCTAAGCTGTAACAAACGCCCCTTTTCAGGGGCGTTTTGCTATGTCGTATTCAGGAGAACCGCATGCCACCCGTTGCTGAAACCATTGCCGCCGTCGCCACCGCCCAAGGCCGGGGCGGCGTGGGCATCGTGCGTGTTTCCGGGCCGTTGGCCAGCACCTTGGCGCAGGCGATCTGCCAGCGCGAACTGCAACCGCGCTATGCCCAATACGGGCCGTTCTTCGCCGACGCCAAGCAGGTACTGGATGAAGGCCTGGCCCTGTACTTCCCCGGCCCCAACTCCTTTACCGGCGAAGACGTACTGGAACTGCAGGGCCACGGCGGGCCTGTAGTACTCGATCTGCTGCTGCGCCGCTGTGTGCAACTCGGCGCACGCCTGGCACGCCCCGGTGAATTCAGCGAACGCGCCTTTCTCAATGACAAACTCGACCTGGCCCAGGCCGAGGCGATTGCCGACCTGATCGAAGCCAGTTCTGAGCAGGCCGCACGCAATGCATTGCGCTCGCTACAGGGCGAATTCTCGCGTCGTGTGCATGGCTTGACTGAGCGCCTGATCAGCCTGCGTATCTACGTTGAAGCGGCCATCGACTTCCCCGAAGAGGAAATCGACTTTCTCGCCGATGGCCACGTACTCAACCTGCTCGATGGTGTGCGTACTGACCTTGCCGGTGTGCTGCGTGAGGCTGGCCAAGGAGCCCTGCTGCGCGATGGTATGACTGTGGTGATTGCTGGCCGGCCCAACGCGGGTAAATCCAGCCTGCTCAACGCCCTCGCCGGTCGCGAGGCAGCCATCGTTACCGAAATCGCCGGCACCACCCGCGACGTGCTGCGCGAACATATCCACATCGATGGCATGCCGCTGCACGTGGTCGACACTGCCGGCTTACGTGACACCGAGGATCAGGTCGAACGCATCGGCGTCGAGCGTGCGCTGAAAGCCATTGGTGAAGCCGACCGCATCCTGCTGGTGGTGGATGCTACAGCGCCCGAAGCCGACGACCCCTTTGCCCTGTGGCCGGAGTTTCTCGACCAACGCCCTGATCCGTCCAAGGTCACCCTGATTCGCAACAAGGCCGACCTGTCCGGCGAGTCGGTGGTTCTAGAAGTCTGCAATGACGGCCACGTCACCATCAGCCTTTCCGCCAAATCCGCTGAAGGTCTGGACCTGCTGCGGGAACACCTCAAGGCCTGCATGGGTTATGAACAGACCTCTGAGAGCAGCTTCAGTGCGCGCCGACGCCACCTGGAAGCGCTACGCCAGGCCTCTACACATCTGGAACACGGCCATGCTCAGCTGACCCTGGCCGGCGCTGGCGAGTTGCTGGCTGAAGACCTGCGCATGGCCCAGCAAGCCCTGGGCGAAATCACCGGTGCGTTCAGTTCCGATGACCTGCTGGGCCGAATCTTTTCCAGCTTCTGTATCGGCAAATAGGCGGGCGGCGCACTGCCAACGCATCGCCTAACCCGTCAGCTGCAGGATATTTCTGATGGGTTACGGTGCATCGAATCATGCCCCGCATCCGCAATACCCTCTATGCGCCTCACCCATCCTAAGTCCTGAAATCCCAACTAATGTCGTTCGGGAAGGCCTTCGCCTGGGCGAAATAGGCGTGCCCAACCACCTATTTATCCACCTAAGCTCTGTGGAAAACCCGGCCTAAGCCCTGCCTATAACCCGGTGATAAAACTGAGGATAACCGCCCCTGTGGATAACCATGCATTTCATCCACAGCTTGCGTACGGCAACTGAACAGGCAGATGGCAGGATCAGCACAGACTTTTTAAACGCTGTAGCCACTGAATCTATTGGTCTGTAGCAATCTATCCACAGAAAAGCCGTTGCTAAGTAATAAACATATAAACAAGGCTTTATAAAAATTCTCTCTTTTATTCTTTATTAACCGACACGGTCGAACAGCGCCCAAGCGAGCTGGCTATTTTTTGTGCAAAAGGCTTCTTTCACACCAGCTAAATCCCTATACTTGCCGCCTTTCCCGCTTTTCAACCCAAAAAGCCCCCCATTTCTCAACAGGCACGAGGTGCGTGGTGGATTTCCCTTCCCGTTTTCAGGTGATCGTCATCGGCGGCGGTCATGCCGGTACCGAAGCTGCGTTGGCAGCTGCACGCATGGGAGTAAAAACCCTGCTGCTGACCCATAACGTGGAAACACTCGGGCAGATGAGCTGCAACCCGGCGATTGGCGGGATCGGCAAGAGCCACCTGGTCAAGGAAATCGACGCCCTCGGCGGCGCCATGGCTGAAGCCACCGACAAAGGCGGCATCCAGTTTCGCGTACTGAACAGCCGCAAGGGCCCAGCAGTACGCGCCACCCGCGCCCAGGCTGATCGCGTGCTGTACAAAGCCGCGATTCGCGAAACGCTGGAAAACCAGGCCAACCTGTGGATATTTCAGCAGGCAGCCGATGACCTGATCGTCGAAAACGACGAAGTCAAAGGCGTAGTCACCCAGATGGGCCTGCGTTTCCTCGCGGATTCCGTGGTGTTGACCACGGGCACCTTTCTCGGTGGACTTATCCACATAGGCCTGCAGAACTACTCCGGTGGCCGCGCCGGTGATCCACCTTCGATTGCCCTTGCTCAACGTCTACGGGAGCTGCCGCTGCGCGTCGGTCGACTGAAAACCGGTACGCCGCCACGCATCGACGGTCGTTCGGTGGACTTCTCGGTGATGACCGAGCAGCCGGGCGATACGCCAACGCCGCTGATGTCCTTCCTCGGTCGTGCAGAGCAGCAACCGCGTCAGGTCAGCTGCTGGATCACCCACACCAACGCGCGCACCCACGAAATCATCGCGGCCAACCTCGATCGTTCGCCGATGTATTCGGGCGTAATCGAAGGGGTTGGCCCGCGTTATTGCCCATCGATCGAAGACAAGATCCACCGCTTCGCCGACAAGGACAGCCACCAGGTATTTATCGAGCCCGAAGGCCTGAATACCCATGAGCTGTACCCCAACGGCATCTCCACCTCGCTGCCGTTCGATGTGCAATTGCAGATCGTGCGCAGCATCCGTGGCATGGAGAACGCGCATATCGTGCGTCCCGGTTACGCCATCGAGTACGACTACTTCGATCCGCGTGATCTCAAGTACAGCTTGGAAACCAAGGTGATTGCCGGGCTGTTCTTCGCCGGGCAAATCAACGGCACCACCGGTTACGAAGAAGCCGGTGCCCAAGGGTTGCTCGCGGGTTGTAACGCTGCACTGCGCGCCCAGGGCAAGGACAGCTGGTGTCCGCGTCGCGATGAGGCCTACATCGGCGTTTTGGTCGACGACCTGATTACCCTGGGTACCCAGGAGCCGTACCGCATGTTCACCTCGCGCGCCGAATACCGGCTGATCCTGCGCGAAGACAACGCCGACCTGCGCTTGACCGAGAAAGGCCGCGAGCTGGGTCTGGTCGATGACGTGCGTTGGGCAGCGTTCGAAACCAAGCGCGAAGCCATCGTGCAGGAAGAACAGCGCCTGAAAAGCACCTGGGTACGCCCGTGTACGCCTCAGGGCGATGCGATTGCTGCCCACTTCGGCACGCCGCTTACCCACGAATACAACCTGCTCAACCTGCTGGCCCGCCCGGAAATCGATTACGCCGGGCTGGTGACCATCACCGGTGGCGGTGCACAGGACCTGCAGGTGGCCGAACAGGTCGAGATCAAGACCAAGTACGCCGGTTATATCGACCGCCAGCAGGATGAAATCGCCCGCTTGCGCGCCAGTGAAGACACCAAACTGCCGCTCGATATCGACTACGCCGGGATTTCCGGGCTGTCCAAGGAAATTCAGCACAAGCTCGACAACAGCCGCCCGGAAACCCTCGGCCAGGCCTCGCGGATTCCCGGCGTTACCCCGGCAGCAATTTCCCTGCTGCTGATCCATTTGAAAAAGCGCACTGCCGGTCAGCAGTTGGAGCATAGCGCCTGATGTCGTTGGTTACTGCACGTCACGCCGAAGAACTGAGCCAGGGCGCGCTTGAGCTGGGTGTCGAACTCAGCGCGCAGCAGCACGAACAGTTGCTGGCCTACCTGGCCCTGCTGATCAAGTGGAACAAGGCCTACAACCTCACCGCAGTGCGCGATCCGAATGAAATGGTTTCGCGCCATCTGCTCGACAGCCTGTCGGTCGTGCCTTTCGTCGTCGAGGCTGGGGATAACTGGCTGGACGTCGGCAGTGGCGGCGGCATGCCGGGCATTCCCCTGGCCATTCTGTTTCCCGAACGGCAGTTCACCCTGCTGGATTCCAACGGCAAAAAGACCCGCTTCCTGACTCAGGTGAAGCTGGAGTTGAAACTGGCCAACCTGCAAGTTATCCACAGCCGCGTCGAAGAGTTCAATCCGGCTGTGCCATTCAGCGGTATCTGCTCACGGGCGTTTAGTTCTCTGGAAGATTTCAGCACCTGGACCCGGCACCTGGGAAACGGCAATACCCAGTGGCTGGCGATGAAAGGCGTGCACCCGGATGACGAACTGCAGGCCTTGCCAGCGGACTTTCGTCTCACCGCCACCCATGTACTCAAGGTTCCCGGTTGCCAAGGTCAGCGCCATCTGTTGATACTGCGTCGCTCGGTTTAGGGGGAACGCAGCATGGCTAAGGTATTCGCAATCGCTAACCAGAAAGGCGGCGTGGGCAAAACCACCACCTGCATCAATCTGGCTGCCTCGCTGGTGGCAACCAAGCGCCGTGTGCTGTTGATCGACCTCGACCCCCAGGGCAACGCGACCATGGGCAGTGGTGTGGATAAACACGGTCTGGAGCATTCGATCTACGACGTACTGATCGGTGAATGCAACCTGGTCGATGCCATGCAGTTCTCCGAGCACGGCGGCTACCAACTGCTGCCGGCCAACCGCGATCTGACCGCCGCCGAAGTATCGCTGCTGGAAATGAAAATGAAGGAAAGCCGCCTGCGTTATGCGTTGGCGCCGATCCGCGAGAATTATGATTACATCCTGATCGACTGCCCGCCGGCGCTGTCGATGCTCACGATCAACGCCCTGGTGGCCGCCGATGGGGTGATTATCCCCATGCAGTGCGAGTACTACGCACTTGAGGGGTTGAGCGACCTGGTCAACAGCATTCAGCGCATCGCCGAGATACTCAATCCCAAGCTGAAGATCGAAGGCCTGCTGCGCACCATGTATGACCCGCGCATCAGCTTGACCAATGATGTTTCGGCACAGCTCAAGCAGCACTTCCCGAATCAGCTCTACGACGTGGTCATCCCGCGTAACGTGCGTCTGGCCGAGGCGCCAAGCTTTGGCATGCCGGCGCTGGTGTATGACAAGCAATCCCGTGGTGCCATTGCCTACTTGGCGCTGGCCGGCGAATTGGTACGCCGCCAGCGCGCCAATGCCCACACCGCAACCGCATAAGGAAATACCCATGGCTGTGAAAAAACGAGGACTGGGACGCGGTCTGGATGCCCTGCTGGGCGGCACCAGTGTCAACGCCTTGCAGGAAGAGGCCGCGCAGGTCGACAGCCGTGAACTGCAATATGTGCCCCTGGACCTGATCCAGCGCGGCAAATACCAGCCACGTCGTGACATGGACGCCACTGCCCTCGAAGAACTGGCGCAGTCGATCAAGGCCCACGGCGTGATGCAGCCGATTGTGGTGCGGCC
Organism: Pseudomonas sp. EA_35y_Pfl2_R111; assembly: GCF_963970955.1. Taxonomy (NCBI): domain Bacteria; kingdom Pseudomonadati; phylum Pseudomonadota; class Gammaproteobacteria; order Pseudomonadales; family Pseudomonadaceae; genus Pseudomonas; species Pseudomonas sp. EA_35y_Pfl2_R111. The sequence goes on along the minus strand of NZ_CAXAOM010000006.1, from coordinate 110,049 downwards.
GATTGGTGAAGGACGTTTCGAGATCGTCGCCGGTGAACGTCGCTGGCGTGCCAGTCAGCAAGCCGGCCTGGACAAGATTCCGGCCATGGTCCGTGAGCTGCCGGATGAAGCCGCCATCGCCATGGCGTTGATCGAGAACATCCAGCGCGAAGACCTTAATCCCATCGAAGAAGCCATGGCTTTGCAGCGCCTGCAGCAGGAATTCCAGCTGACTCAGCAGCAGGTCGCCGATGCTGTGGGTAAATCACGGGTGACCATCAGCAACCTGCTGCGCCTGATCGCCCTGCCGGAAGAGATCAAAACCCTACTCTCTCATGGCGATCTGGAAATGGGTCATGCCCGCGCCTTGCTTGGTTTACCGGCCGAACAGCAGACCGAAGGTGCGCGACATGTTGTCGCACGCGGCCTTACCGTGCGCCAAACCGAAGCACTGGTACGGCAGTGGTTGAACAGCAAAGAGAAGCCGGCGGCAGTGGTCAAAGCCGACCCGGACATTACCCGGCTGGAACAGCGCCTGGCTGAGCGCCTGGGCTCGCCGGTGCAGATCAAGCATGGGCAGAAAGGCAAAGGTCAGCTGGTGATCAGCTACAGCTCGCTGGATGAACTGCAGGGCGTACTCGCTCACATTCGTTGAAACAATTGATCGTGTAGCGACTAGTCGGAAATCACTACCCGACAGTTGAATGGGGGGGGAAGCGCCCCTATACTCTGCGCGCATTTCGTCGGCACAAAGTATGCCAAGTTATTGATTTCAGATGCCGACGTCCGGGTTCAGCTTTCAGGAAAACAAGATGGACGTTCGCACGCCGAATCGCCTGCCCCTCCATCGTCTGGCTGTTTTTCCGGTACTGCTGGTACAACTGTTGGTCCTGTTGTTGCTGGCCTTGGTGTTGTGGCAGTGGCAAGGCACAGTTGCTGGATACTCTGGGTTGTGTGGTGGCCTGATTGCCTGGCTACCTAACGTGTACTTCGCCCACAAGGCGTTCCGTTTCAGTGGAGCGCGGGCTGCTCAAGCCATCGTCCGGTCTTTTTATGCCGGTGAGGCGGGCAAACTGGTTTTAACGGCAGTGTTGTTTGCACTGACCTTTGCAGGTGTTAAGCCTCTGGAACCGCTGGCGGTATTTGGCGTGTTCTTCCTGACCCAGTTGGTCAATTGGTTTTCACCCCTGCTGATGAAAACAAGACTTTTAAGACCTTAGCGCTCGAGGGATATATGGCAGCAGCACAAACCGCTTCGGGTTATATCCAGCACCACTTGACCAACCTGACCTACGGTCAGCACCCGGTCAACGGCTGGAGTTTCGCCCACAACGCAAAAGAAGCTCAGGAAATGGGCTTCTGGGCATTTCACGTAGACACCCTCGCGGTGTCCGTCGTGCTGGGCCTGTTCTTTATCCTGCTGTTCCGTGCCGCTGCTAAACGCGCCACTTCCGGACAACCGGGCAAGCTGCAGAACTTTGTTGAAGTCCTGGTCGAGTTCGTTGACGGCAGCGTCAAGGACACCTTCCATGGCCGCAACGCCTTGATCGCACCTCTGGGTCTGACCATCTTCGTCTGGGTCTTCCTGATGAACTTCATGGACTTGATCCCGGTAGATTGGCTGCCAATGCTGGCGGCAAAAATCTCCGGCGACCCGCATCTGTACTTCCGCGTCGTTCCGACCACCGATCCGAATGCCACCCTGGGCCTGGCCCTGTCGGTATTTGCCCTGATCTTGTTCTACAGCATCAAGGTCAAAGGCCTCGGCGGCTTTATCGGTGAGCTGACTCTGCACCCATTTGGTAGCAAGAACGTATTCGTTCAAGCGCTGCTGATTCCGGTCAACTTCCTGCTTGAGTTCGTGACCCTGATCGCCAAGCCGATTTCCCTGGCTCTGCGTCTGTTCGGCAACCTGTATGCCGGCGAGCTGATCTTTATCCTCATCGCGATCATGTTTGGCGGCGGTCTGCTGCTGGGCGCGCTGGGTATTGCCCTGCAGTGGGCGTGGGCTGTGTTCCACATCCTGATCATCGTGCTGCAGGCGTTCATCTTCATGATGCTGACCATCGTCTACCTGTCGATGGCGCACGAAGACAACCACTAAGAGCGCTTAGGCGCTCGCAGTGGACGCCCGCAAGGGCAACCAGAAGTACCGATTTTGCTTTACCGCTTTACCTTAGAAAACCTTAACCAATACGACATAAAAAGTCGGGAGGAAAGATGGAAACTGTAGTTGGTCTGACCGCTATCGCTGTAGCACTGCTGATTGGCCTGGGTGCCCTGGGTACCGCAATCGGTTTCGGCCTGCTGGGCGGCAAGTTCCTGGAAGGCGCTGCGCGTCAGCCGGAAATGGTTCCGATGCTGCAAGTGAAAATGTTCATCGTCGCCGGCCTGCTCGACGCCGTGACCATGATCGGTGTTGGTATCGCACTGTTCTTCACCTTCGCGAACCCCTTCGTTGGTCAAATCGCAGGCTAATTCACTCGATTTCCGAGTGAATTGGTTTGATGGACAACGAACGAGCGAGGTGTTGGCGTGAACATTAATGCAACCCTGATTGGCCAGTCCGTTGCCTTCTTCATCTTCGTGCTGTTCTGCATGAAGTACGTGTGGCCTCCGGTCATTACGGCTTTGCAAGAACGTCAGAAGAAGATCGCAGACGGCCTGGACGCTGCTAGTCGTGCGGCTCGTGACCTGGAGTTGGCCCAAGAGAAAGCGGGTCAGCAACTGCGCGAAGCCAAAGGCCAAGCAGCCGAGATCATTGAGCAAGCCAAGAAACGCGGTACGCAGATCGTCGACGAAGCCCGTGAACAGGCCCGTGTCGAAGCTGACCGTGTGAAGGCCCAGGCTCTGGCCGAGATCGAGCAGGAACTGAATGGTGTCAAAGACGCGCTGCGTGCCCAACTGGGTAGCCTGGCCGTTAGCGGTGCCGAGAAGATCCTGGGCGCATCTATCGACCAAAACGCGCATGCGGAGCTGGTTTCCAAACTGGCAGCCGAAATTTAAGCGAGGGGCGCGATCATGGCAGAACTGACCACGCTGGCCCGACCTTACGCTAAGGCTGCCTTTGAGTACGCCCAGGCCCACCAGCAGCTGGCCAATTGGTCAGCCATGCTCGGCCTGGCTGCAGCGGTGTCGCAAGACGACACCATGCAGAGCATGCTCAAGGCTCCGCGTTTGACGAGTACAGACAAGGCCACCACGTTTATCGACGTGTGTGGTGAAAAGTTCGACGCCCAGGTACGCAATTTCATTCACATCGCCGCTGAAAACGATCGCTTGGCCCTGTTGCCAGAGATCGTTGAACTGTTCGAGCTGTACAAAGCCGAGCAGGAAAAGTCGATCGACGTGGATGTCACCAGTGCCTTCGCATTGAGCGATGAACAGCAAGACAAACTCGCCAAGGTTCTCAGTGCACGGCTCGGCCGAGAAGTGCGTCTGCACGCCGCGGAGGATGCCGCCCTTATTGGTGGTGTCGTCATTCGCGCCGGCGACCTGGTTATCGATGGCTCAGTTCGCGGCAAAATCGCGAAGCTGGCCGAAGCATTGAAATCTTGAGTTTGAAGGGGCAGCAGAGCTATGCAGCAACTCAATCCTTCCGAAATAAGTGAAATCATCAAGGGGCGTATCGAGAATCTCGATGTCGCCTCTCAAGCCCGTAACGAAGGCACTGTCGTCAGCGTATCTGACGGTATCGTGCGTATTCACGGTCTCGCCGACGTTATGTACGGCGAAATGATCGAGTTCCCGGGTGGTGTCTACGGTATGGCACTGAACCTGGAGCAAGACTCCGTGGGTGCAGTGGTTCTGGGGGCTTATACCTCCCTGGCCGAAGGCATGAGCGCCAAGTGCACTGGCCGCATCCTGGAAGTTCCGGTTGGTCCGGAATTGCTGGGTCGCGTTGTCGACGCACTGGGCAACCCAATTGACGGCAAAGGCCCGCTGAACAACGTCGCTACCGACGCTGTTGAAAAGGTTGCGCCGGGCGTGATCTGGCGTAAGTCGGTCGACCAGCCGGTGCAAACCGGTTACAAGTCGGTTGATGCCATGATCCCGGTTGGCCGTGGTCAGCGTGAGCTGATCATCGGTGACCGTCAGATCGGTAAAACTGCTCTGGCCATCGACGCCATCATCAACCAGAAGAACAGCGGCATTAAGTGCGTCTACGTTGCTATTGGTCAGAAGCAATCGACCATCGCTAACGTGGTTCGCAAGCTGGAAGAAAACGGCGCGCTGGCTAACACCATCGTTGTCGCGGCTTCCGCTTCCGAATCCGCTGCGCTGCAGTTCATTGCACCGTACGCCGGTTGCACCATGGGCGAATACTTCCGCGACCGCGGTGAAGACGCGCTGATCGTGTATGACGATCTGTCCAAGCAAGCAGTGGCTTACCGCCAGATTTCCCTGCTGCTGCGCCGTCCACCAGGCCGTGAAGCTTACCCAGGCGACGTGTTCTATCTCCACAGCCGTCTGCTGGAGCGCGCTTCCCGCGTTTCCGAAGAGTACGTTGAGAAGTTCACCAATGGCGCTGTGACTGGCAAGACCGGTTCCTTGACCGCTCTGCCGATCATCGAAACCCAGGCTGGCGACGTTTCCGCGTTCGTTCCGACCAACGTGATCTCGATCACCGACGGTCAGATCTTCCTGGAATCGGCCATGTTCAACTCGGGTATCCGTCCTGCGGTCAACGCCGGTATTTCGGTATCCCGCGTGGGTGGTGCTGCACAGACCAAGATCATCAAGAAGCTCTCCGGTGGTATCCGTACCGCTCTGGCTCAGTACCGTGAACTGGCAGCATTCGCCCAGTTTGCTTCTGACCTGGACGAAGCCACCCGTAAGCAACTTGAGCATGGTCAGCGCGTTACCGAGCTGATGAAGCAGAAGCAATATGCGCCGATGTCGATTGCTGACATGTCCGTATCGCTGTATGCCGCTGAGCGTGGTTTCCTGGTCGACATCGAAGTTGCCAAAGTTGGCGCATTCGAACAGGCCCTGATTGCTTACTTCAACCGGGATCACGCCGCTCTGCTGGCGAAGATCAACGAGAAGGGTGACTTCAATGACGACATCGATGGCCAGCTGAAAGCCGGTATCGAGAAGTTCAAGGCCACCCAAACCTGGTAAGCCGCAGTGGGGACCGTGAGGTCCCCGCTTGCTAACCCGATAGGTGTCAAATGGCAGGCGCAAAAGAGATTCGCAGCAAGATTGCGAGCATCAAAAGCACGCAGAAGATCACCAGCGCCATGGAAAAGGTGGCGGTCAGCAAAATGCGCAGAGCACAAATGCGCATGGCTGCTAGCCGTCCCTACGCGGAGCGTATCCGCCAGGTGATTGGTCATCTGGCCAACGCCAACCCGGAATACCGTCACCCGTTCATGATCGAGCGCGAAGTTAAGCGTGTGGGTTATGTCGTGGTGAGCTCGGACCGTGGTCTGTGTGGTGGTCTGAACACCAACCTGTTCAAGGCTCTGGTCAAAGACATGGCGAGCAATCGCGAGCAAGGCGTTGAGATTGATCTCTGCGTCGTTGGCAGCAAAGGTGCGGCGTTCTTCCGCAACTTTGGTGGCAACATCGTTGCTGCGATCAGCCACCTGGGCGAAGAACCATCGATCAATGATCTGATTGGTAGCGTCAAGGTAATGCTCGATGCCTACCTAGATGGTCGCATCGATCGTTTGTCCGTGGTCTCGAACAAGTTCATCAATACCATGACGCAAAAGCCGACAGTGGAGCAGTTGATTCCGCTGGTGGCCGATCCGGATAAAGAACTCAAGCACCACTGGGATTACCTGTACGAACCCGACGCCAAAGAGCTGCTGGACGGCTTGATGGTGCGTTACGTGGAGTCGCAGGTGTACCAGGCAGTGGTTGAGAACAACGCGGCTGAACAAGCGGCCCGGATGATCGCGATGAAAAACGCCACCGACAACGCTGGCGATATCATCAAAGACCTGCAGTTGGTTTACAACAAAGCACGTCAGGCAGCGATCACCCAGGAAATTTCGGAAATCGTCGGCGGCGCTGCCGCGGTTTAAGCACGGTTCAAATATTCAGAGGAACCAAAGATGAGTAGCGGACGTATCGTTCAAATCATCGGCGCCGTTATCGACGTGGAATTCCCGCGTGATCAAGTGCCGAATGTTTATGAAGCGCTGAAAGTAGTCGGCGCCGAAACCACTCTTGAAGTTCAGCAGCAGCTGGGCGACGGCGTGGTACGTACCATTGCAATGGGTTCGACTGAAGGCCTCAAGCGTGGCCTGAATGTCGGCAGCACTGGCGCAGGTATCCAGGTACCGGTTGGGGTGAAAACCCTGGGCCGTATCATGGACGTGCTGGGCAACCCAATCGACGAAGCTGGCCCGATTGGCGAAGAAGAGCGTTGGGGGATTCACCGTCCTGCGCCAACCTACGCCGAACAAGCTGGCTCGAATGAACTGTTGGAAACCGGCATCAAGGTTATCGACCTGGTTTGCCCGTTTGCCAAGGGCGGTAAAGTCGGTCTGTTCGGTGGTGCCGGTGTAGGCAAAACCGTAAACATGATGGAACTGATCCGTAACATCGCCATCGAGCACAGCGGTTATTCCGTGTTCGCCGGTGTGGGTGAGCGTACTCGTGAGGGTAACGACTTCTACCACGAGATGAAGGACTCCAACGTTCTCGACAAGGTAGCCCTGGTTTACGGTCAGATGAACGAGCCACCAGGCAACCGTCTGCGCGTAGCACTGACCGGCCTGACCATGGCCGAGAAGTTCCGTGACGAAGGCCGTGATGTTCTGTTCTTCGTGGACAACATCTACCGTTACACCCTGGCCGGTACTGAAGTATCCGCACTGCTAGGCCGTATGCCTTCCGCAGTGGGTTATCAGCCGACCCTGGCCGAAGAAATGGGCGTTCTGCAAGAGCGTATTACTTCGACCAAGACCGGTTCGATCACCTCGATCCAGGCCGTTTACGTACCTGCGGACGACCTGACCGACCCAAGCCCGGCGACCACCTTCGCCCACTTGGACGCCACCGTTGTACTGTCTCGTGACATCGCTTCCCTGGGTATCTACCCAGCGGTCGATCCACTCGACTCGACGTCGCGCCAGCTGGACCCGATGGTTATCGGCCAGGAGCACTACGACACTGCTCGCGGCGTGCAGTACGTACTGCAGCGCTACAAAGAGCTGAAGGACATCATCGCGATTCTGGGTATGGACGAACTGTCCGAAACAGACAAGCAGCTGGTATCCCGTGCTCGTAAGATCCAGCGCTTCCTGTCCCAGCCGTTCTTCGTGGCCGAAGTCTTCACCGGCTCGCCAGGTAAGTACGTTTCCCTGAAGGACACCATTGCCGGCTTCAGCGGCATTCTGAAAGGTGACTACGATCACCTGCCAGAGCAGGCGTTCTACATGGTTGGCAGCATCGAAGAAGCTGTTGAGAAAGCGAAGAAACTGTAATCACCCGTGCGCCCGGAAACGGGCGCTTACGGTCTGTTTATCCGCGTAGTAGTGTGTAAACAGATCGATACGTGAGGTTAGACATGGCTATGACAGTCCATTGCGACATCGTCAGCGCAGAAGGCGAGATCTTCTCCGGTCTGGTCGAGATGGTGATTGCGCACGGCAACCTGGGTGATATCGGTATCGCTCCAGGCCACGCGCCGCTGATCACCGACCTCAAACCGGGTCCGATTCGTCTGGTCAAGCTAGGTGGCGAAACCGAGGTGTTCTACATCTCCGGTGGCTTCCTCGAAGTTCAGCCGAGTGTGGTGAAAGTTCTCGCCGATACCGTGCAGCGTGCTGCCGATATCGATGAAGCTGCTGCTCAGGAAGCCCTTCGGGCTGCCGAGAATGCCTTGAATGAGAAGGGCGCGGAGTTCGATTACGGTTCCGCAGCCGCTCACCTGGCTGAGGTCGCGGCTCAGCTGCGTACCGTTCAGCAGTTGCGCAAGAAGTTCGGCGGTTAATTCCGACGCTTCATCGCAAACGAGTAAAAGGGTAGCCTTGGCTACCCTTTTTCTTTGCCTGCTGTTTTAGAACCTGCTTACGATCTGCTGCGGGTCGGCCCTACTGCGTTAAAAACAGGCTTGTAGGTCTCTAGCTCGCGAGCTCGTAAACACGTTCTTCGCAAGTAGCCCGGATAAATCCGGGACGATCACCCCCGGATTGCATCCGGGTTACTACAAGGATCTGCCCCCATGTCGCTCGATATCGTTATCCTCGCCGCCGGCCAAGGCACTCGCATGCGTTCCGCCTTGCCGAAAGTCCTGCACCCGGTTGCCGGCAAAGCCATGCTTGGCCATGTGATCGACACTGCCCGCCTGCTGAAACCGCAAGGCATTCATGTAGTGATTGGTCATGGCGCGGAATTGGTGCGCGAGCGACTCGCGGCGGATGACCTGAATTTCGTGCTGCAAAGCGAGCAACTCGGTACCGGCCATGCAGTAGCCCAGGCGCTGCCGGCCTTGAGCGCCGAGCGCGTGCTGATTCTCTATGGCGACGTGCCGCTGATCGAAGTTGAAACCCTGCAGCGCCTGCTGCAACAGGTCAGCGAGCAGCAGTTGGGGTTGCTGACGGTTAATCTGAACGACCCGACTGGCTACGGCCGCATCGTGCGCGATGAGCAGGGTGTGGTGAAGGCCATCGTCGAGCACAAGGATGCCAGTGCTGAGCAGCGTCTGATCAGTGAAGGCAACACCGGCATCCTCGCCGTACCGGGGAAAAAACTGGGTGACTGGCTCGGTCGTCTGTCTAACAGCAACGCCCAAGGCGAGTACTACCTGACTGACGTGATTGCGATGGCGGTAGCCGACGGCCTGGTAGTCGCCACTGAGCAGGCGGCTGACGAGATGGAAGTGCTGGGCGCTAACGACCGCATCCAGCTTTCGCAGCTGGAGCGTCACTACCAGTACCGAGCCGCACGCCGGCTGATGGTGCAGGGCGTGACCCTGATCGACCCGGCGCGTTTCGATCTGCGTGGTGAAGTGACGGCAGGCCGCGATGTATCGATCGATATCAACGTGATCCTCGAGGGCCAGGTCGTCATCGAAGATGGCGTGCAGATTGGTCCGAACTGCGTGATCAGAAACTCGATCCTGCGCAAAGGCGCCATCGTCAAAGCCAACAGCCATCTTGAAGGTGCCGAAGTGGGTGAGAGTGCCGATTGCGGCCCGTTTGCTCGTCTGCGTCCCGGTTCGGTGCTGGGCGCCAAGGCCCATGTGGGTAACTTCGTTGAACTGAAGAACGCCAAACTGGGTGAAGGCGCCAAGGCCGGCCACTTAAGCTACCTGGGCGATGCCGAAATCGGCGCGCGCAGCAATATCGGTGCCGGCACCATCACCTGCAATTACGATGGCGCCAACAAGTTCAAGACCGTGCTGGGTGAAGACGTGTTTATCGGCTCCAACAGCGCCCTGGTCGCCCCGGTAACTTTAGGCGACCGCGCCACCACCGGCGCCGGTTCGGTGATTACTGGTGATGTGCCGGATAACACCCTGGCCGTCGGCCGAGCCAAGCAGCGGAATATCGAAGGCTGGAAGCGCCCGACCAAGAAGACCTGATGGAGTTGGCAAGGATGCCTTTACGCAAACGCTGGATAATACCGGCGCTGTTTCTTATATGGGCCTTGCTCCCTGAGTGGCCGCAGATTCCAGTGCAGGGAGCCAGTGCCGGGGACTGGAATCCGCGCACCTTCTGGTTTGAACCCTGGGGCCGCTCGGGCGTGCACAAGGGCATCGACATCTTCGCCAAACTCGGCACGCCGGTGCGCTCCAGTAGCTATGGGGTGGTGCTGTTTCGCGGTGAAATCGCGCAGGGCGGCAAGGTGGTGGTCGCCCTGGGGCCGAAATGGCGCATTCATTATTACGCCCACCTGCAAAGCATCGACGCCTATCCAGGCCAACCGCTGCTGGCTGGCAGCCTACTGGGCACGGTTGGCGATACAGGTAACGCGCAAGGCAAACCGGCGCACTTGCATTACTCGATTGTCAGCCTGCTGCCGTTGCCTTGGCGGGCGGACGAGTCGACCCAAGGCTGGAAGAAGATGTTTTATCTGGACCCCAACCAGCTTCTGCAAGCCCGCTGAATTGGCCTGGACCTAGTTGCCCCTACATCGATTGCTGCTTGACGAAAAACTTCGTTTAGGTTTTGATTCGCGCCATTATCTTTCGAACCGAAACTTAGCATGTCGAAACGCAACACTCCGCAACGTCGCCACACCATTCTTGCCCTGCTCGCCGAGCAAGGCGAGGTGAGTGTGGATGAGTTGTCGAAAGCGTTCGCCACCTCGGAAGTGACCATTCGCAAAGACCTCGCCGCCCTGGAAAAGAGTGGCCTGCTGTTGCGTCGTTACGGCGGTGCGGTGCCCATGCCGCAGGAGCTTATCAGCGATATCCAACCGATCTCCCAGTACAAGCAGGCCATCGCCCGCGCCGGTGTGGCGCGCATTCGCGAACATGCGCGGATCATCATCGACAGCGGCACCACCACTGCGGCGATGATTCCGCAACTCGGCCATAAGCCCGGCCTGGTGGTGATGACTAATTCGCTGAACGTCGCCCGCGCCATTAGCGAGCTGGAGCACGAGCCAGTGTTGCTGATGACCGGCGGTACCTGGGACCCGCATTCCGAGTCTTTCCAGGGCCAGGTCGCCGAGCAGGTGCTGCGCTCTTACGACTTCGACCAGCTGTTTATTGGCGCCGATGGCATCGACCTAAACCGTGGCACCACCACCTTCAATGAATTGCTCGGGCTAAGCCGAGTGATGGCCGGTGTGGCCCGCGAAGTGGTGGTGATGGTCGAGAGCGACAAGATCGGCCGCAAGATTCCTAACCTGGAGCTGCCCTGGAGCGGCATCCATACCCTGATAACCGACGAACGCCTCAGCCCTGAGGCTCGTGAACAATTGACCGAGCGCGGCATCAAGCTGATCTGCGCGGCTGTTGAAGCTTAAGGAGAAGATTATGTGTGGCATCGTAGGCGCAGTCGCCGAACGCAATATCACCGCTGTGCTGGTTGAAGGCCTCAAGCGCCTGGAATACCGCGGCTACGACAGCGCCGGCGTGGCACTGCTGACTGATCATAACGGTCTTGACCGTCGCCGCCGTGTCGGCAAGGTCAGCGAGCTGGAAAGCGCCTTGAGCGAGGAGCCGCTGGCCGGCCGCTTGGGCATCGCCCACACCCGCTGGGCCACCCACGGCGCACCGAGCGAGCGTAACGCCCACCCGCATTTCTCCAGCCATGATCTGGCGGTGGTGCACAACGGCATTATCGAGAACCACGAAGAACTGCGCGCCCAGCTCAAGGGCCTGGGCTATGTGTTCAGCTCCGATACCGACACGGAAGTGATCGTGCACCTGCTCGACCACAAGCTGAAAACTCAGCCGGATCTGACCGCAGCGTTGAAAGAGGCGGTCAAGGAACTGCACGGTGCCTACGGCCTGGCGGTGATAAGCGCCAAGCAGCCGGATCGCCTGCTCGCCGCCCGCAGCGGTAGCCCGCTGGTGATCGGTCTGGGCCTGGGCGAGAACTTCCTCGCCTCCGACCAGTTGGCCCTGCGCCAGGTAACCGACCGCTTTATGTACCTGGAAGAAGGCGATATCGCCGAGATCCAGCGCGAGAGCGTGCAGATCTGGAGCGTCGACGGCCAGCCGGTGACGCGCGAAAGCGTGCAATACCACGAAGGTGCGGAAGCCGCCGACAAGGGCGAGTACCGCCACTTTATGCTCAAGGAAATCTTTGAGCAGCCCAAGGTCGTGCAACGCACCCTGGAAGGCCGTCTGGGCACTGACCACGTACTGGTTCAGGCCTTCGGCCCGCAAGCCGCCGAGCTGTTCGCCAAGGTGCGCAACGTGCAGATCGTCGCCTGCGGCACCAGTTACCATGCCGGTATGGTCGCGCGTTACTGGCTGGAAGGTCTGGCCGGGATTCCTTGCCAGATCGAAGTGGCCAGCGAGTTCCGCTACCGCAAGGTGGTGGTGCAGCCCGACACCCTGTTTGTCAGCATCTCCCAGTCCGGCGAAACCGCCGACACCCTGGCTGCCCTGCGCAACGCCAAGGAAAATGCGCCGGAGAAGGGCGGCTACCTGGCCAGCCTGGCCATCTGCAACGTTGGTATCAGCTCGCTGGTGCGTGAATCCGATCTGACCCTGCTGACCCAGGCCGGCCCGGAAATCGGCGTGGCCTCGACCAAAGCCTTCACCACCCAGCTGGTCGCGCTGATGCTGCTGACCCTGTCCCTCGGCCAGGTGCGTGGCACTCTGGATAAAGGTCTGGAAGCCGAGCTGGTCGATGAACTGCGTCGCCTGCCAACCCGTCTTGGCGAAGCCCTGGCCATGGACAGCGTGGTCGAGAAAGTCTCCGAGCTGTTCGCCGAGAAGCACCACAGCCTGTTCCTCGGCCGTGGCGCGCAGTACCCGGTGGCGATGGAAGGCGCGCTCAAGCTCAAGGAAATTTCCTATATCCACGCCGAGGCCTACCCGGCCGGCGAGCTTAAGCACGGCCCATTGGCGCTGGTGGACAGCGATATGCCGGTGGTCACCGTGGCGCCGAACAACGAGCTGCTGGAAAAGCTCAAATCCAACCTGCAGGAAGTGCGCGCCCGTGGCGGTGAGCTGGTGGTGTTTGCCGACGAGCAGGCCGGCATGAGCAATGGCGAGGGCACCCACGTCGTGAACATGCCGCATATCCACGACGCCCTGGCGCCTATCCTCTACACCATTCCGCTGCAGCTGCTGTCCTACTACGTCGCCGTGCTCAAGGGCACCGACGTCGACCAGCCGCGTAACTTGGCCAAGAGCGTAACGGTTGAGTAAGCAGGAGCCAGCTAATGCGGCGTGAAGATATACAGAGCAAGCAGGCGCAGGGCGTGCTCTTTGATACTCACATCATTGCCAACCCGGCCAATATTCGGGAATGGATCGTGCTGTTGAAGAAAGGCGCGGGCACCAGCTTCTTTCTGGTCGATGACCAGGAGCAGGTGGAGTCCTTCGCCGATCTCAATGGCTTGATCGAAGAGCTGCGTCTACTCGGCATCAAGGCTGCGGAGATTCATCTCTAAGCTAGTCGTCCGCTGACCGGAACAGGTGCCGATGCTCGGCGTTGTACAGCGCCGAGTCGGCAAACTGTTCGGCGTGCAGCACGCGGCCGACGAGAATCAGCGCGGTGCGGCGAAAGCCCTTGGCGCGCACCTGTTCCTCGATGGTGGCCAGGGTGCCGCTGACCCAATCCTGATCCGGCCAGCTGGCGCGATGGACCACGGCAATCGGGCAATCCGCGCCGTAATGCGGCAGCAGCTCAGTGACGATCTTGCTCAGGTGCACCACACCCAGGTGGATGGCCATGGTCGCACCGTGGCGGGCCAAGTCGCCCAGCGCCTCGCCCTCGGGCATGTTCGACTTGCTCGCATAGCGGGTAAGAATCAGCGTCTGTGACACCTCGGGCAGGGTCAGTTCGCTTTCCAGCAGGGCGGCGCACGCCGCTGTGGCGGTGACCCCGGGGATGATCTCGAAGGCAATGCCCAGCCGGCGCAGGTGGCGGATCTGTTCGCCAATCGCGCCATACAGCGACGGGTCGCCGGAGTGTACGCGGGCCACATCCTGGCCTTTGTTGTGGGCCTGGCGGATCAGCGCGATGATTTCATCCAGATGCAGTTCGGCGGTGTTGATCACCAGTTCGGCGCTATGGCCCTGCAGTACTGCCTCGGGCACCAGCGAGCCGGCGTAGAGAATCATTGGGCAGCTGCGCAGTAGGCGCTGGCCTTTGACGGTAATCAGCTCGGGGTCGCCGGGGCCGGCGCCGATAAAGTAAACGGTCATGACACATCCTTGGGTGCAATCGACGCCAGGGCGCAGGTGGCGCTGGCGTTGCGGGTTTTTTCGCCGAGCAGGCGGGCAGCATTGCCGCTCATAAGCGTGGCCAGGGCCAGGGCGCTGGGTTCGGCGACGGCCGGGCTGCCGGTGGCGGCCAGGGTAAGCGGCGAGCCTTGCACGAGGTGCTGATATGGCTGCAGTTCTTCAGCACTAAAGCAGCTCAGCTGCAGACCGAGGCGCTGGGCCAGTGCCAGCAGACCCGGCTCGCTCTGTTTATGCGCGACGCTGGCCAATCCCACCAAGTTATCCACAGTCAGGTCATGTGCTTGCAGGCTGTGCAGCAGCAGACTGAACACGTCCTCCACGCTGCAGCCACTGCGGCAACCCAGCCCGGCGACTACCTGAATGGTGGCAGCGGGGTGGCGAGGGGTGTGGCTGGGGATCATCTGCGGCGCTCGGTGTGTGCGGCGGCGTAGCTCAACATGGCGGCCGGCACCGGTCAACCGCGATTGACCGGCCGCCATGGCCTGCGTAGCCTTGTCGCGTTCGAGGTTCTTCGTGGGCATGCCCATGAAGCTAAGAGGGAACAGGGTGAATGCCCTGGCTGCCCCCGCAACTGTAAACGACTCGTACCCTTGCGTTGTTCTGCCGCCCAAGCGCTGCAGCACAACAGCCACTGCGTCAGCGCGGGAAGGCGAAGGGATTAGCCGGCGTATCTACGCCAGCCCGGTCGTGAGCCAGGAGACCTGCCTCGTCACGCTTTCGACAACCGGGCGGGGTGATCCGGTGGTGTTGGCTGACGCCCCGTGGCTGTCATGTCTGTGCCGCCTGCCTGCTCGTCTTTCTTTCGACGCCATGCAGGACTCGCCATGCAAACCCTCGCCAAACTCCCCGTCACCATCGTTACCGGCTTTCTCGGCGCCGGCAAAACCACCCTGTTGCGTCATCTGCTGACCCATGCGGAGGGACGGCGTATCGCGGTGATCGTCAACGAGTTTGGCGAGCTGGGCATCGACGGCGAAATCCTCAAGCAGTGCTCCATCGGTTGCAGCGAAGAAGAAGCCAACGGCCGTATCTTCGAGCTGGCCAACGGCTGCCTGTGCTGCACCGTGCAGGAAGAGTTCTTCCCGGTGATGCGCGAGCTGGTGGCGCGCCGCGGCGAGCTGGACCATATCCTGATTGAAACCTCCGGCCTGGCCCTGCCCAAGCCGCTGGTACAAGCCTTTAACTGGCCGGAAATCCGCAACGCCTGCACTGTCGATGCGGTGATCACCGTGGTCGACAGCCCGGCCGTGGCCGCCGGCACCTTCGCCGCATTCCCCGAGCAGGTCGACGCGCAGCGCAAGCTCGACCCCAATCTGGATCACGAATCGCCGCTGCATGAGCTGTTCGCCGACCAGCTGGCCAGTGCCGACCTGGTAATCCTCAACAAGGCCGACCTGCTCGATGCCGCCGCCCTGGCTGCGGTGCGCACTGAAGTGGCGGAAGAGCTGCCGCCGGCGGTGAAAGTTATCGAAGCCCATGGCGGCGAGCTGCCGCTGGACGTGCTGCTGGGCCTGAACTGCGAGACCGAACTGCACATCGATGGGCGCAAGACCCACCATGATCTGGAAGGCCATGAAGACCACGATCACGACGAGTTCGCCTCGTTCCACGTGGAACTGCCTGAAGCCGAGGAAACCCATCTGCTGCAAGCGCTGAAGGAGGCGGTCAGCAAACACGGCATCCTGCGCATCAAGGGCTTTGCGGCGATTCCCGGCAAACCGATGCGTCTGCTGCTGCAGGGCGTCGGTCAACGTTTCGACAAACACTTCGACCGCGCCTGGCAGGCCGATGAGCCGCGCATCACCCGCCTGGTGGTGATTGGCCAGACCCTGGATCAGGCCGCCATCGAAGCCGAGCTCAACGCCGCGCTGGCAGGCTAAGCCCACATGCACCTGCTGCGCACCCAGCCCGGCAGCCAGCTGCCGCTCGACAGCATTGCCGATCTCGGCCAGACCCCGGCCGAGCTGGTGATTCTCTGTACCGGCGATTCGCACCTGTCGCTGCTGGCCGAAGCGGCGCGCCAGTTGCCGGCGGATTACCCCAGTCTGCGTCTGGCCAGCCCGGCGCAGCTGAGCAATCACGCCTCGGTGGATCTCTACGTCGAGCAGGTGCTGCAGCACGCCAAGGTCATCCTGATTTCCGTGCACGGCGGCGTCAGCTATTGGCGCTACGGCATCGAGCGCCTGGTCGAACTGGCCGAGCGCGGTGCACGGGTGATCATGGTGCCGGGCGACGACAGCCCTGATCCCGAGCTGATGGGCCTAAGCAATGTCGATAGCGAGAGCGCCCACAGGCTCTGGCAGTTTCTGCGTCAGGGCGGCGCGGGTAATGCGCTGCAACTGTTTAACTGCATCGCCAGCCAGTGGCTGCAGCGTGACTATGCCTGGGTAGAACCGCAGCCGCTGCCGCGTGTGGGCCTGTATCACCCGCAGTTGGCCAATCCAAGCCTGGCCGATTGGCAAGCCAGCTGGCAGGCCGATGCGCCTGTGGCGGCGTTGCTGTTCTACCGCACCCAGGTGCAGGCGGCGAATACCGGGTTTATCGATCAGTTTTGCCAACGCATGCAGGCCCAGGGCCTTAATCCACTGCCGATTGCCGTGGCCAGCCTCAAGGAGGCCGCCTGCCTGGCCCAGGTCGAAACCTGGCTGGACGACACCGGCACGGCGCTGATCATCAACACCACCGCGTTCGCCTTATCCAACCCGGAAGCACCGAGCGAGCGACCTTTCCGTCGCGATATCCCGGTGCTGCAAGCCATTTGCTCGCTGGATAACCATGAGCAGTGGCAAGCCAATGCCCAAGGCCTGGGTTCGCGCGACCTGGCCATGCATGTCGTGCTGCCCGAGCTGGACGGCCGCTTGATCACCCAGCCGATCAGCTTCAAGGGCTTGGCCTGGCGCAGCGAGCGCAGTCAGAGCGATGTGGTGTGTTACCAGCCGCATTTGGCGGGGATGGATTTTGTCGTTGAGCTGGCGCGCAACTGGATTGCTCTGGCGCGCAAACACAACGCCGACAAACGCATCGCCCTGGTGCTGGCCAACTACCCGACCCGCGACGGGCGCATCGGCAACGGCGTCGGCCTGGACACCCCGGCGGCGGCGCTAAATATCCTCCGCGCAATCGAACAGCAGGGCTATCCGGTGGAGGGCTTGCCCGACAGCGGCACCGCGCTGATCCACCAGCTGCTCGGCGGCGTGACCAATGATCTGGAGATGCTCGACGCGCGGCCCTGCGCGCAGAGCCTGGCGCTGGACGACTACCTGGCGTTCTTCCACAGCCTGCCGGCGGCCAACCGGCAGGCTGTGCGTGAACGCTGGGGCGGACCGGAACGTGATCCGATGTTCCGAGGAGGGCGGTTGATGATCGCCGGCCTGCGCTTCGGCCTGACCTTTGTCGGCATCCAGCCGGCGCGTGGTTATCAGCTGGATGCAGCGGCGGTATATCACGACCCCGATCTGGTGCCGCCGCACGGCTACCTGGCGTTCTACTGCTGGCTGCGCCGAGCCTTTGCTTGCGACGCGGTGATCCACGTCGGCAAGCACGGCAATCTGGAATGGCTGCCGGGCAAGAGCGTCGGCTTGTCCGAGCAGTGCTGGCCGAGCGCGATTCTCGGCCCGCTGCCGAATATCTACCCGTTTATCGTCAACGATCCGGGCGAGGGCGCGCAGGCCAAGCGGCGTACCCAGGCAGTGATCATCGACCACCTGATGCCGCCACTGACGCGCGCTGAAAGCTACGGCCCGCTGCGGGATCTGGAACGTCTGGCCGACGAGTATTACGAGGCCAGCCAGCTCGACCTGCGCCGCGCTGCCGAGTTGCGCGGCGAGATTCTGCTCAAGGTGCGCGAGGCCAGCCTGGATCGCGAACTGGGCCTGCAGCTCAACGAAGACCCCAACAGCTGGCTGCCGCAGCTCGACGCCTACCTGTGTGATTTGAAGGAATCGCAGATCCGCGATGGCCTGCATGTATTCGGCGAATCGCCCGCCGGCAGCCTGCGCCGCGACACCTTGCTGGCGTTGCTGCGCATTCCCCGTGGCGACGGCCAGGGCGGCAACGCCAGCCTGCTGCGCGCCTTGGCCAGCGATCTGCAGCTGGCCTTCGACCCGCTCGACTGCGAAATGGCCGCGCCCTGGCTGGGCCCGCGCCCGGTCGTGTTGCAGAGCCTGAGCGATGACAGCTGGCGCAGCGCTGGCGATACCCGTGAACGCTTGGAACTGCTGGCCTTGCAGCTGATTGGCGCGGCAGATTTTGAATCCGTTGGTGCGGAAAGCACCCAGGTGCTGCAGCGTTTGCGTGAGCAGATCGCACCGCTGCTGGATGCTTGTGGCGATGCAGAAATGCACGGCTTGCTCGCGGCGTTGAACGGGCGTTTTGTGCCAGCCGGGCCGAGTGGCGCGCCAAGTCGCGGGCGGCTGGATGTGCTGCCCACCGGGCGCAACTTCTACAGCGTCGATGTGCGCAACTTGCCCACGCCGACCGCTTGGCGTATCGGCATGCAGGCAGCGGATCGGTTGCTGGAGCGGCATCTGCAGGACAACGGCGACCACCTGCGTCAGCTTGGCCTGTCGATGTGGGGCACCGCGACCATGCGCACCGGCGGCGACGATATGGCCCAGGCCCTGGCACTGATGGGCGTGCGCCCGGTGTGGCAAGCCGGCAGTCAGCGTGTCGAGCGTTTCGAGGTATTGCCGCTGGCGCAACTCGGCCGCCCGCGGGTGGACGTGACCCTGCGCGTGTCCGGCTTCTTCCGCGATGCCTTTAGCAACCTGATCCGCCTGTTCGATGATGCGGTGCAGGCGGTGGTCGATCTCGATGAGCCGGAAGATATGAACCCGCTGTCGGCGCGGGTCTGGCGTGAATCCCTGACCTTGCAGGACAGCGGCCTGGATGAACACGAGGCACGTAAGCAGGCCGGTTGGCGGGTGTTTGGCTCCAAGCCGGGGGCCTATGGCGCGGGCGTGCAGAACGCCATCGAAGAACGCCTGTGGCAAACCCGCGGGGATCTGGCCGAGGTCTACCTGAACTGGGGCGGCTACGCCTACGGCAGCCACAGCGAGGGCACCCCGGCGCGCGCGCAGTTCGCCGAGCGCCTGGAGCAGATGCAGGCGGTGCTGCACAACCAGGACAACCGCGAGCACGACATTCTCGACTCCAACGATTACTACCAGTTCCAGGGCGGCATGCTCGCCGCCGTGGAAACCCTGCGTGGCGCCAAGGTGGCCAGCTACCACGGTGACAACAGCCAGCCCGATACGCCGCGCATCCGCACCTTGAAGGAAGAGCTAAACCGGGTGGTGCGCGCCCGCGCTGCCAACCCCAAGTGGATCGACGGCATGAAGCGCCACGGCTACAAGGGTGCGTTCGAGCTGGCGGCGACCATCGACTATTTGTTCGCCTTCGACGCCACCAGTGAGCTGGTCGACGACCACCAGTACGCGCTGCTCACCGATGCCTATTTACTCGACAAAAGCACCCGCGATTTTATCCAGCAGCACAACCCCGGCGCTTTGCAGGACATCCTCGAACGTCTGCTCGAAGCCCAGCAACGCGGCCTCTGGCAGCACCCCGGCGAGTACCGCGAAGCCTTGGAAAATCTGCTGATTGATAGCGAGGAGGGTGTGTGAAAGAAACACTGGCCCGAATACGAGTCTGGTGGAAACGCCCGATTACCCGACGTGATCGGGTTCGTTCGGCCGGCATCGGTGCCATGGCTGGCATCTGGATCGGCTTGCTGGCGTTCATTCTGTTTGACGGTGGGCCGGCGAGCCTCACAGAGCTGGGTATCTGGGTTTTGTTTGGTGCAATAAGCTGCGCCGGATTGGCTGCCTTGTTTCCCCGGGTTCTTGGGATCGTCCTGTTTCCACTGAGCATATTTGGTATCGGCAACTGAACATGGCGCACAACGGACCGGCTGTGGGAGGGGCTTTCGGCTCTGGCGTCCTGCTTCGCTCTACCTCCTGCATCCATGCAGTCGTAGCCGCGAGCTTGTCGCTGCTGAAGCGTCTCCCACTGCAAATGCATGAGCCCGTAACCCGGATGCCATCCGGGCTACGCTCTGGAAAACCTGCTGATCGACAGCGAAGAATCGTAGGGTGGATGGCGCTTTAACCATCCACCAAAACACCGCCATGGTGGACGAGAAAAGCGTCGTCCACCCTACGCAAACCAGATGGACTGCAACCATGACCGATAGCCACTTCCCCCTCGCAGCCGTGGTCGCAGCCGATGACCTGAAACTCGCGTTGTGCCTGGCGGCCATCGATCCGGCCATCGGCGGCGTGCTGATCGAGGGGCCGCGCGGTATGGCCAAATCGACTCTGGCCCGTGGCCTGGTCGATCTGCTGGCCAGCGGCACCTTTGTCACCTTGCCGCTGGGCGCGAGCGAGGAGCGCATCGTCGGTACCCTCGATCTGGATGCCGCGCTGGGCGAGGGCCGCGCGCAGTTTTCTCCCGGTTTGCTGGCCAAGGCCAATGGCGGCGTGCTGTATGTCGATGAGGTCAATCTGCTGCCCGATCATCTGGTCGACCTGCTGCTGGATGCCGCCGCCAGCGGGGTCAACCATATCGAGCGCGACGGCATCTCCCACCGACATGCGGCGCGTTTTGTGCTGATCGGCACCATGAACGGCGAGGAGGGCGAGCTGCGCCCGCAACTGCTCGACCGCTTCGGCCTTAACCTGGCCCTGGACGCCCAGCCGCAACCGGCTCAGCGCGCCGAAATCGTTCGCCGCCGGCTGGCTTTCGATGCCGATCCGCAGGCCTTTCTGCAGCGCTGGCAAACCCAGCAGGATGAGCTGCGTGAGTGCTGTCAAAACGCCCGTGCGCGGCTGATGGCTATTCCCCTGGATAACGACGCCCTGGAGCAGATCAGCCAGCGTTGCTTCGCCGCCGCCGTCGATGGCCTGCGTGCCGATCTGGTCTGGCTGCGCGCCGCCCGAGCGCATGCCGCCTGGCGCGGTGCCGCACACATTGAGGCGGTGGATATCGATGCGGTGGAAGACTTCGTGCTGCGTCACCGCCGCCGGCATAGTCCGCCGCCTGCCGCGCAGCCGCCACAATCTCAGCCTGAATCACCGCCCAGCAACAGCGCACCCAGCGAGCAGCCGCAAGGCGAAGGTCAATGGGGCGAGTTACCCGCCCAGGCGCAAAGCCTTGGCGTACGGCGTGAACCGCCGCGCTGGGCAAAAAAGCCCTAGGCATCCGCCCGCGCACAGCCCCAGGCGCGGATGCCCGGGCCGCTCCCGGAAAATTAGGCGGTGGTCGTAATGGCGCCAGTCGCAGTGGTGCTACGGGCCGTATCGATTGGCCGGCGAGCCTGCTTAAAGGCCGCCCGCGTACTCGGCAGGATCTCGTGCTGCGTCCGCGCAGCGCCAAGCCGGCGGAACTCTGGCTGGTAATAGTCGATGCCTCGGCCTCGACCCGCCGCCATGGCGCGCTAAGCAAAGCCAAAGGCTTGCTCAGTGAGGTATTCGAGCAGGCGCGCCGGCAACGCGCGCGCCTGGCTTTGCTGCACGCCACCGGCCGCCAGGCGCAATGGTTGTGGCAAGGGCAGAAAGCCTCCCAGGCATTGCAGCAGTGGCTGGCCGAGCTGGGTGCGGGCGGCGGCACGCCGCTGTTTGATGCTTTACAACAGGCTGCCGACTGGCAGGCGCGGCGTCAGCGCCTGCACCCGGCCGAGCGTCAGCGTTTGTTGATCATCACCGATGGCCGTTTACGCGACTGGCCGGCGTTAACCCCGAGTGCCTGCCCGGCGCTGCTGGTGGATATCGAAAGCGCGCCGATCCGCCTGGGCCGCGCGCGCCAATTGGCCACTGAGCTGGGCGCCGACTACCGCCATATTGATTCGCTGCCGGTGATCGCCGGCAGCCTGGAGACCGCCTTATGAAAACCCTGTTGATTATCGGCATCGGTGCCGGCGACCCGGACTACCTGACGGTGCAGGCGATCAACGCGCTGAACCGCACGGACGTGTTCTTTCTGATGGACAAGGGCAGTGCCAAGGACAGCCTTATCGGCCTGCGCAAGACCATCTGCGAGCGCTTTATCCAGGGTCGCGACTACCGCTTTGCCAGCGCCGACTGCCCGGAGCGGGTGCGCGATGTGCCGGACTATCGCGGCAGTGTGGTCGATCTGAATCAGGACAAACAGCAGGTGTTCGAAGGCATGATTCGCGAGCAGATGCGCGACGGCGAAACCGGCGCCTTTCTGGTCTGGGGCGACCCGGCGCTGTACGACAGCACCCTGCGCATCGTCGAACAGATCGTGGCCAACAGCAGCGAACAGATCGAGTACGAAGTGATCCCCGGCATCACCAGCCTGCAAGCCCTGGCGGCCAAGCATAAGGTCTGCTTTAACAGCATCGGTCAGGCCTTCCAGATCACCCCGGCGCGCCGCCTGGCAGAAGGCGGTTTTCCCGAGGGCGTGGACAGCGTGCTGGTGATGCTCGACGCCCAGGACACCTACCAGCGCTTTGTCGGCCAGCCGATGCAGATCTACTGGGGCGCCTATATTGGCACCCCGGACGAAGTGCTGATCGCTGGGCCGCTGAGTGAAGTCGCCGACACCATCCGCACCCGCCGCGCCGAATTGCGCGAACTGCATGGCTGGATTATGGATAGTTATTTGCTGCGCAAGAACGCTTCGTAGGGTGGATGACGCTTTATCCATCCACCATCGGCATGACCCTAAGGTGGATAAAAAAGCATTGTCCACCCTACTTGCTGATTTTTCCCCATCGGAACATACCAACTTCAAAGCCTTGATCAGGCGCCGAGAGCTTTTTCTTTTGAGTCCCTTTCCCAGGCTCACTGGCTAGTTGATGATGGAGCTCCACTGGGGAGGGTGGCTCCATGAAAATAATCCAAACGATCTGCTTGGCTCTGGCTGCGTCATCACTGACCGGTTGTATGATCGCTGCTGTAAATGGGATGGTGGCTGACGCTTACACCAGTGCTGAAACACCTGAGAGCCTTGGCATTGCACCTGCTAATTATCGAGGAAAAAGCTGCCTAGAGCTTGCTGTAGACCGAGAGAATGCAGAGTATTTGAGCAATCATATTGGTGAGTATCAAGACTACGTTCAGAAGCAAGGCCGGTGGGCCAAAGCATCTGTTGAGCAGGTGGAAAGAGAGACAGGATGTCTACCAGGTACGACGGGGCAGCAGGCCGGTGTCATTGATTACGTCTTAAAGCACCCTGAGTCATTGAAAGAACTTGAGCTGAAACTACCTCCTGGTGGGCTGGAGTACATCAAGGCAGGGGGTAAGCTGCCCGCGAACACTTCTTCAACGCCCACAATTTCACCTGTTCCGCCGCCAGCATCAGCGCCTCAGACTGTCGGATCACGATGGGGGGCCACTACACCGGAAGGGTTGCCGCAGACCTCACTGGATCAATGGATAGCGAAAGAAACACCGGAGAATTATCAGGGGCGATCCTGCGAGTACCTTCAGCGGGCCTTTGCCTTGAGCGAGAGCATGGAGGCATCCGCAGAGATTGAAGTTAGAACCTGGGGGGCTAGCAAGAAAAGAGTCATCAGCGGAGTGCTGGCAGGCAGAGAGTGCCCTGCGTTTAGTCCACCTATTGGCGGAAGGCTGGGGGCCGTCATCGGTCCTATAGACCCCATAAAAGCCGCTCGACTAGGAATGCCATTCACTGGGTCCTCCATTGAGCAAGTAGTGCCCAGCAGTCCCGCTGAGCATGCTGGGCTCAAGTTTGCCGACGTAGTGGTCGCTGTCGGGACTACCCCAATCAGCGATCACATAGAGCTACTTATTGCGCTGAGTAAGATTTCGCCGGGATCCACTGCGTTGCTAAAGGTTTGGCGAAAAGGTGCCTATGTCAATGTGCCCGTCATGCTTGGTTCCCCCGCTATTAGTCAGGCCGACTTGCAGAGCGCCACTGCGAAGTCAGTTGCGTCAGGCCTCAAGGAGTACTGTTACATCTACATGGCCTCGGATGCTTATGAGGTGAATCCGGACGTGCTATCTCTGGTTTTCCAGGACTCGCAGGCGAATGGTTCGCAAGGTAGCCAGGTGGCGACGATCAAGAAATTCCATCAGAAAGTGGCTCAAATGCAGCCAGGGGTCTGGCGCGACTACAAGGTGAATGATCTGCTGTGTCATTCATCAAGCGGCCATTGCTCCGTAACGGCAAGCGGTATGTTCGGTCCCAAGCAAACCACGACACTTCGGTGTTTCGATTCTCTTGATGCCGCTACGTCGGCGCTCTCAAGTGACCGGTCAGCTGATCCAACAGCAAAAGTAATCCAGCCGTAGTCCAGTTCAAAAAGCCCAGCCAAGTGCTGGGCTTTTTGGTTATGCCATTTTCGATATACCTACTCTTCCCTAGGCGTGGCTGATTAATAACAGCTAGTAGGATGGGTTGAGCGCAGCGATACCCATGCTGCTGCCAGCCCATCATTTGTGAACCACTAACGCTCTGATGGGTACCGCCGGCTTCGGCTTTTGTGGTTACTGGCAGTCAAAACCGTGCTGGCTGCGGTAGTACTCCACCTGTTCGGGTGGCATGTCTTTAAACAGCGCACAGATGGTGAAGCTACCGACCTGGCGGTCGTTCTTCAGGTAGCCCCAGTCGGTGATTTGTTCGCGGGTAAAGCGCAGTTGCTGGCCCCAGGTCACGCTTTTGACGATGCGCGGCTCGTTGGCCACGGTGCCGATAAAACCCTGCTCAAGCGCGTGGAAGGGCGTGATCCAGAAGGTTTCTATACCGTTGCTGTCTTCGGCCATGACCTGAACCTTGTAGTCACGGGTATTGGCGGGCGGTTTGGCGGCCAGTGCGAGGAAATCGGTCAGGCCTGCCTGGGCCTGGCGCACGGCAGCAGAGACGGCCGGGTTCTGCCGGTCAGAGGTGACCACTTCATTGGTGTCGCGCGCGGTGGCGTGAAACGCAGTCAGGCCAAGAGCGAGCAAAGGAAAAATAACAAAGGGGCGCATGTTGATTCCTTTCGTTAGTAGCTTGCCTGCTGCTCTGTGGCTTCTAGTTCTGAGTCCGGACATTGAGCTGTTCCGTCGATCATTTGCCGCTTGCCCCAGTTTTCCAGGCGGGTGTACCAAGGTAAATCGCTGTCATCCAGTCGCTCCTTTGCCTCTTCACTGCCGTTGCTGGCTGCCCGTTCCAGCCACAGTTGCTGCTGGTCGCGATTGACCGGTACGCCACTGCCGGTGCTGTAGGCCTCGCTGAGGCTGAATTGCGCGGGGGCATGGTTGCTTTGCGCGGCTTTGCAGATCCAGTAAAGCGCTTTGCTGTCGTCGCTGCTGAAGTGCATGGCGCGCTCATCGCCGCTGGCGGCAAACTCCACACCGCTGTCACGGCTCCAGTACAGCTCACCCAGCAGGTATTGGCTTTGGATGTCGCCCTGGTCGGCCGCTTGTTCAAACCAGTGCATGGCTTGGTAGCGCTCATCCTGATCACCTGGGTTGTCCAGATAGTCGATGCCCAGTTCAACCTGAGCCTGGGTAAAACCTTGTTCGGCTGCCTGGTTCAGCCAGCGTTTGCGCTCGGAGTCGTCGCCCGGTAGGAGTTTGTCGCGGTAGAGCATGGCAATTTCAAATGCCGCGCGGCTGACCCCTTGCTCGGCGGCTTTGGCGTACCAGCGTTCACTCTCGGCGTAGCGTTGCTGGGTGTAAAACTGGTAGCCCATGTTGAACTGGGCGCAGGCATCGCCGGCATGCGCCCGCTGGGCATGGTCCAGGATGTTGGCTTCGTCTGATTGATCAATCGTCACCGGACATTGCTTGATCGCTGCCTGACTGGTGAGTGCGCAGAGCAGCAAGGTGTTGGCGAGCAGCGTGGCGGTAAGGGCGTGGGTACGTAGCATGCCAATCATCCTTGATGAGGTAACCCGAGCCTGATGCGGCCGGGGTTGATAAACAGTGACGGCCACCTTAGTGACTCACCGTTAAACAAGACAAGTTATGCCTGCCCAGGCTGTCGATCAATCGTCTTTTGGCAGGGCTGCCGAGCGCTGTGGTGCCGATCTATATCTGTGGATAACTCCGCGGTGTATACACCCACTCCCCACCCTCGGCACGCGGAAAGCGGCAGGTTTGGCTGGAGCCGATAATCACCAGGGTGCGCATATCGACCATCTCTGGCGTGAGTTCGCCGAGGGTAAGGCTGCGCAGGGTTTCGCCGGGGCGGCCGATATCGCGGCCCAGTACCACCAAGGTTTCTGGCGTGCGTTGTTGGCGGATGATCTCCAGCGCACTGCCGAGCTGCCAGGGGCGGGCTTTGGAGATGGGGTTGTAGAAGGCCATCACCAGGTCGGCGGCGGCGGCGTGGGCCAGGCGCTTTTCGATAATCGCCCAGGGTTTGAGGTTGTCCGACAGGGAGATCAGGCAGAAGTCGTGGCCCAGCGGTGCGCCGGCTTTGGCGGCGGTGGCAAGCGCAGCGGAAACGCCGGGGAATACCTGTAGATCGACGCGCTGCCATTCGGCGTCGGTGGATTCGTGCAGCGCTTCCAGCACAGCGGCGGCCATGGCGAATACGCCGGGGTCGCCGGACGACACCACCACCACGCGGCGACCGCTGGCGGCCAACTCGAAGGCATGGCGGGCGCGCTGCATTTCCTCGCGGTTATCGGTGCAGTGGCGCACCTGCTCCGGGCGCAGCGGGCCGGCCATATTGATATAGGTTTCGTAGCCGAGCAGGTCTTGCGCTTCATCCATAGCCTGGCGTGCGGCGGGCACCATAAATTCGGCAGCACCGGGGCCGAGGCCGATCACCGTGAGGCGGCCACGGGGGCGGCCGAGGTTTGCGGCGTCTATAGGCGCGGCGGCCAGCAGCAGGCGCAGATTGGCGTGCTGGCTATGCAGCGGCGGCAGTTGCTGGGTGTCATCGATAAAGCGCAGCGGTAGTTTGAGTTGCGCGGCGGCGCTGTGCAGTTCGGCATTGGCCATCAGCGCTGGTGCGGCCAGTAGGCAGGCCAGGCTTTGCACGGCAAAGCCGCTTGTTTGAAGCGCCTGTCGCAGTTCGCTCAGTAAATCGACGCTGGCGTGTTCGACCCATACGGCCACCTGCTGCGGGTGGATCAGCAGTTCATCAGTATTCGCGGCGCGGCTATGGGGGCTGATATGGATCACCCGTGCCGCGTCGTCAGTTACCGGCAGTTTGGCCTGAGCCAGCCAGGGCGCGTCGCCTTCGATGCGCACCGCCTGGCCGCCGAGCAGGTCGCTGACAAAGCCTTTGCCTTGCTCAAGGTCGGCCAGCACATAGCCGGCTGGCGGCTCCAGCAGGCAGGTGCCAAAGCGCAGTTCGCCGCTGGTGGTGATCGCCGCGCTGACCTGTAGATGCGCGGCAATCTCCCGCGCCATACGGTTGACCCCACCGAGTCCACCGAGCAGCGGCACCACGGCGCTGCCATCTTCGGCCACGGCCAGTACCGGCGGCTCGCTGTCTTTCTCGCCCAGCACTGCGGCCAGGCTGCGAATCACGATGCCGGCGGCGCACAGTACGATCAGCGGCGTACCGGCGCGATACAGCGCGCGCAGGTTGTCGCCGAAGTCTTCATACGTCCGCTCAACGTCCGCCACCCGGCTGTGCAGGCCGTGAATCTCGGCCTGTGGATAAAGTGCCTGGATGCGCCGCGCGCAAGTCAGGGCAGAGGGGCCGAGGATAATGATGGCGGGGGAGTGGTTCATGCGGGTTCCATCTGTGCCGTGTGTAGGTTGGGTAGGGTGGATGACGCTTTTTTCATCCACCATCGCGGTTGGTGGATGGGTAAAGCGTCATCCACCCTACGGCCGTGTTAACCGCGCCATTTCTCGCCGGGAATCACGATCATCGAGAAATAAGGCGATGACATCGGCTCCACTTCATCCAGCGGCACGATGCGTTGGTTGCCCATGGTCGCGCGCTCGACGTAGTGAGCGCGCTGGTCGATGCCCAGCTCCTGCAGCACGCGGCGGACTTTCTCGAAGTTGCGCCCCAGCTTCATCACCACGGCGGCTTCGGCGTCCTGCAGGCGCTGCTTGAGTTCATCTTCCGGCAGCACGCCGGAGAGCACGCTTAAGCTCTGGTTGCGGTACACCAGCGGGGTGCCGAGCACCGAGGCGCAGCCGAGCATGGAGCACACGCCGGGCACCACTTCCACCTGGTACTGCGCGGCCAGGCGGTCGTGCAGGTACATATAGGAGCCGTAGAAAAACGGGTCGCCTTCACAGATCACCGCCACATCGCGGCCGGCGTCGAGCTGGGCGGCGATCTGCACCGCACAGGTGTCGTAGAAATCGCTGATCACATCTTCATAGCTCAGCGGCGCGGCGAGCTTTTCCGTGGTCACCGGATACACCAGCGGCAGGCGCTGCTGAGTGTCGGTCAGGTGCGCCTCGATAATGCCGAAGGCGTTGCCGCCATGGCCTTTGTTGGCTTTAGCCTTGGCCACAAAGTAGCCGACCACCGCTGCCGATTGCAGCAGGCGCAGGGCCTTGAGGGTGATCAGCTCCGGGTCGCCGGGGCCAACGCCGATGCCGAGTAGACGGCCTTTTTGCACAGTCATCACTCCACCTCCGTGGCCAGGGCGTTGACCGCCGCCACCGCCATGGCGCTGCCGCCACGGCGGCCACGGACGATCACATAGGGCACGCCACGGCTGTCGGCGGCCAGGGCGTCCTTGGATTCCGCAGCGCCGATAAAGCCCACCGGCATGCCGATAATCAGCGCCGGTTTTGGCGCGCCGGCGTCGAGCATTTCCAGTAGATAAAACAGTGCGGTGGGGGCGTTGCCGATCACCACCACGCTGCCTTCCAGATGCTCGCGCCAATGTTCCAATGCGACTGCCGAACGGGTATTGCCCAGTGCGCGGGCCTGCTCAATCACACCATCGTTATGCAGGGTGCAGATCACCGGGTTATTCGCGGCCAGGCGCGGGCGGGTGATGCCTTCGGCGACCATCCGCGCATCGCAGAGAATCGCCGCGCCCTTGGCCAGGGCGGCGCGGCCGGCAGCGCCGGCACCCGGGGAGAAGCGCAGGTCCTGCACCACATCGACCATGCCGCAGGCGTGGATAACCCGTACGGCGAGCTTTTCCAGGTCTGCTGGGATCGCCGACAGGTCGGCCTCGGCGCGGATGGTGGCAAACGACTGGCGGTAGATTTCCTGGCCATCGCGGATGTACTCAAGCATCGCTGTTTCCTGTTGCGCAGTGGGCGGCGAACCAGTCGCCGGCCTCGTCGATAGTCATGGCGCTGGCCAGCAGTTGGCCGAAACCGGCCGCCTCGGGCGTGCGTTGATAAAGCTGGTAATGCCCGGCGCTGCTGGCCAGCAAGGTAAAGGGCGCGGTGTGCGCGGCGGCGCAGGAGCGCGGGCAGGCGCTCAGGTGCACCTGCGGTCGTGCTGTGCTCGCGCGCAGGCGCTTGGCGAGCTGTAGAGCATCGGCCTTGCTGCCGGCCAGACCTTTGCCGCAGGCGGCTGAGCCGGTGCAGGCGATCAGATTGCTTAACGGGTCGTTGGCATCGATCAGCAGGCCGAGTTCGGCCAGTTTGTGCAGTAATTTTTCTGCCGAGTGCTTGGGGATATTCGGTAGCAGCAGACCTTGCCAGGGCGTCAGGCGCAGGCTGGCATCGCCATGGTGCTCAGCCAGTTCGGCCAGTGCTTTGAGTTGCGCGGCGTCGACCCGGCCTAGGCGCGTGGCGGTAGCGACCATGCACAGGCCGTTCTGCTGCTGTGGATAAATGCCAATGGGCGCGCGTTGGCTGACCGGCGCGCGCTGCCAGTCGGTAGGGGTCGCTTGTACGGCAAAGGGCAGGCACGTTTGTAGCTGTTGCAGCAGCTGGCTGGGCGTCATCACACCGAGCAGCTGGCGCATCCGGCTGTGTTCGCTCCCAGCCAGATCGAGGAACAGCCTGAGCAGTTGCTCCACCAGCGGCACGGCCTGCTCTGCGTCGATCACACCCAGCGGCTTGTCAGTCGGGCAGCCGGCCAGGCCAAACGCCAGTCGTGCCGGCGAGCCGGGCAGGGCGCTAAGCCAGATATCGTGGGGGTGTTCGAGCATCGCCAGGGCTTCGCCGCCGTCCAGCTGCAGGGCGAATTTGGCTGACAAGCCATGCAGCGCCGGGGTGTTTTGCAGCAGCTCAAGCAGCGCGGCGGCCAGCGGGCGGGTGTCGAGCAGGGCCTGCGGGTCGAAGCCGGCGGCGGGGCTGAGCAGCAGGTTGCGCACATCGTCAGCGGCCGGGTTGCTCGGGCCAAGGCCGGCGGCGAGCAGCCGTTCGATCAACTCAGTCTGCTGGCCAGCCAATACGCCACGAATCTGCAGATTGCTGCGGTTGGTCAGCTCCAGCACGCCACTGGCGCAGCGCTCAGCAGCCTCGGCGATGGCCCGTGCCTGTTGGCTGCTGAGCACGCCGCCGGCCAGCTTGACCCGGCAGATGCCACCGTCCAGCGCCTGAACGATACGCAGCAGGCCGGGGCACGCGCTAGGGCGTGGGTCGGGCAGGTCGGCGGAGGTTGGACGGTCGCGCAAAAAGGTCACCAACAACAAAGACGCGGCGACCGAACCAGCGAAATCCGCCCACAGGGGATTTCATGGCATCGGTACACCCCGCCCGATGTTGGCACTCGCGACTAGCGTCGTCGGCAGGTCTCCTGGCTGACAGGTCATCATCTGCTGCGGCCTTCCCGGTTACCCAGTGGCGCAGTTGCGGCAGACTCGCTGTTTACAGTTGCGGGGGCAGCTCGGTCACGATCAGCGGATCGCTCCGGATTCCCTCTTAGGCCCTATGCACAATGGCGGCGGGCACCGACGAAGGCGCTATTATGCCCGCTTTGCGCGCAGGCACGACAGCCAGCTGGTCGGGCGGCGCGCTGATGACGGTTTGAGGAAAGCGCATGACGGCCTGGTTAACCCTGGTGGGTATAGGTGAAGACGGCTACGCCGGCCTGGGTGAGGCGGCGCGGTTGGCGCTGAGCGAGGCGCAGTGCATCGTCGGCGGTGCCCGCCAGTTGGCGCTATTGCCTGCCGATCTGCCGGGGCAGCATGAGCTGTGGCCGAGCCCCTTTAGCCTGGAGCCGGTGCTGGCGCGGCGTGGTACGTCGGTGTGTGTACTGGCCAGCGGTGATCCGCTGTTCTATGGCGTTGGCGCGAGCCTGGCGCGGCAGCTGCCGGCTGAGGAATTGCGGGTATTTTCTGCGCCCTCGTCAGTGTCACTGGCCGCCGCCCGTATGGGTTGGCCGTTGCAGGAGGTGACAGTGCTGTCGCTGGTGGCGCGGCCGTTGGCGGCGTTGCAGGCGCAGCTATTCCCGGGTGCACGGCTGCTGCTGTTGAGCAATGACGGCGAAAGCCCGGCGGCCGTGGCCGAGTTGCTGCGTGTGCGCGGTTTTGGCCCCAGTCGCTTGACCGTACTGGAGCATCTGGGTGGCGCTCAGGAGCGGCGCATCGACGGTTTGGCCAGCGACTGGGTGTTGCCGCGCGTTGCCGATCTCAATCTACTGGCGGTCGAGTGCGTGGCTGCCGGCGATGCGCGCCTGCTGCCGCTCACACCAGGTTTGCCAGACGATGCCTATCAGCATGACGGCCAGCTGACCAAGCGCGACGTGCGCGCTATCACCCTGGCGCGCCTGGCGCCGCAACCCGGTGAGCTGCTCTGGGATGTCGGCGCCGGCTGCGGTTCGATCGGCATTGAGTGGATGCGCGCACACTCCAGCTGCCGGGCGCTTGCGGTCGAGGCCGATGCCGGCCGCCAGGCGCATATCCAGCACAACCGCGATGCCCTTGGTGTGCCCGGCCTGCAACTGGTCGCCGGCCGTGCGCCCGAGGCCTTGACCGGCTTGGCTGCGCCGGATGCGATCTTTATTGGTGGCGGGGTGACCATCCCCGGCGTGCTGCAGCAGTGCTGGGCCAGCCTGAAGCCGGGCGGGCGTCTGGTGGCCAATGCCGTGACCCTGCAAAGCGAAGCGGCGCTGGTGGCCTGGCGCGAGCAGGTGGGCGGCGAGTTGACCCGCATCAGCGTGGCCCAGGCGCAGCCGTTGGGTGGCTTCGACACCTGGCGCAGTGCCTTGCCGATCACCTTGCTGGAGGTGTGCAAGCCGTGAGTCCACGCATCCTGCTGCTTGGCGGCACTACCGAGGCGCTGCGCCTGGCGCGGCGATTAAGCCCTGAAGCGATCTACAGCCTGGCCGGGTTGGGCCGGGTGCCGGATGATTTGCCCTGTCAGGTGCGTGTCGGTGGTTTTGGCGGGGCGGAAGGCTTGGCTGCGTTTATCCGCGAGCAGGGCATCGAACTGCTGCTGGACATGACCCATCCCTACGCCGCACAGATCAGCGCCAACGCTGCCCGCGCCGCCGAGCTGAGTGGGGTTGCCTGCTGGGCGCTGCGCCGCCCCGGCTGGCAGCCCGGCACCGGCGATGACTGGCGTGAAGTGGACGACTGGAGTGGGTTAGTCGCTGAGCTGCGAGACTTCCGTCGTCCGTTATTTACCCTCGGCCGTGAGCCGCTGGAGCATCTGCATGAGATCCCCCCTCATCAGTACTGGGCCGTGCGTTGCCTAACGGCGCAGGAAGCCGTGCCGCGGGCGAAAATTATCGGCGCCCGCGGGCCGTTTGATCTACATGGCGAGCGAGCGCTGTTCGCTCTGCTGGGCATTGATGTGCTGGTCAGCAAGAACAGCGGCAGCCAGTCCACCGAGCCGAAACTGCAGGTGGCGCGGGAGCTGAACGTCCCGGTTTTGCTGCTGCGTCGGCCTGAGTTGCCGAGTGTGGAGCGCGAGTTTGTCAGCCTTGAAGCGCTGGCCGAGGCGCTGCAGTTATAGGGTAGGGTCGATGACGCTTCATCCATCAACTGCGATGGTGGATGAAAACAGCGTCATCCACGCTACGTGCCAAATGCAAAACATCCCCTGCTAGACTGCCGCCCCGCTTTGGAGGCCGCCATGACCACGCCCGTTTCGCCCTATGCCCGGATTCTCTTCGTCGGCCCCGACCTCGCCGATGGCTCGTTTGCCGAGCTGTTCCGCCGTCGTCTGGTTGAGCTGCGCGGCGAAGCGGCGCTGGCCGATATCGTCGATACCAGCGAAGGCTATGCGCCGCTCTGGCAGTGCGTGGTCGAGGCTGAGCGGCCGTTGTTGGTGATCGATCTGGAGCCGCAGAGCAGCAGCCCGCATCTCGATTGGCTGCGCAGCGAGCTCAGCCAGCAGGCCACCCCCGAGCAGCTGTTTGTCGCCAGCGCCATTGGCCAGGCTGAAGGCCTGCCGGTGGAGGCCGCCTGCACCCTGATCGAGCGCCCCGAGCTGCACCTGCCCTGCGTCGGTGTAAAGGCCGTACCGGGCCATCACGCCTGGTCGCAGATTCCGCCACACGCCCAGCGCCTGCTGTTGTGCAACGGCCCGCGCTGCACCCGACGTGGCGCGCTGGACCTTTGGAAAACCCTGCGTCAGCGTCTTAAGGCCGCCGGCAAGCTGGAGTGCGAGGGCGGGGTGCATATCACCCGTACGCAGTGCCAGTTCCCTTGTGATCTGGGCCCGACGGCCAGCCTCTATCCGGCCGGTGAGTGGTTCCGTGTGCGTGATGAAGCCGAGCTGATTCGTCTGGTCGACGAGCGCCTGGTGGCGGGTCGTGCAGTGCCTGAGCTGCGGATCGATCAGAGCTAAGGAATCGTCGGCAAATATTTTCATCGTGCCTGTAACGCGTGCCTATCTCGCGGCTCTAGTTGAATGCCGGCACGCGAAAATCCTTTTGCCCGGCCAACCCTGATCCCGAGGATACGCACATGAATATGAAATCTACCGCTGCTACTGGTGCTGCTATCGCCTTCGCTGCTGCTAGCCTGTTCGCTGGTCTCTCGAGCACCGTCGCAGTGGCTGAAGAAGCCAAAGTGCATTGTTACGGCGTGACGTCCTGCAAAGGCCAGAACGACTGCAAGACTGCCGAGAACAGCTGCAAAGGCCAGGCTGCCTGCAAAGGTCACGGCTTCAAGTCGATGACCCTCGCGGAGTGCAATGCCGCCAAAGGTACTGTCGGCGAGTAAGTGAGCCGGGGCGGCCATTGCGCGGTTGCCCCGCATCACCCAGTAAGGAGCGAGCGATGAATGCTCAACGCGGCAATCTGGGTTTCGGCCTGGGCCTGCGCAGCACCTATTACCAAGCCATTCTCGAACAGCAGCCGACGATCGACTGGTTCGAAATCGTCTCGGAAAATTACTTGGTAGCGGGCGGTAAGGCCCTCTACTTTCTCGATGCCATCGGTGAGCAGTACCCGTTGGTGATGCATGGCGTGTCGCTGTCGATTGGCGGCCCGCATGAGCTGGACCGCGACTACCTGCGCCAGCTCAAACACCTGGCCGCGCGCGTGCAGCCCGCATGGATCTCCGACCACCTGTGCTGGAGCCGCGGCAATGCCCATCAGCTGCATGACCTGCTGCCGCTGCCCTACACCGAAGAAAGCTTGCAGCATGTGGCCGCGCGCGTGCGTCAGGTGCAGGACGTGATCGAGCGGCCACTGGTGCTGGAAAACGTCTCCAGTTACTTGCGCTGCGCCGATGATCAATTCAGTGAATGGCAGTTTCTCGCGGCCCTCAGTGAACTGAGCGGCTGCGAGCTGTTGCTCGACGTTAACAACGTCTACGTCAGTGCACGTAACCATGGCTTCGATGCCTGGGAATTTATCAGCAGCCTGCCCCCGCAGCGTATTCGTCAGCTGCATTTGGCCGGGCACAGCGATTACGGCAGCTACTTGATCGACACCCATGATCAACCGGTCAGTGATCCGGTCTGGCAGCTCTATCAGCGCACCTTGCAGCACCTCGGGCCGGTGTCGACCTTGCTTGAGCGCGATGACCATTTTCCTGATTTAGATGAACTGCTCGGCGAGCTGAATAAGGCCCGTATGGTGGCCGCAGAAGCCCTCAAAGGCTCGACGTTATGCGCCTGATTGACTGGCAGGCAGAGGTGCAGAGCTATCTGCTAAATGGCGAGGTAATACCCCATCCGGCTTTGCAGGCGAGCCTATTGGGCAGCGCGGCATTGACTGCCGAACAGGGCCTGGCGATCTATCACAACGCCTATCGCGCGCGCCTGTTGGAAACGCTGCGCGGTGACTACCCCGCCGTGCATGACTGGCTCGGTGACGAGGAGTTCGATGCTCTGGCCCTGGCCTATCTCGACGCGCACCCGTCACAACACTACAGCCTGCGTTGGCTCGGCGCGCAGTTGGCCGACTTTATCGATGCTTACCTGGTGCCGGCGCAAGCCGCACCGTTAAGCGAGCTGGCTCGGCTGGAATGGGCCTTTACCCTGGCCTTTGATGCTGCAGACGCTAGCGTGCTGAGCATGGCGCAGATGGCTGAGCTTGCGGCTGAAGATTGGCCGACCTTGCAGGTACGCCTGCTCCCCAGCGTGCAATGGCTGGCGTGTTGGCATAACAGTCTGGCGATCTGGCGGGCATGCAAGGAGCAGGGCGAATTTCCCGGCAGCCAGCCACTGACGGAGGTGGAAATCTGCCTGGTGTGGCGCGACCACCTGATCACCCGCTATCGCAGCGTGGCGGCCGATGAAGCCGCTGCGCTACAGGGCATGGCCGTGCAGGGCTGGAGCTTCGCCGAGCTGTGCGGCGAGCTGGCGCATCTGGGTGAACAGGCGCCGGTACAGGCCGTCTCCTGGTTGCGCCAGTGGCTCAGCGATGGCTTGCTACAGCGTTACCCAACGGTCTAATCCGCTGCACCTGGCTTTTGCCTTACCATGCCGGCTCTGCCTTGTTGCGAGCCGTGCATGCCTGCTTTCCTGCTGCGTTACCGCGTTGCCCTGATCGTCCTGCTGATTCTGCTCGGCCTGTTGGCGAGTATCTGGCTGGCCGGGCGCTATGCCGAGCAGCGCGCCTGGCAGGAGCGCAGCGTCGAAGCGCGCGGGCAGTTGCAGCTGTATGCGCAGTCGATCCATACCCTGGTCGAGCGCTTTCGTTCGGTGCCCGAGGTGCTGGCGCTGGACAGCGATATCAAGTCGCTGCTGCGTGCGCCGACGGACAGCCTGTTGCGCAGCAAACTCAATGAACGCCTGGAGCAGCTCAACACAGCCGCCGGCTCCAATGTGCTGTATCTGCTCAACAATAAAGGCGAAACCCTGGTGGCCAGTAACTGGCGCGACTGGAGCAGTTTTGTCGGCAACAACTATGCCTTCCGCCCATATTTTCAGGATGCCGTGCGTCAGTCCTCCGGGCGCTATTTTGCGGTGGGCGTGACCACCGGCATCCCCGGTTACTTCCTCTCCCATGCGGTGCGCGACGATAACGGTGAGGTGCTCGGCGTGTTGGTGGTCAAGCTGGAGCTGGAAGAGTTGCAGCGCGAATGGGCCAGTCAGTCCGGTGTGCTGCTGGTGGCCGACAGCTACTCGGTGGTGATCCTCAGCAACCGTCCGGCGTGGCGTTTTCTGGCCCTCGATAGCTTGAGCGAGCAGGCCCGCGCCGAGCTGGTGGAGGTGCGCAAGTACGCCGAGCAAGCGTTGCAGCCGCTGCCCAGCACGCTGCGCCGGCAGATCGACAGCGACAGCCAGTGGCGCCGCGTGCAAGGCCCGGATGGCCCGCGTGATTACCTGTGGCAGCGCCAGGATCTGGGTGACGAAGGCTGGACTCTGCACTTGCTACACGAACCGAAAACCCTGGTCGACAGCGTACGCAGCTACCGCCTGGCCGCCGCCGGCGTATGGATGACCTTGGCTTTTCTGCTGCTCTACCTGGCCCAGCGGCGCAAGACCCAACGCCTGCAGGCCGGCATTCGTGAGCGTCTGGAGCGTGAGGTGGCACTGCGCACCGCCGAACTGCGCGAGGCCCAGGAAGGCCTGGTGCACGCGGCGAAGATGGCCGCGTTGGGGCAGATGTCGGCGGCCATGGCCCATGAAATCAACCAACCGCTCACCGCCATGCAAATGCAGCTGGGCAGCCTGCGCCTGCTGCTCGATAGCGGTCGTCAGGATGATGTGCGCGAGGGACTGCAACGCATCGATGGTTTGTTGCAACGTATCGCCGGGCTTACTGGCCACCTGAAAACCTTTGCACGCAAAAGCCCGGCTGGTCTGAGCGAGCGCCTGCGCCTCAGCGATGTGCTGGAGCAGGCGCTGCAACTGCTGGCGCCGCGCCTGCGCAGCGAACAGGTGCAGCTGCACAGCGAAATCGACAGCAATGCGCGGGTGCTGGGTGATGCGATTCGCCTGGAACAGGTGCTGCTCAATCTGCTGAATAACGCCCTGGATGCCATGGCGTCTGTCGAGTCACGGCAGTTGCAGATCCGTATCGAGCGCCAGGCCGAGCAGTGCCTGCTGAGCATCGCCGACAGTGGCGGCGGGATCGCCAGCGAGGCGCTGGGTCATGTGTTCGAGCCGTTCTTTACCACCAAGCCGGTGGGCGCCGGACTGGGCCTCGGTCTGGCGGTGTCCTACGGCATCGTTCGTGAACTGGGCGGCAGCCTGGAGGCGGCCAATGGCGAGCAGGGCGCGGTGTTTACCCTGCGTCTGCCGGCAGCACCAAATCCGTAGGGTGGATGTCGCTCTTTACATCCACCACTGGCTCATCACGGTGGATGGATAAAGCGCCATCCACCCTACAAAAAAGCTCTGTACCAGGCCTGTATTGCAGGCTGCTTTTGTAGGGTGGGTTACGCGTGCGTTGTAAATCGGTGGCGTTTGCCTGATCCCGGCTCGCGCCTAACCCACCCTACGTATTACCGGGCTTCATGCGCTGTATAGCCGTTCAGGACGACTCAACAGATAACGGCTACATAGCCTACAAAAATCCCAAGGGATTACACTGCCGCCGATTGATCAGGAGGTGATATGACCGGGCACGTAATAGTCGTCGACGATGAAGCGGCAATCCGCGAGGCGGTGCAGCAGTGGCTGGAGCTGTCTGGCTTGCACGTGCACAGCTGCGCCACGGCGCAGGCCGCGCTGGCGCTGGTCGGCCGTGATTACCCTGGCATCATCATCAGCGATGTGCGCATGCCCGGCACCGACGGCCTGCAGCTGCTCGACAGCGTGCTGGAGCGCGACCGCGACCTGCCGGTGATTCTGATCACCGGGCATGGTGATGTGCCGATGGCGGTGCAGGCGCTGCGCCAGGGCGCGTATGACTTTATCGAAAAGCCCTTTACCCCCGAACGCCTGCTCGACAGCGTGCGCCGCGCGTTGGACAAGCGCCGCCTGGTCTGTGAGAACCGCCAGCTGCGTCAGCAGTTCGCCCTCAAGGACCATATCGAGGCGCAGCTGCTTGGCGTGTCAAAGCCGATGGAAACCCTGCGCCGGCAGATCCTCGAACTGGCCGGCACCTCGGTGAATATCCTCTTGCGCGGCGACACCGGCAGCGGCAAGGAGCGGGTGGCGCGCTGCCTGCACGACTTCAGCAACCGCGCCGGCAAACCCTTTGTCGCGCTGAACTGCGCGGCGATTCCCGAGCACCTGTTCGAGAGTGAGCTGTTCGGCCATGAAAGCGGCGCCTTTACCGGCGCCCAGGGCAAGCGCATCGGCCGCATCGAGCATGCCGACGGCGGCACGCTGTTTCTCGATGAGGTGGAAAGCCTGCCGCTGGCCCAGCAGGTCAAACTGCTGCGCGTATTGCAGGAGAAGACCCTAGAACGTCTGGGTTCGAACAAGAGCATTCGGGTCGACTTGCGAGTGATCAGTGCGGTTAAACCGGACCTGCTCGATGAGGTTAAGGCTGGGCGTTTCCGCGAAGACCTCTACTATCGCCTGAATGTCGCCACCCTGCGTATTCCGCCGCTGCGCGAACGTCGCGAGGATATTCCGCTGCTGTTCGAGCACTTCGCCAATCAGGCTGCGCAACGCAATGGCCGCGAGGCGCCAAGCCTAGCGCCGGCTGAGCTGAGCCGTCTGCTCGGGCATGACTGGCCGGGCAACGTGCGTGAGCTGATCAACGCCGCCGAACGCCATGCCCTGGGTTTGAGTGGTGACGTGGCGAATGCCGATGGTCTGCCGCAGCAATCGCTGGCCGAGCAGATGGAGGCTTTCGAGGCGCAATGCCTGCACCGCGCCTTGCAGCACTGTCAGGGCAATATCGCCGAGGTAATGGCGCTGCTGCAGCTGCCACGCCGCACGCTCAACGAGAAGATGCAGCGCCACGGTCTGCAGCGCAGCAGCTATCGGCCGGCCGGCAGCAGCGACGAAGATTGATAGCCCGTAGCCTGGATGTAATCCGGGTAGCAGAGCTATGTAGGGTGGATGACGCTGTTTTCATCCACCATGGCAGTTGGTGGATGGGTGAAGCGTCATCCACCCTACGAAGTCGCGGATAGCCCGGTGTCGCGGATTGCATCCGGGCTACATGTGATGGAATCGGCGGAATTTCGCTTATCTGAGTTTTTTCACTGGCGGATTTCCGCTTACTGCAGCCGCCAGGCTGGCAGTGCTGATTGGAGTAGAGGCTCTAGTGCGGGCTTTTTTCTCACTGGCACGGCATCTGCTATAGCTCTTGTCAGCCGCGCACTCGATTGCGCTGGCACCCATAAGAAAGACAAGAGGTGAACCCCATGAACTGCCCTGCAACATCTGCGCGTTCGGCGCATCCGGCATCACTACCCCTCTCTTGTGCGCTCGACTCAGGTCGTACGCTGGCATCTGCCTCTTTCTGCCATTCAGCTAAACCAGGCGTTGCACGGCCATAGTGGCTGGTAGCGTCTACAGTGAAAACCTCTGCATAAAGCCATAACAACGACGGAGATTCTTCCATGCGAATGACCAAACGTTTCAGCCTGTTTGCTGCTGCCGCAGCCTTTACCGCAAGCACTGCGGTACTCGCCGCGCCGACCTTTATCAATATCCTGACCGGCGGCACCAGCGGTGTGTATTACCCGATTGGTGTGGGCCTGTCGCAGCTGTATAGCAACGGCATCGAAGGCTCGAAAACCTCGGTACAAGCGACCAAGGCCTCGGTGGAAAACCTCAACCTGCTGCAATCCGGCCGTGGCGAACTGGCGCTGGCGCTGGGTGATTCGGTGGCCGATGCTTGGAATGGTGTGGAAGACGCTGGCTTCAAGGCGCCGCTGAAAAAGCTGCGGGCGATTGCGGGCACCTACCCGAACTACATCCAGATCGTCGCCAGCAAGGAATCCGGCATCACCACCCTGGCTGACCTGAAGGGCAAGCGCATCTCCGTTGGCGCACCGAAATCCGGCACCGAGCTGAACGCCCGCGCCATCTTCAAGGCCGCTGGTCTGAGCTACGAAGACATGGGCAAGGTCGAGTTCTTGCCGTACGCCGAGTCGGTTGAGCTGATCAAGAACCGTCAGCTGGATGCCACCCTGCAGTCCTCGGGCCTGGGCATGGCGGCGATTCGCGACCTGGCCGCGACCCTGCCGATCACCTTTGTTTCGGTCCCGGCTGAAGTGACCACCAAGATTGGTAACGATGCTTACCAGGCCGCGTCTATTCCTGCTGGCACCTATGACGGTCAGGATGCCGACGTACCGACCGTGGCCATCACCAACATTCTGGTCAGCCATGACGGCGTGTCCGAAGAAGTGGCTTACCAGATGACCAAGCTGATGTTTGAAAACCTTGAGCGTTTGGGCAACGCCCACTCAGCTGCCAAGGACATCAAGCTGGAAACTGCAGCGAAAAACCTGCCGATCCCGCTGCATCCGGGTGCTGAGCGCTTCTACAAGGAAGCCGGCGCGCTGTAAGGCTGTTGAAGGGTTGGCTGCGTAGGATGGGTCGGGCCGAGCAACGCGCGATACCCATGCTGCACGGCTAGCCCGTCTTACCCAGGCTCCACTGTCAGTAGAGCTGCGAATAAAACCGGCGTGCGCGCCACGGCAGGTTTTGTTGGCGACTCTTGCGCTATCGACGTTGTAACGAGGGTGTGACCTTCATGAGTGAGCAAAACCAAGGCCTCGCCGCTAACCCCAGCGAGTGGCCGAAAGCGCTGTTTTATGTCGCGCTGCTGTTTTCCATCTTCCAGATCGTCACCGCGGCCTTTCACCCGGTATCCAGCCAGATTCTGCGCGCGGTGCATGTGGGCTTTCTGCTGCTGGTGGTGTTTCTCTGCTTTCCCGCCCGTGGCAAGGAGCAGCCCTGGCAGCCACTGGCCTGGCTATTGGGCCTGGCCGGTATGGCCACGGCGTTTTACCAGTGGTATTTCGAAGCCGATCTGATTCAACGCTCCGGTGATCTGACTCAGAGCGACATGGTCGTCGGCCTGGTGCTGATCGTGCTGGTGTTTGAAGCCGCACGCCGGGTCATGGGCATCGCCCTGCCGTTTATCTGCGCGCTGTTTCTGGCCTACGGTCTGTTCGGCCAGTACCTGCCTGGCGACTTGATGCACCGTGGTTATGCCATCGATCAGATCGTCAACCAGCTGGCATTCGGCACCGAAGGCCTGTACGGCACGCCGACCTATGTGTCGGCCACCTATATCTTCCTGTTTATCCTGTTCGGCGCGTTCCTCGAACAGGCCGGGATGATCAAGCTGTTTACCGACTTCGCCATGGGTTTGTTCGGCCACAAGCTTGGCGGCCCGGCCAAGGTCTCGGTGGTGTCGTCGGCGCTGATGGGCACCATCACCGGTTCGGGCGTGGCCAACGTGGTCACCACCGGCCAATTCACCATCCCGCTGATGAAGCGCTTCGGCTACAAGCCGGCGTTTGCCGGCGGCGTCGAGGCGACCTCGTCGATGGGCAGCCAGATCATGCCGCCGATCATGGGTGCGGTGGCCTTTATCATGGCCGAGACCATCAATGTGCCGTTCTTCGAGGTGGCCAAGGCCGCGTTGATTCCGGCCATGTTGTACTTCGGCTCGGTGTTCTGGATGGTCCATCTGGAAGCCAAGCGTGCCAACCTGCGTGGCCTACCGAAGGATCAATGCCCTAATCCCTGGGCCGCGGTGAAGCAGCGCTGGTACCTGCTGATTCCGTTGTTCGTGCTGATCTACCTGCTGTTTTCCGGGCGCACACCGTTGTTCTCCGGGATGGTCGGCCTGTGCTTGACCGCCATTGTGATTCTTGGCTCGGCAATCATCCTGCGGGTGTCATCCAAGGTCATGCGCTTCGCCTTCTGGATTGCCCTGGGCGTGCTTTGCGCCGGCTTCTTCCAGCTCGGTATCGGCGTGGTGTTTGGTGTGGTCGCGTTGTTGGTGGCAGTGTGCTGGTTTATCAAAGGCGGCCGCGACACGTTGACCATCTGCCTGCACGCGTTGGTCGAAGGTGCTCGTCATGCGGTGCCGGTGGGCATTGCCTGCGCCCTGGTGGGGGTGATCATTGGCGTAGTCTCGCTGACTGGCGTGGCCTCGACCTTCGCCGGCTATATCCTCGCCATCGGTCAGGACAACCTGTTCCTCTCGCTGGTGCTGACCATGCTCACCTGCCTGGTGCTGGGCATGGGCATCCCGACCATTCCCAACTACATCATCACCAGCTCGATTGCCGCGCCGGCGTTGCTGGAGCTGGGCGTGCCGCTGATCGTCTCGCATATGTTCGTGTTCTATTTCGGCATCATGGCCGACCTCACGCCGCCGGTAGCGCTGGCTTGTTTCGCCGCCGCACCGATTGCCAAGGAGAGCGGCCTGAAGATCAGCCTATGGGCGATTCGCATCGCCGTTGCCGGCTTCGTGGTGCCATTTATGGCGGTGTACGAGCCGGCGCTGATGCTGCAAGGCGATAGCCTGCTAGCCACGCTCTATGTGGTACTCAAAGCGCTGCTGGCCATTGGCATCTGGGGTGTGGTGTTTACCGGTTACCTGCAGGCCAAACTGAGCTGGTGGGAGCGCGCGCTGGGCTTTGCTGCCGGCGCCAGCCTGATTCTGGCCACGCCGATGAGTGACGAAATCGGCTTCGCTCTGGCGGCGCTGTTTATCGCCCAGCACGTCTGGCGTGCTCATCGTGCCCAGGCTGCTGCTGCGTGATTGGTTTGTGCCTGGGTTTGGCGGGGGCGGTGTGGGCAGAAGTGCCCACGTCCAGCTTTACCCTGGCCTGGACGCACACGATTGAGAAGATACGTTGGGAAGAGGATTACCGCGTGACGCCTGAGGGGTTGCTGCTCGGCGAGGCGCGGGTCAAGGGTTCCGGGGCCGGAATGGAGATTCCAGACGGTGCCGAACTGCGCGAGGGCAGCTGGCATTACCAGCGTCAGCTACCACCCTTGCAACCACTGCGTTTGGGGCGAACCCCCGAGGCAGGGGATTATCAACTGTGTTTCAACCAGCGTTGCCACTCGATGAGTGAATGGCTCGGCCCGCCACAAGCGACCCAGCCGGCGTTGGAACTCTGGAGCTGTGAGCAAAGCTCCCCGGCCGCCTCGGCGGCAGGCCAGGACGACGGCTAAGGCTGCGTTCGCTCCCGGGCCACAAGCCTTGGTTGTTATAGAGGAGAACCCCCATTTGGCGAAGCCGGTGGGGGTTTTGTTCGTTTGGTCTGGCGCAACGGCAAGCAGTCTTCAGTTTCCCAAACTACGCGTTGGTACTGCGCGCCTGTGGTATCAGGATACTGATAGGCACGGCAAACAACCGCTCGCCGAATGGCAGGATGCTGTCACCATCGTAGAACACCACACCCGCAGAGAATCGCTCTGCACAGGCATCCTTCAACTTGCGCAGGCCCTTGAAGTCGGAGGCGGTGACAGTGGCGGATGCCTTGATTTCGATGCCGGCCAGTTGTTGGCCCTGTTCGATGATGATGTCCACCTCCACCTGATCCTTGTTGCGGAAATGGTAGAAGGCCAGGTTGGCGTCATGCCAGTCCGCTTGTTTGCGCAGTTCCTGATAGATGAAGGTTTCCAGCAGTTGTCCCAGCAGCGCTTTGTCTTGCCACAGGCTTTTGCAGGTTACGCCGAGCAAGGCACACGCCAGCCCGGTATCGGCTAGGTGCATTTTCGGCGTTTTGATCAAGCGACTGAGGCGGTTGCTGTGCCAGGGTTGCAGTTGTTCGAGCAGGAAAATCTGTTCTAGCAATGCCAGATAGTTGGCAATGGTCGGCCGGCTTATGGCGAAGGGTGAGGCCAGGTCTGCGGAGTTGAACAACCGTGCGGTTTGGCTTGCCGCCAGGCTCAGGAGCCGTGGCAGGATATCCAGGTTGTGGATATTGGCGATGTCCCGCACGTCGCGCTGAATCAGTGTGGTGATGTAGTCCTCATACCAGGCCATACGGCGTCTTTCGCTACTGCGAACAATGGCGGCGGGATAACCACCCTGGCTGATGAACTCGGCCAAGGATTCACCCAGGCTGGAAAAACGATGGATTTGTGCGCTTGAGCTGAAATCAGCGCGGAATAACTCATCAAGAAAAGTGGGCTTTTGTCCTGCGATTTCGCACTGAGCCAATGGTCGCAGGTGGATGATTTCCATGCGGCCAGCCAGTGAGTCGGCCAGCTTGGGAAGCA
Source organism: Pseudomonas sp. EA_35y_Pfl2_R111 (assembly GCF_963970955.1). Taxonomy (NCBI): domain Bacteria; kingdom Pseudomonadati; phylum Pseudomonadota; class Gammaproteobacteria; order Pseudomonadales; family Pseudomonadaceae; genus Pseudomonas; species Pseudomonas sp. EA_35y_Pfl2_R111. The sequence goes on along the minus strand of NZ_CAXAOM010000006.1, from coordinate 65,916 downwards.
GCAACACATTGGCTGATCCCGTCAGGATGAAACGCCCCGGTTTCCTGTTCTGGTCGACACTGGCCTTGATACTGGTAAAGAGCTCAGGCGTGCGCTGAATTTCATCGAGAATGACCTTCTCGGGAAGAGCTCTTATGAATCCCACCGGATCAACTTTGGCTGCCTGCAGTTGGTTGTCATCGTCGAAGCTGATGTAGTGGTAGCCTTCGTCCTTGCCAATAGCCTGAGCCAAGGTGGTTTTGCCGCATTGGCGCGAGCCGTGGATCAGAACCACAGGCGTGTCCTGCAGCGCGTTGCGAAGTGAGCTTTCCGAGTATCTGTCGTAGTGCATGGGGTTAGCCTAACCGGCTGAGCAAGTGTGCGAAGCCTAGCCTAGCGTCCGTACGAATGAAAGTTTAGCTTCGTCCATATGTAAATTTGTGTTCGTCCATCTGTAAAAATTAATCCGTCCATGTGTAAGTTTTTCAAAGGCTCAGGTTGGGCTGTTGATTTTGTTTAATGAGATATCGTCAACAAGATTGCCGAACCCATCGTGGGTCATTAGCCTGCGCTTTTTCATGGGCTAGATGGCCCTACCAGGGCGGCGGAAGACGGCATGAGCGAGCAGGGCGGCTACACCACCTATTACCTGGATATGCAGCACCCCGAGCAGATCCGCGCCAAAGCCCTGCCGGGTGACCTGAGCGTGGTGGAATGCCAGCTCAAGCAGTTTCAGCTCAACCGCTTTCTCTACCAGCTAGTCGGCGAGCCCTGGCAGTGGACCGACAAACTCAGCTGGACGGACGCGCAGTGGCGCGAGCTGATCGAGCAGCCCAATCACCGCACCTGGGTCGCCTATCACCAGGGCGCTATTGCCGGTTATTACGAGCTGCTGCGCGATGCCGATGGCGCGGTGGAGATTCTCTATTTCGGCCTGGCCGAGGCCTTCTTCGGCCAGGGCTTTGGCGGCCCGCTGCTGACCCACGCGCTGCAGTCCGCCTGGGCCTGGCCGGGCACCACAAAGGTCTGGGTGCATACCTGCAGCCTCGACCACCCGAGCGCGCTGGCCAACTACCAGGCGCGCGGCCTGCGTATCTATCAGGAGGAAGTCACCCGGTAGGATGGGTTAGCCGTGCGGCAGATTCAGGCGTTCTGCCGCACAATCCGGCGCGGCGTAACCCATCAGACGCACCAGCCTATGCAGCGGTCTACGCTTGCAAGGTCGCCCACTTATTTCAGGAGCCACTCATGCGCCGCGTTCTTAGCAAACCCCTGTTACTCAGCCTTTGTCTGCTACCCGCCCTGGCCAGCGCGGTGGACATCCAGCCCGGCCTCTGGGAAATCAGCTCGAACAATATGCAGGTCGGCGGCCAGGCGGTGCCGGGGATGGAGCAAATGCTCGAGCAGATGAAAAACCTACCGCCCGAGCAGCGCCAGATGATGGAGCAAATGATGGCCCAGCAGGGTGTTCAGCTGGGCGACAAGGGCGTGCGCATCTGCATGAGTGAAGCGCAGATCAAGGCCCAGCAGATTCCCATGCAAGACCCCGAGTCTGGCTGCAGCAATGAAGTCACCGAGCGTAGCGACGCGCTGTGGAAATTCCGCTTCAGCTGTCCCAACGGGCAGGGCGAAGGCGAGACGCGCTTTGTCAGCGACAAGGAGTTCACCTCAACGGTCAACGGCACCTTCGATGGCCAGAGCAGCAGTATGCAAAGCCACGCACGCTGGGTTGGGACGGATTGCGGGACGTTGCAGCCGCAGTAAGCAGCCGATAGCGCTTTACTGGCCGCTCAGTGGGTCGCTGATGCCGTGGCGATCTTTTAGCGTTTGCACCAGATCGGCCTGGTTGATGAGGAAGGCGTCGAACTGCTTGATCACCTCGGGGTGTTTGATGCTCGAGAGGAAGTAGTGGTCATCCTGATAGGGCAGTTTGGGGTCGAACACCAGGCCGCTTTGCGCGCTGTTATAGAGCTGGTGGCGCACCACTTGCGGGTTGAGGTACACACCGTCGACCCGGTCGCTCATGGCCATGGCCAGCAGAGAGTCGATCTGGTTGGCCTGGATCAGCAGAATCTTGCCGGCTTTGATGTCATTCAAGTAAGGCCAGGGGGTAAAGCCGCGCTGCGTGCCGAGGCGCAGTAGGCGCTCTTTGCCTTTGCCGAGAAACTGCGGTTTGACCAGCACACCATCGATGGCCGGCGCTGCCGCCTGGCTGAAGTGCACCTTGTGGCCTTGTTTCAGGTCGGCGTTCCAGCGCGGGTTGTCCGGGTATTTGAAATCCACCCGGCCGCTGAGAAAGTCGCTAAGCAGGCGCCGCACCGGCAGCGGCTGGTAGATAAATTCATGGCCCTGATGCGCTGCAAAGGTGTCGAGCAGATCACGGCCATAGCCCAGGTACTGGCCATCCTGCACGTTGGAGTACGGCAAATAGGGTTGTAGCTCAACTCCAACCTTAAAAGTCTCGGCTTGTGCCAGCGAAGCCAGGGCAAGAACTAGACAAGCCAGCAGAATCAGCAATGCTCTCATCAGTGACATCTCGAACAGCGACCCTGAGCAGGCCATAGGCAAACCATAGCTAATTGCCAGGTCGGCGGGAGGCAAAGTGCCGAGATAATCTGATCAGGTAGACCAAACAGCAATTGCGCAGCAGGCTGCAATGGCCGGTAATACTGGCGTTGCGCCGGCACACAAGGGCTATGGCTGTTACTCTGTACCTCGCAGCTGCCGGGTTGGCGGCTGTACGAGTAGGGCAATCCGTCCTCGTGCGCGTAATGCGTGCCACACGCCAAAGGAGCATTCCATATGGAAAAAGACCCTTCGTCTGACACGACCCCGCTACCAGAAGCGGTAATTCTGGATGGCATCCCCGCCCCTTCGGGCGAGGCCAATCTGATCGACACCGACTACGTCATCGGTCAGGACAACATCAAAGGACAGTTCTTTTTCGCCCTCGACATTCACGGCAAGGTTTTCAGCATTTCGGCACTGACTATTGTGCTGTTCGTGGTGCTGACCCTGGCTTTGCAAAATCAGGTAGAGCCGTTGTTCAGCGCAATGCGCGGCTGGCTCACTCAGCACCTGGCCTGGTTCTTCCTCGGTTCGGCGAATATCTTCGTGCTGCTCTGCCTCGGCCTGATCATCTCGCCGCTGGGCAAGGTGCGCCTCGGTGGTATGGATGCCACGGCGGACTATAGCTACGCCGGCTGGTTCTCCATGCTGTTCGCCGCCGGTATGGGCATCGGCCTGATGTTCTACGGCGTGGCCGAGCCGATGTCGCACTTCTCGTCGGCCATGGGCGGGGTCAGTGTGGGTGAAGACGGTTTACGCACCGACTGGGCGCCGCTGGCTGGCGCTGCCGGTGATGCTGAAGCTGCTGCGCGTCTGGGCATGGCCGCGACCATCTTCCACTGGGGCCTGCACCCCTGGGCGATCTACGCCATCGTCGCCCTGGCGCTGGCGCTGTTCTCCTTCAATAAGGGCCTGCCGCTGTCGATCCGCTCGATCTTCTACCCGATTCTCGGTGAGCGGGTGTGGGGCTGGCCGGGGCATGTGATCGACATCCTCGCGGTATTCGCCACCCTGTTCGGCCTGGCCACCTCCCTGGGCCTGGGTGCGGAACAGGCAGCCGCCGGCCTGGACAAACTGTTCGGCATCGCTGCCACGGACACCAGCAAGGTGCTGCTGATTCTTGGCATCACCGCCATCGCTCTGGTGTCGGTGCTGGCTGGCCTGGATAAGGGCGTCAAGCGCCTGTCCGAGTTGAATATGGTCCTGGCCATTCTGCTGTTGCTGTTCATCATCATCGCCGGGCCGACTCTGGCCATCCTCACCGGCTTCTTCGACAACCTCGGCGCGTATATGCAGCATCTGCCGGCGCTGTCCAACCCGATTGCCCGTGAAGACGCCAACTTCAGCCAAGGCTGGACGGCCTTCTACTGGGCCTGGTGGATCAGCTGGTCGCCGTTCGTGGGCATGTTTATCGCACGGGTCAGCCGTGGCCGTACCGTGCGCGAGTTTCTGATTGCCGTGCTACTGGTGCCGTCGCTGGTGTCGGTGCTGTGGATGACCGCTTTTGGCGGCACCGGTATCAGTCAGCTGGTCAGCGATGGCTTTACCGGCGTGCAGGACGCCGCACTGGAGCTGAAGCTGTTTGCCATGCTGGCGCAGCTGCCGTTGGCGGAGATCAGCTCGTTTATCGGTATCTTGCTGGTGATCGTATTCTTCGTCACCTCTTCGGACTCCGGTTCGCTGGTGATCGACACCATCACCGCTGGCGGCAAGGTCAACGCGCCGGTGCCGCAACGGGTGTTCTGGGTGGTGATCGAGGGCATCATCGCCATCGCCTTGCTGCTCGGCGGCGGGCTGGTGGCCTTGCAGGCCATGGCGGTGTCGACGGGGTTGCCGTTTACCATCGTGCTGTTGGTGGGCTGCATCTCGATCGTCAAAGGCTTGATGAGCGAACCGCGCTGACCGCTGTTGGTTGGTAGTACAAGAGCGCGCCTTTTGGCGCGCTTTTTTATGCCCACGATTTGTGCTGGTGAGCACCTGTAGGAGCGGCGGGGACGCCTAGTTCCATGGCCGCGATGCTTTGCTTTTCACCCCTCTCCCGTGAAGCGGGAGCGGGGCTGGGGGAGAGGGCGCTTTTGCTGTTCGGCAATTGCACCGCATGCGCTGATGTTTCGTGTTGCGCCCCCTCGGGCGCGTCACTTTTTCTTGCTTGCCCAAGAAAAAGTAACCCAAAAGAAGGGCACCCCGGCATCCGGCCCTGCCTGCGACAGGGTACGCTCACGCCATCATTGCTCCAGGGGCCCGCCGCGAAGGGCCATCCCTGGCCCATCGCGGCTCTCGCGGCATCCATGCCGCTCAACCCCTTCCGCAACGATTCTGTTCACCCTCCTGATGGGGGATTTGGCGCGCGCCTGAAAGTGGGTGGTTTCTGAACTGGAAAGAACTAAAAAGCGAACGAGGAAGGGACGTTTTTTTGTTATTCGCAGAACAAAAATAAATCCGCCCCTTTACGACCTTCTTTACGTGCGCTCATCTTTTACTGTCGCGGCATCAAGTAGTTTTTGTGGGCTTTCATTCGCTAAATCTACGTTGCTAGCGAGATCATCCAGATTTCCTGGCCGGGTCAGAAACAGAATAGCGCCCAAAACTTTGTCCGATTTATCCGTCGATTTTTGCAGGGTCTCTTCTGCCTTTTCTCGATAGAGAGGACCAAATTTTTTATTGATGACCCAATCTCTATCTTCAGGGCTTAAACCGTATTCCCTTCTGTTCCTTGGCATAACCCTAAAGCCTCGAATTACACATAGTGTTGACGTGAACGGCGCCGCTGGCTGTGCATACGCTCAATGGAATGGTTAGTCATCTCGAGTAGAACTGAGGTGTAGTGCTATTGCGATGACCATGTTCCAGAAAATGTACGACGGGATAACCCACTGTGGCGCGAACAATGCGTCTTTCCAGTCCATTGTTCGGAAGCATATTGCGAAGGGAATGCTGCCTAGAAACCCTGCCAAAGCAAGCAGCCTGAGGTAACGAAAATACTGCCGAGACTGAATGAGGCGTGGAGCGAGAAGCCCGAGTATCGCCCCGCTTATCGACCCCGCTGCGACAAAGGAAAGCCAACCGCCGATCCACCAGCCAAAGCCTCCGACTGCGAATGCAGCAACCCACGCGAACACGCCTATGCCGAGCGCAGCCACTGCGCGACCGGGGCTGATCCAACGACTATGGGGAACGAGAAGCAAGGCACCGAAGATAATCCCCGGCAAAATCCAGGCAGGAATTTCCGACACAACATCCTTATCAAGAAGACCTAGGGGGCCAACTGCCCAAGCAAGAAGTCCAGCCACAAAGGCCAGCCCAAGCTTAATAGGCAATGAAATTTTTACGTTCGTCGCAAGTTCTTTATGCATCAGCATGTTCCTGTGATGCCTAACGTTTGGTTAATGTGGGGGCTTTAGCCTGTCCCGGAGAGTGAAGCGAACGGTTCGACCCAGCTGTTAGGGCTCGTGCCACTCTTCTGCCGGAATTGACTCTTGTTCCGGGTTACCGAAACTGAACGTGTCGCCATTGCCCGCGGTGATAGTACCGGTACCAAAATTTCGAATTTGCCACTGCCATGTGTCGTAACGAGTGCTAAGAGTCCCTCTTATAGAGCATGGCCCATACAGGAAAAAATCGTGCTCTTGGCGCCCAGAAATCAATACCGCTTTGTTAAAAAAGACACGGACCTCATCCGGAGTCATAACAAACGCGGCACACCCTTCGTTCTTTGGTCCTATGCCGCTCTCCATAATGGAGATATTTGTAATAGCGCCAATTGGGCTAGCTAAACTCAGCGCAGGGTATATAAGTCCGATTATGAGTAATAAATGTAAGATTTTTTTATTCATCGGAGGCTAACGTTTGGTTAAGGGCGGGCTTTTGTCCGAAGCGAACCACCTATTAGGTTTGCCCCAATTCGTAAGCCATTGGTTATGAGGATTGCTGCTGTGGAGAACGATCGTACCGAGATTGCAATCTGACGCCAAGCGATGCTGCTTTCAAGTTAAGCGCGCTGATCACGGAAGATGAAATATCGAATTACCGTTGCTCCGAGCAGCACAAATGACCATACGGTTGATGCATTAAAAGCTGCGCCTGCAGGCCGCCAAAGGCTGTCCATTGAGTAAATATTGACAGGCCAAGAGAACAGAATGCTGGCCAACGTCGCAAGTACAGTAATTGACCACGTCCAGCGATTAAATGCACGCATACGATCGGATGAGACACATTTTGGTTTTAGCTTTGCAAAAGCAAGCGCCGTGATGGTCATAAGTAGACAAATATAAATAGCGAAGATAATCATCATGTGGCCTGACGTTTGGTTAAGGGCGGGCTTTATCCCGTCCCAGTGGGCGTAGCGAGCGGTTTGAACTATTTGTTAGGAGCTTGTACTCAACCGCAGCTGCCAAAATAAATTTCAGGCCCGCGGAATATATTTTCAACCCCCTGCGCACAACCAGCAGAGCCGTCATCCCCCATGTAAAAGAACAATGTTGGGCAGATACTGGGGCTGGGGCGAACTGACTGCAATTCTATTTTTGATAAGCGTTCTCTCATTTTTCCTTGTAATACATTGCTTATATGACACTCAGATTTAAGAGATGAGTACATGAAAATGGATATTACTGTGACGAGTGCAACTGGTAGCACATGTATGAGCGCTACGAACAAATATTTCGGCCGCGCCTTGGCTGCGAGCATCCTTGCCTCCTAACGCCTGAATTAAGCCGCGCCGCGAAGCGGCGTCGGCTTGAATGAATTGTTAGAGCTGCACGCGCCGAGCTACCGAATACGTGCCGCCGCGCTATTTTGCGCACTGCTTAAGTTTTTCGATGACCGGTGCGGCGCTGTGCCATTCGATATCCAATAGCATTTTCCCGTTATCGGACAACCTGAATCTTTGCTTGTCACTCATCCCGTTCAGCATCGCAGTTAGCCCGGGGACGGCAAACAGAATCGTGCCAATCTCCCTTGATTCCATGTAATTGAATACCTGGATGGTTTGGGCTGGCTCATCGTCCTGCTGGAGGGTGATTTTCAGCTTGGTCACGTCTTTTGACTTGGGCAGCCCCACGCCATGAAAAATTAGCCACGCATCTGGTTTGGGGTTTTGGAATCCCATGACCGTCACAAGCCCCCCATGCTCGGGCTTGTATTCTTTGTATTCGTAACTGTATTTGGAAAACACCGCCGCGCACAGATTCCCTTCAGGGGTGGATGTGGAACCAAAATCCCAGACACCTTTTGCATGTGCTTGTTTTTTGTCCTCTGTTTCTTTTTCTACCCGTTTCCTGAGTTCTTCCAATCTTTTAAACTCCTCAGGAGGTAGTGCATTTGCGTAGTTGTTTTTATAAAGTGTGTCGGAGCCAATGGCATCAATGGCAGCCCGACGGTCGCGCATCAAGTCCCAGCCCGTATATTCATACGGAGGACTGCAAACATGCCCGTTAAACTGCATGCCGGCTGGGCAAGCAATTGCCGTGAACGGTAGTAATAGCGTAGTGAAAAATAAAATTCCTGAAAAATTCATAATGTGTATCCCTGAGTAGCTCTAACGTTTGGTTAAGGGGCGGGCTTTAGCCCGTCCCAGTGAGCGAAGTGAACGGTTTGAACCACTTGTTAGGCCGTTGTGTCCCAGTAAAAATGTAAATACTCATTGGTGTACTCGGCAAATATAGAAATAATAAATTCTGTTTTTAATGAGTACATCATTAGCGCCCCTATGAATTCCTGCCCGCCAATAACTGGCAGTGGTGGTGGCGAAATTAAGCCTGAGCATTGGGTGAATATTTCAAAATTCATCTCATCTTCTGTGATTTTTTCAAAGGCGCTATCTGTGATATATGAGGAAAACAATTCCTCTTTTCCGTGCCAGCCAGCAAGCCATTCACTGGCTAGCCAAAACTTCATTCCGTCATCGTTTGATGTCTTTGGCGCCCTAGAAATTCTTATAGTCTCTTCACCGTCTGGGACAGTAAATGAATATTGTGGGTATGTTACATAGTAAAGACCAGGATAGCGTTCAAAATTAATGCTATCGCTCAGGAGTTTCTTACCAAGCTTGCTGAATTCTGTATATGTAAACATAGAGCCTAACATTTGGTTAAGGGGCGGGCTTTAGCCCGTCCCAGAGAGCGAAGCGAACGGTTTGAACCAATTGTTATAGCTTGCTCAATTTATTTTAGGCTTTTCTTTTGTTGCAGTTGATATTAGAAGCGGTGTGGCAATACCTAGGTGTACTGCCATAAATTCGTTAACGTTTATTCCAACCTTTTGATATAGAACAACAGTTGCTCCGCCAAGCAGAACCATTACAGACGTAACTAGCCAATAAAAAGGTGAGCCAAGCCATGCTGGTTTTTCATTCTTGTTGGTGTGTCTAAGATTATAAAGCGCCAAAATTTCTGGCAGGGCTCCACCTATGACGCCATAAAAAGCCGCTTCTTGCCAGGTCATTATTCATCACCTAGCTTATCTGAATTCATTGCCCTGAAGGCTGTTAGTAGGTCTTTAAAAACAGAACGTTTTTTCTTGAGTGTATATAGCCCGGACCCCGAACGAGATCTCATTACGGATTGACGCACTCTTGGGTCTGTTTCCAATATTATTTTTATTTCTTGGATTGGCCTATGAATTTGTTTTGCTATTCCTTCGGCTGTTCTGTAGTCCCACTTTTCTTCAGCGAGTGCGTTTATAACAAAACTTCCAGTGTTATGGTCACGAGGCGGTTTGTGGGTTTTCTTTGCTTTGTGTCTGCTCATGATTACCTACTGGCTATAACTATTAATTATGCGACAGGTATGTCGCAATGCTTGTCGCATAAACTTCCTAGTCGTCGGCTAAGCCTATGCCTACATTGAAGTTTCTTCGCAGCAACGCGACAGTACTTCGAGGTAAACGCGACATGAAGGACGGCGTGCCCGGCCTGCTGGCGTAATGCTGCAGGTTTGAGCCAGAAGCTAGTTCATTCGAGCCTAGGCTGTCCATGGCGCGGCCGGTAACGCAGGTCCGGCTAGGTTTCGTTTTGGCTTTTCTCCCGTCAGCCACTGAAGGTTAGCCGCGTGCCAACTCCCCACCGGAAGGTCGAGCGTAGGTGTTGCGTAGGAGGATGAGACGCATGGATGCGGCGAGATACCGAGGGCGGCCCCACATAACGGGCTAAAGATGGCCCATGTACGCGGCTCCCAGTGCAGGCCCGGAGAAAGGGAAGTGCAGCTTAGCGAAATCCGGATGCAGCTGCGCGCTCTCTGATTACGTTCGCTCGTGCGCAGCAAAGCAACGGGGCGAAGCGTAGTAACAGCCGCAGGCTGGCCCGAAGGGTGAGCGTAGCGAATCAAGTGACCTGCCCTAGGGCGCTACCAGAACATCAGCACTTAGGGTGCGTGTCGAGCGACTATGTAATAGCCGAGTATTGATGGGTATCGCGATGTTCAACCCGTCCTACGTTGCTAATTCCGTCGTTACTGTTGCTGGCGCCGCAGCCATTCTGTCGCCACGTCGCCCATTGTTTTGGGCGACCCGTCTTTTATCCAAGCCATAAACGCGCGATTAAATTGGAAGCTCGGTCCGCAAGCGTCAGTTAAAAACCGGCGAACATTTTGCGTATTTCGATAGGTCGTAGTGATCGGTGTTTGGGCCGTTATCGTGTCGCTGTGCCAGTCGAAACTATTCATCTTGGTTTGCTCGAAGTAGTCATGCGGGCTGGGTTATTTACATGAGGTGGTCGGCTTACAAATCAATCGTGATGGTTTGTGTCGCCCAATTTCGTTCCTGAAGGTTTGTCTCAACTCCATAGTTCCCCTACCGGCGTATCTACTGCAAACCGCGTCGCCACCTGCGCCTGCAGCAGCTCCGCGGTTGCCAGCGCATCGGTCAACGCATGGTGCGCCTGGTACATCGGCAGGTTGTAACGCAGGCGACTATCAGCCAAACGAATCGACACCGGTTGCCGGCCCAACAAACGGCCCAGCCAGCCCGGCTGACGCTTGGGGTACAGGCGCGCTTCCAGCTGCATGGTGTCGATAACTGGGAACTGTAAACCCTCACCCAATTGCTGGCGCAGTGCCTGGTCGAGAAAGCTGCGCTCGATGGTGCGGTAATGCACCACCATCACCTTGCCGGCCATGGCGGTCAGCAGCTCGTCGAGTATCTGCCCCAGACGCGGGGCATGGCGGATATCCGAGTGGGTGATGTGGTGGAAGGTCACCGATTCGCCGCTCAGCTCGCAGGCCGGTTTGACCACCCAGTAGTGCGCCGCGCCGCAGCGGATGCGTTGCAGGTTGAAGGGCAGCAGGCCGAGGCTGACGATGGCGTGCTGGTTGGCGTCCAGGCCGGTGGTTTCCACGTCCAGGGCCAGCAGTGGCACTTGCTCCAACGGGGTGTCAGCGGCCACACAGCCGGCCTGGTAGAAGGCTTGCAAGCGTGGGTCGGTGGCGCTGGCGGCGAGTTCGGCAAAGCGTGCGGCCCAGTCTAGCGGCGTGGCGAGCTTCGGCGTCACAGGCTTTTGCCCGGTTGCGCGGGGTAACGGAAACGCAGGAATTTCTGCGCGTTGCTAATCACCTGAAAGGCTTCCTTGAGGTTGTGCCGATCACTGGCTGAGACTTTTTCCGGCTCGATGTAGTTGTTCGGCTGCGCGCCATCGGCGGCGGCCATGGCCTGGTGGCGGGCGCGTACCAGGCTGAGAAATTCCAGGGCGTAGCGCAGCTGGCTGATGGCCTCGGGCTGCAGCAGTTTGGTTTTGCCGATGGCGTCGAGGCGCTCCAGGGAGTTCTGCGCCTTGCTGCCGCAGGCCAGGGCGTGCACGCGAATCAGGTCGGTGAGTGGCGCGGTGCCGCGACCTTTGAGGTTGATGATGTTCTTCTGCTGGCCGTCGGTTTCCATCACAAAGGTGCGGAAGAAGCCCAGCGGCGGCGTGCGGTTGAGAGCGTTGCGCGCCAGGGCGGCGAGGAAGGCCGGGTTGCTGCTAGCCTTCTGCGCGAGCAGATCTTTGAGGTTTTCCACCAGTTCGAACTCGCCATACACGCCGTCGAGATCAAAGAAGATGCAGCTGTGCAGCAGGGTTTGCGGTTTGGGTTTGTCGATCCACTGGTTGAAGTAGCCGCGCCAAACGCTCAGCGGCTGCCGCCACTGGGCGTTGCTGGCCATGATGCCGCCCTTGCAGTAGGTGTAGCCGCAGGCGGCCAGGCCGTCGCTGACGAACTGGGCGAGGGCGGCGAAGTACGCGTCGTGCTGTGCTGGGTCGAAGCGGTCATCAAGCACCAGGGCGTTGTCCTGATCGGTGACCAGCAGCTGTTCGTCGCGGGCCATGGAGCCGGCGACCATAAAGCAGTAGGGCACGGGCGGCGGTCCGAGTTTCTGTTCGGCCAGCTCCAGCAGGCGCTGGGTAAAGGCGCGGCCGATACCGGCCATGGCGCTGCCGACCATATGCGCGGTGGCCTGTTCGTTGACCATGCGCACAAAGGTGCCGCGCAGGGCCGCCAGCAGGCTTTGCAGGCCTGCGACATTGGGTTGGTTGAAGATCGAGTTGACCAGGTACAGGCTGCTCTGCGACTCGTAGCGGATGATATCGCTGAGGTTGATCAGGCCAATCGGCCGGCGCCGCTGTACCACCGGCAGGTGGTGGATATTGTGGCGCAGCATGCACAGCATGGCGTCGAACACGCTGTCATCGGCCTGTACGGTAAACGGCTCGGGTGTCATCACCTGGCTTACCGGCGTATTGCCTTCCAGCCCAGCGGCGAGTACACGCGTACGCAGGTCGCGGTCAGTGAGGATGCCAACCATCGCGGCGCTGGCGGCCTCGCCGTCGACAATCACCAGTGAGGATACGCTTTGCTCGGTCATCAGCTGGGCGGCCTGTTGCACAGGCGTTTCCAGGCTGACGCAGACCGGCGTGCGCGAGATCAGCTTGCGCACCTTGAGCTGGATCAGTTCGCTGGCCTGGCCCTGGCTTTCCACCGCGGATTTCAGCCGCGACTGGCCTTCGGCCTCGACGAATTCGGCAAAGCCGTCGTGCTCTTCGCACAGCTGGGCGAACAACGTGGCGGGGATAAAGTAGATCAGGCTGTCTTCAAAGGCCCGCGCCGGAAAGCGCACTTTGTTGCTGCGCAGCAGACCAGCCTGGCCGAAGATATCGCCCTCGCTCAGGCGGTTGTACAGTTCGCCGTTGCGTCGGTAGATTTCCACCGCACCACTGCGCACATAGTGCAGCTCGTGGATGGCGGCGCCATACAGGAGGATATCGCTGCCGGCCTTGAAGTAGGTCACTTCGACTTGGCGGGCAATGGCGTCGAGGCTGTCTTCAGGTAGCGCATCGAAGGGCGGGAAGCGCTGCAGGTGATCGCGGATTTCCAGTAACTCGATCTGCATGGGGTGCCTCGCAGTGGCTGGCACTAGAGGATACGGCGATTACCGGGTGCTGTCCGCCCTGCTGGCGTTACTGGGTGTGGCGGTCAGGGCTTAGCGCCAGCGAGGATGATCAGATAGTCGGATCTCCACGGCTATGCTGAGTGCGTAATGCTCGGTCCTTGGAGGAGCGGCTGGGCGGAGCTCCAACTTGCCCGCGATTGAGATCAATAGAAGAACATCGCGGGCATGGCCCGCTCCTACGCGAGTGCGAAACCCGCTAGCGCTGTTCGCAGCCTGTAATTAAGACCGAGCTGTTTTAACGACCTGCTTTTAAGGAGTGGCTATGCAAGGTGCGGGATTCTGGGTGGTGCTGGCGCTGCTGTTGGCGCTCGCGGGTTTGGCGATTTATTACTACAACCGCTTGGTGTTTAACTGCGCGCGGGTGGCCGAGGCCTGGAGCGGCATTGACGTGCAGCTCAAGCGCCGCGCCAGTCTGATTCCGGCGCTGGTCGAGTGCGCGCGCCAGTACATGAGCTACGAGCAGGGCACCCTGCAGGCACTGGTACAGGAGCGTATGCGCGCGGTGCAGTTGGCCGATTCGCCGCTGGGTGAGCGGGCCCCGGTGGAGGCGCACCTGAGCACCCAGCTACGCCAGCTGTTTGCCCTAGTCGAGGATTACCCCGCGCTCAAAGCTGACGGCCAGTTCCTCGACCTGCAGCGCAATATCACCGACGTCGAGAACCATATCCAGATGGCTCGGCGTTACTACAACGGCGCCGTGCGTGAGCTGAATGTGCTGGTCGAGTCGGTGCCGAGCAACCTGGTGGCACGGCCCTTTGCCTTTACCCAGGCAGAGTACTTCAGCCTGGATGACCCGCGTGACGCTCAGTCGCCAAAAATGGAGTTTTGACATGCTGCGAGTGCTGCGTTTTGCCCTGTTGAGCCTTTGCCTGCTGCCGCTGTGGGCTGCCGCAGCCGAGGTGATTGAAGACTTTGCCGTGACCTTGCAGGTGCAGCCGGACGGCAACCTGCTGGTGACCGAGCGGATTACCGTGCAGGCCGAGGGTGAGCAGATCAAGCGCGGTATCTACCGTGATCTGCCGGTCAGTTACAGCTTGCCCCTGGGCTTGTTGCAAAGCAGCCCGATAACCCTGCTTGGAGTGAGCCGCGATGGCCAGGCGGAGCGGGCGCGTGTCGAACAGAACGGCAGCTGGGTGCGCTATTACCTCGGTTCGGCGGACCACCTGCTGCAACCGGGGCGCTATCAATACGAGCTGCGTTATCGGGTTGAGCGCCAGCTGTTGCATCACGCCACTACCGACGAGCTGTATTGGAACGTCACCGGTAATCAGTGGGTCTTCCCGATTCTTCAGGCCTCGGTCGAGGTGCATTTGCCGCCGGGTGCGCGGATTGGTGATTTTGCCGCCTATACCGGGGCGGGCGGTGAGCAGGGCAAGGCATACGAGGTGCTTGAGCAGCGCGACGACTACCTGCGTCTGGCCACCACGCAAGCTTTGCCGGCCTACCATGGCCTGACGGTGGCCGTGGATTGGCCAGCGGGCATGGTGGCGCGGCCGGGTGTAGCACAGCGCCTGGGCTCTCTGTTGCTGGATAACCTCGGCCTGTGCCTGGGCGTACTGCTGCTGATCGGCCTGGTGATTTTTTATCTGCGCGCCTGGGACCGGGTTGGCCGCGACCCTGAAAAAGGTCTGATCATTCCGCTGTTTGAAGCCCCGCAGGGCATGAGCGCGGTGCAGGCCGGCTACCTCTGGCATCGCGGTTTGAAGGGCGCTTATCAGAATGCGCGGGCGTTCAGTGTGTGGCTCACCGATATGGCGATCCGCAAGCACCTGCATATCGAAGACAAGCCGCGCGGCGGCGGCTTTACCCTGGCCCGTGGCACGGGTGAGCGGGATGACTTCAGCGAGGGTGATCGCGACCTGCGCAAGCGCCTGTTCCCGGCCAACAAGGAAGGCATCGCTCTGGAGATTGGCAGTGATTACGAGCCGCGCCTGGCCGATGCCGTAGCCGGGCTGACCACTCAGCTGCAAATCCAAGGCAAGGCCTGGTTCAGCAACAACCGTGGCATCTGGGCCTGGGGTCTGGTTTGGGCGTTGGTCGCGTGCCTGCTGATGGTGTTTGCCGGGGCGCAGGGTGAGGACGATATAGCCACCGGCTTGGCCGGGGTGATGTTTACCCTGGGCTTTGGCGTGCCCTCACTGTTTGTCTTGTATATGGCCTGGCATCAGCCCAGTTTTGGCAAGCAGATCGGCCTGGGCCTGGCGGGTTTGATGTTTGTCTGGCCGGTGCCGATTGGCCTGTGGATGCTCAGCGACGCGGCGTCGGTGCCGGCCTTGCTGCTGCTCTGTGTGTATGTGCTGGTGGTGGTGCTGTTCTATTACCTGCTGCCAGCGCCATCTGTCGAAGGGCGCCGTTTGCTTGATCAGCTGGAAGGCTATCGCGACTACCTGCAACTGGCGGAAAGCGACGCGCTGGCCCTGGCCGGCAATGCCCCGGCGATGAGTATCGCGCTGTACGAAAAACACCTGCCTTACGCTATGGCCCTGGGCGTGGAGGACAAGTGGAGCGCACGCTTTAGCGAGGCGCTGGCCAATGGTCTGATCGACCCGACGCAGCGTGACTATCAACCCGACTGGTATCACAGCCGCAGCAGTTTCAGCACCCCGCTGGCCATGAGCGCCGCCCTGGCTGCCGGTCTGAGCAGCGCCACGGCGCTGGCCTCCTCGCCGCCATCGAGCAGTTCATCGGGCGGCGGCGGTGGTTCTTCCGGGGGCGGTTCGTCCGGCGGTGGCGGTGGCGGCGGGGGAGGCGGCGGCTGGTAGAGCGCGGTTCAGCTAGGTGGCGGACGCTTTTGTAGGAGCGGGGGGACGCCCAGTTATTGCCCGCGATCACGGTCAATGCAACAACATCGCGGCCAAGGCCGCTCCGGCCATTGGTTTGTAGGAGCGGGCCATGCCCGCGATTCGCACGCATGGATTAGGCATCCCCGCGGTTCCTACAGGTTTGTGACAGTTGAACCCTGTCGCGACACTAAGGCTTACGCGTTTCCTGCAGCTTGGCCAGCAAGGCTTCGCTTTTCGCCAGCTGCTCGGCTTCGCTGAGCTGCGGGTTTTCCAGCACGCTGTCGAGCTGTTCGATCAGCTCGCTCTGTCGGTTGATCCGCTCATCGAGCTTCTCCAGTTTGATTTGGTTGCGCCAGCTCCACAGCGCCAGGGCGCAGGCGGCCAGCACCACGGCGACCAGCAGGATAATCGTCAGGGTGTTCATCGCGGCTCCAGGGTTTTGCGCATCAGCATGCGCGGCAAAATAACAGCGCCGCGCGTCACCGTCTGTGCCTGCTGCACAGAAAATCCCTGGCTAGCAAAAAATGCCTGGGCCACCAGACTGGCCTCGGTAGAAACCTCGCGGGCACCCACCGCCCGCAGACGCTCCTCGGCAGCGGCATACAAGGCGCTGGCGACGCCCTGGCGGGCATGGCTCGGCGCGCAGTACAGCAGGTCAATATGTCCATCCAGACTAAAACCAATAAAACCGGCGATAACCTGGCTATCTTCGGCAATTAGTAGCTCAATTGATGCCAAACGTGTTTGCCATGCCGTTAGGTCTGCGACCTTCGGTGCCCAGGCCTGACGCTGTGTCGCGTTGTAGTGCTGACTGGTCAGCTGGCTGACTGAGGCCTGAAACAGGGCGACTACATGAGGCAGATCCTGGGGTTGGTAGGCCCGCAGGTTGAGCGCAGTGGGCAGCGGAGTTGTCATCGGGATTACCTGTACTGGGCCGCCCAGCAGGTTAGCGCCGGGGGCTGGTCAGGTAAATCGTCTCAGCGCCAGTTTCAGGTGCTAGCGGCCACCGCATCGTGGGCGTGCAGGCTTTCGGCATGTACCACGCGCAGCTGGAAGGCGCTTAGCTCGGGCTGTAGCAGCAGAGCGCTGTGCAGACGGCGGGCGGCGTCTTCGCAGAACATCAGGTTCTGTCCGTTGGCCAGGGCAAAGGCCTGTTCATCGGCGCGCTTTACGGCGGTTTGCACGGCGGTGCCGAGGGCCTGTTCGGCGGCAATCAATCAGCTCAACCAGCGGCAATTCAGCGGCCTGCGCCTGCAGGCGGACTTGCAGGGGGGCGTAGCTGCGCTGGCTGTGCGGCGTGGCGGCAATGCCGTGGGGCGAACCGAGCCAGGCCAGCAGTTGCGCGTGATCCAGCGGCTGGTTGGCGAAGTCCTCGATAAAGCGTTGCTGGATCACCTGGCGCGCCAGTGCGGCGGAGCAGGGGCAGGTCGAGGAGTAGGCAACTTCTACCTGCAGTTCCACGTGAAACCCCCATGAATCCTGGCGTGCAAGCACTTCGAAGGGATAGGCCTTCCATCCGGCGAGGGGGCTGACCAGCGCCGGACGGCTGAGCAAGGCCTCGCCGCGCAAGGCGATGGACGCCTGCTGCGACAGGTCCTGATGACTATCGAGAAACTCACCCAGCAACTGCCGCAGCGTCGCCGGGCGCAGTGCATGGTGCTCCAGCGCATTCAACGCCAGGTACAGGCGCGACATATGAATGCCGCGGGCATTGCCATCATCCAGGCTGACCCCGACGTCGGCGCGGGCATTGATGCGTTGCCCGGCCAGGTTGATCGGCAGCGCTATTTCCTGCATGCCGACCCAGTCCAGAGCCTGTGCATGGGCAGGCGTTTGCGCGGCTATGTCCGGCAAGGTCAGTGCGTTCATCAGAAATCTGCCGCTTGGCTGTGGGTTTAAATGTTATGTTATAACAAGTAAATTACAAAGCCAGCGAATCCTGACGATGATCGAAACACCGCTCACCCACGCCGAGCTGCTCGCCCAGCCGGCGGATGACTACATGAACGCCGCGCAGCAGCAGTTCTTCCGCACGCTGCTGCTCAACCAGCGCGGCGAACTGCAAACGCGGATTGCCGAAGAGTTTGAAGGCCTGCGCGAGCGGGAAACCAGCAGCGACCCCGCTGACATTGGTAGCGCCGAAGAGCAGCGCCAGTGGCAGCTGCGCCTGCTGGAGCGGGAAAAGAAGCTGCTCGACAAGATCGACGAATCCCTCGACCGCCTGGCCCGTGGTGAGTACGGCTGGTGCGCTGAGACCGGTGAGCCAATCGGCCTCAAGCGTCTGCTGCTGCGGCCCACCGCGAGCCTTTGTATCGAAGCCAAAGAGCGCCAGGAACAACGCGAAAAGCACCTGCGCCACGCAGAATTTTGATGGAGCCTGAAACCATGACCAAACGCCTTCCCGTAACCGTGCTGTCCGGCTTTCTCGGTGCCGGTAAAAGCACCCTGCTCAACGCCATCCTGAAAAACCGTCAGGGACTGAAGGTGGCGGTAATCGTCAACGATATGAGCGAGATCAATATCGATGGCAGCGAAGTTCAGCGTGATGTCAGCCTGAACCGCGCCGAAGAAAAACTCGTGGAGATGAGCAACGGCTGCATCTGCTGCACCCTGCGCGAAGATCTGCTGGAAGAAGTTGGTCGCCTGGCCCGCGATGGCCACTTCGATTACCTGCTGATCGAATCCACCGGGATTTCCGAACCGCTGCCGGTGGCCGAGACCTTTACCTTCCGCGGTGAAGACGGCCAGAGCCTGGCCGATGTGGCGCGCCTGGACTGCATGGTGACGGTGGTCGATGGGGTGAATTTCCTACGCGATTTCCACGAGGCCGAAAGCCTGGCCAGCCGTGGCGAAACCCTGGGCGAGGAGGACGAGCGCTCAATCACCGACCTGCTGATTGAGCAGGTGGAATTCGCCGATGTACTGCTGATCAGCAAGATCGACCTGATCAGCAGCCACGAGCGTGAAGAGCTGATGGCCATCCTCAAGGGCCTTAACACCCACGCCGAAATTGTGCCGATGGCCATGGGCGCGGTGCCGCTGGAGAAGATCCTTAACACCGGCCGTTTCGATTTCGAGCGCGCCGCCCAGGCACCCGGCTGGCTTAAGGAGCTACGCGGCGAACACATCCCGGAAACCGAGGAATACGGCATTGCGTCCACGGCTTACCGCGCGCGCAAGCCGCTGCATCCCGAGCGTTTCTTCAACTTTATCAACCGTGAATGGACCAACGGCCGCCTGCTGCGCAGCAAGGGCTTCTTCTGGCTGGCCAGCAAGTACCAGGAGGCCGGCAGCTGGTCCCAGGCCGGTGGCCTGATGCGTTATGGCTTTGCCGGGCGCTGGTGGCGCTTTGTGCCCAAGGCGCAATGGCCGACGGACGAAGAGGGGCTGCAGGCCATTATGAAAAACTGGGAGGCACAGACCGGCGACTGCCGCCAGGAGCTGGTGTTTATCGGCCAGAACATCGACTTCGCCCAACTGACTGCAGAGCTGGACGCCTGCCTGCTGACCGATGCGGAAATGGCCCTTGGTGTAGATGCCTGGCTGACGCTGCCCGACCCGTTCGGCCCCTGGCATGAGGAGGCTGCCTGATGCTTGCACCTGTTCTGAGGCAGCCATTGCAGCAGGTCAGCAGCGAGCAGATCGACGTGCTTGGCGAGGTGCTGCGTGATGAGGTCAACCTGGCCGTCTGGCAGCGCCAGTTGCCGGCGCAGATCAGCGATTTCGCCAGCGCATTGCTGGCTCAGGGCGAGCCGCTGGGGCAATCCATCGTGCTCGAGCTGGCCAACCCGGCGAGCACGCCGAACCTCAGTGGCCTGGTCGATGGTTACAGCGATCTGCCGGGCCAGGCGGCCTTTCTGCAGGACCTGAGCTGGCTGGTCGGCGCGTTTGCCTGCCTGTTCGACGCCAAACGCATCGGCCTGCGCCTGCGTATTCTCGACAAGGCCATGTGCCCGCGTTTTCACGTCGACCATGTGCCGGTGCGGCTGATTACCAGCTATGCGGGGATTGGCAGCGAGTGGCTGGAGGAAGGCGTGATGGCGCGTCGTCGTCTTGGTGATCCGGCTGCCGAGCCCAGCGATGCTGCGCTGATCGAACGTGCAGAGACTGGCCATGTGCTGCTGGCCAAAGGCGAGAAATGGATCGGCAACGAGGGCGGCGGGCTGATTCACCGCTCGCCGCAACCACCGGCCGGTGAGCGGCGCCTGCTTTTGACCCTGGATTGGCTGTCCTGATTTTTAGGCAAAAAAAATAGGCTGCGGAGAAAGCAGCCTTAAGCACCAGAAAAGCACACCGGCGCGTGACCCGGCATGCAGGGGTGAGGTACCCAAGGCCACTAGAACATAGACAGGGTTACGCTTTGATGACGGCTAGAAGGCTGTTAAAAAACTACCTACGTTGCCATTGCGGCGTTAAAAACAGGCCGGGACACGGCGTCTCAAAATGCTCATTTACAGCTCGTAAACTCCGCTTTTTTGCCTGTTTTTGCCTTGCACTGGCTGCCTCGCTAACGTTTTTCAACGGCCTGCTAGCGTGCCATCCATACACCCTTGCTCTGCTGCTCGCAGAAGGGCTTGAGGTAGGTGGCGTCGCTGGCCACGCCGTAATAATG
Source organism: Pseudomonas sp. EA_35y_Pfl2_R111 (assembly GCF_963970955.1). Lineage (NCBI taxonomy): Bacteria > Pseudomonadati > Pseudomonadota > Gammaproteobacteria > Pseudomonadales > Pseudomonadaceae > Pseudomonas > Pseudomonas sp. EA_35y_Pfl2_R111. The sequence continues at coordinate 45,561 of NZ_CAXAOM010000006.1, read as the reverse complement.
CACATCCTGTTTATAGGGCGTACCGCCGACCGTTGAGTTGCGGCATACGCCGAAGGAGCCCATTGGGCACTGCTCGACAAATTCCACTGCGACCTTCTGCCCTTTCAGCTGCGGCTGGCAGAAGCCGGTGCGGAACAGGTTCGGAGGGATGCTGCGGTTTTGCTGGCACACCTTCACATCCAAGCGCTCGGCCTTGCTATGCACCACACAGGCTTCACCCCAGGCCAGGCCGGACAATGTGAACAGGCTTAGCAGCAGAAAAACGCGCATCAATTGACCCTCTGAAAATATGCCGGCGACTCTAGCACGCTGTTTTTATTCAGTCTGCGTAGGGCCGCATCCCGCCGTTAGAATGACCGCAGTAGAACCTTATTTTTGATGGACAGTGGTAGGCGCCGATCGTGCTGAAGAATATCCCCACCCATGTAATTGCCGGGCCGCTCGGCGCCGGCAAGACCAGCCTGATCCGTAATCTGCTGGCGCAGCGTCCGGTGCATGAACGCTGGGCGGTGCTGATTAATGAGTTCGGTTTGATTGGTCTGGACGCCGCGCTGCTAACAAGCGATGACGATGGTGTTGCCTTGGGCGAAGTGGCGGGCGGTTGTTTGTGCTGCGTTAACGGCGTGCCGTTCCAGGTCGGCCTGAGCCGCTTATTGCGCCAGGCCAAACCGCAGCGGCTGCTGATCGAGCCATCCGGCCTTGGCCATCCTCTGCAACTGCTGGAACAGCTGCGCGAAGCGCCTTGGGCTGGCGTGCTGGCGGTGCAGGAGCCTTTGCTGGTGCTGGACGCTCAAGCCTTGGCCGCAGGTGTTGCGCTGCCGGAGAGTCAACAGGCGACGCTTAACCGTGCCGGGCTGGTGCTGCTGAACAAGGCCGAAGGGCTGGATGATGCGAGCAAGGCGCGCATTCAGGCGCAGCTGGCGGATCGACCGATTTACTGGACCCGTCAGGGCGCGTTGCCGCTGGCACAGCTGCCTGGGTTTAGCGCCCAGGCCGATAGCGACGCTACGCCAGATAACCTGCCCACGGCCGCTGCGCCCTTGCCCCAACTGTGGCGCAGCCCGAGCGAGCCGATCTGTCAGATTCAGCAACAGGCCGAAGGCTGGAGCATCGGCTGGCGCTGGCACCCGAGCCAGCAGTTCGAGCTGATGCGCGTACAACAGTGGCTCAACACCTTGCCCTGGCGCCGCGCCAAGCTGGTGCTGCACACCAACGCCGGCTGGCTGTCGGCCAACGCTCTAGATGGCCAGGCGCTGCATTGGCAGAACAGCGAATGGCGCAAGGACTCGCGGCTGGAGCTGATTTTCAGCGAGGCGCAGGATGTGCCGGTGTTGCAGATCGGGTTTGCCGCCTGTGTACTAGCGCCAGAGTATTTCGGCCAGGCTGCCGAACAGCAGAATCATCACAGCCACGGCGCTGATACGCAGAGCCAGGGATGAGGTGACCCACTGCAACGCCTGCTGTTTGGGTGCTTCGCGCAGTGCATGCCACTCTTGGCGGAACGCTGGGTCGATACGCAGGGCAAATATTCTGTCGCGGTACAGCAGGTGCCGAGCGTGGCTCATGTGACTGTAAAGCGGCAGGCGAATAGCAAAGTGCAGTTCGCCGTCTGCGGCGCGTCCCATGGCAAGCACATGGCAGTTGATGCCGGCACTGCTGAGTTGTTCTTGCAGGTGCTCGATAAAGCCTGCATGGCTGGATTCCAGTAAAACAAACACCCTGACGTCCTCCCTGATAGGTCTACGGCCAGCATGCCGGAGTCAGATAGAACTGACGAGTCCTCTGGCGATACGGATAATCACCACCTGAATACGATCACCAAGGCACGCTCATGCACCTTCAACCCTGGTCCCACGACAGCAGCGCCGGTTTTACCCTGCGTGGCTGGCATTCACCGCCTTCGGGCAAGCCTGTGCTGCATTTTCTGCATGGCAATGGCTATTGCGGGCGGGTGTATACGCCGATGCTGGCGCTGTTGGCCGAGGACTTCGATCTGTGGCTGTGCGATGTGCAGGGCCACGGCGAGAGTGATCATGGCGGGCGTTTCCATGGCTGGAATCGCAGTGCCGAGCTAGCGTTGGAGGCATTTGCCGCGGGTCGTGAGCGCTTTGCCGATGCACCGGTGTATGCACTGGGCCACAGCTTTGGCGGGGTCCTGACCAGCCTGATGTTGGCCCAACAACCGCAGCTGTTCCAGCGTGCGGTATTGCTTGATCCGGTGCTGTTCAGCCCAGCGATGATTGGAGTGATGGCGCTGTCCGATGTGGTCGGCTTGAGCCGGCGCACAACCTTGGCCAGCAAGGCACTCAAGCGCCGCAGCATCTGGCCGGATCGCGCCGCCGCCCACGCGGCACTGCATGGCCGTGGGATGTTCCGCGGCTGGACCGAAGAAGCCTTTGCCGCCTATATCCAGCACGCGCTGAAAGACAGCGACAAGGGCGCCGAGCTGCGTTGCCGGCCGAGCCGCGAGGCCGACATCTTTAGCTCCTTTCCAAAGCGCCTATGGCCGTCGCTGGCCAAGGTGACGACGCCGACTCAGGTGCTTTACGGCCAGCGCAGCTACCCCTTTGTTGCCAGGTCGGTGGCGCGCTGGTGTGCCAGCAATGCCCAGGTCAGCGCCCATGTGGTGCCGGGCGGGCACTGCTTTATGCAAGAGCAGCCGGCCGACAGCGCCGCGCGTGTGACGCACTTTCTATTGCAGCGCGACTAAGCCCGATGACTTGCCGTGAGGATGTCTGGCTGGCTCTCTCCGAGCTGTGGCTGGACACGGAGCTGGATCAGTCGGCGCTCCGACATATCGCCACGCGGCTGCGCGCCAGTGGTCTGCGCCTGGATGAGTTGCAGCATATCTACGGCTATGAGGTGGCGCCGCAGGTCTGGCTTAACCACTGGGCGGTCGCCGGGGTGTGGGACGGTTTCGAGCCGCAATGGCTGTTTGCCGGTTGCCGGCGCAATCAGTTGGCTGGGCGCTGGCACCGCTTGAAATGCCGCCTGCTGCGCCGGGCGATGACCTACGGATGTCGCGTCGAGTGGCAGCAGATCGTGGCGTTTCTGGCTCACCCCGACGGCGACTAGCCTGCCTTAATGCTGCGTGCTGTTATCCGAATCCTGGCGCTGACTGCGCCACTGTTGCATCTCAATCACCTGAGCGCTGGGCGCTGGCGGCTCGCGAAAGGGATGCGGGGCCAGCTCGATGCGCCCCAGCTGTTTACCAAACAGGGTGATGCTGCCGATATGTCGCTGCTCGCCGGTGACCGTGAACTCGAAGCCATACACCCGCGCCAGTCGCTTGCGCCCGCGTGCATCGGGCAGGAGGGCGAGCCGACGCAGGGCGACATTTTCATCAAGCAACTCGATGTCGGATTTGGCGCAGTGTTGTTTCACCAAACCAAGTGCGTGTTCACGCAAGCCATGGGCATGCCACAGCCAGGCGCAGGCGGTGGCGAACAGCATCAGCAGAAATACATCGAAGAGGTCGATCATGGCGGCTCCGGCGGCAGAGTGCAGAGCTTAACCGATTGCCGCACAGTTCTTGGTGCTGGGCTTGTCGCCGTTAAGCAGTTGCTTTAGCGTCCGCGCACGCCAATTCGAAAAGGAATTCCCATGCAGTGTCCTGCCTGCCGTACCACCACGTTGCAACCAACCAAACTGGATGACGGCTTGCTGGCCCACGGCTGCCCACAGTGTTCTGGCGCCTTGGTGGCCCTGCTGTACTACCGCGACTGGGCAGAGCGCCAGCCGCAGAATGATGAACCGCAGCCACAGGTTGAAGCGGTGCCTGCCAGCGAAAGCCAGCAGGCGCTGAGCTGCCCGAAATGCGCCAAGCTGATGAGTAAATTCCAGATCAGCGGCACCCACAGTAACCGTCTGGATCTGTGCGGCAGCTGCGATGAAGCCTGGCTGGATAATGGCGAGTGGCAGCTGCTCAAGGCGCTGGAGCTCAGCCACAAGATGCCGAGCATTTTCACCGAAGCCTGGCAGCGCAAGGTGCGCCAGCAAGCCTCCGAGGAAGCACGCCGGCAACGCTTCGCTCGGCTGGTTGGGGATGAAGCCATTGCCCGCGCGGACGATATTCGCAGCTGGCTGAAGGATCATCCGCAGCGTCGCGAGCTGCTGTTCTATATCGGTCACGAGTGACCCTGAAGCTATTCGTGGAGCAGGACGCTGTATATGAACAAGTGGGCTGTTTCGGCGCTGGCTGGCCTGACGTTGTTGATTACTGTTGGCTGGTTGTGGTCACGAGATGAAGCGTTGAGTCCGCTGGCTAAGGTTTGGCTTGAGCAGGCGGCTGCCAATCTGGGTGAAAGTCCCGCCTATTACCAGCTTATGGGAATGGATGCGCCTGCTGGCCGCGACCCGCAGATAGAAGGTCATAAGCGTGTGGCGCGCTATCACCAGCGGTTGCATAGTCAGGAGGCGCATCCCCGCACAGACGTGTCGCCACTGGCGATGCCGGGGGACGCGTTGTGCGTGCTCGGTGCGCAGGGTTGCTTGCAAGGGTTGAGGCATGAGCCTGCAGAACGGCAAGCATTGCTCAGCCAGCACCGCGAACTGCTGCAACGCTATCAGCAGTTGTTGATGCTTGATGCGCCGCATACTGTGGCAAAGCTTGGCCTGGATGAGCCGATACCCAACTATGCAGCGGTGCTGTGGGGCAATCGATTGCGTTCGTTGCAGGCGCTGCAACTGGCTGAAGAGGGTCAAGGTGAAGATGCTCTGGCGTTGCTGCAGGAGGATGTTCGCCTGTTGCGTGTGTGGCTGTCGAATGCCGATAACCTGATCATGAAAATGGCCACCGTAACGCTCGTCGCGCAGAACCTGGATGCGTTAGCGGTGCTGTATCAAGCTGGGCTGATTCCTCAGCCGGACATTCAACAGCCTCTGAGCCGTGACGAGCGCTCGTTGTTACGGGCCATGCAACGTGAGTTCGCCATGGTGGCAACTGGTCTAACGGAGCATAGATATCAGGCGAATCTCGAGCAGGAGCTGGGTGTCAGTGCTTGGCGCCTGCAGTGGGTCTACAAACCACAGATGAGTATCAATGACAGCTTGCCCGCCTATGCCCGTTTGGCCAGTGAGTCACTTTTGAAGGCAGAGGCTTTTGTCGGGGTTTTGAGTGAGCCGGCGCCCTCTGTCGTTTCGACTTGGCGGCGCGTGCGTAACCCTGTTGGACGGATTCTGGTTGGTGTAGCGATCCCTGACTTCAGGCCTTATCTGGCCCGGCTGCATGACTTAGACGCCAAGCTTGTATTGTTCAATCGCCTAGGGCGACCTGCACAGGTGGGCGGTAATCCCTACCAACCCTACGAGCAGCCGGTTTGGGATGATAAGCATCAGCGTATGTGCTTTAACGGCCCGCTGCCGGACTCTAAGCAGGTACGTTGTCTACCCGCTAACCAGCCACTTTAGCGCCTCAACTATCTAGGCGAATACGGTTATGCCCCTGCGTTTTGGCTCCGTACAGATGGGTATCCGCCCGCCGCAACAGTTGTTGCAGCCTGTCGCCGGGGCGGGCGCAGGTCAGGCCGATGCTGATGCTGATGCTGATGCTGATGCTGTATGTACTTGTCTGCACGCTCAGCTTTTTTCTTTGTTCAAGGCCTGGTAGCGCTGCTGCAATTCGTGGCGGATCTGCCGGCGCTGCAGGGCCTGGCGCTGGCGGCGTTCGGCGTCGGCGGTGGCCGGCTCCAGGGTGGGAATGGGTACAGGCTTTCCCTGTTCATCCACCGCCACCATGGTGAAGAAGCAGCTGTTGGTGTGACGCACCGAGCGTTCGCGAATGTTCTCCGTAATGACTTTGATGCCGACCTCCATTGAGGTGCGCCCCGCATAATTAATCGAGGCGAGAAAGGTCACCAGTTCGCCAACGTGGATGGGCTTGAGGAATACCACTTGGTCGACCGACAGGGTCACCACGTAGCAGCCGGCATAGCGGCTGGCGCAGGCGTAGGCGACTTCGTCTAGGTATTTAAGCAGGGTGCCACCGTGCACATTGCCGGAGAAGTTAGCCATGTCCGGGGTCATCAGTACGGTCATCGTTAGCTGGGCGTTTCCGGGTTCCATAACAGGCTCTGTACGGGGAAGTAGGCCAACCATAACAGTTGGCGCCTGCTGTTGGCTGCGTTTAAGGCAGTCTGGCGCTGCTCTGCGGCAGGTTGAACCGTTGGCGCAGCTGGCTTAATTGCGCAGCTTCTTCGAGCAGAAAGCGGTCAAAGCGCTTGATCAGTTCGGGATGTTTGTAGCTGCTCAGGTGAAAGCTGGTGTTGACCTGCGGTAGCTGCGGGTCGAGCTGCACCTGAGCGGGGTCGAGGCCCAACTGGCGTAGCTGGTGCAGTACCACTTGCGGGTTGGCGTAGATGGCATCCAGGCGGTCGCGCTCCAGCATGCGGAGCAGGCTGTGGATGTCCTGAACCTCCACCAGCTCGACGCCGTTTTTGGCCAGCACGGGCTGCCAGGCTTCGGCGGTAAAGCCACGGACAATGCCCAGGCGTTTGACCGCGGGCAGCCCTCGGCCGAGTCGTTCAGCGCGCACCAGGGTGGCGTCGACAATCTGGACCACCGGCTGGCTGTAGTACAGCGTCTGGCCATCGCGGGCGTGACGGGCCCAGGCCGGGTTGTCGGGGAACAGCAGGTCGAGGTTTTGTCCGCTGAGCATATTGCGATACAGGCGGTTGACCGGTTGCGGGCGCAGCTCCAGCTCAAGGCCTTCGCGCGTGGCAAAGGCTCGCAGCAGAGCGATGCAGTAACCATCGAAATCCTGACCTTCTACGGCGCTGTAGTAGGGGTAGTAATCGTGATTTTCCAAGCCCACGCGCAGCGGTTCCGCTGTTGCGAGTGTGCTGTACAGCCAGCAGGCCAGGATAAAGCAGAAGCGCATGGGCCACTCCACCAGTGTGCGTTTTTTGTACAGCTTAGCTGTTACACACCGTCGCGTCAGGCGTGGGTCAGGTACCAGCGCCAGTCCTGTTCGCCCACTTCTCCCATAAATTGACGGAATTCGGCCCACTTGATCGCCAGGAACACCTTGAGGAAGTCCTCGCCCAGCGCTTCTTTGGCCCAGCTGGAGTTCTCCAGCGCGCGCAGGGCGGTCAGCCAGTCGGTGGGCAGGGTTTCGCGGGCTTGCTCGTAGCCGTTGCCGATGATTTCCTCGCCCGGATCGATCTGGTTCTTAATCCCATGATGGATACCGGACAGGATCGCCGCCGCCGCGAGATAGGGGTTGGCATCGGCACCGCAGATACGGTGCTCGACATGCCGGCTCTTGGCCGGGCCGCCCGGCACACGGAACGATACGGTGCGGTTGTTCACACCCCAGCTCTTGGCCAGTGGCGCGTAGCTGTTGGCCTGGAAGCGGCGGTAGGAGTTGGCGTTGGGGCAGAAGATCGCCAGGGTGTCATTCAGCGTGGCCATCATGCCGCCGATGGCGTGCCTCAAGAGCGTGCCGTGTCTGCCTTCGAGGTCAGAAAGCTCGCAGGCCATCAGGTTGTTGCCGTTTTCATCCGCCAAACTCACATGCATATGCATACCGCTGCCAGCCTGATCGCCAAACGGTTTGGCCATAAAGCAGGCCTGCAGCCCGTGCTTGTTGGCTACGCCCTTGACCAGGCGCTTATAGCGCACGCCTTCATCGATGGCTTGCAGTGCGTCGAAGCGGTGTTCCAGGGTCAGCTCGACCTGGCCGGGGGCGTACTCGGAAATCGCTGTGCGCACCGGTAGGCCCTGTACTTCGCAGGCGGTGTAAAGGTCGTCGAGGAACGGTTGCAGCTGCTCCAGCTCGTACACGCCGTACACCTGCGGCGCCTGCGGGCGCACGCCGTTGCTCTGCAGTGCCGGCTGCGGGCGGCCGTTGGCGTCGCGTTGTTTATCCAGCAGGTAGAACTCCAGCTCCACCGCCATTACCGGGTGGTAGCCGTCGGCCTTGAGCCGGTCGATGGCGCGCACCAGTACGTGACGCGGATCGGCTGGGGCTGCCGGCATTCCTTGCGTTGGATGCATGCTCACCTGCAACTGGCCGGTCGGTGTGCTGCGCCAGGGTTGCAGGGTCAGGCTGCCGGGTAGCGGGTAAGTCCAGCAGTCGGCGTCGGCGACCTCCCAGACCAGGCCGCTTTCTTCCACGTCCTCGCCCTGGATGGTCAGCGCCAGGATCGAGCTGGGCAGCGGCCGGCCGTTCTCGTAGATGGCCAGCAGCTCGTCGCGGTGCAGTAGTTTGCCGCGCGGGATGCCGTTGGCGTCGATCAGCATCATTTCAATCAGGCGCACCTCGGGGTGGGCGGCGAGGAAGTCATGTACTTCCTGAATATCGGCGATTTGCATGGTGGTTGTCTCTGTAGGGTGGATGACGCTTTATCCATCCACCGTGGGGATCGGTTATCGGTGCGGCCTGTTGGTGGATGAAAACAGCGTCAGCTACGCGCCCCGATCCACCCTACGAATTACTTGCGGGCGCCGGGGATGGCCAGCAGCTCAATAAGGGCCTGATCGAGCATGCCGATCAGCTGATCCACATCGTCCGCCGTGGTGCTTGGGCAGCACAGGGTCATGTTGTGGAACGGGGTGATCAGGATGCCGCGGTTGATCAGGTACAGGTGCAGGGCCATTTGCAGCTCGTCGTGGAACGCCGCCTCGGCCTGGGCGCCAGTCTTTGGCGACACCGGGCAGAACTGGAATTCGCTACGTGCGCCCAGCTCGGTCACCGACCACTTGAGGTCGTGCTTGTCGATCAGGCTACGGAAGCCATCGGCCAGGCGCTTGGCCAGCGGCAGCATGTGGTCGTAGGCGGCCTGGGTCATCACCTGTTCCAGGTTGGCGCGCATGCAGTGCATGGCCAAGGCGTTGGCGGACAGCGTGGTGCCCATGCCGCTATGGCCATGACCGTGGCTGTTTTCGCTGGCGCGTTTGCTTGCGGCGGTCATGGCCTCGGCCATCGCCGCACTGCAGCCGAAAATGCCGCACGGCACGCCGCCGGCAATCGGTTTGCCGACCACGAAGAAGTCTGGGTCGAGGTTCCACAGTTTGGTACAGCCACCCATATCGGTGGAGATGGTGTGGGTCTCGTCGATGATCAACAGCGCGCCGTATTTCTGGGTCAGCTCGCGGCATTGCTGCATAAAGCCCGGCTCGGGCAGGACCATGCCGATATTAGTCATCGCCGGCTCGCAGAGCAGGGCGCAGACATCGCCTTGGGCCAGTGCGGCTTCCAGTGCGGCGACATCGTTGAACGGGATCGAGCGGCTGTGCTGAGTCAGGTCGTAGGCTTGGCCGAGCAGGCCGGAACGCGGCACGGTTTCGCCATCGATGCAGCGCACCATCACGTCGTCCACCGTGCCGTGGTAGCAGCCGTCGAACACCAGCAGGGTTTTGCGCTGGGTGATCGCGCGGGCCCAGCGCAGCACGTAGCGGTTGGAGTCGGTGGCAGTGGCCGTGACCTGCCAGAACGGCAGGCCGAAGCGTGCGGCCAGCAGTTCACCGCAGACCACCGCGTCCTCGCCTGGGAGCATGGTGGTCAGGCCGTTGTTGCCTTGCTCGGCGATGGCCTTGGCGATCGGGGCCGGCGAGTGGCCAAACATGGTGCCGGTGTCCCCCAGACAGAAGTCGATGTATTCGTGGCCGTCGACGTCATAGAAACGCGCGCCCTTGGCCCGCTCGACGAACAGTGGCACCGGTGTCGACCAGTCGGCCATCCAATGCATCGGTACGCCGCCATACAGCGAGTTGCGCGCGCGTTCGGCCAAGGCCACGGATTTAGGGTTACGCGCAATAAAACGCTCGCGCTCACGGCTGGCGAAGGTTGCTACGGCGGATGGGCTGATACCGCTGGCAGTCATGTTGAACACCTCGTTCGAATATCTGCACATCCTATTTTGTGATCACATAAAACTCAAGCGTTGGTTTAATTCGGCTTTATTGCTAGATTGTCGTCATATTTGTGATCACAGGATGTTGCGAAATGGTCCTTCAACAGCAGGTCGCGCTGATCAGCGGCGCGGGCAGTGAATCGGGAATCGGCCTGGCCATCGCCCGGCGTCTGGGCCGTGCCGGTGCGCGGGTGTTGCTGACTGCCAGCAGTGCGCGGGTCGAGCAACGGGTCGCCGAGTTGTGCGCTGAAGGTATTCAAGCACGTGGCCGCGCAGCTGACCTGACTGATGAGCAGCAAGTGGCCGAGCTGGTCGAGTGGGCTCAGGCGCAGTGGGGGCAGATCGACATTCTGGTAAACAACGCCGGCATGGCCATGCAAGGCAGCCCCGAGCCGTTTGCCGAGCTGGCGGACATGGACCTGGCGACCTGGAACCTGTCCATCGCGCGCAACCTCGGCACGGCTTTTCTGCTGACCCGTGCGGTGCTGCCGGGCATGCGTGCGCGCGGCTACGGGCGCATCGTCAATATCAGCTCGACCACCGGCACCCGTGGCAGCAACCCTGGCGAGGCGGCTTACAGCGCAGCCAAGGCCGGCATGCTCGGCCTGAGCATGGGACTGGCGCTGGAAGTGGCCAAGCAGGGTATTACGGTCAACAGCGTGGCACCGGGCTGGATCGCCACCGGCTCGAGCACCGAGGAGGAGCGCCACGCGGCAGAGTACACGCCGATGCGCCGTGCTGGCCGGCCAGAAGAAGTCGCTGCCGCCGTGGCCTTTTTGGCTTCGCCGGAGGCCAGCTATATCACCGGCGAGGTCATCGTGGTGGACGGCGGTAACTGCCTGATCGAGAACAAAGCCCCCTGCTGAACGGCTGCGCGTCGATCTGGCTGTGTTGAAAAGCGGATCGGAAAGCCGCTTGCGGTTAACGCGCTTTAGCGCGACCGAAGGGCGAGTGAAACGAGTACTGCTCATTTACAACTCGTAAACTCGTGTGCGAGCCCAGTCCGCGTCCTCGCCGCTTTGACCAGCCGGAGGCTGTTACTAACGTAGCGCCTTGCCAGCTTCTAGCTCGCGCGCTCAGATGCTCGTACCTATTTTGGAGAACCCCATGCATAACTGTTCACTTACCCTCGCCCAACTCCCCGCACCACCGCTACGGGGCTGAACGAATATGGCCGATAACCTGCAGGACCAGCTCTATCAACGTATTCGTGAAAGCCTGCTGGCGGGGCGCTTCCAGCCCGGCGAGCGTTTGAAAATTCGTGATCTGGCGGCCGAATGGGGCACCAGCCCGATGCCGGTGCGCGCCGCTCTGCAGCGCCTGGTCGCGGAAGGCGCACTGGAGGGCGAGCCGCAGCGCTCGGTGCGCGTACCGCCGATGACCCGTGAGCGTTACCAGAATATCTTTCAGGTGCGCTTGGGCCTCGAAGGCCTCGCCGTGGAATTGGCCACCCCGCGCCTGACCCCGGCCGACCTGGCCGAGTTGCGTGATTGCGTGGTGCGCATGGACCAGGCCATCGAGCAGCGCCAGGTGCAGGCCTATCTGGATGCCAACAGCCAGTTTCACCTGCACCTCTACAGCGCCTGCGGCAACCCGGTATTGCTGCGCTCAATCGAGTCGTTGTGGTTGCAGGTTGGGCCGTTCTTCAATCGGCTTTTTACTGACGCCGATCTGTCGCTGCGCCTCAACGACTTCCACGAGGATGCTTTTGCCGCCATCGAAGCCGGTGACGCCAAGGCCGCGCGGCAGGCTATGGAGCAGGACCTGAGCTACTTCGCGCGCTTCCTGCTCAATCTGCTGGACTTGGATCTGGCCCAACGTTGAGAAGCTGGCAGCGGGTGTGTTCTGGGACTCAACCAGAGCACTGGCAGTACTGGCCTTGGCCTGTACTTCTCGGCGCGTATTGCTGGCCTGCATTGCCGTGGCGAACACTGTGGGCACATTGAACTGGCTAATGGTGGCCACTCGGTGGCGGTAAGTTTCGCATTTACTTACCCTGATACCCCTCCGGCGTGCGGAGAGTAGAGAGATAAACCCCCATGATGCATATTCCCCGGGTGCTGAACCCGCAACAGGTGACTGAGTGCCGTGAACTGTTGCAGCGCGCGCAGTGGATGGACGGTCGGCAAACCGCTGGGCCGCTGTCGGCGTTGGTCAAGAACAACCTGCAACTGCCAGTGGGCAGTGCCGAGGCGCAGCAGATCGGGCAGATGATGCTGGCGGCGCTGGAAAGTAACGCGCTGTTTATGTCTGCCGCGCTGCCACGGCGAGTGCTGCCGCCACGCTTCAATTGCCACCAAGTTGGGCAAGCTTACGGTCTGCATGTGGACAATGCGGTGCAGCGGCTGGCCGGCGGCGAGATGTTGCGCTCGGATCTATCGGCCACGTTGTTTCTCAGCGGGCCTGACGAGTACGAGGGCGGTGAGTTGGAAATCGTCGCCAGTCTGGCTACCCACAGCATCAAACTGGCAGCTGGTGACTTGCTGCTTTATCCCTCGACCAGCCTGCATCAGGTCTGCCCGGTGACGCGGGGCACACGCTTGTGTGCGTTTTTCTGGTTGCAGAGCATGGTGCGCGATGCCGAGCAGCGGCGCTTGCTGTTTGAGCTGGATCAGAGTGTTCAGCAGCTCTCGCGGGAGCTGGGCAATGACCATTCCAGCGTGCTGCAACTTACCGGCGTGTACCACAACCTGATGCGCCAATGGGCGGATATCTGACCTGAGCGTCTGCGCTCTAGGGCACGCAGCTCAAAGGTTGCTCACGCCAGGCTGCCCAAGCCTGTGGCCAGCCCTCGGCATGACCGACACCCGGCAAGATGGCAGTCTCCAGGCAATCAGCCTGCCCTAGCGCCCGCCGGTAATCATCGAGTAGCACGCGCGGTATGACGCGGTCGGCGTCGCCCAGCAGATGGCGCTGCGGTATGCGGGCCAGGCGCTCGCGCTGGTCGAGCGGTTCCAGTGAACCGTCCAGCGGTGTCAGCGTGAGCGTCGCCGTCCAGCGACGCGGGCTGAGGTTGCCGGCCAGCGTTTGCACTTGGGCGATATCGTCGCGGCGTAGCGCCAGCAGCAGCGCCAACGTTGCCCCGCCGGAATAGCCGACTAGCTCGAAGTCCCGGTTGTCATAGCGCGCCTTGAGCTGATCGAGCGCCTGGTCGAGGCTGTGCACGATTTCTTCGGCATAGCGCCGGTTGGTCCACAAGGCCGTCGTGCAGGTGGGCGCACTGATGAACTGGCAGGGCCTCGCCAGATACAGGTTGGGCGTCGGGTCGGTAAAGGCCAGTTCGGCTAGCAGTAATTGGCGTGGGCTGGGATCGAGGCTGGGTTGGCTGGACGTTGCCCAGGCATGGCCGTCGCCTTCCAGATATACACGTAGGCGCTGACCCGGCACCGCGTGGCGCGGCGTGGCCAATACCAAGGGAAAAGGTGAGCCGGGCAGGTTTTCCACCTGCCGCTCATGCGCTACGGCCAATTCCTGCAACTGGCTGAGCGGGGTCTGGCAGGCGCTCAACAGAATTGCGAGCAGCAGTAGCGCGCTGCGTGTCGAATCTGCCAGAAGCGCCCTCATCAAAAGTCGTAACGCACCTTGGCCTGCAAGGTATCGGTCTGGAAGTCTTCCTTGCCGCTGTAGTCGTAGCTGACGCCAAAGGTGGTGGCGGCCAGTTTGTACTCCAGGCCGAGGCCAGCTTCGTAGCGGGTGCGCGCCGGGCTGGCACCAGTCGCCAGGAAGGGCGAGCCGCCGAAGGTGAAGCTGGCGCTGGTGGCGACCCGGTCGGCGGCGAAGTCGTGGTAGACCATGACCTTGGCTTCCGGCTGCAGGGTGCCCTGGCCTAGTGGTAGGTTGCCGGACAGGCGCACCCCGGCACCAAGTTCGACCACTTCATAGCGTTGGTCATCCACGTCCAATGCGGCGATTGAGCCCTTCTCACGGAAGCTGTCGATATCCACGCGGGCGTAGCGGGCGGCTGCGCGCGGTTCGACCTGCAAGCCGTTGTCCAGCTGAATGCCATAACCACCGAGCACATCCAGGCCGAGCAGCTGGCTGTCGTAGTCGCCTTTGGCCTCAGTGCCAGCAATATAGCGGGTGCTGTCGTTATGGTTGAGGCCGAGGGTCAGGCTGGAGTCGAGGAACCAGGCGTCCTGCTCATAGCCGCTGTACAGGGTGATGGCGTGGCCATCGATATCGGCCTGGTTGCCGCCATCGGCACTGATATCGCTGTTCAGGTAGCTGTAGGCTAGGCCCAGGGTTAGCTGATCGGTCACCTTGGTATCGGCGCCGATGGCAAGGCCGGAGAGGTCGGCGTCGTAGCCTTCGATACCGTCACGGCTGTCCTGCTCGACCTGGCTGCCCAGCGCTTTCATCCACAGGCCGGCGTCCTTGAAGCTGTCACCGGACGACTGGCCACGCAGGCCCTGAGTGCGCTGGTTGGCATTGAGGTGGGCTGTGTTGTTCAGGCCATAGGCGGCCTGCAGGCTGGCGCCGTTGACCTGGGGGACCAGCTGCTCGGCGGTATCTGCGACCTGCTGGGCATCACCAGCCAACGCATCGAGCACCGGGTTGTTTGGGCTGTTGGTGGCCATGGTGGAAAGCAGCGGCAGGATGGCACTGCCCGCCGACTGGGCATTTGGGCTGTTGCCGATGAAGTTGTATTGGTCAACGGTGCTGACCGTGGCCACAACCTTGCCGGCATTCACCGCGAAGCTGTCGACGCGCAGCAGTGCCGAATCGCGTGCAACCACGCTGAGGCCGTTGTTGACGATGCCTTCGCCGGACAGCAGGGTGTAGGTCGTGTTGTCTGCGGCGAAATCTGCGCCGCGCACCTTCAGGCCAATCTGCGAGCTGTTGCCGAAGGTGGCGGTGCCCAAACCTGTGACAATCGCATTGCCATCGCCGGTGCCGCTGGCCACAGGGGTGGCGCTGCTCAGGTACATATCCAATTTGGCATTGGAGGCCAGGGTCAGGCTGCCGGTGAGGGTGGTGCGGTCCTGCTCCAGAGTCAGACGTGCGCCACTAGCCACGTTGATCATCTGGTTGGCGCTGGCATTACGGTAGCGCACATCACCGTTGACGATGATGGTGTTGAGGCCCGTGATGGCTCCGATAATGCTGCCACCATTCCAGTTCAGGGTGGTGGTGCCGGCTGTGAAGCTTGTGTTGCTAAAGTCCACGTCGCCATCGACGTTGACCTGGTTCGCCCCGTTGACCAGACCGCTGATGCTGCCGCCACTCCAATTAAGGGTAAGTATTCCTGCGCTCAGGTTGGTTATTGCATTTGGGGCGTTAATGCTGCCGCTTATTTGATTAATGGTTAAGTTGCTTGCTGATTCCAAATAAATGCCATACGAGTTATTGGAAATCGTGCCCCAGTTATTTAACGTATCTAAGCTCCCAAGTGATGTTATGTAGAGAGTTCCTGAGGAGTTTCCAGTCCCGTTAAGTGTTCCGTAATTGTCGATACTGCCAATGGTTGTTCGTATTTCAATGACGTCTTCGCTGTCGTAGTTGTTCGCGATGATTGTCGTGGTACTGGGAATAGTTACTTGAGCGCAAGCTTGGTTGAGAATCACCTCAGCATTTGCACTGCCTAACGTAATCGGACAGCCAGGGACTGCTAAGGCAGAGCTGCTATTAGCAGCGATAGCCAGGGCGAGCAGGGAAAGGCGCGAAGCTGAAGGCGTCATGGGAGTCCTTGTTGTCATTGGCGGCAGGGCATTGATGGCCAATAGATGGCAAAGCGCCATATCTTGCCTAGCTGGCAAGAGGCAAACAAGTAAATTCAGGCGACCGCTTATCGCTGTGCACTGATGGGTCTATGGACTCGCGGCTGCAGATAACTTGGTTTGGAGCTACCTGTGGCTACGTGGAGAAGGACTATCGTGAGTCGATCTGGGCTCGCCAATCTGATGGCTGGCGAGCTTAGCGTGTAGTCGCCGTTCAGCTTTCCAGCCACACGTCACGCACCCAATGCCAGACCGATTCCCAGCTTTCGTCTTCGTTGATTTCGGTGGTGTCGGCTTCCCATAGCAGCACGGTGCCGTCTTCTTCGACCACGTAGTAGTTGCCGTGGTCTTCGCACAGCGGCACGAATTCGCGTGGCACGCCCAGGGACCAGGCGGTGGCGGCGACTTCCGGCAGGTAAGTGTGTGATTGCGGGTCGCTGGCGGTAACGGGCTCCAGGCGGCCGTAGACCACGTCGCTGACCTGTAGGAGGAATTCGCGCAGGCCGTAGGGCAGGTGGATCAGGATCTGCTCCTGAATCTCCACCAGGGTTTCTTCTTCCGGCAATTCCAGCGGGACGGGCACCGGCTCGTTGAGTTCGCGCAACTGTTCGATGACTTCTTCCACGGTGTCTGCCTCATTTATTACGGGGTATACGGGAGCGTCTTATACCCTAGACGGGTCTAAGCAAAAAGCTGGCACAGTGCTATTGTGCAGATGAACAGTGCGTCAATTTTTGAACGTCATAAGTTGGTTGGGTCATGAACAGTCAAACGCAAGAGTCCGAAGACGGTGCACTCAGCGAGGAAGAGCGGTTACAGCTGCTGACTACCGCTGGTAAGCGCAACCGCCTGTTTATCCTGGCGCTGGCCGGGGTACTGGGTAGCCTGATGCTGGTTTCGGTCGGGCTGAATATTTACAGCGCGTTCAGTGCCGGCGACGAGCCGCGTATTCAGGCGCTGGAACAGCAGATCCTGCAGCTTGAACAGCAACTGGCGGTGCAGCAGACCGCGTTGAGCAACCAGGAAGAACTGCTGGCCAGCCAGCAGGCATCGCAGCTGACGGGGATGTTCGAGCGCGTGGAGAACCCCGACAGCATCGCCGAAGTAAGCAAGGTGTTGCAGGCTCAGGAGCGTGATTACCAGCAGGTAATGCAGGGCCTGAAGGTCGGTATGCGTGACCTGGCCAATATGCTGCCAGGTTCGCGCAGCTGGCTGGCGCATTACGAAGAAGCGATTGACCGTGCCCAGCTCAACAGCCGCAAACGCAGTGAAGATATTCAGGCCTGGGGCGACAAGGCCCAGCAGCCTGCCCCGGCGGCCAAGCCGCCAGGTAAGAGCGTCAACTAGCCCATGTGGTAGAAGGCCAGCTTATTGCCATCGAGATCGCGGAAGTAGGCGCCGTAGAAGCCTGGTATGCGCTCGCCGGGTTTGCCTTCGCAGCTTGCACCCAGCTCGATGGCTTTGGCGTAGAGCTTGTCCACACCTTCGCATGAGCCGCCGGGCAGGGCGATCATCTGGCCATTGCCTGGGGTAGGCGCTTGTTTGTCATAGGGCAGGCAGACCGCAAACATCGGCTGACCCTTGGCGATGCCGTAGAAGGCAATACGGCCCATATCCATGACTACTCTTGCGCCCATTTCGGCCAGCAATGGGGTGTAGAAAGCCTTGGCTTTTTCCATGTCAGTGGTGCCAACCGTGGTGTATCCGATCATTGCACAGTCCTCGCGTTGGGTAGGTTCGAGCGGTTCAGATTGCACCGTGAATGGAACGCGCGCCAGTCCATACATGTGCTGAATGATGGATAAAGAAAACCCGGGGCTTGCCCGGGCTTCTTGATGCAGCGAAGGATCAGCCGTTTTGGCGGATACCAGCAACCAGCCACGGCTGGTCGTCACCGACGGCACGCTCCAGGCGCCAGCTTTCGCTGAACACTTCGCCTTGGTCAAAGCGCGAGGTCTTGGCCACGCCGGTAAAGGTCAGGGTGGCGACGGTCTTGTCGCTGAGGTCATCTACGCCATCCAGCTGTACATCGAGGTTGTCGACGTAGGTGGACTGGAAGCCATCGCCCAGATCAGCACGCTCGCGGCTGAGGAACTCCAGCAGCTGCGGGGTGACGAACTCGCCGATCTTGTCCATCTCGTTGGCATCCCAGTGCTGTTGCAGGCTGAGGAAGTGCTCACGACCGGCGTTGATAAAGCTCTGCTCGTTGAACCAGGCCGGGGCGTTGATTACTGGCTTGATCGCGGCTGCAGCGCTGCTGCCACCGAAGATCGAAGCTGGAGCTGCAGGCATTTCACGCTGCATCGGTGCGCCGTTGGCAGTCGCCGGGCTGGCTTGCTGACGACGGGCGGCCAGGAAGCGGAACAGCAGGAAGGCGATGAGGCCGAAGATCAGCATGTCCATGATCTGCAGGCCTTCAAAGCCGTCACCCATAAACATCGAGGCCAGCAGACCACCCGCGGCCAAACCGGCCAATGGACCCAACCAGCGCGAGGCACCGCTGGCGGCAGCGGGTTGACGACCGGCGGCAGCCGGTGCGGCGGATTGCTGGGCCGGCGCCTGGCGAGCCTGGTGGCTTGGCGCGGAACCGAAGGATTTACCGCCGCCCAGACGTTTGGCTTCGGCGTCGAAACTCATGGTGGTCAGTCCCAGGCTGAGGAACATGGCCAGGGCGATGCTAAGGAAACGCTGCATGGTTAGCTGTCTCTTGGTGATTGGATCTACGCGCGGCATCTTGCCCGGCGTAGCCGCCGCTGGCTAGGCCTAGAATGTTTCCGGCTTTTGCCTTCGGGTCTGTCTCCGATCAGCTGCGCGTCGGCCCTGCCGCGTTAAAAACAGGCTCCGCAAGCCGCTTGCGGCTAACGCGCTTCAGCGCGGCCCGAAGGGCGAGCGAAGCGAGTAATGCTCATGTACAAAAGTACACTCGCGTGCGAGCCCAGTCCGCGTCCTCGCCGTTTTGACCAGCCAAAGGCTGTTACTAACGTAGCGCCTTGCAGGACTCTAGCTCGCAAGATCTTAAATAGGTTTTGGGTCTTGGTCAGCGGCGCAGCAGCATCAGCAGCGGTCCGCAGCGTAACTGCCGGCGCAGCAGGGCGCGGAAGTCGGCGGGGTCTTCCTCGGGGTGGCGCAGCCAGTGGATAAAGGAGCGCAGATAAACGCCGGTCAGCAGGCTTTCCTCGGCGATACGGCACAGGTGCAGGGTTTCCCGCCGCGCTGCTTCGCGCCACCACTGCACGGTGCGGCTGATACGCAGCAGACCGCCAATCTGTAGATGGATATGCCCCGGTTCCAGCTTGTACAGCAGCATCTGCCCGCTGACTGCGCGGTGCGCGGCTAGGCTGTCGAGCCAGGCGATCAGCAGTTCTTCCAGGCGTTTGGCCGGCTCCAGCGTCAGTAGGTCGGCAGCGGTACCGCGGGCCAGCAGGGCCTGGTCGGCGCGGTCGAACCAGGCTTCGACCAGCTGATCCTTCTCGCGGTAATGCACAGCGATGGCATCCAGTCCCACACCCAGGTCGGCGGCTACATCGAACAGATGCAGGCGCTCCCAACCGCAGACATCGGCCAGTTGCAGGGCGCTATCGAGTATCTGTGCTGCGGAGACAGTTGCGCGTTTCATCGGCTCACCTCGCCAAGCAGTATGGGCGGCGAGCGCGGCAGGACCGATCTGAAACGACAAACGGAGCGTAGGGTGGATGACGCTTCACCCATCCACCACTGCGTTAATTGACGGTGGATGAAAAAAGCGCCATCCACCCTACTTATGGCGATGGGTATCGCTGCGCTCAACCCATCCTACGGTTACCGCTTAACGCCAGTTGTACAGCTCTTTCTCCGACAGCTGGTGCATCTGGCTGACCTGGGCCTGGAAGGCCTGCATTGAGGCCCAGATGCGGCCGTTCAGTTCGTTCTGTGCGGCCAGCTCGCCAAGCACCACTTCAGATTCGCGCTGCATGGCAGTCAGCACGTCGTCGGGGAAGCGCTTGAGCAAGGTGCCTTGTTGCTTAAGCTGATCCAGGGCCATGGCGTTGTGATAGACGTAGTCGTCGAGCATGTCCTGGTTGGCGGCGCGTGTGGCCTCCGTGAGGATGGCCTGCAGGTCGGCCGGCAGGCCGTCGAGGGCTTTCTGATTGATCAGCAACTCCAACACGGCCTGTGGCTCTTGCCAGCCGGGGTAGTAATAGAACTTGGCCGCTTTGTGCAAGCCGAAGGCCAGGTCGTTGTAAGGGCTGACCCAATCGGTGGCATCAATGGCGCTGGTTTGCAGGGCGGTGAAGATCTCGCCGCCTGGCAGGTTGACGGTGGTCGCGCCGAGTTTACTCAGCACTTCGCCGCCCAGGCCCGGCATGCGGATTTTCAGACCCTTGAGATCATCCAGCGAGTTGATTTCCTTGTTGTACCAGCCGCCCATCTGCATGCCGGTATTGCCCACCGCCAGCGGTTTTACGCCAAACGGTGCATAGGCTTCTTCCCATAGGGCCTGCCCGCCGCCTTTGCTCAGCCAGGCGTTCATTTCCGAGGTGGACAGACCAAACGGCACGGCAGTAAAGAACTGCGCCGCCGGCACCTTGCCTTTCCAGTAATACGCAGCGCCGTGGCCCAGCTCGGCAGTCCCGCGCGAAACGGCGTCGAACACCTCTAGCGGTGGCACCAGCTCGCCGCCGGCATACACCTTGATGGTCAGGCGGCCGTTGCTCATGGTCTTGACCCGCTCGGCCAGGCGCTCGGCGGCGGTGCCCAGGCCAGGAAAATTCTTCGGCCAGGCGGTAACCATCTTCCAGTGGAAGCTCTGCACCGGTTCGGCGGTGGCTTGCGGCGCGGCGGGTTCTTCCTTGCACCCAGTCAGGCCGAGGGCGACGAGCAGGGCGCTGGCAAGCAGCAGGCGACGGCGGATCATGGATGCTCCTTATTGTTTGAATGGACGATCAGTCACGCTTGGGCACCTTGTAGGAGCGGCCCATGGCCGCGACTGAAGGCACCCGAAAAAGCTTCGCGGGCATGGCCCGCTCCTACGGCCTGTAGTTAAAGGGCCTGCAACTTGGCGTAGCTGAGCATCAGCCACTTGCTGCCTTCGCTTTCGAAATTCACCTGCACCCGCGCCTGGGCGCCGGAGCCTTCGAAATTTAGGATGGTGCCTTCACCGAACAGGCTGTGCTGCACGCGCTGGCCGAGGTTGAAGCCGGTGTCTGGTACGGCGCTGCCGGCGAACATACTGTCGCCGCTTATGCTGTTGCCGCCCATATTGCGGCTGACCGCACCGAACGGCCGGCTGACGCTATTGCTCAGGCGCACTTCCTGAATCAGCTGCGGCGGAATCTCGCGGACGAAGCGCGACACCTTGTTGTAGGTCTCGCTGCCGTACAGGCGGCGCGTCTCGGCGTAGGTGATCACCAGCTTGCTCATGGCGCGGGTGATGCCGACATAGGCCAGGCGGCGTTCTTCTTCCAGACGGCCGGGCTCTTCCAGGCTCATCTTGTGCGGGAACAGGCCTTCTTCCATGCCCACCAGAAACACCTGGGGGAACTCCAGGCCCTTGGCGCTGTGCAGGGTCATCAGCTGCACGCTGTCTTCGTTTTCTGCGGCCTGGGTGTCGCCGGCTTCCAGCGAGGCGTGGCTGAGGAAGGCCTGCAGCGGGCTGAGTTCGTCGTCTTCGTTGTTCTCGAAGGTGCGCGCGGCGCTGACCAGTTCTTCCAAGTTTTCGATGCGCGCCTGGGCTTTTTCGCCTTTCTCGGCCTTGTGATAGGCGATCAGTCCGCTTTGCTCGATGACGGTCTGGGTCATCAGGTGCAGCGACATGCTCAGCGCCTTGGCGGCGAGGTTTTCGATCAGTTCGATAAACCCGGCCAGCGCGCTCGAAGCACGGCCAGGCAGGGTCTTGGCGGCGACCATCAGGCGAATGGCTTCCCACATCGACACATCATGGGCGCGAGCGTATTCGCGGATGGTCTCGACGCTCTTCTCGCCGATGCCGCGCGCCGGCACGTTGATAACCCGCTCCAGCGCTGCGTCGTTGCCGCGGCCGTCGAGCAGGCGCAGGTAGGCCATGGCGTTCTTGATTTCCGCGCGTTCGAAGAAGCGCTGGCCGCCGTAGATGCGATAGGGAATCTTCTCGCGCAGCAGGGCTTCTTCGAGCACCCGTGACTGGGCGTTAGAGCGGTAGAGAATGGCGATTTCGCTGCGCTTGAGGCCGTCCTTGCGCAGGGCGTCCTCGATCGTCTCGACCACGTAACGCGCTTCGTCGTGCTCGTTGAACGCCGAATACAGGTTGATCGGCTCGCCGTCGCCGTCTTCGGTCCACAGTTCCTTGCCCAGGCGGCCCTGGTTATTGGCGATCAGTGCGTTGGCGGCCTTGAGGATGCCGGCGGTGGAGCGGTAGTTCTGCTCCAGGCGGATCACTTCGGCGTCGGCGAAGTCATCGGAGAACTGCTGGATATTCTCGATCTTCGCCCCGCGCCAGCCGTAGATCGACTGGTCGTCGTCACCCACCACCATCAGGCTGTCGCCGCCCTTGGCGAGTATGCGCAGCCAGGCGTATTGCACGGCGTTGGTGTCCTGGAACTCGTCGACCAGGATATGCCGGAAGCGCCGCTGGTAATGCTCCAGCAGGCCCGGTTTGTCACGCCACAAGTCGAGGGCGCGCAGCAGCAGCTCGGAGAAGTCGATCACCCCGGCACGGGCGCAGGCGGCTTCGTAGGCTTCGTAGATCTTCAGCATGGTGGCGAGGAACAGGTCGCCGCCGGGCTGGATATTCTTCGGCCGCAGGCCCTCGTCTTTCTGCCCGTTGATAAACCACTGCGCCTGTTTCGGCGGCCAGCGTTGTTCATCCAGGCCGAGGTCGCGGATCACCCGTTTGACGATGCGCTGCTGATCGTCGGAATCGAGAATCTGGAAGTTCTCGGCCAGGCCGGCTTCCTGCCAGTGCGCGCGCAGCAGGCGATGGGCCAGGCCGTGGAAGGTGCCAACCCACATGCCCGCCGGGCTTTGCCCAAGCATCTGCTCGATGCGGTGGCGCATCTCGGCAGCGGCCTTGTTGGTAAAGGTCACCGACAGAATGCTATGCGGCGAGGCATTTTCGATCTGGATCAACCAGGCGATGCGGTGCACCAGCACGCGGGTTTTACCGGAGCCAGCACCGGCCAGCACCAGTTGGCGGCCCACGCGCGCGGCTACAGCCTGGCGTTGGGCATCATTAAGAGAGGCAATCAGGAGTTCAGGGTCATTTTGCATCGCGGCATTCTAGGGGGCTGCGCCAGGCAGGGCAAACCAGGGTATGACCTGAATCGGCGCAAGGGTTTTAGTGGACGACTGGTGAGTCAGCTGCGCGGGCGCAGAGGGGCCGCGCCTGCACTCGCCGAAAGTTAGGTATTTGTACTGTGAATTAGCGCACGTCTGGCTTGGGCGATGCGTCTAGCTCGCGTATGCTGCGCCGACGTTTAGGCAACCACTTATAAGAAAATCGCCTATGACCGCATCGACTTCATCCGCTGGCGCCAATGGCTTCAGGCCGACTCCCGGGCGGGAAGTGGCTCAGCTATTCGCGACAGACATCGCCGCCGAACGCACCCGCATGCTCTATCAGGGCTCGCAGGTGCCGACCCTGTTTATGCTGCTCAGCGGCGTGGTGTGTGCGTTCCTGTTGTGGGGCGCGCTGCCACCAGTGCTGCTGGTCAGCTGGTCGGTCTGGCTGGTGATCCTTGCCGTGCTGCGCCTGGTGCAGGTGCGCGCCTTCAACAATGCCTTGCCCAGCCGTCAGGCCGAACGCCATTGGCGCCGTCTGTTTCTGCTTGGTGCGAGCGCTTCCGGGCTGACCCTGGCGTTTGCCGCTATCGCCCTGGTGCCGGCGGATGTGTTCTACCTGCAGGCCGTGGTCTATGGCCTGATTGCTGCGGCGATTCTCTCGGCTAGCGTGGCTTATGCCATCAGTTTTACCGCCTTCCTCAGTTTTGCCTTGCCCTGCCTGCTGCCTTCGGTGGGCTATCTGCTGCTCAGCGATAACCCGCTGCAGCGCGGCTGGGGCCTGCTCGGCAGCATTCTGCTACTGGCCCTGCTGGTGGTGGCCTGGCAGGTCAACCGCCTGGTGCAGCGCAGCCTGCTGCAGCGTTTTCACAACCAGGCGCTGATCAGCAACCTGGAGCACGCCAAGATGCAGGCCGAAGGGCTCAACGGTGAGCTGGCCCATGAAGTGGAACAGCGCCGCCGCGCCGAGCGCGAGTTGCGTCTGGCCCATGGCGAGCTGGAAATGCGCGTGGCCGAGCGCACCCTGGAGCTGGATGAAACCACCTACGCCCTGAGCAAGAGCCGCGCACGCCTGACCCTGGCCATCGAAGCCAGCGAGCTGGGCCTGTGGGACTGGGACCTGCAGAGCGACGAAGTGCACCACACGCGCCTCAAGGAAATCTTCGGTCTGGAGCCGCATGAAGTGCAGGTGATGCTGCGCGACCTCAAACCGCGTCTGCACCCGGATGACCTGCCGGTGCTGCGTCGCGCGCTGGTCGAACATATGAAAGGGCGCAGCGACGACTATCAGGTCGAATACCGTATCAAGCACGCGGCCGGCCACTGGGTGTGGATCGAAGACCGTGGCCGTGCGGTCGAGCGCGACGCCGAGGGCCGCGTGCTGCGCATGCTCGGCACCCGTCGCGATATCAGCGCGCGCAAGGTTCAGGAACAGCAGCAACAGCTGGCCGCCACGGTGTTCGAGGCCGCCAGCGAAGGCATCGTGATTCTCGACCCGGATTACCGCCTGCTGTCGGTCAACCAGGCCTTCAGCGACGTCACTGGTTATCGCCAGGACGAAGTGGTCGGCAAAAGCGTGATCAGCCTGATCAGCAGTGGCGACAGCCGCCGGCAGTACCAGATGATTCGCCTGGAGCTGGAAAACAGCGGCACCTGGCGTGGCGAACTGATCGAAACGCGCAAGAACGGCGAGCTGTACCCGCAGTGGCTGCAGCTCAATGTGGTGCGCGATGCGCGGGGCAGCGTCAGCCATATCGTCGGCTTCTTCGCCGATCTGTCGTCGCGGCGCGAGGCCGAAGAGCGTTTACGCTACCTGTCGCACTACGACGAACTGACCGGCTTGGCCAACCGCAGCCTGTTCAAGGAGCGACTGCACGAGGCCAGCCAGCGTGCGCGGCAGGGCGGCCGCAGCATTGCCCTGCTGCATGTCGACCTGGACCGCTTCAAACTGCTTAACGACAGCCTCGGCCATGAAGTGGCCGATCAGCTGCTGCGCCAGGTCAGCAGCCGTCTGACCCAGGCTGTGCCGGAAGCCGACACTCTGGCGCGCCTGTCCGGCGACGAATTCGCCATCCTGATCGACTCCTACGGCAGCCTCTCAAGTCTCGCGCGCCTGGCCAGCCGTCTGCTGAGCAAACTGCGTGTGCCGATGACCGTGGGCGGCCATGAGCTGGTGGTCAGCGCTTCCCTGGGCATCAGCCTGCTGCCGGATAACGCGCGGGAGATTTCCGCCCTGGTCAGCCAGGCCAATATGGCCATGCAACATGCCAAGCACCTGGGCGGCAACACCTTCCAGTTCTTCACCGACAACCTGCAAGCCTGCACCCTGGAGCGCCTGCAGCTGGAAAACCAGCTGCGCAAGGGCATCAACGAAGGTCAGCTGGAGGTGTTCTACCAGCCCAAGTTGTGCCTGGCTTCCGACAGCCTCAACGCCGCTGAGGCGCTGGTGCGCTGGCACCATCCGGAGCTGGGCTTGGTGCCGCCGAGCGATTTTATCGGTCTGGCCGAAGAAACCGGGTTGATCGGCGCCATCGGCGAATTCGTTCTGCGTCAGGCCTGCCTGCAGGCGCGCGCCTGGCAGGTGCAGGGGCTGGCGCAGATTCGTGTGTCGGTGAACCTTTCGGTGCATCAGCTGCGCCAGGGCAATCTGCTCAGCCTGGTGCGCCAAGTGCTCGATGAAACCGGCCTGGCCGCGCAGTACCTTGAGCTGGAACTGACCGAAAGTCAGCTGCTGGACAACGTCGAAAGCGTGATCAGCACCTTCCAGCAACTGCGCGACCTGGGCGTCAAACTGGCGATCGATGACTTCGGCACCGGCTATTCCTCGCTCAGCTACCTCAAGCGCTTCCCGGTGGATTACGTAAAGATCGACCAGACCTTTATCCGCGACCTCACTCCAGGTAGTGAAGATGCCGCGATCACCCGCGCGATTATCGCCATGGCCCACAGCCTGGAGCTCAAGGTGGTCGCCGAGGGTGTGGAAACCCAGGCGCAGATGGACTTCCTCAAGAGCCAGCGCTGCGACGAGATTCAGGGCTACCTGATCAGCAAACCGGTGCCGGCCGAACAATTCGCCCAGCTGCTGCGCGAGCAGGTCGACAAGTTCTAATTGCCGGGCCGGCCGCTTGTCTGTCGCCGGCCGGGTCGCTACTGTCGCGCTTTCGCTGATTTGCAGGATGCTCCATGCAGCCCACTTCTTCCGCCGCCGCGTCTCGCCCGGCCAATGCCACCCTGATCCTGCTGGCCTCGCTGTATTGCGCCCAGGGGTTGCCCTCGGGGCTGCTGGCCCATTCGCTGCCGGTGCTGTTACGTCAGCACGGCGTCGATCTGGCGCTGATTGGCCTGCTCAAGTTGCTGGCGCTGCCCTGGTTGCTCAAGGTGCTCTGGGCACCGTGGGTGGATCGGTTGGCTTCGCCGCGTCTGGGCCATCATCGCGGCTGGATTCTGCCGTTGCAGCTCGGCGTTATTGCGGTGATTGCGAGCCTGGCGCTGATGAATCCCGCGCGGCTGTTCGACAGTCACTTCCTCTTGCTGATCGGCCTGTTGCTGCTGGTCAACCTGGCGGCCTCGACCCAGGACATTGCCACCGATGGTCTGGCCGTACGCCTGCTGCCCGAGCGCTGGCGCGGGCTGGGCAACAGCCTGCAGGTGGGTGGCTACAAGGTCGGCATGCTGGTTAGCGGCAGTGGTCTGCTGCTGGCGATGGATACTCTGGGTTGGCACCTGAGTGTGGCGCTGGTGGCGGTGCTGCTGGTGCTGATGACGCTGCCGATCTGGCGTTTTAACGAGCGTCGCGAGCTGCCGTTTCAGCCGGCGCAGGCGGAGCCAGCCGGGCCTGGGCTGTTGCTGCGGCATTACCGTGGCCTGTTGCTGCAGTCCGGCATGCTGTTCTGGCTGGCGGTGCTGCTGAGTTTCAAGCTGGGCGATGCGCTGGGTTCGCCGATGATCAAGCCGATGCTGGTGGATCAGGGCTGGAGCAACGCTGAGTTGGGCCAACTAACCCTGATCAGCAGCCTGGCCGGCATCGCCGGGGCGTTTCTCGGCGGCCTGTTGTATGCGCGCATCGGCGCGTTGCGCGCGCTGCTGCTGTTCGGCCTGTTGCAGGCTTGCGGGATCGCGGCCATGGCTGTCCTCGTAAATGCCGGCAGCAGCATCGGTCTGGTCTATGGGGTGGCGTTGTTCGAGCAGACCGCCGATGGCATGTCCACGGTGGCGCTGTTCGCGGTGATGATGCGCCAGTGCCGGCCCGAGCACGAAGGTGCGGACTTTACTCTGCAAGCCAGTGTGCAGCTGCTGTTGGCCGGGTTGGTGGGCGCCACCAGCGGCTGGCTGGCCGAGCAGTTGGGCTTTGCCAATCTGTTTATCAGCGCCGGCGCTCTGGGGCTGCTGGCGCTGCCCATCGTGCTGCTGTACTTCTGGCGCGGCGCACGACCGGCGGTCAGCGCCGCATAAGTTGCCTGCTTCAGCCAGGGCTGTTTCCTCTATTCCCACCTGCGCCGGGCGATGGTTGCCCGGCAGGCGCGCAACCGGATCAAAGATGGCTGCCTTTGTGCTGCGCGCGGGCAATCCTGCGGGCCTGTCCGGATTGAATAGAGGTGCGTATGCGCAAACCCGCGAGCTTGAGTGTCGGCCTGCGCCTGCTGTTGGCATCCCAGGCCATGGCCCCGCTGGGCGTCAAGCTGGGGCTGGTACAGCAACTGGGGGCCGAGAAGGCTGCGTTGCTGGCGCCCCATATGCCGCCGGGGCAGTTGCGTGAGTTGATCATGGCGATGCCCATCGAATTTGCCGCTGCGGTGACCACGCACCTCGACCCGCGCTTGATCCTCGACACCTACCTGAGCCTGCCGGACAGCCTGCACCTGGAAGTGGCGCGCCAGCTTTGCGCCGATGGTGCGTTTGCCACGGCGGCGCTGTATGCCGAATGCCTGTCGGCCAAGCAGATCAAAGTGCTGATCTACGGCATCAACGATGTCGACCATGTGCTGCAGATTGCCCGGCATATCGTCGATATGCCGCTGATCAGCGAGAGCCTGCGCAGTTTCTCCACGGGATATTTGTGCAAACTGACCGAGGCGGCAGTGGTGGATCGCAATCTGCCAGTGGCCGCCCAGGTGTTGGGTGGCTTGTCACTGGCGCGGCAGGCGGATGTCTGCGCCGGGCTGCAGCCGGCGACCCTGCGCAAACTGTTGCCGCTGCTATTGCTGATCAGCGGTGATGGCTTGCGCAAGCAACTACCGGAGGCCGTGCTACAGATCTTCGAGCAGCAGTGGGCCTAGACCGCGCCCGCTATTCCATCCACTGCCGTTCGTGGCGTTCCAGCAGGTTGCTGGCCTGTTCCGGACCGTCGCTGCCGGCCGGGTAGGGGCGCGGGCTCTGGTAGTGCTGGTGCCAGCCCTTGATGATCGGGTCGACCCAGTGCCAGGCGGCTTCGACTTCGTCGCGGCGCATAAACAGCGTTGAGTCGCCTTCGATCACATCGAGCAGCAGGCGCTCGTAGGCGTCCCAGCGGCGCTGCTTGTGGAAGGCGTCGGCCAGGTTGAGGTCGAGCTCCACTGGCTGCAGGTGCATGCCTTTGCCCGGGCTCTTGCTCATCAGTTGCAGGCTGATGCGCTCCTCCGGTTGCAGACGGATCAGCAGGCGGTTGGCTTCGCCTTCGCCGAACAGCTGGTGCGGTACCGGCCTGAATTGGATGAGGATTTCCGAGGTCTTGTGCCCCAGGCGTTTGCCGGTGCGCAGATAGAACGGCACGCCAGCCCAGCGCCAGTTGTCGATCTCGGCCTGCACGGCGACAAAAGTTTCGGTGTCGCTGTCGTTGTCGACGTTCTTCTCGAAGTAATAGGCCGGCACTTCCTGACCGCCGATCTTGCCGGCGGTGTACTGGCCGCGCACGGTCTTGTCCTGCACGTCGAGGCCGGTGATGGGCTTCAGCGCTTCAAGGATCTTCACCTTCTCGTTTCGCACCGCCTCGGCGTCGAAGCGCACCGGCGCTTCCATGGCCACCAGGCAAAGCAGCTGCAGCAGGTGGTTCTGGATCATGTCGCGCATGGCGCCGGCTTTTTCGTAATAAGCGCCGCGGTTTTCCACACCGAGGGTTTCGCAGACGCTGATCTGCACATGGTCGATATGCCCGGTACGCCAGATCGGCTCGAACAGCGCGTTGGCAAAACGCAGGGCCATGAGGTTCTGCACCGTCTCTTTGCCCAGGTAATGGTCGATGCGGAATACCCGTGACTCATCGAACACCGCGCCAATGGCGGCGTTGATTGCCTGGGCCGATTGCAATGAATGGCCGATGGGCTTTTCCAACACGATGCGCGTTTTGGGGCCGGCCAGGCTGGCGGTTTTTAGGTGCGAGGCTATGTCTTCGAACAGGTCCGGCGCGGTGGCCAGGTAGTAGATGCGCACGCGTTCATGGTCTTGCCCCAGGCGTTTGCCCAGGCGTCCGAAGTCCGCGCTCTGGCTGGCGTCCATGGCGAAGTAGTCGAGGCGTGCGGCGAAGCTGGCCCAGGTGTCATTGTCGAAATTGCTACGCGCCACCTGCGCGCGGCAATGCCGCTCGGCCAGGGCTTGAAAGGCGCTGCGCGTGCGGTTGCTGCGGGCCAAGGCAAGAATGCGTGTGTCGCCATGCAGGCGGCCGGCGCGATGCAGGTGATAAAGGGCTGGCAGCAGTTTATGTAAGGCCAAGTCGCCGGTGCCGCCAAACACCAGCATGTCGCAGGGAATGCTCAAGGTGGGAACTCCGACTCGGTTTAACCGTGCGAGGGCGGCGGCCATGTAGTATAACTACAAGTTCACTACAACCCGTCTTACGCCGATCATAACTGAGTCATGACTCCGATGCGGCGTGCTAGATGGATTCGTTAGCCAAATGCCGAGCCTAAACCTGTGAACCTGTTGCAGCACATTGCCCAGTCGCGTCATCTCCTCCGCAAATCGGAACTCAAGGTCGCCGACCATGTTCTGCTCGACCCTGCGTCGGTCATGCACAGCTCCATGGCCGAACTGGCTCACAGCGTAGGTATCAGCGAGCCGACCATCGTGCGTTTCTGCCGGGCGATTGGCTGCACTGGCTTTCAGGACCTCAAGCTGAAATTGGCGCAGAGCCTGGCCGCTGGCGCCAGTTTCGGTCAGTTCGCCATTCATGAAGACGATTCGGTGGCGGACTTCAGCCTGAAGATTTTCGACACGACCCTGCACACCCTGATCGAAGTACGCGAAAAGCTCGACACCCAGGCGCTGCAGCAGGCTATTGCCGCTATCGCCAACGCCCAGCGTGTTGAGTTCTATGGCTTTGGTGCATCCGGTGCGGTGGCGGCGGACGCCCAGCACAAGTTCTTCCGCCTGCTGCTGACCGCCGCCGCCTATTCCGACCCGCATATGCAGGCGATGAGTGCGGTGACGTTGAAGCCCACTGACGTGGCGATCTGCATCTCCCAGTCCGGCCGTTCCAAGGATCTGCTGATCACCGCCAACCTGGTGCGTGAAACCGGTGCGACATTGATCACCCTGTGCCCGAGCCAGACGCCGCTGGCCGATCTGGCCACGGTCAACCTGGCCATCGACGTGCAGGAAGACACCGAGATCTACACCCCGCTGACCTCGCGTATCGCCCACCTGGTAGTGATCGACGTGCTCGCCATGGGCGTGGCGATGGCTCGCGGCCCAGGCCTGGTTAACCACCTGAAGAGCGTCAAGCGCAGCTTGCGCAGCCTGCGGCTGTCGCCCAAGTCGCATAAGAACGTCGAAGACTGAAACCTGTTCAGGATCTGCTGCGCGTCGGCGATCCTGCGTTAAAAACGGCCTCGGAAAGCCCTTGCGGCTAACGCGCTTTAGCGCGACCCGAAGGGCGAGTGAAACGAGTAGTGCTCATTTACAAACCGTAAACTCGCGTGCGAGCCCAGTCCGCGTCCTCGGCGCTTTGACCAGCCTTCGGCTGTTACTACGTAGTGCCTTGTCTCGCTCTAGCTCGCGAGATCTTGAATCAGGTTTCTGCGCCGCTGATTTCATCGCCACGTTATCGCGTGGCCATCAAAGCGTCATATCCAGGGTCGATGCTGGTACTCCCCTTATTCAGCTTGGGAGTTGCACCCTATGTCTGGCTATCTGGATAAACCGCAGTCCCACGAAAACAGCGATGCCAAGGCCCGGCGCAAGCTGTTGGACCAGCGCCGCATGGAATACCGCCGCGCGATCGAAAGCTATGCCGAGCAGCGTCAGCTGCAGCATGAGTTGATCGATTTCCCGGAGTTGATCGCGACCAGCTACCTGCACAGCCTGCAGGCGGGGTCGAAGAAAGACGCGACAGTGGCTGCGCGCTGAATGCGCGAGGGCTGGAAGCGAACCTGGGGCCTTATATGGCCCCAGGCTGCTAGGCCTTACTCGATATTGACGGTGTAATCCTCCACTTCACCGTAATTGAATGTGCCACACGGCACGGGTGCGGTGTTGTAGCGCATGGCCACGCGCATGCGGGTTTTCCCGGTAGCGGCGCCTGCTGGGATCACCAGGTTGCCATTCACCACCGTGCTTAGCGCGCGTGCGGAGGTGAACAGTTCTTCACCCGCGTCGGTGAAGTCGCCGTCCTTATTCAGGTCGACCCAGACCTTCCAGTACTCGTTGTAGGTAGAGCCGGCAAATTGCGGCGTCAGGCGCAGGCTGTTGCTACCCCGTTGCAGGTTCACCACCTGGCCAATCCGCGCTTCGGTGAAGTCGCTGTAGGTGCTGGCGCCAGAGCTGCGGGTAAAGCTGCCGAAGCTGACCTGGCTGATCCACTCATCGTTGGCATTGCCGCTGGCCGCGCTGCAGTAGTTGGGCTGCGGCGTACCTGTGCCGATCACCAGAAATGCCGCCGAAACTGCACCCCAGGTGCCGGACGCATCCCGCGCGCGGACATACACCGTGTGCTTGCCGGGCTGTAGCCCGGTGGTGGCGATGCTGCCGGTCAGGCCTTCAGTCTTGCCGTTGAAGCTGCCGTCCAGGGGTTGCAAGGGCATCGCCTGAGCGCCTGACTCCCAGGGCGCCTTGTCGATGTAGTACTCGGCGGCGGTGACGTTTTGCGTGGGTTCGGTGCCATTGCGGGTGCTGAAGCGCAGGTCACTCGCGGTGGCACTCAGGGTCACCAGGGTGCCGGCCGGCACACCGCTGGATGCATTGCCACTCAGCGCAAGGTTGCTGATATCGGGGCCGCCCGGGGTGACGTAGGGCGTGCGCACCACCTTGGCGGCGTAGATCAGCGCGGGCAGGTTCTTCGGTTTGATGGTGTTCTGGTAGACCGTACAGCTCTGGAAGAACTGCGTGCCCAGCTCGAAGGTGTAAGCGGCGACGCCCAGCTCGCCATAACTGACCCCGTCACTGGTGCCGTCGGTCGGGTAGAGGCCGATGGACTGCTGCGGCGCGTAGCCATTGAACAGGGCGAACTTGCGCCCGAGGGTCTGCAGCGCGGTGCCATTCGGCGCGGCCTGGCTGGTATCGCCCCAAGGCCAGAGCACCAGTTCGCTGTAACTGTGGATATCCAGATGGATGCCGCTGGTGTCGCTTGGCGCCGCATCATTTTTGCTGGGTCCACGACGGTCCGGCCAAAGGCTGCGTACGTAACTTTCCAGGGTTTGGATTTCCGGTTCGGAGCCTGCGCTGGGGCCACGGTAGGTGTCATTACAGGCACTGCCGCTGGAGCCCTGGCCGTTGGTGCTATTCCAGCCGAAGGTGAAGTTGCGGTTGAGGTCGGCCCCCCGGTTGTTGCTGTTGGCTCCGCAGTAACTCTGATTGGCATTCTTGCGCCAAGACAGGCCGGTTTCGGCTTTTTTACGGCCGTCCGGGTTGGTCTGCAGCATCAGATGGACCTCGTGGTGATCGAGAATCCAGGTGGCGTCGGCATCGGTGCCGTAGCCGTTGACCAGCCAGCGGGCGAAATCCAGAACCAGTGGTGCGGTGGTGTACTCGCGCGCATGGATGGCGCTGTTGATAAACAGTTTAGGCTTAGTGCCGGTAATGGCTTTATTGGTCAGCTTGAGCACGCCGATGTCGTGTCCGCCCTGGCCGTTGAGCTTTTCCCAGGACTGGCCAACCAGCAGCCACTCGGCAATACCGGGAAACTGGCTGGCCATACCGCTGGCCACGCTGTAGGTACTTTCCAGGGTTTCGTAGCAGGCGTAACCAGGGATGCTGGCCAGGCTGGTGTCACTCATTGCGGTCGCGCTTTGCATACTGCGCTGTTGCAGGCGATTCTGGATCAGCGTGAGGACTTCATTGCGCTTGGCAATAAACTCATTGGCCGGGGCGAAGGTAAAGCCAAAGACTGCGAGCTTTTCCTGTTCCTCTTCGGTCAGCTCCATGATCAGGTAGCCCTGTTCATAGTGCGATTCAAGCAATTGACCATGGAAGCTGATGGCCGCTTTGCGGGCAACCTCTTCGTTGGGGAAAAACGCCTTGTAAACCTGGTTGGCGGCTTTTTCCTGCTCGAGCAGCATGAAGTCTTCTTGGAGGTTGGTCTGTGCCTGAACCGTGTTAAGCATGCAAAGCGCGGTGATGCTGGCACTGATGGCGAGGGTTAACTTCCGCTTTCTCATTCTTGAGATTCCTATCCTTCACGTATTGTTTGTCCGTTCCTGGTAAGGAACGGCGTGTTTTTTGCCCCCTTGTGGAGGGCCAGGGATGTACGGCAGTGGAAGCTCTTGGTGCCGAATGCGTTGGCGCTACTGCATGCCCCGGAACATCGTGTTATGCGAGGCAGGCCGGTCTGGTACAAGAGTGCAAAAGAACTTAGAAGCTGGTTTCATGGCTGTCAATTTCTTCGTAGATCGCTGTCGTATTTCGTATTTTCACGGCTATAGCCGACACGTTAACTACTTTAATGATGGCTACTGGCTACGTATGGGAACTGTATAGGGAGGAATTTATGCAAGGAATGAATGGGTTACGCATTGGCATGCTGCTGTTGACCCTTGGGTTGGCCTCGGGCTGCGTCGCGGGCGGCGCTCAGCAACAGTCAGGCGCCGACAAAGGGCATGCGATGGCGACTGAATGGACGCAGCTGCGCCAGGCCAAGGGGCATTTTGCTGGGGGCGAATGGCGACACGATCTGGATGCCTGGCAGGGCCGTAAGCACCAGCTGATGCAGGAGTTGGCCGCCGAGGTGCTGGCTGCGCGCGGCGATACACCGGCTGTATTGGCGCTGCTGGGCGAGCCGGATGCCAAGGTCACGATCGATCAGGCGGACTACGCCGACTGGCAACGCCGCGCGGAATGGCAGGGCAACCCGGGGCCGCTACTGTGGAGTTACCATTGGCGCGGCCAGCATGATCAGCTGTTGCTGGCCTTCAGCGAGGGGCGTGTCAGTGCGGTGGGCTGGTTATATGCCTGGGAGTAGCGACGCCGATTGGCTCGGCAAAGCGCTCAGCCAGGGCATTGATCAGGCTGCGCTGATCACGCACGAAGGCGAAAAACGCCTGGGCCACCGGTGACAGGTATTTGCTGCGCGGGTGCACCAGGCACCAGCTGCGCAGCAGCGGCAACTCGCTGACTGGCAGTTCGCGCAAGGCGCCGCATTCCAGCTCGCGGCGCACCGCGTGGCGCGGCAGCAAAGCCAGGCCTAGGCCGGCGATCACCCCTTCGCATTGGCCTTCCATGGAGCCGACTTCGAGGGTCTGGGCGAAGTGCGCACGCTTCTGGTGGCAGTACTCTTCGCAGGCCTGGCGCGTGCCGGAACCGGCTTCGCGGATCAGCAGCGGAAAAGCGGTGAGGTCCTGCAGGCTCAGCGGGCCCTGCGAGCACAGCGGGTGATCGGGCGGCGCCACGGCGATAATCGGGTTATTAAGGAAGGGCAGAAACTCCAGATTCATGTCCGTGGGTACCCGCGACATGATCAGCAGGTCATCACGATTGGCGTTCAGGCGCTTAAGCGCCTGGGTGTGATTGGTGACCACCAGCTGTAAGTTGACTTCCGGGTATTGCTGGCGAAAAGCGGCGAACAGGTGCGGAACGAAGTACTTGGCGCTGGATTCTATGGCCAGGCTCAGCTGTCCCTGCAGCGAACCCTGCAGGTCGGCCAGCTGCATATCGAGGCTCTCCAGGCGGCCAAAAATATCCGCACTGGCGCGTTGCAGGGCTTCGGCGGCCTCGGTCAAGTAGAGCTTTTTGCCGACATAGTCGAACAGCGGCTGACCGATCAGCTCTTCCAATTGGCGAATCTGCAGGCTGACCGCCGGTTGGGTCAGGGCCATTTCCTCCGCCGCGCGGCTGTAGGAGAGGTGGCTGCACACTGAGCGAAACACCTGAATTTGTCTAAATGTCATACGCAGCAATGACTTACGCACGATTAGCACCTGTGTGGTCGTGTCGATCAGGCTCAACTATAAGCTTTGGCTAATGCCTAACCCAATAATTATTGATTTTGGTTAATCACCAAGCCGGCGTAGCGTGAGTGCCCTGACCGCCACTGCTGGTGCGGTCACACGTCGACCGGTCTTGCCGGTTGCCTGCTCACGTGATCGAGGATGCTGGCTCGTGATCAAGAAGATTCTGATAGCCAACCGCGGTGAGATTGCCGTACGCATCGTGCGAGCTTGTGCCGAAATGGGCATTCGTTCGGTGGCGGTGTATTCCGATGCCGATCGCCAGGCACTGCACGTCAAGCGTGCGGACGAGGCCCACGGCATTGGTGCCGACCCGCTGGCTGGTTATTTGAACCCGCGCAAACTGGTCAATCTGGCGGTAGAGACCGGCTGTGATGCGCTGCATCCCGGCTATGGCTTTCTCTCGGAGAACGCCGAACTGGCGGATATCTGCGCCGAACGTGGGATCAAATTCATAGGCCCGAGCGCGGATGTGATCCGCCGCATGGGCGACAAGACCGAAGCGCGGCGTAGCATGATCAAAGCCGGCGTGCCGGTCACTCCCGGCACCGAAGGCAATGTTGCTGACATAGCCGAGGCACTGAGCGAGGGCGACCGTATTGGCTACCCGGTGATGCTCAAGGCCACGTCCGGCGGTGGTGGCCGCGGTATCCGTCGCTGCAACAGCCGTGAGGAACTGGAGCAGGCGTTCCCGCGGGTGATCTCCGAGGCAACCAAGGCCTTCGGTCGCGCCGAGGTATTTCTTGAGAAATGTATCGTCAATCCTAAGCACATCGAGGCGCAGATCCTCGGTGACAGCTTCGGCAATGTGGTGCACCTGTTCGAGCGCGACTGCTCGATTCAGCGGCGTAACCAGAAGCTCATTGAAATCGCCCCCAGCCCGCAGCTGACGCCCGAGCAGCGCGCCTATATCGGCGACCTCGCCGTGCGCGCGGCCAAAGCCGTGGGTTACGAGAACGCCGGTACCGTGGAGTTCCTGCTCGCCGAGGGCGAGGTGTACTTCATGGAGATGAATACCCGGGTGCAGGTGGAACACACCATCACGGAAGAAATTACCGGCATCGACATCGTCCGCGAGCAGATCCGTATCGCCTCGGGCCTGGAGCTGTCGGTCAAACAGGAAGACATCATCCACCGTGGTTATGCCCTGCAGTTCCGCATCAACGCTGAAGACCCGAAAAACAACTTCCTGCCCTCGTTCGGCAAGATCACCCGCTACTACGCCCCCGGCGGTCCTGGCGTGCGCACCGACACGGCGATCTACACCGGCTACACCATTCCGCCTTACTACGACTCGATGTGTCTGAAGCTGGTGGTCTGGGCGCTGACCTGGGAGGAGGCGCTGGCCCGCGGCCTGCGCGCCCTGGATGACATGCGTGTGCAGGGGGTGAAAACCACCGCCGCCTATTACCAGGAAATCCTGCGTAACCCGGAGTTCCGCAGCGGCCAGTTCAACACCAGCTTTGTTGAGGCTCACCCGGAACTGACCGAGTACTCAATCAAGCGCAACCCGTCGCACCTGGCCATCGCCATCGCCACCGCCATTGCTGCCCACGCCGGCCTGTAGGGGAAGGAATCAGAACATGAGCAAAAAAATAACCGTCACCGATACCATCCTGCGCGATGCCCACCAGTCAATTATCGCCACGCGCATGCGCCTGGACGACATGCTGCCGATCTGCGCCAAGCTCGACCAAGTCGGCTACTGGTCACTGGAAGTCTGGGGTGGCGCGACCTTCGATTCCTGCGTGCGCTTCCTCAAGGAAGACCCCTGGGAGCGTCTGCGCAAGCTTAAAGCCGGTCTGCCCAACACGCGGTTGCAGATGCTCTTGCGCGGGCAGAACCTGCTCGGCTATCGCCATTACAGCGACGACGTGGTGCGCGCCTTTGTCGCCAAGGCAGCGGTAAACGGCATCGACGTGTTCCGCATCTTCGATGCGATGAACGATGTGCGAAACCTGCGCGTGTCTATCGAAGCGGTGAAGGCTGCCGGCAAACACGCCCAGGGCACCATCGCTTACACCACCAGCCCGGTGCACACCGTCGAGGCCTTCGTGAAGCAGGCCAAGGCCATGCAAGCCATGGGCATCGACTCCATCGCGATCAAGGACATGGCTGGTTTGCTCACCCCGTACGCCACCGCCGAGCTGGTCAAGGCGTTGAAGGCGGACGTCGACCTGCCGGTGTTTATCCACAGCCACGACACCGCCGGCATGGGCTCGATGTGCCAGCTCAAGGCGATTGAAGCGGGTGCCGACCACATCGACACCGCCATCTCCAGCTTCGCCTGGGGCACCAGCCATCCGGGCACCGAGTCGATGGTTGCCGCACTCAAGGGCAGCCCATACGACACTGGCCTGGACCTGGCGCTGATTCAGGAAATCGGTCTGTACTTCCATGCCGTGCGCAAGAAGTACCACCAGTTCGAAAGCGAATTCACCGCCGTGGACACCCGCGTGCAGGTCAATCAGGTGCCGGGCGGGATGATGTCCAACCTGGCCAATCAACTGAAAGAGCAGGGCGCGCTGAATCGCATCAACGAAGTGTTTGCGGAAATCCCGCGGGTGCGTGAAGACCTTGGCTTCCCGCCGCTGGTGACGCCGACCTCGCAGATTGTCGGCACCCAGGCGGTGTTCAACGTACTGGCCGGCGAGCGTTACAAGACCATCACCAACGAGGTGAAACTCTACCTGCAAGGCCGCTACGGCCTGGCACCGGGCAAGGTCAACGAGCAGCTGCGCAAGCAGGCGATTGGCAGCGAAGACGTGATCGAAGGCCGCCCGGCCGATCTGCTCAAGCCGGAAATGGCCAAGTTGCGTGAAGAGATCGGCAGCCTGGCGCAATCCGAAGAAGACGTGCTGACTTACGCTATGTTCCCCGACATTGGCCGCAAGTTCCTCGAAGAACGTGCCGCCGGCACCCTGACTCCGGAAGTGTTGCTGCCGATTCCCGAAGCCGGTGGCCTAGCGCCTGCCGGTGGCGAAGGTGTGCCGACCGAGTTTGTGGTCGATGTACACGGTGAAAGCTACCGCGTGGACATCACCGGCGTTGGGGTGAAGAGCGACGGCAAGCGCCACTTCTACCTGTCCATCGACGGTATGCCAGAGGAAGTGGTATTCGAGCCGCTGAATGATTTCGTCGCGGGTGCCAGCGGCAAGCGCAAACAGGCCAGCGCGCCGGGCGATGTCAGCACCAGCATGCCGGGCAATATCGTCGATGTATTGGTCAAGGTGGGTGACACAGTCAAGGCCGGCCAGGCGGTGCTGATCAGTGAAGCGATGAAGATGGAAACCGAAGTGCAGGCGCCGATTGCCGGTACCGTTAAGGCGGTGCATGTGGCTAAGGGAGACCGGGTCAATCCGGGTGATGTGCTGGTGGAAATCGAAGGTTAACCTCGGAAGCCCCGGCTGTTTGAACAGGCATTTGAATGGCTTTTTTGGGGCTTCTTTTTACACCGCTGGCGCTGCAGTTGAGCGGCGTTGGCAAGGGTTTTAGGCCAAGTGCTTAGGTGCTTGTTGCCTGGGTCCCCTAGGAGCCTTACGGCTCCTTTTTTTCGGTTATGCCCCGCTGTGCAGGGTTCTGCTGTTCTCAGCAGGAGACTGGGCAAAACCGCGGGTATCAGCACAACGCGTGGTGGGGGCATGACCTTTTATTCGAGTAGGTGGTGACGCGGCAGGCGTCTCAATAGCAGTTCAATACAGGAGCAATACGCGGTGAGTCTGGATCCGGTGGTGCTGTTCTTTGTGTTCGGCCTGTTGGCCGGTCTGCTGAAAAGCGAGTTGAAACTGCCGCCTGCGCTGTATGAAACGCTGTCGATCATTTTGCTGCTGGCGATTGGTTTGCATGGCGGCGTGGAATTGGCTGAGCAGGCCAGCTGGCAGTTGCTCGGTCAGGCGGCCTGGGTGTTGGGCCTGGGTGTGGCGTTGCCGCTGCTGGCGTTTGCCGTATTGCGCGGCCTGGGGTTCGACCGGATTAATGCCGCAGCGGTGGCGGCGCACTATGGCTCGGTCAGCGCCGGTACCTTTGCCGTGGTGGTGGCCTATATGCTGGCCAAGGGCATCGAGTTCGAAAGCTATATGCCGCTGTTTGTTGCCATCCTGGAAATCCCGGCGATTCTGGTCGGCATTCTGTTGGCCAAGGGTATTGCTCGCGATACCGATTGGGGCGAACTGGGCCGGGAGATCTTTCTCGGCAAGAGCATCATGCTGCTGCTCGGTGGCCTGATCATCGGCGCGATTGCCGGCAAGGAGGCGATCAAACCGCTGGAGCCGTTCTACACCAGCATGTTCAAGCCGGTACTGGCGCTGTTCCTGCTGGAGATGGGCCTGATCGCCTCCGGCCAGCTTGGCTCGCTCAGGCAGTTCGGTCTACGCCTGCTCGGCTTTGCCCTGCTGATGCCATTGCTGGGCGCGCTGATTGGTGCATTGCTCGGGCGCTTTATGGGCTTGAGTTTGGGTGGCACGGCGGTGCTGGCCACGCTGGCTGCGTCGGCTTCCTATATTGCCGTACCGGCCGCCTTGCGCTTGGCGTTGCCCGAGGCGAATCCGTCGCTGTCGCTAACGGCGTCGCTGGGTATCACCTTTCCTTTCAATATCATCGTCGGCATCCCGTTGTACCTGATGCTGGCCGAACAGCTGCTGGCCTGGGGGCTCTGAGATGGACGCACATGTTCGCACCCTGCTCACCGTGATCTGCGAAGCCGCGCTGGAGAAAAAGCTGGTGGCTGACCTGGAGCAGCTCGGCGCGCCGGGCTGGACCATCTCCGACGCCCGTGGTCGTGGCGGGCGCGGCGTGCGCAGCGCCGGCTGGGACACCGAAGGCAATATCCGCGTGGAGATCATCTGCACCCGCGATGTCGCCGAACGCATCGCAGCCCATCTACAGGCGCGTTACTACGCCAATTTCGCCATGGTCTGTTTCCTCGCCCAGGTAGAAGTGCTGCGCGCGGAAAAGTTCTAGCGGCTCAGGCGGTGGGCTGTGCGCAGTTCCAGCAGATCTTGATAGGTGCAGGTCTGTGGCACGTCACCGGTCAGATCAAAGCAACGTTGGCCGAAACCCATGGGCCAGTACGCGATGCCGACCGGTGGCCAAAAGATCGAGGCCACTCGGAAGCGACTCTTCAACTTTCCAGAACGGATGGTGTTGGCCTGGTTGTCTTCGATGCGGTAGGGAATACCAGCACTGGCGCCCCAGGAGAAGGGGCGGCTGCGGACTAGCCCCTGGTTGTTCTTCGCAGGTCGTTCGTTGATCACCAGGGTGCTGTTTTCCGGCAGTTTGAACCAGGCGCCGGTAGAGCAGCCTACGCTGGCTAGGGCTATGAGCAACAAGGCGCTAAGGCGGAGTACGGACATGCGTGTCAATCCTTATGGTCATCCGTGAACATTCACGAGCGTGCGGCGGTCTGGCCATTGGCCAGCCGCGTGGAGGGGGCGCAAATATACCCAGTTTTTATTGGCTTTGCCTGTACCGCTGGGGTTCCTGCAAAGTTTTCCGAACCTGGCTGTGATGAGCGCCTTCCGGTAAGCGTCTAGCCACAGAGCCCGGGGCGTCTGGGCGCGGCTGTGGGCCTAAGCATGCAAGCGCTGTTGAATGAGATTCTTGAGCAAGTCCGCCCACTGATCGGCCAGGGCAAGGTGGCCGATTACATTCCGGCGCTGGCCGATGTGCCGGCTGAGCAGCTGGGCATTGCGGTGTACAGCAACGACGGTGAGCTGTATTGCGCCGGTGATGCGGATACGGCGTTCTCTGTACAAAGCATTTCCAAGGTATTCAGCCTGGTGCAGGCGATTCAGCATTCCGGCGAGGATATCTGGCAGCGCCTGGGCCATGAGCCGTCCGGCCAGCCGTTTAATTCGCTGGTGCAGCTGGAGTTCGAGAGGGGCAAACCGCGCAATCCGTTTATCAATGCCGGTGCCCTGGTGATCTGCGATATCAATCAGTCGCGCTTTGCCGCGCCGGTGCTGTCGATGCGTGACTTTGTCCGCCGTCTGGCTGGTAACCCCGGGGTGTTGGTGGATGGTCGGGTCGCCGAGTCGGAATACCAGCACCGCGCGCGCAATGCGGCGGCGGCATACCTGATGCAATCCTTCGGCAATTTCCATAACGATGTCGAGGCGGTGCTGCGCAGTTACTTCAGTTACTGCGCGCTGCGCATGAGCTGCGTCGACCTGGCGCGGGCCTTCTGCTTTCTGGCCAACGATGGCTTCTGTAAGCACAGCGGGCAGCAGATCCTCAGCGCGCGGCAGAGCAAGCAGGTCAATGCGATCATGGCCACCAGTGGCCTGTACGACGAGGCTGGTAACTTCGCTTACCGCGTCGGCCTGCCGGGCAAGAGTGGCGTTGGCGGCGGCATCGTCGCCGTGGTGCCGGGGCGTTTCAGCGTGTGCGTGTGGTCACCGGAACTTAACGCTGCCGGTAATTCCCTGGCCGGAATCAAGGCCCTGGAGCTGCTCAGCGAGCGGATCGGTTGGTCGGTTTTCTGATCGCCGTAAGGGCGCGCAGCAGGCGCAGGTCAATCCTCCTCAGTTGCCGCCGCCTCTTCCTGCGCGACTTCCTCAGTCTTTGTGCAAATGCCGTTGGCACCCTGTTTACCGGTGTAGGACACCGTGGGCGCACCGCTGGCATTCAAGCTGATGGCGATGGTCACGCCTTCGCCTTTGGCCTCAAAGTACTGCTCGCTGAACTTGCTCAGCGTGACCTGTTTATCGTTGATAAAGACCGGACCGCTGGCCTCGGCGCGCACTTTGATATCGGTCGGGCAGGTGAAGTCGAGGGCCGGCAGATTGGCGGCCTGGGCCAGGCTGCTGGTGGCCAGTAGGGCAATGCTGATGGGTAGCATGTTCATGGGCTTGCTCCATGCAGAGGGACTCGAGGCGCTGCAGTTTTAGCGCCCCGAGTAGTCAACTAAGCAGCGGTGTAGGGCCTTGTCCAGCTGCTACGGACGTTGGCCGATAGGCTGCATCCGCTTATTGCCTCGGCTGAGGAGCGACCTGGATTAGCCAGCAATCAGCTCCTTGGCCGCTTGGCGATGATCGGCGATCAGTTGGGCCACATCCAGGCCTTCGATCTGCCCATCGATCACCCGCCACTGGCCGCCAATCATCATCCGGTCGGCCTTGTCGGCGCCGCACAGCAGCAGCGCGGAAATTGGATCGTGGCTGCCGGAGAAGCGCAGCTCGTCGAGCTTGAAGAAGGCCAGGTCGGCCTGCTTGCCCACCGCCAGCTCGCCGATATCGCTGCGGCCCAGCAGTTTGGCCGAGCCCTTGCTGGCCCAACCCAGCACCAGCTCCGGGGTGATCTTCTCGGCGCCGTAGCGCAGGCGCTGGATATACAGGGCCTGGCGCGCTTCAAGGATCATGTTCGAGGCATCGTTGGACGCCGAACCATCCACGCCGAGACCGATAGGTGCGCCGGCAGCTTCCAGATCGAGGGTCGGGCAGATGCCGGAGGCCAGGCGCATATTCGAGCTCGGGCAATGGCAGATGCCGGTGCCGGCTTGACCGAGGCGGGTGATTTCGTCCGGGTTGAAGTGGATGCCGTGGGCCAGCCAGGTGCGTGAGCTGAGCCAGCCGACGCTGTCCAGATAATCCACGGTGCGCAGGCCGAAGCGCTGCAGGCAGAAGTCCTCTTCGTCGAGGGTCTCGGCCAGGTGAGTGTGTAGGCGTACGTCCAGCTCTTCGGCCAGTTCGGCGCTCTGGCGCATGATTTCCTGGGTCACCGAGAACGGCGAGCAGGGCGCCAGGGCAATCTGCACCTGGGCACCGTCGCCGCGCTGGTGATAGTCATGAATTAGGCGTTGGCTGTCAGCCAGGATTACTTCGCCCTCTTGTACGGTTTGCTGCGGTGGTAAGCCGCCGTCGGCTTCGCCCAGGCTCATGGAGCCGCGGGTGAGCATGGCGCGCATGCCCAGTTCGCGCACGGCTTCGACCTGCACATCGATGGCATTTTCCAGACCGCCGGGGAACAGATAGTGGTGATCCGCCGCCGTGCTGCAGCCGGACAGCAGCAGTTCGGCCAGGGCCACTTTACTGGCCAGGGCGAGCTTCTCGGGCGTCAGGCGGGCCCATACCGGGTACAGGGTCTTCAACCACGGGAACAACGGCTGGTTGACCACTGGGCCCCAGGCGCGGGTGAGGGTCTGATAGAAGTGGTGGTGGGTGTTGATCAGCCCTGGTAGGACGACATGCTCGCGGGCATCGAAGGCCCGGTTGCAGGGTTGGCTCGGCTGTTGGCCGGCCTTGAGCAGTTCGCTGATCACACCGTCTTCAATCACCAGGCCGCCGGCAGCGTCGAGGTTGTTGGCAGTGAAGATGGCGAGGGGGTTTTTGATCCAGATACGTGTAGCAGCCATTGAGTTGGCTCCTCTGAAGTTGGGTTCAGGTTAGCCAGCTCAGTGTTTACCCTGTCTGCTGATCCAGGTGCGCGGCCGGCGCAGGTGGCCGGGCGTAGCGCAAAAGATAACGCCGTAATCTGCCTGCGGCAAGAGCGCAGGGCGGAATTTCTGACCGGACGGTCAATGGCCTAGAACAGCTTGCGGTACTGGATAAAGCCGGAGCGTTCGGCGATGCGCTCATACAGCAGCATGGCCTTGCTGTTGCTCTCATGGGTCAGCCAGTAGGTGCGCGAGCAGCCCTGGGCCTGGGCCTCACGGTAGACATGTTCGATCAGTTGACGGCCGGCACCGCTGCTGCGGATGTCCTTGGCGATAAACAGGTCCTGCAGGTAACAGTAGTCGCCAGGGGTCCAGGTCGAGCGG
Organism: Pseudomonas sp. EA_35y_Pfl2_R111; assembly: GCF_963970955.1. Classification (NCBI taxonomy): domain Bacteria; kingdom Pseudomonadati; phylum Pseudomonadota; class Gammaproteobacteria; order Pseudomonadales; family Pseudomonadaceae; genus Pseudomonas; species Pseudomonas sp. EA_35y_Pfl2_R111. Next base: position 1,652 of record NZ_CAXAOM010000006.1, on the reverse strand, counting down.
TGGTAGATCCAGTGCACCAGGCCAATCGCCTGGCCGTCATGCCAAGCCAGCGCCGCGTGCATCGGCTCGGCAGGATCGAGGAAGCGCTGCCAGGTGGTATCGCTGGTCGCGGCGGCAATCTCGGTCATATAGAACCGTTGATAGCCCTGCCACAGTGGCAGCCAGACCGCATGATCGGCGGCAGTTACAGGGCGGATCTCGACGGGGATGCGAACGGGCATGGCGACACTCTCCTTGGCTGGGTAAAGCCCTTACAGCCTAGCCGTAAGGGCCCAAGCTTCAATCGGCGCGTTCACCACAGACATCCAGGGCGAACCAGTGTTCCACCTCGGCCTGGCTCAGACCCGCGCCGAGCAGGGCGAACAGCTTGCCCAGAGCCGCTTCACGGGTCATGCCACCGGCGGAAATCAGCCCGGCACTGGCCAGCTGACTGCCTGCGGCATACACGCCGAACTCGACATGGCCGTGCGGGCACTGGCTGATCGCGGCCAGTACCACGCCGCGATCATGGGCCGCCTTGAGTACGCCGAGCAGTTCGGCGTCGTCCGCAGGACCGGTGCCGCTGCCGTAGCATTCCAGCAGCAGGCCCTGCACGCCGCTGTCCAGCAGGGCGCGCAGATGGCTGGCCTGGATGCTGGGGTAAAACGGCAGCACGGCCAGATTGACCGGCTGGCGTGGCTGGCGGTAGTCGATGCTCGCCGGGATGCTCTCGGCGCGTGGGCTTTGGCGCTGGCGCGGCAGCACGTGGAAGGCATCGAAGGCATCACTGCGCAGCTTGCTGACCCGCGCGCCATGCAGTAGCGCGCCATTGAAATACAGGTGCACGCCCGGAGCGACGCCGGCTTGCAGCGCACGCATGGCGCCGAACAGATTGCCCCAGGCATCGCTGCCCTCGGCACCGGCCGGCAGCATCGAGCCGCTGAGAATCACCGGTACTGGCAAACCCAGCAGCAGAAAGCTCAGGGCGGCGGCGCTGTAGGCCAGGGTGTCGGTGCCGTGCAACAGCAGCACGCCATCGCAGCTGTCCTGCTCGATGCCGGCGCGAATCGCCGCGACCATCGCCAGCCAGTTGCTCTGGTTCATATTGGCGCTGTCGATTGGCGGCAGCAGCTCGCGGAAGGTCCATTGCGGCAGCGGCTGGGCTTCCAGCGCCTGCTGCGTACGCAGCCGTGCCTCGAAGCCGGACGCAGGGGCCAGGCCATTGGCGCTCATCTGCATACCGATGGTGCCACCGGTATAGAGCACCAGAATTTTTTGACAACCCATCGGGCGGGTCTCCGTACTTTCATTGTTCTTATATGAAAACAGGGGGCCAAGCCCCCTGTTTATTTACAGCTCATGCAGCTCATGCAGCTTCTGCAGCGACTTAGCGCTGGTGCACGCTGTTGCCGATTTCCGCATGGTTGGCCGGGGCGTTTTGCGCCGCGTTAGGCCAGACAGCTGGGTCGAGGTCCAGATCGGCGAAGTTCTTCGCGTCGAACACGGGCGACTCGACGCCGGCCTTGATCTGGTTGTCGTAGTCGCGCATCAGGCGCAGGCCGACCTTGAACAGCAGCACCAGGGCAATCAGGTTGGCAATCGCCAGCAGGCCCATGGTCACATCGGCAAAGGCGAACACCGTACCGAGATCCTGCACCGAACCCCAGAGTACC
>NZ_CAXAOM010000005.1:0-296775 GCF_963970955.1 Pseudomonas sp. EA_35y_Pfl2_R111 | reverse complement strand
CCCTAAAGGGCCGTCGAAGACTACGACGTTGATAGGTTGGGTGTGTAAGCGCTGTGAGGCGTTGAGCTAACCAATACTAATTGCCCGTGAGGCTTGACCATATAACACCCAAACAATTTGATGTTTGTGTGTCTCTATGAAGACTGCAACAGCCGAAAATTTGCACAACTACAAACCAAAACATCACATACCCAATTCGAGGTAGCGAACTGCGCAAGCAGCACGACATCTCATCTGAATCGCTTGACGACCATAGAGCATTGGAACCACCTGATCCCATCCCGAACTCAGTAGTGAAACGATGCATCGCCGATGGTAGTGTGGGGTTTCCCCATGTGAGAGTAGGTCATCGTCAAGCACCTATACCAAAACCCCCGATCGTGAAAACGGTCGGGGGTTTTACTTTGCGCCGCGAAAACAAACTGAGCGTAGGGCAGCCTTTGATAGGCAACTACTACAGCGCGTAGCTATGATGCCAAGGTGCACTTTTATCAGAGTTTTTTCCATGGCCGATCCGGCACTCGCTGCATCACTTACCGAGCTTGAGCTTAAGCAGTTGATTGCCTGCCATGAGTGCGATCTATTGATGCGCAAACCCCCGGCTGCTGCAGGTGAGCGTGTGGAGTGTCCGCGCTGCGGTTATGAGCTGTATACCCACCGTACACAGGTCGTGCGGCGCAGTATGGCTTTGGTGATCGCGGCTTTGTTGTTGTATGTACCGGCTAATTTCTTGCCGATCATGCAGCTCAATCTGCTCGGTCAGGCGAGTAACGATACCGTCTGGACGGGTGTGCTCGGTCTCTATAACAGCGGCATGCAGAGCGTGGCTGTGGTTGTGTTTCTCTGCAGCATGGCGGTACCCCTGCTCAAGCTGCTGTGCCAGCTTGCTGTGTTGCTGAGTATTCGCTTGGATATTGGCCGCAGCTATGGCCTTCTGCTCTATCGCATTTATCACCATATGCGTGAGTGGGGCATGCTCGAGGTCTACTTGATGGGCATTCTAGTGGCCATCGTAAAGCTGATCGATCTAGCTGATTTGAGCATCGGTCTGGGGCTGCTGTGCTTTATAGCGCTGTTACTAGTCCAGGTCTGGTTGGAGGTGACGATGTCCCCTCACCAGATCTGGGAAGCCTTGTCGGGGGAAGATGCACATGCGGGCGATTGATGCAGGGTTGCTGATTTGCCATGAATGTCACCAGCTCAACGCCCAGCAGGCGGACAGCGCCAAGCAATTCTGTATGCGCTGTGGTGGGCACCTGCATGCGCGTCGCCCCAACAGTCTGGTGCGTACCTGGGCGTTATTGCTGACGGCGGCGGTGCTGTATATCCCGGCCAACCTGCTGCCGATTATGACGGTCAATTCGCTGGGTAAGGGGCAGTCCGACACCATCATGTCGGGGGTTATCGAACTGGTGAACTACGGCATGCTACCGATTGCTGCGGTAGTGTTTATCGCTAGCATTGTCGTGCCGACCTTCAAGTTGGTCGGTATCGCTTTGCTGCTGTATTCAGTGCAGCGTCATCAGCCGATGTCGGCGCTTCAGCGCGTGTTGATGTACCGCTTTATTGAATGGATCGGGCGCTGGTCGATGCTGGATATTTTCGTCATCGCCATCTTGGTCGCTGTGGTCAATTTCGGCAGTCTGGCGAGTATTGTTCCCGGATACGGTGCTACCGCGTTTGCCAGCGTGGTGGTGTTAACCATGCTGGCCGCTCTAACCTTTGACCCTCGCCTGATTTGGGATAACACGGACTCGGATGACCATCATGAATGATTTGCCGTTGGCTAAAGCGCGTCCTGCTTCAAACTGGTCGGCTATCTGGGTATTGCCACTGATTGCATTGCTGATCGGTGGCTGGCTGGGCTGGCGTGCCTATAACGAAGCGGGCATCGAGATTCAGGTGATGTTCGCCAGCGGTGACGGCATCCAGCCGGGCAAGACCGAGGTGATCTTCAAGGGCATGCCCATCGGTAAGGTCATTGCCCTGGAATTGGATGACAGCGGCGAGCGGCGCGGTGTGCGCGCGACCCTGGAGATGGATAAGCGGGTTGAGCCGCATCTGCGCACCAACACCCGCTTCTGGCTGGTCAAGCCGAGTGTTTCTCTGGCTGGTATCACCGGATTGGAAACCCTCGTATCGGGTAACTACATAACTGCCAGCCCTGGTGATGGCGAACCTACGCGTAAATTCACCGCATTGACCGAGCCGCCACCCTTGGCCGACACCACGCCAGGCTTACATCTGACCCTTAAAGCCGAGCGGCTTGGCTCGCTTAATCGCGACAGCCCAGTGTTCTATAAGCAGATCCAGGTGGGCCGGGTAAAAAGTTATACCTTGGTTGAGGAGCAGAACCAGATCGAGGTAAAGCTGTTTATTGAGCCGGAGTTTGCCTCCTTGGTGCGTAAACACACGCGCTTCTGGAACGCCAGCGGAGTTTCTATCGATGCCGGGTTATCTGGGGTGAAGGTGCGGACCGAATCTCTGGCGAGTATTGTCGCGGGCGGAATTGCCTTTGCCACGCCCGAGCACCGCAAGGACAGCCCGCCGACTGATCCGAGCCTGCCATTTCGCCTGTACGAAGACTTCGACAGCGCACAGGCTGGCATTCGCGTGTCGCTCAAACTGCATGAATTCGATGGGCTGGAGCCTGGGCGTACGCCAGTGATGTACAAGGGCATTCAGGTCGGCCATATGAAAACCTTCAAGGTTGATCAGGACCTCAGCGGCGCGAGGGTTGAGCTGATGCTCGACCCGCGCACCGAAGACTATCTGGTTGAAGGCACCGACTTCTGGGTGGTTAAACCTTCAATTTCACTGGCCGGGATAACTGGGCTGGAGGCGCTGGTTAAGGGCAACTACATCGCCATCCGGCCAGGTGAGGCTGGCAATCCTGCGCTACGTGATTTTGTCGCTAGAGCCAAAGCCCCACCGCTCGACCTGTCAGCGCCGGGTTTGCATCTGGTGTTGTTCAGCGACACGCGTGGCTCTCTGGAAGTGGGCAGCCCGATCCTGTTCAAGCAGGTTAAGGTCGGCACGGTACAGAGTTTCCAGCTGTCGCGTGATGACAAGCAGGTGGCCTTTGGTGTGCACATCGAGCCTGAGCATGCGCATCTGGTGAACAGCAGCACGCGCTTCTGGAATGCCAGCGGTATTACGCTGAAGGGCGGCCTGTCTGGCGTCGAGGTCAAGAGTGAGTCATTACAAACCTTGCTGGCGGGTGGTATCGCCTTTGAAACGCCGAACCCTAATGCACCCAGAAGCAACAAGCGGGTCGAGCGCTTTAGTTTGCACAGCAGCCAGGAAGTGGCTCTGCAGAAAGGTGTTGAGCTGACTATTCGCGTACCCAGTGGTGACGGTCTCAGCCCAGGCACGGCGATTCGCTACAAGGGCTTGGAAGTGGGCAAGGTGGAGCGCATTGAACTGACGGATGATCTGCAGGCGGTGAACTTGTATGCACGGATTACTCAGGCGACGCAGCAGATTGCTCGTGTCGGTACGCAGTTCTGGGTGGTCAAGCCCGAGGTCAGCCTGACTCGTGCCGCCAACCTGGAAACTTTGGTCACCGGTCAGTATCTGGAAGTGCGGCCCTCGAGCCAGAAGGGGGCTGCGCAGATGAGCTTTACTGCCGCTGAAACGCCGCCTAAAACCAATGCCCGTGAGCAGGGCCTGCGTCTGGTGTTGAGTGCTGCGCGACGCGGTTCGATCAAGCCGGGGGTGGTGATCAGTTACCGTGAGGTGCCGGTCGGCAGGGTCACCGATTTCGAGCTTGGGCCTACTTCGGATCGGGTGCTGATCCATGTGCTGATCGAGCCGCGCTATGCGCCGTTGGTGCGCAGCGGCAGCCGTTTCTGGAATGCCAGCGGCATCGGTGTGGATGCCGGGCTGTTCAGCGGGGTTAAGGTACGCACCGAGTCACTGGAAGCTCTGCTGGAGGGCGGTATCGCCTTCGCCTCACCGGACAATCCGCAGATGGGCGGGCCGGCGCAGGCTGGTCAGACTTTTGCCCTGCATGATGAGGTGAGTGAAGAGTGGTTACGCTGGGCGCCGAAGATCGCGCTGGAGAAATAAACCACAAGGGCCGCAATTGCGGCCCTTGTGGTTTGTGGCTGGTGAGCCAGCGTTAGGCTAGCTCGGTTGCTGCGGTTGTGGTTTCTGCCTTGCTCTTGGCACTGTCGCGCCGCTGGATATATTTCCAATCCGCTTCGTCGATATAGATACCATTTGGCCCGCTACCGCCTTCCAGGTCGATGGCCACGTGGGCCGAGACCTGCGGCTTCACAGACGCCAGGATCGGCACAAAGCCGAGCTGCAAACTGGTTTCGATCAGCGCTTGCTGGTTTTTCTCATCGATATCCGCCGCCTCGTCCAGGTAGTAAGGCAAGCGCACCTTGCCGGCCTGGTCGCGGTCCATCAAGTGCAGCAACAGGTACATGTTGGTCAGCGCCTTGATGGTCATGGTGGTGCCGTTCGACGCTGCGCCATCGATATCGGTGTGGATCACCGGCTGGCCGTGCACCTTGGTGATCTCGAAGGCCAGCTCGAATAGATCCTTCAAGCCCAGCTGGTTATGGTTGGCCGCAACCAGGCGCGACAGGTAGTCCTTGGCTTCCTCGTTCTTGCTGTCCTGTTCGCTGCTTTGCTGCAGATCGAACACCGAGAGGGTTTCGCCTTCTTCGTACTGACCGGCGCTGTGGATAATCTGGTCGATATGCTTGAGCGCGTCCTTGTTCGGTGCGAGGACGATGCGGAAGCTCTCCAGGTTGGACACCTGACGCTTGTTGATCTCGCGGTTGAACAACGCCAGCTGGTGTTCTAGGTTGTCGTAGTCGCTACGGATATTGCGCAGCGTACGGGCGATATCGGTGACCGCTGCACGGCGCGCCTTGGCCAGGGTGATAGCTTCATCCTGGCGGTGGGCGTAGGCGTTGACCAGCAGGTGCAGGCGACGCTCGACGTCATCCTCGCTGTCGAACTTGGCCACACCTTTCAGGCGCACCTGGGCATACAGCGCCTCGATCTGTCCGTCGATGCGTTGCAGGCCTTGCCAGGCGTCCTGGTAGTCGTTAAGCAGCGGCAGCAAGTTGTCCAGGCTGTCGTCCACCGGATCGGTAAAGGGCGTGCCGAACGGCAGGTTGGCCGGCAGCAGCTGGCGACGGCGCAGGGCGTCTTCCAGAGTGCGCTCCTTGGCTTCCAGATCGGCGAGCTGGCGGCCGACCAATTGCAGCTTGGCGGAAAGCTGCTGCACGCGCTCGGTAAAGGCATCGGATGCGCGCTTGAGTTCGTCCTGTGCGGCTTCCAGTTGCGCCAGCTGCTCCAGCTTTTGCGGCTCTTCCACGGCCAGGGTTTGGCTCTTGCGGAAGTCTTCCAGGGCTTTCTGCGCATCCAGCACGGCCTGGTAGAACTGCTCGGCCTGGGCCTTGCTCGCCGCGCGGTCGGACGCTACTACTTGCTGGGTTTTCAGCTGTTTGTATTCGCGATCCAGACGATCCTTCTGGTCGCGCAGGGCGGCGCGGTCAGCCAGGGCCTGCAGGGCAGGGGGCTCGATATTCGAGAGGTCGATAGTCAGGCCGGGCACTTCGAAGTGTTCGCCTTTAAAACCATCGAGGATGGCTTCCAGGGATTTGACCCAGGCATCGCCGTCGGCGACCTGAATGCCTTTCTCACCCAGCGGCAGGCTGAACAGCTGGCCATTGAACAGGCGCATCAGGCGGTCGACATCGGCCTGGCTGAACTCTTCGCGCAGGCGTGAATAGCTGTTGTTGTCGGCGTGTTCGAGTTGCTGTTTGACCGACTTCAGGCGTTTTTCCAGATCGCGCAGGCGCTCATCTAGGTCTTCGGCGGAGAACTGACGTGACTGCGCCAGGGCGCCGGCCAGTTCGTCATGGGCGTCCTTGGCAGCCAACAGCTGCTCTTCCAGTACCTTGGCGTCGTTGACTAGGGCAAAGCGGTTTTTCAGCACCGACAACTCGCCGAGCCAGCGCTGGATTTCGCTGATTTCGCGCTCCATACGCATCAGCTCCTGGGTGCCACCACGTTGCTCGTGCTGCAGGCCATCTTGCTCGCCACGGTAGTGTTCGGCCTGGATCACCAGCTCTTCGCGGCGGGCGCCGGCGTAGTCCTGCCAGGTGCCGAGCAGCGAATCGAGCAGCGGCGACAGGCGATGCAACTTGCCGCGCAGCAGCTCGCGCTGGGCTACACCGGCAGCCAGCGCTTCAATCAGTGGGCCGGCCGTGACGAGGGCCTGGTAGTCCTGCTCCATGCGCCGCACATCGCGGAAGGCTTCTTCGGTGGCGGCGATATAGTCGACGCTACCGGAGCGCAGGCTGTGCTCGAAGGCATCGAGGAACAGCTGCTTAAGCTTGGCGGCGGTGATCTCGCGCATATGCAGCAGGTTGATAAACAGCGCGCGGAAGGTCTTCAGGCTCTGCTCGCTGGTGGAGCGCAGCGGGATCAGGGTCAGGTCCAGCGGAATCGAGGTGTGCCCGCCGACCAGCAGGCGGCGCAGCTCCTCGGGTTTCAGCTCGTAGGCCTTGATGCCTTCACGTTCCAGAGCGTTGAACAGCTCGCGTTGACGCAGGCAGGTGCCGTTCTTCTGGTAGTGCTCAAGATCCAGAGTGCCCTGATAGGCGAAGAACTGGTGGCCGAAGCCGCCGCCCGGGCCGCGCCCGGCGACCCCAATCACATGCGGGCCGTGGGGCAGCACGACTTCGACGAGGATATAGCTGGTGTCGCTGGCGAAATAGAACTTACGCGACTGCTCCAGGCTGTACTTGCCAAAGCTCATGTCCGACATGCGCGCCAGAATCGGGAACTGCAGGGCGTTGATCGAGGCGGATTTACCGAGGTTGTTGGCGCCGTAGACCGACAGCGGGTTTTCCAACGGGAACAGGCCAAGGCTGTAGCCGGCCGTGTTCAATAGGGCGAAGCGGCGGATGCCGTAGCGTTCCTGGCTCATGCGAGGGTCTCCTGGGCGTCACGTTCTTCGGCCATGGCGCGGGCCAGGGCGTCTTCTTCGGATTCGTCGATGTCCGTTTCGGCGAGGCTGATGATTTCGTCTTCGGCCTCCTCATCCAGCAGCACCGGCGTTGGCAACGGCAAACTGCTGTGCAGGGTGGCGGCCAGGTCGCGGTCCTGCTGCACGGACAGGCACACATCGAGGAAGCGGTGCATGGGCGCGAGGAAGCGGTAGATGCCGTTGTCTTCGCTGGCAAAGCCGAGCTGGGTCAGGCGGCGCATGACCTTTTCTTCCAACTCTTCCTGGGTGGTGACTTCTGCCTGGAGGAACAGGTCGCGGTATTTTTCCAGCAGCGCTGGCAGTTCGTCACGGCCCAGGCTGCCGCCGTCGAGTACGGCCAGCGGGTCGCGGCCTTGGTCAGCCAGATGCTCCACCAGAATAAAGGTGAACAGTGCCAAGCGCTGGGCGGTCTTGTTGACCTGCGCGCCCATTTGCTCAGGGACGAAGTAGTAGAAGCCGCGGCTGTCGCAGGTCAGCTCATAGCCCAGGGCCTTGAACAGGCCGCGGTACTGGTCCTGCTGGCCGGCCAGCTGGCTGTAGAACTCCGGGTTGCTGCGGCTGATGTGGTAGCCCTTGAACAGTTCGCGGAAGATTGGCGCGAGCTGGGTCAGTTCTTTTAGGTCGATATTCATACGCGATGCTCGCAGACAGTCGTAGGGTGGAAAACCGCGAAGCGTTTTCCACCTGAGAGTTCGGAGTGGTCAACGGTGGACAAACAGAGCGTTGTCCACCCTACGCAAGACTTAACCATTGGGACGGCCCACCAAGGCAAAGGAGCTCAGGCTGACCTGATGCTCGCGGGTGAGGTAGTCGCGGCGCTCCAGGCGCTCGCGTTGGAAGCGAGCGTCGCGCGAGAGGCGTGAAAACCAGTAGAGCAATTCATCGGTGGCGCCTTCGGGCTCCTGCTCCAGCAGCCAGACCATCAGGTCCGGCAGCGGCAGGGCCTGTTCGCAGCGTTCGATCATCTCCCGTGCGGTGCGCGGTGCGCGGTGCGCTTCGCCTTTGCGGCTGGCATGCGCCTTGGGGAACTGTGCCGGCTTGGGCTCGAAGCGGGCCAGGGCATATACATAGGCCTCGACCTGCGAGGCGGTGCCGAGAAAAGTGCTTTGCGGACGGCTGAACAACGGCAGTGACGCCTGCGGTAGTGCGTCCAAGCCCTTCTTGCGAACTGCCGCCAGGGCCAGGGCTGCGCCACGGGTCACGGCGTTATGCCGGCGCGCTTCTTCACGCAGCGGCAACAGCAGCTCGCGGGCGCGGCGCAGGGTCAGCTGGGCGGTGGTCTGCATTTCCAGAATACGCGCATGGGTGCGCAGCAGCAGATCGTCGTCGACCAGTTGGCCGAGACGCTGCTGTTCGCCCAGCAGACGCAGCAATACGTGTTCGACGCGGTACACGCCTTGCTCGAAGGCACCGTCGGCGGCCACCAGCTGGATCATCGGCTCGACGTATTCATCCCAGGTGGCCAGCACCTCGGCGTAGCGCTGGCGCAGCGGAATCTGCCGATCGCTGGTCTTGGCCCGATCGGCCACGGCGACCAGTGCCTGCTCGTCGTTGGCCAGCTTCTTCAGCACATCGCGCACACGCATATCCAGCAAACGCAACTGGCGCGCAAGGTCGGCGGCGTCGCGCACCTCAAACGCATCCTTGATATAGCCCGCCAAGCGTTCGAGGTGACGCAAGTAGGCTTCGATCTCCAGACACAGGCCCAGGCGATGCTCGCGGCGCAGGTAGGCGAGGAAGTCGTGAATCTGCGCGTTCAGTTCGAAACGGTTGGGGCTCTTGGCCACCGGCACCAGGATATCCAGGCGAATCCACTGGTCGAGCAGGGCGGTGACATCGGTTGGCGTGCCTTCAGGCAACTGCGCGGCGAGCTGATTACGCAGCTCCACCAGGCTCAGAGTGCCGGCATCGAAGCGCTCGCACAGCGGCTCCAGCAACGTCCAGTGTTCAGCAAGGGCGCGCAGTACGCGCTTGGGATCAATCATCGGGGCATCCGCTCCGCGGGCTTTTCGCAAAAAACGCCGATTGTACTGCAAGCCGTGGCCAAGGCTTGAGTGTCAGTCATCATCTGTTCGGAGTTGCCTGCGCGCGTGTAACCCTGGTTGTGGTGATGGGTAACAGCGTGGTTGCGCTCTGCTGTGGGGCCGAGGCGGATTCTCGGGGATTTCTCGACTATGGGTTGGCACGTTTAGCCGGCCGACTTTTTATAGTGCTAATCAAGGCGTGGAGTCCGCAGGGCTCGGCCATTCAAATAAGAACGACAGGGAATCAGCCATGCGTCCGACCCTTGGTTTTGCCAAAACTGCGCTCGCCTTGATCTGTGCTGGATTAATCAGCAGCACTGCCCACGCCAGAATGGTCGAGCTGGAGGACAGCGAGCTGTCGGAAGTGACCGGTCAGGCCTTTATCAACCTGACGACGGATAGCAACGCAGGGATCAACTACACCCGGGTCAACTTCGGCATGAATGTCGATACCCAACTGAATATGAAGAAGTTGCAGCTGGGGCAGTACAACGATTCGGTGACTCGTCCCGGTGAAGCGCTGGGCACCTCTGACCTGCTGATCAATAACTTTGCATTAGGCACGGTCAATGCCGACGACACCATCAACCCGTTCAAGATCGCCAATCCATTTCTGGAACTGGCCTATTCGGGCAACAAGGTGGTGGGGGTGCGTATTGGTTTCGGTGAAGCCAAAGGCATTCTGTCCGGGGATATTCAGAGCCTGACGGGCAATATTCCAATCAAGATTCAAGGCAGTGCCGGCCCTGTGTTTGATCAAGCCAGTGGGTGGGAGCAGTTTCTCTTGAGCATCGCGGGGGTGACCCGCAACACTCGCCTGGAAGCGGATGCCACGCTGGTGCAGACCAATGGCTCTGCTGATCCGGTGCGTGCTACGCATGCCGGTATGGTTAATGGCCAGGTGCTGGGGTGTGTCAGTGGCTGCAATCTGGGTGGGCTATCCGATGCATTGTTGAGTCTGTTTGCCTCAAGCGGCTGCCAGGTGCTTTCGCTGGCTACCTGCTTCCCTCTAAGCAATTTCCAGTCTCTGCCTGTCGGCAATATGGCGGTCAGTGATTCTGCTGCCACCGCAGCAATCGAGGGCGCAGCAAAAGGCTTCTTTATTTCCATGCAGACCCAGGACGTGGCCTGGCGTGATATGGACAGCAATGCGCTGATCAATACCTTGAAAGGGGCCTTTATGAACCTGCCCAAGTACCGTGATGCCAACGGCAATATGGTGGCCCCGATCAATATCGACTTCGAACAGGCCTTCAATGGCATTCCCCGGCAGGACACCTGCCTGGGCACCGCCACGGCGGGGTGCTAAGCATGCGTACGCTAACTGCGGTTGCTGCGTTGACGCTGTTGTCTGGAGTTGTCCAGGCAGAGTTGCAGGCGCTGGATGATCAGGAACTGTCTGCCGTTCAGGGCGCCGGCTTCGGCTTTGTGCTGGATGGAATTCTGCTGGATGCATCGGGCGCCACCATCACGGTCAATGACATCAATAATGGGTCGGGACAGAACGTGCCGATTTCGGTAAAGGAGTTCTACCTGGGCGCGACCGGCAGTAATAAAGGCACAAACCTGAACCCGGTGAATATTGGCCGATTGGATCATCCGTTTGAGATCACCCTGGCCAAAGGCGAGAGCCTGCGAACCTTGCGCGATGACGGCCAATGGGTGCAGACCACGCCGAGTAATATCAGCGTACTCGAATTCAAGTTCCCCGAACGCTTGACCGGCGCTGGTGGGCAGGCCTGTATCAGCGGTTATGCGGCTGCCGGGAGCAACTGCTCCAGCCGCGCCTCCGAGCGAGTCGATCTGGGGATTCGTTTCGACTTCCAGGTTGCCGCCGGACGCACCGATATCATCAACTTGGATATCAGCGAACTGGTCATGGACGGCAGCTATCTGCGGCTATGGGGCGATGATCCAAGAGGGCAACTGGTGGGCGAGGCGCGGGTGAATATCTTCGCCAAGAGCCTGCAACTGATGTCCTGCGCGGCGGGCACAGCCAACTGCACCACCGAGCAGGAGCAGGCTGCGCGCACCCTCACGCTGAGCAATGCCTACGCCAATATTTCGCTGGGTTACGGCAAGAGCCAGCCGTTGCTGTTTGATGTCAGCAGTAACGGCCAGTTTGTGCTGGAACTGCCTAATCCGGTGACCCGTGCCGCTAACGGCAGCGCGCGCTCGGCAGCCGAACGTAATGCGATTGCCAGTGACTTCTACGCCAACGCTCCACGCACCAATATCGTTATCGACAACCTCAAAGCTGGAACAGGAAACTTTTCAACCGGTGGCTACAACTTTGGCTACAACGCCATCCAGGGGCTCAGCATCAACTACCTGAAGGTGACCAGCCGTGATCTCTAAAACCTGGCTAGCCCTCGCTGCGCTGTTTGCCTTGCCGGCCGTTGCTGAGATGCAAGCGCTGGATGATGACACCCTGAGCAGCATGAACGGCCAGGGTGGGGTTTATCTGTCCGGTGAGTTCAGTATCAACAAGGACGGCGGCGTGCTCTGGAGCAAGCCGGTCAGCAACAACCCCAGCACCTGGACGGCCAGCCAGCGCAGCTGCGCCAACGCCGGTGCCAGTACCGCAGAAAACTGCGGTATGCGTATAGCGATTCGCTCCGAGGCGGCGGGCGGTTGGTATGTGCTGGATAACCTCAAGGGCGTGTTCAGCTTTGAAGGCCTGACCCTACGGACGCGCACCATCAACAGCGGCTTCAACGGTGATGGCGCCGCTTTTAATCAGGATGTGCTGGAGTTCGGTCTGCCCAACGAGGTGAAGTTCAAGGATGGCAGCTTTGCCTTCGGCGTGGCCAACCAGGGCGGCTGGCAGAACAAGTCCCTGAGCGTGGCCAATGGCGGTAATCCGTCGTATCAGCAGACCAATATCTTCTCTGCGAAGATCGACGGCACCATCCGCATGCAGGGCAACGTGCTGATCTTTCCGCAGAACTGAGGAGCAGGGCCATGCACCGTCATTCGCTGTTATTGCTCGCACTTCTGAGTCCGCTTACACAGGCTATGCAGGCGCTGGATGATCAGGCGCTGTCGTCCGTCAGCGGGCGCGATGGCATCAGCCTGCAAACCACAGGCGCAGGCTGGTCGGCCGGCAGTGTGGATTACAGCCAAGATGGTCAGACCCTCAGCCTGAAAGGCGTCAGCAGGACGCCGCAGGTTGCCGGCAGCAGCTCGACCACCACGCTCGATGTGGTCGGTGATCAGCTGCAGGTGCAGCACAGCGGCAGTGCTCAGGTGCTGAGCGTGGATAACATCGAGCTGGCCGGTAGCAGCAAAAGCTTTGGTGCCTTTCGCGCGTTCTTCACTCTGGGCGCCAGCCTCAAACTGAGTGGCGGTGGGGCCAGCGGCGTTAGCGGTTTCAGCGTGGATGACAGCCAGCTGTCGTTGAGCGCAGCGACCTTCTATTACCGCGACAATGGCTTTGATCTGATCGTCAAAGGCCTGTCATTCGATACCTACCTGAACAACGCCTACCTGGATATCGTCAGCGGCGGCAGTGGCCAGGAGATTAAGCTGGACCTCGGCACCTCGCGCTTTGTTGGCTCGATTGCTGGCATCGGCCTCGACCTGGCCCATGGCGATCCGACCCCAGGTGTGGCGGTGACGCCGGGCAGCCCTGATCTGCGCGATGTCGATGCGCAGCGCAGCTTCGGCAAGCTGGATATGGACCTGCGCCTGGGTGGCAGCATCAGCATTGCCGGCGGTGGGGCCAGCGGCGAGGGGCTGCGGATCAAACCGAATATCACCATCGCCAACAGCCTGTTCCAGTATCAGGACGAAGGTGTGCTGCGTGCAGAGAACTTCGCCGGCAGCTTGATCAGCAACGCAGGACTGACCCTGGATCTGGAGCAGGACGGCGTTGGCAGCTACGCCAAAATCGCCTTTCAGGACCTCAAATTCAACGCCACCCTCGGCGGCCTGATCATGGGCAACCCGAGCAATCAGAAGCTCGGCGGCCTGGCGGTTGAGCTGAATTTTCTCGATCAGGGCGCGCGGCAGAACTGGTTGAAACTGCATCCGGGCGGCGACCCCAACTCCGGGCAGAAGGGCATCAGCGCCGACCTCAGCTGGAATATGGTCAACAGCTCGCTGGCGCTGACCGATAACGGCAACACCATGTGGTTCAGCGGTCTGCGTACCCACGGTACCGGTCAGTTTACGTTTGATCTGACCAAGAGCTGCGCCGCCGGCGTGAACACGAGCTGCTATGCAGGCACCAACAGCGATATAAACAGCGGCGGCTACAACGGTCATTTCGATGGCATGCGCCTGGGTTTCAAGAATGTGGTCGGCAGCTACAGCTTCGATGGTCTGCGGGTCGGCACTGCCGATGCGCCGCTACAGGGCGGCACCGAGCTGCTGGTGCTGATGGAAATCTTCCCGGCCTACGATTTCACCCTCAATGGCCAGGTCACCCTGCGTGCCGGTGGCGCCGTCGGTGATGGCCTGCGCTATAACGCCGACTTCTATATCACCGAGGCCAATGCGGCGATCACCGTGGATGAAAACGGCCGCGGCCTATGGCTGTCTGGCAGCAGCTATGAGATGCATTACCGCGAAGGCTCGCTGGATATCAGCAACAACGGCGTCGAGCTGCGTAAAGGGACTTATTGGTCGAAGCTGGATGTTGGCGATGTGCGCTGGGGCGAGCGTCTGACTGGCAGCAGCATTGGCCGTTTGGTGCTTAAACGTTATGAGCAGGGCTCGACCCTCGCCATCAGCTCGGGCGGTGCCGGTGCATTGTGCGTCGGCGGTAGTGGTGGCACGTCGGCGGCATGCGTGGCCAGTGGCGGGCGCTGGGAGGATCGTGGCGACGAGGGGGTTTCGGTCAAGCTGAAGAACGTCTTCGTGCGCGACGGTTCCGGCAATCCGGCCAATACCGTGTCGAACAACGAGAAGCGCAACCAGATCATCATCGAAACCGGGCGGGTCAATGGGGTGAACGGCACAGGCAGTCAGCTGGTGGTGGATAACTTCCACACCTCCGACGGCAACCCGAGTAACCCGAACGCAAACGCCTATGGCTTCAACGTTGACCTCAACCTCGATGTGGCGCCGACCAAGGTGTGCAACAAGACCGCATCCGGCTGTACGCCGGTCAGTCCCGATCCGCTGGGCTTTGCGGTCAACGGGCGGGTGCACTTCAAGGAAGTGAATATCGACCGGATTCAGCACGTTCACCCCACCGGCGGTGCCGTGACCTCGATGTACGGGGTCAAGCTGCAGAACGCCGATATCCGCGCCAACCTGACGGCCACGCCGATCAACTAAGCGTCACGCCGCTGTAATCCTCGTCCGCCATTCTGCCAGCGGCTGGGTTGCCGTTGCGAGGCGCGCGCGGGTTGCATGAAAGCGTCGCCAGCGGTCGCTGAGCCGACGAAATATCCCCGTTACTCTTTCGATATGTGTCGGTTATCGGCACAATTCGCCTCCACTTTTTGGGGGGAGCATTCTTTGCTCGCCGTTGGCCGACCTTGCACGGGGCACCGAAATGATCAAAACGCCGTACTACCTGATCGACAAACAGAAGCTGCTGGGCAATTTGGAGAAGATCGCTTATGTGCGCGAACACTCCGGTGCCAAGGCGCTGCTGGCGCTCAAGTGCTTCGCCACCTGGTCGGTGTTCGACCTGATGCAGCAGTATATGGACGGCACCACCTCGTCCTCGCTGTACGAGCTCAAGCTCGGTCGGCAGAAGTTCGCCGGTGAAACCCACGCCTACAGCGTGGCCTGGGCGGATGATGAAATCCCCGAGATGCTCGCCAACTGCGACAAGATCATCTTCAACTCCATCGGCCAGCTTGAGCGTTTTGCTGAGGCGTCCGCCGGCAAGGTGCGTGGCCTGCGCGTCAACCCGCAGGTGAGCAGCTCTGACTACCTGCTGGCCGACCCGGCCCGACCGTTCAGCCGCCTCGGCGAGTGGGACCCGGAAAAGATCGCCACGGTGATGGATAAAGTCTCCGGCTTTATGTTCCACAACAACTGTGAGAACGGCAGCTTCGAGCTGTTCGACCAGATGCTGACCACTATTGAAGAGCGCTTCGGTCACCTGCTTGAGCAGGTCGAGTGGGTCAGCCTCGGCGGTGGTATTCACTTCACCGGTGATGACTATCCGCTGGATCAGTTCTGTGCACGGCTCAAGGCCTTCACCGAGCGCTTCGGCGTGCAGGTGTATCTCGAGCCGGGCGAAGCAGCAATCACCCTGAGTTCCTCTCTGGAAGTCACGGTACTCGACACGCTGTACAACGGCAAAAATCTGGCTGTGGTCGATAGCTCCATCGAAGCGCATATGCTCGATCTGCTGATCTACCGGCTTAACGCCAAGATGGAACCCTGCAGTGGCGAGCACAGCTATATGGTGTGCGGCAAGTCGTGCCTGGCAGGTGACATCTTCGGTGAGTACCAATTCGATCGTCCGCTGGCCATCGGCGATCGTCTGTCGTTTATCGACGCAGCGGGTTACACCATGGTTAAGAAGAACTGGTTCAACGGCCTGAAAATGCCGTCCATCGTGGTGAAACAACTCGACGGTAGCGTCGAGGTGGTACGCGAATTTGGCTTTGACGATTACCTGTCCAGCCTGAGCTGACCGGTAGGGTGGACAACGCTCTTTTTGTCCACCATTGCGATCGCAGAACGGTGGACGGATGAAGCGCCGTCCACCCTACGAGCTAACTGTTTTTAATAACGCAGTACCCAGGAGGTGAAGCAATTGAAGAAGAATGTTCTGATCATTGGTGCAGGAGGTGTCGCCAAGGTGGTGGCCCACAAGTGCGCGCAGCACAACGATGAACTCGGTCGTATTGCTATCGCGTCGCGCAACATCTCCAAATGCCAGGCCATCATCGACAGCGTAAAGGCCAAAGGCAGCTTGAAGCAGCCGGCCGAAATCCAGGCTTATGCCCTGAATGCGCTGGATATTGAAGCAACCAAAGCACTGATTCGCGAAACCGAATCGCAGATCGTTATCAATGTGGGTTCGGCCTTCCTCAATATGTCGGTGCTGCGCGCCTGCATCGATACCGGCGCCGCCTACCTCGACACCGCCATCCACGAAGAACCGGGCAAGGTCTGCGAAACGCCGCCTTGGTACGGTAACTATGAGTGGAAGCACCTGGCCGAATGCCAGGACAAGGGCGTAACTGCCATCCTCGGCGTCGGTTTCGACCCGGGCGTGGTCAATGCCTATGCCGCATTGGCGCAGCAGCAGTACTTCGACAGCATCGAGTCGATCGACATCCTCGACGTCAACGCCGGTTCCCACGGCAAGTACTTCGCCACCAATTTCGACCCGGAAATCAATTTCCGTGAATTCACCGGCCAAGTCTGGAGCTGGCAGAACAGCCAGTGGACCAGCAACACAATGTTCGAAGTCAAACGCACCGACGACCTGCCGGTGGTCGGCGAACAGAATCTGTACCTGACTGGGCATGACGAAGTGCATTCCCTGTCCAAGCACCTGAACGTACCTAACGTGCGTTTCTGGATGAGTTTCGGCGAGCACTACATCAATGTGTTTACCGTGCTGAAGAACCTCGGCCTGCTTTCCGAGCAGCCGGTAAAAACCGCCGAAGGCCTCGAGGTTGTGCCGCTGAAAGTGGTCAAGGCCGTACTGCCGGACCCCGCCTCGCTGGCGCCGGGTTATAGCGGCAAGACCTGCATTGGTGATCTGGTCAAAGGCACCAAAGACGGTAAGCCGGTGGAGCTGTTTATCTACAACGTCGCCGACCATAAAGACGCCTATGTCGAAACCGACAGCCAGGGCATTTCCTATACCGCTGGCGTACCGCCGGTCGCGGCGGCGCTGCTGGTGGCGTGTGGTGATTGGGATGTGTCGCGCATGGCCAACGTTGAAGAGTTGCCGGCCGAGCCGTTCCTCAAGCTGCTGGACGTGATGGGCCTGCCGACCCGGATCAAGGACGCCAACGGTGACCGTCCCTGGGATCAAGCCCTCTGATTGGCTGCGCGTCGGCGATACGGCGTTAAAAAACGGCGGGAAATGCTCATGTACAAAAGTACACTCCGCTTTCCCGCCGTTTTTTGCCTTGTCTCGCTCTAGCTCGCTCAATCAGACCGTAGGATGGGGTGAGCGAAGCGATACCCATCAGCGGTAAAGGCTCTATCCAAACAAAACGCCCGCCATCTCTGCGGGCGTTTTGCTTTCTGGCCCGTGGGTGTGGCTTTAGCTGCGGCGCGATGCAGGTACGCGCCGCGCTTCCCGCCCGTGGCATTTCACGCGACAATCAACCCTTATCGACACGCGCCCCAATGTCGGGTGTGTGCTACGGCGACTCCGTGAGGACACCAGCATGAGCAGCAACGACCGCGTCATTATTTTCGATACCACCCTGCGTGACGGCGAGCAGAGCCCCGGCGCGTCGATGACCGGTGAAGAAAAGCTGCGCATCGCCAAGGCTCTGGAGCGTTTGCGCGTCGACGTGATCGAGGCCGGCTTTGCCATCGCCAGCCCAGGCGACTTCGCTGCGGTCAAGGCGATTGCCGATACCATCAAGGACAGCACTGTGTGCAGTCTGTCGCGAGCGCTGGATGCTGATATCGACCGCGCCGCCGAAGCGCTGAAAGGTGCCAACTCCGGGCGTATCCACACCTTTATCGCCACCAGCCCGATCCATATGCAGCACAAGTTGCGCATGCAGCCCGATCAGGTGGTTGAGCAGGCGGTGCACGCGGTCAAGCGCGCGCGCAATCTGTGCAGCGATGTCGAGTTTTCCTGCGAGGACGCCGGGCGTTCCGAAATCGATTTCCTTTGCCGCATCATCGAAGCGGCAATTGATGCTGGCGCGCGCACCATCAATATCCCCGATACGGTCGGCTACGCGATTCCGCACCAGTACGCAGAGACCATCCGCCAACTACTGAACCGCGTGCCTAATGCCGACAAGGCAGTGTTCTCCGTGCATTGCCATAACGACCTGGGCCTGGCGGTTGCCAATTCCCTGGCCGCTGTGGTCGCTGGGGCGCGTCAGGTCGAATGCACGATCAACGGCCTTGGCGAGCGCGCCGGTAATGCCGCGCTGGAGGAGATCGTCATGGCGATCAAGACCCGCGAAGACCTGCTCGGCGTGCGTACCCGCATTGACACCCCGCACATTCTCAGCACCTCGCGCATGGTTTCCGGGATCACCGGTTTCCCGGTGCAGCCGAACAAGGCGATCGTCGGCGCCAATGCTTTCGCCCATGAGTCCGGCATCCACCAGGACGGCGTGCTCAAGCACCGCGAAACCTACGAAATCATGTCCGCCCAGTCAGTGGGCTGGCACACCAACAAGCTGTCGCTGGGCAAACTGTCCGGGCGCAACGCCTTCCGTTCGCGCCTGGAAGAATTGGGCATCCAGTTGGCCGGTGAGAGCGAGCTGAACGCCGCCTTCGCCCGCTTCAAGGACCTAGCCGACAAGAAGCACGAAATTTTCGACGAGGACCTGCAAGCGCTGGTCTCCGATACGTTGGCGGAAAAAGCCCCGGAACACTTCAAGCTGGTGACCCTGGAGGTGGCGAGCAAGACCGGCGAAGTGCCTGAGGCCAAGCTGGTGATTAGCGTCGACGGTAACGAGCAGGCCGCTAGCGCCCAAGGCTCCGGCCCTGTGGATGCGACCTTCAAGGCCATCGAGTCGATTGCCGTATCCGAGGCCACGCTGCAGCTGTACTCGGTTAACGCCATTACCAAGGGCACCGACTCCCAAGGCGAGGTTACGGTACGCCTGGAGAAGGGCGGCCGCATCGTCAACGGCAACGGCGCCGACACCGATATCCTGGTGGCCTCGGCCAAGGCTTACATCAATGCCCTCAACCTGATGCAGGCCGGGCAGAAAGCTCATCCACAGGTAGCTGACGTTTGATCGAAGAGCTGCGCCGCCGTGCTTATCTGAGTGCCATGCAGGTAGCCAGCTGGCTGCCGCGTGTGGAGCTGCCCTTTGCTGCGCCATCGCGGCCTGAGCTGCTGCAACCGCTGGTCGATTCAGAGCCCGAGGTTGTGGCTAACCAGCCACAGGCCGTGGCTGAAGCGGCGCCTGCCTATGAACCACCGCTTGCGGAAACGCCCGTTGTCGTGCCCGCCTCTCGGCCCAAGATCGAAGTTCCACGGCCAGCGCCTCAGGGGCGCATGGCCAAGGTTGAACCGGTTAGTGTCGACGCCGAAGCGCAGGTTACGTCCCAGCCAACGCCTGCCGCGCCGCCACGCTTTGCCCTGCAATTGCTGCGTGCCGGTGCCTGTGCGGTGCTGGTTGAATTGCCTACCGGCGAGCCGCTCCAAGGCCGCGACCCGGCCTATCTGCTGCTCAAGGACCTGCTGCGCGCCGCCGGCTTGCCGGACAGTCCGCAATTGATCGGTGAGCCGGTGCGCTGGCCGCTGCTGGTGCGTGGGCAGATCGATCAGGGCCCGCAAGCGGCGCTGGAATATGTGCAGAGCTTTGTTGGCGCGCGGCTGGAAGAGCAGGAACCCTGCAGCTGCCTGTGGTTGGTGGGTTTGCCCGCCATTCGCTTTGCCGGAGAGGCCACGGCCGATGCCTATAACCGTGAGCTGCAAGTTGAGGGGCTGGGCGCTGCCTGGGCGCTGCCGGGCCTGGAGTTGCTGATGGATGAGCCCGAACGCAAGCGCGAACTGTGGCAGGCCATGCGCCGCGTACGTCAGCGCTGGTTGACCGACAATTGAACACATTTTTCCCGGCCACTTGGTCGTGGTTTCTACTGCTTGCTGAGTCAACCTGAATGAGTGATGCAATCAGCTTCCGTCCGATGACTGCGACGGATATCGATGCGGTGCTGAAAATCGAATACGCCGCATTCAGCCATCCCTGGACGCGCGGCATCTTTACCGACAGCCTGACCTCCTACAACTGCTGGGTGATGTTCGAGGGCGAGCAGCAGGTCGGCCACGGTGTTATCCAGATCATCATGGATGAGGCGCACCTGCTCAATATCACCGTCAAAGCGGAAAGCCAGGGCCGAGGCCTGGGCCTCAAGCTGCTCGAGCACCTGATGCAGCAGGCCCAGCAGCAGGGCGCCAATGACTGTTTTCTGGAAGTGCGTGCGAGCAACCAGGTGGCATACCGCTTGTACGAGCGCTACGGCTTTAACGAAGTCGGCAGGCGCCGCGACTACTACCCGGCCGTCGGCGGCCGCGAAGATGCTCTGGTGATGGTCTGCCCGCTGTTTGACTAGACCCTTGTTTGGCCGCGCACTGACCCGATTGGCTACCGCGTGCGGCGCTATTCGCCGCTGACCTGACGCAGGGCTTGTCGCATACTGGCGCGCGCTGCCTCAGCTGCAGCGGTATTCGGCCCATTGCCCTAAGGATTTGTCATGCGCCTGTCTGCTTCGTTGCTCGCGGTGTTTTGCCTATTCACCGCCGCTCAGGCCTTCAGTGCCGAACGCAGCTTTACCATCCTGCACACCAACGACTGGCAATCACGCCTGCTCGGCTTTGGTCCGAACAACGAATATTCCCCCGCCACCACCGGCGATGACGACACCGTCGGCGGAGTCGCACGTCTGGCTACCTTGCTTGAACAGCGCCGCGCCGCTGCCGGTGAGCAACCAGTGCTGCTGCTCGATGGTGGCGACTTCAGCATGGGTACGCTGTTCCATACCGTGACCCGCGAAACCGGCGGCGAACTGCGCCTGATGACCGAGTTGGGTTACGACGCCGCGACTCTGGGCAACCACGAATTTGATTTTCGTCCGGCCGGCTTGGCCGCGATGATCAGCTCGGCGCACAAGATCAAGGGCGATGCGCTGATGCCGCTGCTGTCGAGCAATCTTGGCTTCGATCCCGAGCGTAAGGAAGACGACAGCCTGCAGGCGCACTACGAGGCCGGGCGCATTGCGCCATACAAGCTGATCGACAAGGGCGGTATCCGCTTTGGTCTGTTCGGCCTGCTCGGCAACAACGCTGTGGCAGTCAGTCCGATGATCAAGCCGGCAGTGTTTGCCGACCCGGTCGCGACCGCCCAAGCCATGGTCACCAAGTTGCGCGATGAGGGTGCTGAGGTAGTGATTCTGCTTTCGCATATGGGCGTTGTGCAGCAGGAGGATGGTAGCTGGCGCGGTGAGGAGGTCGAGCTGGTTGAGCAGGTGCCGGGTATCGATATCGTCGTCGGCGGCCACTCGCACACCGCGCTGGCGCAACCACTACTGGTGGGCGGTCGCACGCCAGTGGTGCAGGCCGGCTCGGAGATTCAGCACCTGGGCGAACTGCGTATGCGTCTACCTGCGGACGGCAAGCCGCAGGTTGTCGATTACCAGCTGCACCCGATCAACGATCAGATTGCCGGCAGTGCCGCGATCACTGCCCAGGTCGAGGACTTCAAGCAGGTGGTCAGTGCGCAGATGCTGGCGCCCAAGGGCTATACCTTCGATCAGCCGCTGGCCAAGGTCGACAAGACCCTGAGCCGCGCCCATGACGACCCCATTCTTGGCAATCTAGTTACCGACGCCCTGCGCCAGGCCACAGGCAGCGATGTGTCGTTTACCGGTAATGGCACCATTCGCGACAACATGATCATGGGCCGCTATGGCGTGCAGACGGTGTCCGACTTGTTTCGCATCGCCCCGCTGGGGGTTGGTGAGCTGGATGATGCGCCGGGTTACCCGCTGATCAAGGTGTATGTCAGTGGGCAGGAGCTTAAGAACCTGCTCGAAGTCCTGCTGCTGGCGTATCAGGTGCGTGAAAGCAAAAGCTATTACCCGCGCGTGTCGGGCCTGCGTTTCAGCTACAACCCCTGGCGCGTGCCGTTCGATCGGGTTAGTCAGATTGAGCTGGGCGATCCGATTAAGGGCTACACGCCGCTCGACCTGGCCGATCAGCGGCTCTACAGCATCGGCGCCACCAGTTATGTCGGTAGCTTTACCTGGCTGGTCAGCGACCTGACCAAGGGCCTGCTCAGCGTGCAGCCCAAGGATGCGCAGGGCCGGCCGCTGGCGGCGATCAAGGACGCGATCGTCGATGTCGATCCGCAGCAGCCTGGCGTGCAGGAATATAAAGAGTGGCAGGGCCTGCTCGACCATATTCGCAGCTTGCCGGACCTGGACGGCGACGGCCTGGCCGATATCCCGACCCAGGGCGCGGCTGCCGAGCAGCGTATGCTGCGTGCGCCCAGCCTGCAGCCGGCCGAGCTGTACCGCTATGCGGGGCCGTTGCAGTGGGGTGTAAGCCTGGTGCTGTTGGCGGGCCTGCTGCTGATTCTCTGGTTGTTGCGTCGCCGCCGCGCTTGAACTGACTGCTGTTATTGCGTGCCGCGTGTGCTTGTCAAAAGTTCGTGGCGCTCCTATGGTGCGCATCGACGAATCTAGGAGCGACGCATGAGCGATCTACAACATCTCTTCGACAACAACGCGCGTTGGGCCGAAGCGATCAAGGAAGAAGATCCCGAGTTCTTCGCCAAACTGGCCAAGCAGCAGGTGCCCGAATACCTGTGGATCGGTTGCTCCGATGCACGCGTGCCGGCCAACGAGATTGTCGGCCTGCTGCCGGGCGATCTGTTCGTGCATCGTAATGTCGCCAACGTGGTGCTGCACACTGACCTCAACTGCCTTTCGGTGATCCAGTACGCGGTCGATGTGCTCAAGGTCAAACATATCTTGGTCACCGGCCACTATGGCTGCGGCGGTGTGCGCGCATCCATGCAGGACACCCAGTTCGGCCTGATTGACGGCTGGCTTCGCAGCATTCGCGACCTGTACTACGAGCACCGCGAACACCTGGCGCAGTTGCCCAGCGAGGAAGAGCAGGTTGACCGCCTCTGCGAACTCAACGTGATCCAGCAGGTGGCCAACGTCAGCCACACCACCATCGTGCAGAACGCCTGGCATCGCGGTCAGCCGCTGGCGGTGCATGGCTGCATCTATGGCATCAAGGACGGCCGCTGGAAGAATCTCAACGTCACCGTCAGCGGCATGGAGCAACTGCCGCCGCAATACCGCCTGCGTCCGCTCGGGCAGAGCTAGGCATGCAATCTTCGGTGCGTGTCGCATTGGCCGGTCTACTGCTGGCGACGCTGTGCTGGTCGGGCAATGCACTGGTGGCCAGGGCGTTCGCTGGCGAGATCCCGCCGTTCGCCCTGTCATTCTGGCGCTGGAGTTTGGCCCTAGTTCTGCTGTTGCCTTTTGTGGTCAAACCACTGTGGCAACACCGCGCGGCATTGCGTGTGGCTGGCTGGCGCTTGCTGGTGCTCGCGGGCCTCGGCATCGCCGGCTACAACAGCCTGCTCTACGCCGCCGCGCAAACCACGGCCGCGATTAACATCACCCTGGTCAACACCTGCCTGCCGCTGATGACCTTTATCGGTGCCGGCCTGCTGCTTGGCGAATGGCCGCAGCGCCGCGCCTGGTGTGGCATGGCAGTGGCCGCAGGCGGACTGCTGGTGCTGATCAGCAAAGGCAGTTGGGCCAGCCTCAGCGGCCTGGCATTCAATCAGGGCGACCTGATTATGCTGCTGGCGGTGGCCGACTGGGCGCTCTACTCATTGCTGCTAAGACGCTGGGCCAGTTACTTGCTGCCGATACCACCGCTGGCGTTGCTCGGCGTGCTGATGCTGCTGGGCGTACCGCTGATTCTGCCGTTCTATCTTTACGAGTTGGCCCAGGGCGCACACTTCAACCTGACGGCAGAGAATTTGGCCGCCATCAGCTACACCGCGATCTTTGCCTCATTGCTCGCCTATCTGGCGTGGAACCATGCCATCCGCGTACTTGGTGCCGCCAAGGCGGCGCTCTCCAATTACCTGATGCCGGTGTTTACCGCTGTATTAGGTTGGCTGCTATTGGGGGAGGGTTTGCAGAGTTACCACTGGCTCGGTGCAGCGCTGATCTTTACGGGCTTGCTGCTGAGTACGCAGGGTGCGCGAAGCCGTTGAATAGCGAAGAAGGGCATATGCAGACGCGTGAGAGCCACGCTTTCTGTTGTTATCACTGTGGGGTGGCTTGTATTACATCGAGTGAGTTCATATTCAGTACAACAGCTGAGCATTCGTCCAAAACCTAAGCAAACAAAAAAGGGCTTACCTTTCGGTAAACCCTTGTTTTGTTTGGTGGCTACGCAGGGACTTGAACCCCGGACCCCAGCATTATGAATGCTATGCTCTAACCAGCTGAGCTACGTAGCCGAGTGGCGCGCATTATTCGCGTCTTGTGGTTGGGTGTCAACCCTGTTGGGCGAAAATTTATGCGCGCGATCAATCGCTTACACGTTAAAGCGGAAATGCATGACGTCGCCGTCTTTAACGATGTAGTCCTTGCCTTCCAGGCGCCATTTACCGGCTTCCTTGGTCCCAGCTTCACCCTTGTATTGGATGAAGTCGTTGTAGGCGATGACTTCGGCGCGGATAAAGCCTTTTTCGAAGTCGGTATGAATCACGCCGGCGGCCTGTGGGGCAGTGGCGCCAACTTTGACGGTCCAGGCGCGGACTTCTTCGACGCCGGCGGTAAAGTAGGTTTGCAGGTTGAGTAGTTCGTAGCCTGCACGTATTACGCGGTTAAGGCCGGGTTCTTCAAGACCCAGGGCTTCAAGGAACATGTCCTTTTCTTCGCCGTCATCCAGCTCGGCGATTTCTGCTTCGATTTTGTTGCATACCGGTACGACAGGAGCGCCTTCCTCGTCGGCAATGGCCTGGACGATGTCGAGCAGTGGATTGTTCTCAAAGCCGTCTTCGGCGACATTGGCGATGTACATCACCGGCTTGCTGGTGAGCAGGTGGAAGCCACGTACCAGTTGCTTCTCGTCGTCACCCAGGGTTTTCATCAGGGTGCGCGCTGGCTTGCCTTCGCTGAAGTGGGGGATGAGCTTTTCCAGCAGGGCTTTCTGCGCAACGGCTTCTTTGTCGCCGCCCTTGGCGTTGCGGGTGGTCTTCTGCAGTTGCTTTTCGCAGCTGTCGAGGTCGGCGAAGATCAGTTCGAGGTCGATGATCTCGATATCGCGCTTGGGGTCGACGCTGTTGGCAACGTGAATCACGTTGTCGTCTTCGAAGCAGCGCACCACGTGGGCGATCGCGTCTGTTTCGCGAATGTTGGCGAGGAACTTGTTGCCTAGACCTTCACCTTTTGATGCGCCTTCTACCAGGCCGGCGATGTCGACGAATTCCATGGTGGTCGGCAGGATGCGTTTGGGGTTAACGATGGCTGCCAGCGCCGCGAGGCGTGGATCGGGCATTGGCACGATGCCGCTGTTTGGCTCAATGGTGCAGAACGGAAAATTCTCAGCCGCAATACCGGATTTGGTGAGGGCGTTGAACAGGGTGGACTTGCCGACGTTGGGCAGGCCGACGATGCCGCAGTTGAATCCCATGGTGTTGTCCCTCGCACGAATGGCGGTAAAGAGTTAGGAGGTGGCTTTCTGGCTGTGCAGTTTGTGCATGGCCTTGCTCCAGTCGCCTGCGAGTATTTCCGGCAGGGTGCCTAGGGCAAAGTCGATGCTGGTATCCAGCAGTTCCTGTTCGCTGCGTGGGGCGCGGCCGAGGACGAAGTTGGAGACCATGCTGCTGTGCCCGGGATGGCCGATGCCAAGCCGCAGGCGGTAAAAGTTATTCTGATTACCGAGCTGGGCGATGATGTCGCGCAGTCCGTTATGCCCGCCGTGCCCGCCACCCTGTTTGAGTTTGGCGACGCCGGGGGGCATGTCGAGTTCGTCGTGGGCCACCAGAATAGCTTCCGCGGGTATGCGGAAGAAATTCGCCAAAGCCGCTACGGCCTGGCCGCTACGGTTCATAAAAGTGGTGGGGATCAGCAGGCGAACATCGCGGCCTTGATGGCTGAGTTTGCCAACCAGGCCAAAATATTTTTTGTCGAGGCTCAGATTGATGCGCTGGCTGTCTGCCAGGCGCTCAACGAAAAGGGCCCCTGCATTATGCCGGGTCTGGTCGTATTCAGGGCCGGGGTTACCCAGGCCAACGATCAGTTGTACGGCAGTCATGTCAGGAGCCCTTTTGTGGAAATAGCTCGGCAGAATCGCATGCCGAGCTGGTTTCCGACGCTGCGAGGTTTACTCAGCAGCGCCTTCTTCTGCGTCTTTAGCAACGCGGGAGGCGTGGATGTTAGCCACGGCCAGGTCGTTACCGTGAGCCAATGCAACCAGCTCAACACCTTTAGGCAGTTTCAGGTCAGCCAAGTGAACGATCTGACCAACTTCAACGGCAGCCATGTCGACTTCGATGAATTCCGGCAGGTCTTTCGGCAGGCAGGAAACTTCTACTTCCGACAGGACGTGGGAGACTTCGCCGCCTTGCTGCTTAACGCCAACCGAGGTTTCCTGGTTGATGAAGTGCAGGGGAACGATAGCGGTCAGTTTCTGACCAGCGACTACGCGAATGAAGTCAGCATGCAGCACAAAGCCCTTGGCTGGGTGACGCTGCAGGGCTTTGATGATCACGCTTTCGTTGCTGCCGGCTACGTTCAGGCTCAGCACGTGGCTGTAGGCTGCTTCGTTTTCCAGCAGTTTGGCCAGTTCTTTGGCCAGCAGGCTGATCGATTGTGGAGCTTTTTCGCCACCGTAAATTACGGCAGGAACCATGGCAACGTTACGACGCAGGCGGCGGCTCGCACCTTTCCCCAGGTCGGAACGCACTTCGGCATTCAGGGCAAATTCAGTCATTTCACTTCTCCAAAATAACCAAACCGTCCGTTACGCTTGCGACCAGCGACGGGACGGTTGGTTGAAAAGCCTTGCCGTCAGGGCAGGGCGTTTGCGCTCAGGGCGTATTCCGAATTAACGGAACATCGCGCTGATCGATTCTTCATTGCTGATGCGGCGTACCGCTTCAGCGACTACCGGGGCGATGTCCAGTTGGCGAATACGCGAACAGGATTGCGCGGCGGCGGACAGCGGGATGGTGTTAGTCACCACCAGCTCGTCGAGTACAGACTTTTCAATGTTTTCGATGGCGCGGCCAGACAGTACGGCGTGTGTGGCGTAGGCGAAAACTTTCGAGGCGCCATGTTCTTTCAGCGCTTTGGCGGCGTGGCACAGGGTGCCCGCGGTATCCACCATGTCGTCGACCAGGATGCAGGTACGGCCTTCAACATCACCGATGATGTGCATCACTTCGGAGTGGTTGGCTTTCTCGCGGCGCTTGTCGATGATCGCCAGGTCAACACCCAGGGACTTGGCCACGGCGCGTGCACGCACTACGCCGCCAATGTCTGGGGAGACGATCATCAGGTTTTCAAAGCGCTGGTCTTCGATATCGTCCACCAGTACTGGCGAACCGTAGATGTTATCTACCGGTATATCGAAGAAGCCCTGGATCTGATCCGCGTGCAGGTCGACGGTCAAAACCCGGTCGATACCTACAACGGTGAGCATGTCAGCCACAACCTTGGCGCTGATTGCTACGCGAGCGGAGCGCGGGCGGCGATCCTGGCGGGCATAGCCAAAGTAGGGGATAACTGCAGTAATTCGGGTCGCTGAGGAGCGGCGGAAGGCATCGGCCATCACTACCAGTTCCATCAGGTTGTCGTTGGTTGGCGCGCACGTCGGTTGAATCAGGAAGACGTCTTTACCGCGGACGTTTTCGTTGATTTCAATCATGATCTCGCCGTCGGAAAACTTACCGACAGAAGCATCACCGAGGGGAATGTGCAGCTGACGTACGATACGTCGCGCCAGATCGGGGTTAGCGTTCCCCGTAAAAACCATCATCTTGGACACGCGCAGTACCTGCCGGCTGGGGGTATACCTGGATGAGTACAGAAATGGCAGGGGCGGCTGGATTCGAACCAACGCATGCCAGGATCAAAACCTGGTGCCTTACCGCTTGGCGACGCCCCTACTACCGTACAACTCTGTGTGCTTATTGCTAAGCACTTGCATTCACTTCCTGACCAAGGTTTCGAGCTTGCGGTGCAACATCGAAATGTTACGGCCTTGGGCAATAAAACTTGGCAAAGTGGCTGGAAGTTGGCGGGCGACTTTATCAGCATCGTCCTGGTTTGGGAAGCTCCCAAACACACAAGCTCCAGTGCCGGTTAATCGAGCTGAAACAAATTTGTTCAACAAGATCAAAGCGTTACGAACTTCTGGATAACGCTTCGTGACCACCGGCTGGCAGTCATTACGACCACCCCCCTCAAGAAGGCTGCGAACTTTAATGGGCGGCGTATCCCGTGTCAACTCGGGGTCGGAGAAAATTTCCGCTGTGCTGACAAGTACTTGCGGGATCGCGACAAGAAACCAGGGTTCGCTCAGGGTCACCGGTTGCAGCTTTTCCCCCACACCTTCGGCGAAGGCCGCGTGGCCGCGTACGAATACCGGCACGTCTGCTCCGAGGCTCAGGCCCAGAGTAGCCAGTTGATCTTCGCTGTAATTCAGCTGCCACAGATGGTTGAGGCCGAGCAGGGTGGTCGCGGCATCCGAGCTGCCGCCGCCTATGCCGCCGCCCATGGGCAGGCGCTTATCCAGCCAGATGTCTGCACCCAGGGTGCAGTTTGCGTGCTGTTGCAGCAGGCGCGCGGCACGTACGATCAGATTGCTATCGTGGGGTACGCCGTCGATGGGCGTATGCAGATGAATTTCACCGTCGGAGCGCAAGGCAAAGCCCAGCTCATCGCCGAAGTCGAGAAACTGAAACAGGGTCTGCAGCTCGTGGTAGCCGTCGGCGCGTCGGCCGAGGATATGCAACATAAGGTTGAGCTTGGCCGGTGCCGGCAGAATTAGTTCGGCACCGGCGGGTATTGCCGGGGCGCTCATTGACCGAGCTGGCGCGGTTGCCAGTCCTTGATCACCAGGGTGACTTGCAGATCGAAGCCGCTGAGCTTGATGCGCTCGGGCAGCCAGAAACCATTTTGCTCGGCATAACTCAGGTATTCGACGTGCCAGCCGTCCTGGCTCAGTTGCGCCAGGTGGCTTTGGCTGTCGAGGTTCAGGCGGCTTTTGCTATCGGGTGACGGCAGGCCGCGAATCCACCAGAGCAGGTGCGAGACAGGCAGGTTCAGGCCTAGCTGGTTTTGCAGCAGCTGTTCCGGCGACTCGGCCTGGTAGCGGCCCTGATTGGCCACTTCCAGCTGGATTGCGCCGGGGCGGCCGGTCAGGCGTGCCGCGCCACGACCCAGTGGGCCGGACAGGCGAATGTCGTAATAGTCCTGGCGTTGTAGCCAGAACAGCGTGCCGCTGCCGGAGTCTTTCGGTGCGCGGATGCCGACCTTGCCGTTGATCTGCCAGGCATCCAGGCTGCTGATTCGTTGTTTATGGGCTTGCCAGCTTTGCGCGTCGCCCTGGCCTTCGAGGGCTTCGCGGGAGGTCAGGCCGGCGCAGCCCGCTAATAATGTGATCAGGCTGAAAACTATCAGATGGCGCGCAAGCATCAGAGTGTCTCTGCTCCGGTCAGGCGCAGCAGGGTGCTGCGCAGGATTGTGCTGTCTGGTTGCTGTTTAAGGGCCTCGCGCCAAAGTTTGCGCGCTTCATTCTGCTTGCCCTGCGCCCACAGCACTTCGCCCAGGTGAGCGGCAACTTCGTGGTCGGGAAATTCTTGCATGGCTTGGCGCAGCAGGCGCTCGGCCTCATCCAGGTTGCCTAGGCGGTAATTGACCCAGCCGAGGCTGTCGAGAATCGCTGGGTCTTCCGGGTTGAGCTGGTGCGCTTGCTCGATCAGCTGTTTCGCTTCGGCGTAGCGCGTGGTGCGGTCGGCCAGGGTGTAGCCCAGGGCGTTGAGGGCCATAGCGTTGTCCGGTTCGCGCTCGAGAATAAAGCGCAGGTCCTGCTCCAGCAGGGTCAGGTTGTCGCGTTTTTCTGCAAGCATGGCGCGTGTGTAGAGCAGGTTGAGGTCTTCTGGGAACTGCTCCAGGGCTTTCTGGATCAGCTTCCAGGCGCGCTCGGTGTCCTGCTGCTTGGACCAGGCCTCGGCTTCAATCAGGTACAGCTGAATGGCGTAGTCAGGCTGGCTTTCGCGAGCCTGGCGCAGACGCTCGGCGGCTTCTTCGGCGCGTTGCTCGTTGAATAGCAAGTCGCTTTGACGGGCCTGCGCGGGCAAGTAGTCATTGCCGGGGCCGACCAGGGCGTATTCGATCAGGGCGCTGGAAGTGTCGCCGAGTTCTTCATAGGCGCGGGCCAGGTTGTAGTGCGCGGCGTCGCTATGGCTACCGCGCTCGACCAGTTCTTCCAGGTAGACGATTGCTTCTTTCCATGCCTTGGCTTCCAGGCAGACCAAGGCCAGGGAAAAGCGCAGGTCATCATCGTTGGGGTATTGCTGGAGCAGCGAGGCGAACTCGCCTCTGGCGTCATCCAGGCGGTTCTCGGCAACCAGTAAGCGGGCGTAGGTCAGGCGCAGGCGTTTGTCGTCCGGGTACTGCTCGATGCCTTTTTCCAGCAGCGGCAGAGCGTCGTCGTTGCGCTCAAGGCTTTGCAGCAGGCGCGCATGCAGCAGGATCGATGCGATGGGGCGGTCTTTGCTGGGCTGTTGCTCCAGCAGTTCCAGGGCTTCCTGCGGTCGGCCATCCTGTTGCAGCAACAGGGCTTTGCCAAATTGCAGCTGGCTGTTGTCCGGGTATTTGGTTTGCAGGCGATCAAAGCTTTGCAGCAGGCCTGCGCGGGTGTCCGGGTCGGTTTCAGCGGCGGACAGGGCGAGGAAATCGAAATGCGTATCGCCCTGACGTTGCAGAACCCGCGCCATAAAACTCATGGATTCGTCGTAGCGGCCGGCGCGGGCCAGCTGCACGGCGGCTGCGCGTTGGGCGTCGATACTCTCTGGTGCGGCCTTAGCCCACAGCAGACTGGTTTCCAGGGCCGGCTGCTCGGCACCCAAGTACTCGGCTATACGAAAACCGCGCTCGGCTACACCAGCGTCCTGGGTGGCATTGGCCTGTTCTACGTAGTTTTCCAGGGCAATATCGAAGCGGTTGCGTTGGCCGGCTAATTCCGCGACCAGTAGCGATAGCAGGGTTTCCTGGCTGAAGTCGCGATAAACCTGCGACTGCGCTTGTGTGGCGACTACAGAGGGTTCTTCCACCGGCGGCGCGCCATCCGGGGCAGAGGGGGCAAAGGTCTGGCAGCCACTTAATAAGGCAGCGGCAGTCAGCAAGGCGAAAGATTTATTCATAGGAAGAGTATGTGGCCAACCTGCGGTCTGGGCATCATGACACAAGCATTAGGGCAAGCCCATGGGCTGCCATGATCCTGTTTATGGAGATAACTTGCCTACTTGGGACAATAGGCCGCAGTGGTTGTTCTCGCTTTGCCGAAGTAGGACAATTGCCGGCTTCCACTCCCTGTCAGCGACGTGCATGGCCTTTATTGCCCTCGGTATCAACCACAAGACCGCCTCGGTGGACGTCCGCGAGCGCGTGGCTTTCACTCCTGAGCAGTTGGTTGAGGCATTGCAGCAGCTGTGTCAGCGCACCAGCAGTCGGGAGGCAGCGATTCTCTCGACCTGTAATCGCAGTGAGTTGTACCTCGAGCAGGATGAGTTGAGCGCTGATGAAGTGCTGGTCTGGCTGGCCAGTTACCATCGTCTGAGCCTCGAAGAGTTGCGCGCCTGCGCGTATATCCATGCCGATGACGAGGCCGTGCGCCATATGATGCGCGTGGCCTCGGGTCTCGACTCTATGGTGTTGGGCGAGCCGCAGATTCTCGGTCAGATGAAATCGGCGTTTGCCGTAGCGCGCGAGGCCGGTACTCTCGGGCCGCTGCTAGGACGGCTGTTTCAAGCCACTTTCAGCACCGCCAAGACTGTGCGCACCGATACGGCGATTGGCGAAAACCCGGTGTCCGTGGCCTTTGCCGCCGTCAGCCTGGCCAAGCAGATTTTCGCTGATTTGCACCGTAGCCAGGCGCTGCTGATCGGTGCAGGCGAGACCATCAGCTTGGTGGCTCGCCATCTGCACGATCAGGGCATCAAGCGCATCGTGGTGGCCAACCGCACGCTGGAGCGTGCTAGCAGCCTGGCCGAACAATTTGGCGCACATGCCGTGCTGCTCTCGGAAATCCCCGATGAGCTGGTTAACAGCGATATTGTGATCAGCTCCACGGCGAGTCAGCTGCCGATTCTTGGCAAGGGCGCGGTGGAGCGTGCATTGAAGCAGCGTAAGCACAAGCCGATCTTTATGGTCGATATCGCCGTGCCGCGTGATATCGAGCCGGAAGTCGGCGAGCTGGACGACGTCTACCTGTATACCGTGGATGACCTGCACGAGGTGATCGCGGAAAACCTCAAAAGTCGTCAGGGCGCGGCCCAGGCGGCGGAAGAGTTGGTCAGTTCTGGTGCCCAGGACTTTATGCTGCGTCTGCGGGAACTGGCTGCGGTGGATGTGCTCAGGGCCTATCGCCAGCAGGCCGAGCGCCTGCGCGACGAGGAGCTGAATAAGGCCCTGCGCCTGCTCAACAATGGCAGTTCGGCCGAGGATGTGCTGGCTCTGCTGGCCCGTGGCCTGACCAACAAACTGCTGCATGCGCCCAGTGTACAGCTGAAAAAATTCTCTGCTGACGGCCGCGTCGATGCGCTGGGCGTGGCTCAAGAACTGTTTGCCCTGGATGAGGGCGCGCCACCTGCTTCCATTCATAGCAGCTCGGCTAATAAATAAAGGTCCGCAATGAAAGCGTCACTGATCAATAAACTCGACCTGTTGCAGGATCGTTTCGAAGAGCTGACCGCGCTGCTCGGCGATGCCGAGGTGATAAGCAACCAGCCGCAGTTTCGCGCCTATTCCAAGGAATACGCCGAGCTTGAGCCGGTGTACCAAGCGTTCAGTGCCTTCCGTAAAGTCCAGTCTGACCTCGAAGGTGCTCAGGCGCTGCTTAAAGACAGCGACCCGGATATGCGCGAAATGGCCGAAGAAGAAGTCGCCGAAGCCAAGGAACAGCTGATCGAACTGGAAGCCAGCCTGCAGCGCATGCTGCTGCCCAAAGACCCGAATGATGGCCGCAACGTGTTCCTCGAAGTGCGCGCCGGTACCGGTGGCGACGAGGCGGCGATCTTCTCCGGCGACCTGTTCCGCATGTATTCGCGCTATGCCGAGAAGCAGGGCTGGCGCGTGGAAGTGCTGTCGGCCAGCGAAGGTGAGCATGGCGGCTATAAGGAAGTGATTGCCCGGGTCGAGGGCGATAACGTCTACGGCAAGCTCAAGTTCGAGTCTGGCGCGCACCGCGTGCAGCGTGTGCCGGAGACCGAATCCCAGGGGCGCATCCACACCTCGGCCTGTACCGTCGCCGTGTTGCCCGAGCCTGATGAGCAGATGGCCATCGATATCAACCCGGCCGACTTGCGTGTGGACACCTACCGCAGCTCCGGTGCCGGTGGTCAGCACGTCAACACCACGGATTCTGCAATTCGTATCACCCATATCCCCACCGGTACCGTGGTCGAATGTCAGGAAGAACGTTCGCAGCACAAGAACCGCGCCAAGGCCATGGCCTGGCTCGCGGCGAAATTGAAGGACCAGCAGGAAGCTGCCGCGCATAAGGAAATTTCCGACTCGCGCAAATTGCTGGTGGGGTCCGGTGATCGATCCGAGCGCATTCGTACCTACAACTTCCCGCAAGGTCGGGTCACCGATCACCGCATCAACCTGACCCTGTATTCACTCAATGAAGTGATTGCTGGTGGCGTCGAGGCAATCATTGAGCCGCTGCTGGTCGAGTATCAGGCCGATCAGTTAGCCGCTTTGGGCGATTGATCGCCCGATCTACGGCTGTCGCCGAGAATGTAGGGTGGATGATGCTGTTTTCATCCACCACCAGCGGTGGAAAACGCTGCGCGGTTTTCCACCCTACGAAGAGATCGTCATCGCATGACCACCATCGACCAACTGCTCGCCAGCGCCGAACTACCCGACTCGCCGACCCCGCGTCTGGACGCCGAGCTACTGCTCGCCCATGCCCTGGGCAAGTCGCGCAGCTATCTGCACACCTGGCCGGAGCGCGAGCTTGAGGCCGAGCACCTTGAGCATTATCAGGCGGCGCTGGCGCGGCGTCAGGCTGGCGAGCCGGTGGCCTATATTCTTGGCCAGCAGGGCTTCTGGAATCTGGATCTGGAGGTCGCGGCGCACACCCTGATTCCGCGTCCGGATACCGAGTTGCTGGTGGAAACCGTTCTGGCGCTGCTGCCGGCTACGCCTGCTGCACTGCTGGATTTGGGCACTGGAACCGGTGCGATTGCCCTGGCCCTGGCCAGCGAGCGTCCGGCCTGGCGGCTAACCGGTGTGGATCGCGTACCCGATGCGGTGGCCCTGGCCGAACGCAATCGCGCGCGGCTTAAACTAAGCAATGCCAGCTTTGTTGCAAGCTACTGGTTTAGCGCCCTGGCGGGTCGGCGTTATCAGGTGATCGTCAGCAACCCGCCCTATATTGCCGCCGATGATCGCCACCTGGTCGAAGGCGATGTGCGTTTCGAACCGAGCAGCGCACTGGTGGCAGGCGCGGATGGCCTGGACGATATTCGCCTGATCATCCAGCAGGCACCGGACTATCTTGAAGCGAGCGGCTGGTTGCTGCTGGAGCATGGCTTCGATCAGGCGTCGGCAGTGCGCGAGCTGCTTAGTGCGCGCGGTTTTAGCGTGGTGGAAAGCCGGCGTGACCTAGGCGGCCACGAGCGCATCAGTCTGGGACGCTTTGATAATGAGTGACGCCATGAGCCCGCACGACATGCTGAATGACGACGAGCTGCTGCGCTATAGCCGGCAGATCCTCCTGCAACAGATCGATATCGCTGGCCAGCTGCGCCTGAAAAACAGTCGCGCGCTGATCATCGGCCTCGGCGGTTTGGGTTCGCCGGTGGCGCTGTATCTGGCGGCTGCGGGCGTCGGCGAATTGCATCTGGCGGATTTTGATACGGTCGATTTGACTAACCTGCAGCGGCAGATCGCTCACGATACTTCCAGCATCGGCCAGAGCAAGGTCGACTCGGCAAGCAAGCGCCTGCTGGCGATCAATCCGCAGCTGCGCTTGCAGGCTCACCGACAGGGCCTGGACAGCGATTCCTTGGCCGTAGCCGTGGCGGCCGTGGACTTGGTGTTGGATTGCTCGGATAACTTCAGCACCCGCGAGGCGGTGAATGCAGCTTGCGTGGCGGCCAAGGTGCCACTGGTTAGCGGCGCGGCGATTCGCCTGGAAGGGCAGCTGTCGGTGTTCGATCCACGGCGCGATGACAGCCCTTGTTATCACTGTATCTACGGTCATGGCAGCGAGGCCGAATTGACCTGCAGCGAAGCCGGTGTGGTCGGCCCGCTGGTGGGCCTGGTCGGCAGCCTGCAGGCACTGGAAGCCTTGAAATTATTGGCACAGTTTGGCGAGCCGTTGGTTGGCCGCTTGCTGTTGATCGATGCCCTGGGTAGCCGTTTCCGTGAGCTGCGGGTCAAGCGTGATCCGGGCTGCAGCGTGTGTGGCGCCCATGGCCAGTAACGTCTCAAGAGACGCGCCGGTTGGCGTATTCGACTCCGGCGTCGGCGGCCTGTCGGTGCTGGGCGAAATCCGCACGCTGCTGCCGAATGAGTCGCTGCTCTATATAGCCGACAGCGGCCATGTGCCCTATGGCGAAAAGAGCCCGGAATTTATCCGCGAGCGCTGCCGGGTGTTGGCTACGTTTCTTCTGACCCAAGGGGCCAAGGCGCTGGTGCTGGCCTGCAATACCGCCACAGTGGCGGGTGTGGCCGAGCTGCGTGAGTTGTACCCGCAGCTGCCGATTATCGGTATGGAGCCTGCGGTAAAGCCCGCCGCCGCCGCGACCAAGGTCGGTGTGGTTGGCGTGCTGGCGACAACCGGAACCTTGAAAAGCGCCAAGTTCGCCGCCTTGCTCGACCGTTTTGCCAGCGATGTGCGGGTAATTACCCAGCCCTGTCCAGGTCTGGTGGAGCGTATCGAAGCCGGCGATCTGAGTAGCGAACAAACCCGCACGCTGTTACAGGGATTTGTAGCGCCGCTGCTGGAGCAGGGTTGCGACACCTTGATCCTCGGTTGCACCCATTACCCCTTTATCAAACCCCTGCTGCAAACCCTAGTGCCGCCCTCGGTCAGCCTGATTGACACAGGCGCAGCGGTGGCGCGTCAGCTGCAACGGCTACTTGATGAGCAGAGGCTATTGGCCCGTGGTCCCGCGCGCCCGGCGCAGTTCTGGTCTAGCGGCAACGTCACGCAGCTAGAAAATTTATTGACCCTTTTATGGGGTGAACGGTCATTAATACAGTCGTTTGACAATATTGAGTCAGACTGCTGGTATAAATCGGGTTTCTAAGTACAGGCATCGCGCGACGCTTAGCTGACCCACAGGGGTTGTCTCGTCAAAAAAAGGATATTCCGATGAAGAAACTGATCACCTTGGCTGCATGCACAGCCATCTCCATGGCAGGAATTGGCGCTGCGCAAGCGGCCGATGTGACCTTCGCCATTGGCCAGAGCAGCGAGTCCACCATGGTGTATCGCCTGGGAACGCAATTCGATTTCAATCGAAGCTGGTGGCAAAGCGACGTGGGTCGACTGACGGGTTATTGGGACGCGGGCTACACCTACTGGGATGGCGACGAAACGTCGAGCAACCACAGCGTCTCGATCACACCGGTGTTCGTCTACGAGTTTGCCGGGCAGAACGTGCGGCCTTATATCGAAGCCGGTATCGGTATCGCCGCATTCGCCAATACCGAACTTGAAGACCGCGATCTGGGGTCATCCTTCCAGTTTGAAGACCGCATCGGTGTGGGCATGCGGTTCGCCGGCCAAGAAGTAGGCCTACGGGCAATTCACTATTCCAATGCCGGTCTTAAGCAGCCT
Source organism: Pseudomonas sp. EA_35y_Pfl2_R111 (assembly GCF_963970955.1). NCBI lineage: Bacteria > Pseudomonadati > Pseudomonadota > Gammaproteobacteria > Pseudomonadales > Pseudomonadaceae > Pseudomonas > Pseudomonas sp. EA_35y_Pfl2_R111. Next base: position 260,024 of record NZ_CAXAOM010000005.1, on the reverse strand, counting down.
AATGACGGTGTCGAGGCCTATACCTTGCATTACCGCATGAGTTTCTAACCGTTTGCACTGTTAAAAAGCCGGATTGCCATCCGGCTTTTTATTGGTCTGCCATTTCAGCCTAGGTGCTTATTGGGGGCTTTCAGTCCGAAGGCTAACTTGCACTAGTGCTGGGGCTAAGCTTTCGCAGTGGATACGCACCGGCATAAAGGCTTCGATTACCTGGATATTGCTATCCAGGTGCGCGGTGCGCCGCGGCGTGGTGAAGCTGCCACCGCCGGCCAAGGCCATCGGCAGCAACAACTGATCGGCCAGGTGCTCGGCTACCGCAGTCTCGCCGCCTAGCCAGTCGCGGGCTTGCTTCGCCACCTGGTCGGCAACGTTCTCGGCTCGTACCCGCGGCTGACCGAAGGCGGCGAACACTTCGGTGAGCTGTTCGCAACGCACTTCCAGTAGCAACACGTTCCCCGGCCCATGCTCTTGCGGCAGATGGACGAAATGCAGCGCCTCTTCCGGCAACTTCAGGCGATTGGCCAGCCGCTCCAGCTCCCTTGCACCGACATGACCGGGTACACCGGCCAACAGGCAGCGCGCCTGCTGGTCGAGCACGGCGCCGCGTTCCTGCAGATACAGCGGTTGCAGTTGGCCCGGCTGTATATGCAGCTCCAGTTGGCCGCCGCCGGCCGGTGCGAAACCATGGCGCAGCAGGGTCAATTCCAGCTGCGCGCCCATGCGCCGCAATAGCGGCAGCCAGGCATGCTGGAGAAAGTCGCTCGGCGGCGCGGCCGGGTTATGGGTGCCGCCGCTGATCAGCAGGCGGCTGTTATCGGGCGCGCGTAGCAAGGCCGGCAGCAGCGTCTGCAACACCAGGGTGCAGCTGCCGGCGGTGCCGATACTGAAGCTGTAGTCGCCGGCCTTGATTGCACCAGGGCGAAAGCTCAGGCTCATCGAGCCCAGCTGCGCCCCTTCGACCTCTGCGCCACAGACCTCGGCCGCAGCCAGCACCGCGGTCAGGTGCTGGCGCAACAAACCCGGTCGGCTGCGCTGGGCGCGGATATTGACGATCCGAAACGGCCGCCCGCTGACCATCGACAGGCTTAGCGCGCTGCGCAATACCTGGCCGCCGCCGATGGCACCGTCCAGTTCTAAAAATTCCTTTTGCATAATTCTGATCCAAATTAGACGGGCCGGGCGCTCGCGCGCCCGGATTACGAATAGCGCAGCACCGTCTCGCACAGATAACGGTCGAGATCGGCCGTATCGCCGCCCGCCTTGGGCAGGGCCGGCTGCGCTTCGGCCTGCTGCAAGGCCTGCTCGATAAAGGCGTGTATCACTTCACGGCGCGGGCCATAGGCCGACTCCACCACCTGGCGCTTGAGCGTCAGCAGGGCATCGATTTCCGCCAACAGGGCGGGATCTTGCACGGTGGCGTCGAGTAGTGCGGCGAAGGTCATGGGCGGTCGGCCCAGTCCTGCGTCGATCCAGCGTACGGCCAGTAACGGGCGCAGCACATAGAGGTACTTTTTGAAGCGCACCTGCTCGTCCTGCAAATAACCACGAAAGTTCTTCTTGGCCATCGACAGGTAGTGATGCCGCGCAGCGGTCGGGCAGTAGAACTGCTCTGCCAGATCGCGCAACTCCTCGGCGGCGCCCGGCTCGCTGCGGTAAACCAGTGGCGAATCTAGCCACTCCAGCAGCGTGGGATTGGATTTGCGCAACAGTTGCAGGGTTTTGCGCAGCTCCCAGCCGCCTATATCCAACTCATCGCTCAGCGGCCGCTCGATTACATCGCGCGGCGCATCCACGCGCAGATACCAGGGCTGGCGCGGCACGTAGACGAAGCGCACGTCATAGTCGCTATCCGGCGAGGCGAAGCCCCAGGCGCGGCTGCCCGACTCGCAGGCGTAGAGCACGGTGACCTCATGCTGCGCTTCTATTGCTTTCAGCTCGCGCAGCACCCACTCGCGCATTTCTGACGAGAGCGGGTGGCGTTGTTGATGCAGGTCCATCTGTTGTTACCTTCTGTTCAGTCGGGGTGCTGGCACCCCTTATCCTTTAACGCACACCACCTGACGCAGGGTGTGTACCACTTCCACCAGCTCGCGCTGGGCGTGCATGACTTTTTCGATGTCCTTGTAGGCCATGGGGATCTCGTCGATCACGTCGGCATCCTTGCGGCATTCCACATGGGCGGTAGCGCGGATCTGGTCGTCCAGGCTGAATTGCTTCTTCGCCTGGGTACGGCTCATCACTCGGCCAGCGCCGTGGCTGCAGGAGCTGAACGCCTCTTCGTTACCCAGGCCGCGAACGATAAAGCTCTTCGCGCCCATGGAGCCGGGGATGATGCCCAGTTCGCCCTTCTGCGCCGAGACCGCGCCCTTGCGGGTGATCAAGACGTCTTCGCCGAAATGCCGCTCCTTCTGCACATAGTTGTGATGGCAGTTGACCGCCTGCAGGTTGGCCTCGAAAGGCTTGCCGATTACCTGGCGCGCTGCGGCTATCACCGCTTGCATCATCAGTTCGCGGTTCTGCCGGGCGAAATCCTGGGCCCAACCCACGGCTTCCACGTAGTCCTGATAGTGCTGGCTGCCTTCTTCGAAGTAGGCCAGGTCCTTGTCCGGCAGGTTGGCGATGTGCTGGCGCATATCGGCCTTGGCCAGTTCGATATACAGGCTGCCGATGGCGTTACCCACGCCGCGCGAACCGCTGTGCAGCATGAACCAGACGCGCTGGGCTTCGTCCAGGCAGACCTCGATAAAGTGGTTGCCGGTACCCAGGGTTCCCAGGTGTTTGCGGTTGTTGGTCTTCTCCAGTCGCGGTTGTTTATCGGTAATCAGCTTGAAGCGCCCGGCCAGGTTCGCCCAGGCCTGGTCGGTGGCGTCGGGCACGTTCTCCCAGGCGCCTTTATCACGGCCGCTGCGGGTGCTGGTACGGCCATGAGGTACGGCGCGCTCGATGGCATCGCGCAGCCCGCTCAGGTTGTCCGGCAGGTCGCTGGCGGTCAGCGAGGTGCGCGCGGCCATCATCCCGCAGCCGATATCCACACCCACCGCGGCGGGGATCACCGCACCGAGGGTGGGGATCACGCTGCCGATGGTCGAACCCTTACCCAGGTGCACGTCCGGCATCACGGCCAGGTGCTTGAAGATAAACGGCAGCTTGGCGGTGTTGATCAGCTGTTGCTGCGCCTCGGCCTCGACCGGCACGCCCTGGGTCCAGAGCTTGATCGGTTTGCCGTTGGCGACTTCCAGCAGTTGGTAGCTTGTGTCTTTCATGGTCTTGTCTCTGTATTCAATAAGCGCCGGCCATAGAGCCGTGCGCATCTAAATTGTTGGCTAGGTGCGACCAGCCAGGTGGCGGATCAGGCGGCAGGGGCGGCAGCGCACCGCGTGGGCGTATACCGAGCCTTGTACCACTTCGTACCACCACCGTTGCTGCGCGGCAGCCCAGACTTCGTCTTTACCGCAGTCGACGCAACGAAACGGCTGGTCCTGGTACCAGCCGCGGGCGAGAAATAAAGGCTCGCCGTAGCTGTTGTAGGACGCCAGCAGCGTTGGGTTGACCGTGATCGCCTCGGTTGGCCTGAAGCCCAGCGGCAGGTACTGATCCAATGCTCGCTGCGCCTTGGTGGCCCGCAACCGGCGAGCCGTTTTGATTTCCCTGCGGCGTTGTTTTCCGCTTTTCATGATGCTGCCTTTTTATTCAGGCCGCCTACCTCCACGGCAGGCGGCGCTGTTATTTCGGGACCAGGGTTACCAGGCCGTTAAGCACTTGATCCAATCCGCCGAACACGGAAATCCGGTCGATGCGCTCGGCCACCCGCTCCAGGGTTTCCAGTTCCTTCAGGCGCAGTGCCGTCGGGTTGTCTTCCATCACCTTGGCGGTGTTGAGCAGCGAGCGCGTGGCCGAGGTTTCCTCGCGGCGGCGGATCACGTTGGCCTGAGCCGCTTTCTCCGCCGCCACCACCTGGGCCAGCAAGGATTTCATCTCGCCGGGCAGGATGATGTCGCGCACGCCCAGGCTTCTGACTTCCAGGCCACAACCCGGCAGCTTGGCGGCGAGGTGGCTGCTCACCGCCTCGTCGATCAACTGCTTGTTCTCCAGCAGCTCGTCCAGGGTGTGGGTGCCCACCGCTGCACGCAGGCCGAATTGCAGCTCGCGGTACAGGTGCTCCTGGGGTTTGGCCAGGCGCGAATGAGCCAGCAACACGTCGCTGTAGTGCCAGTTGGCTGCCAGGTTCAGGCGCAGGCTGATCTTGTCGCGGGTGAGGATTTCCTGGCCGCTGACTTCCAGTGCCTGAATCCGCATATCCACCAATTCGACGCTGATCTGCCGGTTGAAACGCCAGAAACCGTAGTGGCCGGCCGGCAACAGTTCGATCACCTCGCCATTGACCTTGAGCACGCCGACCTGGAATGCCGGCACCTGGGTCAGCAACACCGCGTCCAGGCCCAGTAGGGCTTGGCTGCGCAGGCCGGGCTGGGTGAGCAGGGCGACCAGTGCGGCGTCCAGACGGTATTGCTGGCTCAGATCGATGCGCTCCAGGCGCTGTTCGTTCTGGCCCTTCCAGTACAGGTGACGGCTGCCAGGCGGCAAGATTTCCACCAGCATGCCGTCTTCATAGCGCAGGCCTGCCTCGTGCTCGGCGGTATCGAAACGCTCGAAGCAGCGCTCGACCAATGCCGGCTGCTCTTTACGCAGGTAGCCGGCCAAGCGGTGCTCGAAGCGCGGGCAGTTCAGGCTGAAAACTTCAACGCTCAGGCGGTTGCGTGGATCGAAGCGGCGGTACAGGCCGGGCTCCAGGACGGCCTGGAAATCGCCTTCGGCGTACAGCAGGGCGCGTTCGTTCTTTTTCACCACAAAGCGTTTGAGCATGTTCATCGGTAGTTCCTTTTTCTCTTTTTCTTCTCGGTATGGGTGTCGGCGTTCGCCGATCCGTCGGGCATCCGTGTTGGGGACGCGGGGTGAGCGTGCGTCGCGACCGTCCTGGTCGTGTGGCCTGCCTTGGCCCGACGTTGACTCTGCCCGCCGCTCGAGCACGTGGCCGGGCGGATCGGCGGCGGCAGCGGAACTGCTCTGCCACGCCAACGGGGTATTGCTGGGTTGTCGCTTAACTGCCGTTAAAGGGCATTTTTCGAGCGGGAATCGAACCCGCGACAGGTCTTCCGAAGAAAACTGCTCTACCAGTTGAGCTATCGAATGGCTTGGGCAGGACTCGAACCTGCGGCGCATCTTTCAAGAAAGACTGCTCTACCAACTGAGCTACCGAGCCAGTGACCGAGCGTTGCGGTGGCGGCATACGGGGCACCCGAACCCGAAGGTGGATCCCCGCACCGGCGGGATATGACTCCCGACCCGTTGGCCTGCCTGGCGCTGTGGTCGAGAGATATATTGCGAGGGGCGTGCCAGAATATTCAGGCTGTCGGGATGTTTTTATAAGTTATTAATTTATAAGGTAAATATTTTTATTTCTAAGCGGGCGGTAAAATCTGTTCAGGCTCGTTTACTTGAATTGCTATATTTTGGTATCATAATTTATCTTTTGGTATAAGCATGTTTGCTAAGAAAACCGTCGCCATCGGCTTTGTCGGCGCCACCCTGGATAGGGTCGGCAAGGGTGCCAACCGCTGGAGCAAATGGAGGCCCAGCGTCGGCCTGTGTCAGCAGCAGGATTTGCTGATCGACCGCCTCGAACTGATCCACAGCCCCCGCGACGCCGGTCTGGCCGGGCGCATACGTGACGATATCGCCGCGGTCTCGCCGGAAACCGAGGTGTGTTTGCATGCCATGGCCTTGCGCGACCCCTGGGATTTTCAGGAGGTCTACGGCGCCCTGCACGAGTTCGTCAGCGCCTATGCCTTCGATACCGAGCGCGAGGATTACCTGGTGCATATCACCACCGGCACCCACGTCGCGCAGATCTGCTGGTTTCTGCTGACCGAGGCGCGCTACCTGCCGGCGCGCCTGGCACAGACTTCGCCGGGGCGGCGCGCTGAGGAAACCACCCACAGCGGCACCTGCACCCTGATCGACCTCGACTTGTCGCGCTACGACGGCATCGCCACGCGCTTTCGCCGCGAGCAGCAGGAAACCCTGGCGTTCCTCAAGTCCGGCATCGCCACGCGCAATCCAGCGTTCAACCGCAGCATCGAGCAGATCGAGCGGGTCGCGGTGCGTTCGCGGGCGCCGATGCTGTTGGTCGGGCCTACGGGCTCGGGCAAGTCGTTTCTGGCCCGGCGCATCTATGAACTCAAGCGCGCCCGGCATCTGTTGCAGGGGCGTTTCGTCGAGGTCAACTGCGCCACCCTGCGCGGCGACGGCGCCATGTCCGCGTTGTTCGGCCATAGCAAAGGCGCCTTTACCGGCGCGCAGACGGCGCGCGAAGGGCTGTTGCGCGCGGCCGATGGCGGCATGCTGTTTCTCGACGAGATCGGCGAGCTGGGGCCGGATGAGCAGGCCATGCTGCTCAAGGCCATCGAGGAGAAACGCTTCTTCCCCCTGGGCAGTGACAAGGAGGTGGAGAGCGACTTTCTGCTGATCGCCGGCACCCACCGCGACCTACGCGAGCGGGTGCAGCAGGGCCTGTTTCGCGAGGATTTGTTCGCCCGCATCAACCTCTGGACCTTCGAATTGCCGGGCCTGGCCGGGCGCCGCGAGGATATCGAACCGAACCTGGAGTTCGAGCTGGAACGCCATGCCCGCGAACAGGGCCGCCAGGTGCGCTTCAACCTGCAGGCGCGCCAACGTTACCTGGCCTTCGCCAGCAGCCGCGAGGCGGCCTGGAGTGGCAACTTCCGTGAGCTGTCGGCCTCGATCACGCGGATGGCCACCCTGGCCGACAGTGGGCGGATCGACGAGGCCCAGGTGGAGGAGGAAATCCTCCGCCTGCAACGTACCTGGAGTGGCAAGGGGCTGGCCAAGACAGGTATCCAGCAGGAGCTGGAGCACCTGCTGGGCGAACGCTGGCAGGCGCTGGACCTGTTCGATCAGCTGCAATTGCCGGGCGTGGTGGCGCTGTGTCGTGAGGCTGCCAGCCTATCGGATGCAGGCCGCCAGCTATTCGCCCAATCGCGCCAGGGCAAAAGCCAGCCCAACGATGCGGATCGGTTGCGTAAGTACCTGGCGCGTTTTGGGCTGGATTGGCAGATGGTGCGGGGGTTGTAGAGGGGAGGTTACTAGCGTTGTGACACAGATCGGCCTGCGGTTAAACGGACCCCGTAGGGTGGGTTAGCGGCGCTGAGTGCTAAGCGATCAGACACCACCGGCGTGGCGCGCCGCGTAACCCACCAGGCGGCTTGCCTTGAAACTGGGCCGAGTTGCGCCGATGGTGGGTTACGGCGCGGCGGATTTTGTTGAGCCATCGCTATTGGCGGTATGCGCCTAACCCACCCTACGGTGATTCGGCTGGCCGCTAGCGGTAGATGCTGGTCATGCCCTTGCGCTCGTCCAGGCATTCGGGAGAGGCGGTTTCGAACTCGCGGCAGATCAGCGGGCGCACCTCGTAGATGGTGCAGCGCATGCTGTCGCGATCCAGCGCCGCACACCAGCCGTCGTCCAGGCGCAGCATGACTTCGCCGCCCCAGGCGTCGGTATCGATATAGCGCTGCGGCACGCCGGTGTCGGTAATCAGCATGACTTCCAGCTGGCAGCAGCAGGCGGCGCAATTGCTGCAGCTGACGGCTTCTTCGAGGGGTAACTGGAGATGGGGGATGCTTTCGCTCATGCCGCGCAGTGTACGCCATCACTGCTTTGGCGACGCTCACTGCCGACGTAGGGTGGATGGCATTTTACCCATCCACTCTCGTGAGGAGGCGCCGCGCTGATCGAAACCGCTCCGCAATTTTCAACGGGGTGGCTAGCTACCTACCCTACGTGGACTGGCGAGTACGCAGCTTTTGCTCGTATTGCGCGCGATAGAGTTTGGCGAAGCCATGTAGCACAGGCATGACCAGAGCCCAGATCGCGCCAATCAGCAGCAGGCTTGGCCAGGTGCCGTAGGGCAGGCCGACGCCGGCGATCTGTGCGCCGGCGTAATAGGACAGCGGTGCAGCGATGGCACCGAGTAGGCTGCCGCGCCACCAGGGTTGTGCGGTCCAGGCCAGGCAGTGATTGAGTGTGGTAGCCATCAGCAGCCACAGGCAGGCTAGCCATAGCGGGATCAGCGTGCGTGGCTCGCCGAAGTCGAACACGCCGAGGTTGAGTAGAAAACTGTCCAGCGCGCTGCCGGCCAGGAAAACACTGATCAGCAGTTTGCCTTCCGCCGCCCAGCTGCTGGTCCACAGCAGATGCACCGCCAGCACCGCTGCGACAATCAGCAGCCACAGGCTGTCGCCGCCGAACACGCAGGCGAACCAGCCGAGCTGAAATAGCAGGGTGTTGACGATTAATCTAGGCATTGAAATTTCCCAGTAACGGAGCAGGACGTGCCGCCGGTTTCGCCAGCAGCAATTGCGCGGTGCCGATGGTGCGCTCGATAAAGCCGCCCTCGCAATAGCACAGGTAGAACTCCCACAGGCGAAAGAAGTAGTGGTCGTAGCCCTGCTGCTCCAGCTTGTGCCGCGCCTGGCGCAGGTTGTCGTGCCAGATGCGCAGGGTGCGCGCGTAGTGCAGGCCGAAGTCTTCCATGTGGTGCAGGTTCATGTCGGTCTTGGCAGTGATGATGTCCAGCATCTTGTTCACCGAAGGCAGGGCGCCGCCAGGGAAGATATAGCGCTGGATAAAGTCCACGGCGTTTTTCGCCTGCTCATAGCGCTGGTCGCGGATTGTGATGGCTTGCAGCAGCATTAGGCCGTCGGGTTTGAGCAGGCTGGCGCACTGTTCGAAATAGGTCGGTAGGAAACGATGACCCACTGCTTCAACCATTTCGATCGACACCAGTTTGTCGTACTGCCCAGCTAGGTCGCGATAGTCCTCCAGCAGCAGGGTAATCTGCCCTTGCAGGCCCAGTTCGGCAATGCGTTGCTGGGTATAGGCGAACTGCTCGCGCGACAGGGTGGTAGTGGTGACCTTGCAGCCATAGTGGGTGGCGGCATAGATCGCCATGCTGCCCCAGCCAGTGCCGATTTCCAGCAGGTGGTCGCTGGGTTTCAGCGCGAGCTTCTGGCAGATGCGTTCGAGCTTGTTCAGTTGCGCCTGCTCCAGGCTGTCGTCGGCGCTTTGGAACATCGCTGCCGAGTACATCATGGTCGGGTCGAGAAACTGCTCGAACAGCCCGTTACCGAGGTCGTAATGCGCCGATATGTTTTTGCGCGAGCCTTTACGCGTATTGCGGTTTAGCCAGTGCAAGCCCTGGATCAGCGGACGGCCGAGCTGCGCCAGGCCACTTTCCATGGCATCGAGTACGTCGAGGTTGCTGACGAATACGCGGATTACTGCCGTCAGGTCCGGGGTGGTCCAGTAGCCATGGATATAAGCCTCGCCCGAACCGATTGAGCCGTTGCCTGCCACCAGCCCCCAGACCGCACCATCTTGCACCTGAATCTCGGCGCAGAGGCTGGAGTGGGCATCGCCGAACTCCATGCGTTCATCCCCTTCAACGATCACCAGCAGACCATGGCGCAGTTGTTTCAGCTGGCGCATTACTGCACGGCGCAACAGGCTGGCACCGATGCCGCTGCCGGCGCGCACGGTGTGTTTTGCAGAAGCCAAGCTAGAGCTTTTCATGGGGGACTTCCTTTGGTACGGGGCGGGCGACGCGTAAAGCACCCTCGGCGGCCCGATGGGTGAACAGGGGAATACGTTTGAGCAGCAGGCGCAGGGCCTGCCAGTAGATGGCGGCAAGGGTTTTGCCGGTCATCCAGGGAAAATCCAGCAGGTAGCGGTGCAGACTGGCGCGGTTCAGGTCTGTGCGCTGCAGACTGAGGCTGGCGTCGAAGAGCTTTTCCTCGCCTTGCCAGTCAGCCATATGGATGCCTAAGCGTTCGCCGACCGGGCTGAAGCTCATGCGGTATTCCAGATCGCGCGGCAGAAACGGCGAGACGTGAAATGCCTTGGCCACGGCGACGTGCTGATGGCCCGTACCCTCGGCCGGCAAAACGTAGTGGTAGCGCTCGCGGAAAGGCGTGTTGCTGACTTCGCAGAGAATCGCCGCCAATTGGCCATCGGCTTCATGGCAGTAGAAAAAGCTCGCCGGGTTGAAGGCCAGGCCCCAGCTACGCGGCTGAGTCAGCAGGCAGATATGTCCCAGCGGTGTGCGCCCTAGGGCTTCGGTGACGCGCTGACGCACGGCGTCGATCAGGCGCATGCCGGCTCCGGTGAACTGCGGCAGGTAATCGCTCTCGCGAAAGGCAAAGGGCGCAAAGCGGCCACTGCCAGCCAGGGGCGACAGCGCCAGTACCGCTTCCTGCTCACTCAGGTCGAGGTAGAGCAGGCCCATGCGATAGCGAAAGTTATGCAGACGCGGCGCAAAGCGCCGGTGCTGCACCCAGCCGCTATACAGGGCGCTATTCATTGTCATTGGGCTGTTCACTACAGCGCCTCACCGAATTCGCGGGCCACGCGCAGCGCGCTGACCACGCCGTCTTCGTGAAAACCGTTGGCCCAATAGGCGCCGCAGAAATAGCTGTGGTTGGCGCCGAGAAGTTCTTCCCAGCGCGCCTGCGCCGCAACGGCTTCGAGGCTGTACTGCGGATGGGCGTAGGTGTAGCGGGCGAGGATCTTGTCCGGGTCGATGGCATCGCTCTGGTTGAGGCTGACGCAGAATGTCGTCTCGCTTTGAATACCTTGCAGAATGTTCATGTCATAGGTAACCGCAGCAGGCTGGCTCGCCGGCCCACCCAGGCGATAGTTCCAGCTGGCCCAGGCCAGTGGCCGTTTTGGCAGCAGGCGGGTGTCGGTGTGCAGCACCACATCGTTGTCGGCATAGGGCAGCGCGCCGAGGATTTCCTTCTCGATGCGTGTGGGCTCGGCCAGTAGCGCCAGGGCCTGGTCGCTGTGGCAGGCGAAGATCACCTTGTCGAAGCGCTCGCTGCCGGCGGCGCTGTGCAGGGTAACGCCCAGGGCATCACGCTCGACCCGGGTCACCGCGCAGTTGAGGCGGATATGCTGCTTGAAGGATTCTGTCAGCGGTGCGACATAGCTGCTGGAACCGCCCTCGACCACACACCACTGCGGGCGGTCACTGACCGACAGCAGGCCGTGGTTCTTGAAGAAGCGCACAAAGAACTGCAGCGGAAAACCAAGCATGTCATTCAGCGACATCGACCAGATTGCCGCACCCATCGGCACAATGTAATGCTGAATAAAACGCTCGCTGTAGTCATTGGCCTTGAGGTAATCACCCAGGGTCATATCGCTGGCGATGCGCTGCTGGTTAAGGTCGTTCAGCGCCTCACGATTGAAGCGCAGGATGTCGCGCACCATGCCCCAGAACTTCGGTGAAAGCAGGTTACTGCGCTGGGCGAACAGGCTGTTGAGGCTGTGCCCGTTGTACTCCACGCCACTGACTGGGTCGCTTACCGAGAAGCTCATCTCGGTGGCCTTAAAGCCGACGCCGAGCTGGCTGAGCAGGCGGATAAAGTTCGGGTAAGTCCAGTCGTTGAATACGATAAAACCGGTGTCGACCGCATAGCGCTTACCTGCCACCTCGACTTGCACGGTATGGGTATGCCCACCAATCCAGTCGCCGGCTTCGAAGACCGTGATGTCGTGGCTGCGGTTAAGCAGGTAGGCGCTGGTCAAACCGGCGATACCGCTGCCGATAATGGCGATCTTCATGAGTGGTCCTTGGTGGTGGCTGCAGAGCGGGCCATACGGGCGCCGATGGCCACCTGCAAACGCTTGGGCAGATGGCCGAGCAGCTTGAGCATGGCGATAAAGGGGCCGGGAAAGCTTATTTCAAAGGGTTGCTGGTGCAGGCGTTCGGCGATATGGCGGGCGGCTTTGTCCACCGGCCAGCGCATGGGCATGGGGAAGTCGTTCTTCTGCGTCAGTGGGGTGTCGACGAAACCGGGGCTGACCAGGGTGACGGCAATGTTTTCGGCGTGCAGATCGATGCGCAGGGCTTCCATCAGGTAGCGCATGGCGGCCTTGGAAGCGCCATAGGCTTCGGCACGTGGCAGCGGCATAAAGGTCACCGAGCTGCCGACGCCCACCAGATGCGCGCGGTTGCCCAGGCGCAGCAAGGGCAGGGCGGCTTCTATGCAGTAGCTTGCCGAGAGCAGGTTGGCGCGCATCACACGCTCAACCATCGCCGCCTCGAAAGCGCTGACCTCGACATACTCACAAGTGCCGGCGTTGAGGATGACGCAATCCAGCGCGCCCCAGACCTGTGCGATATGTTCGCCAATCGCGCGTACCTGCTCGATGTCGCTGAGATCACCGGCAACCACCAGCACGTGTTCAGGGAAGCGTTTGGCCAGCGCCTGCAACGGCTCAACCGTGCGTGCGCTGAGGGCCAGGCGATGACCCTGTTCGAGCAACTGTTCGGCCAGGGCGGCGCCAATACCACTGCTGGCGCCTGTGAGCCAGATACGCCGTTCGTTCAGGTTCATGCCAACCTCCGTTTCAGCCAGCGGATAGCCGAGCCGAGTAAGGGCAGGTGCTCGTAGAGCAGGCTGCCGGCGTCGAAATAGTCGCGGTGGCGATAAACCTTGTCCTGCCACAGCAAGTGCGAGCAGCCTTCCACGCGAATCAACTGGCCACCGGCCAGGCGCGGGTGGCGGTAGCTCATGGTCCAGCGCAGGTAGCCTTCACCGTCGCGTACTTGATCAAAGCCATAGAAGTCGAAGCGCAGCTCGCTGACGTTGGCGTACAGCTCGGCAAAATAACGCTGCATATTGGTCAGCCCGCGCACCTCATGCAGGGGGTCGCAAAACAGTGCGTCGTCGCTGTATAGCTGGCCCAGGCGGTCGAGGTTGTCCTTGTTCAGCCCGGCAAAGTCCTGGGCGAACTGGCGCAGAAAGTCGCTCACAGCAGCTCCTCGCCGGCAAGGTGCGGCAGGCTTTTGAACGCCGCCAATGCACGCGCGCGGCTCTTGCTCAGGTCGACGATTGGCGTGGGGTAATCGGCAATGCCGAACAGCCCACCGATGGCCGACGGGTTATGGATATTGGTCTTGTTCAGGCCAACCAGCTCGGGCACCCACTGGCGGATAAAACGGCCGTCCGGGTCGAATTTCTGCGACTGGCTCAGTGGGTTGAAGATGCGAAAGTAGGGTGCCGAATCGGTGCCGGTGGAGGAGCTCCACTGCCAGCCGCCGTTGTTCGCCGCCAGGTCACCGTCGATCAGGTGGCGCATAAAGAAGCGCTCGCCTTCGCGCCAGTTGATCAGCAGGTTCTTGGTCAGAAACATCGCCACGATCATGCGCAAGCGGTTGTGCATCCAGCCGGTGGCCAGTAGCTGGCGCATGGCTGCATCGATGATCGGGAAGCCGGTGCGGCCGTCCTGCCAGGCTTTCAGTTCCTGCGGCGCGTCGCGCCAGGCCACCGCCTCGGTTTCCGCGCGGAATGCACGGTGCATCGAAACGCGCGGGTAGCCGACCAGGATGTGCTTGTAAAACTCGCGCCAGAGCAGCTCGTTGATCCAGGTGATGACCCCGACGTTACCGCTGTCGAACTCGCCCTGGTTAGCCTGCAAGGCTGCATGCAGGCACTGGCGCGGCGAGATCACCCCGGCGGCCAGATAGGCAGACAGTTGGCTGGTGCCGGGCTGCGCGGGGAAGTCGCGGGCGCTCTGGTAGAAGTCGATCTGCTGCGCGGCAAAGTCGTCCAGACGCCGCGCAGCCTCAGCTTCACCAGCTGGCCACAGCTCACGCAGTTCGGCAGCGGGGAGGGCGAAGCCTGCAACTTGTTCAGCAATGGCATCGCTCTGGATCGCAAGCGCGGGCTGCGCTTTAGGTGTGGCGATCAGGGCCGGCAGGGCGGTGTGCAGGCGCTGATAACAGACCTTGCGAAACTGGCTGTAGACCTGAAAGTAACCGCCGGATTTGGTCAGCACGCTGCCGGGCTTAAAAAACAGCTGATCCAGATGGCTGCGAAAATTCACCCCCAGGCCATCCAGCGTACCGGCTACGGCCTGGTCGCGACGGCTTTCATGTACGCCGTACTCTTCGTTGACCTGCACACTGTCAATCTGCAGCTGCTGGCATAGCTCGCCGATCACCTGCGGCGCCGCGCTCCAGTTATCGGCTTCACGTACCAGCAGCGGTACGTTGAGTTTGCCCAGCTCAGCGGCCAGCTCTTGGAGATTACGCAGCCAGAAGTCGACCTTGCTCGGCGCGTCATCGTGGGCCAACCACTGGCCGGGGCTAAGCAGGTACAGCGCCACGGTCGGGCCGCTGCTCATGGCGGTGGCCAGGGCGGTGTTGTCCTGCACGCGCAGGTCGGTACGAAACCAGATCAGTTGCAGCATGTTCAATTCCGTTAGCTCTGCAGCAAATTAAGGTCGGTAAGGCTGTGCAGCGCGGCCAGCGGGTCGGCGGCCAGGCTCAGTTCGGCGTTTTGCGCGGTGATGTTCTGCAGTTCTTCGGCGTGGATCTGCACCGCTTGCCCGACCAGCAGGCTGGGGCACTCATAGCCGCCGAGCAGGCGCTGCAGGTGCGTGTTGTTCAGCGCCTGGCTGGAATACAGCAGCACCGCCCGTGGCTGAATATGCTCGACTGCCAGGGCCAGCTCGGTCGGCGGCAGCGGCCAATCGAAGACCTCCACCGGGCAACCGGCGCTGCTCGCCAGCCAGGCGGTGAGCCACAGGCCGGGGGCCATCGGCAGATCGGAAACGTTGATCAGCAGTAGCGGCGCGCCGTTGCACTGGCGGTTGTTGTGGTACAGCCGTGCGCCGAGTTTGCTGCGCAGCCAGGAGTAGAAAAACACCCGCTCGGCCTGGGCGCCGAACTGGTTGCGCCAGCGCAGTTCGAGCTCTTCGAGCAGCGGCAGTATCAGCTGTTGGCACAGGGTATGTGGCGGGTAGAGCGCCAGTTCGCTATTGAAGCAGTCATCCAGGCGCCGCTCGTTGAGGTTACAAATGGCTTCCTGCAACTTCTGGCGCTTGGCTTCCCACTGCGAGCTGGCTTCGGCAAATGCCGGCTGGTTGGAGCGCAGCAGGCCCTTGACCTGGCTGACGGACACACCGCGATCAAGCCAGGTGAGAATCGCCTGGATGCGCGCGACATGTTCCTCCGAATACAGGCGATGCCCCTTGGGCGTGCGGTGCGGCACGATCAGGCCGTAGCGCCGCTCCCAGGCGCGCAGGGTTACCGCGTTGACCCCGGTGATGCGCGCCACATCGCGGATCGGCATAAAGCCACTGGCAATGGCTGTCTGGTAATCATCAGCTGCCGCGACCGCGGTATTCGGCTCAATACTCATAGGGCATTACGCAGGCTGAGGTTTTCCGGGTGCGGCTGCAGATAGACCTGCTGTGCGATGTAGTGGTCTGGATGACGGCGGAAGTGGTGCTTGAGCAGGGTCATAGGCACCACCAGTGGCACCACACCATGGCGGTACTGGCCGATCAGCTGCTGCATTTCCTGCTTTTCTTCACCACTCAGCGATTGCTTGAGGTAACCGCTGAGGTGCTGCAGCACGTTGCTGTGGGTGCGGCGGGTGGCGCAGCTTTTCAGCGCACTCATCAGCTCGCTGAAATACCGCGGCGCCAGCTCATTGAGGTCTTGCTGGCCGAGGCTGCCGACCATGCGCCCGAGCAGCTTGTACTGCGCGGGGTGAGTGGCCATCAGCAGGTATTTGTAGCGCGAGTGGAAGTCGATCAGGCTTTTGCGGGTCAGGCCGTCGCGCAGCAACTGTTGCCACTCGGAGTAGGCGAATACGCGGGTGATGAAGTTCTCGCGCAGGATCGGATCGTTGAGGCGGCCGTCTTCTTCTACCGGCAAGTTGGGGTGCCGCGCGCAGAAGGCCTGGGCAAAAATTCCACGGCCGGGTTCGCTGGGGCGGCCGTTGTCTTGGTAGACCTTGACCCGGTGCAGGCCGCAGGACGGCGACTGTTGCATAAAGATATAGCCGCAGATATCGGTCAGCTCGCCGGCCATGCGCTCGCCATAAGCGGCTAGCGGCGCGGTGACTTCCACGTCACGGTTGACCGTACCCACGGCGCGCGGCGCTAGTGGATCGCCAACCAGACGGATCGGCTCACGCGGGATACCCATGCCGATGGCCACTTCGGGGCACAGCGGGGCAAAGTCGAAATATTCGCTGAGGGTGCGGCTGCACAAGCGCGATTCCTTGTGGCCGCCGTTGTAGCGAACCTCGGAACCCAACAGGCAGGCGCTGATACCCAGTTTGGGTTTGCCAGTGGTGATCTCGGATGGGCTCATGGGCAACCTCTGATGTGCGACTTGTACAGATCCTGGCGGATGTACAACTTACGTTCATCATAGGTTTATAATTGTACAAGTCAATATTTTTGTACAAGTACTGTAGGGCTTTGCAAGTGGCCGCTTACGTCCAGCCCATGCGCCAGTGTTCGGGGTTTTCCAGCGCGCGCCAGTCCATACGTTGGCAACGCTGGTTAAGCACGGCCTGCAATTCGATCTGCAGCACCGTGCCGTCTTCGTCGCAGAACAGTTCGGTGACGAGAAAATGCTTCTCGCGGTTTTGCGGCTGCGCTGCTGTCCATTTCGACAGCAGCAGCTTGCGCGGGTTAAGCCGATGCTTGGCGTTAGCCTTCATTGCAGGTGTTCGAGCAAGCGCCGCGCCGCTTCCTGACCGCTAAGCCAGGCGCCTTCGACACGGCCGGACAGGCACCAGTCACCGCAGGCATAGATGCCCAGGTCAGCATCGGCCAGTACGCCCCACTGGTGTGCACTGGCCGGGCGGGCATAGAGCCAGCGGTGCGCCAGGCTGAAGGCCGGAGCGGGCACAGCGCAGCCGATCAGCTCGGCGAAGGCACCGAGCAAGTGTTCGATCACCGCCTCCTTGGGCAGGTCCAGGTGTTGTTTGGTCCACTGGCTGGTGGCGTGCAGCACCCAGGTGTCGAGGCTGGTATCGCGGCCGGGTTTGCTGCGGTTGCGCGCCAGCCAATCCAGCGGACCCTCCTGCACAAAGCAACCTTCGACGCTGGTTTCCAGCGGGTTAGTAAAGGCCAGAGCCACGGCCCAAGTCGCGTCCATAGCTACGCTTGCCGCTGCACCAGCCAGTTTCGGTACGCTGGATAACAGTGTTGTGGCCTGCGGCGCCGGGGTGGCGACGATCACATGGCTGAACGGGCCGTGGCTGTTGCCCTCGGCATCCTGCAGGTGCCAGTGTTGCTCACCGCGAAAGACTTCGGTGATGCGACAGGAGAAGACCACCGGCAATGCGCCGAGCATGGCGCGGCTGATCGCACTCATGCGCGGGCTGCCGACCCAACGAATTTGCTCGTCTGGCGAGGCACTGAGCTGGCCGTTACTAAAGTTGTAAAGGCTGGGGGTCCATTCGGCGACCCAGCCGCGCGCCTGCCATTGCTGCACCACCTCGACAAAGCGCCGGTCGCGGGCGGTGAAGTACTGCGCGCCAAGGTCCAGCGCGCCGGCATCGCTGCGTTTACTGGCCATGCGGCCGCCACTGCCGCGGCTCTTGTCGAACAGTTGCACCGGGTGCCCGGCGCCGTGCAGCGCCTGTGCGGCAGACAGTCCGGCAATGCCGGTGCCGATGATGGCGATGGGGTGAAGAGCGGTCATGGTTTACCTCGTGTTTTCAAGCGTTAGGCTACGCTTTAGACAAAAGCTATACAATATGGTTTTTATGTATAGGATGTGCCGGAGTCGATCCTACCTTCCTATAGTTAAGACAACCTGCGGCCGGATTGAAGCCACAAACGCGATTAATCCGTCGGTTGTTACTAACGATGCAGAGCTATGCAAAGGCCATGCGAGGACAGCGTGATGCACATTCTTCTGACAGGCGGAACCGGTTTGATTGGGCGAGCGCTGTGCCGCCACTGGTTGCAACAGGGTCATCAATTAACCGTATGGAGCCGCCGTCCCGAGCAGGTCGCCACCCTATGTGGTGAGGCAGTGCGCGGCATTGGCCGGCTCGATGAGCTGGCTGAAGAGCCGCTGGATGCTGTGGTCAACCTGGCCGGCGCGCCGATTGCCGACCGGCCCTGGACGCGCAAGCGCAAGGCGTTGCTGTGGGCCAGCCGGATCGGCTTGACCGAACAACTGCTGGCCTGGTTGGAGAGCCGCGCGCACAAGCCGCAGGTGTTGTTATCCGGTTCGGCAGTGGGATGGTATGGCGATGGCGGCGAGCGTGAACTGCATGAGGATTCACCGCCGGTGAGCGAGGATTTTGCCGCGCAGTTGTGTGGCGCCTGGGAAGAAACTGCCCAGCGCGCGGAGGAGTTGGGTATTCGTGTGGTACTGCTGCGCACCGGGTTAGTGCTGGCCCCTGACGGCGGGCTGCTCAAGCGCTTGCTGCTGCCGTTCAAGCTGGGTGTGGGCGGCCCACTGGGCAATGGCCGGCAATGGATGCCGTGGATTCATCTCAGCGATCAAATCGCGCTGATTGATTTTCTCCTGCAGCAGGAGCAGGCCAGCGGTCCTTATAATGCCTGCGCGCCGACGCCTGAGCGTAACCGCGCCTTCAGCCAGGCCCTGGGCCGCGAGCTGCACCGCCCGGCGTTTATGCCGGCCCCGGCATTTGCCCTGCGTGCGTTGCTGGGGGAGCTGTCGGTGCTGCTGCTCGGGGGCCAGCGCGCGCTGCCGACGCGCTTGCAGGAGGCTGGCTTCAGTTTTCGTTTTACTCATTTGGATGTGGCTCTGGCGGACTTGCTTGGCCAACCTGATAGGGTCTGTTGACGTTTCGCTGCGGCCGTGCCGGAGCCCGTTTTTACGCGAGGCAAGGCACGAGTCACGAAGTTTGGTTGTTCCAAATGAGTGACGAGAAACGCAGCATCGCGTAAAAACAGGCCCGGCCCTTCGGGTTGCGCGGCAAATTGTGCCAGGCGGCGTTGCGGGGCTTGGCAAGGGAACACCATTGTCGGCGCCCCGCGCCTTGCCTGGCGCAATTTGGCGCAGCAACGCGGCTCGCAGCGAAACGTTAACAGACCCTAGGACTTTGCATGACCGATCACGCCTTGCTGTTGGTAAACCTGGGCTCGCCGGCCTCCACTTCCGTGGCTGATGTGCGCCGTTACCTCAACCAGTTTCTGATGGACCCCTATGTCGTCGATCTGCCCTGGCCGCTGCGGCGTCTGCTGGTTTCGCTTATTCTGATCAAGCGCCCGGCGGCCTCGGCGCATGCCTATGCCTCGATCTGGTGGGATGAAGGCTCGCCGCTGGTGGTGCTGAGCAAACGTCTGCACGAGGCAATGAAAGCTTCTTGGACCCACGGCCCCGTAGAGCTGGCCATGCGCTATGGCGAGCCGTCGCTGCAAACCGTACTGACCCGTCTGGCCGCCCAGGGCATCAAGCAGGTCACCCTGGCGCCGCTGTACCCGCAATTTGCCGACAGCACCACTACCACGGTGATCGAAGAAGCGCGGCGGGTGGTGCGTGAACAGCAGCTGCCCATCCGCTTTTCCATACTGCCGCCGTTTTACGACCAGCCGGAATACCTGGACGCCCTGGTCGACAGCGCCAAGCCTTATCTGGAGCAGGATTTCGATCATCTGCTGCTGAGCTTTCACGGCCTGCCGGAACGTCACCTGCACAAGCTCGACCCGAGTAATCACTGCCTGAAAGGCGCTGATTGCTGTCGCACGGCCGCGCCCGAAGTGCTCGCCAGCTGTTACCGCGCCCAGTGTCTGCGCAGCGCCGAACTGTTTGCCCAGCGCATGGGGCTTAAGCCCGAGCAGTGGTCGGTGTCGTTCCAGTCGCGTCTGGGCCGCGCCAAGTGGATCGAGCCCTACACCGAAGCGCGTCTCGACGAGCTGGCCAAACAGGGCGTGAAGAAGTTGCTGGTGATGTGCCCGGCATTTGTCGCCGATTGCATCGAAACCCTGGAGGAAATCGGCGACCGTGGCCGTGAGCAGTTTGTTGAAGCCGGCGGCGAGAGCCTGCAGCTGGTGCCGTGTCTGAACGATCATCCAAGCTGGGTGGCGGCTTTGAAGACGCTGAGCGAGCGAGCCCCGCTGATGCTGTAACCGAATACGGCGCGGCTGTCATTCGCCCGAAGGGATGCCGCGCATTCGCCTCGCTGATAACACCTAAGGGCGATACTCATCGCCCTGGATATCGGCCTAAGCTGGCAGTTCTTTTAACCGTCGTGCACCGCACCAGCGGTGCCGAGGAGACTGCCAGTGCCCAACAACAATAACGGCTATCCCTCTGCTACCCGCGCCTGGGTAACGGTCGCCATCCTGATGGTGGCGTACGTGCTGTCGTTTATCGATCGGCAGATCCTCAACCTGCTGGTTGGCCCGATCCGCCGTGATCTGATGATCAGTGACACGCAGATGAGCCTGCTGATGGGCCTGTCATTTGCGCTGTTCTACACCGTCTGCGGCATACCCCTGGGCCGTCTGGCCGATACCAAGAGCCGGCGTGGGCTGATTGCTATCGGCGTGCTGTTCTGGAGTGCCGCCACCGCGGCTTGCGGCATGGCCAAGCTGTACTGGCATTTTCTGCTGTGCCGCATTGGTGTCGGCGTTGGCGAGGCGGCGCTGTCGCCGGCAGCCTACTCGCTGATTGCCGACAGCTTTCCGGCCGAGCGCCGTGCCACGGCGATTAGTGTGTATTCCATGGGCGTCTATCTCGGCTCCGGCATCGCTTTTTTGCTCGGTGGGCTGGTGATTCAGTTTGCCTCGGCTCAGGGTGATGTGATGCTGCCGGTGTTTGGCGAAGTGCGGCCATGGCAGTTGATCTTTCTGATTCTCGGCGCCGCCGGCGTGTTGTTCACCCTGCTGATGTTGGCGGTCAAGGAACCAGCGCGGCGCGGTGTGGGGGCCGGGGTGGCGGTGCCGCTAGTCGATGTTGGCCGTTATATCCGCGCCAACCGGCGCACTGTGCTGTGCCATAACTTCGGTTTTGCTGGTCTGGCGTTTGCCGGTTATGGCAGTGCGGCGTGGATTCCGACCTTCTTTATTCGTACCTACGGCTGGGACGCCGGTCAGGTCGGCATCGTCTACGGCAGCATCGTGGCGGTGTTCGGCTGCCTGGGTATCGTCTTCGGCGGCCGCCTGGCCGACTGGATGGCCAAGCGCGGCAGTAGCGACGCGAATATGCGCGTCGGTCTGTATGCGGCCATTGGCGCGGTGCCTTTCGTGCTGGCCTTCCCGCTGATGGAAACTGCGCTCTGGGCCGCGATTCTCACCGCGCCGGCGGTGTTTTTCCTGAGCATGCCGTTTGGCGTGGCGCCGGCGGCGATCCAGGAAATCATGCCCAACTCGATGCGCGGGCAGGCCTCGGCGATCTATCTGTTTGTTATCACCCTGATCGGCCTGGGCATCGGCCCGACGGCGGTGGCCCTGGTCACCGACTATGTGTTCGCCGATGACATGGCGCTGCGCTACTCGCTGCTGATCGTCACCAGCATTGCCGTATTCAGCTCCATTGTGCTGCTGAGCATGGGCCTTAAGCCCTATCGCGAGAGTGTGGTGCGGTTGCAGGGGTGGTCGGCCAACGCTGCCTGAGTTTAACCAGCAATAAAAAAGCCCCGCAGTGCGGGGCTTTTTACTGGGCGCGGTTTACAGGTCAGGCTCTTCCAGCACGGTCTTGTCGCGCCAGCCGTGGCCGCCCGGCAGGACCAGGTTGAGTACCAGGGCGCAGATGGCGCATAGGGAAATGCCGGAGAGGGCGAAATCACTGTTGCCGATCACCATGCCGCCGATGCCGAACACCAGGGTTACCGACACGATGATCAGGTTGCGCGCCTCGGACAGGTCGACCTGATGGCGGATCAGGGTGTTCAGGCCCACCACCGCGATGGAGCCGAACAGCAGACAGAGAATGCCGCCCATCACCGGTACCGGAATGCTCTGTAGCGCGGTGCCGAACTTGCCGACAAAGGCCAGGCCGATGGCGAAGCAGGCCGCCCAGGTCATGATCTTCGGGTTGTAGTTCTTGGTCAGCATCACCGCGCCGGTGACTTCCGCATAGGTGGTGTTGGGCGGGCCGCCGAACAGGCCGGCAGCTGAGGTGGCCAGGCCGTCGCCGAGCAGGGTGCGGTGCAGGCCGGGCTTCTTGATAAAGTTTTTGCCGGTCACGCTGCCGATCGCTACCACGCCACCGATATGCTCAATAGCCGGCGCCAAAGCGACCGGAACGATGTAGAGGATTGCGCCCCAGTGCAGCTCAGGCGTTACGAAGGCCGGAATCGCCAGCCAAGGAGCAGCCGCGACATTACTGGTGTCGATCACCCCGCAGAACGCGGCAACGATGCAGCCGACGATAATCCCCGCAAGGATTGGCACCAGGCGCAGCAGGCCACGGCCCATGGCCGCGACCAGAACGGTAGTGATCAGTGCCGACATGGAAATCAGCATCGCGGTTTCATACGGCACCAGCTGCGCGCTGCCATCACCGGCTTTGCCCATGGCCATGTTCACCGCCACGGGCGAGAGTGCCAGGCCGATGGAAATGATCACCGGCGCAATCACTACCGGCGGCAGCAGGCGGTCGATAAAACCGGCGCCTTTAACCCTTACCACCGCGCTGAGCAGGATATATACCAGCCCGGAAGCAATGATGCCGCCGAGTACAGCCGGCAGGCCGAACTCACCCTTGGCGGCGAGAATCGGTGCGATAAAGGCGAAGCTGGAGGCGAGAAAAACCGGTACCTGGCGACCGGTCACCAGTTGGAACAGCAAGGTGCCGATACCAGCGGTGAACAGTGCAACGTTGGGGTCCATGCCGGTGATCAGCGGCATCAGCACCAGGGCGCCGAACGCTACAAACAGCATCTGCGCGCCGGAAATGCCCTGACGCCAGAGTGGGTCGTTGTATTCGTCCTGCATGCTTAGGCGTCCTTCTGTTTGGTGCCGAAGATCTTGTCGCCGGCATCACCGAGGCCGGGAATGATGTAGCCATGTTCGTTCAGGCGCTGATCGATGGAGGCGGTGTAAATGGTCACGTCCGGGTGTGCGTCGTTGACCACCTTGATCCCTTCCGGCGCGGCAACCAGAACCATGGCGCGGATTTCCTTGCAGCCGGCTTTCTTCAGCAGGTCGATGGTGGCGACCATCGAGCCTCCGGTAGCCAGCATCGGGTCGATGATCATCGCCAGGCGCTCGTCGATTTCCGGCACCAGTTTTTCCAGGTAGGTGTGCGCTTGCAGCGTTTCCTCGTTGCGCGCCACGCCCACGGCGCTGACCTTGGCGCCCGGGATCAGACTGAGTACGCCTTCAAGCATGCCGATGCCGGCACGCAGGATCGGCACCACGGTGATCTTCTTGCCGGAGATCTTTTCCACCTGCACGGTGCCGCACCAGCCTTCGATCTCATAGTTTTCCAGTGGCAGATCCTTGGTTGCCTCGTAGGTCAGCAGTGCGCCGACTTCCTGGGCCAGCTCGCGAAAGTTCTTCGTACTGATATCGGCGCGGCGCATCAGGCCGAGTTTGTGGCGGATCAGCGGGTGGCGGATCTCAAGGATGGGCATAGCGGGGTCTCCGGCTGGACGGGCGTAAAATTGCGTTAGATTAAAGCATTGGCTATGCCAATAGCTGCGTCATCCATGGGTGTTAGCGGTAATTGGCCGGTAAATGTCGTCGATTACGTGCAATTGTCGCAATTGGTCTGCTGGGGCTTGCTCTGTCAGGGGCGGATGCGTACCTTTGCCGGCTTTTATTTTGACGTCTTGATCAGCTTTCTGCTCTGGCCGTCCCAGCCCCAAGAGGAAACAGCATGTCCGTCGATCTCGCGCACATCCGCCAAGTTATGGCCGAAGCCGATTGCCTGCACAGCAATGCCGAGGTCGAAGTGGCCATTGAGGCCATGGCCGCCGCCATCAACAACGAGATGGCTGACAGCAACCCTGTGGTGTTTTGCGTGATGAATGGCGGGTTGATCTTCTCCGGCAAGCTGCTGCCCAAGCTCAACTTCCCGCTGGAGTTGTCCTACCTGCACGCCACCCGCTACCGCAATGAAACCAGCGGCGGCGAGCTGTTCTGGAAGGCCAAGCCGGAAATTTCCTTTATCGACCGCGACGTGCTGATCATCGACGACATCCTCGATGAAGGGCACACCCTCGGTGCAATCATCGATTTTTGCCGGCATGCCGGTGCCAAGAACGTGCGCATCGCCGTGCTGGTAGACAAGACTCACGACCGCAAAGCGCGTCCTGACCTCAAGGCTGATTACGTCGGCATGTCCTGCGTTGATCGCTATGTGTTTGGCTACGGCATGGACTACAAGGGCTACTGGCGTAATGCGCCGGGTATCTACGCGGTTAAAGGGTTGTAAGCACCGCCTTTGTGGGGTGGAAAACCTCGAAGTGTGTTTCCACCAATAAGGTCCATGGTGGATAAGCTGCGCGTTATCCACCCTACCTTGCTAGCCTGATGATTCCTCATCGGCCTTTGGCGCCAGCCAGCGCAGGGCCTTTTCCCTGGCCTGGGCGAGATCACGCACATAGGCCAGTTGCCCTTCAACGCGCACGATCCCGGCGCGGCGCAATTGCAGGCGCACCTGTGGCGTTGGTCCGCTGAGTACCAGGGCGACGTGTTGCTCGCGGTAGTCGCGCAGCACATTGTCCAGTGCGGCAATGGCGGTCATATCCAACAGCGGTACAGCGCTGATATCGACGATCACCACCTTCACTCCTGGAGTAAAACGACGCAGCACGCTCAGGGCTTTTTCTGCTGCGCCGAAGAACAGCGGCCCGCGAATGGCGTAGGCCAGCACGTGTTCGGGCAGGTCATTAAGCGCCTGGTGAAAGTGCTTGGGCAGCGCTTCGGTATCGGTCAGGTCGCTCATGCGCTTGATAAACAGCCCGGCGGCCAGCAGCAGGCCGACGCCCACGGCCAGCACCATATCGAACAGCACGGTAAGAATCAGGCAGGTCAGCAGTACCAGCACGTCACTGCGTGGGGCGATGCGCAAGGTATGCCGTACATGCCGCGGCTCGCTCATGTTCCACGCCACTATCAGCAGCAAGGCTGCCAGCGCCGCCATTGGCAGGTAGCTGAACAGGGGCGCGAGAAACAGAATGGCGATCAGCACCACGCCGGCGTGGGCGATGGCGGCCATCGGCGAGTAAGCCCCGGCACGTACATTGGCGGCGCTGCGGGCAATCGCGGCGGTAGCGGTGATGCCACCGAACAGTGGCGCAACCAGATTGCCGATGCCCTGACCGATCAGCTCGCCATTGGGGTCGTGCTTGCTGCCGGTCATGCCATCGGCGACTACCGCGCACAGCAGCGATTCAATCGCCCCGAGCATAGCGATGGCAAAGGCCGGGGCGAGCAGTTGGCGGAACAGCTCGAAGCTCACCACCAGCGGTTGGCCATTAGCACCCGGTAACTGCCAGGGCCAGATAAAGCTCGGCAGAAACGGCGGAATACCCGGGTGTTCGATGCCATTCAGGCTGTAGCTGAAGCGCTCGCCAATGGTTGCCACGGGTATCTGCAGGCTTTCCAGCAGCAGCCCGAGCAGCGCGCCGACCGTCAGCGCCACCAGATGCCCGGGGATCTTCGGTACCCAGCGTGGCCATAAGAGCAGTGTCGCCAGGCACACCAGCGCCACCAGACAGTCACCCAGTTGCAGGCTGGGCAGGGCCTGCAGCAGGCCGTTGAGTTGTTCGATGTAATTATGCGGCGCGCTGGTCAGGCGCAGGCCGAGCAGGTCCTTGATCTGCAAGGTTGCGATAACAATGCCGATGCCGGCAGTAAAACCCAGTGTGACCGGGTAGGGGATAAATTCGATCAAGCGTCCGGCGCGCATCAGTCCGAGGGCAATCAGGATCAGTCCGGCCATCAGGGTGCAGAGCAGCAGTCCACCGAGGCCAAATTGCTGGGTGACTGGCAGCAGAATCACTACAAAGGCGGCGGTCGGCCCGGATACGTTAAAGCGTGAGCCGCCAAACAGGGCGATCAGCGTACCGGCAACTAGCACCGTATAGAGACCGTGCTGCGGCGCCACGCCGACGGCAATCGCTAGGGCCATGGCCAGCGGAATGGCGATAATGCCCACCGTAACGCCGGCGCTCAGGTCGCTGCGCAGGTTTTTCCAGCCGTAGCCGGCGCGCAGGGTCTGGCGCCAGGCGGAGAACAGCGGCGGTAAGGGCAGCGACATAATGACTCCCGGGTGTCTGGGCGCAGTATAAGGGCGGGGCGCGGTGGTCGGTGTTGACCTAAGTCGGCTGTTACCCATACGTGGCTCGTGTTAGAAAAGTCGGCTGAACTGCTTCCGTTGAGCCATTGCCCACCCCGGAGGTACACTGCCGGCCCCGTGTGGCCTGGTTAGCTGGAGTGAACGATGCGTAAAGACAAGAAACAGGTGATTGGCGAAGAGATTGGTGACGAGCCGATCAAGCTGTTCCTCAGCGTGGAACCGGCCGATGCCACGCCGCCGTCGCTGCATAAGCTGGTCAAGGCCTACCGTGGCCTGCGTATCGATGATTTCGAGCGCTTTGTCGGCTTCTTTGTTGAGGCCGGTTACGACCTGAACGCCAAGGATGCTCAGGGCAATGACTTTATCGCGCTGATCCAGGATCAACGCTTTGCTGAACCCTATATAGACGTGATCAAAGCCGCTCGCGGCTAAACGCCGAGTCAGCGCGTGCCGCGCTGATTAAGGCTCACGCCTGCCCACAAAGCCGCGACCTGTTCGCGGCTTTGTCGTTTCTAAAACCCGCTCTGCTTCTTACCTATAATCACGCAAATCAATAGTGCTGGGCGAGGCGAGACGACCGGTCATATTCTTGTCGGCATGAACTCCAGCATTCGACTCGACAAGCGTGACCTGATCCTCGCCAAAGGCGCCGAGGTGATGACCCGTCGTGGTTATCACGGTGCCGGCGTGCAGGAAATCGTGCAGGCGGCGGGGGTGCCGAAAGGCTCCTTCTACCACTACTTCGCCAGCAAGGAAGACTTTGCCCTGCAGGCCCTGCAGCAGGTCTATCAGCCACGTCTGGCGCGTTATGCCGAAGCCCTGAGCAATCCGGCGCTCAGCCCACGCGAACGTATCCTCGGTTACTACGCCGAGCTGGTGGAGCACTTCGCTCGCCAGGAACGCCTGGAATACCACTGCTTTATCGGTAGCCTGAGCTTCGAGATGGCCGAGCTGTCGCCGACCCTGGGCGCGCAGGTCGATGCGATTCTGCAGTCCTCGGCGGACACCCTGCAGGCTTGCCTGGAACAGGCACAAACCGCCGGTGAACTGGCCGCTGATGAGGATTGCCGCAACCTGGCGAGCTTTATCGCCAACGCCTGGCAAGGTGCATTGACCCGGCTCAAGGTGGCGAACAACACCCGCGCTCTGACTGACTTTATCCATCGCCTGCAGCTGTTGCTGCAGGCCTGATAGCAACCCCTATTAACCAGTAGCGGCGCTTTGGCCGCCCCGAGGAATGATGATGACCGATCCCGTTAAAGCGCTGTTCCAACCTTTTAGCCTGGGCAATCTGGAGCTGCCGACCCGTGTGGTTATGGCGCCAATGACCCGATCCTTTTCCCCGGGCGGCGTACCGAACAGCAAGGTTATCGAGTACTACCGTCGCCGCGCGGCTGCCGGCGTTGGCTTGATCGTTACCGAAGGCACCACCGTTGGTCACAAGGCCTCCAACGGTTACCCGAATGTGCCGCGTTTCTACGGTGAAGATGCCCTGGCCGGCTGGAAGAAAGTGGTCGAGGCCGTGCATGCCGAAGGCGGCAAGATCGTTCCGCAACTTTGGCACGTGGGCAATGTGCGCAAGCTGGGCACCGAGCCGGACGCCAGCGTCCCAGGCTACGGCCCGAGCGAGAAAATCAAAGAAGGCAACGTGGTTGTGCATGGCATGACCCAGAACGACATCAAGGAAGTGATCGCGGCCTTCGCTCAAGCCGCCAAAGATGCCAAGGCCATCGGCATGGACGGCGTGGAAATCCACGGTGCCCACGGCTATCTGGTCGACCAGTTCTTCTGGGCCGGCAGCAACCAGCGCACCGACGAATACGGTGGTGACCTGGCGCAGCGTTCACGCTTTGCCATCGAGCTGATCCAGGCTGTGCGCGCCGCAGTCGGCCCTGAGTTCCCGATCATCTTCCGCTTCTCGCAGTGGAAGCAGCAGGACTACAGCGCCCGTCTGGTGGAAACCCCGGAAGCCCTGGAAGCCTTCCTCAAACCATTGGCTGACGCCGGCGTGGATATCTTCCATTGCTCGACGCGCCGCTTCTGGGAGCCAGAGTTCGACGGCTCGGAACTGAACCTGGCTGGCTGGACGCGCAAGCTCACCGGCAAACCAACCATCACCGTTGGCAGCGTCGGCCTGGATGGCGAGTTCCTCCAGTTTATGGTCAACACCGACAAGGTGGCCCAGCCGGCCAGCCTGGAAAACCTGCTGGAGCGTCTGAACAAGCAGGAATTTGACCTGGTGGCTGTAGGCCGCGCACTGCTGGTCGACCCGGATTGGGCGGTAAAAGTACGCGATGGCCGCGAGCAGGACATTCTGCCGTTTAGTCGTGATGCATTGACCAGCCTGGTTTAACAACCTACTCGGATCTGCGGCGTCGCGAGATCCGCAACAGGCTCTAAATACCCGTTTTATCGTGTGCGTCGCAAAACGGCGCAACACTCCTCAAGCCCCGGCACATCGGGGCTTTTTTTCGTCTGCATATCGGAAGAGCGGGGGGCGCCTAGTTCCATGGCCGCGAAGCCCTTATCGCGGCCATGGGCCGCTCCTACAACCGGTTGGTACACAACGGTCACAGGCAAGCTGCGAGTCGTTGACTAGTATTGCCAGTGCCTCGTCATCAGGTACCGACTATGAAACGTGTTGTGCAGATATCCGTATCCCTTCTCCTGTTGCTGCTGATCAGCCTTGCCGCAGCGGTTGCCTGGAACTGGGCCCCGGATCGTTCCCTGGCGGAACTCAAGTCGCGCTGGGCCATGCCGCCATCCGAGTTTCTGGCCATTGATGGCATGCTCGTGCACCTGCGTGATCAAGGCCCACGGGATGACCCCGTGCCTATCGTATTGCTGCACGGCACCTCGGCCAGCCTGCACACCTGGGAAGGCTGGGTCGCTGCGTTGCAAAGCAAACGTCGGGTGATCAGCCTCGATCTGCCGGGCTTCGGCTTGACCGGGCCATTCCCCGATGGCGATTACCGCATGGCCCACTACAGCGCCTTCCTCAGTCATGTGCTGGATCAGTTGCAAGTGCCGCGCGCGGTGGTGGCGGGTAACAGTTTTGGCGGGCAACTGGCCTGGCAGTTTGCCCTTGACCATCCGCAGCGCGTCGAGCGGCTGGTGCTGGTGGATGCGGCCGGTTACCCGCGCAATGCCACCTCCATTCCCATCGGCTTTCGCCTGGCGCAGATCCCTGCGTTGGCGCCGCTGATGGCCAATCTGCTGCCGCGCTCGATGATCGAGGCAAGCCTGCGCAACGTCTATGGCGACCCGGATAAGGTCAGCGATGAATTGATTGATCGCTACTACGAGCTGACCCTGCGCGCGGGTAACCGCGAAGCCTTGCGCCAGCGTTTTATTCAGGCCGAAGCGGGGCAGAGCTACACGCGTATTGCTGAGCTCAAGGTGCCGACGCTGATTATCTGGGGAGGCCGCGATGAGTTGATTCCGCCGGTCAATGGCGAGCGCTTCAAGCGCGATATCAAGGGCAGCCGACTGGTGCTGTTCGACGACTTGGGCCATGTGCCCCAAGAAGAGGACCACGCGCGCACCGTGGCGGTGCTGATGGGCTTTCTAGAGGGCTAGCCGGGCGTTACAGCAGTTTTTTGTACCGCACTAAGCTGCTGATATTTCGAGAGAGATTACCTGCGCAAAAGAGCTGGCGTGCTTTGTGCTACCTCAGCTTGCGCTGATTGGCTTTGGCCAATCTTGGTCTAGGCTCTCGGAATAACAATTATTCGGCAGGTGCAGTATGCCCAAGGCCATCAGGCTGTTTGTGCACGCAGTGGAGGCGCTCAACCGCGTTGTCGGGCGCTTCGCCATGTACCTGATCTTCGCCATTCTCGGCGTGCTGCTCTATTCCTCAATCACTAAAACCTTCTTTATGCCGGCCGCCTGGACGCTGGAATCGGCGCAGTTTCTGATGGTCGCCTACTTCCTGCTTGGCGGCGCCTATTCGATGCAGCTTGATGCCCATGTGCGCATGGATTTGTTCTACAGCCGCTGGTCGCCACGGGCCCGCGCGATCATCGATGCGATCACCATCGGCTTTCTGATTTTCTATCTGGTACTGCTGCTCTACGGGGGTATTTCCTCGACCCAATACGCCCTTGAATACAGCGAAACCAGCTACTCGGCCTGGTCGCCCCCCATGGCGCCGATCAAGATCATCATGTGCATCGGCATCGCGCTGATGCTGCTGCAGGCACTCGCTACCCTGTTCAAGGACATCGCCGCCGCGCGGGGGGAACCGCTGTAATGGATTACGAGCTGATAGCCCTGCTGATGTTCTCCTCGATGATGTTGCTGCTGCTTACTGGCAAGCGGGTATTTGGCGCGATTGGTTTTGTCGCGGTGGCGGCGGCGCTGATGCTGTGGGGCGATGGCGGTTCGGAGATGGCCTTCAGCGCCGCCATGAAGCTGATGAAGTGGTACCCGTTGCTGACCCTGCCGCTGTTCGTATTCATGGGTTACATGCTCTCCGAGTCGGGGCTGGCGGAAGACCTCTACAAAATGTTCCACGTCTGGATGGGGCCGCTCCATGGCGGCCTAGCCATCGGCACCATCGGCCTGATGGTGGCGATCTCGGCGATGAATGGCCTAAGCGTGGCCGGCATGGCCATCGGTGCGAGCATCGCCTTGCCGGAATTGCTGCGCCGTGGCTACGACAAGATCATGGTCACCGGGGTGATTCAGGCCGGCAGCTCCCTGGGCATTCTGATTCCGCCAAGCGTGGTGCTGGTGCTGTACGGCATGATTGCTCGCCAGCCTGTCGGCCAGCTGTGGCTGGCTGGGGTGTTGCCGGGTTTGCTGATGGCCGGGCTGTTTGTTCTCTACATCACTATTCGTTGCCGCTTGCAGCCTGAGTTGGGGCCGGCGCTGTCCGAGGAGGAGCGCGGGCAGATCAGCCGCAAGGAAAAGCTGCTGCTACTCAAGGCCGGCATCGCGCCGCTGTTTATCTTCTTCTGCATGACCGGGCTGTTTCTCATGGGCATCACCAGCCTGGTGGAAAGCTCGGCGGTGGGCGCCGCGGCGGCCACCCTGATGGCGTTGGTTAAAGGCCGCTTGACCCGCAGCGTGATGGAAGAAACCCTGCGCAAGACCCTCGGCATCAGCTGCATGTTTATGTGGATCATCCTCGCCGCCCTGTGCTTCGGCGCTGTATTCGACGGCCTAGGCGCGGTCAAGGCGATTGAGGCTTTCTTCCTCGACAGCCTCGGCCTGGGGCCCTGGCAGGTGCTGATCCTGATGCAGCTGTCGTTCATCATCATGGGTATGTTCCTCGATGACACCGCGATGCTGGTGATCGTCGCCCCGCTCTATATTCCGTTAGTCGGCGCTCTGGGCTTCGACCTGGTCTGGTATGGCGTGCTCTACACCATCACTTGCCAGATCGCCTATATGACCCCGCCATTCGGCTACAACCTGTTCCTGATGCGCGCCATGGCTCCGCCAGAAGTCTCACTGCGTGACATCTACGTCTCGGTTACCCCATTCGTGCTGATCATGGTGCTGGCGCTGGTGCTGGTCATGGTCTTCCCGCAGATCGCCCTGTGGTTGCCACAGTGGCATTACGGCGGATGAGCACATGAATTTCAGCTGTAGGCCAGCGCAGTTGTACCTATAGAAGCCAGTGAGGATTGCTGCGGCGTGTGGCGCTTATGCCGTACGCAATCCTCAAGGGCTTTGTCGCAATCAGGTACAGCTTGCCCCTCTGAAAACCCTGCCGCGCCCCGTGGGTCAGGCAGTGCGGTTGTATGCCATCTGAATCGTCACGATCTGAATCGACACGTCTGGAGATAACAGCATGAGTACGAGACGCAGTTTTCTGAAAACCGCCGCGGTCGCTACCGGGGCAGCAGGGGCAACGGCATTGGGGCCGGCGCATATCTACGCCGCCGAACCAAAGAAAATCGTTTGGCGCCTGCAGACCTATGCCGGCGCGGCATTGGGCGAGCATGTGATCAAACCATCCATCGACGCCTTCAACAAGGCCGCCAACGGCGAGATGGAAATCCAGCTGTATTACGCCGACCAGCTGGTACCGACTGGCGAGTTGTTCCGCGCCATGCAGAAGGGCACCATCGATGCGGTGCAGAGCGATGACGACTCCATCGCCGCGCCCGTGGATATTTCGGTGTTCGGCGGCTACTTCCCGTTTGCCACCCGTTACAGCCTGGATGTACCGGTGCTGTTCGAAAAGTATGGCCTCAACGAAATCTGGGCCGAGGCCTATGGCGAAGTCAAAGGCGTGACCTGGCTCGGCGCCGGTGCTTGGGACCCCTGCCACTTCGCCACGGTGGAGCCGATTACCAAGCTCGAACACCTCAAGGGCAAGCGCATCTTTACCTTCCCCACTGCCGGTAAATTTCTCTCCCGCTTTGGGGTGATCCCGGTAACCCTGCCTTGGGAAGACGTTGAAGTAGCCATGCAGACCGGCGAGCTGGACGGCATTGCCTGGTCCGGCATCACCGAGGACTACACCGTCGGCTGGGCCAACGTGACCAAATACTTCCTCACCAACAACATTTCCGGTGCTTGGTGCGGCTCTTACTTCGCCAACTCGGACCGTTGGGCCGAGGTGCCTGAGCATCTGAAAACCCTGTTCAAGCTGTGCATGGACAGCTCTAACTACTACCGCCAACACTGGTACTGGGGAGGGGAGGCGCAACTGCGGGTCGAAGGCGGCAAGCTACAGCTGACCTCCATCCCGGCCGAAGAATGGGCCACGGTGGAAGCCGAGGCGCTGAAGTTCTGGGACGAAATCGCCAAAACCAGCCCACGCTGCGCCCGCGTGGTGGAGATCTTCAAAAAGTACAACGCGCTGATGGCCAAGGCGGGCGCGCCGTATCGTTGATCGCGTTAAGCCGCCTGCAAAACCACGCCCGCGCCATCAAGCGCGGGCGTTTTGCTGTGTGCGGCGCGGCAGCTGTGGCAAACAGCAGATATTTCCCGGATCAGCCAGCCAACTTCCCAATCCTGTACCACACTGAACAGGCTTTTTGCCGGGTGTTCTAACAGGCGTTGGGTGGTAGTCAGAGCGCGTTATGTGGGTGTTGTGGGGATGCGCTTGAGACTCTGTTGTTGCCCCCGGATGTCGGCCATAACGACAGTCATAACAACAAGAGACAGGTGCATTTATGCTCAATCCGCGAGACGTGAAAACCGTTCAGGATGCCAAGCGCATTGTCGAAGAACGGGGCCTTAGTCATATCAAGGTCGGGGTGTTTGATAACGATGGGGTGATGCGCGGCAAATACCTCAGCCGCAGCAAGTTTTTCTCTGCCCTCGACAGCGGCTTTGCCTTCTGCGATGTGGTGCTCGGCTGGGACGTGAAGGACCAGCTCTACGACAACGCCCAGTACACCGGTTGGCACACCGGCTACCCCGATGCGCCGGTGCGGGTGTTGCCGCACACCTGCCGCGACTTGCCGTTCGAAAACGGCATGCTGCTGTTTATCTGTGAGTTTGCCGAGGCGGCGGAAAAGGTCTGTCCGCGCGGCACCCTGCGCCGTGTGGTGGAGCGCTGCAAGTCCATGGGCTTCGATGCCTTTGCCGCGCTGGAATATGAGTTCTTTATGTTCGATGAAACCCCAGAGTCGGCTCGCGAGAAGGGTTTTCGCAACCTCAAGCCCTTTACTCCGGACTGGTTCGGCTATTCGATGATCCGCAACTCGGTGCACGCCGAGCTGTACCACGAGATTCTCGAAATGGCCGAGCGCATGGACTTTCCCATCGAAGGCCTGCACACCGAAACCGGCCCTGGCGTGCTGGAGGCGGCGATTGCCTATGACCGCGCCGAAGATGCCGCGGACAAGGGCGCGCTGTTCAAGACTTTTATGAAGGTGCTGGCCCAGCGCAACGGTCTGATGGCCACCTTTATGGCCAAGTGGTCGGGCAAGTATCCGGGGCAAAGCGGGCATATCCATGTTTCGCTGCGTGATCTGGCCAGCGGCAAGTCGGCGTTCTACGACCCCAGTCAGGCGCACAATATGAGCACGATTCAGCGCCATTTTCTCGCCGGACAGCAGCGCCTGATGCCGGAGTTCCTGTGCATGGTCGCGCCTACGCTGAATAGTTATCGGCGAATGATCCCCGGCTTTTGGGCACCCACCGATGCCACCTGGGGCGTGGAAAACCGCACCGCTGCGTTGCGGGTGATTCCTGGCAGCGACAAATCTCAGCGCCAGGAATATCGCCTGGGCGCGGCCGATGGCAATCCGTTCCTTGCACTGTCGGTAGCGCTTGGCTCCGGCCTGTACGGGGTGATGCAGCAGTGGGAGCCCACCGAGCCGGTGGTGGGTAACGCCTACGCCATGAAACACCCGGAAGAACTGGCTCTGCCGCGAACCCTGTGGGACGCCGCGCAACGGCTGAAGGCCTCGACGGCTGCGCGGGAGCTGTTTGGTGATGAGTTCGTTGAGCACTTCGCCGCCAGTCGCGAGTGGGAAGAGCGCGAATACCGCCGTCATGTCAGCGACTGGGAGCTGGATCGCTACTTCGAAATCATCTGATGCCCTGTCTCGCAGCAGGCGCACTAGACACAGGGGCTAGAGGTGCTGGGTAGGGTGGATGACGCTGTTTTCATCCACCAGCGTATTGGTGGATGGGTAAAGCGTCATCCACCCTACGAAATCCAGGCTTGTAGAGTCACAGCAGACTTACCTGTTGTTCGCGACAAAATTCTAAGGTGCAAGCAATGAGCAAACTGCAATGCATTTCCCCCATCGACGGCTCGGTGTATGTCGAGCGCCATCTGGCTTCCAATCCCGAGATTCAAGCCGCGCTGGTCAAGGCCGAGCTGGCGCAGCAGGCCTGGAAGAAAACCCCGTTGGCCGAGCGTATCGCCATCGCTCGCAAGGCGATTAGCGCCTTCGCCGTCAAGGAAACCCTGCTGGCCGAAGAGCTTTGCTGGATGATGGGCCGGCCGATCCGCTATGCCGCAGGCGAGGTGCGCGGTTTTGTCGAGCGTGCCAGTTATATGGCGGATATCGCCGAACAGGCCCTAGCGGATATCCAGGTGCCAGAAAAGCCCGGTTTTATTCGCTTTATCCGCCGCGAACCGTTGGGTGTGGCCCTGGTTATCGCGCCGTGGAACTACCCCTACCTGACTGCCGTAAACGCGGTGATGCCGGCGCTGTTGGCGGGCAATGCGGTGCTGCTCAAACACTCGGCGCAAACCCCGCTGTGCGCGGAGCGCATGGTGGAAGCCTTCAGCGAAGCTGGCTTGCCGGACGGGGTGTTCCAGTATTTGCACCTGAGCCACGGCGAAACCGAGGCGCTGATTCAGGCGCCGACTATCGCTCATGTGGCCTTCACCGGCTCGGTGCCGGGCGGCACCATGGTCGAGCGGGTAGCGGTGGGGCGCTTTCTCAGCATCGGTTTAGAGCTGGGCGGCAAGGACCCGGCCTATGTACGGGCTGATGCCGATCTGACCCATGGGGTGGAAACCACGATTGATGGAGCATTCTTCAACTCCGGGCAATCCTGCTGCGGCATCGAGCGCATCTATGTGCATGAATCGCTGTATGACGCCTTTGTCGAGCAGGCGGTGGCGCTGGTCAAACAGTACAAGCTGGGCCGCTCCGATGATCCGGATACCACCCTTGGTCCGTTGGTGCGCGCCGAAGCAGCAGATTTTGTGCGTGGGCAGATTCACGATGCTATCGAACAGGGTGCCACCGCGCACCTGGTGCCGGCCGACTTTGCCCTGGACCATCCCGGTTCGCAGTACCTGGCGCCGCAGGTGCTGACCAATGTGCATCACGGCATGCGCGTGATGACCGAGGAATCCTTTGGCCCAGTGGTAGGCATCCAGAAGGTCAAGGATGACGAAGAAGCCCTGGCGCTAATGAATGACAGCGAGTTCGGCCTGACGGCCGCGATCTTTAGCCGTGACGTCGACGCCGCCATGGCCCTGGCCGAGCGGGTGGAGGCGGGCACGGTGTTTCTCAACCGCTGTGACTACCTCGACCCGGCGCTGGCCTGGACCGGGGTGAAGAACTCCGGGCGCGGTTGCACCCTGTCCAGCGTCGGATTCGAGCACGTCACTCGGCCGAAATCCTTTCACTTCAAGACTCAGTTATGAGGCGCCCATGGACCTGAATCACTACCGCATGAACTGGAATTACCCGACCTCGGTGCGTGTCGGCGTTGGCCGTGTCAGCGAATTGCCTGCGGCCTGCCGGCAATTGGGCATGAGTGCACCGCTGCTGGTCACCGACCC
This sequence comes from Pseudomonas sp. EA_35y_Pfl2_R111, assembly GCF_963970955.1. Lineage (NCBI taxonomy): Bacteria > Pseudomonadati > Pseudomonadota > Gammaproteobacteria > Pseudomonadales > Pseudomonadaceae > Pseudomonas > Pseudomonas sp. EA_35y_Pfl2_R111. Next base: position 223,680 of record NZ_CAXAOM010000005.1, on the reverse strand, counting down.
TGGCCTGGCGGCTTTGCCAATGATTGACCGCGCGTTGCTGCATTGTCGCGATGATGGCCTCAAGGCTGGGTTGTTCCATGGCATCAAGGGCAATCCCACCGGGCAGAACGTGATGGACGGGGTTGCCGCATTCAAGGCCGGCAAACATGATGGGGTGATCGCCTTTGGCGGCGGCTCGGCGTTGGATGCCGGCAAGGCGATTGCCCTAATGGTCGGCCAGGACCGGCCATTGTGGGATTTCGAGGACATCGGCGATAACTGCAACCGTGTCAACGTCGCCGGCATGGCCCCGGTGGTGGCGGTGCCGACTACGGCCGGCACCGGATCGGAAGTTGGCCGCGCCTCGGTGATCACCGATGATGAAGTGCATATCAAGCGCATCATCTTCCATGCGCGCATGCTGCCGGCGCTGGTGATCCTCGACCCTGAACTGACCCTCGGCCTGCCGGCCAAGATCACCGCAGCGACCGGTATGGATGCACTGTCGCACAACCTGGAGGCGTTCTGTTCGCCGCTGTTTCACCCTATGGCCGAGGGCATTGCCCTGGAAGGCATGCGCCTGGTGCAGCAGTATCTGCCGCGCGCAGTGGCGCAGGGCGCGGATGTTGAAGCGCGGTTGCAGATGCTGGTGGCGTCGAGCATGGGCGCGACCGCATTCCAGCGCGGCCTCGGTGCCATGCATGCCCTGGCCCATCCGCTGGGCGCGCTGTACGACGCTCACCACGGCCTGCTCAATGCGGTGCTGATGCCCTATGTGCTCGTGGCCAACCGCGAGCGCATCGAACCGCAAATGGAGAAAATGGCGCGTTACCTGAACCTGGCCAAACCCGGTTTTAGCGGCGTACTGGAGTGGGTGATGGCGCTGCGTGAACAGGTCGGCATCCCGCACAGCCTGGGCGAGATCGGCATCGATGACACCCGCATCGAACAGGTCGGACAGATGGCCGAGGTCGATCCCTCTGCCGGCACCAACCCGATTGCCTTTACCGCTGCGCAGTACAGTCAGCTGTTCGAGAAGGCCCTGCGCGGCACTCTGTAGAGCCAGCCCAAGATCTGCTGCGCGTCGGCCCTGCTGCGTTGAAAACAGGCTCGGCAGGCCGCGCGCGGCTAACGCGCTTCAGCGCGACCCGAAGGGCGAGTGAAACGAGTAATGCTCATGTACAACAGTACACTCCGCTTCCTCGCCTGTTTGACCAGCCGAAGGCTGTTACTAACGTAGCGCCTTGCATGGCTCTAGCTCGCGAGATCTTGAGCAGACTCTAAATCTCTCTATTAATTGTTCTGTTGCGCTGTAGCGAACAGATACATGACTCGCCGGTTCTTCGCTTGCGCTGGCCGCGCGTGACTCCTTATAGTCCGCCGGCACATAAGCGCCCGGCTTGCGTCATTACCGGCTGCAAGCAGGGCCTGTTACCGCAATGGTGAGAGGCCATGATCGAAATAAAAAACCTAACCAAGCGTTTTGCGCAGCACACTGCGGTGGACAACCTGTCCTTCAGCGTTCAGCCCGGTGAAGTGCTGGGCTTTCTCGGCCCTAATGGCGCCGGCAAATCCACCACCATGAAGATGCTCACTGGTTTTCTTGCGCCGACGTCGGGCAGTGCCAGCATCCTCGGGTTTGATATCCAGAAAGACACCCTTAAGGCCCAGCGGCAGATCGGTTATCTGCCCGAAGGCGCGCCGTGCTACGGCGATATGACGGTGCGCAGCTTCCTCGAGTTTATTGCCGAGGTGCGTGGCTTCAAGGGTGCCGAGAAGCGCGAGCGGGTGGCCAAGGCGGTGGCTCAGGTGGAGCTGCAGGCTGTACTTGAGCAGTCGATCGAGACCCTCTCGAAAGGCTTTAAGCGCCGCGTTGGCCTTGCCCAGGCGATACTGCATGATCCCAAGGTGCTGATCCTCGACGAGCCAACCGACGGCCTCGATCCGAATCAGAAGCACCAGGTGCGCAAGCTGATCCAGAGCCTGGCCCACGACAAGATCGTGATTATTTCCACCCACATCCTCGAAGAAGTCTCAGCGGTGTGCACCCGCGCCGTGGTGATCGCCGACGGCAAACTGCTAGCCGATGGCACGCCCTTGGAGCTGGAAAGCCGCTCGCGTTACCACCAGGCCGTCACCCTGGTTGCCGCCGAGCCGCTGGATCAGGCCGCGCTGGCTGCCTTGCCGGGCGTTGCCGAGGTGGAAGAAAACGCTCTGGAACACGGGCTGAGCATCCTCGCCAAACCGGGTGAGGTGATCTTTCCGCAGGTCAATGCGCTGATCGCCGAGCGTGGTTGGCAGGTCAAGGAGTTGAATGTCGAACGCGGGCGGTTGGACGAAGTGTTCCGCAGCCTGACCCGGGGGGAGAGCGTATGACCAAGCTGTCGGTGATTTTCAAACGCGAGCTGGCGAGCTATTTCGCGACGCCGTTGGCGTACGTATTTATCCTGATCTTTCTGGTGTTGTCCGGAGTGTTCACCTTCTACCTCGGCGGCTTCTTCGAGAGCGCCCAGGCCAACCTCGCGCCGTTCTTCAACTTCCATCCCTGGCTGTATCTGTTTCTGGTGCCGGCGATTGCCATGCGCCTGTGGGCCGAGGAGCGCAAGAGCGGCACCATCGAACTACTGATGACCCTGCCGATCACCCGTTTTGATGCGGTTACCGGCAAGTTTCTCGCCGCCTGGGTGTTTGCCGGTTTGGCGCTGCTGCTGACCTTCCCGATGATCATCACCGTCAACTACCTCGGTGAGCCTGATAACGGCGCGATCATCACTGGCTATATCGGCAGTTGGCTGCTGGCGGGGGCTTATCTAGCGATTGGTTCGTGCATGTCGGCCTTGGCGAAGAACCAGGTGATCGCCTTCATTCTGTCGGTCAGCGTGTGCTTCTTGTTTATCGTCAGCGGCTTCCCCATGGTGCTCGACGGTTTTAGCGCCTGGGCACCGCAGTGGGTGATTGATGCAGTGGCGTCCTTGAGCTTCCTGACCCGTTTCGATGCGATCAGCAAGGGCGTGATCGATCTGCGCGACCTGCTGTATTTCCTCACCCTGATCGCCGCCTGGTTGGCTGCGACGGCGGTGGTTATCGACCTGAAGAAAGCTGACTGAGGCCGCCCATGAAAAAGCTGATGGTTTCCAGCGCCGGGCTTGCACTCATTGCCCTGGCGTTTCTCGCCTTCAACCTGTTCTCCAGCGTCAGCCTTAGTGGCGTGCGGCTGGATCTGACCGAGCAGAAGCTCTACACCCTCTCAAGCGGCACCGAGCAGATTCTTGCCGAGCTGGATGAGCCGGTGGAGCTGAACTTTTTCTACTCCGATACCGCGACCAAGGACCTGCCGGCGCTGCGTACCTACGCCAAGCGCGTTGAGGAAATGCTCAAGGCCTACCAGCGTGAGGCTGATGGCAAACTCAAGCTGACGATCATCGACCCGGCGCCGTTCTCCGAGGACGAAGACAAGGCCGCCGAATTCGGCCTGCAGGGCATTCCGCTGCAGCAGGGTGGCGACTCGATCTACTTCGGCCTGGCCGGCAAGAATGCCGAAGGCCAGACCCAGGTGATTCCGTTCTTCGCCCTGGATCAGGAAGAGTTTCTTGAATACGAGCTCAGCCGTCTGGTGCAGAGCCTGGCCAAGCCCGAGCGGCCGGTGGTCGGCGTGCTCGCCGGCTTGCAGGTCAATGGCGGCTTCGACATGGCGGCGCGTCAGCCGACACCTGCCTGGATGTTGATCGAGGAAATTCGCCAGCTGTTCCAGATCGAAAGCCTCAAGCGCGATGTCGATCTGATTCCCGAGAACGTCTCGGTACTGCTGCTGATTCACCCCAAGCAGCTGCCCGAGCAGACGCTGTATGCGATTGACCAATTCGTCCTGCGCGGCGGCAAGTTGCTGACCTTTGTCGACCCGTTCAGCGAGGCCGATACCCAGGCCGAAATGCCTGGCGAAATGGTGGTCGACAAAGCCTCCGACCTGCCGGAGCTGTTCAAGGCCTGGGGCCTGCGTATGGTGCCGGACCAGGTGCTCGGCGACGGCTCCTACGCTATGTCGGTCAGCATGGGCGAGGGCCAGCGCCCGGTACGCCATGCCGCCTGGTTAAGCCTGCCGAAAAACGCCCTGGATAAGGACGACATCAGTACCGCCTCGCTGGAGAACATGACGGTCGCCACCGCCGGTATGCTGGAACAGCTGGAAGGCGCGAAAACCCAGTTCACTCCGCTGATTCGCAGCTCGCAGTACGCCATGCCGTATGATGCAAAACGCTTCGGCATGCTGGCCAACCCGGAAGAGCTGATCCGCGAGCTGGAACCCACTGGCGAGCGCTATACCCTGGCGGCGCGTATCAGTGGCCCGGCGCAAACGGCCTTCCCGGACGGCATCGAAGGGCAGAAGGATGGCCTCAAGCAGGCGGATAATATCAACGTGATCGTCGTGGCCGACACCGACATGCTTACCGACCGCATGTGGGTGCAGGTGCAGGACTTCTTCGGCCAGCGTATTCCGCAGCCGTGGGCAGACAACGCCGGTTTCGCGATCAACGCCCTGGACAACCTGGCCGGTTCCGAAGCGCTGATCAGCGTGCGTTCGCGCGGTCGCTTTACCCGTCCGTTCGAGGTGGTGGACGCCATCCAGCGTGAGGCCGAGGTCAAGTTCCGCGAGAAGGAGCAGGCTCTGCAAACCCAGCTGGCCGATACCGAGCAGAAGCTTGCGGCCCTGCAGCGCAGTGATGATCCGAGCAAGGCCCTGGAGCTGACGCCGGAGCAACAGGCCGCAGTGCAGCAGTTTGTGCAGCAGAAACTGGCGATCCGCAAGGAACTGCGCGACGTGCGCTATCAGCTGAATGCCGATATCGAGGCCCTGGGCAGTAAGCTTAAGTTCCTCAATATCGCCCTGGTGCCGTTGCTGCTGACCCTCGGCGTGCTGGCGCTGTGGTTGTGGCGCAGGCGCCGTCACGGCTGATCCCGTCTGCACCTGCAAAGGGCCGCTTTATGCGGCCCTTTGTTTTTCTGTCGTCCCGGTCAGATAATGCCCCCGCGCAGATGCGCCAAGCGGATCGCCGTGACCGATCTAACCAGTCCTGTTTCACCTGTTATGAGGATTAATTAGATGCCCACCCTCTTGGTCAAAATATTCGAAGGCCGCTCCGATGAGATCAAACGCGAGTACGCCAAAGCCCTGACCGACGCCTCGACCACCGTGCTCGGCTGCGACGCCAGCGCGGTTGATGTGATCTTCGAGGAAGTGAAAAAGGGCGACTGGGCCACCGGTGGCGTGATGTGGTCTGAGCGCGATTAAACAAGCTGTCGCCATCGACGTAGGATGGGTTGAGCTTTGCGATACCCATGCTGTTCTGGCTTTTGCGATGGGGTACGCCGCTGCGCGGCTAACCCATCCTACGTCTGCAATCTTGCACAATCCCAGCCCGTAAATATCGCTGCATAGCTTGTCCTGTATGGCCTGCAGCCTGCCGGCAAAAAGTCCTTTTCAGCCATAAACGCTGTTTTATACTCGGCCTTCGGTGATGGCCGGGCACTCGCCTGCAGGCTGCGCCAAACAATAAAAACTGCATGCTGGAGACACAGATAATGGCTGAGCGCGAGACAGGCACCGTCAAGTGGTTCAATGATTCCAAGGGCTATGGCTTTATTCAGCGCGAGAGCGGCGCGGATGTATTCGTACACTTCCGCGCCATCCGTGGCGAAGGCCATCGGACCCTGCTCGAAGGGCAGAAGGTCGAGTTCGCCGTGACCCAGGGGCAGAAGGGCTTGCAGGCTGACGACGTGTCCGCCGTTTAAGCCCATTCCCTCAGTAGAAAAGCCCATCGCCGATGGGCTTTTTGCTTTCTGTCCTTTGGTCGTTTTCCCCCAGGCAAAAATGCGACAATCGCCGCCTTCCTGCTCTTACCCTTGACCCCACCCCGCGATTACCCGATGACCGAAGCCACGCCCGCCGTTGACCAACTGCTGAAAAACCTCGACCAGACCCTGCTGGGCGACCGCCATCGCCTGCGCCGCCAGTTGCATGAGTTGCGCAAGCAGACGCCGGTAGACGAAGCCAAACTGGCGCAGTGGCTGCAGCGTTTTGAGGCCTCTCGCGCCAAGGTCGAGGCGCGCCGCCTCAGTGTGCCGGCGATGCGATACGACGATGCGCTGCCGATTGCCGCCAAGCGCGACGAGATCAAGGCCGCCATCGCGGCGCATCAGGTGGTGGTGATCGCCGGGGAAACCGGTTCGGGCAAGACCACGCAGCTGCCGAAGATCTGCCTGGAGCTGGGCCGCGGTGTGCATGGTTTGATCGGCCACACCCAGCCACGGCGCCTGGCGGCGCGCAGCGTGGCCACCCGAGTAGCGGAAGAGATCGGCACGCCGCTGGGCGAGCTGGTCGGCTATCAGGTGCGCTTCGAGGACCAGAGCAACGAGCGCAGCCTGATCAAATTAATGACAGATGGCATCCTGCTGGCCGAAACCCAGCACGACCGCTACCTGGAAAAGTACGACACGATCATCGTCGACGAAGCCCACGAGCGCAGCCTGAATATCGACTTTCTGCTGGGCTTTCTGAAGACCCTGCTGGTGCGCCGCCCTGATCTCAAGCTGATCATCACCTCGGCGACCATCGACCTGCAGCGCTTCTCCGCGCATTTCGGCGGTGCACCTATTGTCGAAGTGTCCGGGCGCACCTTCCCGGTGGACACCTGGTACCGGCCGCTGACCGCCGAGCAGGACGAGGACGGCAACCGCGTCGAGGAAGACCTCTCCGTCGACCAGGCGCTTCTCGCCACCCTGGATGAAATCAGCGCCTTCGAGAAGGCCGAGGGCAAGCGCCCCGGCGATGTGTTGGTATTCCTGCCCGGTGAGCGCGAGATTCGCGACGCCGCTGAGGTGCTGCGCAAGGCCAACCTGCGTATGACCGAGGTGCTGCCGCTGTATGCACGGCTGACGCCGGCCGAGCAGCAGAAGATTTTCGCGCCCATGGGCGCACGCAAGATCGTGCTGGCCACCAACGTCGCCGAGACCTCGCTGACGGTGCCAGGTATTCGCTATGTGATTGATAGCGGTACGGCACGTATCAGCCGCTACAGCTACCGCGCCAAGGTACAGCGCCTGCCCATCGAGGCCATTAGCCAGGCCAGCGCCAACCAGCGCAAAGGCCGTTGCGGGCGGGTTGAGCCGGGCATCTGTATTCGTCTGTACAGCGAGGAGGACTTCCTCGGCCGACCGGCCTTTACCGATCCGGAAATTCTGCGCACCAACCTGGCGGCGGTGATTTTGCAGATGCTCCATCTGCGCCTTGGTGAGATCGACGCCTTTCCCTTTATCGAGCCGCCAGACGGCAAAGCCATCAGTGACGGCTTCAACCTGCTGCAGGAGCTCTCGGCGGTTAATCGCGAAGGGCAACTGACGCCGCTGGGCCGCCAGTTGGCGCGCCTGCCGGTGGATCCGCGCCTAGGCCGCATGGTGCTGGAAGGGGCCAAGCAGGGCAGTCTGGAAGAAATCCTGATCATCGCCAGTGCGCTGTCGGTGCAGGATGTGCGCGAGCGCCCGTCCGACCGTCAGCAGGCTGCCGACCAGGCCCATGCGCAATGGAAGGATGTGGATTCCGACTTCGCCGCACTGATCAACCTGTGGCGCGGCTTTGAAGAACAGCGCCAGGCCCTGGGTTCAAGCGCGCTGCGCAGCTGGTGCCGAAAGAATTTTCTGAACTACCTGCGCCTGCGCGAATGGCGCGATGCGCACCGTCAGTTGGTGCTGATTACCCGTGATTTGCAGCTCGGCGCTGGCAAGAAGGTGGATGGCTCCGGCCATCCACCCTACGGCGCTGATCGTAGGGTGGACAACGCCGCAGGCTTGTCCACCACGGCTAATCCCCAGGACCGCCGGAATGCCGGAGCACAGCTCTCAGCCGTGCAGAAAGAAAAGGAACTGGCGGAGAAAGAACAGGCCGCTCAGCGCAGCAAGGGTTATGCCGCGGTACACAAAGCGATTCTTGCCGGCCTGCTCAGTCAGATTGGCCAGAAAACCGAAGACGGTGACTATCTCGGTGCGCGTCAGCGGCGCTTCTGGGTGCACCCGTCCTCGGTGATCGGTCGCAAGAAACCCAGCTGGCTGATGGCCGCCGAGCTGGTGGAAACCACCAAGCTGTTTGCGCGCATGGTGGCCAAGATCGAGCCGGACTGGATCGAGCCGCTGGCCAGCCACCTGATCAAGAAAAACCACCTCGAACCGCACTGGGAGAAGAAGCGCGGCCAAGTGGTGGCCTATGAGCAAATCAGCCTGTACGGTCTGATCGTAGTCGGTCGCCGTGCCGTGCATTTCGGCCCGATTGAACCGGTGATTTCGCGCGAGCTGTTTATTCGCGAAGGGCTGGTGGGCGGTGAAATGCACAGCCGCGCCAAGTGCCTGACCGCTAACCGCCAGCTATTGGAAAAGCTCGACGAGCTGGAGGCCAAGGCGCGTCGGCGCGACATTCTGGCCGACGAAGAAACCTTGTACGCCTACTACGAGGCGCGCCTGCCGGCGAACATCTACCAGAGCGCCACCTTCGACAGTTGGTACAAAACTGAAAGCGCGAAGAACCCGCAGCTGCTGATCATGCGTGAAGAGGACGTGCTCGCCCGCGACGCCAAGGAGATCACCGCCGCACAGTACCCGGACACCCTGCGTCTGGGCGAGCTGACCCTGCCGCTGAGTTATCACTTCGAACCCAACCATCCGCGTGACGGGGTAACCCTGCGCGTGCCTGCGCCGCTGTTGCCGCAGCTGCCGCCTGAGCGCCTGGAGTGGCTGGTGCCGGGCCTGCTGGAAGCCAAGTGCATGGCCCTGGTTCGCGGCTTGCCCAAGGCGCTGCGCAAGAACTTTGTGCCTGTCCCGGATTTCGTCGGCGCGGCGCTGAGTAAAGTGCAATTTGCCGAGGGCAGTTTGCCGTTGTCGCTCGGGCGCGAACTGACGCGCATGACCGGTGCGCGGGTTAGCGACGAGGCGTGGGCTGAGTCCGAGGCGCAGTTGGACGGCCATCTGCGGATGAATATCGAGGTGGTCGACAATCAAGGCAAATTGCTCGGTGAAGGCCGCGACCTGGCCGAGCTGACGGCGCGCTTCAGTGAAGCAACCCAGGCCGGCCTGGCTCTGCCGAAAACCGCCAAGAGCCAGCAGCCGGTGGAGGCCAAGGCCTTTAGTGAAGTGGCGGCAAAGACCCAGCAACAGGTCGCTGGCCTGTCCATGACCGTCTACCCGGCGCTGGTGGAGGAGGCTGGCGTGGTCAAGGAAGGGCGCTTCCCGACTCTTGCCGAAGCCGAGTTCCAGCATCGTCGCGCCTTGCAGCGCTTGCTCTTGCAGCAGTTGAGTGAGCAAGCCAAGTTTCTGCGCGGCAAGCTGCCGGGGCTGACCGAGTTGGCGCTGCTCTACCGCGATATGGGTCGTGTTGATGCGCTGGTGGAAGATATTCTGCTGGCCAGCCTCGACAGCTGCATTCTTGAAGGCAGCGAGCCTTTGCCGCGCGATGGTGCAGGCTTAGCCGCGCTGGCCGAGCGCAAGCGCGGCGACTGGACCGGTGAAGCAGAGCGCCAGGCCAAGCTGATCCTGGAAATTCTCAAGCTCTGGCACGGTCTGCAGAAGCGTTTCAAAGGCAAAATCGACCTGGCCCAGGCCATGGCGCTGAATGACATCAAGCTGCAGCTGAGCAATCTGGTGTATCCCGGCTTTGTCCGCGAAACCCCGGCGCAGTGGCTCAAGGAACTACCGCGCTACCTCAAGGCCATCGAGCAGCGGCTGGACAAGATCGCCGGCCAGGTACAACGCGACCGCGTCTGGAGTGGCGAGCTGGCCGGTTATTGGGAGCAGTACCAGGCACGCTTGGGTAAGCACCGCCAGGAAGGCAAACGCGATGCGCAGTTGCTGATGTATCGCTGGCTGCTGGAGGAATATCGCGTGTCGCTGTTCGCCCAACAGCTCGGCACCAGACTGCCGGTCTCGGACAAGCGCCTGAGCAAGCAGTGGAGCAGTGTCGAGGCCTGAATCTCTTTGAGTGGTTTGCGGGCGTTGAGTGAGAGAAAGGGCTGCTAGACTCCACTCAACATCCCATCGAGCCCGCGTGAGTGATGATCTTGATTGCAGTCGATATACGCCGCTCGCTTTTACCGCGTCACTGTTTATTGCTTGCCTTGTTGCTGCTGGCCTGCGTCCCTGGCCTGGTGTTGGCTGCATGCGAGAAAACCCTGCGTTGGGATGATGATCCGCCGTTCAGCATGCAAACGGCGGATGGTGCGGTGGTCGGTATTTCGATCGAGGTCAATCGCGCGGCGTTAGCGCGCCTGGGGTGTCAGACCAAACTGCGCAAGTTGCCTTGGGCGCGGGCACTCAAAGAGCTGGAGCTGGGCCGCCTGGATATTTTGCCAGGCGCATTCCCCCGGCCGGAGCGCGAGGCGTATGCGCGCTTTTCCGGCCCGGTGCTGCCGCCCTCGCGCAATATCCTGTTTATGCATACCCAGGCATTGCAACGCTGGCCCGTCACGCGGCTGCTAGCGCTGCAGCACAGCGAGTTCCGCCTGGGCGCGCAGGTCAACGTCGCCTATGGCGCGGACTACGAGCAACTGATGAACGATCCGGCGTTTGCCGCACGGGTGGTGATGGTGGTCAATCGCGGCAACCTCTGGCGCATGCTCGGCAAGGGCCGAATCGATGGGGTAATTGCTGACGAGCACAGTGGGGCCTATGAGATTCAGCAGCTTGGCCTGGGTGAGCAGATCAAAGCCACGGCGGTGGTGGTGTCCAGCGAGTCGGCGGAAGTTGCGATCAGCAAGCGCTCGACTCAGGCCGATTTTGTTCAGGCCTATTCCGATGCGCTGCGCGAGTTGGTGGTGGATGGCAGTTATGAGCGGATTGTGCAGCGCTATATAGCGCCCTAAGCCCAGCCGTTGTCCCTCATAAGTGCGGCGATGGCCGCGCTACGGATCTGTTACATATGCCGCTGATTGGGTTGGCCGGCGCAATGCCCGGCTTATCCGCACCGCTGTGATAGTGCGCCGGACCGCGATGTAACGGCGATGTGCTAGCAAAATGCCTATGCGCGTTAGCGCACTGACACTCTGGTTTGCCAATGAGATGGTCTTGATACCGGCTCGCTGCAATCTCGCGCGACGTTGGATTCAATCGAGATCGCCATGAATACAACAAGTGAACAGAACGCGGTATTCGGGTCCGTGAGAACGGCCCTCGACAGTCCTCAGTTATGCGCCAGTGCGGTTTCTTGGGGCGCTATCTTGGCCGGTGCAGCCGCCGCGGCAGCACTCTCCCTGATTCTGCTGATATTGGGCACAGGCTTAGGTCTGTCGTCGGTATCGCCGTGGGTCAATGATGGCATTAGCGCCACAACCTTCGGTGTCAGCACGATTCTCTGGGTCACCTTTACCCAACTGGCTGCTGCGGGTATGGGCGGCTACCTGGCTGGCCGTCTCAGAACCAAATGGCTTGACGTGCACACCGATGAGGTGTTCTTCCGCGACACCGCGCATGGCTTTCTGGCCTGGGCTATCGCAACGCTGGCAACGGCTGCCTTGCTCACCTCGGTGACGGCTTCCATCGTTAATGGCGGTGTTCAGGCCGGCGCTTCTATGGCCGGTGGGGTTGCCACGACCGCCGTGGCGGCGACTGCCGGTGGCGCCGCCGCAGGTTCGGACATGCCGTCTGAGGATGCTGACAGCGGCGCCGTTGGCTATTTCCTCGATAGCCTGTTTCGTCGTGATCTCAATCGGGGCGTCAATGTGCCAGGCAGTACGCCCCGCGCACTGACGCCGCAGCAAGAAACTGCGGTTTCCATGGCCGAGGTTACGCGCATCTATATGAACGCGATCCGCACGGGTGCTTTGCCCGCAGACGACGCGAGCTATGTCGGCCAGGTTGTCGCGCAACGTACGGGGTTGACTCAGCAGGAGGCTGAGCAGCGTGTGAACGATACGTTTAGTCGGCTACAAACCTCGCTTAACGAGGCAGAAACCGCCACGCGTGAGGCGGCCGATAGCGCACGTAAGGCATCTGCTTATACGGCGCTCTGGTTGTTTATCTCGTTGCTGATCGGTGCCTTCGTTGCCAGCTTTGCCGCGCCTTATGGCGGCCGCCAGCGCGATGCCTGATACACCTTCCACCTATTAACCGGAGGCTGCTATGCGCTCAATATTGCTGTTCTTTCTCGGGGTTCCGATCCCTGTAATCATTCTCTTGGCCATCTTCGTGTTCTAGAGGCCTGACGATCGGACTGCCTCTCGCGAGGCAGTCTTCATTTGAGCTCTACGCCACCACCGGGATCAACGGATCGGCCGCCGCGAGGGCGATAGCCCGATCCGCTGCCGGCGGGTAAATCCACTGGGTGTTGATCTGGGTTTTCAGCGCCTTGCCTTCCTGGCCGGTCAGCAGCACCTTACGTTCCCAGCCCTCGGTAAATACCGCGCCCCAGGCGCCCAGGTCCAGGCAGGTGACGTACTTGTGCTGGCTATAGGCAATCGGCGCGACACCGAGCAGGTCCGCGGCGGCGTTGTTGCCGGCCGAGCGGCCCAGAGCAATCGCATGTTGGCAGGTCATCAGGGCGTGATTGCCCTGTTCATCCACGGCGGCGTAGGCGGTGTCGCCAGTGGCGTAGATGGCATCCTGGCCAAGTACCTTGAGGTTGCGATCTACGTGCAGACGGCCATGCGCATCGCGCTCGCCGTTGATCTGTTGGGTCAGCGGCGAGGCTTTCACACCTACGGCAAAGATCACCGTGCTGGCGGCAATGCGTTCACCGTTACCCAGTTGTACGCCGTGCTCAGTGACCTTGGACACCGGGCTGCCAAGCCGCCAGGTCACGCCCAGGCTGTCGCTGGCTTCGGCGACGATCCCGGCAATTGCTTCGCCCATGGCCGCGCCAACTTGCTTGGCCATATCCACCACAATCACGCGGATGTCGGTCTGCTCACCAAGGATGGCGCGAAGGCGTGCCGGCATTTCGGTGGCAGTTTCGATCCCGGTGAAGCCGCCGCCGACCACCACCACGGTGTTGCGAGCGGCGCTCTCTGGCTGCTGCGCCAGGCTTTGCAGGTGAGCTTCGAGTTTCTGCGCCGACTCCAGGCTGTCGACATCGAAGGTAAAGCGCTCGATACCTTCCAGCGGCGGGCGCGCCACCTGGCTGCCGGACGCGAGGATCAGACGGTCATAGTTCAACTCGGCCTCGGCACCCGAGGCATCGCGGTAGCTGACGCGCTTGCTCGCGGCATCAATTTGCGTGGCACTGCCCTGGACGAAGCGCACACCCACGGCCTCGAACAGCGGGCCGAGCGGGGCGACGGTGCTGGCCAGGTCGGGCTCATAAAAACGTGGACGCACGCGCAGTTCCGCCTGGGGCGCAAGCAGGGTGACATCGATGTCCAGGCGCTGCTGTTGATCGAGCAGGCGCATGGCGCTGAGTGCACTCCACATGCCGGCAAAGCCGGCACCGATGATCAGGATTTGCTGTTTCATGGTGTGAGTTCCCGTGGTGAAGAGAAAGGCTGTTGGCTGACGACGGGAGCGATTCTGCCTCTAGCTTGGATCAGTGTATTGATCCATTCTTGGCTGAACTCATTGATCCACTTTGGAGCGGCCATGCCCGCCGAAAAATCGCCCCCGCAGGTGGTCTTCCTGCCATTGGGCACGCCCGAGCCGGGCGTTAGCCTGCAGCGCTGGTTGTATGAGGCGCTGCGCGGCGCCATTCTCGGTGGTCGCCTGCCGGCGGGCAGCAAGCTGCCCAGCACGCGCGCGCTGGCCGAGCACTACCAGCTGGCGCGGGGCACCGCGCAGGCGGCCTATCAGCAGTTGTTGTCCGAGGGCTATCTGGAGGCGCAGACCGGCAGCGGCACGCGGGTTTGCCAGGTGCTGCCGGACGCCACGCTGAACGCCGGCTACGTGCGGCGCAAGGTCGTGGCCACGCAAGAGGCGCCGCGCACGCCGCCAGCCACGCCGTGGGTCGAACGCCTTGAAGCGATCACCCCAATATTTGCGCGGCGCTCGGTGACGCCGGGGTTGCGGCCGTTCTTCCCGCATCGGGGCGATGTTCAGGCGTTCCCCGTCGACCTGTGGCGCAAGCTGCATATCCAGCAGCTGCGCGCCTCGCGGCTGTCCATCCTGCTCGATTCGGACCCCGGCGGCTTGCCGGCGCTGCGTGAAGCCATCGCCGGCTACCTGGCCATCGCCCGTGGTGTGCAGGTGCCGGCCGAACGCATCCTGGTGCTCAACAGCGTGCAGCAGGGGCTCGACCTGTGCCTGCGCCTGTTGGCACCGGGCAACTCCAAGGTATGGATGGAAGACCCCGGCTACCCCGGCGCACGTCAGCTGATCGATGTATCGGGCGTGCAGCGCGTGGATGTGCCGGTCGACGCCTTCGGCATGCAAGTGGAGGAGGGCGTGCGTCTGGCCGCCGATGCCCGGCTGGCTTATGTCACGCCGTCACGGCAGGCGCCGCTGGGCAGTGAGTTGTCCCCAGCGCGGCGTCTGGCCCTGTTGCAGTGGGCGGCGCAGCACGGCAGCTACATCTTCGAGGACGACTACGACAGCGAATACCGCTTTATCGCCAAACCGATTCCCGCGCTGCGCTCGATGCCGGCGGCAGAGCAGTCGGTGATCCTCGCTGGCACCTTCAGCAAGCTGCTGTTTCCCTCCATCCGTCTGGCCTACCTGGTGTTGCCGGCGCACCTGCTGGAGAGTTTCACCCGCGCCGCCGCGCTGATGTCCCGCCACGCCAACAGCCTGTCGCAAGCGGTACTGGCCGACTTTATCCATGAAGGGCATTTCGACCGCCATGTACGGCGCATGCGCAAAATCTACGCCGCACGCGCCGAGGCCTTCGCCGAGTCGGCGCAGCGGCATTGGCAGGGGTTGATTGATGTGCCGGAGATTCGTGCGGGGCTGGATATCACCTGCAACCTGCAGGTGAACGACGAACAGGCGGCCTTCGCCCGCCTGCAGGCCGCCGGTATCGACACCATGCCGCTGGCGCGCTACTGCGTGCAGCCCCGAGAACCGGGGCTGGTGCTGGGTTTTGCGCCCTACGATGAGCGCGCGATTGAGGATGCAGCCAAGGCGGTTGCTGTGGCCTTGGTGCAATAGCGTCGTGCGACTCTGACGCCAACTGGGCTTCAACCGACCTGGCGGGCGCTACTGGTTGCTGGTGAGGCAGCGCGACCGTTGGCGATCGCTCGAGGTTTGTCGCGTTTAAACAAATACCTGCCGAGCCATCCCGCGCGGGATGCGGTTTCTACCCGGCAATTGCTCAAGGCGTTGCTGCCATTCGGCGCGAGGTTTCAGGGTAGCGCTTGGTTTTACCGGCTCAGCCGCTGCGGCAGCAGCCTTCGCCGCTTTTGCGGCAGCTCTAAGTTCAGCAAGACTTGGGGTTTTACGGACAGGTTCGGCAGTGCCCTTTTCTACGCTGCGCAGGCACAGCTTGCATGAAACCTGAGTGACATCCTGGGTGCTGCTCAGGTTCGAGCCGGTGCGTCCACATGCGACATTTTCAGCGGACGCGGTGTAGTGAATAGCCAACGTGTTGTCTCCTGCATTTTTGGGGCGCGGGATTCTACACGCTTCGCTTAGCACGCCAACTGCTTATCGTTGTGTCGAGGCAGAATTGTGGGGGGAGGGCCGAATGGTGACGCTATGCCTAAGCCTGCGCAGTTGCGCGTGACAACCCTTTTGTCCTGGGTTTCAGCTGTACTGTGACAGTTTTAGGGCGGAAGGGAGAGCGGCGGGATGAAGCTATCACACCGATTCGGTTCAGCATCCGAGTGGGGCTATCTAATTGTCGTCGACGGTATGAGGCGACGGCCCTAGGTAAATATTAATACACGCAAGGAAAAAACATGGTTTTTGATATGCGTGTTCTGCCAAAATCCACGCAAATTCTAGCTTTGCAAAGAAAAATAAATATCGGTTGAGGTAGTAATGGAATACACCATTCTTAAAAAATTTGACGAGGTTTCAAGTTATGTTAGTCAAATCTCGGCTATTGCAGATAAGCACAAAAATTCTTTCGGGTTTTTATCATCGACAGCCTATGAGCAAATGGCATCAAAAGGTCAGTTGTGGGTTGCCATTAATGACGCTAAAGAACTTAAAGGGTACTTGATGTTTGGTGGGACGATGCCAACTCTGAAAGTTTTCCAGGTATATGCCTGTAAGTCTGCAAGGGGGCATGGTGTTGGGCGGAGATTGATTTGCTCATTAAAAGATTATGCGCGGGATAAGTATTATCATTCTATAGTTGCAAAAGTTGCGTCGGACTTGCCGGCTAATAGTTTTTGGGAGAATGTTGGGTTTTCAATATATAGGCAGGTCAAGGGGGGTGAGACAACAAAGCGAACAATAAATATAAGGGGTTATTCATTAGGTGATAATGATCTTTTGGGGTGTTTGGTTAAAGACTCAGCTGGCATTCAACCAATAGGGCCGGTGCTAGATCGTCCAATTTATGCCTTGGATTTAAATTTATTGCTTGATGTGTTTAAGGCTAGGGCTGGTTATAAGAAAGTCATAAAGATTATGCAAGTTGGCTTTCAGGGAGGGTTTTCAATTTGCGTAACCCCTGAGTTTAAGAAAGAGCTTGAGCGTCAATCGGAAAATTATTCTGATGACCCGGTTTTGAGACTCGCAGAAGTTTTTCCTGAGCTGAAATCAGGTGGCGATATTTCTTCTATTGCTGAGTCGTTAAGAGGAATTGTTTTTCCAGCAAGAGGGATGGTTAGAAAATCAGCGCAAAATGATGAGTCTGATCTCATGCACTTGGCTTACTGTATATCTGCGGGTATAGGCGGATTTATTACCCGGGAAAAAGCTTTGTTAAGAGCATGCGGTGAAATTAAAGATAAGCATAATGTGGTAATACTTTCTCCAGACGAGTTGGTTTTAGAAGATGGTGAATTGTCGGATGTCTCAACTCCACTGAATGCAGATTTTTCATTTTCTGCGTCGGTTGTAACTAGTGAAATTAAAGAATTTCTGGATAGTTTTTCTGTGTCAGATGTTGTTGAAAGCATGTTGGTTGATGCATCTCCAATTAAAGATGCGGCAAGTGTTTATGAGGCAAGGTTAGATGGTCGATTATTCGGTGTTTATTTTTCACAAAAGCCAGTAAGGGCGACGAATAGTGCTTTGGCTGCCTTGTATATAGACGAAACTTGTCCCAAGTCGATTGCTGCAATAGATCATTTTCTAGAGACTGCTTTGAGGTCTAGAAGTGGGTTTTCTTATAGGTTGGATCTATATATAGGGAAGGGGCAGGATTTAACAGGAGATACGCTTCTTAAAAAAGGTTTCTTTAAATCGGCGGATCACTTTGTAAAAATAATTAGTGCGCAGTTCTTGGACTCAAAGAGCTGGGCTCGCTTTGCAAGAGATGTAAAGTCTTTCTGTGGGTTTTCCATTCCGGAGAAGCTTCCGTCAAATAAAGAGTTGCAAAATACAGGAGTTTGCTTCACTGATTCCAGTGGTAGGGTTGAGGCATTTTCTTGGTTTGATTTTGAAACAGTTATTGGTCCAAGGTTTATATTGAATCCGGATAGGGATTGTATTTTGGTTCCTATTAAGGAGAATTTTGCTAATGGTTTGATCGGTAATGTGAAAAACCAGCTTTCTCTTTTGTCTAGTCACGAAAAAACTCTTTTGCTTGAAAAAGCATATTTTCGTTCGCCGGCGAAAGCATCACTGTTTAAGAAAGGTGGGATTATTGCGTTTTACGTTTCTGGAAGTAAGAGTATTCAGCAAATTATCGGTTTTGCACGAATTACATATTCTGGTGTTGTTGACGTTGATGAGGCGGCCGTTAAGGTTGATAGGCAAGGAGTTTTGTCTAGAAGTGAGTTGATCGAGATTTCTGGCGTTTCGGAGAAAATCCATGTTTTCACATTTGATAATTTTCTTGAATTTGATCTGAGGGTTTCTTTCTTCAGGGCAAAAAAACTTGGGCTGATTAGTAACGCTAATCTCGTTGCCCCAGAAAGAATAGGGTTTGAGAAGTTAAAGGTTTTGGTTGGGGAGGCTTTCAATGGTTGATGCGATAATATCCATTAAGCCAAGGCATGTTGATAATATTCTTGCTGGGAAAAAGACAGTAGAACTTAGGGTTAGGAAAATTAACTTGCCCATAGGTTCTCGTTTATGGATTTATACAACGCTTCCTATTGGTAAGGTAAGGTTGTCGGCTGAAGTTGCTTTTATCGAGTCTTTGTCGCCGAAGGATATGTGGATAAAGTATGGTAAGGATATATGTATACCGAAAGATGAGTTTGACGAGTATACGAGGTTGCGTGATGTTGTAGTTGCAGTCGGTTTACAGAATGTGAGGGCTTTAGATAAGGAGGTTTGTTTGGAAACAATGCGGAGGCATGAGTCGGGCTTTCAGCCGCCTCAGTTTTTTTTAAAGCTTAATCCTGATAGGGCGTTGTATTCGGTTTTCTATAAGAATTTTTAAATTTTAGTGGTGTTTGTGTTCAGTGCTCTTGTTGGAAGTAAGTTAAAGGTTTTTTATAATTCAGGACTGGCCTAGCTTTCGGCCTTGTTGGCAGGTCGTTTCCTTAAATATGTGTGGATGAAAATATCTGGTCGACCCTGTTTTCTACTTCGCTCATAAAACAGATCCATCTTGGCTTTGACTTAGCAATGCTAAGGTTGAACGGTTTTTCAGTTGCTATAGCTGCTTTTCCTAGAGACAACAGTTTTTAGTGGCTTCGACCGAAGTTGTCCCTCCCACTATTTTTTTGCTGTCTGTACTTCCTCGTCCTAGGCTCGGGTCGAGCAAATATCGCTGGTCACCACGATTTGCCATACACGGCGTGGCCCGACAGAATCGCGCCCCGATTCGGCCCTTTGGCCGGATGCCGAGGCGGAGAAGGGGCGGGAGTTGAACGAGCAGACATTGTCTATGCGCCTGGAGCGTGTGGCGGCGCATGTGCCGGCAGGGGCGCGGCTGGCGGATATTGGCTCGGATCACGCCTATCTGCCGGTGGCGTTGATGCGCCGTGGGGTCATCGAGGCCGCAGTGGCGGGGGAGGTGGCGTTGACGCCGTTCCACGCGGCTGAACGTAGCGTGCGTGAAAACGACCTGAACCAACGCATCAGTGTGCGTCTGGCAGATGGTTTGGCGGCGATTGAGGCGGGCGATGCCATCACTGCGATCAGCATCTGCGGCATGGGCGGCGAGCGGATTCGCGACATCCTCGACAGCGGTAAGGCGCGCCTGAGTGGTCAGGAGCGCTTGATCCTGCAACCCAACGGCGGCGAGCAGCCACTGCGCCAATGGCTGATGGACAATGGCTACCGCATCCTCTGTGAGGAGGTGCTGCGAGAAAATCGCTTTGCCTACGAAATCATCGTGGCCGAGCGCTCTGGCCCGGTGACTTACAGCGCCGAGGAACTGTACTTTGGCCCGCTGCAAATGCAGGCGCGCAGCCCGGCGTTCCTGGCCAAGTGGCAGCGCCTACTGCGCCTGAAGCAGCAGACCCTGGCCAACTTCGCGCAGGCGCGGCAAGCGGTGCCGGAAGAGAAGGTGCAGAAAGTCGCCCAACAGACGCAGTGGATTACTGAGCTGCTGGCGTAAGCCGGGCTCCGGCGATCAGCATGCAGTGCTAGGCGGTTGGCACGGTTCCGCCATCAATCACAAACTCGCTTCCGGTGATCGATGCCGCACGAGGCGAGGCCAGAAAGGCAATCAGCTCCGCAACCTCTGCCGGTTTGGCCGGGCGGCCCAGCGGAATCCCGCCGAGGGCATCCATGATGATGCGTTTGCCGCTGGCATAGTCGGTGCCGGCTTCCTGCGCCAGTCGCTCGGCCAAGGCCACCGACGCTTCGGTCTCGATCCAGCCCGGCGACACCCGCACTACCCGCACGCCTTGCGGCGAGACTTCTTTCGACAGGCTTTTGCTGTAGGTCGACAGCGCCGCCTTGGCGGCTGCGTAAGCTGTGGTGGCTTCGGGCAACGGCAAGCGGTTCTGAATCGAGGTCACATGGATGATCACGCCGCTCTTGCGCTGCAGCATCGCCGGGAGCAGGGCGCGATCCAGGCGCACGGCCGGTAGCAGGTTCAGGTCGAGTTCGCGTTGCCACTGCGCGTCGTCCAATACCGCAAAGCCGCCGCTGGGGGCCGACGAGCCGCCCAGGACGTGGACGATGATGTCCACATCCCCTAGCCGTTGCTGGGCTGCGGCTACCAGTGTTGCGCAGCCTTCCGGGGTCGCGAGGTCAGCCTGTACGAACAGCTCAGCCGGCAGATCGCTGCTGGCCTGCCGGGCGGAAGTCAGCACCTTGGCGCCCTCGGTAAGGAACAGCTCGACCACCGCGCGGCCGACGCCTTTGGTGCCGCCGGTGACCAGTACTCGCTTACCCCTCAGATCGAGGTTCATGGCGCGATCTCCAGCGAGCGAATCTGGCCGTCCTGCAGCAGGAACAGATGATTCAGCTGCAGCGGGCTGCCCGGGAAGTTACCGACCAGCCGCGCCGTGACGTTCAGCGAGTCACCTTGTTGCGTCACCGCCAGCGGCTCGACGCTGTAGGTGAATGCCCGGCGGGCTTCCTGTTGCCAGGCTGCGATGGCGGCAATGCCCTGGTGCGTGCGGTTTTCGTCGGTCACGCTGGCGTGCGCGCAGAAACAGGCGGCAAGGCGCGAGATGTCGCCGCCATTGCTGACAGCAAAGTAGGTCTGTACGGCGTCAGGTAGGTGCAGGTTCATGGCCTGATCTCCTCTCACAGTGGGGTGGGGTTTACGACTGTGATCTTGCCGCTCGCTTGATAGTTTGCTCAACTGGGATAGATGTTAACGACCTATCCCGAATATCAGGACAATTGCATGGCAGATTCGCGCCTTGGTCTCAATGAGCTTGAAGCTGTGCTGGCCGTGGCACGCCGGGCGTCGTTTCGCCAGGCAGCCATTGATCTGGATGTTTCGACCACGGCATTGAGCAACACCATTGCCAAGCTGGAGGCGAGTCTCGAAACGCGTCTGTTCAATCGCACCACCCGCAGCGTGTCGCTGACCGAGGCGGGGGCGATGTACCTGGAGCAAGTCGGCCCGGCTCTGCAGGAAGTGCGTGCGGCGCTGGAAGCGGTGCGTTCGCACAATGCCGGGCCGTCAGGCGTGTTGCGCATCAATGCCTTCGCCAGTGCTGCCCGCGCCGCGTTGCTGCCGCTGGTGTTGGCGTTTCTGCAGCGTTACCCGAAGGTGCATATCGACCTGGTGACCGAAGGCCGCCTGGTGGATATCGTCGCGGACGGTTTCGATCTCGGCGTGCGTTCTGCGAATCTTGTGCCCAGCGATATGATCGTGATTCCGCTCGGCCAGCCGCAGCGTTATGCCGTAGTCGGCTCGCCCGCCTACTTCGCCCAGTACGGTCGGCCGCGTAGCCCAGCGGACTTGCTCACGCATCAGTGCATCCGCATCCGTCTACCCAATGGGGCGATCTACCCCTGGCATTTTGAGCGCGCGGGGGAGGTGAGCCGGCTTGATGTGACTGGCCAACTCACCCTGGACGAGCCGAGTGTCGCCAAGGCGGTGGTGCAGGAAGGCGTGGGGCTGGGCTTTTTTATGCAGCAGGACGTGCAGGCTGAACTCGACGCCGGACAGTTCGAGCGGGTGCTGGAAGAGTGGACGCCGCCCCGTGACAACCTGTGCCTGTACTACCCGAGCCGGCGTAACCCCTCCGCCGCGCTCAAGGCATTCACTGCGTTGGCGCGCGCCAGTCTGCCGAGCAAAGGCCTGCCGGGGTAATTCCCTCGGCTGTCCCCAAGCGCCTGCTATCAGGCAATCAAACCCAGGGTCAGCCCCTTCAAGGTGGCGGCCGCGCGGGTGGAGCAATCCAGCTTGCGGAAAATGCTTTCCATGTGGGTACGCACGGTGCTTGGGCTGATCTCCAGCCGCCGCGCCACTTCCTTGTTGCTGGCGCCGCGGCTGATTTCCAGCAGGATGGAGCATTCGCGGGTAGTGAGTAGCGCGCTTTTCGGCTGAGGCAGTCGGCGTTCGCCACGTGCGGCTGCGATCACCGCTGCGCAGATGTCAGCGTCAAACAGACCACGGCTGGCGTCCTGTTTGAGTAACCGCGCCGCCTCCGATTCGCTATGGGCGGGCCGCCAGGGTCTGGCGCTCCTTAACGCGACCCAGGCGACTGCGCTGGCGAGTAAGCGATACGCGGCGCATTGGGCATCGGCCGGCGCGCCGCGAAAGTAGCCGCTGCCGTCGAGCCGTTCGTAGGCATGGGCGGCAATCTCGCCAGGGATGGTCAGCTCAGTGATCTGCCGTGATGCCTTGTGCGTCCAGTAAGGAACGAGGTGGATACGTTCTGTGGCGCCGTAGGGTAGCGGCCCGGCGGTATTCCACAGCTGATTGGAGACGGCTGCGCGGCCTAGACCATGGATCAGCGCCGCTTTGCCAATCGCCGTCTGGTCGGGCTCTGGCAGCCCCCACAAGCGGGCGGCCTCAACGGCAATCAGCGCCACCTGCCGGGAATAACCTGCCAACCAGGGCAGCTTCAGATCGATCACATCACCCACCAGCGTCAGTGACACGGGGCGTTCGAGTCGGGCGTCGTTCTGCGCGTCGGGCGTTTTTTCCAGCTCCGCCAACCACCCCTTGGCATTGCACACCAGCGTTGAGGCATGAGCAGCAGGATAGCGGCGGTCGGCCTGTTCGCTGATCCAGCTCAGCGCCGCGTCCAGGCCATGAGCGCGGCTGAGGATATCCAGGTCTCCGGCCAGTACCACTTGATACGCCACGTCCGGGATGTGCTCGTGGCTCACGCCTAAAGGGCGGCCGGTTCCGTTATAGGTTTCAAATATCCGGCACAAACCGGCTTCGACCGCTGCGCCGAGTTCGAGGGTTTTCGCGATCTGGCCAGACACCTCGCAATGCACCACGGCGAGCGGAGCCGCCTGGTGCACGGCGTTCATCTGCTCGGCGCCGAGAGTCTGGTCGAGCATCGCGCGGCGGCCATCGACATCATTGCCCAGCAGATGGGCGAAGCCATCGGCATTGGCGGTGCAGCCAGACCAGCGCAGCAAGGCGACCTGCTGCGCCGTCATCAGGTGCTCGCCTTCGCCGTGCATGGCGCGGGCCAGCATCTGCGCCAGGCGGGCAACACGTTGGGAGTGACCGAGGGGCTGGCCCATGCTGAGATCGCCGACCTGGGAGATAGCCTCCAGTGCGCCGTTCAATGAGATGTCGAATCGCAATGCGCTATCCATGAAAAAAGCCCCAGGGTCGGATAAATGACCGATACCCGCTAAGCAGGCCCGTCAGCAGAATTTGAACTCCCAACACAGGAGTTCACCCCATGAAAACATTCAAGTCGCAACTCGTCACCGCCGCCTTCGCCCTGACCAGCACCCTTATGGTCAGTGTCAGCCAGGCTGCCGAGGCAACGCCTTCGGTGGTCATCGTACACGGCGCCTTCGCCGACGGCTCGGATTGGGCCAAGGTAGTGCCGTATCTGCAGGCTGAAGGGGTGGCCGTGACGGTGGTGCAAAACCCACTGACCTCGCTGGCCGACGACGTTGCTGCCACCCAACGCGTGCTGAACAACCAGCCAGGCAACGTGGTGCTGGTCGGCCACTCCTGGGGCGGCACGGTGATCAGTGAGGCCGGTGCCCATGAGAAGGTCAGCGCCCTGGTGTACGTCGCGGCCTTCGCCCCCGATGCCGGGCAGATCAGTGGTGAACAGGGCAAGGGCGCGCCTACGCCGCCTGGCATCAGCCAGATCAAGGCTGACAGCAACGGCTTCCTCTACCTGACGCCAGAAGGCATGGCCAAGGACTTCGCCCAGGATCTGCCGGCGGCACAGACCGCGGTGATGAGCGCAACGCAAGGCCCGATCAAGGCATCGGCCTTCGATGATCGCACCACGGTCGCTGCCTGGAAGACCAAGCCGTCCTGGTACCTGCTCGCCTCTGAGGACCGCATGATTCACCCCGACGTTCAGCGCTCCAGTGCCAAGCGTATCGGCGCCACCCTGACCGAACTGGGCACCAGCCATGTGCCGCAGCAGTCACAGCCTGGCGAAGTGGCCAAGGTGATTCTCGAAGCGGTGCGCAGTGTCGATGCGCAGTGAGCGGGAATGCAGTTTCATGCTCATGGCCTATGACCTGAAAAATTAAGGGCTTAACCTCTCCCGAATGTGCTCGCAGCCACTGCAAGGATTTTCAGCAGTAGGCTGCGCGCAAACACTACGCTAGGGTCTGTTAGGCCATTCTTTTAGGTCAGTCTCGACGTTGGGCGGTGAGTGTGGACAGGTTTCAGGAGATGAAGGTACTGCTGGCTGTTGCGGAAGCAGAAAGCTTTGCCGGCGGTGCCAGACTGGTGGGGATGTCGCCACCCAGCGTGACCCGGGTGATTGCCGGTTTGGAAAAGCGCTTGGGCACGCTGTTGCTGGCGCGCAGCACGCGAAGCCTGCGCCTGACCGAAGCGGGGCGGCGTTATGTGGAGGACTGCAAGCGCATCCTGCTGGAGCTGGAGGAGGCCGAAGAGTTGGCCACTGGCAGCAGCATTCGTGCACGGGGCAACCTGACCGTGACGGCGCCGGTGATGTTCGGTGAGCTGTACCTGATTCCGCTGATTACCGAGTACCTGTCGGCGCATCCACAGGTGACGATCAATGCGCTGCTGGTGGATCGTCTGGTGAATATGGTGGAGGAGGGCGTGGACGTCGCCATCCGCATCGGCCAGTTACCGGAAACTGGCTTGCAGGCCATCAAGGTTGGGCATATTCGCCCGGTCATCTGCGCCGCTCCGGCTTTTCTCGAACGCTTTGGCCGGCCACAAGAACCCAAGGAGGTTATGGCCGCGCCCATCGTGATGTCCTCGGCCAGCAGCCTGCTCACCGACTGGCAGTTCAACCTGGGCACCAGCGCTCTTACCCTGCATCCCAAACCGCGCCTGCTGGTGAGTTCCAACCAGGCGGCGATCAATGCGGCACGGCTGGGTTGGGGCCTGACGCGGGTGTTGTCGTATCAGGTGGCCGAGCTGGTCGCAAAGGGTGAACTGGAGATCATTCTGGAGTCCTTTGAGGCTTCGGCACTGCCGGTGCATGTGCTTTATCAAGGCGGCGGACGAGTACCCGCCAAGGTGCGCACCTTTGTCGATTTCTGTGCCAGCCGCTTCCTGCAAGACCCAGCGCTGCAAAGGGGCGAAGGTGCTTAAGCCGTGAGCCGCTATCGGCAGATGCAGGTATTCGCCGCCGTGGTGCAAGCCGGCAGCCTGGCGGCGGCCGCGCGCCAGCTTGGGCAGTCGCCTGCGACCATCATGCGCAGCATCGCCGCCCTGGAAGCACGGCTGAACAACAGGCTGTTACTACGTGGGCCGCGAGGCGTCGAGCTAAGCCCGGCAGGCGAGCAGTTTGCCGTCAGCTGTCGGCTGATCCTCGAACACACCGCAGTTGCAGAGCGCTCCGCTGCCGGCTTGCATGCGCGCCCTGCGGGTCGGTTGATCCTGTCGTTACCGCTGCTGATGGATCAGCAGATATTTATGCCAATCGCCCTCGATTATTTAACGGCTTTCCCTGAGGTGCAGCTGGTCACCCAGGCCAGCGAAGGTGTGCCCAAGCTGCTCGAGGAAAATATTGATGTTGCCCTGGTGGTGGGCCATCTGCCGAACTCTTCTGAGTTCGCCGTGCCGGTGGGCAGGGTGCGGCCGATTGTTTGCGCTTCTCCCGCCTACCTAGCCAGGTGGGGACACCCGCAAACGCCCGAGGACCTCAAAGCGCACCGCACGGTGCTGACCACGGCCAGCGGTCAGCAAAGCGAGTGGCGTTTTCATGGCGAGCGCTCCACACGCCTGGTGAGGCCCGTGCCGGTACTGACCTGCACCACTCAGCGCGCCGCCATCTATGCCGCGACCCTGGGGTTGGGGCTGATTCGCTGCATGAGCTATGAGGCGCACTATGAATTGCAGAGCGGCTTGCTTGAACCGGTACTGAAAGGCTTTGCCAGTCAGGCTTTGCCCGCACAGTTGATCTACCGCGATGGCCGCCGAGCCGAGGCGCGGGTGCGCACTTTTATCGACTTCGCCACGCCAAGGCTGCGTGCTCATCCAGCATTTCTTGACTGACAGGGCCGCCGGTACCGTGCCCCTGTGCGGTCGCATTATTTTAGAAAACGAAATTATGCATTGCTCTGCATGGTGATTCTGCTTAAGCGCTGGTGGGTGCAGCATGAACCTACCAGCGCAAAAGCCGCCAACCCGGTTTGACGTCGCTGACTACCCTGACCCCATACGGAGCCGCACCATGTCTCAGCCAGCCATCAAACTTTATCGCGTCCCTCTTTCAGGCCACGCTCATCGCGTCGAGCTGATGCTTTCGCTGTTAAAACTGCCCACCGAGCTGGTGTTTGTCGACCTGGCCAATGGGGCGCACAAGACACCTGAATTTCTCGCCATTAACCCGTTCGGGCAAGTGCCGGTCATTGATGACAACGGCACCGTTCTCAGCGACTCGAATGCCATTCTGGTCTATCTGGCGAAGAAGTATGGCAATGGCGCCTGGCTGCCTGAAGAGCCGCTCGCAGCGGCGCGCATTCAGCGCTGGCTCTCGGTGGCCGCTGGCCAACTGGCTTACGGCCCTGCATCTGCCCGGTTGATCACGGTGTTTGGTGCACCCTTGAATGCCGAGGAGGTTATCGCGCGATCTCATGCCTTGCTCAAGGTGATGGACGGCGAACTGGCCAACACTCCTTTCCTGGCGGGCGCTACCGCCACCCTCGCTGATGTCGCCAACTACAGCTATATCGCCCATGCGCCGGAAGGCAATGTGTCGCTGCAGGCCTACCCGAACGTGCGTGCCTGGCTGGAGCGGGTTGAAGCACTGCCAGGCTTCGTGCCCATGCAGCGCACTGCTGCAGGTCTGCAGGCCAACTGAGTCCGTCATAGGCTGCCGGGGTGCCGGCAGCTTTCTTGAGGAGCGCATAGCATGGATCATCTGCCCAAACACCGCCGTTCACCTTGGCATGCCGGGGAAAAAACGCTCCAGGAAACCTACGGCGTCTCCGAACGCATGGAGGTGATCGGGCAGAAGGTCATTCGCGATTACATGCCCGACCAGCACCGCGAGTTCTACCAGCAACTACCTTTTATGATCGTTGGAGCGGTCGATGCAGAGCAGCGGCCCTGGGCCACTCTGCTTGAGGGGGCAGAAGGTTTCGTCACCTCAGCTGATCCGCAGCAGTTATTACTAGCTGTTCAGCCCGACGCGCAGGACCCGGCCGCCAGCGGCCTGCAACCCGGCCACGCCATTGGCCTGCTTGGCATCGAGCTGCATACACGCAGGCGTAATCGCATCAACGGGGCGATCCAGCAGGTTTCTGCCGATGGCCTGGCCGTGGCGGTCGAACACTCCTATGGCAACTGCCCCAAGTACATCCAGGCACGCACCTATACGCGCACATCGGAGCTACTTGAGAATCGCCGTGCGCGCGAAGATTTCACGGAGCTGAATGCCCGCACCACCGAGATGATTCGTGCGGCCGACACCTTCTTTATCGCCAGCTATTTTGACCATGATGCCCATAGCCGTTCGGTTGATGTGTCCCATCGCGGCGGCCGCGCCGGCTTTGTCAAAGTCGAAGGCAACCGGCTGACCATCCCCGATTACGCCGGCAACCTGTTCTTCAATACCCTGGGTAATCTGCAGGCCAATCCGGTCGCAGGGCTGTTGTTTGTTGACTTTGTTTCCGGCGACATCCTGCAACTTACCGGCCGCACCGAGCTGATTCTCGACAGCCCGATGATCAACGCGTTTGAAAGTGCCGAGCGGCTGTGGACCTTTGACGTTGAGCAGGCGGTGCTGCGTCCGGCGGCTACCTCGCTGCGCTGGGCGTTTCACGACTACGCGCCGACCAGCCTGGCCACCGGTAATTGGGCCGACGCGGACGAGAAGCTGCGCCAGAACGAACAGCGCCGGCAGTGGCAACAGTGGCGCGTGACCCAGGTGCAGCAGGAGAGCCAGGACATCCGCTCGTTTTATATCCAGCCGCTGGATAAAGCGGCGGTGGCGTTTACCCCTGGGCAGCATATGCCGCTACGCCTGCAAACACCTGACGCTGACGCGCCGCTGATCCGTACGTACAGCGTCTCCAGCGCGCCGTCCGACGGGCATATCCGCATCAGCGTCAAGGCTCAGGGCCCGGCCTCGCATCACCTGCATAAACACGTACAGGTGGGCGATGTGCTGGAGGTTCGCCCGCCCATGGGCAGCTTCGCGCTGACCGAGGAAACCGAGCGCCCCGTGGTGTTGATCGCCGCCGGGGTCGGCATCACGCCTTTGCTGTCGATGTTCAGAGAGCTGGCTGCGCAGAATCAGCAGCAGCGGCAACGTCATGTGCATCTGTTCCAGAGTGCTCGAGCCCTGGAGGACTTGCCGTTCCAGGCCGAACTCAAGGCGCTGCAGCAGCGCGACACCGAGTACCTGCATATCCACCGCGCATTAAGCAGTCCAGATGCTGAGGCGATTGTTGGCCGCGACTATGAAATCACTGGCCGTCTCGACTTTTCCCAGGTCAAGGCGCGGCTGCCGCTGGATGACTACGACTTTTACCTGTGCGGCCCCGGCGGTTTTCTGCAGGCCATGTACGACGGATTGCGTGGATTGAATATTGTCGATGAGCGCATCCATGCCGAGGCGTTCGGTCCCTCGACGCTGCAACGCTTAGCGGTTGAGCAGTCTGCTGCGCCGGTTCAGCTACCCGCCGCCAGCGCTCCAGTACCGGTCTATTTCTCCTCATCAGCGAAAGAGGCGCGCTGGACGCCGGGCGGCGGCAGCCTGCTGGAACTGGCGGAAAGCCGTGGTCTTAATCCCGACTTCAGCTGCCGTGGCGGTTCTTGCGGGACCTGCAAAACGCGCCTGGTCAGCGGCAACGTGCATTACCCCAACCCACCGGCGCAACTACCGGAGAGTGACAGCGTGTTGATCTGCTGCGCAGTACCGGCGGAACTGGACGGCGCTATCCAACCCCTGGTGCTCGATCTCTAGCGAGGGCTGCAACATGAACCGCGAAATAGTTGACCGTTACGACGCGCTCGACGCCTCGAGTGAAACGCCAGGACACTGGGAAGTGAATTATCTACTCCCGCAGTTACTGCCTGGTCCTGAGCACCCAGGCCACGACGTAAATGCTGCGCTGATGCGTGTATTGAAGCGACTGTTTGCCACCATACGGGCACCCCGTGTCGTCCCGTCTGTCACGCCATCCCTCACCACGTGCAGGAGCCACCGCCATGTCTACCGTTGAAATTCGCCAACCGATTCCACCCTTTACCCGCGAGTCCGCGCTGTTAAAAGTCCGCCTCGCAGAGGATGGCTGGAATAGCCGCGATGCGGCCAAGGTGGCCTTGGCCTACACCCCGGATACGAAGTGGCGCAATCGCGCGGAATTCGTCACCAGCCGTGCCGAGGCGCAGGCGTTTTTGGAGCGTAAGTGGCGCAAGGAACTGGAGTACCGGTTGATCAAGGAACTATGGGCATTTACCGATAACCGCATCGCCGTGCGCTATGCCTACGAATGGCATGACGATTCGGGCAACTGGTTTCGCTCCTACGGCAACGAGAACTGGGAATTCGCCGAAAACGGCCTGATGGCCTACCGCTTTGCCTGCATCAACGACCTGCCCATTCAGGAGTCCGAACGCAAATTCCGCTGGGCCTTAGGCCGTCGTCCTGATGACCATCCGGGGCTTTCGCAATTGGGGCTATAGGTTCGGTCGGCTTAAGTTGGTTGGCGTAGCGCGGTATGGGTGGTAGTCAGCTCTCGGCTAACAAATTCCGGTCATGATCGTTCGCGTTCAGCTTCTGGCAGACTGCACTCTAAGTGGGTTCGGGGACCCAGACCCAAGCCGTTCGCTACGCCTTTAATGTGGTCATGGCGAACTCCGTAAGCATGCTTTTATGTCGTTGTGACCTGCGCCAACGGCGGCATGCGCGTCGGTGGAGAGGGCGGGCGTCGCAAGAAAGCCCTGCCCATCACCGGAAGGCTGTGTGCACTCGGTGATGGGCAGGCCCATGCTGGGCGTAACAGATCGACGCCAGACCATCAGGGGTGCCGTCCGGCTTCGCCCGCCTGCGGGTCATCGAAGCAATAGCAAACCGATGGGAAGTCGCAGGTGCCCACCATTAGCAGATGCCCAGATATTCGGCAGTTTCCCTCAACGATGGGTTTGTAAAAATGGAGCAGGCTGGCGCATCAGAGATTGCCTTCTGCGAGCAATTCGCGGGTGCGTTTCAGCGTCGACTGCAGCGCGGCCTTGTAGCCGGTGTCGCTGTCGAACTGGGCCTGTTCGGCCTGCTCCTCCGCGCCGCCCGGCTCTTTGTCGCGCAGGCCGAGGTAGCAGTAAAAGCGAAGCTGGAGCGCCCCGGTCTCGTCCTCGAAGAGCTCATTGACAATGGCGCCCTCGCGGGGGCCTGTGGCCTGGAAAAAGGTGACCCTGTTGCGGGGCTCCAGGGTCATGATTTCGCGCAGATCCGTGCCGCCAATGGTGACTTCGCGTACAAAATGCGTCGCGCTTTCCTCCACGATCTCGCAGCGGCTGCACAAGCCTTCTGGCAGGAACAAACGAGCGTCGCGAGCCTTGAGCACTAGCCCTTGCCACGCCTGCTCACGGGTCAGCGCTGTTTCACCCTCCGGGTTCACGGCGACCCTAGCGGTCGAACTGATCATGCTGAGTTTCCTTGTATGAGTGGGGTGCGCCGGCGTCAGACCGAGGCCGCGACTCGATTGGCGAATTCGCGGTAGGAGTGAAGGGGGCGACCCAGAAGGGTGCTCAGGCGGTCGACGTCGCCGGTATCGGGAATCATCCCGTCGGTGTTGAAACGCTCACTCATCAAGCGCATGTCATAAGCCATCCAGCCCGGCATGTGCTGCGCCAGGTTCTGCTCGAACGCGGCGGTGTCCTCACCCGGATAGCCGATGGGACGGCCTAATGCGTCAGTCCAAATGGCGGCGATGTCCTGGCCGGTTAGCGTGTCGGGGCCAACGACGTTGATTCTCTCGAGCGGGAGCGGCACATTCGACTGCTCGCGGCGCAAGAGCTCGATGGCTGCGACCTCTCCGATGTCGCGTGTGTCGACCATCGCAAGCCCCTTGCTGCCGATCGGCATGGGGTAAATGCCGTACCCGGTCACCACGTCCTTGATGGTCAGGTCGTTATCGATGAAGTAGGCAGGACGCAAGATCGTGGCGTTCAGCCCCATCTGTTCGATCATGCGCTCAACACCATACTTGCCCGCGAAATGCGGCACGTTTACGTAGCGCTCGCTGTGGATCACCGAGAGGTAAACGATTCGCTCGATCCCGGCCTCACGGGCGAGGTTGAGCGCAACCAGTGCCTGGGTGTACTCGTCAGCCACCACGGCGTTGAGCAGAAACAGCGTCGAAATGCCCCGGTAGGCGCTACGCAGCGAGCCAACATCGAGCAGATCACCCTGGACGACATTGACGCGGGCCGGGAAAGCCGCCTTCGATGGATCGCGAACGAGAGCGCGTACATCGGCACCGCGCTGGACGAGTTGTTGCACGACTTGGCTGCCAACAGTTCCTGTTGCGCCAATAATGAGAATGGTCATGGTGACTCCTGGGTTGTGGTTGTTGGTTTCAACTGCGATTGCGTACGGCCTGCACCATAGGGTGTTTCAATATCTAAACAAAGATCATAAGATCGAGACACATCGACCCAAATGTGAGACGGTATGGATTACAACGCTTTACAGGATTTTCAGCTGGTGGCCGTTCACGGCGGGCTTGGACGAGCAAGTCGTGCCAGCGGGAGGGCCAAGGCGACCCTGTCACGCCGGGTCGCAGATCTGGAAGAAGGGCTGGGCGTCCGGCTCTTCGAGCGAAGTGACCGCAGTCTCGAACTGACCGAGGCTGGCGAATTGCTACTCGCTCGAATCGAAGGACCGATGCGTGAGGTCGCCGAAGCGGTAGCCGCAGCGCGAGATGGCCTCACGACCCCGCGCGGCCGGCTGCGAATAGCGGCGCCACTGCTGTTTTCGCAGGTGGCGCTGGGGCGGCTGGCTGCCGCGTTTCAGGCGATCCATCCAGAAGTGGAGATAGAAGCGGTAGCCGAGGACCGTCTCGTCAACCTCGTGGAGGAGCATTTCGATGTCGCCATTCGCATCAATCCGCCCAAGAACAGCGTGCTGGTAGGCAGGTGCTTCGCCAGGGACACGCTTGTCCTGGTGGCTGCTCCCTCGGTGTCAATACTAACGCGCTGCGGGAATGAGCCGCTCCGTGTTCCGGCGATCGTCATGCCGACGTATCGAGAAGGTGATGTCTGGTCAGTCTGCGATGACGAACTGTCCATCGAACCTCAGCCTGTCTTGCGGCTGTCCTCGCTCCTGGCGGTTCGAGATGCCGCTGTGGCGGGCGCAGGGGTCGCGATGTTGCCGCAATCTCTCATAGGGAGCCTGCTAGACAGCGGTGAACTCGTGTCGTGGGGCATCGCGGGCAATGAAGTCGAGCTTTGGATTCTGCATACGTCCAGACGCCTGCAGAGCCCCAAGGTCCGTGCCTTTGTGGAATTTCTGTGCAGCCAATACCCCGACGGATCGTTCGTCATTCCGATCGGGTGACAGGTTCAACCGAACGAAAATCCACTACGTTCGCATCAAGTCGATACCAGCCTGGTGTAGGCAGTGAACACCGGCAAGGCCGCCTGAAGACAGCCATCTCCTGCTTGCGCATGTACGGCTCCAGCAAACGAAACGGACGCCCAGGGGCGTCCGCCGATCATCACGATTTGTCGAAAGCTGCCACGGCATCGAATACCCTGGCGCTGTAGGTCAGCGCCGCTCCGGCGTTCAGGGCGATAGCCACACTCAGGGCCTCGGCAATTTCCTCCCTGGTCGCACCATGCTTCAGCGCGGCCTGAGTATGCACTGCGATGCAACCATCGCAACGGGTCGTCACGGCCACAGACAGGGCGATTAGCTCATGAACCTTCGGCTCCAGGTGCTTCGCCGGTACGTTGCCGAGAGCGTTCAACCCACGCACAGCCCCTGGAGCCAACTTGCCGAATTCCCCGATACGATTGATGAGGTTGGCGAAATAGTCCTCCCAGTTTTTCATCTGGATCGCACCTTCAGTTCCGGCCAGCGGTGACGCCGCCGTCTACTGGCAACACGGTACCGGTGATCCAGGAAGCTTGTTCCGACGCCAGAAACAAGATGGCAGAAGCAACATCGGCGGGTTGTCCGTTGCGCCCCAACGGATGGAAGGCGTTGAACGTCGGCAGCACTTCCTTGACCTGTTCTGCAGTCATGAAGGTGCCGTATACCGGTGTTTCAACCACCGCTGGGGCTACGGTGTTGATGCGGATGTTCGATCCAGCCAGCTCGATGGCCAAGTTGCGAGTCAGCGCATGCACGCCGGCATTGGCAGCGGAGTATGCGGCCGAAGGGGTGGCGCCGATAGCTTGGATAGCCCACAGCGAACCGGTTTGTACGATGGCGCCACCACCGCGCTGCTGCATCGCTTGGGCAGCCGCCTGGGCCATGAAGAACTTGCCCTTGAGGATGGTGTCGAGGAACCAGTCGTACTCGGCAGGACTTACCTCCAGGAACGGCTTCGGATTGAAGACGCCTGCGTTGTTGATCAGGATGTCCAGCCCACCGTATTCGCTCACAGCCAAGTCGACCAGAGCCTGGGCAGTTGAAGGTTGAGCGATGTCACCAGCCAGGGTACGGACATGGCTACCACTGGCATCGATATCATGGGCAGCTTGCGCCAGTTTGGCAGCGTCTCGACCGCCGATGACTACCGACGCGCCAGCTTCCACCAGGCGCTTGGCCACTTCTTTGCCGATGCCCGAACCGCCGCCGGTAATGATCGCAACCTTGTTAGAAAAACTTTTCATGTTCTGATCTCTTCAGTGGTGCTGAGCGCAAGGGATGGATAATCCTGAAGGTCTTGAGGAAGCGCCGTAATCTGCTATCTTCGCGGCGTATGGCTCCCGACCTGGTGTGCATTGTTGACTCACCAGATACCGCCAACAACGTATAAGTTTTTGTCTGTTGAGATAGATTTTCTTCCAATGACAGCACCTGCCTACCTCAATGCTTTGCGTGCTTTCGAGGCCGCCGCTCGCCACCAAAGCTTCTCTGCCGCCGCCGCCGAGCTGAACGTCACCCCGGCCGCCGTGGGGCAACAGGTACGCAATCTGGAGGCGTGGCTCGGTATCGCGCTGTTCTCGCGCGCGACTAGCGGCTCGGCGCGACTGTTGCTGACTGATGCGGCGCGGGTCGCCCTGCCAGACATCCGTGAAGGCTTCGAGCGATTGAGCGTGGGGTTGGCGCGATTGAAAGACGCAGGGGTGAGCGCAGAGCTGACTGTCACCGTGAGCCCAGCGTTTGCCTCGAAGTGGCTACTGCCGCGTATCGAGCGTTTCCAGCAGGCCTATCCGGATCTGGATGTGCTGCTGGATACCAATTCGAGGTCGGTGGATTTTCAGGCTGAGCGAATCGATGTCGGCGTGCGTTACGGCGCCGGCAACTGGCCCGGCCTTAGCGCCGTTCGCCTGATGGATGAAGTCATTTTTCCGGTATGTGCACCGGACTATCCGCTGCTGGAAAGGGGTTGCCTACAGCCTGAGGTGGTACCTCGCTGTACGCTGATCCATGACCTTTCGATGGCCAATTACGCCGACTATCCCACCTGGAGAATGTGGCTGGACGCAGCGGGGCATGGCCACGTGAAAACCGAACACGGATTGCGCATCAACAACTCTGCTGCCGTGCTGCAAGCAGCGGTAGATGGGCAAGGGTTGGCGCTGGCACGCAGCGTAATGGTCAAAGATGACCTGGAGGCGGGTCGGTTGATTCGCCCCTTTGCCGACGAAGGCCTGGATTGCTCGCTGACACAGGCTTATTACGTAGTCTATCGCCCGGAGGTCGGTGAGCTACCGAAGGTACAGGCTTTCCGCGACTGGCTGCTCAGCGAGGTGGGCAAATCATCAGAAATCTAAATAGACCATTGACCGGCAGCTTTTGGCCGACAGCTGCCGGTCATGAAGGTCAGAAATTGGCCGCGAACGCCTGCTTTGGGGGATTACAAAGCTGAGGACGATTCAAGCGCCGGGCAACCTTACGGGCGAGACAACCGAAATATCAGGCCGGGCTCGGCCCGCTGCACAGCCAGAGTCCAGTTGTGAGCCGTCGCAATTTCCTGGCAGATGGCCAAGCCTAGTCCGGCGCCATGGTCACGTCTGTGGGCACCACGCCAGAAACGTACGAACAACTGAGCCAGTTGTTCCGCCTCCACTCCAGGGCCCCAGTCGCGTAGCGTCAGGGTATTGCTGCGTACCTCAAGATGAATCTCGCTACCGCCAGGTGCATGCTGAATGGCGTTCTCCAGCAGATTTTTCAACAGGGTGAAGAGGGCGCCGCGATCCGCCAGCCACTGCGGCTCGCTGTCCCCAGACATCACCAGCCGCACATCCGCAGCATCTGCCATGCGCTGGAGATAATTCACCGCTTCCGCCGCCACATTGCGAATACTCACCGTAGCGAACCGGTAACTCTGGATCTCGCTCGCCTCGGCCAGGTGCAGCAATTGATGGACCTGGCGGGTCATGTGCTCGACATCGTTGAGCAGTGATCTGCGCTCATGGCCCTGATCGATCAGCTCGATCTGCGCGCGAATCAACGCTAGCGGCGTTTTCAACTCATGTGCCGCGGTTGCGAGAAATTCCTGCTGGACGCGGTAGCCGTGTTCCAGCCGTTCCAGCACCTTGTTGAAGCTGTCTACCAGGGGGGCAATTTCAGTCGGGATCGCATCGGTTTGCAGGCGCGCGTTAAGCGAACGGGGAGAGATGCCGGCCGCGGCATTCGATATCTCGCGCAGCGGTTTGAAGCTGTACTTCAGGGTCACATAAACGCATGCGCCGAAAACGAAGAGCAGCACCAGGCTGAACAGGATGATGCCCAGGCCAGTATATGGCATGGCAAACGCCCGGTAGACCAAGTGAAAAAACCGCGTACTGGCGGTGAACTGCAGATACCAGGTCCGTCCGTCGTGCTCGACTGCTTCGGTGGCGCCGTGCATCGTCACGCCCCTCTGCTCGAACGTGAAGCTGCCAGGCTGGGGCTGGCCGGCGGCGCTTTCAGGCCAGATGACCTCGCTGGTAGGCGCGGACAGCACAACCTTCCCTGAGCTATCCAGCACGCGGTAAGCGGTCTCCTGTTTCAGGCTGTCGAATACCCACTCGGTGTCGAAGTCGTCAATGCCGAGCCCAACGGGTATGCCATTGCTGTCGAACAGCAGGTCATCGGCCAACTCTTTCGTGGTATCGGCCACCTCAGCGTCAGAGAGTAAGGCGCTTTGCGAGGTCGTGATGGAAAAGACGGCCAGCACTACCAGAGTGGTGGTCAGTGCCGCGCCCGCAATGTAGGCAAATAGCACTTTTGCCGCTAGGCTATTGAGCCCCAGTGTGCTCGCGAAGCGCATAACCATGTCCTCTGACGTTGACAATTTTGTAGCGCGAACCAACGGCGATCAGCTTGCGGCGAATACGATGCAGGGCGACGTCCAGGGCGTTGGGGGTAACCGCTTCGCTCAGCCCCCAGGCCGCTGCCTCCAGTGCACTACGGCGTACGACATCCTCCTGATTGCGCAAAAACAGCAGCATGATCTGCATCTCCGCTGGCGACAGGGCAACGCTTTTATCGGCTTGCCACAGAACCCCGGTGTCGGTCCGCAGGGTCAGATCGCCATAGCTGGGATAGAGGGCGCTGAGTACCACCGGGCGACGCAGCAGCGCTTTCACGCGGGCGACCATCTCATCCATGGCGAAGGGTTTGGCCAGGTAGTCGTCGGCCCCGGCATCCAGGCCCTCGACGCGATCATGTAATGCGTCGCGGGCTGTCAACACCAGGCATGGCAAACCCCGGCCGGCCTTGCGCAATTTCTGTAGCAGGCTAAGCCCGTCACCATCCGGCAAGCCGCGATCGAGGATCATCGCCTGGTAGGAAAGCTGCTGGATCGCCGCCCAGGCGGCATCGACGCGGCTGACCACATCGACGGCAATGCCGGCGCCCGCCAGGCCCTTGCAGATCAGCTGCGCCAGCCGGTCGTGATCCTCGATCAGGAGAATGCGGCTCATCAGAAGCGGTACAGGTAGCCGAAGCGCACGCTGTTTTCGCTGGAGCTGTCCACCAGCGGACTGTCCTCGATCTCGCTGCCTAGGCGTACGGCTTCCAGGTCGAGAAATACCGAGTGCTGCTGATCGAACAGGTAGGTACCGCGCACGCCAAATTCAGTGTTGATAGTGGATTTCCCTTTATAGGCTGCACGGTCGAAACGGACTTCGTCGCTGCGAACACCGAAATAGTAGTCGACGTACTCCTGGTCCTGCCAGATGGCGGCCAGTCGCGGGGTGAGCATCATGTGCTCGCCGAACGTCCAGGTTCTTTCCAGCCCCAGAGTAAACCGCTGACCGTCGCTGTCGCCCGATACATCGGCAAGCCACTCGGCGTTAACGTTGACCAGCTCGTTCTGCCACTCCACTTTCGCCCCGGCCCAGAAGCCGCCGTCGCGATCGTCCATGCCATCAAGAATACGCGCGTCGCCTTCTTCATAGCCGCTGGAGTCGTACTCGGCCACGATGTTGAAGTTGAGTTGTTGAGTGTCGCTTATACGCAGGCTGGGCAGCTTGAACTCAGCGCTGGGGCCAAATACGCGGACATAGTCGTTCTCGAAATAGATCAGCGGTATCGCTTCGTTATCACGGTCGATATCGGTGTAGGGCTGCTGGCTGCTGGCGACGCCAAGTCCCAGGCCCCAGGACGAAGTCCCGTCGGCGGTTTCCTGTTCGGCCGAGTGGGCCGTGAATGACCAACTCAAACCAGCCACCATGGCTGAAATGGCCAGGGTGCGTACGAGCGCACTCGATAGGTTTTGAGCAGGTAAGCGAAAGCGATGCATTGGGCTCTCCAGAGTAAGGATGAAGACGGTCCAATGATTGGCAGCTCCGACTTACTGAACACTTACTGGCCGCGCTTTATTTGTTTCGACTGCTGGTAAGGATCTGGAAAGGTTGGCCCCCCGATAGTGACTCCCGAAAACAGCTAACCGACGGCCAGTGGCGTCGCGTTGAACACGTGCGGCTTTGCTCACGTAAGAAGGGAGAACTTTTTTGAATTCACTAATGAGCCTGCCATGGATCATGTTGGCAGC
This sequence comes from Pseudomonas sp. EA_35y_Pfl2_R111, assembly GCF_963970955.1. Lineage (NCBI taxonomy): Bacteria > Pseudomonadati > Pseudomonadota > Gammaproteobacteria > Pseudomonadales > Pseudomonadaceae > Pseudomonas > Pseudomonas sp. EA_35y_Pfl2_R111. The sequence continues at coordinate 185,520 of NZ_CAXAOM010000005.1, read as the reverse complement.
AGCCATGCTCGCCGGCTGCGGCTCCATCGCGCCGGCACCTACTCCAGGCAGCGCAGAAGCGCCCGTTGCTATGCGGTGGCATGCGCCGCTTGCCCATGAGGGCACACTTGATGAGCTGACACGCTGGTGGGCGCAATTCGACGACCCGCTGATGCTGGACCTGATTGCCGATGGGCAGTACGCCAGTGCAACCCTGGCCCAGGCGTTTGGGCGCATTGCCGACGCACAGGCGGCACGCGTTGGCGGCATCGCAGCCTTGCTGCCCTCGCTGGATGGCGTCGTTGATGCCAGCCGTGGTCGATCCGAACTGGGCGCCCCGGTAAGCTCGCTGTCTTTGGCCAGCCTGCAGGCCAGCTGGGAGCTGGACCTGTTCGGCGCCAACCGTGCTGGCGCCAGCGCCGCGCAGGCACAGCTGGAAGCGCGCATGGCGGGCTGGCATGACGCGCGCGTTTCACTTGCCGCCGAGGTCGCGACGACTTACATCGAGCTACGGGCGTGCGAAGCGCAGGTCGCGCAAGCCGAACACGACGCCGAGTCACGCAGGGAAACAGCGCGCTTGACCGAGTTGATGGCGGGCAGCGGCTTCCAGGCCCCCGCTGAGGCCGACCTGGCTCGCGCCAGCGCTGCGCAAGGGCAGGTGACCCTGGCTGAGCAGCGCGCCCAATGCGAATACCTGGTCAAGTCACTGGTTGCCCTGACGGCGCGCGCCGAACCGGCGCTGCGCGAGCAACTGGCCGACGCCACTGCGCACCTGCCGCAGCCGGCCGAATTTCGCGTGGCCAGCGTGCCCGCCCAGGTACTCGCGCAGCGCCCCGATCTCTACGCGGCGGCGCGTGATGTCGTCGCCGCCAGCGCCGAGTCGGTACAGGCGCAGGCGTTGCGCTGGCCGCGCGTCACCTTGAGCGGAAACATCGGCAGCACGCGCATAGCCGAGGAGGGTGGTGTCAGCAGCAACGGCACGGTGTGGAGAGTCGGTCCGGTTGCGGTGACGCTGCCGCTGTTCGACGGCGGTACGCGGCGGGCGAATGCCGAGGCGGCGAAGGTGCGCTACGAAGTGGCGACGGTGGTCTACGCCGAGCGCTTGCGCAACGCCATCCGTGAGGTGGAAACCGCACTCGTCACGCTGCAGAGCACGACAGTCCGCAGCGACGACGCCCGCCGTGCGGTCGAGGGTTTCGAGCGTTCGTACCGCGCCGTCGAGTCCCGTTACCGGGTTGGCAATGCCAGTTTGTTCGAACTCGAGGATGCGCGGCGCAGCCGGGTGGCCGCTCAGGTCACCCTGATCGACCTGCAGCGCGAGCGCGTCGCCAGCTGGATCACCTTGTACCGCGCGGTCGGCGGCGGCTGGTCCGCTGCCGAACTAAACGAAATCGGCGGCGTGTGACGCCCCCATAAGCCATTCGCACGCCTGCCCACCGCGCGCATCTCACCCTGCCCAGGATGACTACAACCATGAACAGAACAACCCGCCACACTGCCTTTATCGTCATGACGATGGTCGCGGCGTTTACCCTGGTGATCGCGGCGCTGATCGTATGGCTCCCTGGCCCAGCGCCGGCTAACGATAAGGCGCTCGCGACGGCGAAGCCTGCGCTCACCGTTGCTGTTACCAGCCTCCAACCCGCGACTCTGCCCATTCGCGTACAGGCGAACGGCAATGTCATGCCCTGGCAGGAAGCCAGCGTTGGAACCGAGGCAGACGGCCTACGCCTCACCGAGGTCAGGGTCAATGTTGGCGACCTGGTTCGGCGTGATCAGGTGCTCGCCACCTTTGCAGCCGACACGGTGAGTGCCGAACTTGCGCAACGTCGTGCTGCGACCGCAGAGGCCGAAGCCGCGCTTGCAGAGGCCGAGGCCAATGCCCAACGGGCACGGCAACTGCAAAGCAGTGGTGCGTTATCGGCACAGCAGATCAACCAGTACATTACGGCGCAACGTACAGCGCAGGCACGGCTGGAGGCCGCTAGAGCGACCGAGCAAACCCAGCGTCTTCGTCTGATCCAGACCCGCGTGCTGGCGCCTGACGATGGCGTGATTTCATCCCGAAGCGCCACGGTGGGCGCTGTGCTGCCGGCGGGGCAGGAATTGTTTCGCCTGATTCGCGGCCGACGTCTCGAATGGCGCGCCGAGGTGGCTGCAGCGGACCTTGCCCGGTTGCAGCCCGGCCAGGTCGCGCAGGTGCGGCTGGCCGATAACCAAATGGTGGAAGGCCGGCTGCGGATGATCGCGCCGATGGTCGATACGCAAACCCGCAATGGCCTGGTGTATGTCGACTTGCCTACGGACAGTCCGGCGCATGCCGGCATGTTCGCCCGTGGCGAGTTCGAGATCAGTAGCGACCAGGCGATGACCTTGCCGCAAAGCGCGGTGTTACTGCGCGACGGCTTCAGCTACGTGCTGCGTGTCGGGGCGGACTCCAGGGTCGTGCAGGCCAAGGTGACGGTTGGGCGGCGGCTAGGGCAGCGCATCGAGATTACCGACGGCATCGATGCAGCCGGCCAGGTGGTTGTGGCCGGTGGTGGATTTCTTGGCGACGGCGATGTTGTTCGCGTCGTCGAGGAGCCACCGGCCTTACGTGATGATCCGGTGACCTCGGCTGCAGATGCCGCGCCCGTCAGCCTGAATGTGGGCGGGGGTGAGCAATGAACCTGAACGTCTCGTCCTGGTCGATCCGCAATCCAACCACGGCCATTCTGCTGTTCATCCTGCTGACGTTCGCCGGCCTGATGGGTTTCAGCATGATGAAGGTCCAGGAGTTTCCCGACATCGACCTGCCGGTGATCACCATCACGGCCGAATTGCCGGGTGCCTCGCCTGCGCAGCTGGAAAACGATGTCGCGCGCAAGATCGAGGATTCGCTGGCGACGGTGCAAGGCGTTAAACATATCCAGAGCACCCTGGCCGACGGCACCGCGGATATCGCAGTCGAGTTTCGCCTCGAGAAGTCGACCCAGGAAGCATTGGACGATGTGCGTGACGCGGTGGCTCGAGTGCGTGCCGATCTGCCGGCCGACCTGCGCGACCCGGTAATCAGAAAGATGGTAGTCGCCGGTTCGCCGATCCTGACGTACACGGTCGCGTCGACGCGCATGGACGATGAGGCCCTGTCCTGGTTCGTCGACCACGACATCAGCAAGGCATTGCTCGCCGTTCCCGGCGTCGGTGCAGTCACCCGGGTTGGCGGCGTCACCCGCGAGGTGCGCATTGCGCTGGACCCGGCGCAGCTGCTCGCGCTGAACACCACGGCCCTGGATATCTCGCGCCAGCTGCGCCAGGTGCAGCAGGAAGCCTCTGGCGGCCGGGCCTACCTGGGCGGCGGCGAGCAGACGGTGCGCACCCTCGCCACCGTGCAGTCGGCTGAGGAGATCGCCACCCTGGAAATCACGCTGAACGACGGCCGTCGTGTCAGGCTCGACCAGGTTGCCAGCGTCTCCGACACGGTCGCCGAACCGCGTTCGGCCGCGCTGCTGAATGGCAAGCCGGTGGTGGGTTTCGAGATTGACCGCGCCCGTGGCGCCGGTGAGGTGGATGTTGGCGACGGCGTGCGTGCCGCGCTTGATGAGCTCAAGGCCAAACACCCGGAAATGACCGTCACCGAGGCATTCAACTCCGTCGACATGGTAGTGGAGAACTACGACGGCTCGATGTGGCTGCTCTATGAAGGGGCAGCGCTTGCCGTGCTGGTGGTGTTTCTCTTCCTGCGCGACTGGCGGGCGACTTTTGTCGTCGCCGTGGCGCTGCCGCTGTCGGCGATCCCGACCTTCGCGGTGATGTACTGGCTGGGGTTCACACTCAATACTGTAACGCTGCTGTCCTTGTCCCTGGTGATCGGCATTCTGGTGGACGATGCGATTGTCGAGATCGAAAACATCGCGCGGCATATGCGCCTGGGCAAGACGCCTTACCAGGCCGCGATAGAGGCAGCCGACGAGATCGGCCTGGCGGTGGTGGCGACCACCTTCACGCTGATTGCGGTGTTTCTGCCCACCGCATTTATGAGCGGCACCGTCGGCAAGTTCTTCGTCCAGTTCGGTTGGACGGCGGCGATCGCGGTGTTCTTTTCCCTGCTCGTGGCGCGAATGCTTACGCCGATGATGGCGGCTTACCTGCTGCGGGTACCGAAGCAGCAGGCGGAAAAGGCCTCGCGCTGGATGACTCTCTACTTATCTTGGGCGAGGTGGTGTTTGCGCCACCGCGTCCTGACGGTTGCGGCAGCGGCGGCATTTTTCATCGGTGGGCTGCTGCTCGCGGCGTCGTTGCCCGGCACCTTCATTCCGCCCGATGACGATTGGCAGACCCAGGTCACCTTGACGCTCGCACCCGGCAGCACGCTGAACGACAGCCTCGTACTTGCCGAGCGCGCGCGCAGGATCGTCGCGCACAATCAGCACGTGAAGATGGTGTACACCGGCATCGGCGCGAGCGCGGCCAGTGGCGACCCCGTCGAAGCGCCCGGAAGCTCCGCTGGAAATGTGCGTACCGCAGTTCTGACGCTGAACATGACGCACCGCGATGAGCGCCCCGGGCTGACCAAGCAGCAGATCGAACGCCAGCTGCGCGACGCGTTGGCCGTATTGCCCGGCGTGCGCGTCAAGGTGGGCATGGGCGGTTCGGAAAACTATGTGCTGGTGCTGGCGGGTGAGGACGGTGGTGTACTGACCCGCCACGCGCAGCAGGTGGAACGCGAGCTGCGCACGATCCCTGGTGTGGGCGCCGTCATATCGACTGCCAGCCTGGTTCGCCCTGAGCTGATCGTGCGGCCAGATTTTGCCCGTGCGGCGGATTTGGGGGTTACCTCGGCAGACATCGCCGACACCCTGCGCGTCGCCACGACCGGCGATTACGATCAGGAGCTGGCCAAGCTGAGCTTCAGCGAACGGCAGGTGCCTGTGGTCGTACGGCTTAACGATGCCGCCCGCGGCGACTTCGAGCTGCTCAAGCGCCTCCCGGTCCCCGGCGCGCGCGGCCCGGTGCCGCTGGAGAACGTCGCAACCCTTGATATCGGCAGCGGCCCTTCGGAAATCACCCGCTATGACCGCATGCGCAACATCAACTTCGAGATCGAGCTAAACGGCGAAGCGCTGGGCGATATCGAGCAGGCGGTGCTGGCGCTGCCCAGCCTGCAAAGCCTGCCGGCGGGCGTGCTGCACACCTCCAGTGGCGATGCCGAGGCGATGGGCGAACTTGCTATGGGTTTCGGGTTGGCCATGCTGACGGGCGTGGTGTGCATCTACATGGTGATGGTGCTGCTGCTGAAGGACTTCATGCAGCCGCTGACCATTCTGGCCGCACCTATTTTGTCGATTCCTGGCGCGTTTGTGGCCCTGTTCCTCAACGGAACCGCGATGTCGATGCCATCGATGATTGGCCTAATCATGCTGATGGGTATCGCCACCAAGAACTCGATTCTGCTGATCGACTACATCATCCTCGCGCGCCGCGACTACGGCCTGGCGCGGTGGGACGCGATCATCGACGCCTGCAGCAAGCGCGCCCGGCCCATCACCATGACGACCATCGCCATGGGCGCGGGGATGCTACCGGTTGCCCTCGGCCTGGGCGCTGATCCAAGTTTTCGCTCACCCATGGCCATCGTCGTGATCGGCGGGCTGATAACCTCGACCCTATTGAGCCTGCTGGTGATTCCGGTGGTCTTTACCTACCTGGATGACGTCGTCCAGTGGCTGCGGCAACTCACACGCAGCTCACAGGAACACGTGTCATTGAGTCGGGTGAGCGAGCCTGACAAACCGATGTGACGATTACAGATGCACAGCCTCACCGTGAGAGGCCAGTTATGGCCGGTGGCTGCCTGTTACAAAGGGTTGCTGTCGGCCAAAAGCAGTCACTGGGAATGGACTTGCTCAGCGCGTATCAAGTAGTGTCTGAAGCGAATTCGTTCGCGCACCCGCACGAGCTAACGTGGCTATCCATCCATGATGCATAACTCTTTATACGATCATCCGACCGCTGCAACACCCGGACTAGAAAGGGAAGCAAAGATGGCAAGGAATGTTATCCACCAAACCCGTGAACGCGTTACCACACCATTTGGTGTCTATTTATAGTTAGCTTACTTAAGGAAGAGTAATGTATCCGCCAGCATATCCACACGATCAAATACAGAATTTATACCCTGGCGTATTTATGCTGCATGGCAGTATTAAGATGGGGCCCGGAATGAGAATGAACAGAAACATGGTCATTCTACAAAGCGGCCAAGAGCTAACATTAATTAATCCAGTTCGCATGAACGAGGAAGGCCTTGCGGCTCTGGAACTACTTGGCAAGGTGAGCAAAATAATCAGACTTGGTGACTTTCACGGTCTTGACGATGAATTCTACCTAAACAGATATAAATGCGAGTTCTGGGCTCAGCAAGGTCAGGAAACATACAAATCACCAAACCCAACAAAAATTATCAATTCAAGCACTCCTGGCCCTATCAGCAATTCCGAATTTTTCATTTTTGAATCTTCCATTTTTCCAGAAGCGGCGCTTCTCATTAAAGAGCACAAATTATTAATAACCACCGACAGCATTCAGTTTCATTCTGATTGGAGCTATTTCTCGTGGTTTACAAAATTCGCCTTTAAGTTGCTAGGTTTCAAAAATGGTCTAAACATTGGGGGGCCTTGGCTGAAGCGCGTAACACCAAAAGGAGAAACGCTCAAAAAAGATTTTGAGGCTCTTTTAACCCTCGATTTTGAGGCTATTATTGCCGCACATGGCGCACTCGCTAAAAATGCTGCCAAAGAACTACTCAAGGCCGAAATGAGTAACGTGTTCACGTAAGCTAACAACTGGTTCAAACCGTTCGCTTCGCTCACTGGGACGGGCTAAAGCCCGCCCCTTAACCAAACGTTAGGTTACACAATGAACACTCTTAAAATTATCACCATCTTATTGATGTGCCTTCCTTTTATGGCCGTAGCGATTGAAAAAAACCTTCCATTATCGGAAGCAAAGAAAGTCGCAGCAGAATCTGTCCTGAATCAAACAGCTAAGGTGCTTGAAATTTCAGGGTCACAGGTGAATATTGACTTGCCATTTTCCAAGCAAATTTCACCTGCTGACAATCTGGATTTTATTGAAGTCATCATGGCAGTTGAAAGCGAACTTGATGTTTCCATTAATGATTCAGAACTAAAAAGAATTTCTGGCACCACCGACGAAAACGAAATCATAAATTTTCTATCTATTCGGAAGCTTCAAGAATTCGTTGGAACACTCCCCTTGCCAAGCTCCCCAAAGAAACCTACGCCTCCTTCAGTCAAAGGCCCAAACGTTCCCTTAGCATTGGGGGACTCTGGCGCTTACGGCGAGCTAGCAATTAGACCCAATCCAGATGGGCTCACAATTGTGACCATTCCAGATATAAATGATTTGATTGCATCAATTGAACAGCAATCAGGGCGCCAGCTAGCCGCTGAGGAAATCAAAGAATTTCAAGCCATAGCTCCATCACTAGTTATGAGTCCTAAGGACGCAGAAGAACTCAAAAAGCTAAGAGCAAGTAGAAGCCCGCGCTAGTGCAACCTAACAAGTGGTTCAAACCGTTCGCTGCGCTCACTGGGACGGGCTAAAGCCCGCCCCTTAACCAAACGTTAGCGGTAATGTCATGGCCACATTAGCTGAGCACGAAAAAGAGCTTCGAAGTGGCACCGTTTCTGAGGGTGGTTTCGCAGCCCTGATTGATGCAGAAATTTACGGAAACGTTAGCTCAATTGGTGCGTTAGAGAAGCACCTAAGAATATTGCAATCCACTCTTGTGTCCGGAACCCCAATTGAGGTCAATCAACCTCGAAAAGGAAAATACAGAATAAAGAACACAAAAGAATTTCAGTTATGGTGCCAAGAGTTCTTCCCAAGCGCATCAATATAGTGGTGCACATCACCGCTAACAACTGGTTCAAGCCGTTCGCTTCGCTCACTCGGGACCGGCTAAAGCCGGCCCCTTAACCAAACGTTATGCACAAGCGCTCAAGGCAACTACATGGCAAATAGTTGGAACATCCCAAGTTGGCTCGAAAAGGAAGTCCGCGAAAGGGACAAAAAATGCGTTTATTGCAGCGTAGAGTTCACAACCGCCAAAGTCTCAAAGAAAACGTGCGCCAGCTGGGAGCACATAATCAATGACGCAAAGATAATTACCCGAGAAAATATCTCGCTTTGCTGCTGCTCATGCAATGCAAGCAAAGGGCAAAAGCAATTATCAAACTGGCTTGAGTCAAAGTACTGCATTGATCGCGGAATCAACAAAGAATCCGTAGCACCTATAATTCAAAAAGCTATTGCAAATGGGTTGTAGCATGCGCATAACAATTGGTTCAAACCGTTCGCTGCGCTCACTGGGACCGGCTAAAGCCGGCCCCTTAACCAAACGTTAGGCCCCAGAGGGATAACCTAGTGATTCCACAATCCTGCCTTCTCATTGAGACTAAAAAATTCCCGACTCTCGACGGAGAAGATAAGGAAATCACTAACGAGCGCATGTATGGAAAGGCACTCTGCCAATACCTGGAAACTGAGCTTCCTAAAGCAGGAATTAACGTGCCTTTCTTTTGCAACGAAGATTGGGGTTGGTGGCTTGAAGTTGTTCGCAACGACTTCAAAATGGCGCTGTGCATTTATTCAGACCCAGACGCACATGAAAACCCCGAGAGGTATGCACTAATGCCTTCTATACAAAAAGCTAAAAAGTGGTCTTGGTCAAAATTCCGAAATATTGATTCAACCAAGGATGTATTGGAAATAATTAATATCGTTGAGCACGTCCTCAAAAGCGACGGGGATATTCCCGTTGTAACTAGGCACGATGAATATCCGTTATAGCGCCTATTCTTGAGGCCTAACAAATGGTTCAAACCGTTCGCTTCGCTCACTGGGACGGGCTAAAGCCCGCCCCTTAACCAAACGTTAGGCATCCAATCGAGCTTCCACCGCTTTCTCCTATCTACTGAGGAGTTACGTCTATTCTGATTCGAATGAATCACACCCTTCCCATAACTTGATCTTCTTGAGACTTGATAGCACTGCTGAGTCAGCATCTGAAATTTTGATGTCATCAATAAGTCTATCAGGCAATCGTTGCCCAGGAGTTTCGATCATTCGCCCTCTATCAAAAATATAAATCATCTGAGGGACAACACCGGCTTCCGCAGCTCCTTGACATATAGATTTGCTACCTCCATTTATAGCAAATAAATAGTAGTCATTTTTAAATCCTGAGTAAGGTACGAATATGCCACCAACGCTATGAGGATTTGCTGCAAAACTTCCTATTCCGCCCGTATAGTAAACCCCTCTCTCATTTTCCCAGGTCGATCTGTATACGCCGCTGTTTAGCCCCCATTTTTTCGTAGTGCCGAACTCAAATGGATAAACGTAATCGCGAACAAGGTTGAACTCCTTCAATTCTCGAGCAGGAGGTAGGTTGCTTGGATTTATCGAGCACGACGATGTGAAAATTACCGCGAGAAGCAACAGAATAGTAAGTCGCACCCTTATGTTTAAGATTTTTCGTTCAATAGGGAATGCCAGCTGCATGAAAAATCTCCTTGTTACGTATTGTATTCTTCATCGGAAGTCTGCATCTTACCATCTAATCACGCCTAACAACTGGTTCAAACCGTTCGCTGCGCTCACTGGGACGGGCTAAAGCCCGCCCCTTAACCAAACGTTAGGTGCAACCTTGCTAGACCTTTCACTAGTCAAGATAGAGTCTGAAACTTATGTATTGTCGCAAGGCGGAAAAACTTGCGACTGGCTCCCCTCATTAGGCCTTGAAGATATTTCGCTGCGCGACTCAGCAAAAGTTGCGGCCCGAGCGTTGGTTCTTAATATTTTTGTAAATATTGCGTTCAGTGCTCCGATAGCGATTGCACGTAAATGGCTGATCGAAAACGATCTTATGGATTCACTAACCCTAGAAGAAAGAAAAATTATTGAGGGTGAGGCCGAACCAAACGAAGAAACTAAGAACCAACTCAAGTGGCAAATTGAATGCCTGTGGGCAGCAGCTTGGGCTGGTGGTTTGGCCAGTGACTTATTGCCAGTTCAAGAAATATCAAACTCACTTGCCTCATGGCTCCCCAGTCTTCGGAACAATGAAAGCGCAAGTGAGTTCTATGGAAAATTCCAACTACGAAGTCACGACGAAATCTATAAAAAACTAGATTTATTTTATCGCTCTCACTGGCACGCACGTAGTAGCCAGCTGGAAGGCAACGATCCTGCTCCGTTCCACCCCGGAGTAGTTCAACAACGGCGTCATTTTTTAGAATGGGTATTACATCGTGAAGTATCCTGGGATGATGTCGACTTAAGCACCTAACAACTGGTTCAAATCGTTCGCTTCGCTCACTGGGACGGGCTAAAGCCCGCCCCTTAACCAAACGTTAGGTGCACTCATGGAAGAACCTGCGAAACCTAGCCAGGCAAACACCAGTAGTAACTTGATCACATATGGCATTTCCATTTGTGGCCTAGGTGGCATCTTATGGCTATTTCACATGACCTATACAGCCATCAACATGGTTATCGCTGGGAAAGGGCTAGAAACTTATCGAACTTTCTGGCTTGTACAGTTTAACTGGTATGGCTTTCTTGCTTTCATAATGGCTTGCGCCATCGCTATTGCCATTTGCCTCTGGTTACGGTGGCACGAACACATGCAATGGAAAAGTCTGCAGAAAAAATATGGTCGGCGTAAACGCACACCTAACTAGTGGTTCAAACCGTTCGCTCCGCTCACTGGGACGGGCTAAAGCCCGCCCCTTAACCAAACGTTATACAGCACAGCGCTTATCGTAACCTGGCCAAGGAATGGTGATATCTATGCATCCAATTCAATGTAAGTGTGGTGCCGTTAAAGGCAAACTCGAAAGCATTGGAACCAGTAATCGTCTCATATGCTATTGCACGGATTGTCGAGCGTTCGCACATTTTCTTGGTAAAGCTACTTTTGTGCTAGACGAACAAGGCGGAACCGAGATCGTCCAAGTAGCTCAACAGCGCGTGAGTTTCTGCCAAGGAGAAGATCTCCTATCGGCAGTACGCCTCAGCGAAAACGGTATGATCCGCTGGTATGCAGCATGTTGCGGAACGCCTATTGGCAATACTATGGCCAGCAGAAAAGCGGCATTCATTGGGCTTATTCACAGCTGCCTTGACCGCCAGCAAATGGATAAAGACTTTGGAGCAGACGTTGCAGTTTTAAATACTGACACCGCCTTAGGCCAAGCGAAGCCAAAGCAACGTGGGCTTCTGGGGGTTTTAGTTCGCTTCATATGGATCGTGGTCACGAACCGCGTCACCGGACGGTACAGAAAATCTCCTCTTTTTAACTCTTCAGGTTTACCTCGAGTAACCCCAAAAATACTGAGGGCTGACGAATTGGATAAGTTGAAGAGTGCCGTATAACAACTGGTTCAAACCGTTCGCTGCGCTCACTGGGACGGGCTAAAGCCCGCCCCTTAGCTTAATCGTTATGTGCTTTTTCTCCAGATTCACTTTTTTAATGTGGCGCTTGTTTTCGAGTCTTGCGCACAATCCATCCGTGTTGGGCTTCGAGTTAATAAAAGTCTGTAGTTTTTTCAGTTGCTCCGGCTACCGCTTCGCCACTATTCAGGGTTAATCTTGGCCGCGGTTTTGCTCTTTCAGAATCCCGGCACATTGAAGGTCAAAGAATTTAAGAGGTGCGGCTGTTCCCGTAGCTGGCCGCACATAACAAGTCATTCAAGGCGCGACGGCTTACAGCCGCGGCCTTAATTCCAACGTTATGCGAAAGGTGGTTTATGCCACAGATTCTGAAAATGGTATCAGTTATCGCGAAGCTTCAAACTACCCTTGATGTTTACGAGGGGCTATTTGCAGAAAAAAATAATGCAGAAATCACAATTAATAATTTCCACGAGATCGGCAACTCAATAAAAAACGCCTTACGCACCCATATTATAATCGGGTGCGCCGCACTATTTTCAGACCCAAGCAGAACCTGCGGCAACGAGAACATGTCGCTTAAAAACCTGATTGAAAAAAATGAAAGCAAGCTTAGCGCCAGCGCAATCGCTCTCAAAAATGAGATATTCAATCTCGTAGAAAATATGAATTTAAAAAAATTCAGAAACAAACACGTCGGTCACTTTGGTCTTGAAGAAATGCTTGGATTCCAGGCAACAGAAGCAGAGATTACCGTTTCAAATGTCAGGCTGCTTCTAGAAAAATCGCAAAAATTTATCAACATCCTAATTCACGACGCTCAAATAATGCCTCAAAACGAGTCACTTGGGTTTTACTCAAAAATTCCTAATCATCGCTCCACCGATAAATTTTTAGCGCGCCTCAAAGGACACGCATAACAACTGGTTCAAACCGTTCGCTGCGCTCACTGGGACGGGCTAAAGCCCGCCCCTTAACCAAACGTTAGGTTACTGCCATGAAGCTCATCTGCGCAGCATCAATATTCATATTAACTGTGATGTGCAATTTTACGCTTGCAAGCTCTAAAAATTATAAAAACGCAGAAGAGTTTATAAAGTCCATTCCTCATGCGAGCGCCCATTACTTAGTCGCAGAAGGCGACTTAAATGGAGACAATCTTAAAGACTTAGCAATAGTGGTTAAAACAAAACCGCGCGAATTTGAAAGGTACAATCAATTACATGTTCTAATTCTAGAAAAGCCAGGAAAATATTCTCTCGCAGTCTCATCAAGAGAATCACCTATAGCAGGTATGGGATGCTGCTGGCTGGAAAATATGGAGATAAAGAACGGCAGTATTTTTATTCAAAACAATGCGAAAACTGCTTGCGACATTGAAGCCGCAACGCATCAATTCAAGCTTTACAAAAAAACCTGGCGCCTTATTGGTCTTAAAATATTTAACTATCAGCACTGTGAAGACCCGCAACTCAGCGAAGTAAGAGACTTTAACATTCTCACAGGCAAAATAATAAAATCGAAACAGCTAGATGATAATCCAAAGAAGTACGAATATATGGAGTTTACGCCAAATAAATTCCTACTTAAGGACTATGACTTTTTCAATGGCTTCGGCGCACCAGAAACCTAACTAGTGGTTCAAATCGCTCGCTTCGCTCACTGGGACGGGCTAAAGCCCGCCCCTTAACCAAACGTTAGAGGAATTACGCGTGACGATGAAACAAGGCATCGATGACCTTGCTGCTCTTGAGGAAGCTTTCGGCCTTCCTAAAGGATTCATCGACAGCCTTATCAATGAAGATGATTGGTCTCTCATCATCAAGTCGCACGCATTATTGGAATCCGCGTGTGCAGATATGCTTTGCCATTACTTTGGTAAGTACGAACTCGGCGACATATTTGCGCATCTCGATATGAGCAATAAAAAATGTGGAAAAGCTGCCTTTATCTCGGCCCTCAAACTGCTAAGTAAAGCAGAAAGGCGATTTATATCCGAGCTCTCGGAGCTCAGGAATATGCTTGTGCACAACGCGTCGAATGTAACATTTTCTCTGGAAAAATATTTCTCAAGCCTAACCAAAGAAAAACAGAAAAGCCTCCATTCTGCCTTAAACCTCCGTCTAGAAAGAATTTCATCAAATAACGAAATTATTGAAGGCGTTAACCTTCTAATAAAAACACCTAAAGCTGTAATCTGGAGTTCATTAACCCAGTGTTTAAGCAGCATTTACATTCAAGATGTTTTTGCCATAAAAAGAAATGAACTACTGAATGACGCGCTAGAAAAAATCAAAATTGCAGGGCCAATCGAAATTAGGCAAGAGGATATTCCTCTAACAATTGGTTCAAAGCCGTTCGCTGCGCTCACTCGGGACGGGCTAAAGCCCGCCCCTTAACCAAACGTTAGGCGTCAGGAGGCACAAACTTGAGCTTCTCGCACAAAGCTTTCATTTTTGATTGGTTAAAATTTCAGCACGAGCTGCTGCCAACGTTACGTCTTGCTCTTCAACGAAATGAAACTGAACCTCTAGTGGCATTTATTGAAATACATCTTGGGGCAATTAAAGATCCTTATGAGGGAGAGCCACTTCCTCAAAATTGGCGTTCTCAGATATCCGTCGGCGATGTTCAGGAGCTTGGCGACTTTGCGTTAACCCGCTATTACCAACCAACTGAAGATTTTGGGCTGTCTGAGGAGTGGGGGGCTCTCTCAGAGAGCTTATCTGCCTTAGAGAAGGCTGCCCTGCTAGGAACCTCATTGGCTGAGGCTGGGACAGCTTTTGATCCAGGCAGAATGGGCGCCTATTTTCAGCGCCCAGAAGAAGTTTGCCTGTCGCTGCAGATACTGCAACAAGTTGGGCATCAAAGTCTGGAGCCATTTATAGCAGGCCTTTTGCAGGCTGCTGCCTTAAATAAAGGGCTTTATGTCACCTTCTAATCTGCCGCCTAACAAGTGGTTCAAATCGTTCGCTTCGCTCACTGGGACGGGCTAAAGCCCGCCCCTTAACCAAACGTTATGCACAACACCATGAACCCTATAGACGAATACATTGAGATAATTGATAGGCTTTTCGGCGTTTACTTTGATGCCACTTATGGCTTCCACTTAGGCGTATCAGAAATTCAACGACAGAATGAAGAAGCGCTTGAGGGCTTGGAAGGTAATCTTGACAAAGCAAGGTATGAACTTGACTTAAAACAACTTACTTATTCCATTGGTGAACCGTCAGAAATTGCTCACTCTATTACCGTCCGCGACTATAAATACAGAAATTGGCCAGGTGGCCATAATGAGCAATGGGCGGCACGAATGGCATTGGTCACAATTTATAGTTTCTGGGAACATCGCTACCGAAGTCTAATTGCTAAACACCTAGACAAAAAACCTGACGACCTTAAAGTCGATGAACTTGGTGACCTACGTCATTATCGCCACGCAATAATCCATTACCTAGGTCGTGGCTATGAAGACTTTAATAAATTAAAGGTATTCAAATGGTTCGGGCACGGTGAGGAAATCCGACTTGATGTGCAGAAAATGAGGACCATAACTGAGTCCCTTAAAGCGGCAATCACCAAGTTGAGTTGCGCATAACAATGCGCTCAAATCGTTCGCTTCGCTCACTGGGACCGGCTAAAGCCGGCCCCTTAGCTTAATCGTTAGGGCTCACACATGAGCAAGCGTCAGTCCAAACAGAAGCAAAGGCAAGTAGGCCACATATCTCTGGAAGAGGCTGCTTACTCTGAAACCAAGGCTATTGCGGCTAGACCGTTCGTGCTTGCTGTCGAAAGTCATTTTGCTGGGTACTTTAACGAACTAGGATTAACCATTAAAGTAAATGACACTGCGCCAAGCAGTGACATAATTAAGCTCAGAAACGAGCTGCAAGAAAAATTAGAGGAATTGCTTCCCTCTGGTACTGCACCATTTAGCTGGCAAGTCATATTCATACGCACCAACAAAATAATTGAAACTCTCTTCCCAGGCGATGCACCTAGAGAAGAGACAGATGAGCTAAAAGCGGTTTAGTGTGCAATGCTGAACCCTAACTACTGGTTCAAACCGTTCGCTTCGCTCACTGGGACGGGCTAAAGCCCGCCCCTTAACCAAACGTTAGGGCTATATGAATATTTGGATTGCCGCACTAGTTGCAGTGTTAGTTCAGCCGCTTGTACTTATTGCGCGTTTAGCGCCAGATTTAGTCTCCTCGTCTGGCCCGCTCCATGGCATCGGCTTTATGTTCTTAGCAGTTGTAGTGGTGGCGGCTGCAGCTGTGCTTCTTCTAGGAATTCCTACCTTCCTAATTCTTCAGCGCTTCAACCATTTGACATGGGTTTCAACTTCACTCTCCGGCGCTTTTCTGGGGGCCTTGCCGGCCGCATTCTCTTGGCCGCAACAGCTTGAAGGCTATTCAGCCGGGCAGAACTGGCATGGCACATACGTCGAAACATATCTCAACGGTGCTCCAACAATTTATGCTTGGCTGACTTATGGCGAGAGCGTGTTATTTTTTGCGCTGCACGGCCTAATCGGAGCACTAGTGTTTTACGCCGTGTGGCTCAAATTCGACCGCCCTAACTAGTGGTTCAAATCGTTCGCTTCGCTCACTGGGACGGGCTAAAGCCCGCCCCTTAACCAAACGTTGGACAATGACCGCTTTGGATCAATTTCCGCTCTTCATGACCGGCAGCTGTTGGCCGTTTTTTCAGCCAGTGACAATCTATTTCTTCGATTTCAAATCTCTAAACAGCGCGCCAGCTGATAGCGCGCCGGCTATCGTTTCACTCAGTTTGCGTGGCCTAAGCCATCTCGGTTCGCACAGCGAGCCGTTGACCTGAGTGCACACAATAAAGCCGCTCACATGAGAGGCTTTATTGTGTGCGGCGTTAACCGCGCGAAAGCGGCGGGGTGGGTGGCGGCGTCAGGCGTTTCGAGTCTGTCGACTCGAAGGCGGCGGCAAAGCGCAGCAGGGCGGAATCATCGTAGGCGCGGCCGGCGAAGGTCAGGCTACGGGCACGCCGAGGTGGCGGATGACCAGGTTACCGTTTGATATCCATACGCCGTTGCTCCAGGCGATATCCGCAGACACAGGATTCACGTCCGCATCCGCCGGGCCAACGTTGGCTTAAGCCACCAATGGAAGCCGCGGGGCCTGCACAAATCTTCTAAACGTGGGTTCGCATAACGCAGTAATTTAGTCGCGTGTGAGATCAGCCTGAATTGCTACCTCTGGAGTCATTCGTGGAAACACGCAACTGGATTGAACTGTCCCAGGATGCCGATACCGGGATTGAATCCATTCGTGCCCATTTTCAGGGCCATGCCTACGATCCGCATTGGCATGACAGTTTTCTGGTCGGGGTTACGGAGCATGGCGTGCAGCAATTCAATTGCCGGCGTGTGCGCCATCTCAGTACGCCGGGCAAGGTGTTTATGCTGGAGCCAGGGGAGATCCACGATGGGCATGCGCCCACCGAAGAGGGTTTTACCTACGCCATGCTGTACCTCGAACCGCGCTGGGTGGAAAGGGAACTGCACGGGCTGTTTGAGCACGCGCCGGCCAATAGCCAGCTGGGCTTTGCCGCCACCCTGAGCCAAGATGCGCGGCTGTCCACGGCCATCAATCAAGCTTTCCGGGCATTTCATGAAGGGGATTTGCGGATCGTGCGCCAGAGTGCCCTCGACACCTTGCTCGACTCGCTTACTGACCACCTCGATTGGCGCAAACGCCACGCCCGTGATCCGCGTCTGCCGTTGGTGGCCCAGGTTGCGCGTGATTACCTGCATGCACATGTCTACGAGGACGTGGGACTGGATGATCTAGCACACGTCTGTGCGGTTGACCGCTTTCGTTTGACCCGCGCGTTCAAGGGGGCCTTTGGCCTGGCCCCTCACGCTTATCTGATCCAGCTGCGTCTGGCCAAGGCGCGTCAGTTGTTGGCCCAGGGCGAGTTGCCGGCTGTGGTGGCCAGTGCGCTTGGATTCGCTGATCAAAGCCATCTGGGTCGCTGGTTTCGCCGCGCCTATCAACTCACGCCAGCGGATTACCGCAAGCGTTGCTCAAACCTTCCAGACTGACTCCTGCCGACTTGCAACCATGGACCTTCTTTTGACACTCAGGAGTCCATGCCATGCCTTTATCACCGCTCGCTTTCCCTGTCTCGTTGCGCCTCGTGGGGGGCTGAGCCATGGAATCGTTGCTGCCCTTTATGCTCTTTGCCTTTATGGCCTCGATTACCCCGGGACCGACCAATATTCTGGTGTTGAGCTACTGCTCGCGTCATGGGCTGGGTGCCACGCTGCCGATCATTCTGGGCGCCTGTGTTGCGGCGGCTTCTATCGTGCTGGCCGTCGGCCTTGGTGTGGGTGAAACGCTGCTTCAATTGGCGTGGGTGCAGCAGGCCATGACGTGGCTCGGCGTGCTATGGCTGAGTTGGCTGGCCTGGCAGATTTACGACAGCACGCCGCCATCTCCTGACGCGGCAGTACCCCGCGAACAGCGCATAAGTGTGGCCAGTGCTGCCGCCCTGCAGGCGGTTAACCCCAAGGTCTGGATGATGGCGGTGGCAGTGGTCAGCGTTTTTGTTGGCGAGGGCGATAAGCGTCTGCAGGTTGCACTTCTCTCGCTGGTGTTCCTGCTGGTTTCCGTGCCGTGCATGACACTGTGGGCGTTGCTCGGTGTGGGCAGTGCGCGGGCGCTGGGTTCGCCCCAAGCGCTTAGGCGTCTGAACCAGATACTGGCATGTGGGCTGCTACTTTCTGCCTGGTTGGCTGTGCTGCTTTGATTCCGCACAACGGGTGCACATTAACAGAGATACAGCGACGGGATTGACGCCTTGCGCGCCAATCCCGTTTTGCTTTCACCCGCGCGACAGTGGCGGCGTACGTGGCGGTACTAAGCGCTTCGAGCCGGTTGACTCGAAGGCGGCGGCAAAGCGCAGCAGGGCGGAGTCGTCGTAGGCGCGGCCGGCGAAGGTCAGGCCGATGGGCATGCCGATATCGGCCATCACGCCCATCGGCACGGTGACGGTGGGCACGCCCAGGTGGCGGATGGCGAGGTTGCCGTTGGCCACCCAGACGCCGTTGCTCCAGGCGATATCCGCAGACGCTGGATTGACGTCGGCATCCGCCGGGCCGACGTCGGCGACGGTGGGGAACAGTACGGCGTCGAGGCCGAGGTTATCCATCCAGTCTTCCAGGTCGAGCTTGCGGGTGTGTTCCAGGCCGCGCAGGCCGTCGGGCAGGGTTTCGATCTGCTCCCAGTTCTTCAGGCCGCGCTTGGCCATGTTGACGTATTCATCCATGCCTGCGGCCAGGTCGCCTTCGCGGTTGGGCAGGGTACCGGGGTCGTGGGGGAATATCTGCGGGCCGTCGACGTCGGCCAGCTTGTTCAGCTTTGGGTCGCCATTGGCGCGCAGAAAGTCGTCAAAGGCCCAGCCGCTCAGCTCCCACAGCTCGTCATGCAAAAACTCTGGCGTGACAATGCCACGGTTGTAAACGGTCGGCGCGCCGGGACGGTCGCCTTCGCAGTTGGAGACCAGCGGGAAGTCCACTTCGATCACTTCGGCGCCGGCGGCTTCCAGCGCCTTACGTGCGGCTTCCCACAGAACGATTACCGAAGGCCGGGTCTTGATGCGTTGGCCAGTCGGGCCGCCAATGCCTGGGTTTTCGCTGGTGCCGGCGGCGTCATCCTTGTTGATAAACATACGCGGTACACCAAAGCGTTTGCCGGCCAGGGCATCGGCCGTGGCGGCCAGGTCGGCATAGGCCGCTGGACGCACGTCGGAGGCCTTCGGGATCGCGACCCAGGGCTGCAGACGCCAGAGGTCACCACGGTTGTCCGGGTCATCGGCGACCACGATGTCGAGCACTTCGAGCAGATCGGCCATGGTTCGCGCATAGGGCACCACCACGTCCATGGTCGGCGTCAGCGGCCAGTTGCCGCGCACCGAAATCACCCCGCGCGACGGCGTGTAGGCACACAGGCCATTATTCGAGGCTGGGCCGCGACCGCTGGACCAGGTTTCTTCAGCCAGACCAAAAGCGGCAAAACTGGCGGCAGTGGCCGTGCCGGCGCCGTTGGATGAGCCCGAGGCGAAGGGCGCAGTAAGGTAGGCCGCGTTGTACGGGCTTTCCGCCCGGCCATAGACGCCGCGCTGCATGCCGCCGTTGGCCATGGGCGGCATATTGGTTTTGCCCAGGCAGATGGCCCCGGCGCCGCGCAGACGCTCGACGGTAAAGGCATCGCGATGGGCAACCAAGTCCTTGAAGGCCGGGCTGCCGGAGGCGGCGGTCAGGCCCTTGACCAGGTAGCTGTCCTTGGCGGTATAGGGGATGCCGTCGAGCGGACCGAGCGTCTCACCACGGGCGCGGCGTGCGTCGGATGCTTCTGCTTCCTTCAGTGCTTCAAGGTTAGGCACGACGACTGCGTTGAGTTGAGTCGATGTGTCGGCGCCGTTGTAGGTATCGATACGGGCGAGGTAGGCCTGCACCAGTTCGACCGCCGTGGTCTGGCCGGCTTCGAGCGCGGTGCGCAGTTCGGCGATGGAAAGCTCGGTTACCTCGATCATGCTGTCACCGCTGGCTGTTGAAGAGCGTTGTTCATATCAGTTCTCGTGACGCTGTTGGGTACGCATTGAATCGGTTGCTGGCGGTTCTTCTAACCGCGCGCTGGCGTGGCCAATCCCTTGATCACCGCTGGTCGAGCGACAAAGGCTTGCAGCACCCGCTGCACATTGCTGAAGCGCTCGAACTCCACCAGCTCGCTGGCCTCGTAGAAGCCCACCAGGTTTCGTACCCAGGGCAATACGGCGATATCGGCGATGCTGTAGTCCTCGCCCATGATCCAGCTACGGCCTTGCAGGCGTTGGTCGAGTACGCCGAGCAGGCGCTGGGATTCGGCTACGTAGCGGTCGAGCGGACGTTTGTCCGGGTAGTCCTTACCGGCGAATTTATGGAAGAAGCCGAGCTGGCCGAACATCGGGCCGATGCCGCCCATCTGCCACATCAGCCACTGCAGGGTTTCATAGCGGGTGGCGGGGTCCTGGGCTAATAGCTGGCCGGTCTTTTCCGCCAGGTAGATCAGAATCGCTCCGGACTCGAACAACGCCAGCGGTTTGCCGCCTGGGCCGTTGGGGTCGAGGATCGCCGGGATCTTGTTGTTGGGGTTGAGCGAGAGGAATTCTTCGCTGAGCTGATCGTTGCTGTCGAAGCTGACCAGGTGCGGCTCATAGGCCAGGCCGATCTCTTCGAGCATGATCGAGGCCTTGACGCCGTTTGGCGTGGGCAGCGAATACAGCTGCAGGCGCTCGGGGTGCTGGGCGGGCCATTTTTGCGTAATTGGGTAAGCGGTAAGGGCTGACATGGACGCTCCGAATGAGGTGGCGGAAAGGCTCAGGATAACGGTGATTGGCCATTTGGTCAGGTTGCAGATTTTTCCCCGCGCGCAGAAATCGGTATGGTTGGGGCCATCTCAACCCTCGCGCACTGGAGAACCCCCGATGAGCCTGCACGGCGAATACGACAACCAGAATATCTTTGCCCAGATCATCCGCGGCGAGGCCCCTTGCTACAAGTTGTATGAGGATGAGGATGTGCTGGCCTTCCTCGATGTGTTTCCGCAGTCCTTCGGTCATACCTTGGTAATCCCCAAGCGCTCGGCGGCGCGCAATATTCTGGAGATCGATGGCGACAGCCTGAACAAGGTGATGGCCGTGGTGCAGAAGCTCACGGGCGTGATCATCGACGAGCTGGAGCCAGCCGGGGTGCAGGTGGCGCAATTCAATGGCGCGCCGGCTGGGCAGACGGTATTCCATATTCATATGCATATCGTGCCGCGCTACGTCGGCGAAAAGCTCAGCGTGCACGCCGGCGGTAAGGCCGAGCCGGAAGAGTTGGCAGCATTGCAGGCGCGTCTGCTCAAGCGCATCGCGGGTTGATAAAAGCCTGGTTGCGGCGGCGCATCAGTCTGCACTTGAGGCCGGCCGCGTCAGAGGCAATACTCAAGCCGTTTTGCGGTTTTCTTTACTGTTTTCTGCGCCCATGGAGGGCTCCCATGCGATTGATTTGTGCCGTTTTACCGCTGTTGCTGTTGGCCGGCTGTTCGTCCTGGAAGCCCGCGCCAGAGGATGTCAAACCCGTGCCGGCGGACCGTTTGTTGGGCTATCAGGAGCCGCTGGGGCAGGGTGGAGAGTTGCAGGTCAATCGTGATGTCGGCGGCATGGGCGGCGGCTGCTATGTCGCTGTACTGGTCGACCGTAAGGTGGCCGCGCGCATCGGCGTGGGTGAGCAGGTGCGTTTCCAGGTACCAACCGGCACGCGGGTGCTGAGCATTGGTATTGATGAGATGGACGACACCTTGTGCGGCATGGGCCGCCTGCGTCGTGAACTGGCGGTGAAGGTTGAGCCGGGTTCGCAGCAGAATTTCCGCATCGTCAGCGATAACCGCAAGGGCTTTGACATCCTGCCGCTTAACCAGTAACGCGTCGCTTACCGGTGCCTGCTCTCAGGCGCCGGTGTGCTCGGCCAGCAACGCCTCCAACCACTGCATAAATGCCCGCACCCGCTGCGGCTGATGACGGCGCTGGGCGTAGAGCAAGCTGAGTGGCATGGGCGGTGGCAGATAATCCGGCAACAGGCTGTGCAGATGCCCGCTGGCCAGCAACTCGCTGACGCCGATCAGCGGCGCCTGAATAATCCCCAGGCCGCCCAGGCACGCGCCTTCATAGGCATCGATGTTATTGACCGTGACATTCCCCACCATCGGCAGTTGCTGCAGCGCGCCGCCGGCCAGGTATTCGAAACCGTCTGAGCGACTGCCGAGCACCGGCACGTAGTGGATGAGCCGATGCTGGGCCAGGTCATCAAGGCTCTGCGGCGTGCCGTAGCGCGCCAGGTAGGCGCTGCTGGCGCAGTTGACCATGGGCAATTGGCCGAGCGGTCGTACGATCAGGTTGGGCTCGTTGACCACACCGATGCGCAGCACGCAGTCGAAGCCTTCGCGCACCAGATCGACGCGCCGATCACTGCTGCTGATCTCCAGTTCGATACCTGGGTGCTGCGCGATAAATTCGCCCAGACGCGGTGCCACCAAGCGCCGCGCCACGCCGGTGGGCATATCAATGCGCAGGCGACCGCTAAGCTGCGCGCCGTCCTGGCGGAACAAGCCTTCCAGCTCCTCCATATTGGCCAGCATGTCCTTGCTGCGTTCATACAGCACCAGACCGTCCTGAGTCGGTTGTACTTTGCGTGTGGTGCGGTGCAGCAGGCGCGTACCGAGCAGGGCCTCCAGGCTCTGGACCTGCTGCGACACGCTTGACCTAGGCAACCCAAGGCTGTCGGCCGCCTGGGTAAAACTAGCCAGCTCGCTGACACGGACAAAGGTGCGCAGCAGTTCCAGGGTGTTCATGGGCAGGCGCTCCACTGGATTGTTCGTGGTTGATGATCAGTGTTTTCAATTTTGCTGAGTTTATCCAGCTTAACGCGAGCAATAACCTGTGCTCACTGATTTCAACCACTGCAGTACTCGTCAACTAAAGGGAGCACGCATATGACCCGTAAAATCGCACTGATCACTGGCGCCAGCCGCGGCCTGGGGCGCAACACGGCCCTGCACCTGGCAGCGCAGGGCATCGACATCATCGGCACTTATCACAGCCAGGCGGCTGATGCGCAGAGCTTGGCGACCGAGATCGAACAGCTCGGCGCACGTGCACTGATGCTGCAACTGGATGTCAGCCAGAGCAGCAGCTTTGCTGCGTTTGCCGCCGCTGTTACTGAGGGCTTGCAGAGCACATTCGGTCGCGGCGATTTCGATTTTCTGATCAACAACGCCGGCATCGGCATCCACGCCAGCTTCGTTGAAACCAGCGAGGCGCAGTTCGATCAGCTGGTGAATATCCAGCTCAAGGGGCCGTTCTTCCTCACTCAGCAGCTGTTGCCGCTGATCGCCGAGCAGGGCCGCATCGTCAACATCTCCACCGGTCTGGCGCGATTCAGCTTGCCGGGTTATGCCGCCTATGCGGCGATGAAAGGGGGCATCGAAGTGTGGACGCGCTACCTGGCCAAGGAGCTGGGACCGCGTGGTATCAGCGTCAATGTGCTGGCCCCCGGCGCCATCGAGACCGACTTCGGTGGTGGCGTGGTGCGCGACAACAGCGAGGTCAACGCCTTTATCGCCGCCAATACCGCCCTGGGCCGGGTCGGCCTGCCGGACGATATCGGCGGGGCGATTGCCATGCTACTGAGCGACGGCGGCCGCTGGATCACCGGGCAGCGGATTGAAGCTTCGGGCGGTATGTTCCTTTGACGCTGTTCATCCTGTGATCGGTCTGGCTACGTTTATCTGGCAGAGGCGTAGAATCCGCCCGGTTTAATACCGGAGACGGATCGTGAAGGGATTGCCGATTGCCATTGTTGGGGCCGGTACGGCGGGGTTGGCCGCGGCGCTGTTCCTCGCCCGCCAGGGTTTTAGCGTGCGCCTGTTGGAGCGTGTAGCGGAGCTGCAGCCGGTGGGTGCCGGGGTGTTGTTGCAACCTTCGGGGCTGGCGGTGTTGCAGCAACTGGGGCTGTTTGCCGAGTGCAGCGGCCTGGGGGCTGCGGTCAGCCGCTTGTACGGCACCTCGGGCAATGGCCGGGTGATTCTCGATACCCGTTACGCGCATTGGCAGGCCGGCAGCTTCGGCATGGGCATTCACCGCAGCGTATTGCTCACGGCTTTGCTCAACGCGGCGCGGCAGGCCGGCGTGCAGATCGAAACCGGCGTGCATATCAGCCGTTTCACCCAGCACGCCAGCCATGTGCAGCTGTATCGTCAGGACGAACAGCGTGTCGAGCAGCCATTCGGCGAGTTCGCTGCGCTGGTGCTGGCCGACGGCGTGCGCTCGGCCCTGCGCGGGCAGATGCAGGTCAAACAGTGGCTGCAGCCTTACCCCTGGGGCGCGCTGTGGAGCATTGTGCCGACTCCGGCTTCGTCGCCAAACGCACCGGATGCCACGGACCTGCGCCAGTGGTATCGGGACTGCGCGCAGATGTTCGGCATCATGCCCACCGGGCGTACTCACCTGAACCGCGAGCAGGCCCTAAGCAGCCTGTTCTGGAGCCTGCCGGTGGCGCAGTTTGGCGCTTGGCGCGAAGCCGGCTTGGCCGCCTGGAAAGCCCAGGTGCTGCAACTGGCCGGCAGCGCTGCCGAGCCCTTTGTTGAACTGATCGAGTGTCCAGAGCAGCTGAGCCAGGCGGTGTACGCCGATGTGCGCATGCAGCGCTGGCACGATGGCCGGGTAATCGCCATCGGCGACTGCGCCCACGCCATGAGCCCGCAACTGGGCCAGGGCGCGAATATGGCGCTGGTTGATGCGGCGGCTTTATCCGCTGCGGTTACCGGGCAGAGCACACCGAGCGACTGCGACTGGTCAGCCGTTTTCGCCGCCTACGCCAGCAGCCGGCGTGACCACTTGCGCTACTACCGCCAGGCCAGCCGCCTGCTTACCCCGCTGTTCCAATCTCACAGCCGCAGCCTGGCTTGGCTGCGCGACAGCGTTCTGCTGCTGGCCCGGCACAATCCATTTGGCCGTGCGCATGCGGTCAGCACCTTGGTGGGTGGGCGCAGTGGTTGGCTGCTGAGTGGCGCGGCGCGACCGTTGCAGGTATGGAATGGGCAGGCCAATGACGGCGGCTGATTTTGGTCGATTACAGCCTCTTGCAACTGGCAGCAGTCGGCCAGGAGCAGACACTCGCTTCCGAGGCAGAACGCCAGAAGCTCGATCAGTAGCTGAGAGCTGATCGCTACTATGTGAGAGTTATATTTGAGCTTCGTCGGGTTCACAATCTGACGAAAAACGCGCTGCAAAAGACTTTGAATAGTGCCGAGTAAAAACTATCGCCTTTCTTCACAGCGCCTCGGCTTGTGCTGCACGGAATGACAAGAGATCACTGCTGTCAGAAACCTCAGCCACAGCAACACCCCTTCAGCCTGCGATTACGGTAAGGCTGCAAGAACGGGGTCACCATCAACATAAGCCCCCCTACTGCCACCAACAGCCACAAGGCCGACTGGAAGTGACCCTCACTGTCACGCAGGTATCCCATGAGTAGCGGACCGGCAGCGCCGACCAGATAACTCTGCAACATCACAAAGGCAGTCCAGGCGCCAGCCTCCTCAGGTGTCGAAGCATTGTCCAGCGGTAAGGTCATACCCAAGGTAAAGGCACCTCCGGTACCAAAAGCCGCAATCGCAGCAGTCACCAGTGGCATGGCATCAGGCGCAACGGCCATCGCCAGGCTGCCCAGCAAGGCGATGCTGGAGCTCGCAGCAAGCAACAGACGTCGATCATCGCTGCGGCTGAGCAAGCCAAACACCGGGTTGGCGAGCATGAACCCCAGGGTATAACTGGCCAGGATCAAGCCTGCCGAGCTGGCGCTCTCGCCACGCTCGATATACATCGGTGCCAACCAGGCAACCAGGGCGTAGAACACCAGGTTGTTGCAGGCGAAAAACAGTGCGATCAGCCAGGCCGTGGGATTGCGCAGCGGCATCCTGGGCATCTGGGTCGAAGAGGTAGATACCGGCGCTCTCAGGCTCCGATGCTCGATGCCCACCCAGGCCATGATCGCCAGCAGTGCCGGCAGTACCCAGAAACCGCCCGCCCAACGCCAATCACCAATTAACTGATCGATCGGCCCGGTCGCCACCGCAGCAACTGTGCTGCCCAGACCGATGGCCGTTGCATAAATACCCATGAACAACGCGATACGATTCGGCGAGCGCGCCTTCACGTAACTGGAAAACAGCGTTCCGGCGACCGCGATACCCGCCCCCACTGCCGCAGTACTGGCAAACAACTGCCCAATGGAACCAGCCATCGCACGCAAGATGATCGCGGCGCCCAGCACGATCAGCGCCAGCAGGATGATCCGGTCACGCCCAAATCGATGCGCCAGCCAGGGTGTGGGCAATGCCAGCAATCCCATCAGCAAGGTTGGAATCGTGGTCAACAGCGAAGCCTGGGTATGTGTCAATCCCAGTTCATTGATTATGGACGTCAGCAATGGCCCCATGGAAACGATGCCTGGGCGCAGCGTGAGCGCGACGAGCAGGATACACACGACCACTGCTGCGGCTGACGGAGCACGGACCTCGCTGCCAGCCGAGACCGGATACGCCAGGCCTGGCGTGACATCGCGCTTGATCGGTACGGATTTGACAGACATGACGAAGACTTCCTACGCAGTGAGCAGTTACGCAGGCGTGTCCCCGTCCATTCGCGTCGAGGCCACGCCGCCAGATGTGAACGTCAGTCCGAGTAGGTCGGGTAGTCCGTCAGGCCCTTCTCCGCGCCACCGTAGACAGTGGCAGGATCCAGCGGGTTGAGCGGCCAGCCATTGGCGATGCGTTCGGGTAGATCGGGGTTGGCGATGAAGGGACGACCGAATGCGATCAGGTCGGCCAGCCCGGCCTCGATCAGCCGCTCACCACGCTCGGCGGTATAACGACCGGCGTAGAGAATCTTCCCGCTGAAGTTCGCGCGTACGTCACGGCGGAAGCTCTCGGGCAGATCCGGCGCGTTGTCCCAGTCCGCCTCGGCGATCGACACATAGGCCACACCTGCTGCCTCCAGCACCTTGATGGCTTCGATATAAGTGGTGTGCGGGTCTTCTTCGACCAGACCGATGTACACCCGGTCCTGATCGGTGCCGGTGAACAACGTGGTGAAGCGCACACCAAGGCGATCCGCGCCTACGGCAGCGGCCACGGCATCCACGATCTCGCGCAGAAAGCGCAGACGGTTCTCCAGCGAGCCACCGTAAGCATCATCGCGCTGGTTGGAATGTGCGGAGATGAACTGGTTGACCAGATAACCGTTAGCGGCGTGAATTTCCACGCCATCGAAACCGGCGTCGATGGCATTGCGTGCCGCCTGGGCGTACTGCCCCACCAGATCGCGGATTTCAGCCAGCTCCAGTGCGCGTGGAAGCGACGGCTGAACCAGCTCGCCGACACCAGGGCCGGTCTGAATGAACGCCTTGACCTTCTGCGCCTGAATGGCGGATGGCGCCACGGGCGCCTGCCCGTCAGGCTGAAGCGCGTTATGGGAAACGCGACCGACGTGCCAGAGCTGGGCGAAGATCACTCCACCTTCGGCATGTACCGCTTCGGTCACCTTGCGCCAGCCATCAATCTGAGCCTGGCTGTAGATACCGGGCGTCCAGGCATAACCCTGGCCACGCGGTTCGATCTGGGTGCCCTCACTGACCATGAAACCGGCACCGGCACGCTGGCGGTAATAAGTGGCCATCAGATCAGTCGCGATATCGCCTGGCTGGGCGCTGCGCTGACGAGTCAACGGTGGCAGCACGATGCGGTTCTTGAGGGTGATGCGTCCCATGTCGATGGGGGTAAACAGCGCGGCGTGTTTCATGATTCCTGTCCTCTGTGCAGGCGCCTGCACTTATCGACAGGCGCACGGGCGCGAATGGGCGCGCCTGGCGCCCAATGGGCTTGATGAGTGGGAGTGCGGCCCCTCTGCTCGAGAGGCCGCTCAGGCGTTACTTCTTGATCAACGGCAACTACTACTGCGGTGTTGTTGTGCGGTAGCGTTCGCGAAGGCGCTCAGAGCGGGTGCAAAGCACGCCCGCCCATTGCCTGCACGGGTTCGTCTGAACCCGGCAGATATCGCGAATCAAGCCAGCAGCTTGAGCAAAGCGTTGGCAGCAGACTCGGAACTAGCAGGGTTCTGACCAGTGACCAAGCGTCCATCGACGACAATGAAAGGCTGCCAGTCGCCAGCTTTCTCATAGCGTGCGCCAAGTGCCTGGAACTCGTCCTCGATGAGGAAAGGCACCACGTCGGTCAGCTCTACAGCCGCTTCTTCGCTGTTGGTGAAACCAGTCACCCGGCGGCCCTTGATCAGCGGCTCGCCATTCGCAGCCTTGACGTGGCGCAGCACGCCCGGAGCATGGCAGACGAAACCGATTGGCTTACCGGCGCGCTCGAAGTTTTCGATCAGAGCGATGGAGATGTCCGACTCTGCCAGATCCCACAGAGGGCCATGGCCGCCCGGGTAGAACACCGTGTCGAAATCCTCAGCCTTCACCTCACTGAGCTTCACCGTGCTGGCCAGGGCCTGCTGCGCGGCCGGATCAGCAGCGAAACGGTGGGTCGTCTCGGTCTGGAAGTCCGGCAGATCACTCTTGGGATCCAGAGGGGGGTGGCCACCTGCTGGCGATGCCAGCACGATATCAGCGCCTGCGTCCTTAAAGACGTAGTACGGGGCGGCGAACTCTTCCAGCCAGAAGCCGGTTTTCTTGCCGGTGTTACCCAGCTTGTCATGGGATGTCAGTACCATAAGAACTTTCATGATCATTGCCTCGTATTGAGCATTGCATTGGTTTCGACCGACCTTTGCCGGCCATGGGTTCACTGGTTATCAAGAAGACTTCGTGTCTGCAGCAGGACCTCTTCGAACGTATGGTGGGTACGGGCGATCTTGGTCATCACACTGGCCCCCAACCACATCGCATAGAGCCTCAGTGCCAACTGAGCAGGCGTAGTAACGATCGTTACCGTGCCATCCTCCACTCCTTTGCTGATCGCAGCCTCCAGCCGCTCGACGATCTGCGCGGTACCGCGCTGAAGTGCCAATCGCATCGATTCGGAGAGATCGGCGACTTCGGCACCCAACTTCACGGCCAGGCATTTACCGCACTCGACCTGACTGGTCTGGTTGGAGATCCACAGTTGCCAATAACGCATCAGCGCGTCATGGGCGCTGGTTGCTGGGTTCTGAAAAATACGATCCATGTCAGCGAAATAGGTCTCGAAGTAGTGCTCCAGCAGCGCCGTGCCGAAAGCGTCCTTCGAAGCGAAGTAGTGGTAGAAGGAACCCTTCGGCACGCCCGCGGCATTCAGCACCTCATTCAGCCCAACAGCAGAAAAACCTTTGCGGGAGATGATCGATTGGGCGGCGTTGAAAATGCGCTGCCGGGTCTGGTTGCTCTCATTGGTTGTCATGGCTGCCTGTCTCAGTAGACCAGTCGTCTAGTTCGTTGGGGCCATGTTAGGAATCGCCACTGACAGCAGCAATGTCATATCCGCAAGGATTTCGGACATGCACGACAAGCCGATTGCGCAAACCACCTAGCCCTCCGACAATCAGTGAATGCCCGCAGAAAGGAAGTGATCGATGCATACCGTGGCATTAGTGGTCTACCCGCAATTCCAAGCGCTGAGCCTGTCGGTCGGTTCCGTTTTCGAGTGCGCCAACCTTCTGCATGGCGCACCGGTCTACGGATTCACTCTGGTATCGGAGGCAGGTGGAACCGTGGTGTCGTCTCAGGGCTTCTCGGTCAATACCGAGGCTCTCGGCCTAGCTGGCTATGACACCATCATCGTCAGCGGCTACCTGGAGTTGGGTGAACCCAGTCCCGAGCTGCTGACATGTCTGTCGATTGCCAGCGAACAATCGCGGCGTATTGCATCACTGTGTACAGGTGTCTTCGTACTCGCCGAAGCCGGCCTGTTGGAGGGCAAACGAGCCACGACTCATTGGTTGCACGTGCCCGAGTTCAAGAAACGTCATCCCACCGTCAGAATCGATGATGATCGGCTGTTCGTGGTCGACGGGCAGATCTGGACGGGGGCAGGCATGAGTGCCGGGGTGGATCTGGCCCTGGCAATGGTAGAGAACGACCTGGGCCCTGACCTGGCCCGCCGCGTGGCCCGCAAACTGGTAATCGCCCAGCGCAGAGGAGCCGAGCAATCACAGCTCTCGGCGCTGCTGGAGATAGATCCGAAATCCGACCGCGTGCAGCTGGCCATGGCCTATGCGCGCGAAAATCTGCGTAGCGATCTCTCGGTCGAGGCACTGGCAGATGTCGCGCGACTAAGCCCTCGTCAGTTCAGCCGGGTGTTCCGCGAGGAAACCGGGAAAACGCCGGCGAAAGCAATCGAAAGCCTCCGATTAGAGGCCGCGCGCGTGATGATGGAGACGAGCCGTCATCCAGTAGAAGTGATCGCACGCGAGACTGGTTTCGGCGATCGTGAGCGCATGCGTCAGGCGTTTCTACGTGCCTATGGCAAGCCGCCGAAGCTGATGAGGGATGATCTATACGGAACAGCTAATGGCCATGGCTGAGCTCTCTGATCAGACCCCATCACCGAAAGATATATCCGCTTACATTCATAGCATCTTGTCTAGCGTGCCAGAGAGGCAACTGTCGTGCCTCCAAACTTTTCACAGGAAATTAGTCAAGGTTAGCTGGCGCTCGCAACAGGCAGCTTCCGGCCAAAAGCAATGGGATGGGCTCCCCCTCGCCTCGACATCTGAGCGCCAGACTGAAGGTGCGAACCACAGTTAACAGCGAGAGGGAGTCCACACATGAAGCTTATGCGCATTGGGGGCGACTTAACCAAGAACGTGTTTCAGGTCCATGGCGTCGGCTGCCATGAGAAACCGATTTAGCGGCAGCGTTTACAGCGCGAGCATTGGTTGCAGTTAGGCCTTAGCCGTCGAGCCTATTCTAGATATATCAACTGAAGCACAGGACGCGCTCAGGATCATGAATGATCGACCATGGCCTGGATGGCTGCCGATAGGATGTCGGAATGGTCTTGAAAAACTCGCCTCGGCTGTTTTTTGTTTTCCCGCGCCGACACTGGCGAGCTGCGTGACTCTCTCACCTTCCTCTGCATAAAGCGCCATTGAGAACAGCTTTTCAGCGTTTTCGCTTTCAAGTCGTAAGAAAATACTGGCACGCATAACGGCTGTTGTATTGCACTCAAAGCGTTACTAGCAGGTTGTAAATGGTGCGGTAAATAAACGCGGCTATTGCCTCATTGAATCAATAGCCTAGCGACCCATAGTGGCAGACCGTTATGGATCGCTGACCACCTGCTGGCGCGGCTGCGTGCATTCGAGGCCAAGACATCACACCACGCGGCCAACATCAATTGAGCTGATCCAACTCCAGCTGTAACTCAGCCGCAAGGAAAACGTTGCGAGTCCCGAAATGCGTCAGTCAGATGATCGAACACTAGGCGCACTCGACGTGGTACGGGCCCCTGCTGTGGGCGGTAGATGAACAGGTCCCAGGGTGGCGGCGCAAGGTCGTCCAGCACCCTTACCAGCCTGCCGCTGCGGACGAAGGGGCTGGCCAAGTAGGACGGGATCTGGCCAAAGCACGCGCCGGACAGAACTGCCTCCAACTCGGTATCGGCGTCGTCGCAGATCAGCACCGGTTGCCGGGGGCTGAAGCTCTGGCCGTCGGCAAACAGCCACGGCCAGGGTCTGCCATTGCGCTGGTCGATCAACGCCGACACGGGACAGGCGTCCAGCACCTGAATCGAGCGCGGCACGCCGGTCCGGTCGATCAGTTCCGGGCTGGCAACCACATGCATGGGAACGGGTGCCAGTGCCTTAGCAACGTAGCGACGGTCGCGTATCAAGCCAACCCGGATACCGATGTCGATCTGAGCCTCCACCGAATCAGTCATCTGATCTTCCAACCGCAAGTGGAACTGCAGGTCTGGATGAGCTGCCATCAGCGGCTGCAGAAACGGAATCAGATAGTGTCGGCCAATAGTTTGCGGTGCGGTGATCCCGATACGGCCTGAAAGCTCGGGTTCACTGCGGTGTGAGCGAAACAGTGCATCGAAGTGCTCGAGGGCCGAGCGGGCTTCCTGCGCATAGCCCTGGCCAAAGGCAGTGATGTGCACCTGACGGGTATTGCGGTGGAACAGCGGCTCGCCCAACTCAGCTTCCAGCGCCTGAACGGCGCGCGTGACCCCCTGCGGAGAAATGCCCAGCCGTGTGGCGGCTTCGCGAAAACTGCCGGACTCGGCAGCGGCGCAGAAGATCCTGACCATCTCCATGCGATTGAGCATGGGGTTACCCCCCTTCTATTCCCGAATTAGGAATAGCTTAATCCAAACATTTCCATTTATTGAGATTTGCTGCGGATCTACTGTGCTCGCAGGCCTGGAACATCTCCCGGCGCCATCCAACCAGTCACGATGAGGTACGCAGCATGAGCAACAACATTTCCGGAAAAGTTGTAATCATCACTGGCGCCAGCAGCGGTTTGGGCGAGGCAACGGCCCGCCATCTGGCAGCTAAAGGGGCACGTGTGGTCCTGGCGGCGCGGCGCAAGGACAAACTGGATGCCCTGGTAACGGAGCTGGTGGCCGCAGGTGGCCAGGCGGTTGCCTACCAGACCGATGTCACCTCCCAGGATGATGTCAAGGCGCTGATCCAGGGCGCGGTGGACACCTTCGGCCGCCTCGACGTGCTGGTCAACAACGCCGGCCTGATGGCTATCGCGCCCCTGAGCGAGGGGAGTGTGGACGAGTGGGACCGCATGATCGACATCAACATCAAGGGATTGTTGTATGGGGTTGCGGCCGCGCTGCCGGTGTTCCAACAGCAAAACAGCGGTCATTTCATCAATATCGCCTCGGTCGCCGGCCTGAAGGTATTCAGCCCAGGTGGTACGGTCTACAGCGGTACCAAGTTTGCGGTCCGCGCCATTTCCGAGGGGCTGCGCCATGAGGTTGGCGGTCGTATTCGGACCACCACCATCGAGCCGGGTGCCGTGGATTCCGAGCTCAAGTTCGGCAGTTCCCACCAGGCCAGCCGCGATTTCGTGGTCGACTTCTACCAGCAGGCCATTCCTGCCGAGTCGGTGGCTCGCGCTATCGCCTTCGCCATCGAGCAGCCTGCCGATGTCGACATCAACGAGATCGTACTGCGCCCGACGGTGCAGGAGTTCTAAACCAAGCAAGGCGCCTACGGGCGCTTTTGCTGTCAAACCGGCGGGTGCAGGAATACGCGATACAGACCAAACAGATGCAAGCCTGTAATTCGGCAGAACTACGCCATCGAAACACTGGTTAAGACGCTACCCCCAAGTCGACCTCGTAGTCGGGACAAGTTCTGGCCAGGCCCTCTTCAGACAGCCCAGGCGTAACTACTACTCCTGCTTCGGGTTCTGCTCACTGCACATATCAGGACTCTCGCTGAGCACAACGCGCCTGACATGCCCACTGTCGAAGAACTGAATCGCCACGGATTTTGTAGACAGCAGATGACCGCTTGTGGCCGCTTTCTGCCAGTCAAGCGATACAGCCTGCTGGTCAGATCAAACACAATCGTTGGTCAGCACAAGCGCAACTGACTGATCAGTTGTGTGCAATTACGCAGGCAAGCCGCGCACTGGTGAGTCCAGCCTTATAACGCTCGGTTGAGTTGTATTTCAGCGGTAGCGGGCGAGCATTTCGTCGAATTCGCCAGCCTGTTTCATCTGCACCATGGCGCGCAGCAGGGCCATGGTCGGCACATCCGGGGCGTCGCGGACGATGCAGGCGATGGGGTCGGCAGCCACTTCGCTGAGGCTGTGCAGCTTCTGCCCGGGTGCTTGGTGGCGGTTGAACCAGTGCAGCGAGAGTTCGTTGCTGATGGCGTAACGGTAGCGCCGGGCGCTGAGTTTGAGCAGTACCTGATCCTGGGTGCGGGCGTCTTCGCGTTGGATCTGCCCGCTGGCGAACAGCGGTTCCAGGCGCGGGTAGGTGAAGCCCAACACGGTGCCCAGGCGCACATTGAGCAGTTGCTCGGGCGCCAGTTGTTCGGGTTTAACGCCTACCAGCACATCGCGTTGAGTCATAAAGGGCAGGCTCCAGATATAGCGGTAGTGGCCGCTGTTGACCCAATTCGGGCTGACGTAGCAGCGCACATCGATCTCGCCGGTATCCAGCGCATGCTGCACGCGCATGCGCGGTATCACCACCAGCTCGGCTTTGCGCCCAACCTTGGCGGCCATGCGCTGTTGCAGGTCGACCAGAATGCCTTCCACTGCCTTGCCGTCTTCGATACGCACCATGGGCATGGCCCAGCTGTCGTTGATCGAGAAGCGCAGTGCCCGCTCTGCGGCGAATGAAGCGCCGCTCAGGACGAGCAACAACAGGGCGGGCAACAGCTTGGGCACCAGGGCAGATCCTTTGCGGTGTACGCAGTTCAGCGGGTCATCGGCAGGGCTGCGCCCATCAGTGCAAACAGCCCGCCGCAGCAGCGATTGAAGCCTTTGCCAGTGCGTTGCAACCAGGGCCGCACGCGATGAGCCATGCGCGCCAGGAGGTATTCAACACCTCCTTCGACCACGGCAAAGGTCAGTGCCATGATGGCGAACTGCAGCCAGAGGTCGCCGCGCGGGTCGAGAAACTGCGGCAGAAACGCGCCGAAAAACAGGATTACCTTGGGGTTGGACAGCGCCGACAGCAGTCCTTGGCGAAACAGCTTGAAGCCGCTGGTCTCGGTGGCTTTCTCGGCCATCGCGAGGTGCAGAGGCGGCGCGCGCCAGAGTTGAATGCCGAGCCAGATCAGGTAGGCACCGCCAAGCCATTTGAGAATGGTCAAAGCCTGCGCCGAGGCTTGCAGCAAGGTGCCGATACCGAGCATCGACAAGGCCATCAGCAGGGTAAAACCAAGCACTCCGCCGCTGACGGTAAACAGGGTTTTGCGATGGCCGTACAAGGCGCCATGGCTAAGCGCGAGCAGGCCGTTGGGGCCAGGCGTCAGCGACAGGCCAAATACTGCGGTAAGAAAGATCAGCCAGGTATGCAGCGCCATAAAGCAGGTATCCAGAAGCGGGAGAGTGCAGGGCAGAGCCTGCGTGCCTCTGTTTTTTCATGCTGTGACTGGATAGTCAAGCTGCCTTAAGTCGCAGGGCAGATATGCAAATGCAGCGGTCCTGCCCGCGAAGGCAGGACCGGCGCTATCAGCGGTTAGCTTCCTTGAAGTTATCGTCGGACGGCTCCTTGGTGTAGGCGCCCTGGTCGTGTACCAGTTTCTTGCTGCCATTCATCAAGGTGGTGATGCGGCTGTCGCTGGTTTTCGCCGAAGCGGCCTGGTTGCTGGTGCCGGTAATCAGCGGTGGGTTGCTGCTGAACGACCACAGGTAGTGCCACACGGCGGCATTGTGCTTCTCGGTCAGTTGCGTGGCGCCGAAGTACCAGGGCTTGAGCTCGCTGAAGGCGGTCATGTTCATCAGCCCGGTGTTGCTGTCGCCGATAAAGCCGGTGCTGCTGGCCCCAGAGGTGCGGTAGACCTCGAAGATTACGCCCTTGGTTTTCAGCTCGCTGACATAGGTGCGGCACACTTCGCCGACCCACTTGTTGCCCAGGAAGCTTTTCGCGTTGTTGGAATAGAAGGGATCGAGCAGAGCGACGCGCTTGGGCAGCAGCTTGCTGTTAACCGTGCCGGCAGTGACGGCATCGCTGATTTTCTTGGTCAGCACGATGGCCATCTGGTTGCCCAGTGAGTGCCCGGCAATACGGATATTGCTGCCGCTGTAGCCAGCGAGATTGGCTTTGTAGCTGTTGAACAGCAGGTCGCTGGCGGATTGGCTTGGGCCTGTGGCGTAAGCGCCGCTGCTGTTGCGCCAGCGCATGGCGCGCGGGCCGCTGGCGGTCCAGATCTTGGCTTCGGCATCCTTCACTTCGCCTTCATCGGCAAACTGGTTCCAGTACAGCACGCCGACGTTGTAACCGGCTGCGAGCCAGGCGTGGGCCAGGTCCAGGTCCGGGCCGCCGGCATCCTTGCGGTTGAAGGTTTCGCGGTTCTTCTTCTGGGTGGCGCCGTTCTGCCAGCCGTGGATGTAGATCAGGGTCGGTTTGCTGGCCACGTAATAGGCGTTGCTCTGGCCGGGTACGGCCTTCTGCCAGCTGTCGCCGTAACCGAACCAGTACAGGCCGTGGTCGAGATTTTGGAAGGTGCTGTCGGGGAACACGCCCACGGCGGCCTGGCTTAGGGAGGTAAAACTCAGCACCAGCAATAGAAGCAGCTTGCGCATGACGGAAACCTTTCTTGTTATTAGGGAAAGGCGAGCATATAGATTGTCCGACAATCATCCATCACCCGGACGGGTGATGCCGCGCAAGCACCAGTGCGCGCGGCCTAGCGGGATGTGTCTTGCGCCACGTTGTGAGCATCTTTGCCTCAATAGCCAACAGCTTGTTGCGGTTGTCCTGACGTGCTGAGCGGACGAAGACCCCCAGGCTGTGGCAAACTCCGTGGCTCGTAACAGGACGTTTCATGGATTGAGTTTGCTGAGCCTGTCAGCCGTTTTTTGCCCATGGCCTAGCCTGCCTGGGTGTATTGCATAACTGGCCGCTGCCTGCGGCGAAGAACAGAGGAATGACTGTGCATAACGTCGTGATCAGTGGTACCGGCCTCTATACCCCGGCAAGCAGTATTTCCAACGATGAGTTGGTGGAGTCGTTCAACGCCTTTGTCCAGCTGTTCAATGCCGACAACGCCGCAGCCATCGCCAACGGTGAAGTCGAAGCGCTGAGCGAATCGAGCAGCGGCTTTATCGAAAAAGCCTCGGGCATCAAAAGCCGCTTTATCATGGACAAGGCCGGCATCCTCGACCCTAAGCGCATGGCGCCGCGCATCCCGGAGCGCAGCAATGACGAGTGGGGCATCCTCTGCGAAATGGCCGTAGGCGCCGCCAAGGACGCCATGGCCCGCGCCGGCAAGACAGCCGCCGATATCGATGGGGTGATCGTTGCCTGCTCCAACCTGCAGCGCGCCTATCCGGCCGTGGCGATTGAAGTGCAGGCCGCGCTGGGCATTCAGGGTTTTGGTTATGACATGAACGTGGCCTGCTCCTCGGCCACCTTCGGCATTCAGGCTGCGGCCAACAGCGTGCAGCTGGGCCAGGCCCGCGCGATTCTGATGGTCAACCCGGAAATCTGCACCGGCCACCTGAACTTCCGCGACCGCGACAGCCACTTTATCTTCGGTGACGCCGCCACTGCAGTGATTATCGAGCGCGCCGACCAGGCCACCTCGAACTACCAGTTCGATATCGTCGGCACCAAGCTGATCACCCAGTTCAGCAACAACATCCGCAACAACTTCGGCTTCCTCAACCGCTGTGCGGAAGAGGGCGTTGGCGCGCGCGACAAGCTGTTCGTTCAGGAAGGCCGCAAGGTATTCAAGGACGTCTGCCCGATGGTCGCCGAGCTGATTGCCGCGCACCTGGCCGAGAACAAACTGAACGTCGGTGATGTGAAGCGCTTCTGGCTGCACCAGGCCAACCTCAACATGAACCTGCTGATCGCGCGCAAGCTGCTCGGCCGCGACGCCGAGCCAGGTGAGGCGCCGGTGATTCTCGACACCTACGCCAACACCAGCTCGGCCGGTTCGGTGATCGCCCTGCACAAATACCAGGAAGACCTGCCGAGCGGCGCCCTGGGCGTGCTCAGCTCGTTCGGTGCCGGTTATTCGATTGGTAGCGTGATCCTGCGTAAGCATTGATGGATTACCCGGCTGATCAGGCGCTGCTGACGCGTCTGCGTGCAGGCGAACAGAAGGCCTACCGTGAGCTGGTCGCCACTTATCAAGGGGCGATGCGTGCGGTGGCCTTTGCCATCGTCGGCAGCCGCAACGCCGATGAAGTGGTACAGGACGCCTGGTTGGCCGTGGTGCGCAGCCTCGATGGTTTTCAGGCGCGCTCCAGCCTGAAAACCTGGCTGCTGACCATCACCGCCAATACCGCGAAAACCCGCCTCAAGGGTAATCGCCGCGAAGTGTTGCTCGACGATATTCCCTCGCCCCACGGCAGTATTGGTGATGAGCGTTTCAGCTCAGATGGCCACTGGCTGCTGGCGCCGCATGCCTGGCATCACGACTCCCCGGAAGCGCTGCTGACCGAGGACGAATTGCGTGAATGCCTGGAGAAAACCCTGGCCAGCCTGTCTGAGTTGCAGGGCAGCGTGTTGCACCTGCGTGAGCGTGAAGGGCTGGAGTTGGAGGAGATTTGTAATCTTTTACAGGTCTCGCTCTCCAATGTGCGGGTGCTGCTGCACCGTGCGCGTCTCAAGGTTTTTGCGACGCTGGAGCATTTTGAGGAAACCGGCCAATGTTGAGTTGTAAGCAGTTGGTGGCCCAATCTAGCGAATTTCTTGATGGCCAGCTGGGCCTGCGTATGCGCATGTCCGTGCGCCTTCACCTGGCCATGTGTCAGCATTGCCGGCGGTTTATCCGCCAGATGCGCCTGAGTCAGGCGGTTCTGCGTCAGCTACCGCCCGGGCAGAGCGCCGAGTTGGATGCGTTAGCCGCCAAGCTGGCGGAATTGCGCCGCAAGCATTCCTAGAAAACTGTTTACGAGCTCGCGAGCTAGAACCAAGCAAGGCGCTACGTTAGTTACCGCCTGCGGCTATTTTTAACGCAGGCTGGCCGACGCGCAGCAGGTCGTATGCCCGTTTTATTCGGCTTCTTGCGCGGCTTTAAGCGCCTCATAAGCCGGCGCGGCGTAAATGCCGACTTCCACTGCCAGCTCCATCACCCGCGCCAGGTCCGTGCTGTACACCAGCACGGCTTGCAGCTCGTCATCCAGCGCTTCGCTGAAACCCAGCAACACGTAGCCCTTGGTTTCCGGCGATAGGCTGGAAAGTTGTACCTGGATGCGGTTTAGCGCTTTCAGCGGCTCGACTTTCACCAGTTGCTTGGGCTTGAGCACAAAGCTCACTTCCGGGCCGAACGACTCGGTGATCTGCTGGAACAGTGCGTCATAGCTGTCGGCCTGAAACAGCACGGTTTCCGGCAGGCTGCCGACCACTACCCACTCGCCTAGCGGAATGGGAAAGCTGTCATCGAAGTTGATATCTGGGTTGGCGGCGAGGAATGCCTGTGGGTCGGCATAGGCCTGGGCCGCCTCGTCAGCGATGCGCGCGACGTCTTCCGCCAGCATGCAGCCCGAGCTTATCTTGCTGATCAATTCTTCGAGCTGGGCTTTCATTTGGGTCATCCTGCGGCAAGAAAATGGGCCGCAAGGATAGCCTAATCCTGTCTGCAAGCGCTGCGTCTAGGCGCGATGGCCTGTTAAGCTGCCGCTTTTTACGGGTTCTATCCTCTTCGGAGTTTCTATGAGCGCACGTCTTCATCCCTTGGCCGGTCAGCCGGCGCCTGTTTCCTTGTTAACCGATATCACCGCGCTGCTGGCGGCCTATTACGACCTGCAGCCGGACCCGAGCATGGCCAGTCAGCGAGTGGCCTTCGGCACATCCGGGCATCGCGGCAGCTCTCTGACGCACAGCTTCAACCAGGCCCATGTGTTAGCGATCAGCCAGGCCATCTGTGACTACCGGGCGGCCCAGGGCATTAACGGCCCGCTGTTTATCGGCGCCGATACCCATGCGTTGTCGGCGCCTGCGCTGGACAGCGCGATTGAAGTGTTGGCGGCCAACGGTGTGCAAACCATGATTTCTGCCGGCGGTGAGTTCACCCCGACGCCGGCCATCAGCCAAGCCATCCTCGTGCATAACCGGGGCCGTGATAGCGGCCTTGCCGATGGCATCGTCATCACGCCGTCGCACAACCCACCCGACAGCGGCGGCTTCAAGTACAACCCAACCAATGGCGGCCCGGCTGACAGCGATATCACCACCTGGGTGCAGAACCGCGCCAACGTATTGCTCGAAGGTGGTTTGCGTGAGGTCAAGCGAATGCCGCTGGCGCAGGCGCGGCAGGCCGCCAATGTGCAGGAATACGATTACCTCGGCAGCTATGTGAGTGACTTGGGCAACGTGATCGACTTCGCCCCGATCCGTGCCGCTGGCCTGCGCCTAGGTGTCGACCCGCTGGGCGGCGCTGGGGTGCATTACTGGGCACGCATCGCCGAGCAGTACGGCCTCAATCTGGATGTGGTGAGCGAGAACATCGATCCGCAGTTCGCCTTTATGAGCCTGGACTGGGACGGCCAGATCCGCATGGACCCATCCTCCAGTCACGCCATGCAGCGCCTGATCGGCCTGAAAAATGGCTATGACGTCGCTTTTGCCTGCGACACCGACTACGACCGCCACGGCATCGTCGCACCAAGTGTTGGTTTGCTGCCGGCCAATCACTTCCTCAGTGTGGCCATCGATTACCTGTTCCAGCATCGCCCGCAGTGGAGCGCCAGCGCGGCGGTGGGCAAAACCCTGGTAAGCAGCGCGATGATCGACCGCGTCGCTACGCGCCTGGGCCGGCCGATGCAGGAAGTGCCGGTGGGCTTCAAGTGGTTTGCCGGCGGCCTGTTCGACGGATCCCTCGGTTTTGGCGGCGAAGAGAGCGCCGGGGCGACCTTCCTGCGCCGTGATGGCCGGGTCTGGACCACTGACAAGGACGGCATCGCCCTGGCGCTGCTGGCTGCGGAAATGACCGCAGTGACTGGGCGTGATCCTGGCGAGCTGTATCAAGGCCTGAGCGATGAGTTCGGCGCGATCTATGCCGACCGCGTCGACGCGCCGGCCACACCTGCGCAGAAGAAGACCTTGGGCAAACTCTCGCCCGCGCAGATCAGCAGCCGTGAGCTGGCGGGTGACGCCATCACCCAGGTGCTCGACAAGGCGCCGGGCAACGGTGCGGCGGTTGGCGGGATCAAGGTGATCAGCGAGGGCGGCTGGTTCGCCGCGCGGCCGTCGGGCACCGAAGATATATACAAGATCTACGCCGAAAGCTTTCGCGATGCGGAGCATTTGCAGCGTATTTTCAGTGAAGCGCAGCAAATTGTTGATGGTGCACTGGCAGCGGAGTAGGTGTGAGCCTGTTGGTTCGATAGCGCACTGACGGCTACCGCTATGGCGTGCAAGGTGAAGGGGCGCTCACGCTTAGGTGCCATCTCGGCACCTGCTGATCCGGCGCATTGCAGTGACTCATTAAGGAGAACGCCATGAGCCTGGGTACCATTCTGTTGATCGTGCTGATTCTATTACTGATCGGCGTCATACCCGCCTGGCCACACAGCCGAAGCTGGGGTTACGGACCATCGGGCGGTTTGGGCGTGGTGGTGATTGTGCTGTTGGTGCTGCTATTGCTTGGGCACATATAACCGCGACCTTATCTCTCGAACGGTTGCTGCGCAGTAGGTTTGCTACTTTCGCCTGATCAGGTCAGACGTTAGTCTGCGCAGCGAACTCCCCCCGTGGTCGCCGCATGTACCGTCTTGATCTGAAAATCCGCCTGTATAACGGCCCTGATATTGCAATCGGCCCCGGCAAGGCCGAGCTGTTGGCGGCCATCGCGCAGCACGGCTCAATCAGCGCCGCTGCCCGTGCCATGGATATGTCGTATCGGCGCGCCTGGCTGCTGGTGGAAACCATGAATCGCAGCTTCAAGCAGCCGCTGGTCAGCACCCTGGCCGGCGGCAAGCACGGTGGCGGCACGCGATTGACCGAAACCGGTGAACAGGTGCTAGAGCACTATCGGGCGTTGTGCGCGCGAGCCCTAGCCGCAATAGAGAATGATTGCGCGGAGCTGGCTGAACTGTTGAGCGAGCCTCCGGCCGAAAAAAGCTGATCCAGAGTGTTTAGCGCAACTGCGCCTCGGCGAGCGTCAGGCTGCGCGGAATGCGTGTGGCATCCCAGTGCTGGCTGGCCCAGCGCAGCAGCTCGCCGGGCTGGCCATAGCTGGCGCCGTCCGGCAGTGCCTGACCAAGCGCACGCAGGGCGCGGATTAGCAGCGGAGTGGCCTGGTCGGCTGGCAGCGGTGGCGAACGGTAGGATTTGCCCAGCTTGTGGCCATCCGGCTGGATAATCAGCGGCACATGCAGGTAGCGCGGTTGCGAGAAACCGAGCAGTTCCTGCAGGTACAGCTGGCGCGGGGTGGAGTCGAGCAGGTCAGCGCCGCGCACAACGTCGGTCACGCCCTGCCAGGCATCGTCGAGTACCACCGCCAGCTGGTAGGCATACAGGCCATCGCGGCGGCGAATCACGAAGTCGCCCACCTCGCGGCCCAAGTGCTGGCGGTAATCGCCCTGCACGCGGTCGACAAAGTGGTAGCTCAGCTCCGGCACGCGCAGGCGAATCGCGGCATCGGCAAAACCGTGGCTGGCGTTGCGACAGGTGCCGGGGTAAATGCCCTGGGTGCCTTCCAGTTGCTTGCGCGAGCAGGTGCAGGCGTAGGCCAGACCCTGGCTGAGCAGGCGTTCGACCAGGGCGGCATATTCCCCGTGGCGCGCGCTTTGCCGTACCAGCTCGCCATCCCATTCGAAGCCGTAGCTTTCTAGGGTGCTGAGAATGCCTTCTTGGGCGCCGGCCACTTCCCGTGGTGGGTCAAGGTCTTCCATGCGCAGCAGCCAGCGGCCATTTACCGCGCGCGCGTCAAGGTACGACGCAAGAGCTGCGACCAGTGAGCCGAAGTGCAGATAACCGCTAGGGGTGGGGGCGAAGCGGCCGATATACGCGGGTGTGTTCATTTGCCGTGGCACACACAGGGAGGCAGAAACAACAGAGGGTGCCGAAGCACCCTCTGGGTCAGATCAGGAACCGATCTGTTTTTCTTTGATTTCCGCCAGCGTTTTGCAATCAATGCAAAGGGTGGCGGTGGGGCGTGCTTCCAGTCGGCGGATGCCGATTTCTACGCCGCAGGAATCGCACCAGCCGTAGTCGTTGTCTTCGATCAGTTGCAGGGTTTCGTCGATCTTCTTGATCAGCTTGCGCTCGCGATCACGGGCACGCAGTTCCAGGCTGAATTCTTCTTCCTGGCTAGCGCGATCCGCTGGATCGGGGAAGTTGGCTGCTTCGTCCTGCATATGGTGCACAGTACGATCAACTTCCTGCATCAATTCAAGCTTCCACTTGTTGAGGATGCCGGTGAAGTGGGCGCGCATCGGCTCACCCATATACTCCTCGCCCTTTGTTTCTTTATAGGGCTCGAAACCACGAGTCAGTTGGCTGCTTTTTGCTTTTGCTTTGGTGGGCATGGATGACCGCCTCTCACTCTCTCTAATCCACTGCGCAGGACGGTGTCCCTTGCCGACCCTACATCGAGTAGAACCGGCCCTGCGGCTGCAAGCGGGCGAACTTACCAGAACAACTCGGCCTGCGCCACTCCCGGTTGTCGAAGCTGCGCCGGGTATGCTTTAGAATCCGCGCCTTATCTCCCAGGCAGACAGTCCCATGGCCCAGTCCTACAGTGCGCGCAGCCGCGCCATAGAACCTTTTCACGTGATGGCGCTGCTGGCCCGCGCCAATCAGTTGCAGGCCGACGGCCATGATGTGATTCACCTGGAAATCGGTGAGCCGGACTTCACCACCGCCGCGCCGATTGTCGCTGCCGGGCAGGCGGCTCTGGCCAATGGGCACACCCGTTACACTGCTGCACGTGGCCTGCCAGCCCTGCGTGAAGCGATCTCCAGCTTCTATGACCAGCGTTACGGTCTGGATATCGACCCGCAGCGCATTCTGATCACCCCGGGTGGCTCGGGCGCCTTGCTGCTGGCCACCAGCCTGCTGGTCGACCCTGGCAAGCACTGGTTGCTGGCCGACCCGGGTTACCCCTGTAATCGTCACTTTCTGCGTCTGGTCGAAGGCGCGGCGCAGCTGGTGCCAGTAGGCCCTGAGGTGCGTTATCAACTGACGTCCGATCTGATCGAGCGCTATTGGGATCAGGATAGCGTTGGCGCGTTGGTGGCATCCCCGGCCAATCCGACCGGCACCTTGCTTAGCCGTGATGAGCTGGGCGGGCTGTCGCAGGCGCTGAAGGCGCGCGGCGGCCATCTGGTGGTGGATGAGATCTACCACGGTCTGACCTACGGCGTGGACGCGGCCAGCGTGCTGGAAGTGGACGATGAGGCCTTCGTGCTCAACAGTTTTTCCAAGTATTTCGGCATGACCGGCTGGCGCCTGGGCTGGCTGGTGGCGCCACCGGCCGCCGTGCCGGAGCTGGAGAAACTGGCACAGAACCTCTATATCAGCGCGCCGAGCATGGCCCAGCATGCCGCCTTGGCGTGCTTTGCGCCGCAGACCCTGGACATCCTCGAACAACGTCGCCACGAGTTTCAGCGCCGCCGCGATTTCCTCCTGCCGGCGTTGCGTGAACTGGGCTTCAAGATCGCCGTGGAGCCAGAGGGCGCCTTCTATCTATATGCCGATATCAGCGCCTTTGGTGGCGATGCCTTTGCCTTTTGCCAGCACTTTCTGGAAACCGAGCATGTAGCCTTTACCCCTGGTCTGGATTTCGGCCGCTATCTGGCGGCGCAGCATGTGCGGTTTGCCTACACCCAGGATCTGCCGCGCCTGCAGCAGGCGGTGGAGCGGATCAAGCGTGGCCTGATCAGCTGGCAGTCCCATGCAGTTTGATCCGCCGCTGGAAGAGGGCCGTCTCCTGCGCCGCTACAAGCGCTTTCTCGCCGATATCGAGACCGCTAGCGGCGAGCTGCTGTGCATTCACTGTCCCAACACCGGTTCGATGCTCAACTGCATGGGCGAAAACTCAAAAGTCTGGTTTAGCCGCAGCAACGACCCCAAGCGCAAGTTGCCGGGCACTTGGGAGATCGGCGAAACGCCGCACGGCCGTCTGGCGGTGATCAACACCGGGCGCGCCAATGCTTTGGTCGAAGAAGCACTGCGCGCCGGGCTGAT
The DNA here is from genome assembly GCF_963970955.1 of Pseudomonas sp. EA_35y_Pfl2_R111. Classification (NCBI taxonomy): domain Bacteria; kingdom Pseudomonadati; phylum Pseudomonadota; class Gammaproteobacteria; order Pseudomonadales; family Pseudomonadaceae; genus Pseudomonas; species Pseudomonas sp. EA_35y_Pfl2_R111. The sequence continues at coordinate 140,677 of NZ_CAXAOM010000005.1, read as the reverse complement.
CAGCGAGTTGAACGGTTTTACCAGCCTCAAGCGCGAAGTGCCTTACGGCCAGGAACGCAGCCGGATCGACTTTCGCCTGGACTACCCAACAGGCGCGGCGTTTGTCGAAGTTAAGAGCGTTACCCTGGGGTTCGAAGGCATTCGCGTAGCCGCATTTCCCGACGCGCGCACCGAGCGCGGCAGCAAACACCTGCGCGAACTGGCTGCACTGGCCCGTGAGGGGATCCGCGCGGTGCAGTTGTACTGCGTGAATCTGACGGACATCGACGCGGTGCGCCCGGCCGAGGAAATCGACCCGGCCTATGCCGCTGCGTTGCGTGAGGCGGTGAGTGCCGGTGTCGAAGTACTGGCCTATGGTGCCGTCATCAGCGCGCAGGAAGTGCGTCTGATCAAACGTCTGGATGTGCTGTTGTAGGGGAGGGCTTTCGGCTCTGGCATCCTGCTTCGCGATCCACATGGATGTGGTGAATGCCGCAGGCCCGCCGGCAGCGGGTGCGGCCCTACCTCCTGCATCCATGCAGTCGCAGCCGCGACAACAGCGGTAGAAAACTCGCCGCTAAAGCGCCTCCCGCAGCGGTTCGCTCAATGCTGCGTTCTGCCGGCAGGTAACGCTTGCGCAGGCCGCATGGCACTGCGCAGATGCACTTCGAACAGCTCGACAATCGCCGGCCAGCCCTGGCGTGAGGCATGCAGCCGCGCATTCAGGCGTACCCGGCGCAGACCTTCGTGGTCGCTCAGCAGCCAGCTGGCGGCGTCGATAAATCCGTGCTCATCTTCGGCCACGGCCAGCGCGCCGTTATGCCCGTGGCGGATATGTTGCGCGGCCGCCGCTTGATCAAATGCCACCACGCCAAGCCCGGAAGCCAGGGCTTCGAGCACCACATTGCCGAAGGTTTCCGACAGGCTGGGAAACACAAATAGGTCGCCTGAGGCGTAATGCGCAGCCAGCTCTTCGCCGCGCTGCAGGCCGCAGAGCACCGCATTAGGCAGTTGCTGCTGCAGGCTGGCGCGCTGCGGGCCATCGCCGACCAGAATCAGTTTCAGCCGCCGCTGCGGGTGCGCCTGTTGCAGCGCCTGAAAGCTTTTGCTGAGCAGGGCCAGGTTCTTTTCTGCGGCCAGGCGGCCGACATGCAGGATGGCGATGTCCTGCTCCGCCAGGCCCCAGCGCTCGCGCAAAGCTGCGCAGCGTTTGGCCGGGTGGAACAGCTGGCTGTCGACGCCCCGCGAGAGCAGTTCCAGATTGTCGAAGCCACGGCGTTGCAGTTCGATCTGCTGGCTGACGCTGGGCACCAGGGTCATCTGCGAGCGGTTATGGAACCAGCGCAGGTAATTGGTCAGCAGGCGGGTTAGCAGGCCAAAGCCGTAATGCCCGGTGTATTGCTGGAAGTTGGTGTGAAAACCGCTGACCACCGGGATCTGCAAACGGCGCGCGGCGCGTAGGGCGGACAAGCCCAGCGGCCCTTCGGTGGCGATATACAGCACATCCGGGCGCTGGTGTTGCCAGTTGCGCAAGAGCTTGTGCAGCGACGACTGACCCCACTGCAAACCGGGGTAGCCGGGCAGCGGCCAACCACGGGTTAGCAATAAGTCCTGATCGGCAGCACCGCGCGGGTCGACGCTCTGTCGCGGACGCACCAGTTGCACGCGATGGCCACGGCCACGCAGACCATCGACCAGGCGACCGAGGGTATTGGCCACGCCGTTGATTTCCGGTGGGAAGGTTTCGCTGATCAGCGCGATATGCAGGGAAGCTGTGCTCATGGCAGCAGTGTCCGCTGCCGCTATGTAATGACTGTGACGCTTTGGTTGCGTTTGTATGTCAGTCGAGCAGCTCGAGTAGTTGCTGGCGCAACCAGGCGTGCGCTGGGTCGAGGTGCTGCTGGTGATGCCAAATTAGGCTGACCTGCACCGGCGGCATATCGAAGGGCAGCGGCGCGATTTCCAGCGCGTGCACTGGGGCGAAGGCCTCGGCCAGGCGTGCAGGCACGGTGCCGAGCAGATCGGTCTGAGCGACGATGGCCGGGATCGGCAGGTAGTTGGGCAAGTGCAGTGCCGCTTGCCGGCGTACCCTGGCTGAACCTAGGACAATTTCCAGTGGTGAGCCACGGCCGGCGCGCGGGGTTACCGTGATATGCCGGGCCTGCTGGTAATCTTCCAGGCTCAGCCCGCCAACGAAGGCCGGGTGGCCGGCACGGCCGATGGCTACCAGGGGTTCTTCGCGCAGCGGCGCGTAATGCAGGTCGGGCGAATCGAAATGCAGATAGTCGATGGCCAGGTCCAGCGCGCCGTTTTCCAAGCGCTGCACCAGGCTGTCGGCATCATCGGCTTGCACCAGCAGCTCGACCTGCGCAGCGCTGCGCGCCAGATGCGCCTGCAACATGGGCAGCAACGCGGCCTGGGCATAGTCGTTAAGCGATAGGCTAAAGGCGTGCGGCGTCTGCGGGTCAAACGGCTCGGCCGGGCCTAGGCCGGTCTGCAGCAGGCGCAGCGCCTGACGCACCGGCACATACAAGGCCTGAGCGCGGGCGGTGGGAGTCATGCCACGGGCGGTGCGCTGGAACAGCTCTTCGCCGAGTTGCTGGCGCAGACGGGCGAGGGCGTTGCTTACCGTCGACTGACTCAGGTGCAGGCGCTCGGCGGCGCGGGTCAGGTTGCCTTCTTGCATCAGGGCATCGAAGACCAGCAGCAGATTAAGGTCGAGCTGACGCAAATTCGTTATCAAGAATAATGCTCTTTTTAAATATCCATTATTCGAATGATCTGGCCGCGCCTAGACTGCTGTCAATCCGCACAGGAGTACCGCCGTGGCCTATAACAACGACAATGCCCAGGCTTTCCGCACACGTTATCGGGATGCTATCCACCCGCTGTACAACCCCTGGCTGCATGCCGCCTTTGTCCTGGCCTACGGCCTGACCTGCATCAGCCTGCTGTGGCGTACGCTGGAGGCGGTGGCGCTCTGGCAATGGCTGCTGGTGCCGCTGAGCCTGGTGTTCTTCAGCTGGGGCGAATATCAGGTGCACAAGCGGCTGGGGCACAACAAGACGCGCTTCGGCCAGCTGTTCTACAAGCGCCACACCGGCGATCACCACAGCTTTTTCGTCGAAGGCCAGATGCGCTACGAGACGCCGCGCGACTGGCGGGTGATCCTCTTCCCCGCCTGGCTGATCGTACTCTACAGCCTGCCGCTGCTGGGCATCTGGTGGCTGCTAGCGCCTATCGACGGCAACCTTGCCGCGCTGTTCGCCGGTAGCATGCTGCTGGGGTATATGAGCTATGAGGTGGTGCATGCCTGCGAGCACCTGCCGGCCGAGCACCCGCTTACGCGATTGCCGTGGATTCGCCAGATGCGCCGCCTGCATGCGCTGCACCATCGCCGTGAGCTGATGCATTCGCGCAACTTCGGTATCGTCCATCCACTGATGGACTGGCTGTACGGCACCTTGCACTGGGAACCGGAGCCGACCTATCAGCAGAACCGCCAGCAGCATCGCATTCGCCTCACCCGCTCGGCGGACGAGGTGTTGAGTTATGCCGCCGCGCCTATTCATTGGCCAGAATGGCACCCGTCCTCATTGCGCATCTACGGCCGCGAGGGTGCGTTGCTCGCCGGTGAGGTATTTGAGGAAGATATCCACGCCGGCGGCCGCGCCGGCCATCTGTGCTGGGATGTGCTCGACTATCAACCGGCACGCCGCTGGCAGGCCAGCGCCCGCGGCGATCACGGCCTGGGGTTGCTGCTGACCTACGAGTGCCTGGAAGTGGAGGGCGGTTGTCAGTTTGTCCGTACCCTGGAATACGGCTTCGACGGCCTGCTGATGCGCCTGGCCAACCGCCTGCTGCTGAGCCGGCGGATTGAGCGCGAATCCCAGGCCTCGATGCAGGCGCTGCGCGCGGTGCTTGAGCGCAGCTAGCCTGCAGACTAGAGATTAAGGAGCGGGCGTCAGCGCCTGCTCGCCGCGTTCACGTACCCAGAACAGCGTGGCGCCGGCCACGGCTGCCGGCATCATCAGGATATTCAGCCCAGGCACCAGCAAGGCGGCGTAGGTGATGCCGCCAAAGCCGAGGCTCTGCCAGCGTTTCTCCCGCAACCAGGCGAGCATGTCCTGCCAGCTCATCTTGTTGTTGTCCGCCGGATAGTCGATGTACTGAATCGCCATCATCCATATGCCAAACAGCAGCCACAGCGGCGCGGCGATCAGGTTGACCACCGGGATAAAGGTCAGGATCAGCAGGGCGATGGCGCGCGGCAGAAAGTAGCCCAGCTTGCGCAATTCACGACCCAGGGTGCGCGGCACCATGGCCATCAGCTCGGCCCAGCTAAACGGCGGAAAGTCGTCCTGGCCGCGTACCACCACTTCGACCTTTTCCGCGAGAAAACCGTTAAACGGCGCGGCGATGATATTGGCCAACAGGGTGAAGCTGAAAAACACCATCAGCAGTACCAGCACCACAAACAGTGGCCACAGCACGTATTCGAGAAAGCTCAGCCAGCTCGGCAGGGTGGGCATAAAGGTGTCGACCCAGCCGCCGAACTGCTGCATGGCCACGTAAATCAGGCCAACGAAGAGCAGCAGATTGATGGTCAGGGGCAGTAGCACAAACAGCCGCAGGCCAGGGCTCAGGACCAATTTCAGGCCTTCGCTGAGGTATTGCGGGCCGGTTAGTACGGGAGCGGGCATGGGGAGAGTCTCCGCGAGGTTGAAGTCGCGCCGACCTTACCGGCTTTGCGTGGTAGGTGAAAGCCTCTGCAACGGGCGCTAACGATTGCCTGGACGCGTTATAGGGCTTGCCTATGCAAGGCATTGGCAAAGCATATTTCCGCCGTGCGTTGGGCGGGCATAGGCTGCGCAGCATGTCTTTACGGGGCTTCCACCCTTACAGCCTTCCCCAGGTATTCGTGGATGCCTTCTTTTTTATTGTGGTGCTGCCGGCATGGCCGGGAGGAGTTGCTGATGTCTGCTGATCGTCATGCCCGCGTAATTATTCTGGGCTCCGGCCCTGCCGGTTATAGCGCTGCGGTCTACGCTGCGCGCGCCAATCTAAAGCCGCTGTTAATCACCGGCCTGCAGGCCGGTGGCCAGCTGACCACCACCACCGAGGTGGATAACTGGCCGGGCGATGTACATGGCCTGACGGGGCCGGCGCTGATGCAGCGTATGCAGGAGCATGCCGAGCGCTTCGAGACGGAAATCGTCTATGACCATATCAGTGCCGTGGACCTGGCCGGCAAGCCGTTCACCCTGGTGGGTGATAGCGGCACCTACAGCTGCGATGCGTTGATTATCGCCACCGGTGCCAGCGCCCGTTATCTGGGCTTGCCCTGCGAAGAAAGTTTTATGGGCAAGGGTGTTTCCGCTTGCGCCACCTGTGATGGTTTCTTCTACCGTAATCGCGATGTAGCAGTGGTCGGTGGCGGCAATACGGCGGTGGAAGAGGCGTTGTACCTGGCCAATATCGCCAGCAAGGTGACCCTGGTGCACCGCCGTGAAACCTTCCGCGCCGAGAAAATCCTGCAGGACAAGCTGCAGGCGCGGGTCGCCGAAGGCAAGATCGTCCTCAAGCTAAATGCCGAAGTGGATGAAGTGCTTGGCAACAACATGGGCGTGACCGGCGTCCGGGTGAAGAACAACGATGGCAGCTTTGATGAGTTGAGCGTTGACGGCCTGTTTGTTGCTATCGGCCATACACCGAACACCTCGTTGTTCGAGGGGCAACTGGCGCTTAAGGATGGTTATCTGGTGGTCAACGGTGGCCGCGACGGTAACGCCACTGCTACCAGCATGCCCGGCGTGTTTGCCGCCGGCGATGTGGCGGATCACGTTTACCGCCAGGCGATCACCTCGGCCGGCGCCGGTTGCATGGCGGCGCTGGATGTTGAGCGTTATCTCGACGGTCAATAAGCCTGAGAATGCAAAAAGCCTCGATTGATTCGAGGCTTTTTGCTGTCTGATATCTGCTTATACCCAGGTATTGAGCTTCAAATCCCTCGAGCTCATGCGCAGAAACTGGTCGCTGGCTCTGACCAGCAAGGCATGCTCGTCGACGGTCAGCTCGCTGCTCTTTCTGCCCTGCGCTTCGCTGCGGTATAGGGTTGTCCTGCCTTCTTCACGCAGGCGCTGGTAGCGCTGGCTGCGTGCTTCAACCTTGAGCGTTAGCAGGTCGACATAGGCGACTTGCATCAGTTCGCTCTGCCCGGTTTCCAGGGCGCAGCGTTGCAGGGCTGGGGTGTGGGGAAAGGGTGATTCGGAGAGCATAACCTGCTGGCATTCGCTGAGGTCTGGGCGTGGTTCGCCGTTGTGGAACCAGTTGCCACGGATATCGCGCTTGAGGTTGAGGCTGCGCTGGCCGTGGTTGTCGACCTTCAGCCACAGGCGACGAAAACGCCAGCGTGGGTCGCAATTGAGCACATAGGTGGCGGCGATGCTGTGGCCTTGCAGGCTCTGCATCAGATGACTGGTGGCGTTGATGCCGTGTTCATCGATATTCAGGCGCAGGTTTTCCACGCCCGGGTTGTGCCATGGTTTCCATACCAAGGTCTGCTGCATCAAGCGACTCCAAGCCAGGTAGGGTTGGAGAAACCGGGAGAGCGCGGCCACAAAGCTGCACGGAGCACCGTCCCTGGTGTTCTCGTTCAAGTAACGGCGCGCAGCATAGGGGGATTTAAGTGTGATGTCTGTCAGCTTTTACCGACAGTTGCGCAAGTTTTTGCGCGGGTGATTACAAGCTGTTGCGCTGCAGCGACGGCTGCTCGAAGCGCACGCCCGCCAGGCCGGTATCCATCAGTGCGCGGATATTGCCGTGGTCGCTGCCGCTCGGGGTGGCCAGCACGCTGCGGTAATGTTCGCCAAAGCACAGCAGGGTTTCTTCCAGGCTCAGGCCTTCAAGCAGCGCCAGGCCGAGGGTCTTGCATGACCCTTCATTCTGCCCGGCAGCGCTATGCACCTTGCCATTGCTGAATGCGCAGGGTTGGTACTGGTAATGCTCGGCAATAAACGCCAGGGTTTCGGCGAAGGTGAAGTGTTCGCTGCGCAGCTTGGCGCGAAAGTCGTTGAGGCTGCTCATTACTTTTTTCCTTTACTGAAGGCGGCCTGTTGCTCGGCACTGGCTTCCTTCTGGTATTTGGCTTTCCACTCGGCATACGGCATGCCGTACACCTCTTCACGCGCTTCATCCGGGGTGATGGCGACACCGATGTCGTCGGCGGCGGCCTTGAACCACTTGGACAGGCAGTTACGGCAGAAGCCGGCAAGATTCATCATGTCGATGTTCTGTACATCAGGGCGTGAGCGCAGGTGTTGCACCAGGGTGCGAAAGGCGGCGGCTTCAAGTTCGAGGCGTTCTTGTTCGGTCATGGCAATACTCTGCGGTAGAAAATGTTGGCGGCGGCGCAGGCTATAGCGCTGCGGGACGATAATACCCCGCTGGATATGACAGGCACAGGGCGGCAAGGAACCGTGGTGCTGCTATTAGGGTGAACTTGGGCGAAGCGGCGAAGGTCATTTTTAGTGAGCGTCGCGTGTCGGCGCGCCCTGCATGTGAGCCTGGAGGCCCTGCCTGATGCCAGTTATTTCCCCGTTTTGCCTTGGCGAGCAAGGCAGATGTTAGGTGCATCAGCCATGGCCCTGAAGCGAAATGAGGTGGTCGTGGTCTGCGGCGCCTCGGCCGGTATCGGCCGCGCCGCTGCCGTGGCATTTGCCCGGCGTGGCGCCAAGGTCGCATTGCTTGCCCGTGGCAGGGTTGGCCTGGCAGCGGCGCAGGCAGAGGTTGAGGCGGCAGGCGGGCAGGCGTGGGTGCAGGCCCTGGATGTGGCCAATGCTGAGCAGGTCGAGGCCGCTGCAGCACGAATAGAGGTTGAGCTGGGCGAGATCGACATATGGGTCAATAACGCGATGCTCACCGTGTTCTCGCCGGTCGCGCAAATGACTGCCGACGAATATCGCCGCGTCACCGAGGTTACCTATCTGGGCATGGTGCATGGTACCTGTGCGGCGCTTCGGCATATGCGCCCGCGCAATCGCGGCACCATTGTGCAGGTTGGTTCGGCGCTGGCCTATCGCGCCATTGCGTTGCAGTCAGCCTATTGCGCGGCGAAATTCGCCTGCCGGGGGTTTACCGATGCGTTGCGCGTCGAGTTGATGCAGGAAAAAAGCCGCATTCATCTGACCATGGTGCATCTTTCCGCGTTTAACACGCCCCAGTTCGACTGGGCGCGCACTCGCATGGAGTGTCAGCCGCAACCGGTACCGCCGATTTTCCAGCCGGAAATCGCCGCGCGCGGCATCGTATGGGCGGCCTATCACCGTCGCCGAGAGGTGTGCGTCGGCTTTCCTGCGGTCAAGGCGATCTACGGCAACAAGCTGGTGCCCCGCTTTGCCGACTGGGTGCTCAGCCGGCAGGGCTACGACAGCCAGCAGAGTGAGCAGCCGTTGCCTGTGGGGCGGCCGGACAATCTGTTCAGTGCGGTGGAGCAGGACATGGGCAGCCATGGCCGTTTCGACCAGCAGGCGCGCGATTTCAGCTGGCAGCTGTGGTTGACCATGCACCGCCGCCTGCTGACGCTCGGCTTGTTTATCGTATTGGCCATCATGCTGCTCATCGGCATAGGACTACTGGGCTGAACCCGCTCCCCGAAGAGGCCGCTATGTCTCAACCTATTGAGGATTACGCCTTGATCGGCGATCTGCGCTGCGCTGCACTGGTCGGGCGCAATGGCAGTATCGACTGGTTTTGCCCGCCACGCTTCGACGCGCCGGCCTGTTTTGCAGCGTTGCTTGGCCGTGCTGAGCATGGCCACTGGCAGTTATCGCCGGTTGGCGAAGTGCTGGAGGTCCGCCGCTACTATCAGCCAGATACCTTGGTCCTGTGTACCGAGATGATCACCGCGAGCGGTCGCGTAAAAATTACCGACTGTATGCCGCTGGGTGATGACATCACTCTCTTGCGGCGGGTTGAGGTGCTATCCGGGCAAGTCGCGATGCGCATGAGCCTGCTCCCCCGTTTTGGCTATGGTGCCCGTGCTGCAGAGTGCGAGCACAGCGAGGCAGGAGTGAGCGCCTGGAACGGTGAGGAGCGCCTGCTGCTACGCAGCGATCAACCCGCCGACGTTGAGGAAGGGCATATTCGTGCTCTGTTTAGCCTGGGTGTGGGTGAAAGTCGCAGTTTTCAGCTTTGCTACCTGTCCCCTGGGCAAGTGCCCGGGGCGTTGATCGACAGTGCGCAGCAGGTGGAAGACTGCGCCAAAGCGTGGCGAGGCTGGGTCGTACAGTGCAGTTACCATGGCCGCTGGCGTGAGGCCGTGGTGCGTTCGTTGATCACCCTCAAAGCGCTCACCTATGCGCCCAGCGGTGGCATGGTCGCCGCGCCAACCACGTCGCTGCCGGAAGTTATTGGCGGCGAAGCGAATTGGGATTACCGCTTTTGCTGGATCCGCGATGCGGTGCTGGCGCTGGATATCCTGCTCGATTCCAACTACTTCGATGAAGCGCGCCACTGGCGCGACTGGTTGCTGCGTGTGTTGGATGGCGAGGATGGCGAGCTCGCTGTGCTCTACAGCGTTAGCGGCGAAGCACCGCTAGACGAAGAGCAGCTGAGCTGGTTGCCGGGCTATAAGGGTTCACAGCCTGTGCGCATTGGCAATGCTGCGAGCACCCAGCATCAGCTCGATCTGCAGGGTCAACTGATTGACCTGTTGCATTTGGCGCGCCGCAGCGGCGTAGACATGTACCCGGAAACTTGGCAGCGCCAATGCTCACTGGTCAATGACCTGGTCGAGCGCTGGCGTGACCCTGACGATGGCATCTGGGAGCTGCGCGGCGAGCGTAGGCACTTTACCCACTCCAAGATCTACGCCTGGGTTGCGTTCGACCGCTCGATCCGCGACGCCGAGACATTCGGTTGGGATGCGCCACTGGCACGTTGGCGCCAGGCCCGTGACGAGCTGCGTGCGGACATTTGCCGCAATGGCATCGACACCGCGCGAGGTGCGTTCAAGCAGAGTTACGAGGAGGCGGAGCCCGACGCCAGTCTACTGATGATTCCGCTGCTGGGCTTTCTTCCCATCAAGGATGAGCGGGTGCAGGCGACTATCGCCTGGGTGGAGCAGGAGCTGTATCGCGATGAACTGGTCTATCGATTCCGCCAGACAGACGCCTTTGCAGGCGAGGAGGGCGCGTTCTTGCCGTGTTCATTCTGGCTGGTTGATAACTGGGTGATGAGCGGCCGCGACCGCGAGGCCGAGGCCCTGTTTGAGCGCCTGTTGGCATTACGCAACGATGTCGGCCTGCTCGCCGAGGAATACGACCCCCGGCATGGGTTTCTGGGCAATTTCCCGCAGGCTTTTTCTCATCTGGCCTTGATCAAGAGTGCCTATCTGATCGAAGCCTGCGAGCGCGTGCATCGTGGCGGAGAGCCGGAGCGACACTCCTATAAGCCGGTGGACTGAATCAGCCGCGGTGCCCGGCCAGGGTAATCGACACCGACTCGGCAAAGCGCAGGGCGTGTAGCTTGTCCACTTCCACTTCGGCGTAACGCACGTCCGGGTTGGCCATCACCAGGTCAAGAATCTCCTGGGTCATGCGCTCCAGCAGGGCGAAGCGGTTTTCTTCAACGTGGCGAATCACCGCCTTGGTGATGGTGCGGTAGTTGAGGGCGTGGTCAATATCGTTATCGCGCACCGCTTCTACGGCGGGGTAGAGGATGGTCAGGTTGATCAGCACATCCTGCTTGTTGTTGATCTCCTCTTCCTTGATGCCGATGTAGGTGCGCAGGCGCAGGTCTTTGACGCGGATGCGCGCCATCCCAGGTTCCAGTCGCGGCATTACTTGCTCCGTCCGATCAGTTGCAGGAATTCATGGCGAGTGTTGCAGGATTCGCGGAAGGCTCCAAGCATCACCGAGGAGGTCATCACCGAGTTCTGCTTCTCCACGCCGCGCATCATCATGCACATGTGTTTGGCTTCGATTACCACGGCCACGCCGGCGGCGTTGGTGACCAGCTGGATCGCGTCGGCAATCTGCTTGGTGAGGTTTTCCTGGATCTGCAGGCGCCGTGCATACATATCGACAATGCGCGCCACTTTCGACAGGCCGAGCACCTTGCCGGTGGGGATATAGGCCACATGAGCCTTGCCGATAAACGGCAGCATGTGGTGTTCGCACAGCGAGTACAGCTCGATATCACGGACGATCACCATCTCGTCGTTATCCGACTCGAACAGTGCGCCGTTGACCACTTCTTCCAGGCTCTTGTGGTAGCCGTTGCACAGGTACTGCATGGCCTTGGCGGCACGCTTGGGCGTATCCAGCAGGCCTTCGCGTTCGGGGTTTTCACCGACACCGAGCAGGATCTCGCGGTAGTGGTCGGGCAGTTCTGGGGTCATTACAGGGTCCTCGCGACCAGGCTCATTTGAGATGGCGGCCGCCGTTGACAGTCAGTGTGGTACCGGTGACGTAGGGGTTGTCGAGCAGGTAGCGCAGGCTTTGGTAGATCACTTGAGGCCCGGGTTCGATGCCCAGTGCCGATTTATTCAGGGTTTTGCGGCGGTAATCGGCGTCGTCGTCCGGGTTGAACATGATCAGCGCCGGGGCGATACCGTTGACCTTGATCTGCGGGGCGAAGCGTGCGGCAAACGACAGCGTCAGGCTGTCCAGTCCGGCCTTGCTGGCGCTGTAGGCCGGGCGCTTGGCGCTGCCCTTGCGCGCCACGTCATCGCTGATATGCACGATATCGGCGGGCGTTGAGCGCGCCAGTAGGGGCTGGCAATGCAGGTTGATCAGATAGGGCGCGAGCATGTGCACGCTAAACAGCTGCTGAAAGGCTGCGGCCTCTTCGCCCGGCGCTTCTATCAGCCAGTCGGAGGCGTTGTGCACGATGGCGCGCAGGCTGTCGGTATGGCTCTTGAGCAGTTCGATAAACGCCAGGATGCCGGCTTCACTGGCGAAGTCCGCATGCAGGGCCAGGGCGCCGCGTTGCCTGAGCGCATCAATGCCGTCGCGTTCGCTGCGGTAGGTGACGATTACTTGGTGGCCGTCATCCAGCAGGCGCTCGGCACAATACAGGCCGATGCGCTGGCTAGCTCCGGTTATCAGGATGGGGGCGGCGCTGACGCTCATGCTCGACTCGGCAGAAAGAAAAGGGTGGGTTCAGCGACGCTGCGCCGGGTTACCTGACCAGGAAGACGCGGCCTCAACTGAACCAGAGGTAAAGTTATACCAGCACTGGTCTTTGTACAACCATGCGCCCTGTGCGGGTACTGGTCTATTACCTACCGTTTAGCCTATTTCATTGAGCTGTATCGGTATTTTTTGCACGTTCGGGCTGAATAAAATTGTTTTTATCGTGTACAAGATTGTTTTTCTTGTACAGGTATATGCCGTTATGAAGCCGTGGCAGTTAAGCATCGCAGTGCTGTGTGGGCGGGTGCGCCATGTCGAGGTGCTCACCCTGCGCTGCTGTGGCTACAAGGTGCGGGTGGTCAGCAAGGCTGGCAGCGTGCGCACGCTGGAGTATGCGTCGGGGCGCCCGCTATGGCCTGGGTTGGCATTGCTCAAGGCGTGTTTACGGCGCTGCGGCGTGCAGCAGATGCTGTTGCTGCAGCCGGAAAGCCACGATGAAATTATCGGTCGTCCTGCGTTGCTTGAACCTGATCCAGGCCTGTGGATCAAGCTGCGCTGATGGCTTATTGCGGTTTTTTGCTGACAATGCACGCAGCGTTTCTGCAGCGCCGACTGGCATCCGGGTGGGGCAGCCAATCGAGGTGCGGGCGTAGCCGGCAGAATAGTTGGTAACCGAGTTCCAGCAGAGGCCGAAATGCCGGCCAGGTCAGTGGCACTGCCCAGCGCTCAAGGCCGGCGGCGCGCCAGCTCCATAGCGTGGCGTCCAGGCCGGTGACCCATTGACCATCAGCGAAGCGGGCATGCAGGCGGTTCTGCAGGGTTTCTCGGCTGTGGCCGACGGACTCGAGATGAAAGTCATCGAGGCCGATATCGACCAAGCACAAACGCTGCACGTCGGCGCGCTGACGCAGCAACTGGATCTCGCGGGCGCACAACGGGCAATCGCCATCGTAGTAAAGGGTCAAGGGCCAGCAGGGCTGCTTGTTCATGGTCTAACTCTTTGTATAGGTCTTGTACAAAGTATGCCGGAAATAGCTGAGTTACAATGCGCGCAACATTTTTTCTGTGATACCTGCGCCCATGTCCGATCACGTTGGTACTGCATCCCTCGTTTCGAATGCTCTCAAGCAGGAAGAGTTATTTCCTATTCGTGAAGTGGCGCGCCTGACCGGCGTCAATCCAGTCACCCTGCGGGCCTGGGAGCGGCGCTATGGGCTGATCCAGCCAACCCGCACCGATAGTGGTCATCGCCTGTATTCGCAGGTGGATATCGAGTCGGTGCGCAGCATCCTGGCGTGGATCGAGCGCGGTGTGGCGGTGAGCAAGGTTGGCAAGATTCTGGCCAAAAGCAGCTCAATCAAATCCGCCAGTTCACCGGTCTATGAAGAGGTCAGCGCCAGCGAGTGGGGCGAGTGGCAAGCCCAGCTGCGCCGCGCTATCAGCGCCTTCGACGAGCTACGCCTGGATCGTCTATACGGTCAGATTTTCTCCAGCTACCCGCTGCCGGTGGTGTTCCAGGACATCCTGATGCCGCTGTGGCAGGAGCTGCTGCTGCGGCAGGACGAATATGGCCAGACCAGCGAATGGCTGTTCCTCGATACTTTCCTGCGTGCCCGTACTTTGCAACGCTTGCAGGTGTTGCGCGCCCAGGTTGAGGAGCGCGTGCTGCTGGCAGCCTTGCCGGGCCATTGCCGCGAGCTGGAACTATTGGTCGCCGGGTTGCTGCTGAGCAGCGCCGACACCGCCGTCAGCGTGCTGGGGCTGGGTCAGCCGCTGGAAGAGCTGACGCTGATCTGCGAAAAGATGCAGCCCCAGGCGCTGGTGCTGTTCTCCAACCAGCCGCCCAGCGATGACCTGCCCAAGGTGCTCTCGCGCCTAGCGCTGGCGCTGGACTGTCCACTGGTGATGGCCGGTGATGGTGCCGATCTTGCCGAGGAAAGCCTTAGTGGTTCGCCGATTGCCTGTTTGGGCAATGAAGGTCGCCTGATGCAGCGTCGCCTGCAGCAGTTTCTGGCTGGCAACCTGGATACCTGATTTCTTCTATTAAGTACGCCTGAATAAGCGCGGTCGCCGTTATGGCAGCCGCGCTTTCGCATGCCTGCAATTTGTTGTCGATCCCGATTAGTTGTACAGCCTGTACAGAAAATTGCTTGCCATATGGAGCTTTAGGCTATACAAGAGCTGTACATTATTTATATGTGTACAGCATTAAGCCACTTGTACAGCTTGAGGACTGCGTAACATGACTCAATACCGCGCACCCCTTCGTGACATGCGTTTCGTTTTTGACGAGGTGCTCGACGCTTATGCCACCTTGCAGTCGCTGCCTAGTCAGCGCGAGTTCGGAGACGACCTCGGTGGCGCCATTCTGGAAGAAGCTGCCAAATTGGCGGAGAACGTACTGGCCCCGCTCAATGGCCCTGGTGATAAACAGGGCTGCCATTACGATCCGGAAAGTAAATCGGTCAAGGCGCCGGACGGTTTCCGCGTCGCTTATCAGCAGTTCGCCGAAGGTGGCTGGACCGCTCTGGCCTGTACGCCCGAGTTCGGCGGCCAGGGCTTGCCCCATGTGCTGAACATGATGGTCGAGGAGATGGTCTGTTCGGCCAACTTGTCGCTGGGCATGTATCCGGGTCTGACCCATGGCGCGATCAATGCGCTGACCGCTCACGGTGCCCGTGAACTGCAGGAGCGCTATCTGCCGAAACTGATCAGCGGCGAATGGACCGGCACCATGTGCCTGACCGAGCCGCAGTGCGGCACCGACTTAGGCTTGATCCGCACCCGTGCCATACCGCAGGCGGACGGCAGCTATGCCATCAGCGGCACCAAGATCTGGATCACCGGCGGTGAGCACGATCTGGTCGACAACATCATGCACCTGGTGCTGGCCAAGCTGCCCGATGCACCGGATAGCGTGAAGGGGATTTCGCTGTTTTTAGTGCCCAAGTTCCTTGCAGACGGCAGCCGTAACCCGGCGTTCTGTGGCGGCCTGGAACACAAAATGGGCATCAAGGGCTCGGCCACCTGTGTGATGAACTTCGAAGGCGCCCAGGGCTGGCTGATCGGCGAGCCGAACAAGGGGCTCAAGTGCATGTTCACCATGATGAACTCGGCGCGCCTGATGGTCGGCATGCAGGGCCTCGGCATTGCCGAAAGCGCTTATCAGGTCAGCCTGGGCTTCGCTAAGGAACGCCTGCAAAGCCGCTCGCTGTCCGGCCCGAAAGCGGCTGATAAGCCGGCCGATCCGATCATCGTGCACCCGGATGTGCGGCGCATGTTGCTGCGCCAGAAGGTGATGATCGAAGGTTGCCGCGCGCTGGCTTATTTCACCGGTTTGCATGAAGACGTTGCCCATGACCACGAAGACCCAGCCGTGCGCGAGCAGGCCGATGATCTGGTGCAGCTGCTGACTCCGGTAGTGAAGTCCTTTCTCACTGATGAAGGCTTCAACTGCGCCAACGAAGGCCTGCAGGTGCTGGGCGGCTCCGGCTTCACCGAAGACTGGGGCATTGAGCAACTGGTGCGTGATTCGCGGATTACCCGCATTTATGAAGGCACCAACGGCATTCAGGCGCTTGATCTGGTCGGCCGCAAGTTGGGCCTGGGTGGCGGTCGCGCGGTGCGCAATTACTTCGCCCTGGTCGAGGGCTGGCTCAAGGCCAACGCCGAAGCTGAGCATGTGGCGGCCGTAGGTGCAGCGCTCAAGCAGTTGCAGCAGGCCACGCTGTGGATCGCCAGTGAGGGGTTGAAAGATCCCGAGCAGGCTGGTGCGGCAGCCACGCCTTACTTGCGTCTGTTTGCGCTGACCAGCCTGGCCTGGATGTGGGCGCGCATGGCTGCGGTGGCCAAGGCCAAGCTGGCGGCCGGCAGTACGGAAACCCTGTTTTATGGTGCCAAGTTGAAGTCTGCGGACTTCTTTGTGGCGCGCATTCTGACTGAAACCGACAGCCTGCTGGCGGAGGTCAACGCCGGCAAAGCCACGCTGATGGCCTTTAGTAATGAGGAGTTTGCTGCCTGAAACGACTGCGCAATCCGGTAGCCATCAGTACCGCCCATTTTCGGCCGCCGGATTTTTTTATCCCTGCTGCAGGCATTTGTCCTGCACTTTAGGCCCGCCTGATAGCGGGTCTTTTTTTGTCCGGTATTTGCTCTGCATTCTCGGGCGCTTCAGCAACGCACGATATGCAGCCGTTGTTCCTGCTGTAGGTGCTGCTGGTAGATAAACTGGCGCAGCTGCTCATCGCTTTGCGGGTCTTGGGGGTGGAGCTGATAGGCCAATAGGCCGTCCTCGGTTTCGCGTACGAATACCCCGGCCACGGCAATCGCCGTATGCTCGTCCACCGGCAGCACCAGCTGAAAACGCTTGGGCGCTTTGCGTCGTGCCCGATGCTCGATCAATGCGCCATTCATCGACAGCTGGTGAATCCACAGGTCACTGGGCTGCGCGCTTGGCGTGTGCAGCGGCAACGGCTCGGCCAGTGGCGAGCGCCAGGCGCGATTGACTTCACCTTCATCGAAAATCTGTGGAGCGCTGAGCTGCAGGCAGGGGGCGTTCTGCTCATCCCGGCTAAGGTGCAGGTCAAAGGTCAGGCGCTGATTGGCGATGTGTGCGTGCAGGCTCAGCGGTTCATCGGCTGTGCAGTGCAACAGCAGTTCGCTGAGCTGCTTGCCAATATCTACTGGCAGGCGCGGCTTGCTGCGCGACGGCGTCGTCACCGGTTCGTGCAACTGGCTGATAAACGTCAGTTCAGCCTGGGTCAGGAGGGCCTGTTCTTGCATGGATGCGGTCTAATATCGAGCTCTTGAAGCTGTTCTGACCGCTGCTATGGCGATTAGTTACTGCCGGTCGTCAGCTGCAAACGCAGCAGTTCGGCCTTGAGCTCGGCCAATTCAGCTTCCAATTCCTTCACCCGCTCCTGGGCCTGAACTTGTTCGGTGACGTTCTTCTGGATACCGATGTAGTACGTCAACTGGTCAGCATCGTTAACCACCGGGGTGATCGACAGTTCGTTCCAGAACGGCGTGCCGTCCTTGCGGTAGTTACGGATGATCTGCCGGCACGGACGGTGCGCCTTCACCGCTTCGCGGATAGCAGTCAGGCCCGGCTGATTGCGGTCATCGGCCTGCAGAAAGCGGCAATCTTGGTAAAGAATGTCTTCGCTGGCGTAACCGGTGAGCTTCTCAAAGGCGGGATTGGCATAGATCAGGATGTTGTCCTCACCTTCCTGTTCAGCCACCACGATGCCGTCGTTGGAGGCGTTGATCACCAGTTGCAGCAGTTTGGCGTTGATCATGAGGCGATTTCCCAGTCTATGTCGGCTGCATTCTAAAACATCCGGGCGGGCTGTCCACTTGCGGCATAATGCCGAGCTTATTGATTTGGTTCTGACTGTTTCGGAGTTTTGCATGAAGATCGCCATCCTTTCCGGTTCGGTGTACGGCACCGCCGAGGAAGTTGCCCGCCACGCCGAACGTCTACTCAACGCCGCCGGCCTTGAGGCCTGGCATAACCCACGCGCCAGCCTGGCGGATATTCAGGCCTTTGCTCCCGAGGCTTTTCTGGCGGTGACCTCGACCACCGGCATGGGTGAATTGCCGGATAACCTACAGCCGCTGTATTACGCCATTCGCGATCATCTGCCGGCCTGGAACGGCCTGCCGGGCGGGGTGATTGCCCTGGGTGATTCCAGCTATGGCGATACCTTCTGCGGCGGCGGTGAGCTGGTGCGCGAGCTGTATGCCGAGCTGGGCATCCGTGAGGTGCAGCCGATGCTGCGGCTGGACAGCAGCGAAAGCGTGACTCCGGAAACCGACGCGGAGCCTTGGTTGGCAGCGTTTATTGCGGCGCTGCAAGGCTGATGCACCCGCGCGCGCAGGAACTGATTAGCGCGCTGCAGTTGCAGGCGCATCCGGAAGGTGGCTATTACCGCCGCCTTTACGAATCGTCGGCGCAGCTGGAAAACGGCCGGCTGTGCGGCACTGCGATTATCTTCCTGTTGCCTGCCGGCGCGGTTAGCCGTTGGCACCGGGTGGACGCCGACGAGCTTTGGCACTTCTATGAAGGTGCGCCGCTGGAGCTGTTGGTAGCTGAGCAGCCGGATGCGGTGCGTGGTGCGCGATTGGGCCCGGTGACCATCGGCCAACTGCCGCAGCGCTTGGTGCCGGCTCATGCCTGGCAGGCGGCACGCAGCAGCGGGGCGTTTACCCTGGTCGGTTGCACGGTAACCCCGGGTTTCGACTTTGCCGGCTTCCAGCTGCTCAGTGATGATCCCCAGGCCCAGCGCGACTGGCCCATGCTTGCGCAGCTGCATCCCGAGCTGGTTTGACTCGCAAGGCCACCACGCTGGCCGCCAGAGCGACTCACCTTTGCGGCATCCCTCGCTAGACTCCTTGGCACTTCAATAACAAAAGCCGAGGAATCGATCATGACCGTTGCCCATGCACTGCCTGTTGTCAGCCTCAAGGATCAGGTGTCCGCTGCCGAATGGCAGACCCGCGTGGACCTGGCCGCCTGTTACCGGCTGATCGCCTTGTACGGCTGGGATGACCTGATTTTCACCCATATATCGGCGAAGATTCCCGGCAGCGAAGATTTCCTGATCAACCCCTACGGCCTGATGTTCCACGAGATCACCGCCTCCAGCCTGGTGAAGATCGACCTGGCCGGCAACAAGCTGATGGACAGCCCCTTCGAC
Organism: Pseudomonas sp. EA_35y_Pfl2_R111; assembly: GCF_963970955.1. NCBI lineage: Bacteria > Pseudomonadati > Pseudomonadota > Gammaproteobacteria > Pseudomonadales > Pseudomonadaceae > Pseudomonas > Pseudomonas sp. EA_35y_Pfl2_R111. The sequence continues at coordinate 121,863 of NZ_CAXAOM010000005.1, read as the reverse complement.
ATTAATCCGGCCGGCTACACCATCCACAGCGCGGTGCACGAAGTGCGTCACGATGTCGGTTGCGTGTTGCATATCCACACGCCAGCGGGGATCGCCGTGTCGGCGCAGAAGCAGGGGTTGCTGCCGTTGTCGCAGCAGTCGCTGTTCGTCCTCGCCAGCCTGGCCTACCACGGCTATGAAGGCGTGGCGTTGAACCATGATGAGAAGTCGCGCCTGCAGGCGGATCTCGGCGAGAAGAACTTTATGATCCTGCCCAACCACGGCCTGCTTACCGCCTTCGGCAGCATCGCCGATGCCTTCCTCGGCATGTTCACCCTGCAGCGCGCCTGCGAGATTCAGGTGATGGCGCAAAGCGGCGGCACCGAGCTGATCCATATTCCGCAACAGGTTCTCGACGGTGCCCGGGCGATGATCGCCGGGGTGATGAAAAGCCCGCAGGGCATGGGCGGCGCACTGCCGTGGCCGGCGCTGCTGCGCAAGCTCGACCAACAGATGCCGGGTTATGCGGCATGACCGCGTTGCCTGGGATTGCCCTGGCGGATTGGCGTAGCGCGGGCCGGGATTTCAGCTTTAACGGCCATGGCATCCGCTACTGGACAGCCGGGCAGGGTGAGCCGTTGCTGCTGATTCACGGCTTCCCCACCGCCAGTTGGGATTGGCACTACCTATGGAGCGCTTTGGCCGAGCGGTATCAGGTAATTGCCTGCGATATGCTCGGCTTTGGCGACTCGGCCAAACCGCGCGGGCATGCCTATAGCCTGCTGGAACAGGCCGACCTGCAGCAGGCGCTGTTGGTGCATCTGGGTATCGCGAAGCCGGTGCATGTATTGGCCCATGATTATGGCGACAGCGTGGCCCAAGAGCTGCTGGCACGGCATCAAGAGGGTCGCGTGCAACTGGCCAGTTGCGTATTTCTCAATGGTGGGCTGTTTCCGGAAACCCATCGTCCGGTACTGGTGCAGAAGCTGCTGCTCAGCCCCATCGGCCCGCTGATCGGCCGGCTATTTAGCCGCAAAAAATTGGCAGCCAGCTTTGCCAAGGTATTCGGTCCGCAGACCCAGCCAAGCGTTAGCGAGCTGGATGATTTCTGGAGTCTGATTGCCGTCAACAACGGCCCAGGGGTGATGCACCGACTGATTCGCTATATGCCCGAGCGCCGCGTGCAGCGCGAGCGTTGGGTGGCGGCGATGCAGGCCACTGCTGTGCCGATGCGGGTGATTGATGGCGCTGTCGACCCAATCTCTGGGGCGCATATGGTGGCGCGTTACCGTGAGCTGATTGTCAAGCCGGACACCGTGCTGCTGGATGGCATTGGTCATTATCCGCAGACCGAGGCACCCGCAGAGGTGCTCGCGCATTTTGTGCAGTTCCGTGAACGGCTGGAGGCCAACGAATGCAACGACGTACTCTCCTGAAAGGCGCCGCTCTTGGCGGTGTGGCGGCGCTGGGCGCGGGTTTCTGGGCATTGCCAAGTGGAGACGCGCCAGCTGCGGTAAGCCTCGATGCAGTCGGGAGGCTGCTGGCTGGCCTGGTCGATCAGCCGTTACTTAGCCTCAAGGGCTGGAGCCCGGCCGAGGTATTCAACCACTGCGCGCAGAGCATCGAGTACTCCATCAGCGGTTACCCCGAACTCAAGCCCGGCTGGTTCCGCAGCAGCGTTGGCCCGCTGGCGTTTAGCGTATTTGCCGCGCGGGGGGCCATGCGCCATCCGCTGAACGAGGCTATCCCCGGTGCCGCGGCCTTAAACTCGCCGGCCAGCCAAGCCCAGGCACTGCACCGTTTGCAGCAGGCTTTTGCCGACTTTGCCGCCTACCAGGGCGAGCTGCAGCCGCACTTTGCCTACGGCGCGCTAAGCCATGCCGACTATGCCCAGGCCCATGTGCTGCATCTGTATAACCACCTCAGCCTTATCCGTCCGGCCTGAATGCCTGCTTGAGTGAGTTGCGCGACCACTGATCAAAAACATCGAACCCTCGAAGCCAGCGCACAGTCGGTTTTTATGTACGCACTCACTACGAGGATGGAACGATGAATGACAAAACCAAGCTGTGCGCAATGATCTTCAGTGGCTTGCTGGCGTTTTCCGCCTTACCTGCTGTGGCAGGCGGTGCCTCACCGACCGGACCTACCGACCCGGCTGGACCAACCTCGCCGGTACCACCAAGCATCCCACCTGCTGATACCGATACCGGTATAAATAACGGTACCGACGCCAATACTAATGGCACGAGCCCTGGCCAGGGCACTGGCACCGGCACCGGTATGGATAATGGCACTGGCACTGGCACTGGCACGGGTATGGATAGTGGCACCGGCACCGGCACCGGCACGGGTACCGCGCCTGGTAATGGCGGCGGCTCCAATAACGGTGGAGCAGGTACCGGCACTGGTACTGGCACTAGCACTAGCACTAGCACTGGTAGTGGTAGCGGCACCGGCAGTGGTACGGGTAGCGGTGCCGGTAGCGGCGCTGGTACTGGCGGTCAGTAGTAACCAGTCAGTGAACCGCGCTCGGGTGGCAGGATCATCCTGCCACCTTATCGAGCACCATTCAGCGCTGCTCGTACCTATTGTGACCAGCGCTCGACTGCTGGACACTCGGGAGCATTGTTAATCTGCCGAGGAATGCTGCATGAGCGACGCCATCCGTTTTCAAGATCAGGTTGTAATTGTCACCGGAGCCGGCGGCGGCCTGGGTCGTGCCCATGCACTGCTGTTCGCCAAGCACGGTGCCAAGGTGGTGGTCAATGATCTGGGCGGCAGCACCCACGGGGAAGGCGCCAACGCTTCGGCAGCGGACAAAGTGGTCGAGGAAATTCGCGCTGCTGGCGGCACCGCAGTGGCCAACCATGACTCGGTGACCGACGGCGAGAAGATCGTGCAGTGCGCCTTGGGCAACTTTGGCCGCATTGATGTGGTGGTGAATAACGCCGGCATCCTGCGCGACAAGACCTTCCACAAGATGGAAGACGCCGACTGGGATCTGGTTTACAAAGTCCACGTCGAAGGCGCCTACAAAGTCACCCGCGCCGCCTGGCCGCATATGCGCGAGCAGGGTTATGGCCGCATCATCTTCACCGCATCCACTTCGGGCATCTACGGCAACTTCGGCCAGTCCAACTACGGCATGGCCAAGCTGGGCCTGTACGGCCTGACTCGTACCCTGGCCATCGAAGGGCGCAAGAACAACATCCTGGTGAACGCCATTGCCCCTACCGGCGGCACGCGCATGACCGAAGGGTTGATCCCGCCGCAGGTGTTCGAGCAGCTCAAGCCCGAGCTAGTCAGCCCGCTGGTGGTGTACCTGGCCAGTAGCGCCTGCGAAGAAACCTCCGGGTTGTTCGAAGTCGGCGGTGGTTGGATGGGCAAAGTGCGTTGGGAACGCAGCCTCGGCGCCGGTTTCGACCCGCGTGAAGGCTACAGCCCGGAGGATGTGGCCGCCAACTTTGCGCAGATCTGCGACTTCGAAGGCGCAGCTCATCCGAAGGACAATATCGAGGCGATGAAAGAGATGATGGCCAACCTGCAGAAGTTCGCCCTCTGATTGCGCCACTCTGGCGGGGAGATCGGTCAGCAGGCTGATTTCCACCGCGCAGGGCTTTAAGGTGAAGGCCGGCTAAATGCCGGCCTTCGGCTTTTTAGCTGTAGGAGCGGGCCATGCCCGCGAAATGACCATCGCGGCAATGGGCGTGGGCGTCCCGACGTTCCTACATCGAACACACTGCGCAGGAGTTCGCCATGAGCGTCATCATCGAAAAAACTGGCCCAGTTACCACCTTGATCATTAACCGCGCCCAGGTGCGCAACGCCGTCGATCGGCCAACTGCCGAGGCGCTGGCTGCGGCCCTGCGAGCCTTCGAGGACGATAAGCAAGCGCGGGTGGTGGTGTTGGCGGGTGCCGGCGGGACCTTCTGCGCCGGTGCTGATCTGGGCGCGGTGGCCGAGGGTGCTGAGCGTGCCAATCGCCTGGAAACCGAGGGCGACGGACCGATGGGGCCAAGCCGCATGCAGCTAAGCAAACCGCTGATCGCCGCCATCGAAGGCCACGCGGTAGCCGGCGGTCTGGAGCTGGCGCTGCTCGCCGACCTGCGGGTGATGGCCGATAACGCCGTGCTCGGGGTGTTCTGCCGACGTTTTGGCGTGCCGCTGATTGACGGCGGCACCGTGCGCTTACCACGGATTATCGGCCAGGGACGCGCGCTGGATCTGATTCTGACGGGGCGTCCGGTAATGGCCGAAGAGGCGCTAAGCATGGGGCTGGTCAATCGGGTGGTCGCAGCTGGCAGCGCGTTGGCCGTCGCCCAGCAACTGGCCTTGGAAATTGCCGGCTTCCCGCAACGTTGCATGCTCGCCGACCGCGCCAGCGCCTATGCGCAGTGGGACTTGCCGTTCGCCGAAGCCATGGCTAATGAATTTGTCGGCGGCATGGCGGTGGTCGCCAGTGGTGAAACCCAGGCCGGCGCGCAGCGCTTCAAGGAAGGCACTGGGCGTCACGGCACGTTCTGAGCGGCGTATTTACGGCTTGCCCGGAATCCCGTATTTGCGCAAGCGCATGGCAATCGCGCTGTGCGAAGTGTGCAGGCGGGTTGCCAGTTGCCGGGTCGAAGGGTGGCTGGGGTAGAGCTTCTCCAGCAGATTCTTTTCGAAGGCGTCCACCGCCGCTTCCAGGCTGCTGACTTCGCCATCGGCCTGCTGCGCGGCCACGGCGGTGCCGGCGATATCCAGATCATCGATCTGCACCAGATTGCTTTCGCAGATGGCAGCGGCGCGGAAGATCACGTTTTGCAACTGGCGCACGTTGCCCGGCCAGCGGTTGCCCAGCAGCGCCGGGTAGGTGTCGGGCGTCAGGCGGCAGGGCAGGCGCTGGATCTGCGCGCAGGCCTGCTGCATAAAGTGCCGCGCCAGCAGCAGGATGTCCTGGCCGCGTTCGCGTAGCGGCGGTACTTCCAGGTTAAGCACGTTGAGGCGATAAAACAGGTCCTCACGGAATGCGCCTTCACCGACCATCTTTTCCAGGTTGCGGTGGGTGGCGCTGAGGATGCGCACATTGACCTTGACCTCGCTCTGCCCGCCGACGCGGCGAAAGCTGCCGTCGCTTAAAAAACGCAGCAGCTTGGCCTGCAGGTAAGGCGACATTTCACCAATCTCATCGAGAAACACCGTGCCTTGGTTGGCCAGCTCCAGCAGCCCCGGCTTGCCGCCACGCTGGGCGCCGGTAAAAGCGCCGGGGGCGTAGCCGAATAGCTCGCTTTCGGCGAGGTTCTCCGGCAAGGCCGCGCAGTTCAACGCAAGAAACGGCGCAGTACGCCGCGTGCTGATGGCATGGCAGGCGCGGGCGACCAGTTCCTTGCCGGTGCCGGTTTCGCCTTGTATCAGCAATGGCGCATCCAGGGTGGCGACGCGCTGGGCGCGGGTTTTCAGGCTGCGGATCGGCGCGGAATCACCGAGCAGCGAATCAAAACCTTCGGCGTGGTCATGGTGCAGCGCCGCCAGGCGTTCGCCGATACGGCTCGGCGCGTACAGGCTAAGCAAACCGCCGGCCAGATGCCGTGCGCCGCCGTCGACGCCTTCGGTGATCGGTTGCGCATCCAGCAGCAGGGCCTGGCCCTTGAGCGTGACCTCGCGCATCGGCAGGCGGAAGCCCTGGTCGAGCAGTTCCGTTTGCAACTGCTGGTCGGCGAATAGCTCGCCAATGCCCAGCCCATCAGGTTGCTGGCCGGACAGCTCAATCAGCGCCGGGTTAGCCAACAGCACGCGGCCCTGGCTGTCGACCGCCAGCACGGGGTCGGTCATGGCGGCGAGCAGGGCGTCGAGTTGCAGATGACGACGCTGGCCGGGGAGGATGTCGACGACGGTTACCGCCTGCACGCCATGGACCTTGAACAGCGCCTCGCGCAGCTCATCGAGCACTGCGGGGCTCAGGGTCGGCGCGTCGATATACACGTTCGGCGGCACCATCTCTACCGCGTCCAGGTTGAGATTGCGCCCGCCGAGCAGGGCCAGCACTTCCTGGGTGATGCCAACGCGATCGATAAAGGTGACGTGAATACGCATGGAAACGGGCGGCCGACTGGTTTACAGGTGCGCCAGTATGCCCGGTCTGCGAGCCTTAGTTAAATCTGTCGACTCGCCGGCAACCTGTTGTTGGTAGGCTTTCGGTGACAGGCCAAACCAGCCTTTGAAGGCTTTGTAGAAGGCGCTTGGCTCGCTGAAACCCAGTTCGCGGCTGAGCGCCTCGATCCGGCAGCCGGGCTGCTGCAGCCGTTGCAGCGCGTGTTGGCGACGTACTTGGGCCAACAGGTCAGAGAAGCAGCAGTCTTCTGCACGCAGGTGCCGGTGCAGGGTTTGCCGGCTGATGGTCAGGTGCCGCGCTATACCGTCTGCCGACAGATCTCCGCTGAGCAGGTTCTGCTCGATCAACTGCAGCACCTGCAAGCGGGTGCTGTGCTGCGTTGGCAATTGAGCCTGCATAGCACTCACGCGTTGCTGCATCAGGTCCTTGAGATAGGCATTGGCCCCCAGCACTGCTAGCTGTAGATCACTCTCCAGCAGGTCGAGGTAATCGAAGGGCTCGGCAAAGCGTGGCTGCACCCCGAATACCTGCCGGTAGATCGTCGGGGGCGCCAGTGGTGCATGGCGAAAGCCCACGGCCTGCGGCATCAGTCGCACCCCCGTGAGCTGACGCGCCCAGCACAGCGCGGAACTGAGGCTGTGCTCGCTGACTACGGGGTGGCCGAGCAACGGCGCGTTGAACAGAAAGTGGATACGCACCCGCCCGCCCAATGGCTCGACGCGCAGGTGCTCGCCCTCGCTCATCACTGGGATATAGCGGCGAAACAGTTCAATGGCCTCACCCAGCGTGGCGCTCTGTGCGGCCAAATGGGCAACTGGCCCGCGGGTGTGCAGGCCGCGCTGCTGGCCAACGAGCAGGCCGATCTCCGCACGTGCACCACGGCTGGCTGCGCGCTGCCAGAGGTGCAAGGCCCAGCGCACCGGCACGCGCATCTCCAGGTTTTTCAACTGCTCCAGCTCGACGCCCAATTCGTCCAGGTCATCCGGGCCGGCCAGGTCGAACCCCTGCAGAGACAGGTACAGATCAAGCAACTGTGAAGCGGTTGCACTAGGTGTGTGGGCCAGTGGCATGGGATGTCCTTTTCCAACCAAGAGGTGCTCGATTGTGCGCCGTCGGTGAGACAAATTGCCACTGCGATGCAACCTCTGGCTATTAAACGCACAGCAGCGAGCGACTAGATTGACCGGCAAACAACATCGAGTGCTTCGCACCGCCTGGAGTCCTGCACCATGAGTCATGCTGACCTGATCACCTTGCCCCGCCTGCTGTCCCGCTTGCCTCGTTTGCTTGTCGATCTGCCCGCTATCGTCAAGGGGCTGCATATTGGCAACCGCAGCCGTGGCGCTTACCCCGTCAGTCTGGCCAGTTGTATCGAGGAAGCGGCGCGCGACAATCCGCATGGCGTGGCGCTGATTCAGGGCGACGAACAACTGAGCTACGCCGAGTTTGACCGTTGGGCTAACCAGTTGGCGCACTACCTGCGTGCCCAGGGTTTGCGCCAGGGCGACAGCGTGGCGCTGATGTTCGAGAACCGCTTCGAGCTGCTCGCTGGTGTCGTTGCCTGCGCCAAGCTTGGTGCGGTCAGCGCACTGATCAACAGCAGCCAGCGCGGCCGCGTGCTGGCCCACAGCATCAGCCTGGCAACGCCGCGCATGGTGCTGGTGGGTGAGGAGTTGCGGGAAGCCTTTACGGAAATCGCCGCTGAAGCGGCGCTGCCGGCCGATGCCTGTCATTACTTTGCCGACCGTCCCACCTGGCGCGATCCAGGTGAGGCGCCGGCCGGCTGGCAGCACCCGGCCGCCGCGCTGCACGATTATCCCGTCGATGCGCCGTTGCTGGAACGCGCGGTACGCGCCGACGACCCCTGTTTCTATATCTACACCTCAGGCACCACCGGGTTGCCGAAAGCCGTGGTGTTCAACCACGGGCGCTTTATGAAGGGCTACGGTGCCTTCGGTTTTGCTGCCGTGCGCCTGGGCCGCGAGGACCGCATGTACGTCAGCCTGCCGTTCTATCACGGCACCGCCATGGTGGTGTGCTGGGGCTCGGTACTGGCCGGCCAGGCGGCGCTGATCATGGTGCGCAAGTTCAGCGCCAGCCGTTTCTGGGATGAAGTGGAGCAGCACCGGGCGACCGCCTTCGGTTATGTCGGCGAGCTGTGCCGCTACCTGCTCGACCAGCCGGTACGCCCCAGCGACGCCACCAATCCGATCCGCGTGATGGTCGGGAACGGCCTGCGTCCGAGCATCTGGCAGGCGTTCAAGCAGCGTTTCGCGGTCGAACGGGTGGTTGAGCTGTATGCCTCCAGCGAGGGCAATATCGGCTTTACCAATCTGCTCAATCTCGACAACACCGTGGGCTTCTCGCCCTATCCCTACGCCATTGTTCGCTACGACCAGGAGCGCGAGGCACCGCTGCGTGAGAACGGCCACCTGCAGCGTGTGGCCAAAGGCGAGGCGGGCCTGTTGCTGGGCAAGATCACCGACAAATCGCCGTTCCATGGTTACACCAATACCCGTGACACCGAACGCTGCATCCTGCGCGATGTGTTCGAGCCCGGTGACGCCTGGTTCAACACGGGCGACCTGATGCGCGATATGGGCTTTCGCCATGCACAGTTTGTCGACCGCCTGGGAGACACCTTCCGCTGGAAGGGCGAGAACGTTTCCACCACCCAGGTCGAGGCGGTGCTCGATGCTGTCGTCGATGTCAGCGAGACTGTGGTCTATGGCGTCGAAGTACCCAACACCAACGGGCGTGCCGGTATGGCCTGCATCCGTCTGGCCTGCGCGCCGGATGGTTTTGATTTTCAGGCGCTGCTAACCCACCTGCGCCAGGAGCTGCCGGCCTACGCCGTGCCGCTGTTCTTGCGGCTGAGCGCAGCAATGGAAACCACCGGAACCTTCAAGCACAAGAAAGCCCCATTGAAGGAGCAAGGCTATGACCTCGAACGCTGCAGCGATCCGCTGTATGCCTGGCTGCCCGGCAGTGATCGTTACGTGCCACTGACCCGCGAGTTGCAAGCGACTATCGCCGCAGGTGGTTACCGCTACTAAGGACTAACAACCTGTCACGACTGAGCCGCATTACCCGCACGTCAGACGAATAATCGCTTCGCTTTCATCGATATCGATATTCAGGCGCTGCGGGTTGTAATCCATGGTGGCGGCGTCGCCTGGGGCGAGTACGCGGACCTTTTCCGCGCCGGCCTGCCGGCGGGTCTGTTCGACGGTTTCCGCCGAGGCGAACTGGCCGAGCATGGTTTGTACGGCCTCGGCGGTGCATTCGCTCGGCGGCTCGGCGGCTTGCTCGCTCGCCGTATCGCGGGAACCGCAGCCGGTCAGGGCGACCAGCAGGAGCAAGCCGATGGGGAACAGTCTGGCGGACATGCGCAAATCCTCGTTTCGATATCAGATCGCCGGCGCTGCGGCGGTATGCCTGTTTACCATAGGCCAAGGGATAAATGAGCGTCGGCTATCTCATCAGGTGACGTATGCACGCGGGCAAAAGCCCTCCGAGCGGCAGTGGGCTGGCGCTCGGAGGAGGGCGCGGCGGTCGATGGCGGGCGTGGCGGTGTGCGCCGCGACAATCGCCGCAAGCCCGACCTACCAATGAGCGTGGTTGGCTTTAGGGCTGTGATCCGGCGCGATAGGGGCGCTGACTCGGGGGCGTTGGCAGGCCGGGTTGGCGGATCAGCGCGGCTTGCCATTCGCCTGCGGTGAAAGTGTCGGCCTGTTGCAGCAGCTGGATCTTGCCGGCGATCAGGTTCGCGACCGGCACGCCGTCGCGGTATAGCAGGCGGTTGCCGGCCAGGGCCGGCACCTTGTTACCGGGCAGCAGGGTGCCGAGCAGGTTCAGCGGGTCGCAGGCGGAGAGGCTGATCAAGGTGCCGTCGCTCGGGCGTTTGCGCACCTCACGCAACAGCGCGACGGCTTCTGGCAGGGCGAATTGTTCGCCGACCACGCCGGCGACGAAGCGCCCGCCGCGGATTTCGCCGCGTGCTTCCAGACGTTGATAGACCCGTAGGAGTTCGCGCCAGGACGGCAGCCAGTCGGCCTCGCGCTCCAGCAGGCGCCAGCAGACCACGCCATAGCGGCGCAGCAGCGTGCGGGCGATATGTTCCAGAGCTTCGGCGTTCGGTTTGTTTTCGGCTTCCTCGCCACGACCGCGCAGCAGCGCCCAGCGGCCGGCGTCCTGCATATTGGCCAGGGCGCGGTGGGCGCGGCGCTTTTGTTGGTTGCGTTTGGCCGCCGGCAACAGCAGCGAGCGCAGCCCGGCGAAGCTGTCGGCATTGGCCAGGCCGAGGGCCACCAGTTCGCCGAGGCAATCCTCCAGTTCGCTGCGTAGCAGATGCGCTTCGTCCTGCAATTCGTCGAAGAACAGCGCGCCCTGGTTGGCCAGTACCTGGCGCAGGCGTTCGGCGCGTGGCGAGGGTTCGGCGGTTGGCGTTTCGCCCAAACAGGCACGCCACAAACCGAGGCTCTTGCGCGGCAGCAGCACGATAGGCGTGCTGCGCAACGGGCCGCCGCTGGAGCGGTTGCGCCCGGCCAGGCGACACCATATCAGCCGTCCGGAGCGACACAGATCGTCGAGCCAGTTGATCCCGTAATCGCTGACCCGGCTCGGCAGTATTTCGCTTTCCCAAGCGCCGGCCGCCTGGAAACCTTCCAGCAGGGCCAATATCCCGGCCAGGGTTTCGGCGCCGCGCCCCCGGTTGCTCGGCGCCACGCGCTGCCAGTCAAACAGAAAACGCATAAAGTCGGCGCGGTCCACTGGCTCGATTTCGCGGCGCAGGCGTTTGACCGTGTAGCGATGGATACGCGCTAACAGATGACGTTCACACCACTCTTCTTCCAGGCTGCCTGGCGAAAATCGCCCGCGCAGCACGTAGCCTTCGCGCTCCAGGGCGAGCAGGGCGAGATTGATCGCCGATTCATCCTGGCGCAGATCAGCGGCGATTCGCGTCAGGCTCAAGGGCCCGAAGCCGCTAAGGCGGGCGCGCAGCAGCTCGACCAGGGCCGCGTCCGCTTGCCACTCCGCATCGAAGCCGGCCGGCGCCTGGATCGTTGGTTTGAACATGGCGTGCGGCTGCAGCGCCTGCCATTGGTTAAGGCGTTCGGCCGCCAGCCATAGCGTCGGTCCGCCATCCAGATGCAGGCAGGTAGCGCGTTTGCCTTTGGCCAACTGCGCCAGCCACGCAGGCCAGCCGCTATTGGCCTGCGCCTCGGCCTGGGTGATGGCGCCGAGGCTGAGCAAGGCTTCGTGCATCTCGTCGGCGTCGCGTACCTCGGGCCAGGCTTCCTGGCGCACCGCGTCTATAGCCTCGGCATCCAGGGCGCCGAGGTCGTCGCCGGAGGCCGGGTCGCTCCAGCGCCGGCTCTGTACCGCCTGGGTGCGGCGTTCCTCGATTGGAGCGTCGTCGAGGTAGGCGTAGGGCCGGGCATTGAGAATTTCCGCAGCCAGCGCCGAGGGCGCCGGCAGGTCGCGGGCGATCAGCTCTATATCGCCGGCTTCCATGCGTCGCAGCAGGGCCAGCCAGGCTTCGCTGTCCATGGCCTGGTGCAGGCAGTCGTCGAGGGTCTGCGCCACCAGCTGATGGTCGGGAATTTCGCGTTCGTAGACGATATTTTCCAGGCAGGCCACCTGGTCGGGAAACACCGTGGCCAGCAGGTCTTCGCTGCGCATGCGTTGCAACTGCGGCGCCACCTTGCGGCCACCGGTGAAACGCGGCAGGGCCAGGGCGACGCCGGCGTTCCAGCGCCAGCGCACGGCAAACAGCGGCGCATCCAGCACGGCCTGAATCAGCAGTTGCTCGGCGCTGTTGGAATGCAGGTAGCGCCACACCTCGTCCAGCGGAAAGCTTTGGCTGGTGGCCAGTGAGAGGATCAACGCGTCCTCGGTGGCGGCGGCTTGCAGTTCGAAGTTGAAGCTGCGGCAGAAGCGCTTGCGCAGCGCCAGGCCCCAGGCCCGGTTGAGGCGGCTGCCGAAGGGCGAATGGATGATCAGCTGCATGCCGCCGGATTCGTCGAAGAAGCGCTCCATCACCAGCCGCCGCTGGGTCGGCAGGCCGCCCAAGGAGGCGCGGGCACGGGCCAGGTATTCGACTATCTGTTGCGCAGCGGATAGGTCGAGGCCGATGGTTTGCATCAGCCAGGTGATGGCGTTTTCGATTGGGTTTTCGTGGCTCAGGCGCTGCTCGATCTGCTCGCGCAGCCGCGCCACCCCGGCCGACAGCTCGTCGCTGCGCCCCGGTGCTTCGCCGAGCCAGAACGGGATATTCGGCGGCTGGCCCTGGGCGTCCTCAACCCGCACCTTGCCCGGTTCCACGCGCAGGATGCGGTAGGACTGGTTGCCCAGTTGGAACACGTCGCCGGCCAGGCTCTCGACGGCGAAGTCCTCGTTGAGCGTGCCGACCTGAAAGCCCTGGGGTTCCAGCAGCACGCTGTAATCGCCGGCATCGGGGATGGTGCCGCCGCTGGTGATAGCTGTCAGGCGCGCGGCGCGCCGGCCGCGCAGGCGACGATTCACCGCGTCGCGATGCAGGTAGGCGGCGCGTACGCCCTGGCGGCCGCTATAGCCTTCGCTGAGCATCTTCAACAAGGCGTCGAAGCTGGCGCGGGGCAGGTCGTTATAGGGCGCAGCGCGGGTCAGCAACTGATAGAGCTCGTCCTCGCCCCACTCGCGGCAGGCCACCTCGGCGACTATCTGCTGGGCCAGCACGTCCAGCGGCGCATGGGGAATTTGCAGGGCATCCAGCTCGCCGCGTTGCACGCAGTCGAGCAGCGCGGCGCACTCGATCAGCTCATCGCGCGATTGCGGAAACAGCCGGCCCTTGGGCGTGCCGCCGACGCTGTGGCCGGAGCGGCCGACCCGCTGCAGAAACGCGGCGATGCTGCGTGGCGAGCCGAGCTGGCAGACCAGTTCGACTTCGCCGATATCGATGCCCAGCTCCAGCGAAGCGGTGGCTACCAGCACGCGCAGCTCGCCGCGCTTGAGGCGCTGTTCGGCATCCAGGCGCAGCTCCTTGGCCAGGCTACCATGGTGGGCGGCGACCGCCTCAATGCCCAGGCGCTCGGATAGATGACGGCTCGCGCGCTCGGCCAGGCGCCGGGTGTTGACGAACACCAGGGTGGTGCGGTGTTGCTGCGCCAGTTCGGCCAGGCGTTCGTAAACCTTGTCCCAGGTTTCGTTGCTCATTACCGCATCGAGCGGCACGGGCGGGACTTCGATGGCCAGGTCACGGGCGCGGGTGTAGCCGATATTGACGATATGGCAGGGGTCAGCTTGGTGACTGCCGAGCAGAAAGCGCGCCACTGCCTCCAGCGGTTTTTGCGTGGCGGACAGGCCGATGCGTACCAGGCGCCGTTGGCACAGCGCCTCCAGGCGTTCGAGGCTGAGCATCAGGTGGCTGCCGCGTTTGCTACCGGCAATGGCGTGGATTTCATCGACGATCAGGCTGCGACAATCGGCCAGCATCGCGCGTCCGGACTCGGAACCGAGCAGTACATAGAGCGATTCCGGGGTGGTCACCAGGATATGCGGCGCCTGCTTGCGCATCGCCAGGCGCTCAGCCTGGGTGGTGTCGCCGGTGCGTACCGCAGTGCGGATCTGCACATCGGCCAGGCCCTGGCGTTGCAGCTCGGCACGGATGCCGGCCAGCGGCTCTTCGAGATTGATGCGGATATCGTTGGACAGCGCCTTGAGCGGTGAGACGTAAAGCACGCTGCAACGATCGGCCAGCTCGCCGCCCTCGGCCAACCCTTCGCGCACCAGGGCGTCGATGGCGGCGAGAAAGGCGGTCAGCGTCTTGCCCGAGCCGGTGGGCGCTGCCACCAGCGTCGAACGGCCGGCGGCAATCGCCGGCCAGGCCTCGATCTGCGCCGGCGTCGGCGCGCCGAAGCGTTGGCGAAACCAGGCCGCGACTGCTGGGTGAAATGTCGCCAGCGCAGCGTCGGCCGGAGTGGTTATGGCAGGGATAGCGTCCATGCGGTCCATCATGCTGGCGTGGCGGCTTCGTCTCAATGGCCGCTTATCCAGACTGCATCATTGCCACCCGTACACGCGGGGCTTGCTTCGCCCCCCCAAAGGTTTCATACACTCTGCGCTTGTATTCTTCAGCCAAGGCCATCCCGTGCAACCGGTGATCTCGATTCAGCAACTGAGCAAGACCTACGCATCCGGCCATCCGGCGCTGCAAAACATCGACCTGGATATCCGCAAGGGCGAGATATTCGCCTTGCTCGGCCCCAACGGCGCCGGCAAGACCACGCTGATCAGCATTATTTGCGGCATCGTCAATCCCGGTTCCGGCAAGGTGCTGGTGGGCGGCCACGACATCATCAAGGACTACCGCGCCGCCCGTGGGCAGATCGGCCTGGTTCCGCAGGAGCTGGTCAGCGATGTGTTCGAGACCGTCTGGGCGACGGTGAAATTCAGCCGTGGGCTGTTCGGCAAGAAGCCCGATGCGGCCTATCTCGAACAACTGCTCAAGGATTTGTCGCTGTGGGACAAGCGTGACGCGAAGATTTTCGAACTGTCCGGCGGCATGAAGCGCCGGGTAATGATCGCCAAGGCGCTCTCCCATGAACCGCAGATTCTGTTTCTCGACGAACCTACCGCCGGCGTCGATGTGGAGCTGCGCCGCGATATGTGGAACATGGTGCGCCGTCTGCGTGAGCGTGGCGTGACCATTATCCTCACCACCCATTACATCGAAGAGGCCGAGGAAATGGCCGACCGCATTGGGGTGATCAGCAAGGGCCGGATCATTCTGGTGGAAGACAAGCAGGCGCTGATGCACAAGCTCGGCAAGAAACAACTGACCCTGCAACTGCAGCAACCGTTGGCAAGCATTCCCGCCGAGCTTACGCGCTACGCGTTGGAGCTGGCTGATGATGGCCATGCCCTGGTGTTTACCTTTGATGCGCAAAGCGAACATACCGGCATCGCTGAGCTGCTCAAGGATTTGGCCCAGCACGGCATCGACTTCAAGGATTTGCAGTCCAGCCAAAGCTCGCTGGAAGAAATCTTTGTCAGCCTGGTCAAGGAGTCGCGCGCATGAATTTCTATGCCATCAAGGCCATTTATCTGTTCGAACTGGCGCGCACCTGGCGCACCCTCCTGCAGAGCATCGCCACCCCGGTAATCAGCACATCGCTGTATTTTGTGGTGTTCGGCTCAGCCATCGGCTCGAGCATGACCCAGGTACAGGGCGTCAGTTACGGCGCGTTTATCGTGCCGGGGCTGATCATGCTGGCGCTGCTCACAGAGAGCATCTCCAACGCCTCGTTCGGTATCTATATGCCCAAGTACTCGGGGAGCATCTACGAGCTGCTGTCGGCGCCGGTGTCCTACCTGGAAATCCTTGTCGGCTATGTCGGCGCGGCAGCTACCAAGTCGATCATTCTCGGCTTGGTGATCCTGCTCACCGCGCGGCTGTTTGTGGATTTCGAGATTCTCCACCCGTTCTGGATGCTGGCGTTTCTGGTGCTCACTGCGCTGACCTTCAGCCTGTTCGGCTTCATCATCGGCGTCTGGGCCGATGGCTGGGAGAAGCTGCAGGTAGTGCCGGCGCTGATTGTCACGCCGTTGACCTTTCTCGGCGGCGCTTTCTACTCAATCAGCATGCTGCCGCCGGCCTGGCAGACAGTGACGCTGTTCAACCCGGTTGTGTACCTGATCAGCGCCTTTCGCTGGAGTTTCTATGGCGTGTCCGACGTCAAAGTCGGCCTGAGCCTGGCGATGATCCTCGGCTTTCTGCTGCTGTGCATTCTGGCCGTGGGCTTTATCTTCAAAACCGGTTATCGGCTGAAAAGCTGACATAAAGCTGATTGCGGTAGATCCTATGTTTATCTGCAAGGCCTGCAACTTTGTAGGGAGGATCGGGACGCGTAGCCGACGCTGTTTTCATCCACCAACCGCGATGGTGGATGAAAACAGCGTCATCCACCCTACATAACTCTGTTAGTGGGAGGCGTGATGGATACGGCCTGGCAGGCCCAGCTGGCGCAGCTCTACCGCAATGAATCGCGCCGCGTGCTGGCTACCCTGATTCGCCTGCTGGGCGATTTTGACCTGGCCGAGGAGGCGCTGCACGAAGCCTTTCGCGCGGCCATGGAGCAGTGGCCGCAGAGCGGTGTGCCGGCCAATCCACGGGCCTGGCTGGTGTCGGCGGGCCGCTTCAAAGCCATCGACAACCTACGCCGGCAGCGGCGTTTTCAACCCTTGGATGACCACCTTGACTTGGCCGATGACGCGCTGCTGGACGAGGGCGAGTCGCTCGAAGACGACCGCCTACGGCTGATCTTCACCTGCTGCCACCCGGCGCTGGCCAGCGATGCCCAGGTAGCCCTGACCCTGCGCGAAGTCTGCGATCTAGGCACCGAGGACATCGCCCGCGCCTTCCTCACCACGCCCGCCACCCTGGCGCAGCGCATCGTTCGCGCCAAGGCGAAAATTCGCGATGCACGTATCCCCTATGAAATGCCTGGACGCAGCGAATTGCCGGAGCGTTTGGACGCCGTGCTACGGGTGATTTACCTGGTATTCAACGAAGGCTATTTCGCCAGCTCCGGCGATTCGCTGACTCGCGCGCACCTGTCCGATGAGGCCATCCGCCTGGCGCGTTTGCTGCTGGAGCTGCTGCCCGAACCGGAAGTGCAGGGCCTGCTGGCGCTGATGCTGTTGCACGAGTCGCGGCGCAGTGCGCGCAGCTCGGCCAGCGGTGAAGTGGTGCTGCTGGAGGCGCAGGACCGCCGCCAGTGGGACCGTGCGCTGATCGCCGAAGGCGACGCGCTGGTGCTGCAGGCTCTGCATTCGCGGCGTTTCGGCCCTTACACCCTGCAAGCGGCGATTGCCGCTGTGCATGCCGAAGCCGCCCACGCCGAACAGACCGACTGGGCGCAGATCGTCGGGCTCTACGATGCTTTGCTGCGGCTCAATCCCTCGCCGGTGATCGAGCTTAATCGCGCTGTGGCGGTGGCCATGCATGACGGCCCCGAGGCCGGGCTGGCGTTGATTGACGCGCTGCTGGCTAGTGGTGAGCTGGCCGATTACCACCTGGCCCATGCCGCTCGCGCTGATCTTAATCGCCGCCTGGGCCGTGTAGCGCCTGCGCGCGATGCTTATCAGCGGGCGCTTGAGCTGGCCCAGCAAGGCGCGGATCGGCAGTTTCTGCAGATGCGCCTGAATGAGTTGCCGACCGCCTAAGCCGCCATCCGCCTGGCGGATAAGCGCAGCTTGGCTACCGTTGGTCGGGCCTGAAAATATTTTGTATGGCGCTGTCGATTCAGCGTCGCGCCATTCGATTAGTCAGTAACCGCGCCACACCCCCCGGAGAACGTCATGAAATACCTGTGTCTGGTCTACAGCAACGAGCATGAGCTGCACAACTCGCCCGACAGCCCGCGTGACGAAGAGTGCTTCGCCTATGCCGAGTCGGTAGCCGATAGCGGCCGCATGCTTGCCGCCGAAGCGCTGGAGTCGGTACAGACTGCCACCACGGTACGCATGCGCGGCGGCAAGCTGTCGATCATCGACGGCCCGTTCGCCGAAACCAAGGAACAGTTGGCTGGTTTCTATCTGGTGGAAGCCCGTGACCTTAACGAAGCCATTCAACTTGCTGGGCATATTCCAGCGGCGCGCGTCGGTTGCGTGGAAGTCCGCCCGGTGCGCGAGCTGCAGGTCTAGGCCACAGGCTGCGAGCCTGGCAGCGTGATCAATCAACGGAAGAGGAACACTAGCCATGAGTCGTCCTGAATACCCCAAGATTGCCAGCCGTGAGCAGTGGCTGCTTGCCCGCAAGGCCTTGCTGGCCAAAGAGAAGGCGCTGACTCAGCAGCGCGATGCACTGAACGCCGAGCGTCGCCAGCTGCCGATGGTCAAGGTCGAGGCCGATTACCGTTTTCATGGGCCCGAGGGTGCAGTGGGTCTGGTCGACCTGTTCGCCGGGCGCAGCCAATTGATCGTCTACCACTTCATGTACCACATGGACCGTGGCGAGGGCTGCGACGGCTGCTCCTGCGTGGCTGACAATATCGGTCACCTGGCCCACCTGCATGCCCGCGATACCACGCTGGTGATGGTTTCCCGTGCGCCACTGGCGGATCTGCAAGCGTTCCAGCGGCGCATGGGCTGGACCGTGCCCTGGTATTCCTCGCTGGGTAGCGCCTTCAACTACGACTACCACGCCACGACCGACGAGCAGGTCGCTCCGGTCGAATACAACTACCGCGACAAGGCCGAACTAGAGCGGCTTGGCCTGAATTACCACGTGCAAGGTGAGCAACCCGGCGTCAGCGTATTTCTGCGCGATGGCGCACAGGTCTATCACTGTTACTCCAGCTATGGCCGTGGCCTGGAAATGCTCATGAGCAGCTTCCACTACCTCGACCTCACGCCATTCGGTCGTGGTGAAGGCTGGGACGGTATGCCCGATCTGGACGGCAAGGGCCTGCACTGGACCCGCCTGCACGACGAATACCAGCAACCGGCAGCAGCCCATGATTGCTGCGCCTCAACCAAGCCCTAAACGTAAGGAGTACGACCATGAGCAACGCACAAACGCAAATTCAACAGCAACTGGACTCCTGGGCTGCGGCCTGCCGCGCCAAGGACGTTAGCCAGATCATGCGCCACTACGCCGAGGATGTGGTGGCCTACGATGCCATCGGCCCGCTGCGCTTCCAGGGCCGCGCGGCCTATCAGGTGCATTGGCAGGCCTGCATGGAAATGTGCAGTGGCCAGGCGTTATTTGAGATCCATCAGCCGAGCTTTTTGCTCAGTGATGGGCTGGCCGTGGTGCACTACCTGTTCCACTGTGGCGGCAGCGATGACAAGGGCGAAATGCAAAGCAGCTGGATGCGCGTCAGTCAGTGTTTCCGCCTGCAGGGCGGGCAATGGCTGATCGCCCATGAGCATTTCTCCATGCCGTGCGATATGGAAAGCGGAAAAGTTTTGTTTGATTTGCAGCCCTAGCCTTGCAACTCACGGGGCGCAAGGGCTGCAGCCAACCAGCGGTGGTTGCGCTGCAGATTTGTGGTTACGACCAACGTCTTAGTACTTGCCTAAAGGGGGGCTGAGTGGCGTAGGCTGGAGTCGTCGCCTTGCTTGGCGACGCTATTCGCGAACAGTTGAAGAAGGAAAGCTATATGCAAATCCAAGTTCACAGCGATAACCACATCGAAGGCAGTGCCCGTCTGGTTGAGTGGGTCAGTGCCAGTGTTGCCAGCAAGCTGGAGCGCTTCGATGACGAGTTGACCCGTATCGTTGTCCATCTACATGACGACAACGGTGCCAAAGCCGGCGCGCATGACAAGCGCTGCCAGATCGAAGCACGGCCAAAGGGCCTGCAACCTATTTCCGTCACCCACAAGGCCGAGTCACTGGAACAGGCCATCGACGGCTCCATCGAAAAACTGCACCACGCCCTTGAGCACCAATTCGGCAAGCTGCGCAGCAAGCGCGCCACCCCTCTGCACACCAACCAGTCGGCTGATATAGGTCAGGATGCATTGTTGGAAGAAGACTTTCTCGCCGAGGAGCAGCTGCGCGCGGTCTAACAAAACGCTCCGGGCGGCCGGCCAGGCTGGCTGCCCCATCTATTCATTACACGCGCCCCTGCAGTCTTCTGCGGGGGCGCTGTCGTTTCCGGGCCTGGGTTGTGCGCTGCCAGCGGCAACAGCCGGCCTGGAGCGGCAAAGCGCTGCCTCTTTGTCCAAGGTGGAATGAGCGCTAAGCCCCGGTTTTGCTGGCTTGTCAGTGGTTGGCCCATATTCTGCAGAAATGCCTGCCAGCTGACCTATGCAGGGATTCGCCATGACCAGTATTTCCAACAACTCGCCGCTGGCGAGCTACTTCACCAGCACCGCCAAACCCAGCACGGCTGGGGCCGCAGGCAGTGGCAGCAGTACCGAAAAACCGACCAGCGCGCCGGACCCGCTTGCGGAAATCCGCCGCTTTGCCAGCGGCATGGTGGCCAACAGCCGCGGCGGCCTGCTGCGCGCGATGCATGCCGAGAGCAGCGGCGCCAGCAACGCGATTGCCAGTGATCGCTTCCGCCCTGTGGCCGAGCCGGAGAGCGATACCTCGAAAATTGCCCTTCCGGATGTCGCCGAACTGGATCGCGAAGACGCTGCCAAGCTGCTGGCGCAGATCAACAAGTTGGTCGATGCCGGCCTGGACAAGAGCGATAGTTTCGTCGGCTACAACGGCGAGCAGCAGACCGACTCGCTGGCTACCTATCGCGATTGGTTGCAGGCCAGGGGTGGCGTCAGCATTTACGTATAAGCGCTCGGCCACCGAGTTTGCCAGTCGGCTACCTGCGCGTTGGGCTGGTCTCAGCGCGCGAGGTGCGCCAAGATCACCCGACCACAGTGATGGGCATACCGCATGCTCAGGTCGAGGGGATTTATGGCTAGCAAGGAATTTATTCGGGCGTTCGCGGCCGTGGGGTTGGCGCTGGTGTGCGCTGCGGGTGCGCAGGCCGCCGAGGAGGCGCAACTGGTTGGCTTGATCAACAACTATCGCAGCGAAGTGCAGCGTTGTGGCGATCAGGCTTCCGCCGAGTTGCCGCCGCTGACGGCTGATCCGCGTCTGGTGCAGCCAGTGGGTCGCTCGGGGGATTTGCAGCAGGCGATGAGTGCAGCGGGCTATCCGATGGTCAACGTGCAGGCCATCAGCCTGTCCGGCCCGCGTGATGCGGCTGCGGCGCTGAAAGTGCTGCAGGAGAGCTTCTGCAAGATCGTGCTTGATCCGCAGTTTGTCGATATCGGCGTCAATCGGCAGGACCGCGAGTGGCGCATTCTGCTGGCCCGGCCGCTATTGGCCGCGCGCCTGGGCGACTGGCAGGCGGAAGGGCAGAAGCTGCTTGAGCAACTCAATAGCGCCCGTAGCACGGCGCGCCAATGCGGCGACCAAGCCTTTGCCGCTGCAGCCCCGCTGGTGTGGAATGCCACCTTGGGCAGCACCGCCGAAGCCCATAGCCGTGCCATGGCCAACGGCAATTTCTTCGATCATCAGGACCCCGATGGCCGCACCCCCGGCGACCGTGCAGAACTGGCCGGTTACAGCGGTCAGCGCGTCGGGGAAAACATTGCTGCCGGCCTGGATAGCGCGAGCAAAGTGGTCGACGGTTGGCTGGCCAGCCCCAGCCACTGCGCCAACCTGATGAACCCGCAATTTAGCGAACTGGGCGCGGCCTACGCCAACGATCCCAAGAGCGACGCGGGGATTTACTGGACGGCAGTGTTTGGCGCGCCGTAGGCAGCCGGCGACGTTGAGGCATAGGGGGTTTGCGGGTCGAAAAGCCTAACGTGTATTGCGCGGTTGGCTGTTATTGGTGGTTTGCTCATCAAGGTGGACAAGCTTCGCGTTGTCCACCCTACAAACGGGGCCAGACAGCTATTTACCCGATGATTTGGCTTTGACCTGGGCCGTGGTGCGGGCGGCCAGGTTCATCAGTTGCTGGAACTTCGGGCACTCCAGGTGGTTTTCCGCTGGGCAGGAGGCCGCGTGGCGCAGGCCGTCGCGGATGGCGCTTAGGCGTTTGATGCTGCGGTCCAGCTCGTCGGCCTTGGCTTGCAGTTGTGCGCGATCAATCACTGGCTGGGTGCCTGCGGCGAGCATGCTAGCGATCTCATCCAGAGAAAATCCCGCTTCGCGGCCTAGGGCGATCAGCGCCAGGCGCTGGATCACCGATTCGCTGAATACCCGCTTGAGGCCGTTGCGGCCGATGGAGCGGATCAGGCCTTTCTCTTCGTAATAGCGCAGCGTCGACGCCGGCAAACCGGACCAGTGCGAGACTTTGCCGATATCCATCTCTTTCATCCTTGACCTCAAGTTGACTTGAACTGGCAGGCTTATCAAAACAGCCTTTCAGACAAAGCAAAAGAGGTGGATATGAACAGTCAATTGATCCTGCAGGTGCTCTTGGTGGGCGTGGGTGCAACGCTGCTGATGGATGCCTGGGCGCTGGTGCGGCGGCGCTTGTTCGGCATTGCCTCGCTGGACTACGCCCTGGTCGGCCGCTGGCTGGGGTATATGCGCCATGGCCGTTTTCAGCATGCGGCCATCGGTAAGGCGCAACCGGTGCGTGGCGAGCGGTTGCTGGGTTGGTGCAGCCATTACCTGATCGGCGTGGCCTTTACCGGCCTGTTTGTGCTGTTGGTGGGGCCGCAGTGGCTGTGCCGGCCAACGCTGCTACCGGCGCTGTTGCTCGGCGTTGCTAGCGTGGCCGCACCGTTGCTGCTGATGCAGCCGGGGTTCGGCATGGGATTGGCGGCCTCGCGGATGGCCAATCCCTGGCAGGTCAGGTTGCGTGCGTTGGTCACCCATCTGGTGTTCGGCTTTGGTGTGTACCTGGTCGGCTGGCTTGGGGCGCAGCTGTTGGCCTTACCCCTCTGCCGCTAAGGTCGGCTGCTTAGCGCAGCACCTGCGCCAGATGCTGCTCGTAGCGCAGGATGTCGGTCTCGATGGCGGGGCGCTTCATCACGTCGACGCAGAGGAAGGTTGGCAGAGCGTTCATGCCGAGAAACTGGTTGGCCTTGTGGAAGGGCAGGTAGACGGCGTCCACGCCCTTGCCTTCGAAGAAGTCAGTCGGGTCGTCGAAGGCTTGCTGCGGCGCGTTCCAGGTCAGTGACAGCAGGTACTGCTTGCCCTGAATCAGGCCGCCGCTGCCGTATTTCTGCGAGGCGTCCGAGCGGGTGCGGCCGTCGCTGGCGTAGAGGCTGCCGTGGCCTTCGGTAAACACCTCGTCGAGGTACTTTTTCACCGTCCAGGGCGCGCCCATCCACCAGCCTGGCATCTGATAGATGATCACGTCGGCCCAGAGGAATTTCTGCACTTCCTCGGCGACGTCGTAGCCGCTGTCGATATGGGTCTTTTTGAGGTCGAAGCCGGCGCGATCGAGAAAGGCCAGTGCGGTGTCGTGCAGGGTGGTGTTGTAACGACCAGCGGAGTGGGCGAACTGTTTACCGCCGTTGAGTAGCAGGATCTTCTTCATGGCATGGGCCTCGGGAAATTGATGGCGGCATGCTAGGACGGGCGCTCGGGTAGAAACAGCCGCTGGCGGGCAAATGACATGTGACTAAAACGCATGAATAAGCCTGTTTTGGCTGTTGTAGGGTAAATAAACCCACCCGCCAGGAGCCCCAGATGGCTGATCAATACGGATTTATCCTGCATGCCCACACCCGCCCGGAAAAAGCCGCGGAGTTCGAGGCGCTGTTCCGCGCCTATGTCGAGCCCAGTCGCGCCGAGGCGGGCTGCATTGCCTATCACATGCTGCGCGACAGCCAGGACCCGACGCTGTTTATCTTCTACGAGGTCTGGCAGACGCAGGAGCACCTGGCGATTCACAGCGCCTTGCCGCATATGCGCGAGTTTTATGAGCGACGCATGGACTACCTGCGCAGTGATTTCGAGATCCGCGAGATCGAGATGCTTAGCCCGGCGGGCTGACGGCTCGCGTCTGTATGGCTGTTGCCGCGTGTGTCTGTGTCTATGCCACGGCAGCTACCGGGCAGAGAATGGCCAGACTCCATTGCGCAGGGCACGCCATGCATATCGCCATTCTCACCTTTGACGGCTTCAACGAGCTGGATTCGCTGATTGCCCTGGGCATTCTCAACCGTATCAAACAGCCGGGCTGGCGCGTGTCTCTGGCAGCGCCAAGCGAAACAGTGACCTCGATGAACGGCGTGAAGCTGCATCGTCAGGCGCGGCTGGATGAGATCGAATCATTCGATGCGGTGCTGGTCGGCAGCGGCATCAAGACCCGCGAGATTGCTCAGGACGCAGACGTGATGCAGTGGCTGGCGCGGCTTGATCCTGCACGTCAGCTGATAGGCGCGCAGTGCTCCGGCACGTTGCTGCTGGCCAAGGCCGGCTTGCTGGCAGGCATTCCGGGCTGCACCGACCTCACCACCAAGCCATGGGTACAGGAGGCTGGCATTGAGGTGCTGGAACAACCCTTTTTCGCTCGCGGCAATCTGGCCACTGCTGGTGGTTGCCTGGCCTCGATCTATCTCGCCGCCTGGACGCTGGCGCACCTGGTTGGGCGCGAGGCAGCGGCCGAAGCGCTGCATTATGTGGCGCCGGTCGGGGAGAAGGAGGAATACGTGGCGCGGGCGCTGAGTAATATCGAGGCCTATCTGTAGGCGCGTTTTTTCGCTGTGAAGGGGCGGAGGTTATCCGTCGCGAGAGCCGCCAGGCCTTAATTCAGCGGCTTTTCAACCACCACATAACGCTTGCCGCCACTGCGTTTGGCCACGTACATGGCTTCATCCGCATGACGTACCAGTTGCAGCTCACTCTGGCCGTGCTCGGGGTGCACCGCGATGCCCAGGCTTGGCGTACTGGTCAAGGTGTGCCCTTCCAGCAGGTAGGGCGCGCTGAGGGCGGCAATAATCTTCTCGGCCACCAGGGTGGCATCTTCCTGGCGGCCGATGTTGTCAACGATCACGGCGAACTCGTCGCCGCCCAAGCGGCCCACCGTATCGGACTCGCGCACGCACTGGCGCAGGCGCCGCGCCACTTCCTGCAGCAGCAGGTCGCCTGCGCTGTGGCCGAAGCTGTCATTGATCTGCTTAAAGTTGTCCATATCGAGATACAACACCGCCAGGCGCAAGCTGTCTCTTTTGGCCCGCTGCAAGGCACTGCGTAAGCGGTCGAGAAACAGCGTGCGGTTCGACAGTTCAGTCAGCGGGTCGTACTGGGCGAGAAACTCCAGGCGCGACTGCGTGCGCTTGCGCTCTATCGCCGCTGCCACCTGACTCGCTACGAACTGCAGCAGCTCCTGGTCCTGTTCGTTGTAACGCACGCTGGCACTGTGGTTCTGCAACACCAGTGCGCCGAGAGTCTGGGTGCCCGAAATCAGCGGCACGCCCAGCCAGTCGAGGGCATGCGCAGTGGCCGCTGTACCATGCAGGGCAAGCCACTGTGGGACTGTTGCAGGGGTTAACAGCAGGGCGTTGCCCGTGCGAACCACCTCTGCGCAGAAAGCGCGGGTGACGGCTGGGGCGCCGCACGGATCGACCTGATAGGCAACGCTGAGCTGGTCACTCGCAGCGTCGTGTAGCGCTACGCAGAAGTGCTTGGCCGGCATTAATTGTGCGATCACCTCATGTACACGGCCGTAGAGCTTGTGCAGATCGCTAACCGCGTGGGCCGCTTCCGATACCGCATACAGCGCCGCCTGTACCGCCTCGGCACGTTTGCGCCGCGAAATATCGCGCGCCACACCGACGCGCACTTGCTCGGCTTCAAGCCACTGGGCAGACCACATGATGTGGACGATATGGCCGTCTTTATGGATATAGCGGTTTTCATGGTCGTGCGAGGGCTGGCCCGAATTGATGTGCTTGATCAGCGCCCGGCTGGCGGCGTGGTCGTCCGGGTGCATGAGTTCAAAGGCAGTGCGGCCAATCATCTCCTCGGGCCGGTAACCAAAAACCCGCTCGCTGGCCGCGCTAACGGAGAGAAAGCGGCCGTCGATATCCACTACGCAGACAACGTCCAGCAGCAGATCCAGTAGCTTGTCGTGAGGCAGGTGTGAGTTTGAGGTCATGGCCGTGAATATACTGTGCGGCCCGCAAGCTTCCTAGCGGGATGATTTTTCGCCAAGCGTGAGTCGCCTCAAGGCTGAAATGCACAGTAGCGGTTGTAGTTGTGGCATTGCAGGATGAGTCATTGGCCACCGCCGAACGGGTGGCGTTAATCGGCACGATCACCCAAGCAGTTTTTCAACTGTTCGCCAACGACCGAAAAGTGGGGCTCTTATGCATGTGCTGATTGTCGAGGACAACCCGGACATCATCGCCAACCTGTACGGCTATTTGGAGCCGCTGGGCTATACGCTGGATGTGGCGCGCAACGGTAATGCCGGCGTCGCGTGCGCTACGGGCGGTTGCCATGATGCGATCGTCCTCGATCTGTCGTTACCGGGGTTGGATGGCATGGAGGTGTGCCGCACGCTGCGCCGGGAATATCAGCTGACCACGCCGATCCTGATGCTGACCGCGCGGGACACGGTGCACGACAAACTGGCCGGCTTCGAGGCCGGGGCTGACGACTATTTGGTCAAACCTTATTCCCTGCCCGAGCTGGATGCCCGCCTGAAGGCGCTGGTGCGCCGCTCGCGCAATGAGCATGTGCAAGCGCTACTGAGTTTTGGCGAACTTTGCCTGGATGCCGGTATCGGCCGAGCCACGCGCGCAGGGCTTCAGCTCGATCTGACCCCCACGGGTTACAAGATTCTCAGCGCACTGATGCGCGCCGCGCCAAGGTTGATGACGCGCGAAGAGATCGAGCGCCAGGTGTGGGGGGACAATCCGCCGGAGAGCGATGCCCTGCGCACTCATATCCATACCCTGCGCCGCGCGCTCGATAAGCCGTTCCCCCAACCAATGCTGCTGACGCTGCCAGGCATCGGTTATCGACTGGTGGCGCCTGATGAAACCTAGGCTCTCGCTCAAACAGCACATCGCACTCGCCTATATTCTGCTGGCGGTTACGTTGGCCGGTGTCTTTGGCCTGGTTTCCTATATCTCCGTGGGGATTGTTGAGGAACAGATCATCGATGTACGTCTGGCCAAGATGGCGGACGGGCTGATTAGCTCGGTGCAGCAGGACCAGCTGCCGAATGCGCCCGCAGATGTGCGCTTTCTGCGCGACGCCAATATTCCGCAGGCGCTGCGCCAACTGCCTGTGGGCATTCACGAGCTGACGCTCGCCAATCGGCATGTCCATGCCGTGTTACGCGAGCACGGCGGCAGTCGTTATGCGGTGGTGCAGGAGGTGGATGAGCTGGCGCATACGGAATTGATCATCCTGCTGTCTCTGGCCAGCGGCTTTGCCGTCAGCGTATTGCTCGCCGTTGTGCTGGGCATGCTCAGTGCGCGGCGGCTGATCGCCCCGGTGGTGGCGCTGGCCGATGCGGTGCAGCGTAATGCCGGGTCGACGGAGCTGCCGTCGCTTAACGCGCACGATGAAATTGGCGTTCTGGCACGTGCCTTCGCCAAGCGCACCGACGAACTGCAGCAGTTTCTCCAGCGCGAGCAGATGTTTACCGGCGATGTCAGCCATGAATTGCGCACCCCTTTGACTGTCATGCTCGGCGCAGCGGAAGTGCTGACCGCGCAACTGGCCGACCAGCCGGCGCAATACGCCACGGCAGAGCGCATCCGCCGCGTGGCTGGGGAAACCGCGCAGCGGGTCAGTGCACTGCTGCTCCTGGCACGTGCTGCAGAGACGCTGGATGCACCTCGCACCGTGCTAAACGTCATTATTGAGGCGGAAATGGAGCGTTACCGGCCTCTGCTGCAGGGCAAAACGGTCGAGTGTCGGCTGGAGTGGCGTGAGCAGGTCACAGCTCATGTGCGCCCCGAGTTGGCGGGAATCATTATCGGCAACCTGCTGCGCAACGCTTGCCAGCATACCGAGCAGGGCAGCATTACCGTGCAGCTTGGCGCTGGCTGGCTGGTAGTCGAAGACAGCGGTACGGGCATTCCCCAACGAGTGCGCGAGCGCTTGTTCGAACGCTTTGTGCACGAGGGGCATTGGCCGGCACACGAGGGCTCGGGCCTGGGGCTGTCGATTGTAAAACGCGTGGCTGATCATATCGGTTGGGACGTGCGCCTGGAGACTGTGCCGGGCGGGGGCACCCGTTTCGTCCTGTCATTTCCAGCGCTGCCCACCACTCAAACCTCTTAACGCCGTCTTAACGCCGGGGTGGCTATGGTGCGGCTTCCGTGAGCAAGCTATTCAAGAGGAAGCGCATGAAAAGAGCATTGATCGCAGTGGGTCTGTTGTTGTCATCCGGCATGGCGTTCTGCAGTGACGGCGCCGCCTGGGACTACAGCGGTGCCAAAGGGCCGGAGAACTGGGCCAAGCTCAGCCCAGAGTACGGGGCGTGCGCCGGGAGCAATCAGTCGCCGATCAACCTGAGCGGGTTTATCGATGCCAAGTTGCAGCCCATTGCCTTTGCCTACAACGCCGGCAGCGCTGAAATTCTTAACAACGGCCACACCGTTCAAGTAAACGCTCAGGCGGGTAGCTCCATCGTCGTGGACGGTATTCAGTTCGAGTTAAAACAGTTCCACTTTCACGTGCCGAGTGAAAACCTGATCAATGGCAAATCCTTCCCCATGGAAGGGCACCTCGTACACGCCGACAAGAATGGCCACCTGGCCGTTGTAGCAGTCATGGTGAGCGAAGGGGAAGCCAATGAGGCGCTGGAAAAAGCCTGGGAGCAAATGCCGAAAAAAGGCGAAAAACTGGCGCTGACCGCAGACATTTCCCCGCTGGAAATCCTCCCGGAAAACCGCGATTACTATCGCTTCAACGGTTCATTGACCACGCCACCGTGCTCCGAGGGCGTGCGCTGGCTGGTGATGAAACAGCCGATTACTGCATCCAAAGCGCAAATAGAGAAGTTCTTGTCGGTGGTGCATCACCACAATAACCGCCCGGTGCAAGCGATCAACGCCCGCCCGGTGTTGGAGTAAACGCAGCAGGTTCCTGCGAGCCGGGCGGGTTGTGGAAAACTGCCCGGCGCCGCCTAGGGCTGCGCTCGTTCATATGCACCCAAGTCGCAGACGGCGACGCCATCAGCATCGCCATCGAGCGGACGTGGCTGGCGGCGTTGATCATGCCCGCTGCAGGAGCCGAGCCCGGCATCCAGGGCCATGCTGCCGGGGCGCAAGGCCAGTGTATGAGTCAGGCCGCCATGGTACGCCAGTGGTTCGAGCAAGTGACTGAACACCCGCTCGCCGGCTTCGTGAAGGTCCGCCGTGCAGCTGCTGGTTGGCGACGTGGTCAGCAGGCCGACCGCGCGATAGCTGGAGACGGGCCCGTAGGTGATGCAGTCGACGGCCTGATCACTTTCATACGGATCGTAGTTGCCGACCATCAGGCTGTTGCGGATCAACACCTCGCCCCGGTTCACCAGGCCCGGGCCGCTGGAGGCAGCGATGCTGACGTTGATCAGGGTGGCGCTCGGTAGCGGCTCACTGGAAGATTCCACATAGCCGTTGTAGAGGGCGCTCCAGTTATTGCTCAGGGTGCTGTTGCTCAGCTTTAACAGTCCCGTGCCTGTGTTGAATATGGCGCCGCCACCGCCCATTTCTGCGTGCTGATTGAAGCTGAACAGGCTGCGCGCGATATCCGCCGTGCCCAGGTTGTAGAGTGCGCCGCCATGCCCGCGGTCGGCCTGGTCATCAACGCTGTTACGCTCGAACTGGCTATCGCGCACCAGCAACTCACCGGTATTGAAGATGGCGCCGCCGCGGCCGAAGTTGTTGCCGTAATACAGCCCCATCGCCTTGCTGCGCTGGAACGTTGAGGCATAAATCTGCGCGCTGCCGTAGTTGGCCAGAGCCCCGCCCTGGCCCCAGGCGAATGCTTCGGCAAGCGGCGGTGGGCTGGCTATCGAGTGCGGGGTGCTGACCTGGTTATTGTCCAGGCGCACCTGGCGCAACAGCAGCTGAGCATGGTTTTCCAGCGCGCCGCCATTGCGTGCCGAGCGGCCGTTTTCCAGGCTTAAACGCAACAGTGACAGACGCGCGCCTGGGCGCACTTCGAACAGGCGGCTCTCGACCTGGCTGATAATCCGCGTGCGCTGCTCGCCACTGCCCTGAATCGTCAGCTCGCCCAGCACATCGAAGTCGCCATCAAGATTGTCGTCCTCATCGCCGGCAAAGCCGCTGGCATCCGGCAGGCTCGGCCGGCTGAGCAGATAGTTGCCGGGCGCCAGGCGAATATGCTGCACGCCGCCGGCCTGGGTGGCCGCCGTGATCGCATCACGCAGGGAGCAATGGGCATCACAGACGCCGTCGTATTCATCGGCGCTCAAGGTGACCTGCCACGGCTCGCCAGCGATCGCGCCAGTAGTCGTTAGCAGGCCGCAGAGAAACGTTATCCGGCTATTTAGGGCGCGCGGCATAGGGGAACTCCTTGTCAGTGAGCAACAATCAGGGGCTTGAATCTATGCGGCCCGCTAACGGCCCGGCGTCACTGGCAACGCGAGGGGCGATTGCTCGGCGCACGTAACGGCTATGGCCAAATGCTTAGCTGGCGCTGCGGGTAACTGCCTCAGGTGTGGAGTGCGAGGCTGCGTGGGGAGTTCAGTCGTCGGCAGATTTGCGGACGGAAGGTGTGTTTACCTCGTGGAAAGCTGCGCATTGCTCAATGCACGATAAGCCGCTCGCGCACCAGCGCCTGCGCCTGCTGGGCCATTTGGTCGAGCAGGCGGTCGCGCTGTTTCTCCGCGTCGCTCATGGCCCGCTTGCCGTGCTGCTTCATCAGGTAGGCGTGGATCTGCCGGACTTCCGTGGATTGGAAAATCGGCGCCAGGTCCTGCACCGCCAGCATGCCGTCTGCGCTGTGGTTGCGAGTGCTCATCAGTACCTGCGGCCCGCGCGCGGCCAGCACCTGAAAACCCATGGCCTCGAAGGTCGCGACCTTGCCCGCCACGCAGGCCAATTCGGCATGCGGGTGGCGGCTGGTCATCTGCTGCAGCATGGCGCGGGCAATGCCGTGGCGGCGTTGGCTGGCCTGCACGGCCATATACGCCAGGGTGCAGGCTTCCGGAGCATCCTTGGCCGGCAGGTACAGGGCAAAGCCCAGCACCTGGGACGGGTCCTGATCACTAAGGGCCAGGATCAACCGCGCGCTGCTCTGCTGTTCACTGTCCATGGCCTGCAGGTACAGGTGCATCTCGTAGCCGATCACGTACTGGTACAGCTGATACAGCGGGTTGCTGGGCGTCAGCGACACCGGGCTGATGTCGCTGAGGTAGTCCACCACCATCTGCAGCACCTGGCTGTTCAGCGATTCGGGTGGCGGGCTATCCAGGTGTACAAGGGTGAACATCGTCAGTCTAGCTCCGGGGCGGGCGCGATTGGGCGGGCGGCGAGGGCAGCATTGTAACGCCCTCGGGTTTGCTCCTGACCATGCGTCAGTGAGTATCTGCACGGGGTTGGCCTGGCTTCGACTATGATGCGCCACCTTAAAAAGCCGCTCGTCCATCATCAGGTCACTATGTCCGTTAATGCCCTCTATACCGACCTGTCTGATTATTACGATCTGATGTGCGCGGATATTGACTATCAGGCGCAAAGCCACTGCATACACCGGCTGCAGCAGCTGTTCGGCAACGCCGGCAGCCGCCACCTCGATCTGGCGTGTGGGACAGGGCCGCATGTGCGCCATTTTATCGATGCCGGCTACATCAGCAGCGGCCTCGACATTAACCAGCCGATGCTGGACAAGGCCGCCATACGCTGCCCGCAAGCGCACTTTGCCTTGCAGGATATGTGCGGTTTCAGCGTGAGCGAGCCGCTGGACCTGATCACCTGCTTTCTCTATTCCATCCATTACAGCGGCGGTATCGAACGGCTGAAAGCCTGCATCGCCAGCGCCCATGCGGCGCTCGCAGTCGATGGGCTGTTCTGCTTTAACGTGGTCGATAAGGGCAAAATCGACAACAGCCTATTTGCCGCGCACAGCACCCAACACGCTGACGACCACTTCACCTTCAGTTCCGGCTGGCATTACGCCGGTGCGGGCGAGCAGCAGGTATTGCGGCTACAGATTGAAAAGACCACGGCCGGTGAGACCCTGGTGTGGCACGACGAACACCCCATGGTGGCGGTGGGCTTTGTTGAATTGCAGGCGCTATTGCGGCCTTACTTTGACGTGCATGTGTTTGAGCATGACTACCAGAAGCTTATCCCGTGGGATGGGGTTTCCGGCAATGCGCTATTTGCCTGCGTAAAGATTTAACGGGTTGAGTCACAGCGCGGGCGGGCCGCGTTGTGTTGTCCGTGAGATGCGAATAGCGTGTTGCGAACATGCGCTGGTTTTCCCCTTGTAACGCACAGGTACCGAACCATGGCACCTGCTAGCCATCCGTGCCAAGATTTGCCGATAGACAAGCGAGAGGTTTTTCCATGGATCTGCAGAAAATTGAGGATGAAGCTCTTCACCTTCCCAAGAAGGAACGTGCGCAGTTGATCCAGCGTTTGGTCCTGAGTCTGGAGAGCCCCTCAGAAGAAGAGCTTCGATCAGACTGGTTGCTTGAAGCACGACGGCGAGCAGAAGAGCTTGATAGTGGCTCGGTTCAGGCTGTACCCGGTGATGAGGTGATAAAGAAGGCTAGGGCCCTGATTCGATGAATTATTCTTTTCACCCGGCAGCGGAAGCCGAGTTTCTTGAATCAGTCGGTTATTACGAATCGAAGGTTCCTGGATTGGGTGGGGCCCTCGTTACGGAGTTCGAGGCCCTGGCTACCTTGATTGGCGAATCACCAAAAGCCTGGCTAGTTGAGCTTGAGCCAGATATCCGCAGAGTTCCCCTTCACCGCTTTCCGTTATCCATCGGTTACCGGGAAAAGCCTGACGGCTTTCAGGTTCTGGCTGTTGCCCATCACCGCCGACGCCCGCAGTACTGGCTTGGTAGGCGTTAACTCCCCTAGCGTTTTTGACCATCAAGGTGGACAAGCTTCGCGTTGTCCACCCTACAACTGCGCGCCTACAGGCCCATAAGCGCGCGGTGCTGACCATCGGTTTCAGGCCGGCTCTGGCGTGCGATTTACCTGCAGCGCTTGCTGCAGTTGCGCCACCAGAGCATCGACCTGGTTCATCGCTTGCGCCACAGACTCGGCCAGCAGCTCACCGCCGACTTCCTGACCCTCGATGGCAATCTGGTGCACCTGGGTAATGCCGATAAAGCCGAGGGCGGTGATCAGGCTGGGTTCCAGATGGTTCATATGCGCCATCGCGCCGCCAACGCCAAAGCCGACCCCGCCTCGGGCCGAGAGAATGACGGCATGGCGGGGGCGGTCAGCGAGCATCGGCACGTAAGGGTCGAGCGGATTACTTTCATCGATCTCCACCGTTCTGCCGGCACGCACGACCTGATCGACCCAGGCTTTGAGCGCGGCCGGCATGCCGAAGTTATAGAGCGGCGCGCCGATCACCAGCACGTCTGCGGCAATCAACTCATCGACTAATTGGTCACTTTCGACCAACGCGTCCTGCATCCACGGCTCGCGCTGCTGCTCCGGGGTAAAGGCGGCGGCAATCCAGTCGTGGTCGATGATCGACGGCGGGTTCTGGCCGATGTCGCGGTAGGTGAGGGTGTCTTGCCCACGACGGGCCAACCATTGGCTGACAAAGCGCTGAGTGAGGTTGCGGCTGTGTGAACCGTGCAGATCTTTGCCGGCGAGGCCGGGGCGGGCGCTGGTATCCAGGTGCAGGATATGTGGCATGTCGAGTCTCCTTTCGAAGTTGAATTCATCTGTTATTCACTGCAAGCTCAGGCTAAGTTCAGCCCGCACGGGCGACAAACGACGATTATTTTCAGGTATGGATGAGGAGGGTTCATCTATGGCGCAACGCTGGTTACCTTCGCTTTCCGCCTTGCGGGCCTTTGAAGCGGCTGCCCGCCACGAGAGTGCCAAGCAGGCCGCGGAAGAACTCTCGGTGACTGCCACGGCGATCAGTCACCAGATTCGGACCCTGGAAGAATCGCTCGGCGTTGCCTTGTTTCTGCGCAAGCCGCGCCAGCTTGAGTTGACCGCCCAGGGGCGTGAGTTGCAGCAAGTGCTGGAAAGCGCTTTCGACAGCATCAGCGCAACGGCTAGACGCCTCAGTGCGTTGCCCTGTCGTCAGGCCATTACGCTCAGCACCACGCCAGCCGTGGCGGTGCGTTGGTTGTTGTCCTGGGTGTGCATGCTGCGCGATGCCCACCCGACTATCGACCTGCGTATTCACGCCTCCCATGAGCCGGTGGCTCTGGATGGCGTCACTGCAGATATCGCCATTCGTTACGGCGACGGCCGCTGGCCGGGGCTGGTCGCCGAAAAGCTGTTCGACAACACCTTTATCCCGGCCTGCAGCCCACACCTCGGCTTGCACGATGCGGCCGAGCTGCCCAAGCATTCGCTGATTCATTTTCGTAATCAGGCCGTTGTTTCTTCACCGCTGGATTGGGCCATATGGCAGAAGAAGGCCCAAGTGCCGGGGCTGGATGTTGGCGCCGGGCTGGTGTTCTCCGACGAGACCCATGCCATCTCGGCCGCCGTCGGCGCGCAGGGTGTGGCGTTGATGAGTCGCCAACTGATCGAGGATGAGCTGAGGGAAGGGCGGCTGATACAGCCCTTCGGCCCGGAGCTGGAAGGCAAGCCGTTCTTTCTGGTGTACCCGGAGAGCCGCAAGAACGACCCGACCATTCAGGCGGTGCGCGATTGGGTGATGGCCGTGCCGGGCGGGCTGTGTACGCTTTAGGGTGGCGGTATAGCTTGGATTGGTCCGCCTTCTTGCCCAGGCGCTTTGGCGTCAGGCTGCCTTGCGGGGTGGTGTCGTGTTCTTGGTGCCGCTACTTACGCATTTCGCGCATCTAAGCCGAAGGCTCCGCCGCATGGTTTGGCTGTGACATGAGGCTTTTGGTTTTGGCCGCAAGCACGGCGGCCTGAAGCGCGCTCAGGGTTTTCTTACCCGCCGGATACTCAAACACTTTGCTCTCCGCCAGCGTGTAAACGTGCTCGCCGTTGTTCAGCGTGACCTGCAGAAATGCCAGGTGATCCGTCCATGAGCGATAACGGCGCACCATAAACAGGCTGTGTTTGGAGGTGACCGAGCGAATGCGGGTCAAGGGAATCTGCCGTTGACCCGCGTCGCGGGAAATCACCAGCTCATCGTTATGGATAAACGCAGGGCCACATTTTCTGACCCTGAAATATTCAACGGCAAAGCGGCCCCACAGGATAAACAGCACCGGTACAACCACCCATACCTCGGCGCGTTTCATATCGGGCAGGGTGAACAGCAACAGAACGCCGACCGTGACGAAAATGGCGAGGGTAACGAAGCGGTAGAAATAGACGCTCTGGAATTCCATGAGGGTCAGAAATCGGGTGTCCATACGCGTGTTATCCCTCGACGTTGTGCGATTGAGCGCTGATGGGCTATCCGGCATTTGAGCAGAGCAGGACGCTGGCTGCGCTAGCCAAACGTGAAATATATGCTCTGCCCCTGTTTCTTATGGATGCTTTCAATTGATATCTAGCCGCAGACTTCGCACCGCTTATAGAAGGGTGTCGCGTGCCCCAGCTGCATCTGGGCTATTCGCTATGCTCGCTTTCGAAACGTCGCGCTACATAGCTCATCACGATACCGGCGACGATACCGATGGCTCCACAGGTAAACCCCATTGGCCTGTTTGTCATAAAACCGACGTTCTTCACATGGACTGGTAAGCCGAGCAGGCCGGTAAAAAGCAGCATCGCAACCGACATGGCAATCAGAAATATGCCGCCTGCTCGCCACGACTGGGTGGCAATGCCCTTGCTTCGGCAATAGGCAAACGCGATGCCCAACGGCAGCAGAAACTGGGTCGCGAGGAATAGGATCAGGTTGCTGCTGTCGTTCATCGTCGTCTGCTTCTGTATGGGGTCCGAGCAGGGTATTGCATCTGCTCGACATGCCGGGTGATCTGTCGCGCAAAACGGTCGTGAGCGTAGCGGGCGAGCCCGATGGCGCGTTTTTCATCCACTACTGTGGCGGTTGTCCGGGCTACTCACTCAGTCGCGCTCAACTTCCTGAAGGAAACTCTCCAGAATCGTCCGGCTTTGGGCCAGCTCCGCTGTCTTCTGATCGGCAATACGGATTTGCTCATGCAGGACGCTACGTAGCTCATCGCATGGCTCAAAAGCGAGGCCTTCGCCTCTCACGCACGGCAAGAATTTCAAGATGGTCGCCAGGGTCATGCCGGCCGCGCCGAGCAATCGGATGCGCTCGACGGTTCGTAATTCTTCTGCCGCGTAATCGCGATACCCGCTTTCGGTGCGCCTCGGTTTCAGCAGCCCTTCGGTTTCGTAGTAGCGGAGCATGCGTATGCTCACGCCAGAACGCTTGGATAACTCACCTATTTTCATAGCATTTTCCGCCTTGACTCTCACAGTGCTGTCAGGGTCGATGATAGGGGCTCGATTAATTGAGCACCATCAGGAGATATCTTATGACGACCCATCCGCACACCTATCTTTCCTATATCAATGGACATCCTGGCACCGCTGCGCAGTTGAACCCTCTGGCGTTCGCAGGGTTCGCTCACTTCACGGCGATGCAGGTGAGAGACGCCAAGATCAAGGGGCTGGATCTTCACCTCGATCGTCTGCGCAATGCCTCCTTGGCGTTTTTTGGCCGGGCACCGTCCGATGAGTTGCTGCGCTCGTACATACGGATGGCGATTGAAGAGGGGGCAAGAGATCAGTCGCTGACGCTTACCGTCTTTTCACCTCACGGCGAGTTCATCGCCGATAGCATGAATGTGGAGCCTGCCGTATTTGTCCGTACTGCAGCCCCATCCGTCGGGCCGAAAGGTCCC
Organism: Pseudomonas sp. EA_35y_Pfl2_R111; assembly: GCF_963970955.1. NCBI lineage: Bacteria > Pseudomonadati > Pseudomonadota > Gammaproteobacteria > Pseudomonadales > Pseudomonadaceae > Pseudomonas > Pseudomonas sp. EA_35y_Pfl2_R111. Next base: position 85,406 of record NZ_CAXAOM010000005.1, on the reverse strand, counting down.
TTGCGGTTGAGCGCAATTGAGCATCAGCGGCCGCTGGCTGCAATCAAACATGTCGGTGAGGTTGGCAAAACCTATTACCTTCACCAAGCCATACGACAGGGCTTTGACGATGCGGCTTTTGTGAATGAACGTGGGTATTTGAGCGAGGCCACGATATGGAATCTGGTCTTCTGGGACGGTGAGGCAGTGATCTGGCCCAAGGCCGATATGCTGAAAGGCACCATGATGGGCATCGTTCAGCGTCAGCTTGAACGCCTTGAGGTGCCCCAGCGCCACGAGTTCATCAGTCTTGACCGCTTGAAAGCGCTTTCCGGCGCGGCTGTGATGAACTCATGGACCCCAGGGATTCCAGTCACAGCTATTGCTTCCCATACCTTTGAAGAGGCCAGGCCGTTTATCGAGCTGTTGCATAAGGCCCACGAGGCTGAACCCGCCGAGCTCCCCTGAAATGCTCAAAACGAAAAAGGGGCGTGGATAAATCTGCCTCCTTCCGGCAGATAAGCTGCGCGTTACCCGCCCTACAACTGTCCATTATTGCGTAGGGTGGATGACGCGTTGTTCATCCACCATTTGGCGTGTCGGTTGTCCGGGGCTACTCGCTGCTCCGTGATAGAGGCGCGCTGAGGTGTAGAGCCGGGTAGTGATCGGCGCAGGGCATCAAGGGTGCGTACCCACGCACAAGGGTGGGTACGATCAAACGTTGTGTACAGCTAACGCGAAAGGAGAGCAGTGATGGACGGTATGTTTTTCGATGGTGGGCAGGTGCTCGTTCGCACGGTAACGGTGGGCGTGCTGGCATATATCAGCCTGGTGCTTTTCCTACGCCTTTCGGGCAAGCGCACGTTGTCAAAAATGAATGCCTTCGATCTGGTCGTCACCATCGCGTTGGGCTCGACGCTCGCTACCATTCTGCTCAGCAAGGACGTTTCCCTGGCCCAGGGCGCGCTGGCCATGGCCTTGCTAATTGGCCTGCAATACCTGGTCACGTGGACCAGTGTCCGTGTCCGCTGGGTACGTCGCCTGGTTACCGGAGAGCCGACGCTGTTGTTCCACCGTGGCGAGTTTCTGCCCGGCGCCATGCGAGCGGCCCGAGTGACCGAGGATGAGGTGCGTTCTTGCATTCGGTCTGCAGGTATTGAGGCGCTCGCGGATGTTGAGGGCGTTGTTCTGGAAACCGATGGCACGTTCAGTGTGGTTAAGCGTGGCTCAGGCGGGGAGCGCGCTTCGAGTTTGGCGGGGTTGGCGAGGCCGGATAAGCGTTAGCTGTGCGGTATTAGCGACTGCCGATTGGTGTTTTGCGTCGCCTGTGAGGTCGCGGATTGAAAGGCAAAAGCCTCGTGCGGTATTGGTTTTTGTTGATGGCTTGTTTATCACGGTGGACAAGCTTTGCGTTGTCCACCCTACAAATGCCCATCACCGCGTAGGTTGGATGGTGCTCTATTCATCTACCGTTGTTGCGGTTGTCCGGGCTACACGCCACGTCCCCGCGCATGGGTGTCCGTAGGGTGGATGAGGTTTTTTTTCATCCACCGTCGCGGTGGTTGTTCGGTTACATGTTCACTCACCATAACCACTATCGATCTGCTTCGGCTCGACACACCAATCTGCAGAATAAAGACCCGTTGCCACTGCACGGTGAAAGCTTGAATAGGGCCAGTCCGCCAGCCGTTCGACATACCCATGCTTTAGCGGATTTGAATGGATGTAGTCGAAGTGGCGTTGGTAATCCCCTTCATCGCGGATCAGGTGTTCCCAGTAGCGCCGCTGCCAAATACCGCGCTCGCGTCGGCGCTGTTGATTGACGGAGCGGGCTTCGGTGATTGGCAAGCGTTTGGCGAAGGCGAACTTGATGACCTTCCAGCGCAAGGCAAAGTCGGTATCGCCTGGCGGTAGCGTCCACATGCAGTGCATATGTTCAGGTAGTACCACCCAGGCGTCGATATGGAAGGGATGGCGCAACCGCGTCGCGCGTACCGACTCGCGCAATAGATCGATTTCACGGATCAGCAGATTGCTGCTGCGGTCACTCAAGTTGACGGTAAAGAAGTAAGTGGCACCGGCAACACGGGTGCGGCGGTAGTTGGGCATGGCGGCTCATCCTTGAGCGTTTGGGTGTTTGAACCATTGTGGACAAGCTTCGCGTTGTCCACCCTACACCCGGTATGCCGGTGATCCGTAGGGTGGATGACGCTCTTTTCATCCACCGTTGCGGTGGTTGTCCGGGCTACTTGCTGATGATTTGCTCAGTGAGCCATTGAAGCTCATTTTCTTGGAGCAGGTTTCGAACTGAGTGTTAGCCATGGGCATGGCTCGTCACGCTTGGGCTCTGTGTACAGACGCCGCTTATAAGTTGTCTGGTCGAGCGGTTCCGCCCTTACGGCGGCTCACTTTTGGCAAACGCCCGGATGGCCGGCCCCGCCAAAAGTAAGCAAAAGGTCTTGCCCCTTGCATTCGGGTCTCGCTGCGCTCGACTTCCCTCGTTCCATCATTGCTCCAGGGGCCCGCCGCGAAGGGCCATCCCTGGCCCATCGCGGCTCTCACGGCATCCATGCCGCTCAACCCCTTACGTAACGATTCCGCTCGGCCTGCTGATGGGGCGTTTGGCGTCGTCTGTGAGGTCGCGGATTGAAAAACAAAAGCCTCATGCGGTGTTGGTTTTTGTTAATGGTTTGTTTATCACGGTGGACAAGCTTCGCGTTGTCCACCCTACGCCGGAATATCGGTGATCCGTAGGGTGGATGACGCTCTTTTCATCCACCGTTGCGGCGGTTGTCCGGGCTACTCGCTCTTCGCTCTGCCTTCCACAAACCACCCAAACAACGCGGTCCCCGAATCCCGTCAGGAGGCCGAGCGGAGGTGCTGTGGAGAGGGGCGTTTGGCATGGATGCCAAACGAGGAACGATGGGCCAGGGATGGCCCACCGTGACGACGCTCGGAACAGCGCCGGAGTTGAGCGCAGCGAAACCCGGATGCCGGGCGCGCTTTCTCTTTGGTTACCTTCTCTTTGCGCGCGCAAAGAGAAAGTGACTCGCCGTAAGGGCGAAATCAGTAACAGAAGAATGAATCTATTTGTAGGGTGAACATTAATCCAAATTTTCAATCTCAAAGACTTCATGCTTGTCAGCAATTATGTCTAGTGCGCGATGTAGCATTTTATGAACTTTCATATGTTCGGCTCTTCGTATTTCTCCTCTTGAAATAGACGACTGATCGATATAGGACCATATGAAGGTTTCGGTTGCTCCTGCTTTTACTCCAAGTGCACCAACTTTGTATAGGCAGGAGAACATTGTTGCTAAAACATCGGACTCCTTGATGCCTTTGCTGTCATAGTATTTTTTAGAGGCAATTGTGCATGGATCATTGTTCTTGTACTCATACAGCGACATCATTGATTCTTCAAGTTTTGTGTCTTTTATTAACGACCTTGTAAATGTTGACTTGACTCCTCGTAAAACTTCCACAGTATCTTCGAATGAAGGGTACACATCACCCCATTCTTCCTTTAATGATTTTAATCGTTTGGTTGAGTACTGTGCTTCTGCCGCTAGAAGCGCTCGCCAAGAAACGCGCTCTCTGTCATAGGCTATTGAGAAGCACTCGTTAATAAATTGAAGAATGTCTCGCGGCCTTCTTAATGATCGTTCAATTATAAAATCTAGGGATGTTTGTCCGCCGCCTTTTCGTGGTTTTGGAAATATATGATCGAATGTAATTTTTTCTTTTGTGTATTGGCTTTTGAATACTTCATTTGTTCTGAGTTCTATTAATTTTTCTAGGTCTTCGGGGGACCATTTGATATCCAGTAAATATGATTCGTATTTTTCTTCTTGGAAGCCAGAGTCTCTTGTTTTGTCAAAAACAAGTTCCAGTAAGTCTTTGCGCAATGCTGCAATAATTTTCACTTGCCTTATCTTGCGAAAGGTTTTTATTTCTTCAATTAGTGCTCGAATGAAGTGGCATCGCGTGTCTGTACTTGCCCAGTCCTCGTCAAGTTGATCAATTAGGATGAAGAATTTTTTCTGAGGGTCTGTAAATGAATGCTCGGCAAGAAGCTCCAGCATTTCATTGAGCTTCTTTATTTGTAAGCCGTTAACAACTTGGCTTGCTCTCTGTTTGATTTCTAGTCTTGTTTCTTCGGAAAGCCTTTTTGCGCCCTCTAAGGATAAATCTAGTCCGTGATATTTTGATCCGATTGTCGCTTTGGTGTCTCTCTCGAGTTTGTTTGTTATTTCTTTTAAATGCTCACTTGTATCAAGCCAGAATTTATCACTCCACTCATTGAAGTATTCGATGGCTTTTTTCTTTGCCGCGTCTCTGCTAAATGCTGTTAGAATACCGTCTAAAAAGCCGCGACTATCTACCTCGGTTTTTATGTCGTATCTGAGCTTTAGAAGCTCGACTGTTAATACGTGTCTCCAAAGCAATCTATAGAATAGATCTAGGTTTATTCCGAGCTCTTCAAAAAATTGAATAATATCTGAGTTTTCGAGAAATCTGAGTGATATGTCGTTTGGGTCTAGCCTTATGCTCTTAGGGGCTAGTTCCTCTATCTTATATATGAGGGCACTTTTTCCTGAGCCGGTTCTTCCAAGTATTATTGAAGTTGGGCTGTCGATAGACGTCAAAAGATTGAGGTGGCCGTTGTCAACGAAGCATTTTTTAAGTAGCTCTGTGTCGGCTTCTGCATCTAAAGCCCCGATTTTTAAGTTCCTTGTTATTTTTATTTTCGAATCTTCCATAAGTCTCTCTTGTAAATTGTGTTGTGACAGAAATGAAAAGCCCCGCACTAGGCGGGGCTTTTCGTCTTTGTCGCTGCCCCGAACTTCAATTCCAGGTAAAGCGCTAACTAAGTGGTTAGTGAGAAATCAATCCCAGCTCAACGCCCCACCAGTCTGATACTCAATAACCCGCGTCTCGAAGAAGTTCTTCTCTTTCTTCAAGTCCATGATTTCGCTCATCCATGGGAACGGGTTAGAGGTACCTGGGTACTCTTCCTTCAAACCAATCTGGGTCAGACGACGGTTGGCGATAAATTTGAGGTAGTCCTCCATCATCGCGGCGTTCATGCCCAGTACGCCGCGCGGCATGGTGTCGCGTGCGTATTCGATTTCCAGCTGAGTGCCCTGCAGAATCATCTGAGTGGCTTCGTCTTTGAGCTGGGCATCCCACAGGTGCGGGTTTTCGATCTTGATCTGGTTGATCACGTCGATGCCGAAGTTCAGGTGCATGGACTCGTCACGCAGGATGTACTGGAACTGCTCGGCCACGCCGGTCATCTTGTTGCGGCGACCCATGGAGAGAATCTGGGTAAAGCCGCAGTAGAAGAAGATGCCTTCCAGTACGCAGTAGTAGGCGATCAGGTTGCGCAGCAGTTCTTTGTCGGTCTCAACCGTGCCGGTGTTGAAGGTCGGGTCGGAGATCGAGCGGGTGTATTTAAGGCCCCAGCTGGCTTTCTTCGCGACCGATGGAATCTCGTGGTACATGTTGAAGATCGCGCCTTCATCCATGCCCAGCGATTCGATGCAGTACTGGTAGGCGTGGGTGTGGATCGCCTCTTCGAAGGTCTGGCGCAGGATGTACTGGCGGCACTCCGGGTTGGTGATCAGGCGGTACACGGCCAGGGCCAGGTTGTTGGCAACCAGGCTGTCGGCAGTGGAGAAGAAGCCGAGGTTGCGCATGACGATGCGGCGCTCGTCGTCGGTCAGGCCGTCCGGGGTTTTCCACAACGCGATGTCCGCGTTCATGTTTACTTCCTGCGGCATCCAGTGGTTGGCGCAACCATCCAGATACTTCTGCCAGGCCCAGTCGTACTTGAAGGGTACGAGCTGGTTGAGGTCGGCGCGGCAGTTGATCATGCGTTTTTCGTCGACGGCTACGCGTGCGGCGGTGCCTTCCAGCTCGGCCAGACCTTCGGCGATGTCGAGTTGGTCGAGCGAGGCTTTAGCGCGGGCGACGGCGTCGCTGTCATCGCTGGCCACGGCGCGGGCTTCAACGGCTGCAGCGCCGCCAACCTGATCAAGTTTGTCGATGCTCATGTCTGCCATGTGGGCAGTGGCTTTGTTGGTTACAACGGCTTCGGCGCCGTCTTCCTTGTCAAATTCATCCCAGCTCAGCATGGCTTGGCTCCTGCTTGCGGGCCGGTGAAATAACCGACCTGTGTGGATATACAGTCTTTATTGTGTTCCGTTGCGTACAGCGCGCAAGGGCAAAACGGGTACCGCTGGTCGGGGTGGCTCTAGTGGCCGGTGTTGCCCCGAGGCCCACGCCGGTAAGGGCAGGGGCAGGTAATAAGTGGGGAGGGCGGTGTTGCTTTTGCCCCTCTCCCTAGCCCTCTCCCCGAAGGGGCGAGGGGATAAAACGGTGTGTCGCTTGTGCTCTTTGCTCGACATTCGAGCGCGTAGCTGAGCGAGTGAGCGCTAGGCGCCTGGTAGGTTGGAACCCCTTAGCATACGACTGTATGTGATGGGGGCCGACCTACCGGGCAACAACGCGCGCGCCGCTCAGATCCGCGCGCTTATTGGCACGCTTCGCAGTCTGGTTCGTCGATCGCGCAAGCCTTTGGAACTGGAGCTGGACCTGCGCTCATTTCCACTTCCGGGGCCTTGGCCGGTGCTGCGCTCAGGCCATCGTTGCCACCACTGGACACCGCATTCAACTTGCTGGTGCTGATGGTGGACTTCTCGGTGCTGGTCGCGGCCAGGGCACGGAGGTAGTAGGTGGTTTTCAGGCCACGGTACCAAGCCATGCGGTAGGTCACATCGAGCTTCTTGCCCGAAGCGCCGGCGATGTACAGGTTCAGCGACTGCGCCTGGTCGATCCACTTCTGGCGACGGCTGGCAGCGTCAACGATCCACTTGGTGTCGACTTCAAACGCGGTGGCGTAGAGGTCTTTGAGTTCTTGCGGGATGCGCTCGATCTGCTGCACGGAACCGTCGTAGTACTTGAGGTCGTTGATCATCACCGAGTCCCACAGGCCGCGGGCTTTGAGGTCGCGAACCAGGTACGGGTTGATCACGGTGAATTCGCCCGAGAGGTTCGATTTCACGTAGAGGTTCTGGTAGGTCGGTTCGATCGACTGCGATACGCCGGTGATGTTGGCGATGGTCGCGGTCGGTGCGATGGCCATGATGTTCGAGTTGCGGATGCCTTTCTGCACACGGGCACGTACCGGGGCCCAGTCCAGGGACTCGGTCAGGTCGACGTCGATGTACTTCTGGCCACGCGCTTCGATCAGGATCTGCTGCGAATCCAGCGGCAGGATGCCCTTGCTCCACAGCGAGCCTTCGAAGGTGGAGTAGCTGCCGCGCTCGTCGGCCAGGTCACAGGAGGCCTGGATGGCGTAGTAGCTGACAGCTTCCATCGACTTGTCGGCAAATTCCACGGCGGCGTCGGAGCCGTACGGGATGTGCTGCAGGTACAGGGCATCCTGGAAGCCCATGATGCCGAGGCCGACTGGACGGTGCTTGAAGTTGGAGTTCTTCGCCTGCGGCACGCTGTAGTAGTTGATGTCGATAACGTTATCGAGCATGCGCACAGCGACCTTGATGGTCTTCTGCAGCTTGGCGGTGTCCAGCTTGCCGTCGACGATGTGGTTCGGCAGGTTGACCGAGCCCAGGTTGCACACGGCAATTTCGTCGGCGTTGGTGTTCAGGGTGATCTCGGTGCACAGGTTCGAGCTGTGGACCACGCCCACGTGCTGCTGCGGGCTGCGCAGGTTGCACGGGTCTTTGAAGGTCAGCCATGGGTGGCCGGTTTCGAACAGCATGGAGAGCATCTTGCGCCACAGGTCTTTGGCCTGGATGGTCTTGAACAGCTTGATCTTGCCGCCGTACTGGGTCAGGGCTTCGTAGTACTCGTAGCGCTCTTCGAAGGCTTTGCCGGTCAGGTCGTGCAGGTCTGGCACTTCGGACGGGCTGAACAGGGTCCACTGGCCGTCGTCGAACACGCGCTTCATAAACAGATCAGGGATCCAGTTGGCGGTGTTCATGTCGTGGGTGCGGCGACGGTCGTCACCGGTGTTCTTGCGCAGCTCGATGAACTCTTCAATGTCCATGTGCCAGGTTTCCAGGTAGGCGCAGACCGCGCCCTTGCGCTTGCCGCCCTGGTTAACTGCTACTGCGGTGTCGTTGACCACTTTGAGGAACGGCACAACCCCTTGCGACTTGCCGTTGGTGCCTTTGATGTAGGCGCCCAGGGCACGTACTGGCGTCCAGTCGTTGCCCAGACCGCCGGCAAACTTGGACAGCATGGCGTTGTCGTGGATGGCGTTGTAGATGCCCGACAGGTCGTCCGGCACGGTGGTCAGGTAGCACGACGACAGCTGCGGACGTAGGGTGCCGGCGTTGAACAGGGTTGGCGTCGAGGCCATGTAGTCGAAGGACGACAACAGGTTGTAGAACTCGATGGCGCGGTCTTCTTTCTGCTTCTCTTCAATCGCCAGGCCCATGGCCACGCGCATAAAGAACACCTGTGGCAGTTCGAAGCGGGTGCCGTCCTTGTGGATGAAGTAGCGGTCGTAGAGGGTCTGCAGGCCCAGGTAGGTGAACTGCTGATCGCGCTCGTGGTTGATCGCCTTGCCGAGTTTTTCCAGGTCGAAGGTGGCCAGGATCGGGTTGAGCAATTCGTACTCGATACCCTTGCTGATGTAAGCCGGCAGCGCCTGTGCGTACAGCTCGCTCATCTCGTGGTGGGTGGCGCTGGTAGCCACACCGAGGAAGCCCAGGCCTTCGGCGCGGATGTTGTCCATCAGCAGGCGCGCGGTGACGTAGCTGTAGTTCGGCTCACGCTCGACCAGGGTACGCGCGGTCATCACCAGGGCGGTGCTGACGTCGCTTTGCGCTACGCCGTCATAGAGGTTCTTCAGGGTTTCTTTCTGGATCAGCGCGCCGTCGACTTCCGCCAGGCCTTCGCAGGCTTCGGTAACGATGGTGTTGAGGCGACCCATGTCCAGCGGCGCAACCGTACCGTCGAGGTGGGTGACGCGAATGCTTGGGTGCGGCTGAGCGACTTCGGTGGCGGCGTCGGTCTTGCGCGCCTGGCTGCGCGATTCGCGGTAGATCACGTAGTCGCGGGCAACTTTCTGCTCGCCGGAACGCATCAGGGCCAGTTCAACCTGGTCCTGGATTTCTTCGATGTGGATGGTGCCGCCGGATGGCATGCGGCGCTTGAACGTCGCGGTGACCTGCTCGGTCAGGCGCGCAACGGTTTCATGGATACGCGACGAGGCGGCTGCAGTGCCGCCTTCAACAGCGAGAAAGGCCTTGGTGATGGCAACAGTGATCTTGTCATCGGTGTAGGGCACCACGGTGCCGTTACGTTTGATCACGCGCAGTTGACCGGGCGCGGTGGCGCTCAGGCTCTGGTTGTCATCGGTGGCCTGCGGCGCATTGGCCTGCGGGTTCTCGCGGGAGGTGTCGGTGTGCATGAATATCTCCATGTTCTGTATTTGTTAGATGGACGCTTTAACTGTCGATCACTGCGAACAACGCTCGTTCATTCCATTTCATCAATGCCATGGGCGCAGCCAGAGGCCGAACACATGGGGACTTGCAAATTGGGCAGGGAGGTACAACTAAAGCGCCCTCCTGGCTCAAGAGTCCTACGTCAAGGTATTTTTGCACCTCAACTACTACATCTAGTGGTGCAACCGCGTGTGCGGTTGGCGCTTTATCCATCCTCAGGCGCGCCGGGCGCTGCGCTGAAGTGTGGCCTGCTGCGGTAGAGCAGACGCATTGCAAAGGTCTTTCAGGCGTCCGGTGACGGGCTGGGATCAGGCCGTGTGCGAGTCATTCTTTTTGTGTCCGGTTGCCAGGCTAAACCCAACATGTGGTGGGTGTCGCGCGATTGGCATACAAGATAATGCGCTATCTGGGGTATTGCAAGGCGATAGAGCAAGAACAACCTGTGGATAAGTTGTGGGTGAATTGTGGGTTAAACGGCGCGATTGGCGGCAAGCCCGCGTGCTTGCTGGGGTGTACCGTTCGTCGGTGTTGAGCGGGCTTTTTCCATGGTTCGCCCAGAGGTGGCCTATCTCATAGGCCAATACTACATCTAGTGTTTTTACAGAAATATGGCATGCGCTATGCAGTGCCTGGGGCATTGATACAATGCCGGCCGTTTCCGTGTTGTCAGGAGTCCGTCGTGGAGCAGCAGTCGTGGCACATTCTTATTGTCGAAGACGACCAGCGCCTGGCCGAGTTGACCCGTGAGTACCTGCAGAGCAATGGCCTCAATGTGTCCATCGAGATGGACGGCGCGCAGGCCGCCGCGCGGATTTTGCAGGAGCAGCCCGACTTGGTGATTCTCGACCTGATGTTGCCGGGCGAAGACGGTTTGTCGATCTGCCGCAAGGTGCGCGGGCAATATGAGGGGCCGATCCTGATGCTCACCGCACGTACCGATGACATGGACCAGGTGCTGGGCCTGGAAATGGGCGCGGACGACTATGTATGCAAGCCGGTGCGCCCACGCGTGCTGCTGGCGCGTATTCGTGCATTGTTGCGTCGCCATGAAGGCAGCGAGGCGCAGGCGCCTAGTGAGCGCCGGCGTCTGCAGTTCGGCCCGCTGGTGATCGATAGCGCCATGCGTGAGGCCTGGCTGGGCGAGCAGGGCATCGAGCTGACCAGCGCCGAGTTCGACCTATTGTGGCTGCTGACCTCCAATGCGGGGCGGATTCTCTCGCGTGAGGAAATCTTCAACGCCCTGCGCGGCATCGAATACGACGGCCAGGACCGTTCCATCGACGTGCGCATTTCGCGCATCCGCCCGAAAATCGGCGACGACCCGATGCACCCACGGCTAATCAAGACCGTGCGCAGCAAGGGTTATCTGTTTGTCGCCGAAGCGGCTGAAGCGCTTATATGAATTCGCGGCCATGAACTCGATCTTCCTGCGCATCTATGGCGGCATGCTCGCTGTGCTGGTGCTCGTGGCGCTGCTCGGCGTCGGTGCGCTGCAACTGCTCAACGAAGTGCGGGTCGATCAATACCGTGAGCGCCTGGCCCAAGGCACCTTCCGCCTGATGGCCGATAACCTCTCACCGATGGTGGATATCGAGCGGCGTCGCGCGGTCACGGTGTGGGGGCGTTTGCTCGGTATTACGCTGCGCGTTGAACCGCTGGAAAGCGCCGGGCTGGACAGCGGCGCGCGCAACAGCCTGCGTCGCGGTCAGGTGCTGGTGCAGCAGACCGGCCCGCACGAGGCGCGCATCATCAGTCAGCTGGATGGGCAGCCGTTGCTGCTGATTGCCGATGTGCAGCAGGTCAGCGAGCAGCTGGCCCGCGCCACCAGTTTTCTGCTGATCGATGAACTGGTGCGTTACCCCTGGGATGAGCAGCCGCGCCGGCTGGCAGGGCTGAAAAAGGACAAACAGTTCGGTTTCGACCTGCGCCTGGTGCGTCTCGATCAGGCCGACCTCGACCCCGATCAGCGCCGCCGTGTGGACGAAGGCGACACGGTGATGGCGCTGGGCCGTGGCGGCGACAGCATTCATGTGTTCTCCGGCATCGTCAATACGCCCTGGGTGCTGGAGATCGGCCCGTTGTATCAGATGGATCCGTACCCTGCGCAGTGGCTGGTGCTGATCGGCGCACTTGGGCTGAGCCTGATTGGGCTGATGGTTTATCTGCTGGTGCGGCCGCTGGAACAGCGCCTGAGCGATCTGGAAGGTGCCGCCACGCACATTGCCAGTGGCCGCCTGGATGCCCGTGTGCCGACCCGTGGTAGCGACTCGGTCGGGCGTTTGGCCGCCGCCTTCAACGCAATGGCTGAGCACTTGCAGCGCTCGCTGAGCATTCAGCGTGAGATGGTCCGTGCAGTGTCCCATGAGCTGCGCACGCCGGTGGCGCGGCTGCGTTTCGGCCTGGAAATGATCGGCGACGCGGAAACCGATGCGGCGCGGCGCAAATATATGGAGGGCATGGACAGCGATATTCAGGACCTCGACAAGCTGGTCGACGAAATGCTCACCTACGCGCGTCTGGAGCAGGGCGCGCCGGCACTGAACTTCCAGCAGGTCGACCTGGGCGAGCTAATTGATCAGGTGATCACCGAACTTGCACCACTGCGCGCCAGTGTGCGAGTTGAACACGGCCCCTCACGTGACGCTCTGGATGGTGGCGGCGCCTGTGTTGAAGCCGAGCTGCGTTACCTGCACCGCGCTCTGCAGAACCTGGTAAGCAACGCCATGCGCCATGCCGAATCACGGGTGCGGGTGAGCTATCAGGTGGGTCAGCAGCGTTGCCGCCTGGATATCGAAGATGATGGCCCCGGCGTGCCGGAAGAGGCCTGGGAGCGCATCTTTACGCCGTTCCTAAGGCTGGACGACAGCCGCACCCGCGCCTCGGGCGGGCATGGCCTGGGCCTGTCCATCGTGCGGCGGATTACCTACTGGCACGGCGGCCGCGCACAGATCAGCCGTAGTGAAGAGCTGGGTGGGGCGTGTTTTAGTCTGATCTGGCCGCGCAAGCAGGGCTGAAAGCAGCCTGGGTGCAATCCGGGCTACGGAGTGAGTTCAGCCTCGTAGGGTGGATGGCGCATTACCCATCCACCAACGGTAATGGTGGATGAAAACAGCGTCATCCACCCTACAGTTTGTGTCAGCTTTAGAACGGTGCCGGACACTCGAAGCGCATCCGCTCGCCCGTTTGTGGGTGAGTCAGGCTAAGCATGCTGGCGTGCAGGCACAGGCGCGGGTAAGCGGTCAGGGCTTGCTCGTGGGCATACAGGCCGTCACCGAGCAGCGGGTGGCCGATCGATAGCATATGCACACGCAGCTGGTGCGAGCGGCCGGTGATGGGCGTCAACTCAACGCGGCAATGTTCGGTGTGACGTTCCAGGATTTTCCAGTAGGTCAGGGCGTGTTTGCCTTGCTCGTGATCGACAACGTGACGCGGCTTGGTCGGCGGATCGTAGCGCAGCGGCAAATCGATGCTGCCACTATCCAGCTCGGGTTGGCCCCAGCACAGCGCGGTGTAGGCCTTCTCGGTCTCGCGGTCATGGAACTGGCGGGACAGCTCGCGGTGGCTGTCGGCGTCGCGGGCCAAGACGATAATCCCCGAGGTTTCCCAGTCCAGGCGATGGACGATGCGCGCTTCCGGGTAGCCGTTTTCCTGCAGGCGAGTCACCAGGCAATCGCGGTTGTCCTCGGCGCGGCCGGGCACCGAGAGCAGCAGGGTGGGCTTGTTGATCACCAGCAGGGCGGCGTCCTGGTGGAGAATTTCGACATTCGACAGCGGCATGGGCTTTCCACAAATAGAAACGGCGGCCTGGGCCGCCGTTGCATGCTCTCAACCAATCAAATCAACGGTCGGGAAGCGTGATGTTGAGTTCCAGAATGGAACAGCTGCCCTGGTTTTCCAGTGCAACCTGTACTTGGTCTGAATCGATATTCACGTACTTGCGGATCACCTCGACCAGTTCTTGCTGCAGGGCCGGCAGGTAGTCCGGCTGGCTGCGCTGACCGCGCTCGTGGGCGACGATGATTTGCAGACGCTCTTTCGCAATGGACGCCGTAGTTTCTTTCTTGCGTTCACGAAAGAAGTCAAAAATATTCATTCACGACCTCCAAACAGGCGTTGCATGAAGCCTTGCTTTTTCACGTCGAGGAAGCGGTGCGCCACTTCCTTGCCCAGCAGGCGGTCAACTGCATCACTGTAGGCTTGGCCCGCATCGCTCTGGTCATCGAGAATCACCGGCACGCCCTGGTTCGAGGCCTTGAGTACGGCTTGCGACTCAGGAATGACGCCGAGCAAGCGGATGGCGAGGATTTCCTCGACGTCTTCCACGCCGAGCATTTCGCCTTTAATCACACGCTCAGGGTTATAGCGGGTTAGCAGCAGGTGTTCCTTGATCGGCTCTTCGCCTTTCTCGGCGCGGCGCGATTTGCTTGCCAGCAGGCCAAGCATGCGGTCCGAGTCACGTACCGAGGACACTTCCGGGTTGGTCACGACAATCGCTTCATCGGCGAAGTACATGGCCAGATGCGCGCCTTTTTCGATACCGGCCGGCGAGTCGCAGACCACGTATTCGAAGGTTTCGCGCAGCTCGTTGATGATTTTTTCGACGCCTTCCTGGGTCAGCGCGTCTTTGTCACGTGTCTGGCTGGCAGCCAGCACGTAGAGATTTTCCAGGCGCTTGTCTTTGATCAGGGCTTGCGAGAGGGTCGCTTCGCCGTTGACCACGTTGACGAAGTCATACACCACGCGGCGTTCACAGCCCATGATCAGGTCAAGGTTACGCAGGCCGACGTCGAAGTCGACGATGACAGTCTTGTGCCCGCGCAGGGCGAGGCCGGTACCGATGGCAGCGCTGGTGGTGGTTTTACCAACGCCACCTTTGCCGGACGTAACAACGAGGATCTTGGCCAAGGTGATTCACCCCAAAATATAGAAAATACGCAGGTTTCCATGGCCTATTTCAGGCTTCCGGGTGCCCTGTCTGTGTCCTTGAAAAGTGGCGGCAGTATCCGTTAAAGGCGGGTGATGTTCAACACGTCACCCGACAGGCTGACATGCACCGCTTCGCCCCAGAGCGGGTCACGGCGCAAGTCTTCGGCCACCTTGTAATGGCCGGCGATGGAGAGCAGTTCCGCGCCCATCTGCTGGCAGAAAATCCGTGCCTTGAGATTGCCCTTGATGCCCGCCAGTGCCCGGCCGCGCATCGGTGCGTAAACATGGATGTTGCCATCGGCGAGAAGTTCCGCACCGGCACTGACCGGGGCCAGGACGATCAGGTCGCCGCCCTGGGCATACACCTGCTGGCCGCCGCGCACTGGGCTGGTGATGATCTTGCTCGGTTTGAGTTCGGGTTCGGCGGGTTTTTCCGGCTTCGCTGGGGCCAGGTCGATGGCGCGCTCACGGGCGCCGGAAGGCGGCAATACAGGCAAATCCAACGCTTCAGCCGCGCTGATATCGGCTTCGCGGTTGGCGCGGATCGCCAGAGTGCGCAGGCCGTGCTTGCGGCAGACCGCCATCAGCTCGGCCAGATCGAGCATGCCTTCGCCTTCCGGAAGCTTGTCCAGAGCCAGTACCAGCGGGGTATTGCTGAAGAAGGCTGGGGCCTGGGCGACTTTTTCGCTGAGCTGTTGGTCGAGGCGGGCGAGGTCGTTGTGCGCCAGCTCCATCACGGTGATGGCCAGCATGCTGCCTTTAAGCTGGAATACAGGGTCTTGCTCGAGGAGATCGGCTTGGCTCATGGTCTGCCTGGGGCGGCCTTATAGCGGCTTTATAGAAGTAGCCCGGACTTATAGCGAGAACGCCGCGCGCTCGCAAGCTGCGCACTGTGAAACCGGGCGGCGAACAAACTCCTGATAGAATGCCGCGCTTTATTGCGTGCCTCGGACCTGTTTTATGGATCGCCCTGTATTTCGCGCTTATTTTCTGCATCCACGTTTCTGGCTGTTATGGCTGGGCCTGGGCCTGCTGTGGCTGATTGCCCAGCTGCCTTATAAGGTCTTGTTGTGGCTGGGACGCTGCCTGGGCAGCGTGATGTATCGCCTGGCCAGTTCACGGCGCAGGATTGCCGCGCGCAATCTGAAACTGTGTTTTCCACAGATGCCGAGGGCCGAGCGCAAGGCGCTGCTTAAAGAGAATTTCGCCTCCACCGGGATTACCTTCTTTGAGATGGCCATTGCCTGGTGGTGGCCCGCAGAGCGTCTGCGTCGCCTGGGTACCATCGAAGGGTTGGAGCATCTGCGCCAGGCCGAGGCCGACGGCCAGGGCGTGATCCTTATGGCGCTGCATTTCACCACCCTGGAAATGGGCGGCGGCCTGCTTGGTATGGCCCAGAACATGTACGGCATGTACCGCCCACACAAGAATCCGTTGTTCGACTACGTGCAACGTCGCGGTCGCGAGCAGCGCCTGCTCGGGGTGATTGGCCGTGATGATGTGCGTGGCATGCTCAAGCTGCTGAGGGCCGGTGGTGTGGTCTGGTATGCGCCGGATCAGGACTACGGCGCGCAGCGCAGTGTGTTCGTACCCTTGTTCGGTACCCAGGCGGCCACCGTCACTGCTACCAGCAAGTTCGCCCGCATGGGCCGCGCTCAGGTTATTCCCTTTACCCAGCAGCGCTTGCCCGATGGCCAGGGTTATCGCTTGGTGATCCATCCGCCACTGGCAGATTTCCCCACTGAGAGCGAAGAGGCCGACTGCCTGCGGGTCAATCAGTGGATTGAGCAAGCCATCAGTGTCTGCCCTGAGCAGTACCTGTGGGCGCACCGCCGCTTCAAGACGCGGCCGCAAGGCGAGCCGAAGCTATATAAGAAGAAGCGTTAGTTTCTGATTAGAGCCGCCATCCAATTGGCGGGTTGTTCGGTTGAAGTTGGTTTTCTTGGCGCCTGATGGTTCCGTGTGCGCCTGGCAGGCTCCTATACTGGCTGAAAAACAACAGGAAGCAGCCTATGCCGTACACCGCTCCAACCAGTCAGCCTGTCACCGGGCTGATTCTCTCCGGTGGCGGCGCACGGGCGGCCTATCAGGTGGGGGTGCTGGCGGCGATTGCCGACCTGCTGCCCAATGCTGCGCACAATCCTTTTCCGGTGATCGTCGGCACTTCGGCGGGGGCCATCAATGCAGTGGGCCTGGCCTGCGGTGCATTGCACTTCACTGAGGCCGTACGCCGGCTGACCAGTGTTTGGCAGGGCTTTCATACCCATCAGGTGTACCGCAGCGATTGGCCAGGCGTATTGCGCCAAGCCAGCCGTTTTATCGGCCACAGCTTGCTCGGATTAGGTGGTCAGGCACCGGTGGCGCTGCTCGACAGCTCGCCGTTGGCCGATCTGCTTGGGCGGGAGTTGGATTTCAGCGGAATTGCCGCCGCCGTGCGTCACCGCCAGCTGCGCGCCGTGGCAGTGACCGCTTTCGGATATGAAACCGGCCAGGCGGTGACCTTCTATCAAGGCCGCGCCACCATTGATCCCTGGTTTCGTCATCGCCGCGTCGGCGTGCCAACGCGGCTGGCACTGGAGCACCTGCTGGCCAGCGCTTCGATCCCGCTGATTTTTCCGCCGGTAAAGATCAACCGTGAATACTTCGGTGATGGCGCGGTGCGCCAGTCCGCTCCGATCAGCCCAGCCTTACACCTGGGTGCGACGCGGGTGTTGGTGGTTGGCGTCAGCGGCAATCCGGCGGCCGGACCGCAGGCCCAGGTGCCGGTGGTGCGCCCGCAGCAGAGCCGGCCTCCGAGTCTGGCGCAGATCAGTGGGCATATGCTTAACAGCACCTTTATTGACAGCCTGGAAAGCGATATCGAGCTGCTTGAGCGGCTTAACCAGATGGGCCGACTGATTCCCGCCGAAAATCACCCGCGTGGCCTGGGCCTCAAGCCAGTGGATGTGCTGGTGATATCCCCCAGTCAGCCGTTGGACCTGATCGCCGCGCGCCATCGTCATGAACTGCCCAAGGCGCTGCGTCTGTTTCTACGTGGCCCTGGGGCAACCAAGGCCAGCGGCGCCGGTGTGCTGAGTTACCTGCTGTTCGAGCCGGGTTACTGCAATGAGTTGATCGAACTGGGTTATCAGGACGCCATGGCCCAGAAAGCCCGCCTTATCGAATTTCTCTGTCTGGACAGCCCGCCAGTGCCGGCGGTGATTCCGGTAACTGCCTAGCCAGGCCATTACCTCTTGTTTGATCCCGGCTGCCTGTGCGGCCAAATTCCTTTTCCGCGTGGCCGAGAAAACCGCGCCAAGGCGGGTGGCTGCATTTAAACTGCGCCTTCCCGATGCTTTCTGTCGCATTTGCGAAAGCTGCGGTTTTCCTCGGGTTGGCGCTATAAGAAGTTGTCGCATGGCGGCAATGCCGGCCCCGGATCAGTCCCTACAATCCTTCACATCGCCTGCTATTGAATGCAGGTGTTCCTCGTTAGGAGAGCTCAGATGTCCGTTCAGCACGACCCGGTACAGCGCGCCGATTTCGACCAGGTGATGGTGCCCAACTACGCACCCGCTGCCTTTATTCCAGTACGTGGCGCCGGTTCGCGCGTGTGGGATCAAAGCGGTCGCGAGCTGATCGACTTTGCCGGCGGCATTGCCGTCAACGTGCTGGGCCACGCCCATCCGGCGCTGGTTAAGGCGCTGACCGAGCAGGCTGGCAACCTCTGGCACGTATCCAACGTGTTCACCAACGAGCCGGCCCTGCGCCTGGCCAAGAAGCTAATCGACGCCACGTTCGCTGAGCGCGTGTTCTTCTGTAACTCGGGCGCCGAAGCCAATGAGGCTGCCTTCAAGCTGGCCCGGCGTGTAGCCCACGACCGGTTTGGTCCGGAAAAGTACGAAATCATCGGTGCGACCAATAGTTTCCACGGTCGCACTCTGTTTACCGTCAGCGTCGGCGGTCAGCCGAAGTATTCCGACGGTTTCGGCCCGAAGATCCAGGGCATCAGCCACATCCCTTATAACGACATTGAAGCGCTGAAGGCCGCAGTATCGGACAAGACCTGTGCCGTGGTGCTGGAGCCGATTCAAGGTGAGGGCGGCGTGCTGCCGGCTGACCTGGCTTACCTGCAAGCGGCCCGCGAGTTGTGCGATAAGCACAACGCGCTGCTGGTGTTCGACGAAGTGCAGAGCGGCATGGGCCGCTGCGGCGAATTGTTTGCCTATATGCACTACGGCGTGACCCCGGACATCCTCTCCAGCGCCAAGAGCCTGGGCGGCGGTTTCCCGATTGGCGCGATGCTCACCACCAGCGAGCTGGCCAAGCACCTGGCGATCGGCACCCATGGCACCACCTACGGCGGCAACCCGCTGGCCTGTGCGGTGGGTGAGGCGGTGGTTGACATCATCAACACCCCTGAAGTGCTGGCTGGCGTTAAAGCCAAGCATCAGCGTTTCAAAGCCAAGCTGGAGCAGATCGGCCAGCAGTACGGCGTGTTCAGCGAAATACGCGGCCTCGGCCTGCTGATCGGTGCGGTGCTGTCCGATGCCTGGAAAGGCAAGGCCAAGGCGATTCTCGACGCCGCTGCGGTAGAGGGCGTGATGGTGCTGCAGGCCAGCCCGGACGTGGTGCGTTTCGCCCCGAGCCTGGTGGTGGAAGACGCCGATATCGATGACGGTCTGGCGCGTTTCGAGCGTGCCGTGGCCAAGCTGGCTCAAGCCTGATTGCCGGTCTGGTCCGCCGCGAGTGCGGTGGACCAGGCTGTGCCCGCTCGACCCACGGATGGATTGAGCAAACAGCAAGGAAGCCCGTCTCTGTGTGTGCCGCAGCGTTTGTTGCGGTTTTCTCTAGGCCGCCCGGTTTGGGCAGCTTGGAGCTTTTATCAAAAGGAGTGACACCATGCTGGTGATGCGCCCCGCGCAAATGGCCGACCTCACTGAAGTGCAGCGTCTCGCCGCGGACAGCCCGGTTGGTGTGACTTCACTGCCGGACGACAGCGATCGTCTGCGCGAAAAAATCGCCGCATCGGAAGCTTCGTTTTCCGCCGAGGTCAGCTTTAACGGTGAAGAAAGCTACTTCTTCGTCCTCGAAGACAGCGAGAGCGGCCGCCTGGTCGGTTGTTCCGGCATCGTCGCCTCGGCTGGCTATTCGGAGCCGTTCTACAGCTTCCGTAACGAAACCTTCGTGCACAACTCCCGCGAGCTGAAGATCCATAACAAGATCCACGTGCTCTCGCTGTGCCACGACCTCACCGGCAACAGCCTGCTGACCAGCTTCTACGTCGAGCGGTCGCTGGTGAACACTGCCTGGTCGGAACTCAACTCGCGCGGTCGCCTGCTGTTTCTCGCCAACCATCCGGAGCGTTTTGCCGATGCGCTGGTGGTGGAAATCGTCGGTTACAGCGACGAGGCCGGTGATTCGCCATTCTGGGATGCGGTGGGGCGCAACTTCTTCGACATGAACTACACCGAGGCCGAGCGCCTGTGTGGTCTGAAGAGCCGCACCTTCCTCGCCGAGCTGATGCCGCATTACCCGATTTATGTGCCGCTGCTGCCCGATGAGGCGCAAGAGGCCATGGGTCAGGTGCATCCGCGGGCGCAGATCAGCTTCGACATCCTGATGCGTGAAGGCTTTGAAACCGACCACTACATCGACATCTTTGACGGCGGCCCAACCTTGCATGCACGTACCTCGGGCATCCGCTCGATTGCCCAGAGCCGTGTGGTGCCGCTGCGTATCGGTGAGCCGGTCAAAGGCGGGCGGCCGTATCTGGTGAGTAACGGCCAGCTGCAGGATTTCCGCGCCATCGTGGTGGATCTTGATTGGGTGCCGGGTAAGCCGGTCACCCTGAGTTTGGCGGCCGCCGAGGCCCTGGGCGTCGGCGAAGGCGTTAGCGTACGCCTGGTTGCGGTTTAAGGAGTTAGCGCATGATCGTTCGTCCCGTACGCAGCGCCGACCTTCCGGCCCTGTTTGACCTGGCACGCAGCACCGGCGCTGGCCTGACCACTCTGCCCGCCAACGAGGAGCGCTTGGCGCACCGCGTGGGCTGGGCCGAGAAAACCTTCCGTGGCGAAGCTGCGCGTGCCGATGCCGACTACTTGTTCGTGCTCGAAGACGACAATGGCGAGGTGGTCGGTATTTCGGCCGTTGCCGGTGCCGTGGGCTTGCGTGAGCCCTGGTACAACTACCGGGTCGGCCTGACGGTCAGCGCCTCGCAGGAGCTGAATATCCACCGCCAGGTGCCCACGCTGTTCCTGGCCAACGACCTGACCGGCAACTCCGAGCTGTGCTCGCTGTTTTTGCGCAGCGATCAGCGCAGCGGCCTGAATGGCCGGCTGCTATCGAAGGCACGCTTTCTGTTTATCGCCGAATTCCGCGAGCTGTTCGGCGACAAGGTGATTGCCGAGATGCGCGGTATGTCCGATGAACAGGGCCGCTCGCCGTTCTGGGAAAGCCTCGGTCGGCACTTCTTCAAGATGGAGTTCAGTCAGGCTGACTACCTCACCGGCGTGGGCAACAAGGCCTTTATCGCCGAGCTGATGCCCAAGTTTCCGCTTTATACCTGCTTCCTCTCGGAGGATGCGCGCAACATCATCGGCCGCGTTCACCCGGACACCGAGCCGGCGCTGGCCATGCTCAAGGGCGAGGGTTTCAGCTATCAGGGCTATGTAGACATCTTTGACGCTGGCCCGGCCATCGAGGCCGAAACCGCGAAAATTCGCGCGGTGCACGACAGCCAAGTGCTGGTGCTGGCCGTCGGCACCCCGGGCGATGACGCGCCGCGTTTTCTGATTCACAACCGCAAGCGCGAAGACTGCCGGATTACGGCCGCACCGGCACGCCTGGCCGCCGGCACCCTGGTGGTCGACGCACAAACCGCCAAGCGCCTGCAGCTGTCTGCGGGCGACCAGGTGCGCGCGGTCGCGGTTTCCGCTCGCGGCTAAAGCCGCTTGCCCAAGTAGTGCGACGCCGCTGTCTCTATTTGCCGATCCGGCGCAGGCCGGGTCTACACCTTGCTGGGAGTGATAAAACAAGATGAGCACTCATTACATTGCCGGTGCCTGGCACGCAGGCCAGGGTGAAGCCCTGGAATCGCTCAACCCGGTCAGCCAGGAAGCCATCTGGCAGGGCCAGGCCGCCAGTGCCGCGCAGGTTGATGCTGCCGTACAAGCCGCCCGCAGCGCATTCCCGGCCTGGGCCTCGCGCTCGCTGGATGAGCGCATTGCCGTGCTTGAGCAGTTTGCCGCCACCCTGAAAAGCCATGCTGATGCGCTGGGTCACTGCATTGGTGAGGAAACCGGCAAGCCGCTGTGGGAAACCGCCACCGAAGTCACCAGCATGGTCAACAAGGTCGCCATCTCGGTACAGAGCTACCGCGAGCGTACCGGTGAGAAGAGTGGCCCGTTGGCCGACGCTACCGCCGTACTGCGGCACAAGCCGCATGGCGTGGTCGCAGTATTTGGCCCGTACAACTTCCCCGGCCACCTGCCCAACGGCCATATCGTCCCGGCTCTGCTGGCGGGTAACTGCGTGGTGTTCAAGCCCAGCGAGTTGACCCCGAAAGTCGCCGAGCTGACCGTTAAATGCTGGATCGAAGCCGGCTTGCCGGCGGGCGTGCTTAACCTGGTGCAAGGTGCGCGCGATACCGGTGTGGCGCTGGCCGCGCATGACGGTATCGACGGTTTGTTCTTCACTGGTTCCAGCCGTACTGGCAACCTGCTGCACAATCAGTTTGCCGGGCGCCCGGACAAGATCCTCGCCCTGGAAATGGGCGGCAACAACCCGCTGGTGGTCGATCAGGTCGCTGACCTCAACGCCGCCGTGTACACCATCATTCAGTCGGCCTTTATCTCCGCTGGTCAGCGCTGTACCTGCGCGCGCCGCCTGCTGGTGCCGCAAGGCGCTTGGGGTGACAGCCTGCTGGAACGCCTGGTGGAGGTTGCCGCAAGCATCAAGGTCGGCAGCTTCGACGCCCAGCCTGCGCCGTTTATGGGCTCGGTAATTTCTCTGGCCGCCGCGCAGCACCTGATCAAGGCCCAGCAGCACCTACTGGCCCATGGTGCCAAGCCACTGCTGGAAATGACCCAGCCGCTGCCCGGCGCCGCCTTGCTTACCCCTGGCATCATTGATGTGACTGAGGTGGCCAATCGTCCGGATGAAGAGTTCTTCGGCCCGCTGCTGCAGGTGATTCGCTACGCCGATTTTGATGCGGCCATCGCCGAGGCTAATAACACCCAGTACGGTCTGGCCGCTGGCCTGCTGTCCGATTCCAAGGCCCGCTACGAGCAGTTCTGGCTGCAAAGCCGCGCCGGTATCGTCAACTGGAACAAACAGCTGACCGGTGCCGCCAGCACCGCGCCGTTTGGCGGTGTGGGTGCCTCCGGCAACCACCGCGCCAGTGCCTATTACGCAGCCGATTATTGCGCCTACCCGGTGGCCTCGCTGGAATCCGACAGCTTGAGCCTGCCTGCCACCCTGACACCCGGAGTAAGCCTGTGAGCCAAGTATCCAAAGCTTCTGCATTCGAAGTAAATTTTGATGGCTTGGTCGGGCCGACTCACAACTACGGTGGTCTGTCCTACGGTAACGTCGCCTCGCAGAGTAATAGCCAGGTCGCCTCCAACCCGAAAGAAGCGGCCAAGCAGGGCCTGGCCAAGATGAAGGCCTTGATGGATATGGGCTTCAAGCAGGGTGTGCTGGCCCCGCAAGAGCGCCCGAATGTTGCTGTGCTACGCAGCCTGGGCTTTACCGGGACCGACGCGCAGGTGATCCAGAAGGCCGCGAAAGACGCCATGCCGCTGCTGGTCGCCAGTTGCTCAGCTTCCAGCATGTGGACGGCCAACGCCTGTACGGTCAGCCCGAGTGCCGATACGGCCGATAGTCGCGTGCATTTCACCGCCGCCAACCTCAACTGCAAATTCCACCGCTCGATCGAACACCCGACCACCAGCCGTGTGCTCGGCGCGATGTTCGCCAATGAGCAGCACTTCGCCCACCACGCGGCGTTGCCGGCAGTCGGTCAGTTCGGTGATGAAGGTGCAGCCAACCACACGCGCTTCTGCAAAGGCTATGGCGATGCTGGCGTGGAGTTTTTCGTGTTTGGCCGCAGCGCCTTCGACAGCCGCTTCCCGGCTCCGCAACGCTACCCGGCGCGGCAGACTCTGGAAGCTTCGCAGGCGGTTGCCCGCTTGCACGGCCTGAGCGATGACGGCGTGGTTTACGCCCAGCAGACGCCAGCGGTGATCGACCAGGGTGTGTTCCACAACGACGTGATCGCCGTGGGCAATGGCGAGGTGCTGTTCTATCACCAGGACGCCTTCCTCGACACCGACAAGGTGCTGGCCGAGCTGAGCGACAAGCTCGCCCGCCGAGGCGGCAACTTCCAGGCCGTTTGCGTGCCGCGTGATGCGGTGACGGTGGAGGATGCGGTCAAGTCCTATCTGTTCAACAGCCAGCTGCTGAACCGCGCCGAGGGCGGCATGCTGCTGATCGTGCCGGAAGAGTGCCGCAACAACGCCAATGTCTGGTGCTACCTGGAGCAACTGACCAGCGGTAATGGGCCGATTCGCGAGGTCAAGGTGTTCGACCTTAAGCAGAGCATGCAGAACGGTGGAGGCCCGGCTTGCCTGCGCCTGCGCGTGGCACTCAAGGAACACGAGCTGGCAGCGGTCAATCAGGGCGTGATCATGACTCCGACTCTGCACGACAGCCTCAATGTCTGGGTCGACAAGCACTACCGTGATCGCCTGAGCGAAAACGATCTGGCTGACCCACAATTGCTCAATGAATGCCGCGCGGCCTTGGACGAACTGACGCAGATCCTTAAACTGGGCGCGGTTTATCCATTCCAATTAGCTTGAGTAGGGTGGGTCACGCTTTATCGACCCACCATGACGGGCTGGGTGGATGTAAAAACGACATCCACCCCACGCCAATACCTGTGGAGATTTTATGAGCGACGCCCTGCAACTGATCCTCGAAGACACTGACGGTACCCAGCTGGAAACCTCATGCACGCGTTTCGCCGTGATTTGGCAGGGCCAGGAAATCTGGTTCCAACAGGTTGGCAACAACCAGCTGATGATCGGTGTAGACGTGGAGGAGGGCGCTGCCGAATACGCCAATCTGCTGCTGCGCCCGCTGGCCACCAACCTGGTCAGCCTGGAGCTGGAAATGGAAGCTGCTGGTCTGGCGGACGAAGACGGCGATCATGTGCATGGTCCTGACTGCAACCACTAAGAGCCCCTTTACGCTCTGAGGAAATGCCTATGCTTGCCCTCGGCAAACTGCTTGAACTGACCCTGGCCGGCTATGAACCGGCAGCGAAAATTCAGCTGACCCCCGAGGGTACGCGTTTGCGTTGGCTGGCCGAAGGTGCGTTGGAAATAACGCCGCCAGTAGCCAGCGACAATGGCATGGACCTGCTGTTGTCTGCCGGCATCCATGGCAATGAAACCGCGCCGATTGAATTGCTCGACCGTCTGCTGCAGGGCATTGCCCGCAACCAGCTGAAGCCGCGCGCGCGCATTCTTTTTCTGTTTGGTAACCCTGCTGCCATGCGCAGCGGTGAGCGTTATATCGAGCAGGACATCAACCGTCTGTTCAACGGTCGCCACGATCAGCACACCGGTGCCGAAGCGTTACGTGCCTGTGACCTGGAGCATCTGGCAGCAACCTTCTTCAGCAAGCCAGAGCGCACCCGCCTGCATTACGACCTGCACACCGCGATTCGTGCATCGAAGATCGAGCAATTCGCCCTCTACCCGTTTCAGGAAGGCCGCCCGCGCAGTCAGCGTGAACTGGCGCGCTTGAGCGCTGCCGGAATCGAGGCGGTGCTGCTGCACAACAAGAGTTCGATCACCTTTAGCGCCTATACCTACACCCAGCTTGGGGCGGAAGCCTTCACCCTCGAGCTGGGCAAGGCGCGGCCGTTCGGGCAGAACGAACTGGTCAATCTGGACCTGCTCGAATTGCATCTGCAGGCGTTGATCGAAGGCCGCGATCCCGAGGGCGCAACGGATGATCTGGGCGAGCTCAAGCTGTTTGCCGTGGCGCGCGAAGTGATCAAGCACAGCGACGCCTTCAAGCTGCACCTGCCGGCTGATATCGAGAATTTCAGCGAGCTGCCGGTGGGCTACCTGCTAGCCGAAGACCTGGCCGATACCCGCTGGGTGGTGGATGAGCCGGGCGCACGCATTATTTTCCCCAACCCCAAGGTCAAGAACGGCCTGCGCGCCGGCATTCTGATTGTTCCCGCCGAAGGCGTGCAGCTGGCTTGAGCCAGTAGGGTGGATGGCGCTTTCTCCATCCACCAATTGGGGCGTGTCTGGTGGATGAAAAAGACGTCATCCACCCTACGCAATCTGTCCTGCGTTTTCTCGCCCGATCTGTACCTTGTTTGCCTAAGTGGCGCGCTTTAGCATCGGGGCTTCGCCCCATCTAAGGACTGCCCGCCATGCCCGTTATCGACCTGCGCAGCGACACCGTCACTCAGCCGACTCCTGGCATGCGCGAGGCCATGCAGGCCGCCGAACTGGGTGATGACGTGTACGGCGAAGACCCTACGGTCAACCGCCTGGAGCAGTTTCTGGCTGCTGAGTTGGGCTTTGCGGCGGCGCTGTTTGTGCCCACAGGCACCATGAGCAACCTGCTCGGGCTGATGGCTCATTGCGCGCGCGGTGACGAATACATCGTCGGCCAGCAGGCGCACACTTATAAATACGAAGGTGGCGGCGCGGCGGTGCTCGGTTCGATCCAGCCGCAGCCCATTGATGGCGAAGCCGATGGCTCTCTGGACCTGGCCAAGGTTGAGGCAGCGATCAAGCAGGATGACTTCCACTTCGCCCGCACCCGCCTGCTTGCGCTGGAAAACACCATGCAAGGCAAGGTGCTGCCGCAGGCGTATCTGCAGGCCGCACGTGAGCTGACCACGCGGTGCGGCCTGGCCCTGCATCTTGACGGCGCGCGTTTGTATAACGCGGCAGTCAAACTGGGCGTGCCGGCGCGGGAAATTACTCAATACTTCGATTCGGTGTCGGTGTGCCTGTCCAAGGGGCTCGGCGCACCGATTGGCTCGGTGCTGTGCGGCTCAGTCGAGCTGATCGGCGAGGCACGGCGTCTGCGCAAGATGGTCGGCGGCGGTATGCGCCAGGCCGGCATGCTCGCCGCGGCTGGCTTGTATGCCTTGCAGCATCAGGTGGAACGCTTGGCTGAAGATCACTCCAACGCTGAGCGATTGGCCGCCGGCTTGCGCGAGCTAGGTTATGCGGTGGAGCCGGTGCAGACCAATATGGTCTACGCCCAGGTTGGCGAGCAGGCCGGCGCGCTGAAGGCTTTCTGCGCCGAGCGTGGGATCAAGCTCAGCGCCGCGCCACGGCTGCGTATGGTCACGCACTTGGATATCTCCACTGCGGATATTGATCAGGTGGTCGCAGCTTTTGCAGAATTCCGTTCGCATTGAGCGAATAGTGAGCAGTTAATAGCTGTTATCTATCAATAAAGGCACTAGCCCCCTAGCGCAGGCCCGATATAATGCGGCCCTTTGCCGGCTTTGTCGTGGCCGCTGGTTTTTGGAAGATTCCTATGAAAAGCGCAGAAATCCGTGAAGCCTTCCTCAGCTTCTTCGAACAGAAGGGACACACCCGTGTCGCCTCCAGCTCCCTGATTCCGGGCAACGACCCGACCCTGCTGTTCACCAACGCGGGGATGAACCAGTTCAAGGATTGCTTCCTCGGCCTGGAGAAGCGTGCCTACACCCGCGCTGCCACCAGCCAGAAGTGCGTGCGGGCCGGCGGTAAGCACAACGACCTGGAAAATGTCGGTTACACCGCACGTCACCACACTTTCTTCGAAATGCTCGGCAACTTCAGCTTTGGCGACTATTTCAAGCGTGACGCCATCCATTTTGCCTGGGAGTTCCTCTCCGGCGAAAACTGGCTGAAACTGCCCAAGGAAAAGCTCTGGGTTACCGTTTACGCGACGGACGATGAAGCCTACGACATCTGGACCAAGGAAGTCGGCGTGCCGGCCGAGCGGATGATCCGTATCGGCGACAACAAAGGTGCGCCATACGCCTCCGATAACTTCTGGACCATGGGCGACACTGGCCCGTGTGGCCCGTGCACCGAGATTTTCTTCGATCACGGCGAGCACATCTGGGGCGGCCCACCCGGCAGCCCGGAAGAAGACGGTGATCGCTACATCGAAATCTGGAACAACGTGTTTATGCAGTTCAACCGGACTGCCGACGGCGTGCTACACCCGCTGCCGGCGCCGAGCGTGGACACCGGCATGGGGCTGGAGCGCGTTAGTGCGGTGCTGCAGCACGTCAACTCGAACTACGAGATCGATCTGTTCCAAAGCCTGCTGAATGCCGCGGCCAAGGCTATCGGTTGCGCCAACGAGGGCCAGGCTTCGCTGAAAGTGGTGGCTGACCATATCCGCTCCTGCGGCTTCCTGATCGCCGATGGCGTAACGCCGTCCAACGAAGGCCGCGGCTACGTGCTGCGTCGTATCATTCGTCGCGCCTGCCGTCACGGTAACAAGTTGGGCGCCAAGGGCAGCTTCTTCTATCAGATCGTCGCTGCGCTGGTAGCTGAGATGGGCGATGCCTTCCCTGAGCTGAAACAGCAGCAGGCGCATATCGAGCGTGTACTGAAAACCGAAGAAGAGCAGTTCGCCAAGACCCTGGAGCAGGGCCTGAAGATTCTCGAGCAGGATCTTGCCGAGCTCAAAGGCACGGTGATTCCGGGCGATGTGATCTTCAAGCTGTACGACACCTTTGGCTTCCCGATGGACCTCACCGGCGACATCGCCCGTGAGCGCGAGCTGACGCTGGATGAAGAAGGCTTCGAGCGCGAAATGCAGGCGCAGCGCGAGCGCGCTCGTTCTGCTAGCGCGTTCGGCATGGACTACAACAACCTGGTCAAGGTCGACAGCGAAACGGTTTTCCTCGGCTATAGCGCCGCCTCCGGCAACGGCAAGGTGCTGGCTCTGTTCAAGGCTGGCCAGGCGGTGGATACATTGGCGGCAGGCGAGGAGGGCGTTGTGGTCCTCGATCAGACGCCCTTCTACGCCGAGTCTGGCGGGCAAATCGGTGACTGCGGCTTCCTGCAAGCCGCTGGCGTGCGCTTTGACGTGCGCGATACCACCAAAGCCGGTGGCGCTTTCCTGCACCACGGCGTGGTGACCGAAGGCAATCTGCAAGTCGGCGCTGCCGTCGCGTCCAATGTTGAGGCCGATGTCCGCAAAGCCACCTCGTTGAACCACTCGGCCACCCACTTGCTGCATGCCGCCTTGCGTCAGGTGCTGGGCGAGCACGTACAGCAGAAAGGCTCGCTGGTGGACAGCCAGCGCCTGCGCTTCGACTTCAGCCACTTCGAGGCGATCAAGCCTGAGCAGATTAAGGCGCTGGAAGAGATCGTCAACGCCGAAATCCGCAAAAATACTGCGGTTGAAACTGAAGAAACTGATATCGAAACCGCCAAGAACAAAGGCGCCATGGCGCTGTTCGGCGAGAAGTATGGCGATAACGTGCGCGTGCTGAGCATGGGTGGCAGCTTCTCGGTTGAGCTGTGCGGTGGTATTCACGCCTCGCGTACAGGTGATATCGGCTTGTTCAAAATCACCAGCGAAGGCGGTGTGGCGGCAGGTGTGCGTCGAATTGAAGCAGTTACCGGTGCTGCAGCGTTTGACTACCTGAATGGCGCGGAAGAACAGCTGAAAGAAGCTGCAGCGCTGGTCAAGGGCAGTCGCGATAACCTGCTGGACAAGCTGGTCGGTGTGCTGGAGCGCAACCGTCAGCTGGAAAAAGAGCTGGAGCAGCTCAAGGCCAAGGCGGCCAGCGCGGCAGGTAATGACCTGGCCGGTTCGGCGGTCGACGTCAAAGGCATCAAGGTGCTCGCGGCGCGTCTCGACGGCCTGGATGGCAAAGCGCTGCTGGCGATGGTCGATCAACTGAAAAACAAGCTCGGCAGTGCGGTGATCCTGCTCGGCGGCGTGCAGGAGGACAAGGTCGTGCTGGTGGCTGGTGTGACCCAGGACCTGACGGCCAAACTGAAGGCCGGCGAGCTGATGAAGCAAGCCGCTGCGGCAGTTGGCGGCAAAGGTGGCGGTCGTCCGGACATGGCGCAAGGCGGCGGTATCAATGCTGCGGCGTTGGATGGTGCGCTGGCGCTGGCCGTGACCTTTGCTGAGCAAGGTCTGTAAGCACCTGGTTGCTTGAGTGCCAAGACCAAGGCCCGTATACGCCCGGCGGGCCTTGGCAGGGTATTGAGTTATCTGTTTAATGGGCGCCCTTCACGGGCTGAGGCGGCTTTGAAATGGCTTTGATCGTACAGAAATTTGGCGGCACCTCCGTAGGCACTGTTGAGCGTATTCAGCAGGTGGCCGCGAAGGTGAAGAAATTCCGCGAAAACGGCGATGACATTGTGGTTGTGGTTTCCGCCATGAGCGGTGAAACCAATCGCCTGATCGATCTGGCCAAACAGGTCAGTGATGGTCAGCCGGTACCGCGTGAACTCGACGTGATGGTCTCTACCGGCGAGCAGGTGACGATTGCCCTGCTGGCCATGGCGCTGATTAAGATTGGCGTGCCGGCGGTGTCCTATACCGGCAACCAGGTGCGCATCCTGACTGACAGCGCGCACAACAAAGCGCGCATCCTGCAGATCGATGACCAGAAACTGCGTGCCGACCTCAAGGCCGGTCGCGTGGTTGTGGTTGCGGGTTTCCAGGGTGTCGATGAGCACGGCAACATCACCACGCTCGGTCGCGGCGGCTCCGACACCACGGGTGTGGCGCTGGCTGCTGCGCTGAAGGCTGATGAGTGCCAGATCTACACCGACGTTGATGGTGTCTACACCACCGACCCGCGTGTGGTGCCACAGGCTCAGCGTCTGGAAAAAATCACCTTCGAAGAGATGCTGGAAATGGCCAGTCTCGGTTCCAAGGTGCTGCAGATTCGTTCGGTGGAATTCGCCGGCAAGTACAACGTCCCGCTGCGCGTGCTGCACAGCTTCCAAGAGGGGCCGGGCACCCTCATTACCCTTGATGAAGAGGAATCCATGGAACAGCCGATCATCTCCGGCATCGCTTTCAACCGCGACGAAGCCAAGCTGACCATCCGTGGCGTACCGGACATCCCGGGCGTGGCGTTCAAAATTCTCGGCCCTATTAGCGCTGCGAACATCGAAGTGGACATGATCGTGCAGAACGTTGCGCACGATAACACCACCGACTTCACCTTCACTGTGCACCGCAATGACTACACCGCAGCGCAGCAGGTGCTGGAAAATACCGCCCGCGAGCTGGGTGCGCGTGAAGTGATCGGCGACACCAAGATTGCCAAGGTGTCCATCGTTGGCGTTGGCATGCGTTCCCATGCCGGTGTGGCTAGCCGCATGTTTGAAGCGCTCGCCAAGGAAAACATCAATATCCAGATGATCTCCACCTCGGAGATCAAAGTCTCCGTGGTAATTGAGGAGAAATATCTGGAGTTGGCAGTGCGCGCCCTGCACACTGCTTTCGAACTGGATGCCCCGGCCCGTCAGGGCGACTGAGGCATTATCCGAAAGGCGCGGTTTATCCCGCGCCTTTTGTCTTTTTGGTTGGCATGAGCAGGAACTTTCTTTCTGCTCACACTGGTCAATACTTGGGTGAAGGCTCTGTTTGAGATGTTCGGGGCTGCCACCATTTTCTTTTTTTGCAGACTGCTGTTGTCCTGAACTGATATCCGTAAGGAGAAAGGAATGCTGATTCTGACTCGCCGGGTCGGAGAGACCCTGATGGTGGGTGACGAAGTCACTGTCACCGTGTTGGGCGTTAAAGGTAATCAGGTGCGCATTGGCGTTAACGCGCCGAAAGAGGTTGCGGTGCACCGCGAGGAAATTTACCAGCGCATCCAGAAAGAGAAAGGCGAAGAACCAAGCCACTAATTTTTATCGAAATTTTGGCTTTGCAAACGGGGAAAACATGGTTATCATGCGCCCCGTGTTGCGGAGAGGTGGCCGAGTGGCCGAAGGCGCTCCCCTGCTAAGGGAGTACATCTCAAAAGGGTGTCGGGGGTTCGAATCCCCCCTTCTCCGCCATTATTTAGTGCTGTAGATGTTGCTGTTGGATGTCTACAGTGCAAGCGTTACATGCACTCATAGCTCAGCTGGATAGAGTACTCGGCTACGAACCGAGCGGTCGGAGGTTCGAATCCTCCTGAGTGCACCAAACAAGAAGGGCCTGCAGCGATGCGGGCCCTTTTTTATGGCTGGTCATCCGGTGGTGGTTGCCTGTGGTTCATAACTGAATGGTGCTGAAAATGACGCCGGGTCATTTTTTATTCGCCGATTTTCGTTTGGCTTTAGCCTTGCCTTTGACGCAGCCAGCTTCATCGAAGCTGACGTTGCGCTTGTTGCCTTTCTTACCTTGGTAGACGTAACGCGTCTGGCCGTTCTGTTCGGTGATCTTGTCGGGCTTGCCAAGGCTGCTCTCGACATCACTGCGGCTCATGCCTAAGCGAATCTGTTGCTTGATGATGGCGGCGCGCCGTTCACTGCTGCTCAGATGGTTGCCGCAGCTATGCTGCTTTATGCCAACCACCGTCAGCTCCTGTTGGTCATTCTTCTTGCTCTCGCGGCTGGCCTTGCGCGGTTTGGCCAATGGCACCGGTTTACCGCTGCCCGGTGTAGGGTTGTAGGCCTGTTGCAGGCTTTGGTTGTGCGTGTCGGGGCAGCCCTGACGGGTGAAAGTAACGTGGCCTTTGGCGTCTTCGCAGCGAAATACCGTTGAGCCGATTGTGGGCAGTGGGCAAAGCAGAATGGCGCAGAAAGCTGCGCAGTGCAGTCCATGCATGGTGCGTCCTCCGTGACGGTCCATGTGTAAGGGTAGTCGATGGCTTTGTCTGCGCCAGGCGTGCCTTTGCCTGTGTCTGGCACGTCGCAGTTACAGATGTGCAGGCGCGCTTAAGTTTGTCGTGCAAGCGCTTGTTCTAGGATTGTTTTTGTCACATGCAAAGCGCCTGGGCGGTGGTATCATTCGCCGCGTCAGCCCCGCCGGGGCTTGTGGAAAACCACCATGGACTTACCCAGTAGTTACTCTGAATCTCGATTGTGCAATCACGTATTGACTGATTGACCCTCTGTGGCGTGCGCTGCCGCTGGGGGTGGAGCGCGCCATGACTGAAGTAGAAGCAAAAAAGCCGCAAGAAAGCCTGCAGAATCGCCTGGCCCAGGTGGTCGAGCTGTTGCATCGGCACAAGCTGGTCGAAGACCTGACCCATCGTCAGGAAGGCCAGCATCACGACCGGGTGGAAAGCCTGGTACACCGGCAGAACCTCGCCGAATTACAACGCAAGCTCGACGAGCTGCACTCCGCCGACGTTGCCCATATCCTCGAAGCATTGCCGCTCGAAGACCGCCTGACCATTTGGCAGTTGGTCAAGGTCGAGCGTGATGGCGACATTCTTCTCGAAGTGTCCGATGCGGTGCGGGAAACCCTGCTCGCGGACATGGATGATCACGAGATTCTCGCCGCTGCCAGGGATATGGACGCCGACGAGCTGGCCGATCTGGCCTCCGAACTGCCGCGCGATGTTGTGCACGAGCTCATGGAAACCCTCGATGCGCAGCAGCGTGAGCGCGTGCGTTCAGCGTTGTCTTATGAGGAAGATCAGGTCGGCGCGCTGATGGACTTCGAGATGGTCACCATCCGCGAAGATGTCAGCCTGGAAGTGGTGCTGCGCTACCTGCGCCGCCTCAAAGAGCTGCCGGGGCATACCGACAAACTATTCGTGGTTGATTACGACGGCGTCCTCAAGGGCGTGTTGCCGGTCAAGCGTCTGCTGGTTAATGACCCGGAGAAGCTGGTCAGCGAGGTCATGGCCACCGATCCAGTGAGCTTCCACCCCGATGAAGATGCCTATGACGCTGCCCAGGCCTTTGAGCGTTACGACCTGATCTCCACGCCGGTGGTGGACAAGAATGGCAAGCTGATCGGGCGTTTGACCATCGATGAGATGGTCGACCTGATCCGTGAGGAGAGCGAAAGCGAAGTCCTCAATATGGCCGGTTTGCGCGAGGAGGAAGACATCTTCGCCTCGGTGTGGAAGTCCCTGCGCAACCGCTGGGCTTGGCTGGCGGTCAACCTGGTTACCGCCTTTATGGCCTCTCGGGTGATCGGTTTGTTCGAAGGGTCGATCGAGAAACTGGTGGCATTGGCGGCGCTAATGCCGATTGTTGCGGGTATTGGTGGCAACTCCGGTAACCAGACCATCACCATGATCGTGCGCGCCATGGCGCTGGATCAGGTCAGTACCGGTAATACTTCGCGCTTGATTCGCAAAGAACTGGGCGTTGGCCTGGTCAACGGTATCGTGTGGGGTGGGGTAATCGGTGTGGTGGCTTACCTGCTTTACGACAGCTGGTCGTTGGGCGTGGTGATGACTGCGGCGATGACTCTGAACCTCTTGCTGGCGGCATTGATGGGGGTACTGATTCCCATGACGCTGGTACGCATGGGGCGTGATCCGGCAATGGGCGCCAGCGTGATGATCACAGCGGTGACTGACAGTGGTGGATTCTTTATTTTCCTGGGCTTGGCCAGTTTGTTCTTGCTCTAGGCTGATGACGCTTTTTCTACCGAAAATGTCCCATCGAGTGGGGTTGGGTTTGCTTCAAACGCTCGTTTCACGCTAAGGTTCGCCAGCTTTGCCCAGGATCGGCTCCTGGGCGCTCCTATCTAATAATTAACGCAGCTCAAACGTAGCTGGTAATGGAGCCAAGATGACCCCTAGTGAACTCCTGCTCGAGGGTGTCGAGCTCATGCTGTTCGGCCTGGGCTTCGTATTTCTCTTTCTAATTCTATTGGTGCTGATGATCCGCGTGATGTCGTGGGTTATCGAGCGCTTTGCCACAAAAGCGCCAATTCCCGTATCTGTGCCATCTGCAGTAAAAACGGCTTCCGACGAGCCGAGTGCTGATGTGCTAGCCGCCATCCAATCCGCTATTCACCAGCACCGCGCCCGCCGCGGGTGAGCCAGGTTCGACAGGGAGCATCTGTATGACTGCCGTAAAGAAAGCACTCGGAATTACTGATGTGGTGCTGCGTGACGCCCACCAGTCGATCTTGGCCACCCGTGTGCGCCTGGAAGACATGTTGCCAATCGCACCGAAACTTGATCAGGTCGGTTTCTGGTCTGTTGAGTCCTGGGGTGGCGCGACCTTTGATGCGTGCATTCGCTACCTGGGCGAAGACCCATGGCACCGCATCCGCGAGCTGAAAAAGGCTATGCCCAATACTCGTCAGCAGATGCTGCTGCGTGGACAAAACCTGCTGGGCTATCGCCATTACGCCGATGATGTGGTGGAAAAGTTCGTCGAGCGCGCCGCCTTCAATGGCGTTGATGTGTTCCGCGTATTCGACGCAATGAACGATCCGCGCAACCTGCAAACTGCATTGAAAGCTGTCAAGCAGCTGGGCAAGCATGCCCAGGGCACCATTTCCTACACCACCAGCCCGGTGCATACCCTGGAAATGTGGGTGGATTTGGCCAAGGAAATCGAGGATATGGGCGCCGACTCCATTGCCATCAAGGACATGGCTGGCATTCTCACCCCGTATACCGCTTTTGAGTTGGTCTCGCGACTCAAGGCCAGTCTGTCCATCCCGATTCATATGCAGTGCCATGCCACGGCAGGGCTGTCGTCTGTCGCCATTCTCAAGGCGGTCGAGGCCGGTATCGATAATGTCGACACGGCTATTTCTTCGCTGTCGATGACCTATGGGCATTCGCCAACCGAATCGGTGGTGGCCATGTTCCAAGGCACCGAGCGTGATACGGGGCTGAACCTCGAGTTGCTCGAAGAAATCGCCGCTTACTTCCGCGAAGTACGGAAGAAGTACGCGAAATTCGAGGGCAACCTCAAGGGTGTCGACTCGCGCATTCTAGTTGCTCAGGTGCCGGGCGGCATGCTGACCAATATGGAAGGCCAGTTGAAAGAGCAGGGCGCCCAGGACAAATTTGACGAAGTGTTGGCCGAAATCCCGCGTGTACGCGAAGACCTCGGCTTTATCCCGCTGGTAACCCCAACCTCGCAGATCGTTGGTACCCAGGCGGTGATCAACGTACTGACCGGTGAGCGCTACAAATCCATCACCAAGGAAACCGCCGGCATCTTGAAAGGTGAATACGGTTCGGCACCGGCACCTTTTAATAAAGAGCTGCAGGCGCGGGTGCTGGATGGCGCGGAAGCCGTTACCTGCCGTCCGGCCGACCTGCTTGACGCTGAGATGGACAAGCTGACTGCTGAGCTCAAGGGCATTGCCAATGAGAAAGGCATCAAGCTCGCCGCCGATGAAATCGACGACGTGCTGACCTACGCCCTGTTCCCGCAGATCGGTCTGAAGTTTCTGGAAAACCGCGGCAATCCAGCAGCCTTCGAGCCGGTGCCGACTGGTAAGGAAGCCCTTGTTCGCGAGGCTGGCAAGCCCGAGGTCTACACCGTTGAGGTAAACGGCAAGTCCTATGTGGTGCAAGTCAATGAAGGCGGTGATATCGAGGGACTCAAGGCTGTCGGTGGTGGTGCGGGTTCCACCGCGGCTGCGGTAGCAGCCCCGGTTGGCGCGGGCGAGCCGCAGAATGCCCCGCTGGCCGGCAATATCTTCAAGGTGTTGGTGCAGCCAGGCCAGGCCGTGGAAGAAGGACAGCTGGTGATCATCCTCGAAGCCATGAAGATGGAAACCGAAATTCGTGCGTTCAAGGCCGGCACCGTCGGTGCGGTCAACGTCAAGGTCGGTGATGCGGTGGCGGTGGGCGACAGCCTGCTGACCATCGGTTAAGGGAGCGCGGTAATGGAAAAGCTCCTCAAGCTTTGGCAAAGCACCGGCCTGTACCATGTCGAGGTTGGCCAGCTGTTTATGATCGCGGTGTGCATGCTGCTGATCTATCTGGCGATCAAGAAGGGCTTCGAGCCTTTGCTGCTGATTCCTATTGGTTTTGGCGGTCTGCTGGCCAATATTCCGGTGGCCAATATGGCGGAAGGCGCAGGCTTTCTGCATATGATCTACGAGGTTGGCCTGCCCACCAGTATCTTCCCGCTGCTGATCTTCCTCGGTGTGGGGGCCATGACTGACTTTGGGCCGATGCTGGCCAACCCCAAGACCTTGCTTCTGGGCGCGGCGGCTCAGTTCGGCATCTTCGGCACTCTGCTCGGCGCCCTGGCCATTACCGCGCTGGGTATTCCGGGGCTTGAGTTCACCCTCAAGGAGGCTGCATCCATTGCCATTATTGGCGGTGCAGATGGCCCTACCTCAATCTTTGTGACCTCCAAACTGGCGCCGCATCTGCTCGGCCCAATTGCGGTGGCGGCCTATGCCTATATGGCGCTGGTGCCGTTGATTCAGCCGCCGATCATGCGTGCGCTGACCACCAAGGAAGAGCGCGCCATCGTTATGCAGCAGCTGCGCCCTGTAGGCCAGACCGAGAAGATCATCTTTCCGATCGTGCTGTGTCTGCTTATCGGCATGCTGCTGCCTGATGCGGCTCCGCTGATTGGTATGTTTGCCCTTGGTAATTTGCTGCGTGAGGCCGGTGTGGTCGAGCGTCTGGCTGATACCTCGCGTAATGCCCTGATCAATATCGTCACCATCTTCCTTGGTCTGACCGTAGGTTCGAAGCTCTCGGCTGATTCCTTCCTGCAGCTGAAAACATTGGGCATTCTCAGTCTGGGCATGGTGGCGTTCTGTGCGGGTACCGCGGCAGGGGTGCTGATGGCCAAGCTGATGAACCTGTTCAGTAAGAATAAGGTCAATCCGCTGATCGGCTCGGCCGGCGTATCTGCGGTGCCGATGGCGGCGCGGGTATCGAACAAGGTCGGCCTGGAAGCCAACCCGCAGAACTTCCTGCTAATGCATGCCATGGGCCCGAACGTGGCCGGGGTGATTGGCTCGGCAGTAGCGGCTGGGGTGCTGCTTAACTTTGTCGGTTAATTAGCAACAGCCATAAAAAAGCCGCCGAGATGGCGGTTTTTTATGGTCAGCAAAAAAACCGGCCTAGGCCGGTTTTTTGATTGTGCGTGCCATCAAGCTTCTTCGGCGGCCATCTCAGCGTCGTGAGCAATCAGCGCCACCAGGGCGTTTTGCTGACGGCGCGACAGCTGGCGGAAGCGTTGTAACAGCTCACGCTCGTGCAAGGACAGGTCTGGACTGTCCAAGCGCATATTGAGGTCATCACCCAGAGCACTTTCTTGGAGCATGCTTTGCTCAAGACGAGCAATGATCTCCGAGTTCATGCTGCGGTGGTGGTTACGTGCGACATCCGCAATACGTTCGCGCATGCCATCGGGCAGACGAACTACGAATTTGTCAGCGGTGCGGCTGGAATAGAGTGCTGGTTTCATAGGGCGCGTACATTAAACCGGTTAGTTTAGGAAAGCGATACTGGCAATGGGCTATAGGATTGTCACCGGTTTGACCACCTATAGCACTAACCGTTCAGCCAGAAAGCCCCTTAAATGTAATGTGACTCTACAGTCGATTGGTCGGCAAATTGACGTCAATCGAGTGTCGAATTTTGCGTTGGATAAAGGCGTTATGCCAGCACCAGTTATCAGAAATGCGCCGTGCTGTGCAAAAACCTAGGAAATCTCCCTCTCCCATAGCAATAACTTCAAGCAATGGTCACGTAAGTGTCACGGCCCATTAATCGGTCTGACACAGGATTTGCCTACCTTGGTCTACACCAGCACGCGGCTTCGCGCTGCGGTGTAACCCTGAGAAAGGAGGCATTCCATGAGCGCAGTGATCCGGGTTGAGAGCCTGAACAAAACGTTCGGCCGCAAGCAGGCGCTGTTTGATCTGGCGCTGTCCGTCGAGCCCGGTGAAATGGTGGCATTGATCGGAGCCTCGGGTTCCGGCAAGTCGACCTTGCTGCGTCATGTTGCGGGCCTCGCCTGCTGCGATCGCAGTGATGGTGGCAGCATTCATGTGCTGGGTCGTGAGGTGCAGGCCGCCGGCCGGCTAAATGGCGAAGTGCGTCGTCTGCGCGCCGACATCGGCTACATCTTCCAGCAGTTCAATCTGGTCGGTCGTCTCAGCGTGCTGCAGAACGTGCTGCTCGGTTGCCTGGGGCGCATGCCGCGCTGGCGTGGCAGCTTCGGCCTATTCAATTCCGAAGAAAAGCAGCGTGCACTGCAGGCGCTGGCCCGCGTCGGTCTGGCGGATCTGGCGCAGCAGCGCGCCTCGACCCTGTCCGGTGGCCAGCAGCAGCGCGTGGCGATTGCCCGTGCCCTGTGCCAGCGCGCCAAGGTGATTCTGGCTGACGAGCCGATTGCCTCGCTCGACCCCGAATCAGCGCGCAAGGTCATGCAGATTCTTGCCGACATCAACCGCGAAGACGGCACCACTGTGGTGGTCACTTTGCATCAGGTCGACTACGCCATGCGCTATTGCCAGCGCGCCGTGGCGTTGAAAGCGGGGCGTATTCATTTCGATGGTGCCGCTGCCGAACTGCATCCCAACTTCCTTAACGATCTTTACGGGGCCGAGCTGCTAGCTGAGCCGCAAGCCGCCGAGAAACCGCGCCGTGCGCGCAAACCCAAGGTTCCGTTGGCTTTGGCCAAGGCCTGAGCTGCACCCCAGTTATGCCAACCCCTGTATGTCCATCTGCACTAGGAGTGCTTTGCATGTTCAAACGTATCAGTCGCGTTCTCGCCGCGTCCACGCTGCTGGCCGGTTCGGTTCTGGGCGCCGCCCAGGCCGCTGAGCAGGAAATCAATTTCGGCATCATCTCCACCGAGTCCTCGCAGAACCTCAAAACTATGTGGGATCCCTTCCTGGCGGATATGAGCCAGCAGACCGGGTTGAAGATCAAAGCCTTCTTCGCCCCTGACTACGCCGGGATCATCCAGGGCATGCGTTTCGACAAGGTCGACATGGCCTGGTATGGCAATAAGGCCGCGATGGAAGCGGTGGATCGTGCTGGTGGGCAGATTTTCGCCCAGACCGTCGCGGCCAACGGCACTCAGGGCTATTACAGCCTGATGGTGGCGCACAAGGACAGCCCGATCAATTCGATCGAAGACATGCTGAAAAGCGCTTCGAGCCTGACTTTCGCCAACGGCGATCCGAACTCCACCTCGGGTTATCTGGTACCGGGTTACTACGTGTTCGCGCAGAACAACGCCGACGCCAACAAGGTCTTCAAGCGCGCGCTCAACGGCAGCCACGAGGTCAACGCACTGTCGGTGGCCAACAAGCAGGTCGATGTCGGCACCTTCAATAGCGAGGGCATGGAGCGTCTGCAAGTGACCGCGCCGGACAAGGCCGCCCAGCTGAAAGTGATCTGGACCTCGCCGCTGATCCCGTCCGACCCGATGGTATGGCGCAAGAACCTGGATGACGCCACCAAGAACAAGCTGCGTGAGTTCTTTATGACTTACGGCGACCAGCCGGCTGAGCTGAAAGTGCTTGAAGGGCTGCAGTGGGCAAAGTTCAAAGCGTCGGATGACGATCAACTGTTGCCGATCCGCCAGCTGGAACTGTTCAAGAAACGCACTGAAGTGGCCAACAACGAAAAGCTCAATGCTGCTGACAAGCAGGCTCAGCTCAAGGAGTTGGATGCCGAGCTGGCCAAACTGGAAAAGCGTCTGGCTGAAATCGCCCAGAAGAGCCCGGCAAGCGCGGGTTAATTGCACGTGCCGCCAGCGACTCGCCCAGTGGGCGGGTCGCTCTGTTCTGCCGCTTGATTCGAGATGTTGTTATGACCACTTTGACCACCGCACCCACGCCCGACCTGATTGCCAAGCGTTCCTGGCTGCAGCTGATCGGCTGGGGACTGTTTTTCGTTGTGTTGGCCTGGTCCTGGCAGGGCGCGGAGATGAATCCGCTGGCGCTGATCCGCGACTCCAGCAACATGGCGACCTTTGCCGCGGACTTCTTTCCGCCTGATTTCAGCAACTGGGAGCTGTACCTCAAGGAGATGATCGTCACCGTGCAGATCGCCCTCTGGGGTACGGTGCTGGCGATTGTTCTGGCTATTCCGCTGGGCATTCTCTGCTCGGAAAACATCGTTCCATGGTGGGTCTACCAGCCGATCCGCCGGGTGATGGACGCCTGTCGTTCGATCAACGAAATGGTCTTCGCCATGCTCTTCGTGGTGGCGGTTGGCCTGGGTCCATTCGCTGGGGTGCTGGCGCTGTTTATCGGCACCACCGGGGTGCTCGCCAAACTCTTCGCCGAAGCGGTCGAGGCCATCGATCCAGGCCCGGTTGAAGGTGTGCGCGCCACCGGCGCCAGCGCGCTGCAGGAAGTCATCTACGGGGTGATTCCGCAGGTTCTGCCGCTGTGGATTTCCTACTCGCTGTACCGCTTCGAATCCAATGTGCGCTCGGCAACGGTGGTCGGCATGGTCGGTGCCGGCGGTATCGGGGTGATTCTCTGGGAAGCGATTCGCGGCTTCCAGTTCGCCCAGACCTGCGCCCTGCTGATCGTGATCATCCTGGTGGTCAGCCTGCTGGACATCATTTCGCAGCGCCTGCGCAAACAATTTATCTGACGGAGAACGGGCATCTGCGGATGCCCTTTATTAGCCATGCACTTGTCTAGACAACCCGAGCCGCTGTACCGCGAACTGGCCGCCGTGCTGCGCGATGAGCTGCAGCGCATGAGCCCCGGCGATTACCTGCCGGCCGAGGTGCAGTTGGCCGCGCGTTTTGCAGTCAATCGCCACACCCTGCGCCGCGCAGTGGATGAGCTGGTGCTCGAAGGCCGTCTGCTGCGCCAGCAGGGCAAGGGCACGCGGGTGTTGGCCAAGCCGCTGATCTACCCGATGCAGGCCGGCAGCGCTTACAGCGCCTCGCTCTCGGCGCTCGGTCACAAGGTCGAGGCGCAACTGCTGGAAAGCCGTCTGCGCCCGGCCGGTTGTGAAGAACGTGAGTACCTGCAACTGGCCAGCGGTGCGCAACTGCTGGAACTGAGCACCTTGCGCCTGATTGAAGGCCAGCCCGTCAGCCTGATTCGTCACGCCTTCAGCATCGAATATGCCGAGTTGCTCGCCGACTACCAGGGCGGCTCACTGCGCCAGTACCTCAGCCTGCGCGGACTGCCATTGACCCGCACCTTCAGCCTGATCGGTGCGCGCCTGCCCAGCCGTGATGAGGCCGCCCGCCTGTTGATGCCCCGGCATGCGCCGCTGCTGAGCGTGCAAACCCTTTCCCGCGATCTGGCCGGACGGCCGGTGGAGCTGTCGTTATCGACCAGCCGTGCCGACCGCTTCCAGTACCAGCTCGCCCTTTGATGGAGGCTTGTTGATGAACCGCGATAGACCGCACAGCGACATGCAGCACAGCGACCCGCACATCGCCACCCGCCAGCGCTGGATGGGCGTGCTCGCCCGCGCCGGCGGCCAACTGGCGGCCTACGAGTCGGCGTTGAAGGAAGCCGAGTACCGCCTGATTCGCGCCCCGGAAATCGGCATGACCCTGGTGCGTGGGCGCATGGGCGGCACCGGCAGCCCGTTCAACCTCGGCGAGATGAGCGTGACCCGTTGCGTGGTGCGCCTGGCCGATGGCCGCACCGGTTACAGCTATGTGGCCGGGCGCGACAAGCAGCATGCCGAACTGGCGGCTCTGGCCGACGCGCATTTGCAGGGCAGCGAACAGCCGCATTGGCTAAGCCGACTGATCGAACCCCTGGCCGCTGCGCAGCACGCCCAACAGGTGGCCAAGGCCGCCGAAACCGCCACCACTCAGGTGGAATTTTTTACCTTGGTCAGAGGAGAAGACTGATGAACGCGGCGAATAGCTCGCAATGGCTGCAACCGGCCTTCAATGACCCGGTGCTGGACGCCCAGACCAGCTTTCGCAGTGCCCTCAAGGCGCTGGCTGAGCCAGGCCTGATACAACCGCTTAACCGCGCCCTGGCCCTGGAAAACCTGCAACCGGCTACTTACGCCCTGTGCCTGGCGTTTCTCGATGGTGATACGCCGCTGTGGCTGGCGCCGCGTTTCGACACCCCGGCGATCCGCGCCAACCTGGCGTTCCACTGCGGCTGCCCGATTGTCGCCGAACGCGAACTGGCGCTGTTTGCCCTGCTCGATGAAAGCGAGCTAACGGACCTGTCAGCCTTCGACAATGGCAGCGAGCGTTACCCGGACCAGTCCTGCACCCTGCTGATCCAGCTCGATGCCCTCAGCAATGGCGCAGTCCTGCGCTGGCGTGGCCCAGGCATCAAGGACGTGCGCAGCGTCGAGTTGCCGCTCCCGGCAGCGTTCTGGCAGCAGCGCCAGGCGCGCAGTGCCTTTCCCCGTGGTCTGGATGCCTTCTTCGCTGCCGGTGAGCAGGTCATCGGCCTGCCGCGCAGCACCCGCGTGCTGCTCAATGCCGAGGAGGCTGCCTGATGTACGTCGCCGTCAAAGGTGGCGAACACGCCATCGATAATGCCCATTTGCTACTGGCCAAAAAACGCCGTGGCGATACCAGCATTCCCGAACTCAGCGTCGATCAGGTGCGCGAGCAGATGCCTCTTGCCGTGGCCCGAGTGATGAGCGAAGGCTCGCTGTACGACCCACAACTGGCAGCACTGGCGATCAAGCAGGCGGCCGGTGACCTGATGGAAGCGATCTTCCTGCTGCGCGCCTACCGCACCACGTTGCCGCGCTTCGGCGCCAGCGCCGCGCTGGACACCACACAGATGCAGCTGACTCGGCGTATCTCGGCAACCTTCAAGGACCTGCCCGGCGGCCAGCTGCTCGGCCCGACCTTCGACTACAGCCACCGTCTGCTGGATTTCGCGCTGTTGGCCGAGGGTGAACAGCCGGGGCCGCAGGTCGACCCACAGGCTGAATTGTCGCCGTGCCCACGGGTGCTGGACTTTCTCGCCGACGAAGGCCTGATGGCCCGCGAGGCGGATGAGGGCGCAGCGGTGGCGGATATCACCCGCGAGCCGCTGGATTTTCCCGCCAGTCGCGCCCAGCGCCTGCAGGCCCTGGCCCGTGGTGATGAAGGCTTCCTATTGGCCCTGGGCTATTCCACCCAGCGTGGCTACGGGCGCAATCACCCCTTTGCCGGGGAGATTCGTATCGGCGACGTTGAGGTCTGGCTGGAGCCGGAAGAACTCGGCTTCGCCGTGCCGTTGGGTGACATCGAGGTAACCGAGTGCGAAATGGTCAACCAGTTCGTCGGCGGTAAGGGCATCGATGCGCAGTTCACCCGTGGCTATGGTCTGGCCTTCGGCTATGCCGAGCGCAAGGCCATGGGCATGGCCCTGGTCGACCGCTCGCTGCGCGCTGCGGAGTACGCCGAGGAAGTGGAAGGCCCGGCGCAGCAGGAAGAGTTCGTGCTGATGCACTGCGACAACGTCGAGGCCGCGGGCTTCGTCTCGCACCTGAAATTGCCGCACTACGTCGACTTCCAATCCGAGCTGGAGCTGATCCGCAAACTGCGCAAGCAGGCCAGCGAGCAGCCCGCCGCCGAGGAGCAACGCGCATGAATGCCCAGGCACAAACACAGTATGCAACTGAGGTCGGCTACAACTTTGCCTACCTCGATGAGCAAACCAAACGCATGATCCGCCGTGGCCTGCTCAAGGCTGTGGCGATTCCCGGTTACCAGGTGCCGTTCGGTGGCCGCGAGATGCCGCTGCCCTATGGCTGGGGCACCGGCGGCATGCAACTGACGGCGGCAATTCTCGGCGCTGATGACGTGCTTAAGGTGATCGACCAGGGCGCGGATGACACCACCAATGCGGTGTCGATCCGCCGCTTCTTCGCCCGCACCGCCGGGGTCAAAACCACCACCCGCACCCCCGAGGCGACGGTGATCCAGACTCGTCACCGCATCCCGGAAACGCCGCTCAATGGCGATCAGATCATGGTCTACCAGGTGCCGATCCCCGAGCCGCTGCGCTTTATCGAACCCTCGGAAACCGAGACCCGCACCATGCATGCGCTGGAAGATTACGGCGTGATGCACGTGAAGCTGTACGAGGACATCGCCACCTTCGGCCATATCGCCACCAGCTACGCCTACCCGGTGACGGTGGATGAGCGCTACGTGATGGACCCCTCGCCG
Source organism: Pseudomonas sp. EA_35y_Pfl2_R111 (assembly GCF_963970955.1). Lineage (NCBI taxonomy): Bacteria > Pseudomonadati > Pseudomonadota > Gammaproteobacteria > Pseudomonadales > Pseudomonadaceae > Pseudomonas > Pseudomonas sp. EA_35y_Pfl2_R111. The sequence goes on along the minus strand of NZ_CAXAOM010000005.1, from coordinate 40,981 downwards.
ATCCCCAAATTCGACAACCCCAAGTTGCATATGAGTCCGGCGCTGATGCTATTTGGCGCCGGCCGCGAGAAGCGCCTGTACGCCGTGCCGCCGTTCACCCGGGTGGTCAGTCTGGACTTTGCGGATCACCCCTTCGAGATTCAGCGCTGGGACGAGTGCTGCGCCTTCTGCGGCAGCCAGGATTCCTACCTGGACGAACTGATCGTCGACGACGCCGGCAGCAAGCGTTTCGTCTGCTCCGACACCGACTACTGCATGCAACGCCGTGACCTTGAAGAGGAGGGCGCCCAATGAGTGCTGCCGAGAGTGCTGCCGAAAAGTTGCACCTGCACAGCGAAACCGCGCAGCCGCTGTTTAGCGTGCGTGACCTGACCCGCCTATACGGTCTGGAGAAGGGCTGCCAGGGCGTGTCGTTTGATCTGTATCCGGGCGAGGTGCTCGGCATCGTCGGCGAGTCCGGCTCGGGCAAGTCGACCCTGCTCAGCCTGCTCTCCGGGCGCTGCCCGCCGGATCGCGGTTCAGTCAGTTATCGCGATACGGCCGGCAACTGGGTCGACCTGTACAGCGCCAGCGAGGCGCAGCGGCGCACGCTGCTGCGTACCGAGTGGGGCTTTGTCGAGCAGAATCCACGTGACGGGCTGCGTATGGGCGTATCGGCCGGAGCCAACATCGGCGAGCGGCTGATGGCCCAGGGCGTGCGCCATTACGGCGAACTGCGCGCGGCCGGCATCGACTGGCTGAAACAGGTGGAAATCGACCCGCTGCGTATCGACGACCTGCCGCGCACCTTCTCCGGCGGCATGCAGCAGCGCTTGCAGATCGCCCGCAATCTGGTGTCCAGCCCACGGCTGATTTTTATGGATGAGCCCACCGGCGGCCTCGATGTGTCGGTGCAGGCGCGCCTGCTCGACCTGTTGCGCGGCCTGGTGCGCGAACTGGACCTGGCGGTGGTGATCGTCACCCACGACCTGGCCGTGGCGCGCTTGCTGGCGGACCGGCTGATGGTGATGCGCCGCTCCCATGTGGTCGAGGCCGGTCTCACCGACCAGATTCTCGATGACCCGCAGCATCCCTATTCGCAGTTGCTGGTGTCGTCTGTCCTGCAGCCATGACGTGTGTGCAGCCCAGATTGCATGCGGGCTGCCGGTCAATATGAGGTCAATCATGAATACGCTTATCGAGGTCTCCGGCCTCAGCAAGACCTTCACCCTGCATCAGCAGCACGGCGTGGTGCTGAATGTGTTGAGCGGGCTGCATTTCAGCGTGCGCGCCGGCGAGTGCCTGGTGCTGCACGGCCAATCCGGCGCCGGCAAGTCGACCTTGCTGCGCACCTTGTACGGCAATTACCTGGCCGCCGGCGGCAGCATTCGCGTGCTGCACAACGGCGAATGGGTTGAGTTGGTTGGCGCAGAACCCCGCCAGGTACTGGCGGTACGCCGGCAGACCCTGGGCTATGTCAGCCAGTTTCTGCGGGTGATTCCCCGGGTCGCCACTCTGGATGTGGTGATGGAACCGGCCCTGGCCCGTGGTTGGAGCAAGGCCGATGCCGAAGCGCGGGCGAAAAGCCTGTTAAGCCGCCTGAATATCCCCCAGCCCCTGTGGCAGCTGGCCCCCGGCACCTTCTCCGGCGGCGAGCAGCAGCGGGTGAATATTGCCCGCGGCTTTATGGTCGCCTGGCCGCTGATGCTGCTGGATGAACCCACCGCGTCCCTGGACGACGCCAACCGCCAGGTGGTGCTGGAACTGATCGCTGAAGCCAAGGCCGCCGGTAGCGCGCTGATCGGCATCTTCCATGATCGTGCCGCCCGTGAGGCGGTGGCCGATCGCTACCTTGATATGAGCGCTGCGGCGCAGCAGGAGTATGTATATGCCGGTTGAACAGATTCTTACCAACGCGCGGATCGTCACCGCCGAGCAGGAGTTTGTCGGCACCCTGGTGCTGCGTGACGGCCTGATTGCCCAGGTGGAAGAGGGTGTCAGCGGTTTGCCCCAGGCGCAGAACCTCGGCGGTGATTACCTGCTGCCTGGCCTGGTCGAGCTGCACACCGACAACCTAGAAAAATATATGAGCCCACGGCCGGGGGTGGATTGGCCGTCGGCCTCGGCGGTGCTGACCCATGATGCGCAGATCGCCTCGGCGGGCATTACCACGGTGTTCGATGCCCTGGCGATTGGCGACGTCAATCCGCGTGGCAAACGCATGCAGCAACTGCCGGCGATGCTCGAAGCGATTGCTTCAGCGGCAGCAGCCGGGCATATGCGCGCCGATCATCGCCTGCACTTGCGCTGCGAGGTCTGCCACCCGGATACCCTTGCGGTGTTTCGCGATCTGGTCGAACACCCGCTGGTGCAACTGGTCTCGGTGATGGATCACGCGCCGGGCCAGCGCCAGTTCGCCAAGGAAGACAAATACCGCGAGTACTACATGGGCAAGTACCACCTCAGCGAAGCGGAGATGGATGCCTTTATCGTCGAGCAGGTGGGCAACTCGCGACAGTACAGCGACCGCCAGCGCCGCAGCATCGTTGCCGACTGCCAGGCCCGTGATATTTCCGTGGCCAGCCACGACGACGCGACCCTGGCCCATGTGCAGGAGTCGGCGAGTTTTGGCATGTCCATCGCCGAGTTTCCCACCACCCTGGAGGCGGCCAAGGCCAGCCACGAGCTGGGTCTGAAGGTGCTGATGGGCGCGCCGAATATCGTTCGCGGTGGTTCGCACTCGGGCAATATCGCCGCCGCCGAGCTGGCTCAGCAGGGTGTACTGGATATCCTCTCCAGTGACTATTATCCGGCCAGCCTGCTGCAGGCCGCTTTGCTGCTGGCCGGGCAGGATAACGGCTATGATCTGCCGCGAGCAATTGCCACCGTCAGCCACGTGCCGGCACAGGCGGCGGGGTTGCATGATCGCGGCGAAATCCGCGTCGGCCTGCGTGCCGACCTGGTGCAGGCGCAGGTGCACGGGGGCCAGGCGGTGATCCAGCAAGTCTGGCGACAAGCGAAAAGGGTGTTCTGATGAGCGGCCGGTTGATCTATCTGATGGGGCCTTCGGGCTCGGGCAAGGACAGCTTGTTACAGGCTGCGCGTGAGCGTTTGGCCGAGCGTGATTGCGTGATCGTGAGGCGGGTCATTACCCGCTCAGCGGAGTCGTTGGGGGAGGACGCCATTGGCGTTTCCCCAACCGAGTTTGATGCCCAGGAAGCGGCCGGCGCCTTTGCCCTGAGCTGGCGCGCCAATGGTCTGGCTTACGGCATTCCCAAGCAGATCGATGATTGGTTGGCAGCGGGGCAGGATGTGTTGGTCAATGGATCACGGGCTTATTTGGCCGAAGCGCGGCAGCGCTATCCGCAGCTGATCGGCGTGTTGCTTACGGTTGATGCCCTGGTACTGCGTGAACGTTTACTTCGCCGCGGTCGTGAAAGCCTTGAGCAGATTGAGCAACGCCTGGCGCGCAACGCTCAGTTTGATGCCGCCGCTGTCGAGCGTGATGGTCTGCATTTACTGGACAACTCCACCTCGATTGAGCGCGCACGAGACAATCTATTGATGCTGGTCGGAGCCAGCCAAACATGCGCTTGACCCTGCTGGGTACAGGTGATGCGCGGCAGGTGCCGGTGTACAACTGCAGTTGCCCAGCCTGCGACAGTGCGCGGGTTTACCCGGCGCGCCGCCGTGGGCCTTGCAGCGCGCTGATTGAGTGCGGCGCGCAGCGTTGGCTAATCGACTCAGGATTGCCTGATCTGACTGAGCGCTTTCCGCCCCATAGCCTGAGCGGCATTCTGCAAACCCATTACCACGCCGATCATGCCCAGGGCTTGCTGCACCTGCGCTGGGGCCAGGGGCTGATTATTCCGGTGCATGGCCCGGATGATCCGGAAGGCCTGGCCGACCTGTACAAACACCCCGGCATTCTCGATTTCAGCCAACCGTTTGCCGCCTTTGAGCGGCGACAACTGGGTGAGTTAAGCGTGACGGCGCTGCCGCTTAATCACTCGAAACCGACCTTTGGCTATCTGCTGGAAGGCTTAACGGCGAGTGGCGAACAGCGGCGTATCGCCTACCTGACCGACACCCTCGGCGTACCGGAGGCCAGCGCTGAGGTGCTGCGTCAACGACCGCTGGATCTGCTGGTGCTGGACTGCTCCACCGCGCCGCAGCCCATCGCCCCGCGCAATCACAACGACCTGACCCGCGCGCTGGAAGTGGCCCTGCAGTTGCAACCCAGAGAAACCGTACTGACCCATATCGGCCATAGCTTCGACGCCTGGCTGCTGGAACACCCCGATGCCTTGCCGGCGGGCGTCAGCCTGGCCTTTGATGGGCGGGTGCTATGAATAGCGCCCGTCGCATCACCTTGCTGCTGTGCAGCGCGGAAACCCTGGGCATGGCTGGCTTTGCCCTGTTCGCCGCCTTGCTGCCGGATTTTCAGGCGCTGTGGGGGCTGACTAATACCCAGGCGGGGTGGATCGGTGGCGGGTTCTTTCTCGGTTATATGGTCGCGGTGCCGATCCTGACTGGGCTGACCGACAAATACGATGCGCGGCTGATCTACCTGGCGGCGATGCTGCTGACGGCGGTGGCCAATGCCGGCTTTGTCTTCGCCGATGGCTTCTGGTCGGCGCTGGCCTGGCGAGTGTTAGCGGGCGTTGGCCTGGCGGGCACCTATATGCCGGGGCTTAAGGCCTTGTCCGAGCGCATAGAAGGGCCGGCGCAATCGCGCGCGGTGGCCTTCTATACGGCGAGCTTCGGTTTGGGCACGGCGCTATCGTTTATTCTCGCCGGCGAGCTGGCCAAGTTCGGCGGCTGGCAGTTGCCGACTCTGCTCAGTGGTGTTTGCGCCTTGCTGGCCTGGGCCATGGTCTATTGGGGTTTGCAGCCCCAGGCGGTAGTTCAGCATGCGCCGCGCAAATTGTTGGACCTGGCCCCGCTGAAAAATCGCGCGGTGGCAGCCTATTGCCTGGCCTATGCGGTGCATAACCTTGAGCTGTTTGCCCTGCGTGCCTGGGTGGTGGCCTTTGTGGTGTTCTCCGGGCAGCTGCAGGGCAGCGATCCCTGGCTGTCCGGCACCTGGGTGGCGATGCTGGTAACCCTGATCGGCATGCCCGCGAGCATCTTCGGCAACGAGCTGGCGCTGCGTTTTGGCCGGCAGCGCTGGCTGATCGCGGTGATGCTCAGCTCGGCCGTGCTGGCGCTGTTTATCGGCCTGAGTGCGGCCTTGCCGTTCTGGCTGATGCTGGTGCTGGTGTTGATCTATAGCATCACCGTCACCGCCGATTCATCATCCCTGACCGCCGGCCTGATCGCCGTGGCCCCGGCCAGCCACCGTGGTGCGGCCATGGCGCTGTATTCCTGCACCGGCTTTAGCGGCGCCTTTCTCGGCCCGCTGCTGTTTGGCATCAGCCTGGATCTATTGGGCGACAAGAGCCTGCTTGGCTGGTGGGCGGCGTTTGCCCTGATGGGCCTGCTACTGCTGCTCGGCCCGCTGGCGTTGTGGTGGGCGGGAAGGGCGCAGGGCGAGGGGAATAAGGTGGCGTTGCAACTCGAGTCTGCTTAGGGCGATTAGGCAAAACGGTGGACAAGCTGCGCGTTGTCCACCCTACGAATGGCTTGTGGGGCTTTAGCCGCGATGTGCCGTTCGTAGGTTGGGTTAGCCGCCTGCCGCGTTTGTCAGGCGTCATGGGGCTTAGAGTGCGGCGTAGCCCACCGTCGGCGCAATGCGTTCGATTGCCTGGTGGGTTACGCGCCGCGCGGCTATTGGAATTGGCTTATCGAGCGGTGTTCGGCGTCGCTAACCCACCCTACGAGGCATCGCCCCTCCCACGCTATTCGGGCCCTTCTTAATCCAGCGGCAACTCAGTGGTGCGTTTGACCTCGCTCATGGCGATATGCGAGTGCGCTTCGTGCACATGCGGGCGTTGCAGCAGGTGGTCGCGCAGAAAGCGTTCGTAGCTGGCGATGTCTTTGGCCACCACCTTGAGCAGGTAATCCGAGCCGCCGGCCATGGTGAAGCACTCCAGCACTTCGGGGTAACCGACCACCGCCTGCTCGAATTCTTCCAAGTTGCTGCGCCCGTGCGCCGACAGTTTGATATCGACAAATACGGTGATGCTGAAGCCCAGTTGCTTGTGGCTGAGCAGGGCAACCTTGCGCTCGATAATGCCTTCTTCCTGCATGCGGTGAATCCGCCGCCAGCAAGGCGATTGTGACAATTCCACCTTCTCGGCTATCTCGGCGGCGGAGAGGTCGGCGTTGTGTTGCAGCAGGCGGAGAATCTTGCGGTCGATGGGGCTGAGTTTTTCTTGCATGACTGTTCCGAATTTTTTGTTCTTGTTGGATTAATCATGCGCAGTATCTGCAAAACGGCCAGCAAAAAGAAATAAAAAAGCCGCGCGCTCCGTTCATATTCTTGGCCATACGCCTTGTGGGGTGATCCCGCACTAGGCTTAACAAGGGTGGCATTAACCGTTGCCAACCCAGCTCTCGATAAAAATAACAGGAGCACCATCATGTCTCTGGCCGAGATCCGCCTGGATGACAAGTACCGCCTTGCTACCGGTCACCTCTATCTGACCGGCACCCAGGCGCTGACCCGCCTGCCCATGCTGCAGAAGCAACGCGACGCAGCTCATGGCCTGAATACCGCGTGCTTTATTTCCGGCTACCGTGGCTCACCCTTGGGCAACCTCGACAAGAGCCTGTGGGACGCCAAGCAGTACCTCAAAGAGAATCACATCCACTTTCAGCCGGGCGTCAACGAAGAGTTGGCCGCCACCGCCGTGTGGGGCAGCCAGCAAACCAGCCTGTTTCCTGGTGCACGCTACGACGGCGTGTTTGCCATGTGGTACGGCAAGGGTCCGGGCGTGGACCGTTGCGGTGATGTGTTCAAGCACGGCAACTCGGCCGGCGTCTCCGAGCATGGCGGCGTGTTGTTGCTGGCCGGCGATGACCATGGCTGCAAATCTTCCAGCATTGCCAACCAGAGCGAGCATGCGTTTATCGCCGCCTCGATCCCGGTGCTCAACCCGGCCAACGTTCAGGAAATTCTCGATTACGGCATCATCGGCTGGGAGCTGTCGCGCTACAGCGGTTGCTGGGTGGCGCTGAAAACCATCGCCGAGAACGTCGATTCCTCCGCCGTGGTGGATGTTGATCCGCTGCGCATGCAGGTGAAGATTCCCGAGGATTTCCAGCTGCCGGAAGACGGCGTATATATCCGCTGGCCGGACCCGCCCCTGGCTCAGGAGGCACGCCTCAATACCTACAAGATCTACGCCGCCCGCGCCTTCGCCCGGGCCAACAACCTCAACCAGATCAAGCTCGACTCGCCCAACCCGCGCCTGGGCATTATCACCACCGGCAAGTCCTACCTCGACGTGCGTCAGGCTCTGGATGACCTCGGTCTGGATGAAGCGCTGTGCGCCCAGGTGGGCCTGCGCGTGCTCAAGGTCGGCATGAGCTGGCCGCTGGAACCGGTGTCGGTGCATGAGTTCGCCGAAGGCCTGGACGAAATTCTGGTGATCGAGGAAAAACGCAGCATTATCGAAGACCAGCTCACCGGTCAGCTCTACAACTGGCCCGTGGGCAAGCGCCCGGTGGTAGTGGGCGAGTTCGACGAAGCCGGCCATTCGCTGCTGCCGAACCTCTCCGAACTGACCCCAGCGATGATCGCCCGCGCCATCGCCAAGCGCCTCGCACCGATCTACAGCAGCCCGCAAATCGAGGAGCGCCTGGCCTTCCTCGCGGCCAAGGAAGCCTCCCTGGCTGCGCCCAAGCACACCACTGTGCGCACCCCGCATTTCTGCTCCGGCTGCCCGCACAACACCTCGACCAAACTGCCGGAAGGCAGCCGCGCCCAGGGCGGTATCGGTTGCCACTACATGACCCAGTGGATGGACCGTAACACCGACACCTTTACCCAGATGGGCGGCGAGGGCGCGACCTGGATCGGTCAGGCGCCGTTTACCGACACCCCGCATATCTTCCAGAACCTCGGTGACGGCACCTACTTCCACTCCGGCCAGCTGGCCCTGCGCGCGTCCGTGGCTGCCGGGGTAAATATCACCTACAAGATCCTCTACAACGACGCGGTGGCCATGACTGGCGGCCAGCCAATCGACGGCGAACTGCGCGTCGATCAACTGAGCCAGCAGGTGTATGCCGAAGGGGTGAAACGTATCGCCCTGGTTACCGACGAGCCGGACAAGTACCCAACCCGCAACACCTTCGCGCCCATCGTCACCTTCCACCATCGCCGTGATCTGGATGCCGTGCAGCGCGAGCTGCGCGAGTTCCAGGGCTGTTCGGTGCTTATCTATGACCAGACCTGCGCCACCGAGAAACGCCGTCGGCGCAAGCGCGGCAAGCTGGTCGACCCGCAGAAGCGTGCCTTTATCAACCCGGCCGTGTGTGAGGGTTGCGGCGATTGCAGCGTGAAATCCAACTGCTTGTCGGTGTTGCCGCTGGAAACCGAGCTGGGGCGCAAGCGCGAGATCGACCAGAACTCCTGCAACAAGGATTTCAGCTGCGTTGAAGGCTTCTGCCCAAGCTTTGTCACCGTGCACGGCGGCAGCCTGCGTAAGCCGGAAGCCGTGGGCCTGAGCGCGCTGTTTATTGCCCTGCCAGAGCCCAAGCAGCCGACGCTGGACCGCCCCTGGAATATCCTCCTACCGGGTGTTGGCGGCAGCGGCGTAACCACCGTCGGCGCCTTGCTCGGCATGGCTGCGCATATCGAAGGCAAGGGCTGCAGCGTGCTTGATCAGGCTGGCCTGGCGCAGAAGTTCGGCCCGGTGATCACCCATATCCGCGTCGCCGCCAAGCAGGACGATATCTTTGCCGTGCGCATCGCCGCCGGTGAAACTGACCTGCTGCTGGGTTGCGATCTAGTGGTATCGGCCAGTGAAGAGGCCCTGGCCAAGCTGAATGACAAGATCGCCCATGCGGTGGTCAACAGCCATGAAGCGGCCACCGCCGAATTCACCCGCAACCCCGATGCTCAGGTGCCCGGCGCGGCCATGCGCGAGGCGCTGATCGAAGCGGTGGGCGCGAGCAAAACCCACTTTGTCGATGCCAGCCGCCTGGCCACCCGCCTGCTCGGCGACAGCATTGCCACCAATATGTTTACGCTCGGTTTCGCTTACCAGAAGGGCCTGGTGCCGGTGTCAGCCGAAGCCATCAACAAGGCCATCGAGCTTAACGGCGTGGCCGTGCAGCTCAATCAACAGGCATTCCTCTGGGGCCGTCGTGCGGCCCATGATGCGGTCGCCGTGGAACGTCTGGCCAAGCCAGAAGTGATCGAAGCGCCGCATTGCCAGACCCTGGAAGACATCATCGCCGACCGCGTTGTGCGCCTGACTGCCTACCAGAACGCCGCCTACGCCGAGCGCTACCGCGAGCAGGTGGCGCGGGTTCAGCAGGTCGACAAGAGCGCTGACCAAGCCTTGAGCAAGGCCGTGGCGCGTTACTACTTCAAGCTCTTGGCCTACAAGGACGAGTACGAAGTGGCGCGGCTGTATAGCGACGGCAGCTTTATCCGTCAGCTGGAAGCGCAGTTCAGCGGCGATTACCGCCTGGAATTCCACCTGGCCCCCAGCTGGCTGAGCAAGCCGGATGCCAGCACCGGCGAGCCGCGCAAGCGTCAGTTCGGCGCATGGATGCTCAAGGCTTTCGGCGTGCTGGCCAAGTTCAAGTTCCTCCGCGGTACGCCGCTGGACCTGTTTGGCTACAGCGCCGAACGCAAGCTGGAGCTGCAGCTGATCGACGACTACGAGCAGGATCTGGACTACCTGCTTAAGGAACTCAACGCCGACAACTACCGCACCGCGCTTGCCCTGGCTGAGTTGCCGGAGCAGATCCGCGGCTATGGCCACGTCAAGGAACGCAGCCTGGCCAAGGTGCGCGAGCAGAGTAACCAGCTCAAAGCGCGCATGCTGGTCAGCGAGATCCAGGCGGTGCAGTTGTTCGAACCGGCCGCTTGAGAGCCTGCCCACGATCTGCTGCGCGTCGGCGATACGGCGTTAAAAACAGCCTCGGAATGCTCATTTACAGCTCCGTAAACTCCGCTTCCTCGGCTGTTTTTGCCTTGTCTCGCTCTAGCTCGCGAGATCGTGAACAGGCTCTCCCACCTGATGCTTATAACCTTCACCCTCTCCCTTAACCGGGAGAGGGCGACCTCTTACAACAAAAAAACGAGGCACCTATGTCCGTGTTTTCCCATATCGATTTCGACCACCACGAACAGGTGGTCTACGGCCACGACAAGGCCAGCGGCCTGCGGGCGATTATTGCCATTCACAACAGCAACCTCGGCCCGGCCCTCGGCGGTTGCCGCATGTGGCCCTACGCCAATGACGATGAAGCGCTGCGCGATGTGCTGCGCCTGTCGCGCGGCATGACCTACAAATCGGCCCTGGCCAACCTGCCGCTGGGTGGCGGCAAAGCAGTGATCATCGGCGACCCGCATACCGGCAAGAGCGCGGCGCTGTTCCAGGCCATGGGTGATTTTGTCGACAGCCTCGGCGGCCGCTATATCACCGCCGCCGACTCCGGCACCGGTGTTGCGGAAATGCAGATCATGGCCGAGCGCACGCGCCACGTATCCGGCGCCGAGCTGCGTGAAGCCTTCGCCGGCGGTACACGCAATGGCGACCCGTCACCGTCTACCGCTTACGGCGTGTTTATTGGCATTCAGACCGCAGTCAAACACCGCCTGGGCCGTGATGATCTGCACGGTCTGAAAGTCGCGATCCAAGGGGTAGGGCAGGTGGGCTTCGACCTGGCGCGTCAGCTGAAAACCGCTGGTGCCGAGCTGTGGGTAACCGATATCGTCGAAGCCAATGTGCGCCGTGCGGTCGAGCAGTTGGGTGCAACCGCTGTGCCGCAGCAGGCGATTTTCGGCCTGGATGTCGATGTATTCGCGCCATGCGCCATGGGCGGCATTATCAACCAGCAAACCCTGGAAGCCCTGCGTGCGCCGATTATCGCTGGGGCCGCCAACAACCAACTGGCCGATGCCAGCCTGGCGGAAACCCTGCGCCGCAACGAATGCCTGTACGCGCCGGATTACGCGATCAATGCCGGCGGCATTATCGATGTCTGCTACGAACGCACCGGCGGCAGCGCCGCACAGCTCAAAGCGCACATCGAAGGCATCGGCGCGACCCTGGAGCAGATCTTCCAGCGCGCCGATGCAGCGAGCAAAACCACCGTAGAAATCGCCGATCAATTAGCCGAAGAGCGCTTCGGCCGCTAAAAACAGCGCACTACCGGCAGTTTTTGCAAACCCCGTAGGAGTGGCGGGAACGCCTAGTTCATGCCCGCGATGCTTCTCCGGTGGCCTCGGTTCGCGCTCAGCCTCCTACGGGTTGTCGTTGTAGGGTGGATGACGTTGTTTTCATCCACCACCGTGGCGCAATTGGTGGATGGGTGAAGCGTCATCCACCCTACGGTTCTGGCAGTTTTTGCAAACCCGTAGGAGCGGGCCATGCCCGCGATGTTTTTCCGGGTACCTCGGTTCGCGGGCAAGAACTAGGCGTCTCCCCCGTTCCTACAAAGGCCTTTGACATCTTCTTAATCCAGCATCAGCGCCAGACTAATCCCATGCGGCTTAAACCCCAGATTGGCATAAAACGCATGGGCGGCCTCACGGCTCTGGCTGCTGGACAGCGCAACCTTGTAACAGCCCCAGGCGCGGGCGCGTTCGATGGCTTTGCCCATCAGCGCCTGGCCAATCCCCAGGCCGCGTGCCTCAGTATCTACTACCACATCTTCAAGAATCGCCGAGCGGGCAAAGTTGTGCGCCAGGTGCTCAATCAGATTGATCGTGCAGGTGCCAAGTAACTTGCCGTCCCGCTCGGCCACCAGCACCACACGGCTTACCGGCAGCTCGCTCAAGCGCAAAGCCAAGAGCTTGGCATCGGCACGCGGCTCATCGGGCGCTAGCTGCTGCAGCAAGGCCGCCAGGGCAGCAGCATCGTTAACGCTGACCGCACGCAGATGAAAATCGGCAAAAGGCGAATCCGGCAGATGATGCGAAGCAGCGGGGCGCATGGCGATCTCCTCTCCTTATGACAGCCGGTTGGCAGTCAGTTGGCAGTATGGCGCCGAGATGATGGCAGCGGCATGACAAAACCGCCCAGGCTCGCTAAGATGCGGCCCGCTGGTGGCCCGTCTATCCAGCCTCGGTTCCCATAGTTCAATGGATAGAATAAGCCCCTCCTAAGGGCTAGATACTGGTTCGAATCCAGTTGGGAACGCCATCTACTGCAGCACATCAGGTTTTTTATCAAATACCTGGCGGTGTCTCGCGCTACTTAGCGCTTACGTCGTTTATCACTGGATTGTCTCGTTCAGCCAAATGCTGCTTTTGCTTTGGCCTAGGTGCGGCGCTTTAACCCAGAAAGCAAAAAGCCCCGAAACTGTTTGGTTCCGAGGCTTTTTGCGTTCTGCGATTTGGAGCGGGCGATGGGAATCGAACCCTCTGTTTCTGCCTGCGTTATCCCGCTAAGCCTTGCTATTCCTGGGGTCTAGCTAACTCATACCCGCATAAATCCGCTTTTCTTCGCTGTGATTTCGACACTCTTTCGACACCTCCTCTAGACAGCCTTGAGCCTTAACAGTAGCGTCTAGCCATCACTGCACTTTGGCTGATCTAGTGCGTGGGCACGCCATGTCGCTTTTCGCCTGCCTGAGCCGCGGCGTTAGCGGAACTTCATTTAGAGGGTTCAGTCGTGAACAAGAAAGGGATTTTTGAGTCATTGATATATCTGGACAAAGATTACATTTCTGCAAAATATGAAGAGATATCTGACTTTAGCCCTATTACATCAATAACCAAAACGGAAGGAATCAATGCAGGGATAAGAATCCCAATTCTAAGCGCTGGCGCAAGCTCAATAGAAAGCAAAACCTACACAATATCTACGAACACCATGCTTTCTGAATTAATAGACGAGCTTAATTTGATTCGTGACTTTTCAACCTACAAGCATGAAGTTGGACAGAAATCAAAGATAGCATGGGTGTCAGGTAGTCTTTCTGTAGCAAAAGTAAAGCTAAGTCAAACAAAACACACTAGCACGATTCTTGGCACTCCTAAGAAAAGCGACAAGCCGGTAACAGAAAACATAGCTGAAGAACGATTCTTCAAAATTGCCACTTCAGACAATACAAAATTCGCATTAATTACATCCCCCGATTACTTCTTTTCAGGGATAGACTCATTTCAATCATTACTTGGTACGGTTGTGCACCAAGTGGATATTCCCGTCCGAGCACTAGTTCGAGTGTTTTCATCTAAAAGCGCATTCGATGAGTGGATTGCAGCGCCACTTATAATAGTTGAGGAAGACCCTAGCAGTGCGCTCAAATTGTTCGCTGCGCCCACTGGGGCCAGCTAAAGCCAGCTCCCTAACCAAACGTTATGAGAAACCCAGGAGGGGCAATGAACAAAACAGGAGTTGTTAGGAATCCGCTTTCAGTGATCGCAATATTTGCTGGGATTGCAGAAATAAGTGGGACTGGAGTTTTGCCCTTTATAGCAGCAGAAAATCAAGCTTTATACATCTGGTTCTTAATGACATTTCCATTTGCTTTAGTTGTGTTTTTCTTCGCAACCCTGAACTGGAATCATAAAGCTCTATATGCTCCATCAGACTATAACAGCGACGAATCTTTTCTGGAAGGAATACGCGCATCCAGAGCAGGGCGACCCGAGGTGTCAAGTTTAGAAGAAACTATAGAGCACGATATTGAGACGGCGCTTGACTCCGTACTCCCAGAAAACAAAAATGATCCAGGTGTGAAAGTTAGAGTTGCAAACGCAATTAAAAGCTCAATAAAGAAAAGCTCATTTATAACCATTGACGCTAGTCCATTAACCGGAAACAAGCTACACATTTTTGAGTTACCGTTCGTGGCATTCCCTTCTCTAAATAGCTTAACAGATGAGATTTACTTTCTTATTAACAGCCACGTACCTCCTTTTGAATACGGCCACTCCTGGGTTCTAAGGAAATCTGAAAATCGTGAAATAATAAAAAACGCAAGAATGATTACAAGAACTGAGAAAGGTGTTCCTTGCCCTGATACTAGAAGCTTGAAAGAGGTAGGCATTGAGCCTGGCATGGCTCTATTGGTAACGCGTCCTTAATCTTTACAAGTGGATCAAGTCACTCGTTTCGCTCACTGGGACAGGCTAAAGCCCGCCCTAACCAAACGTTGTACAAAATCAAGGAAGTGAATAATGTCTACTGAATATGATGGAAAGAAGATATACAAATATATGAGTGCGAGTCAGGCGGAGTTTGAAATTCGTGGCGACAAAATACATAAGTATATGAGTGCAGCCCGTATATCAGATAAAAGGAAACAAAATCCATAAATACATGAGCGCATCACAAGCGGAGTTCGAAATCAAAGGTAATAAAATTTATAAGTTTATGAGTGCCTCGCAAGCAGTTTACGAAATTAGGTAGTTTTTCGTATAACAAGGCGCTTAAATTACTCATTTGGTTTGTTGGGGCTTGCTAAGGCAAGTTTTTTGGATTAATCGTTAAGCTTCAAGAAAAATTAATATGAAACATATAGTTAGAACCAAAATGGATAGATTTAATTTCTTTCGAGCAAGGCATAAATATATATTTCAGTACGGGCAGATAATAGTTGTCGCTGCACTGATTTTCTATATTCCAAAACTTTTGAGTTTGCTCGGGATCTACGAGATAAAGCCCGGGGAGTTTTTTGATCCAGGTATTAATACACCTATAGATGCTATCTATTTCAGTATCGTATCCATAACAACCCTTGGGTTTGGCGATATTAATCCAACATCTCAAATTATGAGAGCTGTAGTGGCAATTGAAGTGCTTCTCGGGATTATTACGATTGGCCAAGCTCTTCATTCAATTACGGTTAAAGCAGAAGAAGATAAACGATTGCCTCATAGGCTTGCAGCATATGAGGATGTCCGGTTGTTAACTTGTAGGTTGATTTCTTACTGGAAGGATATTTATCTGCAGTCTGTGCCAGATAAATATCCCGACACACTAAAAGGTCTCTTGTCTCAAGAGAGTATTAATAAGATGGCGATGTGCTTGGATCTTGATGCGAAGCCTAGCGTCACTCCACCAAGAACTTGGTGGCAGTGGCTGCCTGAACAATTGAAAAATATGTCTGCTATGGCAGATAAGATCATCGAGCGTCATGTGCAGGTGCTAGATCCGATGGCATACAGCTATATTCATAGTTTGTTATCTGATGGAGTACTTTCTCCAATGAAAGTAAGCATCATATTAACCATTAGGCAGTCAGATCAAGCTAATGGATTTCCACGCCCTACTAATTATGGAAACTATCTTGCGGATAATGAAGAGTCTTTGCGGCCGATAATAAGTTTGGATGAATGGTGCAGGCAAGAATATGAAGCTCTAGGTATAATTAGTAAGCATCCAATAAAAAAGCCTTTTGTGGTGCCAGAAGTAAAGGGAGTAAATAAAAGCCCTGCAAGCCTTATTTCACAAGAAAAATTTCAGTCTCAATTGCAAAAACTAGCGGAGTTTAGAGCGCGTGATAAAGCTTAACAAGTCAATCAACTTCGCGCTTGCGGCGCCGGACGTAGCAAAGCTGCGCCGGTTATTGATGCGTTATAGGCTGCACCACTAGTTTCTATACTGCAGCCCAACGCGAGACTTACAGTTTCTTTGCTCAACGCTTCCATTAGGGCGGCTTCCGCATACCCAGTCTTTTAGTTTTTGCTCTTCTTTGATCACTGTTACTCGCATTTTTGCGGCGGGTTTTTCTGATTCGATTGGTTTATAGGTTTCTTCGAAGGCCAACACGTTATCTGCGCCTCGCGGTTTGTAGTTCAGATCATTGAACACTGTTTGTTTGGTGGCGGTGTTTTCGCTTGTAGGCAGTTCCGCTTGCGGTTGAGACGTTGCGTCTCGCCTTGCCTGCTCTTCGACCACTTTTCTCCAATCCGTCTCGGGCTCTGCTCGACGGATCTCGGCAACTGGTACGGGTTTCGACTGTTGTTTGCTTTCGGCCAGGTTCTTTACGGTGCCCTGCAGGAAGGCTTGGCTTGCTACGTAAAGTGCGCCGATGGTGATAACGGTGCCGATCAAGCCCGGTATCACCACTCCCAGGTTGCCGCGCTTGCGGCTGTTGCTTCTGATCCATTCGGGGGCGTCATGCCTGTCAGCCTTCATCCTTTTCTCTCCCTGTCCGTCGGGCGTACCCCAGAAGCAAAAAGCCCCGAAATCTTGTTAGAAATCAGGGCTTTAAAAACTACGATTTGGAGCGGGCGATGGGAATCGAACCCACAGCTCTAGCTTGGGAAGCTAGGGTATTACCACTATACGACGCCCGCAGCGGGTGCCTTTATACCGGAAGTTTTGGTTGAAATGAAGTCCGCGCCCCGGTTATCTGCAATAACGCGGTGCGGGCGCGGGTGTGTATAGGCTTCATACGGCCAGCGCGTGCAGTACGTCCATCTGTGGGCGGTAGTGGGTCTGGCGCAGTGGCTTGCTCTGCAGGAAGCCCAGCAGTGCGGCCTGGCTCTGCAGCCATGCGGCTTTGTGTTCCATGTCGAGGAAGTGCCCGGCGTTGTCGATGGTGACGAACTGGCAGTCGTTCAGGTGCTTGGCAAACAGGCGCACGTCGGCTGGCGAGGTGTAGGCGTCGTGTTCGCCGTTGACGAATAGCAGCGGGATCTCGATGCCTGCCAGGCACTGCATCTGGCAATGGGCGTCGAGGTGCAGTACCTGGTGCACATGGGCATGCATTTGCTGGTATTCGTGGCTGTCGAGGCTGCTGATATGGCGATGGTTATAGCGCTTGAACAGCGACGGCAGGTAGCGCCCGATGGTGCTGTTGACCAGGTGACCGAGTTGGTCGCCGTCGAGGGCGTGCAGATGGGTCAGGCCTTGTTCCAGGTAGTCGACCATCGGCTCGTTGAGCAACGGCGAGAAGGAGGTGATGACCGCCTTTTCAATACGCGCCGGGCGCTGGGCCAGGGCGAGCATGGCGGCGACGCCTCCCCAAGAGAACGACATCAGGTGGTGGGCGCGGAACTGTTCGATCAGTTCGAGCAGGATGCTGGCCTCGTCTTCCTTGGTGATCGGCTGGTGGTGATGGTTGTGCGGCTTCGACTGGCCGGCATAGGGCTGGTCGTAGAGCACCACATTGAACTGGGTACGCAGGTATTTGACCGTTTGCGCGAAGGCTGCGGTGGTGGAGAGTGAGCCGTTAACCAGGATGATGGTCTTGCGCGCGCTCGGATTGGCGTAGAACTCCGTGTAGATCTTGTAGATCCCGTGAACATCGACGACAGCGGTGGCTGGCTTCATGTCGTTTCCTCCTGGCGCAAAAGTGGGCATGGCAAAACGGCGGTGCCGTTAAACCGGGCTAAGCAGGACAATCAGGAAAGCGCCTGGACGTGACAACAAGATGTCAGGCTGGAGGATTTTATAAGTTATTTATTTTCAATCAGTTAGGGCTGAAATAGAGCATCCGTCCACGACCTTTTGGCAGGTGTGGAGTGGCGTCTTTGACCAGGCAGGAACCCATTTCGCGCAGTGCGCAAGTAACCGATGGAACGCTTAGATGGCTTGCGTGACTGTTCAGTCACGATAAGACCTTATGGTTTGATTTAAGCAGCCGTGTTCCTGCTGGCGCAAGTGAATATTGGGATATCGAACAACCGTTTGTCGGTTAGCTAGCTAAGTATGTGACTTGTGCAGGGGTGGCCTTAGACGCAGGCGATTTCCGCTGTCGTCAGGGCGCGGTACTGGCCGGGGGCTAAGTGCGGATCGAGTTGGATGGCGCCCATGCTTAGGCGATGCAGGCCGATGACCTTGTTCTGGAAGTGGCCAAACATGCGCTTGACCTGATGGTAGCGGCCTTCGTGCAGGGTCAGCAGGGCGCTGTGGCTACCGAGAATGACCAATTCGGCGGGCAGGGTGGTGAGGTCTTCATAGGCGAGGTACAAGCCGCGGGCGAACACCTCGATGTACTCAGGAGTAATCGGCTGTTCGGTTTTAACCCGGTAGACCTTACCCAGGCGGCTGCGCGGTTCGGTTAGGCGGCGCGACCACTGGCCGTCGTTGGTGATCAGCAGCAGGCCGCTGGTATTCAGGTCCAGGCGGCCGGCCAGGTGCAGGTCGGCTTTGTCCGGTTCATCAAGTAAATCCAGCACGGTGCGGTGCTGCTCATGCGCGGTGGCGCTGACCACGCCGATGGGTTTGTGCAGCATAAAGTAGCGTGCGGCTTTGCCGGCCTGCAGCAGCTCGCTATCAACCTCGATACGGCTGAACTGGCTGACTTCGTATAGGCCATCGCAAATCACCGCGCCGTCCACTCGCACGCGGCCGCTGGCCAGCAGTTGGCGGGCGGCCTGGCGATTGAACTGGGGCAGGTTGCTGAGAAAGCGGTCGAGACGCATGGTTAATCAGCTGCTGGCTGCGTCTCAGGCGGCAGGCCCTGGGCGCAGCGTGGGCACAGGCAGCTGCGGTTGCGCTGCTCGGGCGGCAGCTTGGCCAGCTGCGCGGCATCGACAGGCACGCTAAAACACCAGCACTCGCTCACCGGTGCGGCGGCGCCAGCCTGGGCGCACTGGTTGAGCTGCCCACAGCAGGGGCAGCGGCTGGTGTCATCACTCACGCGGTTTCTTCACACAGGCGGTTGCGGCCGCCCTGTTTGGCCCGGTACAGGGCACGGTCGGCGCGGGTGATCAGCTGCTCCAGGGATTCATCGGCATGCAATTGCGCCAGGCCGATGCTGGTGGTGATGCGCAGCTGCGCGCCGTTGAAGCTGATGCTGCTTTGCTCGGTTTGCTGGCGGATTTTCTCGCCCAGCTCGCGGGCCTGCTCGGGTGTGGTGTCCTTGAGCAGCAGAATAAATTCCTCGCCACCCCAGCGGCAGATGATGTCGGACTGGCGCAGGGTGCTGCGCAGGTCGCTGGCAAAGCGGCGCAGCACTTCATCACCGGCCATATGGCCATGGTTGTCGTTGAGCTGCTTGAAGTTGTCCAGATCGAGCATCAGGGCGCACAGCGCGCTCGGGCTGCGCCTGGCTTCCTGCACGGCCTGGTTGGCCAGCAGATCGAAGCCACGGCGGTTGGGCAGCTCGGTGAGCAGGTCGGTGGTGGCCAGGGCGCTGATGCGCCGTTGATAGCGGCGTAGCACCAGGCTGACCAGGCTGATGACGATAACGGTGACCACCAGGCAGATCAGCAGATTGAGGTACAGCGACTTGCGGATGCCGGCGACCGCGCCGTCTTCGTGCTTGTCGACAAACAGGTACCAGTTCAGCTCGGGGATAAAACGCACATTGAGGAAGTGATCGCGGCCGTGTTCCTGATACTCGAAGTCGCCGCTTTGCGGATGCGGCAACTTGGCCTGTAGTTCTTCCAGGCCGGGGATTTCGCTGAGCGACTGGCCAACCCGCGCGCCCATCGGCCCGCCGCTGGCGCCGGTGAGGACCAGCAGGCCATTGGTGTCGACAAAGAACACACTGCGCTCATAGCGTTGCTGGTAGGTGTCGATCAGGTTGACCACCGCATCCACGGTCAGGCCGACGCCGGTCGCGCCGATAAAGCGCTGCTGGTAGTCGAACACCTTGTAATTGATAAACACGGTCATGCGGTCGTTGTTGGCCATGTCGACATCGACATTGATTTCGTAAGGCGTCTGCATGTCGCGCACGCGGAAATACCAGTCATCACGCGGCTCATCTTCCTGCACCTGCTTGAGCACGCCTTTGGCCTGGTAGTAGGTGTGGGTTTTCTCCGAGACGAAGAAGCTGGTGACCGTGGCGTAATGCTCCTGCACCTCGCGCAGGTAGCGGGTGATCTGCTCCGCGTCCTTCTCGCCGCCCAGCACCCAGTCGCGCACGTAGGTGTCGCGGGACATCATCGAGGAAATCAGGATGGGCCGAACCAGGTCCTTCTGGATTTCCGAGTAGACGTTGTCCGAGGTCAGCGGCAATTCGGTGTTGATGATCCCGGCGCGGATCGAATCTAGAGCGGTGTAGTAACTGGCCAGGGAGGTGGCGAGGAAGCCACAACCGAGCAGAACCAGCAGCAGCGCAATCAAGGACCATTGGCGGGCCAGGGGAGATTTGTGAGACATGCAAGGCTCTGCTGGTTAAATAATCGCCGCATTGTAGCGCCCGGCACCGGCCGGCGCTGCTGAAACATGGGGCCTTGGCCGATTTACGGGCGCGCATGGCGCTTGCTGCGCCAGGCCCTGAGGACTAAGGTGCGGCGACCAGACCGTTGAAAAAACGTTGGCGAGGCAGCCAGCGCAAGGCAAAAACAGGCGAGAAGCGGAGTTTACGAGCTGTAAATGAGCATTTGAGCCTGTTTTTAACGCCGCGATGGCAGCGTAGGTAGTTTTTCAACATCTGGTACACGAAGAGTCTCCTTGGTGACCCGTACGCTGCTCGTACGCCTTGCTGATCTGCCCCTGACCGCAGTCCTTTCAGCACACCGAGCCCCCATGCCCAGCGCGCCCGCCAGCTATCGCATCAAATATTCCACCCTGAGCATCGGGCTGGAGGATTTTCACCTGTGCTCGCTACGTGACAAACAGCAGTTTTCCGACCTCGACGGCCTGGCGGAAAAAGCCGGAATCTCTTCAGCTACCTGGTCGCTGTTCGGTCAGCTGTGGCCGGCTGGTGAAGTGCTGGCGCAAACCCTCAGCGGCATGTCAGTGGATGGGCTGCGGATTCTCGAACTGGGCTGCGGCCTGGGGCTGACCAGCCTGGTGCTGCAGCGCCTGGGAGCGGATATCACCGCCAGCGACTACCACCCGCTGGCGGGCGAGTTTCTGCTGCGCAATGCCGCGCTTAATCAACTGGAACCGGTGCCCTATCAGAGTTGCGATTGGGCTGAGGACTATCAGCAGCTGGGTCTGTTTGATCTGGTGATCGGCAGCGATCTGCTTTACGAGCGCGACCACCCGAGCCTGCTGGCCGGGTTTATCGACCGCCATTGCAATCGCCATGCGGCGGTGCTGATTGTTGACCCTGGCCGCGGCAACAGCGCGCGGTTTTCCCGGCATATGCTGGAGCACGGCTACCTGCAGCTGGCCGATAGCCTGAATCTGCTGGATAACCCGGATGCGCCGTTTAAAGGGCGCATCCTGAGCTATCGGCGCTAGCTCCTTACACTTCCTCTAGCACCACCACACGCTGTCCGGCACGCACCGGCGAGCCGGGTTGCACGCGCACCTCACGCACCACGCCATCGCGCGGGGCGAGCAGGGGGATTTCCATCTTCATCGACTCCAGTATCACCAGCACATCGCCGGCTTTGACCTGGTCGCCTTCACTCACCTGCACCTGCCAAAGGTTGCCGGCGATATGGCTGTCGATGCTGTGCAGTCCGGCGCCGAGCGGGGCGTCTTCGCCGAGATCGGCGGCGACTTCCTCGCTCTCGTAGTGCGCCTGGCCAGAGGCGATCCAGCGCTGACGTTCGGCGTCGAAGGCGGCGCGTTGTTGGTTACGGAAGGCGTCGATGCCCTCAGCCTCGCGGTCGAGAAAGGTCTGGTAATCGGCCAGGGCCAATTCACTGTGCTCGATACGCAAGCCATAGCGGCCCAGGGGGAAGTCACGGCGGATACGCAGCAATTCGTCTGCCGAGACCGGGTAGAAGCGGATCTGATCGAAGAAGCGCAGCAGCCAGGGCTTGCCGTCGAAGGCGGCGACTTCGCGGTAGCGGTTCCACATCTGCAGGGTGCGGCCAACGAACTGATAACCGCCGGGGCCTTCCATGCCGTACACGCACATATAGGCGCCGCCGATGCCCACCGAGTTCTCGGCGGTCCAGGTGCGCGCCGGGTTGTACTTGGTGGTAACCAGCCGATGGCGCGGGTCCAGCGGGGTGGCCACCGGCGCGCCGAGGTAGACGTCGCCCAGGCCCATCACCAGATAGCTGGCTTCAAAGACCGTTCTGTACACCTCATCGAGATTGGGCAGGTCGTTGATCCGGCGGATAAATTCCAGGTTGCTCGGGCACCAGGGCGCGTCCTTGCGCACCGTGGTCATGTATTTCTCGATGGCCAACTGGCAGGCAGGGTCATCCCAGGACAGCGGCAGATGAACGATCCGTGACGGTACGCGCAGGTCCTGCGCGGCGCACACGGCGTCCCATTCGCCGGCGACTATGCCGAGCAGATCGCTAAGGGCGAGGGTTTCTGGCTGGTAATGCACTTGCAGCGAGCGAATGCCGGGCGTTAGGTCGATCACCCCAATCAGCTGCTTGGCTTCCAGCGCCTGCATCAGCGCATGGCCACGGAAGCGCAGCACCAGATCCAGCTCCGCCGCGCCGATTTCCAGCAGCAGATGGGTGTCGCCAGACAGGCGCGCGACCAGGCGCTTATCGGCTTCGCCGATATCCAGGACGATGGGGGAAGTGAGGGCTGAACTGCTCCCTCTCCCATTTATGGGAGAGGGTTGGGGAGAGGGGCTTTGGGCGTTGGTTGAAACAGCCCTCTCCCCCGGCCCCTCTCCCGCAGGCGGGAGAGGGGAGACAAGCGCGCACTCAAGGTTGCCGGTCTTGGCCAGTTCCCGCGCTGTAGCGATATCCACCGGCGCAAAGCGCACCTTGTCGCCGGCCTTAAGCTGCCCCAGCTGCCAAAGGTCCGCCTCGATAATCGTCACCGGGCAAACAAAGCCGCCAAGACTCGGGCCGTCCGGGCCGAGGATCACCGGCATATCACCGGTAAAGTCCACCGCGCCGATAGCATAGGGGTTGTCGTGAATGTTCGACGGGTGCAGGCCGGCTTCGCCGCCGCTATCGCGTACCCACTCAGGTTTTGGCCCGATCAGGCGCACGCCGGTGCGGCTGGAGTTGAAGTGCACTTCCCAGTCGGTGGCGAAGAATGTCTCGATATAGGCCGGAGTAAAGTATTCCGGCGCGCCGTGCGGGCCATAGATCACGCGAATTTCGCGCACAGCGGGGAGGGCGCTGCACAGTTCGGCAGGCAGTTGCGCGCCGGCTTGACGGTCGGTCAGAGCCGGGATATGCAGCACGTCACCGGCCCTCAGGGCGCGGCCGCCGTGGCCGCCGAACTGGCCGAGGGTAAAGGTGCTTTTGCTGCCGAGATAATCCGGCACCTGCACACCGCCGCGCAGACTTAGATAGCTACGTGCCCCCGCGCCGGCAATGGTGCCAAGGCTCAAGGTGCTGCCGGCTTTGATCAGCAACGCGGTATTCAGTGGCTGCTCGCTACCATCGACGCTTAGCGGAATAGGCGCGCCAGTGACCGCCACCACTGCATCGGTGTTAAAGCGCAGGGTTGGGCCGCTCATGGTGATTTCCAGGCTGGCGGCATCTGCTTCGTTGCCCAGCAGACGATTGCCCAGGCGCAGGGCGCGGCTATCCATTGGTCCGGAGGGCGGTACGCCGACGGCCCAATAGCCGAGGCGGCCGGGGAAGTCCTGCACGGTGGTCTGGGTGCCGGCGCTTAGCACTTCGAAGGTGTTGGCCTGATAAATCAGGCCTTCCAGGCAGCGGGTCCAGGGGTTGCCGCTGGCGAACGGCGCGTCGGTGAGGATTTGCCGCAGGTACTGGCTATTGGTTTCCACGCCATACAGCAGGGTATCGGCCAGGGCCTGGCCAAGCGCGCTGCTTGCAGCTTCGCGGCTATCGGCCCAGGTGATGACTTTGGCGATCATCGGGTCGAAGTAGGGCGGGATCTCGCAGCCGGCTTCGACCCAGGTATCGATACGCAGTGCTTTGCCATCGGCCTTGGGAAAGCTGACTGCGGTAAGCAGGCCGGGGCTCGGCTGGAAGTCGCGACCCGGGTCTTCGGCATACAGGCGCGCTTGAATGGCGTGGCCGTTGGGTTTCAGATCTTTCGCCAGTTCACTTAACGGGGCCAGATCGCCCGCTGCCAGTTCGATCATCCAGCGCACCAGGTCGACGCCCCATACCTGTTCGGTGACGCCATGCTCGACTTGCAGGCGGGTGTTTACTTCGAGGAAATAAAAGCGCGCTGCCTCGCTGTCGTAGACGAATTCCACGGTGCCGGCGCTGCGGTAACTGACCGCCTTGGCCAGCTTGATCGCCGCCGCGCAGAGTTCCTCGGCCATGCCGGCCGGCAGATTCGGCGCCGGAGTTTCTTCCAGCACCTTCTGGTTGCGCCGCTGCACCGAGCAGTCGCGTACACCGAGGGCCAGCACTTCGCCGCGACCGTCGCCAAACACCTGCACTTCCAGATGACGGGCGCGCTGGATGTATTTCTCGATAAACACGCCGCTGTCGCTGAAGTTGTTCTGCCCCAGGCGTTTGACCGCGTCGAAGGCATCGCTCAGCTCGGCGGCGCTGTTGCATACGCGCATGCCGATACCGCCACCGCCGGCGGTGCTTTTCAGCATCACTGGGTAACCGACTTCTTCGCCTGCGACCAACGCGGCGTCGAGGTTTTCCAGCAGTTCGGTGCCTTCGAGCATCGGCACGCCATGCTGTTTGCCCAGGGCGCGGGCGGTGTGCTTAAGGCCGAATACCCGCAGCTGCTCGGGCGTTGGGCCGACAAAGGCGATACCGGCAGCCTCGCATGCTTCGGCAAAGGCGGCGTTTTCCGAGAGAAAACCGTAACCGGGGTGGATGGCCGTGGCGCCGCTCTGTTTGGCCACGGCGAGAATCTTCTCGACCACCAGGTAGGTATTGGCTGCGGGGCCTTCGCCCAAGCTGTGGGCTTCGTTCGCCTGCTGGATATGCAGGCTGGCGGCGTCGGCTTCGGAGTAGACGGCCACGCCCTGTACATCAAGGGCGCGTAGCGTACGCAGGATGCGGCAGGCGATGGCGCCACGGTTGGCGATCAGCAGTTTGTTGAACATTCGAGGTGTCCTCGAAGGGGCGGGCCGTCCCGCAGTATTCGGTCTGCACCACGGTCGTCCGTGGTTGAAAGGCTTTTGCCCCCTCTCCCCTCGGGGAGAGGGTTGGGGAGAGGGCTTGGGTTTGTGCTGGTCAGCTCGCCCTCTCCCCCGGCCCCTCTCCCGCAAGCGGGAGAGGGGAGAAAATCAATCCCACACCAGCACTTCAGCCGGCGTTGGGTTGTAGCCATTGCATGGGTTGTTCAGTTGCGGGCAGTTGGAGATCAGCACGATCACGTCCATATGCGCCTTGAGCTCGACGTATTTGCCGGCGGCGGAGATGCCGTCTTCAAAGGTCAGGCCGCCTTCGGGCGTTACCGGCACGTTCATAAAGAAATTGATATTGGCGCTGATGTCGGC
Source organism: Pseudomonas sp. EA_35y_Pfl2_R111 (assembly GCF_963970955.1). Taxonomy (NCBI): domain Bacteria; kingdom Pseudomonadati; phylum Pseudomonadota; class Gammaproteobacteria; order Pseudomonadales; family Pseudomonadaceae; genus Pseudomonas; species Pseudomonas sp. EA_35y_Pfl2_R111. Next base: position 15,751 of record NZ_CAXAOM010000005.1, on the reverse strand, counting down.
CTTGTTCAGGCGGCCGTCGTGCAGGCTCGCGCGCAGGAAGTTGTCGCGGCAGCTGTGCATATAGCGCTTGTCCAGGGCGTAGCGAACGGTGTTGCTTTCCTGGGCGCAGGCGCCGCCGAGGGTGTCGTGACGGCCGCAGGTGTCGGCGCTGATGGTCAGCATCGGCTGGCCCAGGTTGGAATACAGCACGCTGCCGGTGGTCAGGTACACGCGGTTCTGTTTGCGCAGGGTGCGTTGCACGTCATAGCGCTCGCGCGGGTTGCGCGCCGAATAGAACAGCGTATCGACCGCCTGATTGCCTTCCAGGTCGAGCAGGCGCAGGGTCTGGCCGGCTTTTACTTCGCAGAGAAAGGGCTCGCCAGCGGCGATGGTGGCGCGGTACACCGCAGCTTCCGGGTGCTTGTCGCTTGAGATAAGAGTCATGCTGGCCGGCCTCAGATATACAGACGTTCGGTGTTATGGAAGCCCCGCTGGTTTTCCGGGCGCGAGGTGCGGCACAGCACGCTGATGCCGTCGCTTTCGACCTTGTGCCAGCTCAGTTGCAGCGGCTTGGGTGCGTATGCGGGGTTGCGGTCCATGGGGTGCTGCAGGGCGGTGAGCACTACCAGCGTGTCCATCGGCGCGTACAGCTCGATGTAGTCGCCGGCCTTGGAGTTGCCCGGCTGGAAGTGGAAGCAGCCGTCGCTGTCGACCGTGACCTTGCTGAACAGATTCAGGCACATCAGCAGGTCTTGCAGATTGAGGTTCCACTTGCCCATTTCCACCAGCAGGTTGTCCACGCCGTTGCGGAAGAAGCCGTTGCGCAGTTGCTGATAGTTGCCGTTGCCGTACTTCTCCTGCACCTCGGTGGCGTTCAGTACGCCGCCGAAGCTGTCATGCCAGCCGCAGGTATCGGCGGTGATGGCGGCCAGCACGCGGCCCATGTCCGAGTACAGGCAGTGGCCGGCGGTGAGCTTGGCGGTGTGCTGACACTTGAGGCTGTCCGGCAGGTTTAGCCGTTCGCTTTTTTCGGCAGCGTTGAGCAGCAGCAGGCTGGCATTGGCGCCGCCTTGCAGGTCGGTGATGCGCAGCAACTGGCCGCGTTTGAGGACAAAGGAGGTATGGCCGCCACCGGGAACGAGTTCCTCGTAGAGCGTGGGGCGCAGGTTTAATGAGGCAGTCATCTGATGCTCCTACAGGGCCGGTTGCAGGTTGCCGCTGATATGCGCGGGCAACGCTTCGACGGCGGCGCGGGTGGCGCGGCGGTCGCTGTTGAGGGGGATGTCGTAGGTGATGCGCGCGCCGAAGGCGTTCGGCGCGTGCGGGTCAATGCGGGTCTTGTCGAACACCAGCAGGCGGGTGCCAAGGCTGAAGCCCTCGCTCAGGTCATGGGTGACCATAAATACGGTGAGCTTGGTTTCGTGCCACAGCTCCAGCAGCAGGCCGTGCATGTCCTTGCGGATGCCGGGATCGAGGGCGCCGAAGGGTTCGTCGAGCAGCAGCACGCGCGGTTGCATGATCAGCGCCTGGGCAATCGCCAAACGTTGCTGCATTCCGCCGGAGAGCTGGCTGGGGTATTTGTCCAAGGCGTGGCCGAGGCCGACCTTGTGCAGAATCACCGCCGCCTGCTCGCGGGCTTCGCGCTTGGCGCCGCCAAACAGCCGGCCGAGCAGTTTCGAGCGCGGCAACTCCAGACCGATGGCGACGTTGTCCAGCACAGTCAGGTGCGGGAACACCGAGTAGCGCTGAAATACCACGCCACGGCTGCTATCGGGTTCGGCAGCCAACGGCTCACCACCGAGTAGAATCTCGCCACGGCTGGCGCGTTCCTGACCGAGCAGCAGGCGCAGAAAAGTCGATTTGCCGCAGCCGGATGCACCGACCAGGGTGCAGAACTCGCCTTCGTTGATCGACAGGTTGAGTCTTTCCAGTACGACCTGATCGCCGTACTCCTGCCAGACGTTTTTCACTTCGATAAAGGCGCTCATGACTTGGCCCCTTCATACCAGGGGAAGCACACGCGGATGGTCTGGCGCAGGCCGAGATCCATCAGCCAGGCGAGCAGGGTGATCCACACCACGTAGGGCAGGATCACGTCCATGGCCATATAGCGGCGCACCAGGAATATCCGGTAGCCCAGGCCATCGGTGCTGGCGATGGCCTCGGCGGCAATCAGAAACAGCCAGGCCGAGCCGAGCATCAGGCGCAGGGAGATCAGCAGGCGCGGCAGCAATTGCGGCAGCACCACTCGCAGAATCAGGGTCCAGGTGCTGGCGCCGAGGGTCTGCGCCTTGATCAGGATTTCCTGGGGAATCTCGCGGGCACGTTGTTCCAGGTCGCGGGCGATGCAGGGGGTGATGCCGATGACGATCAACATCACCTTGGACAGCTCGCCGAGGCCGAAAACGATAAACAGGATGGGCAGAATCGCCAGTGGCGGCACCATCGACAGCACTGTGAGCAGGGGCGACAACGGCGCGCCGAATAGCGGAATGATTCCGGCAGCTATCCCTAAGCACAGCCCGGCGATGGCGGCGATGCCGATGCCCATGGTCAGGCGTGACAGGCTGGCGGCGCTGTCCTGCCAGAACAGGTAGTTGCCGCTGCGCTTGTCCTCGGTAAAGGCCAGGCGATCAACCGCCGCCACCATCTGGCTGGCGCTGGGCAGCAGTTTGTCGTTGGGGTTTTCCGTCAGCCGCTGCGCCGAGCCTGCGAAATAGGCGAACAGCAGCAGGGCGAAGGGCAGCAGGATCAGCAGCAGGCGACCGCTGCGATCCGGGTGGCGGTTGATCAGGCGCATAGGTATCTCGTTATTCGTAGGGTGGATGGCGTTTTATCCATCCACCACCACACCGAATTCACGGTGGATGAACAGAGCGTCATCCACCCTACGCAGCGGTCAGAGGGTGCCGTCAGCCGCCATTTGCATATAGCTGGGGTCGAAGCGCAGCTTGAGGTTGCCGGTGTCGCCGGTGGTCACGTCCTTGGCGAAGCCCATACCGATGGCATCGGCACTTTGCGCACCTTCACCGAGCAGGCCGTGGCCGAAGGAGAACTCCGCAACCTTGGTCATGGTGGCCGGCAGTTTCGGGCTGGTGACGAAGGCCACGGCGTCCTTGGCCGAATAGAACATCTTGGTCGCGGCAAGCTGTGCTTCGTAGCCGGCCAGGTCAGTGCCGGAGGCCTTGGCCATATGCTCGCGAGCCGCCTTGCCGGCCGGGGTGTCGGCACTCATGGTGGCCATGATTTCGTACCAGGCGCCGGTCAGCGCTTTGCCGAAGGCCGGGTTGGCCTTGAGGGTGTCGCTGTTGACTACCATCAGGTCGATGATTTCACCGGGGATCTGGCTGGAATCGAACACCTTGGTCACGTTGGGCGTGGCTTCGATCTCAGCCAGCAGCGGGTTCCAGGTGGTCACGGCGGTGACGTCGCTGGTGGAGAAGGCGGCGACCATGTCGGCGTCGGAGGTGTTGACCACTTTCAGGTCTTTCTCGCTGAGACCGGCTTTTTCCAGGCCGCGGGCCAGCAGGTAGTGGGAAACGGACAGCTCGACCAGGTTGACGTTCTGGCCCTTGAGATCACCTAGGGTTTTCTTCTCGCCCTTGAGCACGACGCCGTCGTTGCCGTTGGAGAAGTCGCCGATGATCAGCGCGGTGCTGTCCACGCCGCCAGCTGCCGGAATGGTCAGGGCATCCATATTGGTCATGGTGCAGCCATCGAACTGGCCGGCGCTGTACTGGTTGATCGACTCGACGTAATCGTTGATCTGCACCACATCGATATTGATGTCGTACTTTTTCGCCCACTTGTCGACGATGCCTTCGGCGGCGCCGTATTCCCACGGCATCCAGCCGGCGTAGATGGTCCAGCAGACGCTGAAGTCGGATTTCGGCGCGGCGTGGCTATTGACGCTGATGGCAGCGGCCAGGCCGGCGGCGAGTACTGAACACAGACGGGTCTTACGCATGGTGGAGCCTCCAGTTCGAGAAAGTACGGGCAGGAGTGCGCGGCGGTTCCCCACGAGTGGGGCGCGTTCTCCCGGGCTTTTATCCCGCCGTGTAACCTCGAAGGAGGTCGCCAACTCTCGGACCAGTCACCCGCAGGTCGTGTGATTGCGGATCGGAACCCTAGTCAGCTATTGCAAATTGTGGTGCCGCGATCCCGCCGCAGCGGGTTGTTCCTGCACGAGGTAGGTATTGCGAACATCGTGCCAGCTTGATCTAGCCTACTGGCACGCGGTTTCTGCTCGTGCCAGGCCAGGGTTGTGCGCCCTGGCGGTGCGTGGTGGCGCAGGCGTGCTGCATTGCAGGGCGCGCTGGGCTACAGGCTTTTCTCGGCGGCCATTTGCATATAACTGCCATCGAAGCGCAGCAGGATGTTGTCGGCATTGCCCAGGCTGCGTTCCCCGCTAAAGGCGATGCCGAGCTTGTCCAGGCCTTTGCCGTCGTGGCCGAGCAGCTTCTGTTGGTCAGCGAACTGGGCGACCCGCTGCATCAGCTCGGGCATCTTGTTGGCACGGGCAAACGCCAAGGCGTAACGCGGCGAGTAGAACGAGCGCAGGGTGTCCAGCTGCTGGCTGAAGTCCTCCGGCGTGGTGCCGGCGGCGCTGGCCATCTTCGCTCGTGCCGCGCGCCCAGCATCGGTGGGCATGCCCATCAGGCGCTGGGTTTCGAACCAGGCACCGGTCAGCGCTTTGCCCAGCTCCGGGTGGGCAGCGAGGACCTTGCTGTTGACCACGGTGAGGTCGACGATCTCGCCAGGAATCAGGTTGGAGCTGAACACCTGGCTGACCTGGGTCTGCTGCTTGATCTTGGCCAGGATCGGGTTCCAGGTAATCACTGCGTCGCCTTGCCCCGCGAGAAAGGCCTCGGCAATCTGCGTGTCGGAGACGTGCTGGATGGTCACATCCTCAGGTTTGAGCAGGGCCCATTCCAGGGCGCGGCTGAGCAAGTAGTGCGATACCGAGTTCTCCACCAGCAGCACGGTCTTGCCCTTGAGGTCTTTCAGGGTCAGGCCCGGGCCGCGCAGCAGAATGGCATCCGCACCGTTGGAGAAGTCGCCGATGATCAGTGCAGTGGAGTCCACGCCTGCGGCGGCGGGGATGGTCAGCGCATCCATATTGGTCATCGAGCAGGCATCGAACTCCCCGGCGCTGTAGCGCTCGATGGAACCGACGTAATCCGGCACTTCGCTGACTTCGATGCGGATGCCGTACTGCTCGGCCCACTTGTTGACGATGCCTTCGGTGGCGGCATAGCCCCAGGGCATCCAGCCGGCAAAGATCGACCAGCACAGCTTGAAGGTTTTCGGCTCAGTGGCGGCGTGCGCCGGTTGCAGCAGCAGGCTGGCCAGCAGGCAGCTGCAGGTGAGACGGGCGAGCAGAGTACGTAGTGGCATAGATAACCTCGGGTCAGGCAAGCGGGAACAGGAAAGCGAACAACAGTGCTGTGCGTTCTCCCGGGCTTTTATCCCGCCGTGTAACCCCGGCCGTGGCCATTGTGAGGTCGTCAACTCTCGGACCAGTCATCCGCCGAAGCAGTGCTCAGCGAATCGGAACCCTAGTCGACTATTGCAAGTTGTGGTGCCGCAACTCCGCCGTAGCGGGGTTGTTCCTGAATTTATCGAACGCAGATCGTCAAGCGAGCATCGTGCCAATTATCGACATGTGCATAGGAGGTGGATGATATGCGCAGATTCTCAAGCGGCTTTTACGTTGGCCGGCGGGCTGGGTATCGCGCAGTAGAGCAGCGCGTAGCATTCGCTTGCTCAGTCTGGAACTGTATTTCTCTGCGCATTGAACAGAGCGTATTTGGTCAGGTCAAAGTTAGTGTCCATGTAATTGATGGATGCTGAGTCACCGCAGGCACCTGATGCCTATGGGACATTCGAGGAGTATCGCAATGCGTGTTTTAAGTCTGATGGCATTATTAGTGTTGTTACTGGGCGGCTGTACCTTCAGCGCGCCGGGTGTACATGCGCGCATCGGTGAGCCTGTTCGTGTGGATGTGGGTTATGGCGGTGGCAATGGTGGTCACTGTCCACCGGGTCTACGTATGCAGGGGCGTTGCTGATGAAAACCTATTTGAGCGTATTGCTGGTGGCCATTCTGGCCTTCAGCGCACAGGGCTGTAGCCTGCGTCTTCCCGGAATCGGGGTGGATATCGGCGATGGTGGTGGCGGTCCGCCCCATTGTCCGCCGGGACAGGCTAAAAAAGGTCGCTGTTGAGGCACTGGATTGTTCTCAGCGGGTTCAGAAGGCCAGTATTCACTGGCCTTTTATCCACTGGTAGTACGGAGGGCAGCATGGTGTTCAAACCCATTTTTGTTATTGCGTTGTTGGGGTGGGTCCTGACCGGCTGTGCGGTATATGGCGGCAGTGGCTACGGCCATCATGGCTATGATCAGCATTATTCGAGCACGTATTACCGGGCGCAGCGTTACCCGGTTTATGTGGTGCCGCAGCAGCGCTACAAGGCTTACCACCATGACGGGCGTCGTTACGATGATCACCGTCACCCATCGCGCTATTACGTGCCGGCCCCAAAGCCGCGCCATTACCAGACGCACAAATACCAGAATCGCCACGACTACCGCGTAACCCAACCGCGCGCGGGTTGGGATGGCCGCCGTGATCGCGATCACTCGCGCAATCATCTACAGCAGCGCCCGCAGCGCCATGATGTGCTGCGCAATGCTGATCGTCGTGGTGATGATCGACGCGAAGGCCGGCGCGATGAGCGGAAGGGTTGGGAGCGGCAGCGCAACTGACCACCATTTCTAGGCTCGCTACGAATCCGGCGCGCCTTCAAGCTGACGGCCGAAGAGTTGATCTTCGGCCAGTATCTCTTCCCGCATGGCCTGCGCCGCTGGTGACAGGCTATGCCCTGCGCGGCTGATCAGGGCGTAGGCGGATTGCTCGGTCAACACACCTGCTTCCAGCGGCAGCCGTGCCAGGCGGCCGGTCTGGATATCCTCGGCCACCACATCCCAAGGCGCCATGCTCAACACGTCGCTATCGGCCACCAGGGCTTTGAGCACCATAAAGTTGTCGCATTGAATACTCAGCGGCTGTTCACGGCCGCTGAGTGCGCGCAGGTTTTGCTCGACCGCCTGTGGCAGTTGGGTGCCGGCAATGGGGTAGTCGAGCAGGTCGTGCATACGTAGCGCCGGTTGTTCCAGCAATGGATGCCCCGGGCGGCAGAACAGCACGCCGCTGTGGCGTTGCAACGGCTCGATGCACAGCAAGGGATCGTCGATCAGCTCGCGGCTGTCGGCGACAAACAACTCCAGAGCGTCATCCAGCAGGCTGCTGCGCAGTTCCAGCCAGTTGCCAATCTGCAGATTGACCCGCACCCGTGGATAACGCTGCGCCATGCGCCCGAGCGCCCGTGGCACCAAGCGCGCGGCGGGATAGGGGCCGGCACCCAGGCGCAGTTCACCGGTTTGCAGATTGCCCAGCTGACTGACCGCATTTTTCAGCGCGCGGCTGCCGGCCAGCAGACGCTGAGCGTGCTCCAGTACCAGCTGGCCGTGGGTGGTCAGGCTGATACCGCGGCTGTGCCGGTCGACCAGGTTGCAGCCGAGGCTGGCTTCCAGCGCCTGGATGCTGCGGCTTAGGGCTGGTTGGCTTAGGTGCACGGCTTCGGCGGCGCGGGCGAAATGGCCGTGTTCGGCGAGGGCGACAAAGTGGCGGAGCTGGCGTAAATCATTCATGCGCGTTGTGCATCGCTATTGGTTTTGGAATGCATTGGAATTATTGACTTCGTTTGGCCAATCTTCCAGCACTGCCACTAACAATGAGCGCCTTCGCATGTTTTCACTCAACCGAACTGCCGCCGTGCTGCTGAGCCTGGCGTTACCCATGACCGGCCACGCGACCTTGCCGGAAGAGCAGATCAAAGCCTCGATCCACCCGGAACTGGCCGAGCACAGCAAGCACTTCGCGCAGAAGGTCTACCAGGTGGCCGGCAACGTCTATTCCGCCGTCGGCTGGCAGCTGGGCAACGTGGCGATGATCGAGGCGCCGGAAGGGATGATCATCATCGACACCGGTGAGGCGGTCAGCGAGTCGCGCAAGATCATGGCCGAGTTTCGCAAGATCAGCGACAAACCGGTCAAGGCGGTGGTCTATACCCACTTCCACCCGGACCATATCAACGGCGTAAAGGCATTCGTCACTGAAGAACAGGTGCGCAGCGGCGAGGTGCAGATCATTGCCCATGAAACCCTGTTGGCCAATGTGGTGGCCCAGGGCGCGCTGGTCGGGCCGATTCTCTCGGTGCGCTCCGGCTACAGCTTCGGTGCTGGCCTGCCGGCCAGTGACCATGAGCAGATGAACGCCGGTATTGGCCCGTTGGCCAAGGTCGAGGCCTCGACTTTTATCGCGCCGACCCTGACCTTCAAGGACAAACTCGACACCCGCATCGCCGGTTTGGATCTGCAGTTTCTCCACGTACCCAGTGAGGCCCCGGACGAGATCACCGTCTACCTGCCGGATAACCGCGTGCTGATCAGCGCCGAGGTGGAGCAGGGGCCGACCCTGCCGAATATTCACACCCTGCGCGGCACCAAGTTCCGCGACCCGGTGGTGTGGGTCGAGAGCCTTGACAAGCTGCGCGCTTATAAGGCGGAGCATATGGTGCCGCTGCACGGCCGTCCGGTGAGCGGCCAGGCCCAGGTCGAGGAAGTGCTGCGCATGACCCGCGACGGCATCGCCTATATCCACGACCAGAGCGTGCGCTGGATGAACAAGGGCCTGACCCCGGACGAGCTGGTCGAGAAGGTCAAACTGCCGCCGCACCTGGCCGGCTATACGCCTTATCTGCGCGAGTACTACGGCACGGTGAAACACAGCGTACGGCAGATCTACAACGGCTACCTGGGCTGGTTCCAGGGTGACCCGGTGGCCCTCGACCCGCTGCCGCCGAAAGACAAGGCCGAGCGGCTGATCAGCCTGATGGGTGGTCGTGAGAAGCTGCTGCTGGCCGCCGGTGATGCCTACCTCAAAGGCGATTACCAATGGGCCGCCGAGCTTTCCAGCTACGCGATTCAGGTGGATAACGAAGACAAGCTGGCACGCGATATCAAGGCGCGTAGTTTCCGCAAGCTGGGCTACGCCAGCATGAACATCAACTGGCGCAACTGGTACCTGATGAGCGCCATGGAACTGGAGGGCAAGCTGGCCGGTGATGAGGTGCAGCAGATGGCGCTGAGCATGCGCAGCGCGTTTCTTTCGGCGGATATGCTGCAGAACTTCCCTGCGCGAATCTTCCTGCAGAACTGGATTACCCGGGTCGATCCGGACAAGGCTAATGATGTCCAGCTGACCCTGGGCTTCAGCTTCCCGGATATCGGTGAGGAGTGGGCCCTGGAGGTACGCCGCGGTGTGGTGCAGTTGCATCAGGGCATTCCCGAGGGCACCACGCTCAAGCTGACCCTCGACAAGACGTATCTGGACACCGTGATGAGCGGCGAGAACGGCCTGCTTAAAGGCGCGCTGCTGGGCGATGTAAAGGTCGATGGCAGCTTGCTGGAGATCAAGACCTTCCTCGGCTGCTTCGATTTCAGCGAAGCACCGATTGCTCTGACGCTGCGTTGAGTGTTGCTGCGTCACTCGACCCGACCAAAGTGCGGACGCACCGAGGGAGGGTTCAGGGCAGACTGGTCAGCGGTTTTTACTACCAGACTAAGGAGTGACGTATGCAAGTTCTAATATTCGCCAAAGGCGCGCTGGCCGCGTTCTGGTTGCTGGCGCTGCTCAACCTGCTCTTCCCCATGGGCGAGGGCTGGTACCTGGCGGTCAATTTGATTGCTGGCGGCATGCTGCTGGCGCATCTTGGCGAGTTGTTGCTATTCAAGGCGCGTCTGGTTGGCCAGCCACAGCCCTGGCTTCAGCGGGTGCAGGTGCTGTTGTTTGGCTTTGTGCATCTGCAGGGATTGACCCGCGCTTAAGCCATTCCTGTCTCTCGAACAGCGGTCGTGTATCCATGCGACCGTTATCGCAAATAATCATCTCCCCCCTCGCCAGATTGCCCCCGCTGCCGCTATGGACATTGTGTTTTGTGCCCATGCCCCGCACCATGACGGCCGTCGTGCCGCCGCCACTTTTTCAGTGCCGCGCCTAATTCTGCCGGGCACCTGATGCTGCCCGGTATCGCCCTGTCCCTGCGAAGTGCGTGCGCCGGCACTGACCTGAATTATTAGAAGCGAAATTGAGCCCGGACATTTCTCGCTGGGCTCGACAGGAGTGGTTGATGTCGTTGTTCAAGCAGCTGTTTATCGCCATCTGCGTGCTGATGCTGGTGAATTTCACCGGCAGTTTTCTGGTCAGCGTCGAGAGTTCGCGCGAGCAACAGGTCAACCAGCTCCGCGCCCATGCCCAGGATGCCGCCACGGCCCTGGGTTTGTCGCTCAGCCCGCATGTCAACGACACCGCGATGATCGAGTTGATGGTCAGCTCGATCTTCGACAGTGGCTATTTTGAAAGCATCCGTGTGACCGATCCTGCGACCGGCGAGCTGCTGGTCGAACGCAGCGGCGTGCCGGTAAGCGGTGAGGCGCCGCAGTGGTTCGCGCAACTGGTCGATCTGGAAGCCGCCCAGGGCGATGCGATTGTCAGCGACGGCTGGCGGCAAGCCGCGCAGGTGCAAGTGATCAGCCATCCGCTGTTTGCCGTCGGCAAGCTCTGGCAGAGCACCTTGGGCAATCTGCTGTGGCTGACCCTCAGCGGCGTGCTGTGTATTGCGCTGGGTGTGTTGCTGCTCAAGCGTCAGCTGCGCCCGTTGGACTATATGGTCGAACAGTCCAATGCCATCGCCCGCCGTGAATTCCTCAGCTTGCCGGAGTTGCCAAAAACCCCCGAGTTTCGCCGGGTGGTCAACGCCATGAACCAGATGGTCGGCAAGCTCAAAGCGCTGTTTGCCGAGGAGGCCGCGCGCAGTGAAGTGCTGCGTGCCGAAGCCTATCAAGACAGCCTGACCGGGCTGGCCAACCGACGTTATTTCGATTTGCAGCTGCACGCACGGCTCAACGTTGAGGAGCAGGCCTGCAGCGGTTATCTGCTGTTGCTGCGGGTCAATGACCTGAGTGGCCTCAATCAGCGCTTGGGCGGCCAACGTACCGATCAACTGCTGATCAGCATCGCCGAACAGCTGCAACAGCTCAGCCAGGGTCGCTTTGTACTGGCGCGCAATCGAGGCGGTGAGTTCGCTTTGCTGGCGCCTGGGCTTGAGCGCGGCGAAGCACTGCAACTGGCCGAGCAGCTTGAGCAGACGCTGCACAGTCTGCAGCAGACCGGTGCCAGTGACTGTTTGCCGGTAGCGCATATCGGCTTGACCAGCTTTGCTCCTGGTGCGGCGGAAGACGAATTGTACCGCGCCCTGGATGCCGCGTTGGCGCTGGCTGCCAGCCAGGCGCAGCCGAGTTGGGCGTTCAATGAATTGGCCGAGCAATCTCTGGCCGTGGACGAGGGGCAAAGCTGGTATCGCCTGCTCGATCAGGCGCTGGAGCAGGGCCGTATTCAGTTGTTCTTCCAGCCGGTGGTAGCTGCCGACGAACCCGCACGCGTGCTGCACCACAAGGTGCTGGCGCGGGTGATCGATGAGCAGGGCGCGGTGATTCCCGCCGGGCGCTTCCTGCCCTGGGTCGAGCGTTTCGGCTGGGCGGCGCGCCTGGATCGGGTGATGCTCGGTCTGGTGCTGACGCAGCTATACAGTCATCAGGCAGCCGTGGCGCTGAGCCTTTCCGGTAGTAGCATTCGCGACCCACAGGCGCTGGCAGCGTTGTATGCCCAGTTGCAGCAACACCGCCAACTGGGACCGCGCCTGACCTTGGAACTGGATGAGGATCAGTTGCCCGATCAGTCCGCGCTGGAAAACCTGACCCAACGCCTGCGCAGCCTGGGCTTTGGCCTCGGCTTACAGCACTTTGGTGGGCGCTTCAGCATGATCGGCAACCTGGCCAAGCTTGGTCTCGGTTACCTCAAGGTTGATGGCAGCTATATTCGCGATATTGATCAGGAAAACGACAAACGCCTGTTTATCGAAGCCATGCAGCGTGCAGCCAACAGCATTGACCTGCCGCTGATTGCCGAGCGCGTGGAAAGCGAAGGGGAGTGGCAAGTGCTACGCGCTATGGGTATCAATGGCGTGCAGGGACGTCTATTTGGTGAGCCGGGACCTTGGCGCTAGCAGTCTGCCGATCCAGTAGACGCGGGCTTCCCGCGAGCTTTGTTAGTTTGATGCAGCGTAGCGTCAGATCAGCTCAGATTCGTCGTCATTAATCAGTCGATGCAAGCCACCCAGCGCATCCCGCGCCTTGCTACGACCGACCAGCTTGCCTTGCGCTGCTTCCGGTAGATCAGTGATACGTACTACACCCTTGCGGATCAGCACGGTAATCAAGTCTTCCAGTACCCGGATCATATCCAGGTCACTCTGCTTGAGTTGCAGCAGGCTGCTTTCTACGGTCTGGTTGGCATACCAGGCTTGTGCTTCCTGGCTGTCCGCCAGTAGTTCGCCATCCATTCCTTCGAAGGGCGCTGCTTCTACCTGCTGCAAATTGCCCCAGGCATCTCGCTTTACATACAACATCGACCGCTCCTTGCCTTAGTGGCCATCTGACTAAACAACCCCGCCACCTTATGGTAGCGGGGTTGTGGTCATTAGGCGTGGTCGACTTTAGGTGTGATCGACTTTGATCATGGGGTCGGCACCGGCAATCAGCGAGTTAACCAGATCAGCCTGGCTGAGGTTGCCAGGGTTGATATTGAAATTACCGCCGCTGCCATTCTCCAGCTTGATGGTCACATCGGCACTACCACCGGCACCGAACTGGCCTGTGGTACTAATCTGCAGTGTTGCAGTGGCAGTATCGACGCGCAGGTAATTGAGAATATTGCCGTCATTCTCGCCTTGCAGCAGATCATGCAGGTCAATGCGGTCGCCTTCGCCCACGTTGAAGTCCCGGACAATATCCCGGCCGCCTGAGGTGTTTAGATCACCGCGCTGCCAGAGGAATAGATCCTTGCCTGCACCGCCAGTCAGCGTGTCGTTACCGAGACCACCACGCAGAATGTCGTCTCCGGCACCGCCATTGAGAATATCGTTGCCGGCTTCACCATTGAGGAAGTCGTTCCCGGCATCGCCATTCAATGTGTCGTTGCCAATCCCGCCGTAAAGATGATCGTTGCCGGAGCCACCGTTGAGGGCGTCATTACCGGCGCCGCCATAGATCAGGTCATTACCACTACCGCCGTTGAGCGTGTCATCGCCGTTGTAGCCACGAATCAGGTCATTACCCGACGTACCGGTAAGGTTGTCATTGCCGGCAGTGGCGGTGGTCAGTGTGTTGGTGGTCTCACCGATGGTGACGCTGAACGACTCTGAACTATTGCTCGTGTGGCCATTGGCTGCTTCTGTGGCGGTGCCGGTTAGCGTCAGGTTCAACGTTCCGGTATAGCCAGCAGGTGGCAGCAGATGCAGGTTGCTCAGGTCGCTGGCGCTTAGCGTCCAGCTGCCGTTGCCATTGTTGGTACCTGCGCTGAGGCTGGCGCCGGTCGGCAGCCCTGAAAGTACGAGGCTCAGGGATTCTGAACCGTCCTTGTCGACCAGCTGTGCTGCGAGTAATAACGCAATGGGGGCACCATATAGCGCGGCGTTGCCAGCCTGGGTGAAGTTGGTATTTGTTAACGATAGAGACGAGTCTTTAAGACCGTCGCGGCCGTTGAGTACCAGCCAGCTGAAGCTGTAATTGCCATTCTGGGTCGCGGTATAACTGAACGTACCGTTGCTGGTGAGACTCGGGAATTTAGACTCTGACGAGTCGACCAGGAAGGCATTACGGTTACCAGCAGGGTCTGTCACGATCAACACGACCAAATCGTTATAACCGTTCTGTACTTCGCTGGTGAGGTTCTCGCCATTGGTAAATGCGTAGTTCCAGCTGACTGTTGTGCCACTGACCATGCTGTAGTCGGCATGGGTCACTTTGCCGTCCAGCACATTAACATTGCCGTCGTGATTAACGTTCGGCCCGGTCGGGTTGAAACGGTCATCAAGGTAGCCTGCATTCAGGCCCAGCTCGGCCTCCAGGTTGGCTTGCGAGATACCATCGCCAGCATTGGCCGCTGCTGTGTTGATCGACGTGTCTGTGCTGCCCGTTGAGATCACTGTTGCACCAGGGTTAAGCACAAAAATGTTGGACACTGGCGAGATCAATGGGGCATCCGCTTGCGGTGTCACAGCTACCGTTACCTGAGCGCTCGAGGTGCCGCCCTTGCCATCACTGATGCTGTACTGAATCAGTGCTGTGCCACTGAAGTTGCTGGCAGGCGTAAAACTCAGGGTGTTGTCGGCGTTGACCACCACAGTGCCATTGCTGGCGGTGGCCCCGGTAACCGTCAGAATGTCGCCATCAACATCGGTGTCATTGGCCAGCACGTTGATGGTGACTTGTGTGTCTTCATTGGTAGTGGCGCTATCGGCAACGGCCACCGGTGCATCGTTAATCGCCTTGATGCCGAGCGTCACCGTTGCTGTGGAAAGACCACCCAAGCCATCGCTTACGGTGTAAGTGAAGGTTGCCGAACCGTTGTAGTTGGCGTCAGGGGTGAACACCACGTTGCCGCCAACCAGCGCGACGGTGCCATGCGTTGCCCCTTGCACACTGAGAATACTGATTGGGTTGCCATCCGGGTCTGTGTCGTTACCCAGCAGGGTCGCTGGGCTGATGGTCAAGGCCTGATCTTCATTGGTTACCAGGGCTGGGTTTTCATGCTGCAGTGAGCTGCCGCCCACGACTGCATAACTACCGCCTTGAGGACGCAACTCAACGGTCAGTTGGGCATTGCCATCTTGGTCCCAATAGACAATCTCAACCTGCTGCGCGCCGCCTTGGGGCACCGTGAATACTACGGACTCACGAGCAGTTGGCCCCTGGTTACCGTTGTATTCTGCAACCGTCTGGCCATTGATACGGATACTGAAACCATCATCCGCCGTTACGCGGAATTGGTAGTTGCCAGCGGCCAGATTAACCAGACCGCTGAGCTTGAGAATGGCATCAGAGGTATTCGCTGGATCGCTTGAAAGGCTTGATTTATCGCCACCCAAGAAGGTCTGCAGGTTCGTGTCATTGCCCAAACCGCCATTACCTATCGGGCCATAGTTCAAGTTCGTGGCAGTGAAGGTTGCTGTAGGTGCACGGCCATTGATAAAGGTTTCTACCTGGGCAAGGTTGGTTAGGTTGCCACCATTAACTCCTTCGCTGTAGCCAAAGTACTGACCGGTCAGCCCGGAAATCAGGTAGCTGTCATTAGTAGCAATTGGATCACTATTGAGATTCAAACTGCCCGCAGTGCCTGCGTTTCCGGCCAAATCGGTATAGCTGCCAGCAGGCAAGTTGACGCTCGGCGAGCCGCCGCCTGTTGAGGTGAACGTAGCCGTCCAGACCGCCGGATTGCCTGCCGATTGCACCAGATTGCTAATTGTGCCGCCCGACGGGGTGATATCGCTGGCGGTAAAGCCAGTAACCGCTTCGCTGAAGGTAAAGGTCAGCGTCGTGCCTTCTCCGACCGATAGATTGCTGTCGGTGGTGCTGATAACGACGTTCGGTCCAGTGGTGTCACCGACCACCGCGCTGTCCGTACCCGGTGCCGAGGTGTTGCCGGCGGTATCGGTGACGGTGGCCGTGGCGCTGACGGTCTGGCCATCGGCCGGACGGGCGACATCGAAGGTCACGCCATTGGTGATCTGCGCCTGGGTCAGCACGATCG
>NZ_CAXAOM010000004.1:0-453808 GCF_963970955.1 Pseudomonas sp. EA_35y_Pfl2_R111 | reverse complement strand
TGCGACTAGCAGTCTTACCTCACAAGCACCCACACGAATTGCTTGATTCAGTTGTTAAAGAGCGGGTGGTTGATTCTTTCGTCTCAACCGAGGCGCGCATTCTACAGCAGCCTCATCTTCCGTCAAGCTATTTTTCGAAGTTCTTTCCGAAGAAGTTCTTTCTACTCAACCACTTGCATCCCCGACCAACATCCAGCTTCTCGTTAGCGGGAGGCGAATTCTACAGCGTTTCAAACCGCTGTCAACCACCTCTTCAACCGCTACCGATCTACCTGATCGAAGCCACCAACAGGATAAAACCACCACCCCGTCAGCCCGGCGCATTCTACACAGCTTACACTGCTTTGCAACCTCTCTTTTAAAGCTAACTTATTGTTTTAGAATAAGTTTTCCGAGAGATCTGCGCCGGAAGAGGTGCGCATTATAGGGGCAAGCGAAGCCAGGTCAAGGCATATTACGTTTTTATGGCAGCCCACTACCCGCCGCCCCCAACCACGGGCGTGACAGCAAAGGCACAATCCCCAAGAACGGCGGTATAAGGCAAGGAAACGGCTAAAGCAGAAACGCCGAAGCCGTTGATGCGAACATCAACGGCTTCGGCGGCAGACTCATTACTCAGTCGTTTTACGACGTCGTAACTGCAGCAGATACTGGATAGGCCCTGATGCGGCATATGCCAGGAAGATTATCAGCAAGATACGCGGCGGATCACTGAAGACCACGGCGAAGACCAGCACCACCGCCAGAATCGCCACAAAGGGCACGCGCCCCTTCAAGTCGAGATCCTTGAAGCTGTAGTACTTGATGTTGCTGACCATCAGCACACCCGCGGCCGCCACCAGGATCGCCACGGCAAAAGCCATATTCGAGCCCTTGATGCCGAAATCGCTAAAGGCCCAGACCGTACCCGCCACCACGCCGGCAGCTGCGGGGCTGGCCAGACCGATAAAGTAGCGCTTATCGACACTGCCGATCTGCGTATTGAAGCGTGCCAGACGCAAGGCCGCACCGGCGACATAGATAAAGGCCACCATCCAACCTACCTTGCCCATGCTACCCAGCGCCCACTCGAACGCCAGCAAGGCCGGAGCCACACCAAAGGCGACCATATCGGACAGCGAGTCATACTCGGCACCGAAGGCACTCTGGGTATTGGTCAGGCGTGCAACACGGCCATCCAGACCATCAAGCACCATAGCGACGAACACCGCCGCCGCTGCCACATAGAAGTTACCGTTCATGGCATTGATGATGGCGTAGAAGCCGGCAAACAGATTGGCCGTGGTAAACAGGTTTGGCAGCAGATAAATGCCGCGATGACGAACCTTGCGACCCTCGTCGTCGTGCCCCTCTTCTACATGCTCGTCAATGGGCAACAAGCTTTCTGTTTCGGGGGGCGACTGGGGTTCATCTGGACGTTCGTTCATGAACAATACCTTGCAACGGATTTGGAAAATTCGACCGACGCTGACGACTAGGGTTCACGCCAGTATCAATGCAACTCTCAGGCTTTATACCAGAAGCCTTGCCGCACCATGAAAAAACGCGGCCGTGGCCGCGTTTTTTCTTACGTCATAAAACCTTAGTTCTTGGCTTTGTCGACGATTTTGTTGGCACCGATCCACGGCATCATGGAGCGCAGTTGCTCACCGATGATTTCGATGCCGTGAGCAGCGTTATTTCGACGCTTGGCGGTCATCGAAGGGTAGCCGGTTGCGCCTTCGCTGATAAACATCTTGGCGTATTCGCCGTCCTGGATGCGCTTCAGAGCATTGCGCATAGCCTGACGGGATTCGGCGTTGATGACTTCCGGGCCGGTCACGTACTCGCCGTACTCGGCGTTGTTGGAGATCGAGTAGTTCATGTTGGCGATACCGCCTTCGTACATGAGGTCAACGATCAGCTTCAGTTCGTGCAGGCACTCGAAGTAAGCCATTTCAGGCGCGTAACCGGCTTCAACCAGAGTTTCAAAGCCGGCTTTAACCAGCTCAACAGTACCGCCACAGAGAACGGCTTGCTCGCCGAACAGGTCAGTTTCAGTCTCGTCCTTGAAGGTGGTTTCGATGATGCCGGTACGACCGCCACCCACGCCAGCGGCGTAGGACAGAGCAACGTTCTTGGCATTGCCGGAAGCATCCTGGTAGATCGCGATCAGATCAGGAATGCCACCACCCTTGACGAACTCGGAGCGTACGGTGTGGCCCGGAGCTTTCGGCGCGATCATGATCACGTCAAGATCGCTACGCGGCACAACCTGGTTGTAGTGGATGGCGAAGCCGTGGGAGAAGGCCAGGGTCGCGCCTTTCTTGATGTTCGGCTCGATTTCGTTCTTGTATAGCGAGGACTGGAACTCGTCCGGGGTCAGGATCATGACCAGGTCGGCAGCAGCAACAGCGGAAGCAACGTCAGTCACTTTCAGGCCATGAGCCTCAGCCTTGGCAACAGTGGCCGAACCTTTGCGCAGGCCAACAGTTACGTCAACGCCGGAATCTTTCAGGTTGCACGCTTGAGCGTGGCCCTGGGAGCCGTAACCAATGATGGCAATTTTCTTACCTTGGATGATTGAGAGGTCACAATCTTTGTCGTAATAAACTTTCATGTTCTTGGCTCTTTCTAATCGAAAAGGGATGGGGTGCACGCACCGCGACGAAGACACCTTAAGTGATCCGCCACATTGCGTAAAATGATATATTTGCAACACAACATGCCAATATTTGAAACAATCATGGATAGTCACGCACTCAGACTCTTTCTCTCTTTGGCCGATAACCTGCACTTCGGTAAAACCAGCCGTGAGCAACACGTCAGCCCTTCCGCGCTCAGCCGCAGCATCAAACAGCTTGAGGACGAACTGGGCGCCCCGCTATTTCTGCGTGACAACCGCTCAGTGCGCCTGACCCGCGAGGGCCAGCAGTTCCGCGAGTACGCCAGCGAAGTCATGAACGGCTGGCAGGCCATCCGCCAGACCTTCAAGCAGGATCAGTTAATCCTCCATGGCGAGCTCTCCCTGTATTGCTCGGTAACGGCCAGCTACAGCTTCCTCTATGACATTTTGAGCAGCTTTCGCCAGGACTACCCACGCATTGAAATGAAGCTGCACACCGGCGACCCGGCCAAAGCAGTAGAGCGCGTGCAAGAAGGACTGGAAGATCTGGCCATCGGCGCCCGCCCCGACAGTTTGCCGGCCGGCATCGAATTTCAACCGATAGCCCGCTCAGCGCTGTGTTTTATCGGACCGCAATCACCTCAGCTATTGAGCGAAGAACAGCTTAGGCATCCCACAGCGGAAAGCTGGCGAGATGTGCCGATGATCCTCTCGGAGGAAGGCCTTGCCCGAACCCGCACCGATCGATGGTTAAGAAACCACAACATCAAACCGCGCATTTACGCCCAGGTGAGCGGAAATGAAGCCATTGTCAGCATGGTCAGCCTGGGTTTTGGTATTGGCGTGGTGCCACAGATCGTTCTCGACAACAGCCCACTGACTGCACGCATCCGTATCTACGATATTCAGCCGGCGCTGACCGCCTACGACATCGGCCTGTTCGCGCTGGAGAAGCGCCTTAAAGATCCACTGATCAACGCGTTCTGGAATCGCCAACGCTAAAGGCATTTACCCCAAAATGCAAAAAGCCCTCAGGAGGTATTCTCCGAGGGCTTTTCGTTTTGTTAGTACAACGCAATCAGATGCTCAGCACCTTGTCACCACGTGCAATGCCGGTAACACCACTGCGTACTGTTTCAAGAATCGACGCAGTGCCGATGGCCTGGATAAAGCTGTCCAGCTTGTCGCTCGTGCCGGCCAACTGAATGGTGTACACGCTGCTGGTCACATCGACGATCTGCCCACGGAAGATGTCGGTGGTGCGCTTGACCTCGGCGCGCTGAGCGCCGGTGGCCTTGACCTTGACCAACATCAGTTCACGCTCGACGTGAGCGCTTTCCGACAGGTCGACCAGCTTGACCACCTCGACCAGCTTGTTGAGGTTTTTGGTGATCTGCTCGATGACTTCATCGTGGCCCACAGTGGTCAGCGTCAGACGCGACAAAGTCGGGTCTTCAGTCGGCGCCACCGTCAGGCTTTCGATGTTGTAGTTGCGTTGCGAGAACAGACCGACCACGCGGGACAATGCGCCGGGCTCGTTTTCCAGCAGCAGGGAAATAATGTGTCGCATGATTAGGTACGCTCCGTCTTGCTCAGCCACATATCGCGCATTGCTCCGTCTTTGATCTGCATCGGGTAGACGTGCTCACTGGTATCAACCTGGATATCGAGGAACACCAGGCGATCTTTCATCGCGAAGGCTTCCTCCATCTTCGGTTTTAGATCCTTCAGATCAGTGATGCGCATGCCGACATGGCCATAGGCCTCGGCCAGCTTGACGAAGTCCGGCAACGATTCCATGTAGGAATGCGAGTGACGGCTCCCGTAGTTCATGTCCTGCCACTGGCGCACCATACCCAGCGCACCGTTGTTCAGGTTGACGATCTTCACCGGCAAACCGTACTGCAGGCAGGTCGACAGCTCCTGAATGTTCATCTGGATGCTGCCTTCACCGGTTACGCAGGCGACCTCGTCATCCGGGAAGCTCAGCTTGACACCCATGGCTGCAGGGAAACCAAAGCCCATAGTGCCCAGGCCGCCGGAGTTGATCCAACGGTTCGGCTTGTTGAAGCGGTAGTACTGGGCAGCAAACATCTGGTGCTGCCCCACGTCGGAGGTCACGAAGGCGTCGCCACCGGTGACTTCGGACAGGGTCTCGATCACGGTTTGCGGCTTGATGATGCTGCCGTCGCCCTTGTCGTAAGGGAACATGATGCGGCCACCGCGCCACTCTTCGATCTGCTTCCACCAGCTGGCCAGCGCATCCTTGTTCAGCTGCTCGCCGATCTCTTTAAGGATCGCGACCATCTCGGTCATCACGCTATCAACCGGACCGACGATTGGGATATCGGCCTTGATGGTCTTGGAGATGGAGGCCGGATCGATATCGACGTGGATGATCTTGGCATTCGGGCAGAACTTGCTCGCGCCGTTGATCACCCGGTCATCGAAGCGTGCGCCAACCGCCAGGATCACATCGGCGTGGTGCATGGCCAGGTTGGCGGTGTAGCTACCGTGCATACCGAGCATGCCGAGGAACTGGCGATCGGTGCCGGGATAGCCGCCCAAGCCCATCAGGGTGTTGGTGACTGGCAGATTGAGCATTTGCGCAAGCTCAGTCAGCGGCGCTGCAGCACCGCCCATGATCACGCCACCACCGGAATAGATCACTGGACGCTTGGCCGTCAGCAGCAACTCGGCCGCCTTGCGGATCTGCCCGGAGTGACCGCGCAGAGCTGGGCTGTAGGAGCGCAGCTTGACCTTCTTCGGATAGACGTACTCGAACTTCTCAGCCGGATTGGTCATGTCCTTCGGAATGTCCACGACAACCGGGCCCGGACGACCCGATTGCGCCAGATAGAAGGCTTTCTTAAGAACTTCCGGGATTTCCGAGGCATGCTTGATCATGAAACTGTGTTTCACGATCGGCCGGGAGATACCGATCATATCGGTTTCCTGGAACGCATCAGTGCCGACCATGTTGCTTGGCACCTGGCCAGACAACACCACCATCGGAATGGAATCCATATAAGCGGTGGCAATACCGGTGATGGCATTGGTTGCGCCAGGACCGGACGTTACCAGCACCACACCGGCTTTACCGGTGGCACGGGCATAACCGTCAGCCATATGGGTTGCCGCTTGTTCATGACGAACCAGGATGTGCTGGACTTCCGGCTCTTTGAACAGGGCATCGTAGATGTGTAGAAGAGCACCGCCCGGGTACCCATAGATGTTCTTAACGCCTTCGTCACGCAAAAAGCGGACGACCATTTCAGCGCCGGATAAAAGCTCCACGTTGTTCACCTCTAAAACGCCAGAAAACCGCCCAACAAGGAGGACGGCCTAAGATAGGTTTACTGTCAGCAGAGCATGAGCGACGGTGGTCGCCGACTACGTCAGCTACAACTGAGCAAGTATTGGGAATGCCCCAAAGTGTTGCGGGGTTTTCCCACCCAGCGCGAGGTAACGCGTTGCGGGTGTAACAGGTCGGCGCGGGTGTGCACCTCATGTCTACTGAGCTAAAGCCTGCTTGCGGCGGACTCCACTACAGCGAGCGTGGAATTGTTCGGATTCAGCGCTGCCAAGTCAAGCAATCCGTGATTGAATCTGCAATCTTCTGCTGTGACGCAGCGCAGGATGACGATTCGAACATTTTGGTTATAGTAGTCGGCAGGCACCGCAGCTCAATATAAGGAAACCGCATGCGCCGCATGATGATCACCAGCAGCTTGCTGCTCGCCATGAGCGCCACCGCCATGGCCAGCCAGGTTTACAAGTGGGTCGACGCCCAAGGCGTAACGCACTTCAGCGCACAACCGCCACAAGGCCAAGACGCCACCAGCATCAATACCGCAACACCGCCGCCAAAACCTGTAGCAGCAGAAGAGAAGAAAGCGGCGCCGACCTTCGAAAGCATCGCAGACCCCGAGCAGGCGGCCATTGATGAGAAGGTCAAGCAGGAAGTTGCCGCCAAAGAAGCGGAGCGTAAGAAGTACTGCGAAGATGTACGCACCAACCTGGCACAGCTGCAGAACAACCCACGCGTACGAGTGGATGTAGATGGTGAAGTGCGTCGTCTAAGCGAAGAAGAGCGCCAGAGCCGTATCAGCGAAGCGCAGAAGTCGATTAGCGAAAACTGTAAGTAAGTCTGTGGGCGCGGCTCAGGTCGCGCCAACAATCAGCTGATCAAATTCACCCAGCAGTTTGATCAGCGCTCTGGCCTTCTTGGCCTGACCGCCATACACCTGCTCGGCCATCGGCTGAATCCCGGAAACACTGGGCAATGCAGCCCCAGCCTCCAGAACCTGCTTCATCCTTGGTAGGAAGATCCACTGCAGCCACTGCTCGAACGCCAGCGTATCGACGCAAAACGGCTCCTGACTGGAAAGTGCCTGAGCGCTGGGCGCTTGTCCCTCCCACCAGCCCAGCACACGCAACTCGCGTTCGATCAGCAGCAACTGCTCTGCCAGAGCAAGCACACGTGCATCCATCAGAGGTTGACTCGCGCCTGCTCACGGGCCTGTGCGGCACCAGCAGCATCACCCTGTTGTTCACGAGCCTGGGCGATAAGATTCCACAGACTGGCCTGTAATGCAGGACGACCGCTGGCATAGCTCAAGCCACGACGAGCGAATTGTTCGGCCTGCGCCGCGTCACCCTGAGCCAAGCGTACTTCGGCAAGCTTATAGAGCACCTGCGGCTCACGCGGGGCAATACGCTGGGCGCGCTCCAAACTAGAAGCGGCGCCATTCAGATCGCCACCGCCCTGCTGCTGCTGAGCCGTAGTCAACAAGGCCAGGACTGGGCCATCCAACTGCTCATCCATGGCCAAGCCACCATTTGGAATACCACTGGGCGACGGCGCGGCATAGCCGCCTTGGGTTGTGGCGGGCGGCGTAGCACTCCAGGGCTGCGTGGAGGTGCCGGTATCCAGCGGAGCATTGCCTGCAGGGAACGACTGAATCGGCGCGGAACTACCGCCACCGCCAGGCACCATCACCACCACACCAGAATCTTCCGGCAGGGCCTGAGGCTGTGCAGCGGGGGCACCATAGCCGCCTGGCGTACCCGACTGAGCGCCGGCTACCGCACTGCCGCCTTCAACTACCGGAATTGAGCCGCGCGGCACACTGCTGCAACCAGCCAACATCAACGAAGCCGTTACAGCTGGAATCAACCACTTATTCACATCACACCCTCTTCACTTAATCCAACCAGCCGCGTACCCAATCCATCACTTCGTTGACCGGCGCCTGAATACCACAGGCCGGCCCGGCGACAGGTTGGCTGCCGCGAATATACGGCATCTGTACTGCATTCGGACAACTCGGGTCGGTACCCTGACCGCTACTGGCATCCACCCAGGCCTGTACCACGTTATCCGGCACGGGCATATCCAACGGCAGCGGGTCGGCCTTGCGCATAAAGTCCGTCCACACCTGCAGCGCACCAGTGGCACCGGTCAGCGGTGTCGGCCCATTGTCATCACGCCCCAGCCACACCACCGCCAGAACATCCTGACTGAAACCGGCAAACCAGCTATCGCGCGAGTCGTTACTGGTACCAGTCTTGCCGGCCAACGCCAGAGAACGCGGCAGCTGGCTGTAGACCGAGCGCCCTGTACCTTCTGACATCGTACGTTGCATGGCGTTCTGCAGCAGGTAGATGGCGCCACTGTCAAAACGCTGTTGAATCTGGAACGGATACCGCTTGAGCGGCTCGCCATCTGCCGTCAGCACATTGCGAATACCGCGCAATGGTGTGTTGAAGCCGCCATTGGCCAGGGTCTGATACATATTTGCCACGTTCATCGGGCTCAGCCCGCCAGCGCCGAGCAACATCGACGGATACGCCGGCCACTTCTGCTCGACACCTAATCGATTCAGGGTCTTGAGCACCTCTGGCACGCCCATTTCAAGACCGAGTTTGGCGGTCGACAGGTTGTAAGAATTGACCAACCCTTGATATAGGTAAATCGTGCCGTGGGCCTTGCGGTCGTAGTTCTGCGGGCTCCACACCTGACCGTCTTGACCCTTGATCGAGAACGGCTGATCTTCCAGCAGACTGGTCAAGGTGTACTGGCTAGGACGCTCCAGAGCCGTCAGATAGATTGCCGGCTTGATCAGTGAGCCAATCGGCCTTACCGCATCCAGCGCTCGGTTGAAACCGGCAAAACGCGGCTGACGGCTGCCAATAATCGCCTGCACCTCACCACTTTCCGGACTGGTCACCACCATCCCAGCCTCGACCTGATCAACCCCTTTGCGCCCGGACAGGCGTTTCAGGGTGTCGGCCAAGGCACTTTCGGCCTTGAGCTGCATGATCGGATCAAAGCTGGTGAAGATGCGCAGACCTTCTTCGGTAAGGTCCTGCTCCTGATAATCCTCGCGCAGCTGACGCTTGACCAGATCAAGAAAGGCCGGGAACGAGCTGTCCGCCAGACTGCCTCGCCGAGTAATGCCCAGCGGCTTCTGTTTCGCTGCTTCCACTTCTGCAGCACTGGCTACGCCCTGTGCTGCCAGTACATCGAGCACCAGATTGCGCCGCTCCAAGGCGCGCTCAGGGTTGCGCCGCGGATTGTAGTAGGTCGGTCCTTTGACCATCCCCACCAGCAGCGCCACCTGATCAAGCTTCAGCTCGGACAGCGGCTGGCTGAAGAAATACTGACTGGCCAGACCAAAGCCATGCACCGCACGCTGACCGTCCTGACCGAGGAACACTTCATTGAGGTACGCCTCGAGAATGTCCTTCTTCTCATAATGCAACTCCAGCAGCACCGCCATCATGGCTTCAGTGGCTTTGCGGACCAAGGTGCGCTCATTGGTCAGGTAGAAGTTTTTCACCAACTGCTGAGTCAGAGTACTGCCGCCTTGGCGCAGCTGACCGGCAGTAGCGTTGATCCACACCGCGCGGGCGATACCTTTGGGCGACACACCGAAGTGATTAAAGAACTCACGATCCTCAATCGCCACCAGGGTCTCCACCAAATAAGGCGGCACCTGCTCCAGCTTGATCAGCACGCGATCTTCCTGGTGCGCCGGGTACAGCCCGCCGATCAGCAACGGCTCAAGCCGCGCTACTGCCAGATTGCCGCCGCCAGCCTGAGTCAAAGCCGCTACATAGTCACCCGAGAAGCGCACGCGCACGCGCTGCGAGGGCTCGGTACTCTCGTAGAATTGAAAACCGCGAGAATGCAGCTCGATATTGTTGCCTGCCACCGACACACCACCGGGGCCAGCCACCGCGTTTTCACGGCGATAGCCCAGGGCATCCAGCTCCTTGAGGAAGTCATCCTTGGCCAGTTTCTGCCCAACGAACAGCTCAAGCGGCCGGGCATAGACCTTGGCGGGCACAGTCCAGCGCTTGCCGGAGAATTTCTCCTGCACCACTGCATCGAGATAAACCGCAAACACGGCGAGCACCACCAAACCCACCAGACCGAGCTTAATAGCCCAGCCCAACCAGGGGCGCATACCGCCGGAACGGCGTTTAGAACGGGGACGGGAAGATCGGGTACGAGTCATGGCGCGGCATTATACGCACTTTGCCTGTTTGCCAGCAGGCCATAGCAGCGGTTTGCAGACGGGACCTTAGCGGCCATAATGGCCGCCTCTTATTCAGCACAACGCCAAGGATCGCCCGTGAGCCAAGCTCTGATCGCAGCACTGCAGAACCCGGCCCTCTACCCTCATCCCGTGGAGCAGTTCCAGGTTATCGAAACCCATATTTCCTGGGTGGTGCTCACCGGCCCTTTTGCCTACAAAATCAAGAAGCCGATGAACTTCGGTTTTCTCGACTTCACCGAGCTAAGTGCCCGCGAACACTTCTGCAAGGAAGAGCTGCGCCTCAATCAGCGCCTGACCCAAGGCCTTTACCTGGACGTACTGCCGATCAGTGGCAGCGTTGATGCGCCACAACTCGGCGGTAGCGGCCCGGCCATCGAGTACGCGCTGAAAATGCGCCAATTCCCGCAAAGCCAGCTACTCAGTGACGTACAGGCACGCGGTGAATTGAGCGAGGCGCATATCGATGCCCTGGCCAAACAGATTGCCGACTTCCACGGCTCGACCCCAGTCGTCGCAACCAGCCACGCACTGTGCACACCTGAGGCAATCGTCGCGCCGATGCGGCAGAACTTCGAGCAGATCCGCCCGATGCTCAGTGACGCAGCCGACCTGCAGCAGCTGGAAGCCCTGGAAGCCTGGACCGAAGCCAACTGCGCGCGTCTTGAGCCGCTGCTGGCCGCACGCGCGGCCAATGGCTCGATCCGCGAATGCCACGGCGACATCCACCTAGGAAACGCCACCCTGCTGGATGATCAGGTGGTGCTGTTCGACTGCATCGAGTTCAACGAGCCATTCCGCCTGATCGATATCGCCTCGGACGCAGCCTTCCTCGCCATGGACCTGGAAGACCGCGGCCTCAAAGCCCACGCCTGGCGCTTCGTCAACGCCTGGCTGGAGCATACCGGTGATTACGCCGCTCTGGAGCTGCTGAATTTCTACAAGGCTTACCGCGCCCTGGTACGCGCCAAGGTCGCGCTGTTCAGCCTGGCGCATCAGACCGATGCGGTACAAAAAGCCGTGACCCTGCGCCAATACCGCAACTACGCCAACCTGGCGGAAAGCTACAGCGCCATCCCCTCCAACTTCCTGGTCATTACCCACGGTGTTTCCGCAGTGGGCAAAAGCCATGTGGCCATGCGCCTGGTCGAGGCACTGGGCGCTATTCGCCTGCGCTCCGATGTGGAGCGTAAGCGCCTGTTCGGCGAGCAGAAAAATGCCGACCTCGGCAAGCTCAGGGCCGGCATCTACACCCAGGACGCCAGCGCCGCCACTTACCAGCGCCTGCACCAGCTAGCCGAAGCGGTCCTGCATGCCGGCTTTCCGGTAGTCATCGATGCCACTTACCTCAAGCAAGCCCAGCGCGAAGCAGCCAGCCAGGTTGTCGAAGCCTGCGGCGCGCCCTTCCTGATTCTGGAATGCAGCGCCCCGGACGAGGTGATCGCCAGCTGGCTGGAACAGCGCAAGGCCGCCGGCAGCGACCCCTCCGACGCCACCATGGACGTGGTACACGCCCAGCAGGCCAGCCGCGAAGCGCTGAGTGACCATGAACTGCTGCACAGCAAGCGCGTAGACACCCACGAAAGCGCCAGCCTGGACACTCTGATCGCACGCATTCGCCAACGCCTGACGGGCCTGTAATACGCAGCACGGGCAATAGAGGTGCGGCGCGAGCAGAGCGCGCCGCGGCTTCTATACTGGCGGTGAGTCCATAAGGAGATGCACCATGAGCCAGCCCCGACAACTGGATAACCCGCTGTATATCCTGATCCGCAACGAACAAATCTCCGCTTTTAATGCGCAAAAGCCCAAAGACACAGTCGTCGATCTGAGCGACGGTGATTTTCGCGGCATAGACCTGCGCGCCCTGGATGCCCAAGGCATCAACTTCACCAATGCCTACTTTCGCGGCACGGACCTGCGCGGCCTAGACCTACGCGATGCTCAGCTCGAAGGCGCCAGCCTGGCCCACGCACAGATCTCCGGGGCCTACTTCCCCGTCGAGCTGACGGCTGACGAGATTCTTATGTCGGTAAATTTCGGCACCCGCCTGCGCTATAACACCCGTTGAGCGGCAACCCCGTCAGCCGACTGTTCGGCGCGCGAGCAGATGCCTATGCCAGCTTCCGCCCGCACTACCCAGCAAGTCTGTTTGCCTGGCTGGCTGCGCAATGCCCAGAACGCCTGCGGGCGTTGGATATTGCCTGCGGCAACGGTCAGGCCAGTAGGCCACTGCTCAAGTACTTCCAACAGGTGCTGGCCTGCGATGCGAGCCTTGAGCAATTGCAGGCAGGCGCAGGCCAGGCAGAATTGCAGCTATTCGTCGCCGAGGCGCAGACGCAACCTCTGCCCAGCCACAGCCTGGATTTGATAGTAGTAGCGCAGGCGCTGCATTGGTTCGCCACACCGGCGTTCTTTAGCGAAGTACGCCGCCTGCTTAAGCCTGGCGGGGTGTTCTGCGCCTGGTGTTACAGCCTGATGCGCATCGACGATGAGCTGGACGCGCTGATCGACGATTTTTACTGGAATACCCTCGGCGGCTATTGGCCAGCGGGCCGCGCAAGTGTCGATGCAGGCTACCGTGATATCGACAATCCCTTTGCCCCGCTTTCTCCGCCCGCCTCGGCTATTGAAAGCAGCTGGCCGCTGGAACAGCTGCTGGGCTACCTGCGCACCTGGTCTGCCGTGCAGCGCTACGAACAACAGAACGGCGCCGATCCACTGCTGCAACTGCAACCAAAGCTGCGCCAGGCATGGGGTGATGCCAAACAGCCACGTTTTGTCCGCTGGCCGCTACACTTTCTGGCAGGCACGCCAAACTGACTCCACACGCACGACTGCCCAGCAGCGCAAGGAGGCTTGATGAACGATGAACTGCAACACCTGAAGAACCTCGGCAAAACCTCGGCCCAGTGGTTACACGCAGTCGGTATCCACAGCGCCAATGACCTGCGTCGCTTGGGCGCGGTCAGTGCCTATCGAGCGGTACGCGCGCGGGGCTTCAGGGCATCCAAGGTGCTGTTGTATGCGATTGAAGGCGCACTGCTGGACGTGCACTGGAACGAACTGCCACCCGGCCATAAAGCCGAACTGAATGGCCAGCTCGATGAAAGTTCGTCGCACAACAAGAGCTAGCTCACAACCTCTCAGGCTTTTGATTTACCTGAAACGCGCTGGCAACTATTGTTTTAGGGACGTTCGTGCGGTTTAGTATGCCCAGCCAGTTCAAGGAAATTCGCTCATGTATTTACTCGGGGAGCAACCGGCTTACGCCGATCAGCTGATCAACCGACTACAAAGCATCCCCACTCAATTGCTCGACGGGCTTGCACCTGCTGGATCGCCACTACAGCTTGAACGTGCGGACGATCTGGCCAAGATGCTGCCAGGTAATCAGCTATTCATCATTGAAAATGGCCTGCTGCATGCCGTAGTCGATGAACGTCCGCTGTTTTACCTGCAGGAAGGCGATCTGGTTGGCCTGCGCCAGGGCCTGGACATGCCCAGCTGCCGTTACAGCAGCGAAGAACAGCTGAGCCTGATTCCCTACTCGCGCAGCGAAGTGTTCAAGCACATCTATGCCAGCGAACAGCGCCAGGAACTGTTTATCCAGTATCTGATCGGCCATACAGCCCTGCTTTCCGATGCCCTGGCACGCTTGAAACAGCCGGAAATTCGTCCCTCCACCGGCTTCCAGCATTTTGCTGCGGGTGAAGAGCTGATCCATCAGGGCGACGTCGCCGACAACGTATTTATCATCATCGAAGGTCATGCCGAGGCCTACGTCGACGGACACAAGGTCGGTGACGTGCAGAAGGATGAAATCTTCGGCGCCATGGCGGTGTTCACCCGCGAGAAGCGCAGCGCCACGGTGCTGGCCAGCGAGCCATGCACGGTCATGGTGATCCCGAAAGAGCAGTTCCTCAGCCTGATGCAAAGCAACCCGCGGATTGCCCACAGCCTGATCGAGAGTATGGCCAAGCGTATCGACCTACTGAACAAGGAAGTCACCCAGCTGCGCCTGCCGGCCGAAGTATCCTGAAACCCGCTTGCTGAGCAAACAACCCGACCTCGTGTCGGGTTGTTCGTTTATGGGGCGAATAAACATTCGGCAGGCTGATAAAAAGTTGGACTAAGGGTGTTGACTTGAAAATGAGAATTGTTATTATTACCGCAACTGGTCGCGAGATCAGCCGATAAGCTTAAGAGACCTTCAGTCGGCCTCTTCAGATTATCTCCTCATCAGGCTAATCACGGTTATTGACCCGGCTCTTGCCGGGTCTTTTTTTCCCTTTCGAAAAGTACGCTTACCAGCCTTTAGAAATCGACCTGCGCCAACCATTCCGGCAGATTGAAATGCTGGCTTACGCGGCAGATCTTGCCGTCGCGAATCTCGAAGAAACTCGCTGCCGTCAGCTGATAGCTCTGGCCACAGGCGTCCGGCAGGCCATCATCAGTGCTCAGGTATTCACCGCTCAGGGTGAATTCGCAGGCGGCGCGCTGCCCGCTCGGCTCGGTGAGTATCTGCAGGTTATCGATGCTTTCGCGGTAGCAGCGCTGCGTGCGCTCCAGATAGTCGGCAAAAGCTTGTACGCCCTGCTCGCGCGGGCCCTGGTTGATATCCAGCAGCACGTCAGTGCTGAGCAAGGCCAGGCAGGCGCGACTGTCGCGCTCATTGAGGGCGTTGAAATAGCGGGTAAGCAGGGCGTGGGCAGCGGCTGGCATCAGCAGTCTCCGGTGAAAACCGCAGACTACCTGCTCAGCCACAGGCAAATCGGGCTAGGGTCGCAGTTTTGCGCAGTGGTCCTGCTCAGGTTGCGCCGGGGTGAACCAGACGTAATCGGCCGACTCGGCTGCAACCTGGCTGCCGACCTCCGCCAGAATCAGCACCTGCACACCTTCAGCTGCACCTAAATCCAGCAGATGCAGCGGCACACCCAGCTCACGACGCACATGGAAGGCACCGGCAAACAGCAGACTTGGCGCCGGCGCAGCCAGCAGGGCTTCAGCCATACGCCGGTCACGCTGCTGCTGCACGGCAAGCATGGCGGGCAACTGACTTTCCGGCAGCAGGTTGCAATGCGACTCCCGAATCTGTTCAAACAGCGCCTCACGCACCGGCTGCGCCGTAGAAGCTTGGCCTTGCAGCTGCGGCACCTGGGTGTAGATCTGCATGATTTCCCGGCGCTCGAGATTGGCCGCCAGCAGCGGATAAGGCTGACGCAGAGCATGCTGCACCAGCGGCCCGTACAGCGACCAGGACCAGCCAGACTGCCAAGCCAGGGCATCGAGAATATCCTGTGGCGCCTGCCCGACAGCGATGGCAGTGCGCACCTTATCGACCTTGGCCTGCTGATCCGGCGTCAGCATTTCCAGTAGCAGGCTGCCCTGCGGGCGCTGCGCTGCCAGGGCGCGCAACAGCCAGAGCTGAAGCGCGTGGTGATCGGGATTGTCATGCCGCTCGCCCACCAGCAACTTGGGCGCTGCGGCCAAGCGCTCAAGCAACTGCGCCGGGGTGAGCTGCGCGCCAGTACGCAACTCGACAATCTGCCCGAGTTCTGGATGCTGCAAACCCTCGGGGCTTTGCCAAGTGGGCAAAGCCGGTAACGAGGCCTGGCAGGCGCTCAGCAGCGCCGCCACCAGCAGTAATGCAATACGCATAGACACAACCTTAGCGAGCAACAATTAAAGGATGACCCCGTTCTGGATGCTGCTGCACCAGCACTTCAAGACCGAACACGGCCTGCAGCGGCTCAGCACGCAGCACTTCCTCAGGGGTACCGAGCGCATGGGGCCGGCCGCGCTCCAGTAACAACAGGCGATCGCAGTAACGCGCAGCCAGGTTGAGGTCGTGGAGAATCACCAGCACCGCTGCGCCCTGTTCAACAAAGGTTCGCGTCGCCTGTAACGTGGTGTGCTGATGCAGCGGATCGAGCATTGAGGTTGGCTCGTCGAGCAGCAACATCTGCCCTTCACCGCCCGGCCAGAGCTGCGCCAGCACCCGCGCCAGGTGCACACGCTGGCGCTCGCCACCGGATAACGCCAGGTAGCTGCGCCCAGCCAGGTGCAAGGCATCGGCCGCCTCCAGCGCCTGCTTGATGATCTGTGCATCACGCACACGGCCACTGGCGTGGGGCAAACGGCCCATGCCGACCACCTCTTCCACGCGAAAGGCAAAGTTCAGCGTCGAGGTCTGCGGCAATACCGCCAGACGCTGCGCACGCTCGCTGCCGGGCCAGTCCTGCAAGCGCCGCTGATCCAGCCAGACATCGCCGTGGCTCGGCTGCAGCTCGCCACACAAAGCGCCGAGCAAGGTGCTCTTGCCGGCGCCATTGGGCCCCAGCACGCCGAGCACTTCGCCTGGACGCAGCTCTAGGTTGATATCCGCCAACACCGTGCACGGGCCACGCTGTACCGCCAGATTTTCCGCGCGCAGCATCAGGTACGCCCCCGCAGCAGCAGATAAAGGAAGAACGGCGCGCCAATTAGCGCCGTAACGATACCAATCGGTAATTCGGCCGGCGCCAGCACCAGTCGCGCCGCCAGATCCGCCAAGAGCAACAGACTGGCACCTGCCAGGGCCGAGGCTGGCAACAGCACGCGATGATCCGGCCCTACCAGCAGGCGCACCAGATGCGGCACTACCAGGCCGATAAAGCCGATCATCCCCGCCGCCGCCACAGCCGCGCCCACACCAAGTGCGGTGCAAAATACCAACTCGGCCTTGACCCGTTCCACGGCAAAGCCCAGGTGACGCGCTTCGGACTCGCCCAGCAGCAAGGCATTCAACGCCTTGGCCCGCCGCGGCAACCACAGCGCCACCGCCGCCGTCACCAGCAACAGCGGCCACAAGCGCGCGTAGCTGGCGCCATTAAGGCTGCCCAGGTTCCAGAACGTCAAAGTGCGCAAGGTGGCGTCATCGGCCAGGTAGGTGAACAGGCCGATGGCAGCACCGGCCAGTGCAGTCAGGGCGATACCGGCCAGCAGCATGGTCGCCACATTGGTTTCGCCGTCACGCCGACCCAGGCGATAGACCAGCGCTGTTACCCCAAGGCCGCCGATAAAGGCGAACAACGATAATAGGTAAGGCGCAAAGGCTTCCGGCAAGCCGCCAAGGGCCGCGCCGCCGACAATCGCAATCGACGCGCCGAGCGCCGCGCCGCTGGATACGCCGATCAGACCCGGGTCAGCCAGCGGGTTACGAAACAACCCCTGCATCGCCACCCCGCACAGCGCCAGCACCGCGCCGACCAGCAGTCCGAGCAAGGTACGCGGCAAGCGTATTTGCCCAAGTATCAGTTCCGCCTGGGCCAGATCATCACCCGGTTGTGCCAGGCCCAGCAGGCGCAATGCCGCTTTAAGGGTATCGAGCAGCGGCAGGCTGACCGGCCCCAGCGCCAGGGATAACCAGAGCGCGAGCGCCAGCAACAGGCTCAGTGCGATAAACAGTGAGCGCGGACGAATAACAGGATTCATGGCGTGGGCTTAGCTTCGGCGACCAGAGGTTGGCTGGCAGGATAAAAGGCTGCGGACAAGGCCGCCAGCCCATCCGGCAAACGCGGGCCGAGACCACCGACCAGCAGCGTAGGGTCGAGCATCAGCAAACGTTGCTTACGCGCCGCCCGGGTAGCCGCCAGAGCCGGGTTCTGCTGCAACAGCGCCTCACGCGCGGCATCACCAGAAAGACTGCGATCAGCAATGATCACCACCTCCGGATCAAGCGCCAACAAGGCTTCGGTGGACAGCGCCTTGTAACCGATATGGCTGGCCAGATTGCGCCCGCCGGCGCGCGCGATCAGCCAATCGGCCGAGGTGTCCTTACCGCCCGCCATCGGGCTACCGCCAGCATGACCGAGCAACAGCAACACACCAGGAGCCGCCTGCTGACGCTGCGCGGCCATCAGCCAGTCGGCCTGCTGCTGCAAGCGCTGTTGATAAGCCGCAAAGGCCTGATCGGCGCGCTGCGGCTCGCCTAACAAAGTGCCGATGCGTTGCAGGCTGGCTTGCAGGCTGGCCAGATCCGCCTTGGACGAGAGCATTTCCACCCGTACACCGGCACCGCGCAATTGCGCCAGCACTGGCGGCGGGCCCATTTCTTCGCTACCTATGAGCATATCCGGGCGCAGGGTCAGCATGCCTTCGGCCGCCAGCTGACGCTGATAACCGATGCTCGGCAGCGCACGCAGCGACTCTGGATGCTGGCTGGTGCTGTCCACCCCGACCAGTCGGCTTTCGCCGCCCAGCACCACCATCCACTCACTGAGCGAACCGCCAGAGCTGATCCAACGTTGCGGTAACGGCTCGGCGGCCATCAGCGAGGCACAGGACAACAGGCTCGCGCACAGGGCGAACAAAGAATTAAGGGGTTTCATGAGCACTCTCTAAGAAAACAGACGTGAACGCCGACCGTGACAAAGCCAGTGGCACGGCGCTGCAACTACAGGCGACAAACCGAATCAGGCCGGCAGAGCCACGACTTCTTCAGCCAGAGCCCGCCAGTCTTCACGTTCTGGAATGCCCGGTTTGCGCGCACCAAACAGCTGCACCACCAGCTCGCCATCGGCATCAAAAGCTTCCCAGCTGGTGATCACACCATCGCTGCTGGGCTTGCGCACACGCCACAGTTCGGTCACGCCAGTGGTCTTGAGATGCAGGTTGAACTCGGGGTCCAGCACATTGAACCAGGTGTCCATCCAACGCAGGTTCTTCACTGGCCCAGAGTGGATCTGAATACAGTGCCGATTCCCCACAAACACCATGATCGGCACTTCACGCGCGCCTGCCTGCTCCATCAGCTTCGGTAGCTCGCTGACAGGCAGCGGCTCCGCCCATTCGCGGCCGGCCAGACGTAACGCCTGGGTCCGTGTCGTGCCGTGCTTTTTCAGCAGGGCGAAAAAATGGTGAGTGTCCTTCAGCGCAGACCAGCCCACGCGCAAGGCATTGGCATCAATCACCGCATCAGGCTGGCTCGGTGTAGTGGATGGCTGGGGCTGCAGATCCAATACAACGCTTTGCTGCACCTCGGCGAAACGCTCAAGCAAAGGCTCCCAGGCGGACAACTGGCTGTCCTCCGTGAGGAACACCTTGTGCACGGCCGTACCCTGGCGATCAAACACCTGAATGCTGCGCTGAGTGCCCTTACTGGTTTGCTCTTCAATCGCAAACACACTAGCCCATCCGCCGAGGAACAGGCGCAGGTCGATATCCGCCGACACCACCAGGCCCATCTGCCCATTCGCCATCACGGTTACTTCGTGGTAATAGCCTTTGCGCTCATGCACGCAATGCTCGTTACGCGTCAGCGCCATCACATACCCCAACTCGCCCAACGCAGGCAGCAATTCCGCCCAGACGGGCCGAAGGCGCAGGGTATCGACGCCCATGCGGCTGGCGACCAACTCGGCCTCGCTGACCGCCAATTGCTCAGCAGCATCCCGCGCACGCAAGCGCGGCTGCTCGCTGCGCAGCACTTGCCACGCCAGGTAGAGGTCATTGGCCGGTAGGCCGGGGGCTTGGGTATTGATCATGAAAACTCCTTCATCACGGGCCTGCCTGAGCGACAAACAGGCCATTTAATTATTCGCGCACGACCACCCAACTGCCGTGCAAAAGCACGTACAGGAATGGGTAAAACCTTGCCATGCAGAAGGGACAGCGCTGGCTGACCTTCAAGACGAAAGCTATTTGATAATCATTTGCATATGACTGTCAATCTCATTATGGTTTGCGCCGTCGCCAACCCGAACGGTCACAGAACCCGTCCGCATGTTCTTGGAGTAGTCCCATGCCCATACGCCCTCCCTTTGCCCGCCGCCCCTGGCTTGCCCTGCTGTTACTCACCCCGTCGCTGGCGTTGGCCGAACAGCCGGCGACCCTGCCCGACACGCAGATCATCGGTAACGTGGTTGAAGAGCCTCTGCCCATCACCACCCGCACTGACGCGCAAACCTTGGATAAGCGCCAGATCCGCAACTTTGACGACCTTGGCAAACGCGCCGAACCGGGGGTGAACTACAGCCGCAGCAGTGAAAGCATCAACATTCGCGGCCTGGATCGCGACCGCGTGCTGACCACCATCGACGGCATCCGCGTGCCATGGATGACTGACGGCGCGCGCAGCCAGGGCCCAACGGGGGGTGCCCAGGGCGGCTTGGACTCAATTGATTTCAACGGTTTGTCCTCGGTGGACATCGTGCGGGGCGCTAACTCAAGCGTGGTTGGCTCCGGCGCGCTGGGGGGCGCAGTTGAGCTGTACACCCTCAATCCAGAGGATCTGCTGCGCGTGGGCAAAGACTTCGGCACCTTGATCAAAACCGACTACGACAGCGCCGACCACAGCTGGGGCCTGAATGGCGCGCTAGCGGGTCGCTACCAAGACACCGCCTGGCTGCTCCAAGCTGGTCAGCGCCAAGGTCATGAATTGGAAAGCCGCGGTCGCGACAACAGCTACGGCCCCTCACGCACCGAGGCCAACCCGGCCGACACTGAACAGCAGAGCCTGCTGATCAAGCTGCAGCAACGCTTCGACGGTGGCCACAAGCTCGGTCTCACCGGCGAACTCTTCGAGCGCGAAAACGCCATCGACAGCCGCACCGGCCAAGGCAGCAACTACCTGATCGGCGAGAACGGCACCGATGAACACGTCAAACGCCAGCGCCTGTCCGTGGATTACGCCTTCCGCGCAGAAGACGACAACAGCCTGATTGACAGCGCCAACGCCATTGCCTACTGGCAGAAGCTGCGCCGGCATGACGACCAGAGTGGCATCCGCACCGTCACCGACGCCCGCGCAGCGATACCGGACTTCGTCTTCGGTCCCAGCGGTAACCCGTACAAGTTTCCCAGCGGCGCCTTTGGTCGCGACAATCAGATCGAGAAGGAGCTGTACGGGGTGTCCGGCGATATCGGCAAGACCTTCGAGATTGCCGGCCTGCCTAACGCACTGACCCTCGGTGGTGAGCTGTATCAGGTCAATACCGAACAGGTGTCCGAGGGTTACGACAACTGCCCCGCCGTGCTTAACGAACTGATGGGCCCCAGCGCCTGCAGCTTCCTGCACACCAACCAGGCCGACATGCCCAAGGCTGAAGGCACCCTGTGGGCGCTGTATGCCACTAACGAGATCAGCTTCGCCGACGGCCTGGTCAAGCTGACTCCCGGCCTGCGCTACGACCACTACGAGCAGAACCCACAGTCCACCAGCGACTTCGCCAACAACATCAACCCGGCCAATCAGCAAACCCTGGAGACCAGCAGCGACCACAAACTCTCCGGCAGCTTGCTGGCAACCTGGCAGATAGCCGAAGAAACCATGCTGTATGCCCAATGGGCGCATGGCTTCAAGGCTCCGGACGCCACCCAGCTGTACATGAACTACGGCGCCGAGAGCAGCTACTTGCGCCTGGGCAACGCCGGTCTAAAACCCGAAGAAAGCAGCGGTTATGAAATCGGCGCACAACTGGGTAACGACAAGCTCGGCGGTTCGATCAGCCTGTTCGACAACCACTACAAGAACTTTATCGACGACGATGTGCCGATCACCGATGCCGCCACCCTGGCCGCCATTGGTCTCGACCTCGCGGACTACCCGCTGGGCGTAAGCCGCACCGAGAACCGTGCCAAAGTGCAAATCTACGGTGCCGAACTGGCCGCCCATTGGGAATTCGTGCCGCACTGGAAGGTCTGGGGTTCGCTGGCCTGGACTGATGGTCAAGATCGCGAAACCAATCAGCACCTCAGCTCGGTGGCACCGCTCAGCGGCCTGGTCGGCCTGAGCTACGAGCGCGACCACTATGGCGCCGACCTGATGCTGCGAGCAGCTGCCACGCGTGACAAGGTGGAGAGCGACGGCGACTTCGAGGCGCCCGGCTACGGCGTGGTCGACCTCACCGGTTACTGGCAACCCACCGAACTGCAAGGCGTGAAGTTGCAGGCTGGCCTGTTCAACGCCTTCGACAAGAAGTACTGGAACGCCCTAAACGTGCCGACCGGCAATCTGGTGCAACCCGACGACTACTACAGCGAAGTCGGACGTAACGTCCGCCTCTCTGTCTCCTGGCAATACTGAGTTCCACTTGGCGCACGGATGCGCCCTCCTCTTTCACTTCCTCGCCAGCGCGGCATAATGCCGGCCTGTCGTGGAGATCACTATGTTGCGTTTATGTGCGTCGGATGAACTGGCCGAGGGCCAAAGCCGGGGCTTTGAGGTTGCTGGCAAGAAGCTGTTTGCCGTACGCAAGGACGGCCAGCTGTATGCCTACCGTAATAGCTGCCCGCACCGTGGCATTCCGCTGGAATGGCTGCCCGACCAGTTTCTCGACGCCAGCGCCAGCCTGATTCAGTGCGCCACCCACGGCGCACTTTTTCTCATTGAATCCGGCGAATGCGTCGCCGGTCCCTGCGCTGGGCAAGCGCTGCAAGAGCTTGCCATACGCGAGGATGATCAGGGCATCTGGGTCGATCTGGGCGAACGGTTGGGATAAGCCTTTGTAGGGGTGGGTTGAGCACAGCGATACCCATCCTACGAGTTAGAGACCGGCAGCCTGCAGGCGATGCGCATGCTCGACAAACAGTTTCACAGGCTCGGCGCCCTTACCGACCAGACCGAAGGTCTGATTGATGATGTCGAAGTGATCCAGCGGATACTGATCACCAATCACCGTGCCCAGATGCGAGCTGTAGCGCCCGACCATACCATCGCACTGCCCCACCTCGCGCTGAAAGGTTTTGGCAAACATCCGGCAGGCGACATTCGGCCCGTCGAAGCGGTTACCGCCTTTATCGGTGATCCCCGGCTGAATGGTGCCGGACCAGGAGTAGTAGCGCACACCATTGACCTCGGCCGCACCCTCACCGCCCCAGACTTCCGGCAAGCCCTGCGGATATTGGGCATTGAAGGCCGCCACGCCTTCGCTGGTCAGCGATTTCTGCGCAGCGTCCACATCCATCGGCAGGGGCTCGCCTTTGTAACCACGCTCCAGCCAGGCCATGCAACGCGCCACACCACGCAACAGCCGCGCCAACAAACGCTCGCGCCAGCTGCCGTGCGGGGCTTTGCGCTTGAGAAAATCCGCCAGTTCCGAGCCATGGTTAGGCCCTGCCACCGAGGTAACGGACGCTACCCACTCGGGTTTTAGCGCAGCTGCATAGCGCGCCGTCAGGGCTCCCTGGCTGTGGCCGATCAAGTGGACCTTTTCGGCGCCGGTCTGCTGCATCACATCGGCGATGCGCAGTAGCAGTTGCTCGCCGCGCACCTCGGTGGAATGCACCGAAGACACCAGCACCGGGAAGACTTTTGCACCGATGCGGCGCAGCGCCGTGACGATGCCGTACCAGTAGGGGTAACCGAGCAGACTGACAAAGCCGAGTAAACCAGGCACCAGGACCAGGGGATAACGGGGAGCAGAAGATGTCGACATAGCAAACCATCCTTGTGTCATACCGCCGAGAAAGAAAGTGCTGAACCACGAAGCATGCCAATGCAGCTCGTGGGCAAAGTGCGCTGCCTGACATATAGTCCTGGCTCCTCTTTGCGCTGCCATGACCATGCATACCATCGAACGGATTTACCCGAAGGATCTCAACCCGCAGAACCCAGACGACCAAGCCAGCCTGCACATTCACATGCAGCGCTATGAGTTCGCCGCCAAGCACCTCAGCGGCCAGCGCGTGCTGGATATGGCCTGCGGCTGTGGTTATGGCACGGCGCTGCTGGCCGAGCGCAACCCAGACAAGCAGATCACTGGGGTGGACATTGACCCTGCGGCCATCGCCTACGCTCGCGAGCATTACCAGCTGGCCAACCTGCGTTACGAATGCGCCGATGCCGAACAGTTCAACAGCGACCAAGGCTTCGATTGCATCGTCAGCCTGGAAACCATCGAGCATCTGCCGCGCCCACAGGTGCTGCTGGCCAACTATGCGCGTTTATTGGCTGAAGGCGGCAAGGTTATCGCCTCGGTGCCGATCACCCCAACCCTGGACGGCAACCCGCACCACCTGCACGATTTCAGCAAACGCAGCTTTTATGCACTGTTCCGCCAGCAGGGGCTGCATGCCTGCCAGCATTTGGAACAGATTCAGTGGTGGCAGTTCAAAGGTTTGTTTTCGAAACAGGCCGATCAGCACAAGCAGCACCGCTCCGAAGGGGTTGGCAATGCTGTGCTGCTGTATTACCGCAAACGCCCGCTGTACCTGTTCAGCCGCCTGTATTCGATGCTGCGCTACGGCTTCAGCAACCGCTATCTGACCTGCGTGTTTACCAAACCCATGTAGGGTGGATGACGCTTCACCCATCCACCAACGGCAATGGTGGATGGTGGATGAAAACAGCGTCATCCACCCTACGGAGCTTGGGTCGCGCAGTTAAGCGCCAGCCGGCATAGCCTCGACCGGACGCCGGCGGTAGATCCAGATCCGCTTAAGCACCGTGGCGAATTGGCTCCACAAGCTGCCGTTGTTATAGACCTGGCCGTAACGCTCGGCGATCCCGCGTACTTCCACGGCCAACGCCGCATAACGCCGCGCCGGCAGATCGGGGAACAGGTGGTGTTCGATCTGGTGGCTGAGGTTGCCGGTGAGGATATGGAACAGCGGTCCGCCGTTGAGGTTGCTGGACCCGCGTAGCTGACGCAGGTACCAGTGGCCACGGCTCTCACCGACCACCGACTCCTTGCTGAACACCGCCGCCTGCTCGGTAAAGTGACCGCAGAAGATCACCGCGAAGGTCCACAGATTGCGGATCAGGTTGGCCAACACATTACCGGCCAACACCGCCACGGCATTGGCCCCGATCAGCAGCGCCAGCAACGGGAAGAACAGGTAATCCTTGCCCCACTGACGCAGAATCTTGGCGTTGAACTGCTTGATCAGCGGGCGCACCTCGTCCTTGCTCAACCGGCCCTTGTAGAGCTTATCCAGACGCAGATGCTGCACCGCGATCGAGTACTGGAACAGCACCGCCTGAATCGTCACCCACAGCGGCTGCCAGCGATAGAACGGCTTCCAGCGCTGCTCGGGAAACAGCCGCACCACGCCATAACCGACGTCATCGTCCATGCCCAGCACATTGGTCCAGGTGTGGTGCACATGGTTGTGGGTGTGCCGCCAGAAATCACTGGGTCCGGCGATATCCCACTCATAGCTGCGCCCGGCAAATTCAGGGTCATTCATCCAGTCGTACTGGCCGTGCATGACGTTATGGCCCAGCTCCATATTCTCCAGAATCTTGCCCAGGCCCAGCAGCAGCGTGCCGAGCAGCCAGGTCGGCGGAAACCAACCGAGCATCAGCAGGCCGCGCCCGCCCCAGCAACAGAAGCGCACCGCCACGCGAATCCGGCGGATATAGCGCGCATCCGCCTCGCCCAGATCGGCCAGGGTGCGTTGGCGCAGGGCGTCCAGCTCGTTGCCGAAGGCGTTCATTTCATCCATGGAAAGTTCGCGATCACGACGCATGGGGATTCCCTCGCAAGTTAAAGATCAATCTCGACATCGGTGTGCGGCGCGCTAA
Organism: Pseudomonas sp. EA_35y_Pfl2_R111; assembly: GCF_963970955.1. Taxonomy (NCBI): domain Bacteria; kingdom Pseudomonadati; phylum Pseudomonadota; class Gammaproteobacteria; order Pseudomonadales; family Pseudomonadaceae; genus Pseudomonas; species Pseudomonas sp. EA_35y_Pfl2_R111. The sequence goes on along the minus strand of NZ_CAXAOM010000004.1, from coordinate 428,130 downwards.
CGCATAGGCGGATCGGCTGACCCGGCTCGCTGAACAACACCCCGCTGCGCAAATCGCGCACCGTGCCGCTCAGCAAGGTGCAGGTGCAGCTGGCGCAGATACCCTGGCGACAGCCATGCACCGGCTGCAGGCCATGGGCCTCGGCCTGCTCCAGCAGGCTGTGCTGATTATTGGCAGTCACCTGCTGGTGGCTGCGGGCAAACCCCAGGCGCACCTGGCGCAGGCTGACGTCGGCGCGCATTACGGGCGCAGTGAAGGCCTCGACCTGCAGCGCGCCAGGCAATTTGGCGGCCTGCCACCACTGCTGCACCTGGGCAACAAACCCCGCCGGGCCGCAGGCCAGCACACGGCGCTGGTCCAACTGCGTAACCTCGGCCAGATGCTCGACAGCAAAACGCCCAGCCAACCCTTCCGGATCAGATCCGCCGGTGGTCAGTGACCAACACACCTGCAGATTGCTGTGCTGCGCCTGCAGGGCCTGCAACTCGGCGACAAAACTGCGCTGGCCCTGCTCGCGGACGTAATGCAGCAGCGTGATCGGCGCACTGAAACCCTGAGCCAGCGCAGCGCGCAGCATGCCCAGCAGCGGCGTGATGCCACTGCCAGCGGCGAGCAGCAACACGCCCTGTTGCGCCTCGGGCCAGCTCAGCTCGCCATACACCGGGCCCAGCTCCAGCACATCGCCCACTGCCAGATGCTCCAGCAGGTAGGGCGAAACGCGTCCAGCGGCCTGATGCTTGATCGCGATCTGCAGGCGACCTTTCGCTTGCACCGCAGTCAGGCTGTAACTGCGGCTCAGGCGTACGCCATCACGTTCGAGATACAGCTGCAGATGCTGGCCCGGCTGCGCGCCGCGCCAGTTGCCGTTGGCCTGCAGAGTCAATTCGAGCATGTCCTCGGCAACCCACTGACGCTGGGTCACCCGGGCAAATGCGCGATTCAGCCGCAGCGCCGGATGCAATAACGCCAGCCCCGCGTCGACATCACTTTCTCGCAACCAGCCATGAGCGACCAGCACGCGCAACGGGTACAGCAGGCTTACAAGCCCGCGTACCCAAGCAAAAGGAAGAAGGGCCATGGCAAGACTCCAGTGAACAATTGTTCACTAGACTGGCAGAGCATGTTTATTCAGTCAACACTCGTTCACTCAAATTCGGATAAGCAACCGCGGTTCGACGTAAACAACGGCCATTTGTTAGAGTGCGGCGCTGATTTCGCAATGCAGAGCCATGCCCGTTTGAAACCACTACAACCGCGCGCCGAACAAAAACTGCAAACCCGCCACGCCTTAATGGACGCCGCGCGCAGCCTGATGGACAGCGGCCGTGGTTTTGGCAGCCTGAGCCTGCGCGAGGTGGCGCGCTGCGCCGGCATCGTGCCGACCGGCTTCTACCGGCATTTCGAGGATATGGACGCGCTGGGCCTGGCGCTGATCGCCGAAGTCGGCGAGACCTTCCGCGAAACCATTCGCCAGGTACGTCATCACGAGTTCGAAGTGGGCGGCGTGATCGACGCCTCGGTGCGCATCTTCCTCGACGCCGTGGCGGCCAACCGCTCGCAATTTCTGTTTCTCGCCCGCGAGCAGTACGGCGGCTCGCTGCTGGTGCGCCAGGCCGTGGGCGCGCTGCGCGAACGTATCACTGCCGACCTGGTGGCGGATCTGGCGGCCATGCCGAAACTGCAGCACTTCGACGCCCCAGCGCAGAACGTGATCGCCGACCTGGTGGTAAAAACCGTATTCGCCACCCTGCCCGAGCTGATCGACCCACCCGCAGCGCCCCTGCCGATGCACGCCTCGCCCGAGGTGAAGATGATCGAGCAGCTGCGCTTTATCTTTATCGGTGCCAAGCATTGGCAGGGTCTCGGCCAGACCCGCGACTAGCCGCACCAAAATCGAGCATTAAACCAGCGCGCGCACCAAACCCAACCCCATCTCGCTCCAATTTCAGCCACACCAACACCCACGCGGCCCGCCCTGCGTGGCGCAACGGCAGCTTGGCAAGGCCCTTGCTCTGTAACCGGCATTGACCTGCCGGAAACTGCCCCATGTTGGTGATCCACCGCCGTATTGCCGCCCAGCCGCACTGGGACGCCGAACTCGAACTGAGCTTCGAGGCACGCAGCAAAAGCCGCCTGCGCTGTTTCAGCCGCACGGGTGAGGATGTCGGCCTGTTCCTCGAACGCGGCCAACCCGCCTTGCAAGACGGCGAATGCCTGCAAGCCGAAGACGGCCGTATCGTCCGCGTGGTCGCCCGCGCCGAGCCGCTGCTGCACGTCACCTGCGCCAACCCTTTCGAACTGATGCGCGCCGCCTATCACCTGGGCAATCGCCATGTCGCCCTGCAACTCGGCGATGGCTGGCTGCGCCTGCCGGATGACTATGTGCTCAAGGCCATGCTCGAACAGCTTGGCGCGACGGTGCAGTTGATCGAAGCGCCCTACCAGCCCGAACAAGGTGCCTACGGCGGCGGCCATCACCACTCGCATGCCGGCGATGCCGAATTCAGCTACGCCCCGCGTCTGCATCAGTTTGGTGCGCGCAAGTGAATAAAGCCTGGCAGCTCCTCCGGCTCGCCAGCCCCCAATTACCTATTGGCGGCTACAGCTATTCCCAGGGCCTGGAAATGGCCGTGGAACAGGGCCTTGTCGATAACGCAGAAAGCGCCGAACGCTGGATTGCCGATCAGCTGCTGCTGAATCTCGCGCGCTTTGAAGCACCTTTGCTGCTCGCCCATTGCAGAGCCGCCGCGAGCGAGGACTGGGCGCAGCTGCGCAGCTTGGCCGAACAACAACGCGCCAGCCGCGAAACCCGCGAGCTGCGCCTGGAAAGCCGGCAGATGGGTTACTCCCTGCAGCAGCTGCTCAGTGGCCTGCCGGAGCTGGATCAGCCGGCGCAGCAGCTGTTTAGTGAGCTGGACGAACCCGGCCTGGCCGTCGGCTGGGCGCTGGCGGCGCGTGCCTGGCAGATCGCGCCAGAGGATGCCCTCGCTGCATGGCTCTGGGGCTGGCTGGAAAACCAGCTGGCGGTGCTGATGAAAACCCTGCCGCTGGGCCAGCAAGCCGCCCAGCGCCTGACCTCGCAACTGCTGCCGCTGCTCGATCAGGCGCAGCGCCAGGCCAGTGAACTGCAACCACAACACTGGGGCAGCGCCGCGTTCGGCCTGGCCCTGGCGAGCATGGCGCATGAGCGCCAGTACAGCCGGCTATTCAGGTCATAACAAATAAACCTGTAGGAACTAGGCGTCGCCCCCGCTCCTACGCGAACGAACTCAGTCGCCCATGGCAATAGCCTCGGCCGACACTCAAGTGAAGATGGGAGTGAGACAACGCTATGAACAGCCAACCCCTGCGTATCGGCATCGGTGGCCCGGTCGGCTCCGGCAAGACCGCACTGACTCTGGCCCTGTGCCTGGCCCTTCGCGAGCGCTACAACCTGGCGGTGGTGACCAACGATATCTACACCCAGGAAGACGCGCAGTTTCTGGTGCGCAACGAAGCCCTGGCGCCGGAGCGGATCATCGGTGTGGAAACCGGCGGCTGCCCGCACACGGCGATTCGTGAAGACGCCTCGATCAACCTGGAAGCGGTCGACCAGCTCAACCGACGCTTTCCGGGGCTGGACCTGATCATCGTCGAGTCCGGCGGTGACAACCTCTCGGCCACCTTCAGCCCTGAGCTGTCGGACCTGACCATCTACGTGATCGACGTGTCGGCCGGCGACAAGCTGCCGCGCAAAGGCGGCCCGGGCATCTGCAAGTCCGACCTGCTGGTGATCAATAAGGTCGACTTGGCTCCACTGGTCGGCGCCTCGCTGGAAGTGATGGAGCGCGACACCCTGAAGATGCGTGGCGACAAGCCGTTTGTGTTCAGCAACCAGAAGATCGGCCAGGGTCTTGAGCAGATCATCGCCTTTATAGAACGACACGGCATGCTCACCGCAGCGTGATTACGCCTCACATTCAGTCAAGGAGATACCCCATGAACCTGCGCAAAACCCTGTTCGCCATTGCCCTGTTTCTTAGCCCTGCGGTGGCCTTCGCCCATGCCGGCCACGACCACTCGGGGTTGATGGCCGGCATGGCGCACCCGGTATTCGGCCTCGACCACCTGCTGGCGATGCTCGCCGTCGGCCTGTGGGCCGCGCAGCAATCCGGCGCGGCGCGCTGGGCGCTGCCGCTGACCTTTGTCGGCACCATGCTGGTCGGCGGCCTGCTCGGCTTTAACGGCCTGCAGATTCCACTGATGGAAACCGGTATCGCTGCCTCGGTGCTGGCTTTCGGTCTGCTGGTCGCTGTGGCCATTCGCCTACCAATGGTGATATCCATCGCCCTCACAGCGCTGTTCGCCCTGACTCACGGCGTCGCCCACGGCCTGGAGCTGCCGGAGCTGGCCAGCCCCTGGGGCTATGCCGCAGGTTTCGTAGTCGCCACTGCAGCCCTGCACGCCAGTGGTTACGCGTTGGTGCGTCTACTGCCCCAGGCCGCTGCACCGGTGGTGCGCGTACTCGGCGCCGCCTCGGCAGTAACCGGCGCCTGGCTGCTGGCAGGCTGAGTTGCTGGCTCGGGTGGACGGCCAACGTCCACCCACATCCGCCATACCAACCGCCCCTGACCGCAAAGGTCGCTAGGCTGGCGCATTTCGCCTCTCGCTCAGCCGCCATGGCTTTGTCATAGTCGAGGCGTATTAAACCCCCTCCCCCATTGACTGCCCTGGACCCTGACCATGCTGCGCGTCGCCCGCTTTCTCTCTGCTCCACTGCTGTTGCTTGCCATCGCCCTCGGCGTACTGGTCATGACCAGCAAACCCGCGCAACCGGCAGCGGTACTCAGCAGCTTTGCCGAACAACCTTTGGTTATCGCCCACCGCGGCGGCAAAGGCCTGTGGCCGGAGAACAGCCTGTTTGCCTTCCAGCGCGCCAGCGCCCTGGGCGTGGACATGCTGGAGATGGATCTGCACCTGTCCAGTGATGGTGAGCTGGTGGTCATCCACGACAGCACCCTGGAGCGCACCACCAACGGTGAAGGCCCAGTTGCCGCGCTCAGCCTGGAACAGCTGCAAGCGCTGGATGCCGGTTACCGCTGGAGCGCCGATGGCGGCCAAAGCTACCCCTACCGTGGCCAGGGCATTCGCATCCCACGCTTTGCCGAGGTACTCGACGGCTTTCCCGACACCCCCAAGGTGATTGAAATCAAGGTGCCGGATGTCGGCATGGAAGCGCTGCTGTGTGATGCCCTGGAGGCGTACCAGCAACGCGACCTAGTGATTGTCGGCAGCTTCTATGACCGCAGCCTGCAGTTGTTCCGCGAACAGTGCCCTGGCGTTGCCACCTCCGCCGGGCCGGGCTCGGTACGCCTGTTGGTGGCGCTCAACTGGGTCGGCTTGGGCAGCCTGCTGTCGCCGTCCTATCAGGCGCTGCAGATTCCCGAAACCCACGGCGGCCTACCAGTCGCCAGCCCCGGCTTGCTTAAGACCGCTGCGCAACGCGGGTTGAACGTGCAGCTGTGGACCATCAATGAACAGCCGGACATGCGCCGCCTGCTCGACCAGGGCGCCCATGCGCTGATCACCGACTACCCGGACCGCGCCCTGCAGGTGCTCGGACGCTCGACGCAGATCAGCGCCCTCGAAGACTAAACGCCCCACTCTGTATAAAAAACAACCTACCGCGTTCAGACCACGCATGCTGTGGCCTGAACGCAAGCGTACGCAGCTTATCCACAGATCGCTCCACAGCAACCTGGGATAAGTTATCCACCGTGCGCCGCAGCACTGCGGCAAACCCTTGAAATAGCGCGATTATTGCTTGACTCGGCAGAGCGTAAATGACGTATTTCGAGACCTCGGCAAGCTGCTCAAAAAGCGATCAAATCGCGCAAAACCAGGCCTTATAAGCCTCACAGCCAGGCATACCAGAGTTATCAACAGCTCTACCCACAGTAGTCGTGGACAACTTTAGCGCTACCCCATAACACCCTGAATAACCAGGCTAACCTGTTGTTTCTACAATCAATAACGGGCTGATCAAAAAGCGTACAAAGGCCGCAAGAAGCCGCGCCACTAAGCCTGCAAGCGCCTACGCCCACCTTATCCACAGTTCGCCCCACAGTCTTTGTGCACAACTCGCCGCGCGCTGCCGCCAGGGTTGTGCATAACGCCAAAGCGGCTTCTGGCTATGGACCCCATCAAGACAATCAACAGCCCAGCCGCAGAGCACAGGCGTAACGTCACTCCACCCACCAAGGAGATACGTCCATGCCCCTCAATGACCTGTTACGCAGCCTGCTTGCCGCCTATGCCAGTGGCGCCAGCGGAGCCTGTGGCAATTGCTGCGACTGACCTGCACCGTCGGTTTTTTCGTGCACTGCGGCAAACCTGGGTTTGCCGCCTATGGCTGATGCGTGCTGACTCACGTATAAATCTGCGCACTATTGCCTACAGATCTGCCTGCAGTTCTGCCAGGCGATTCGCCCCAGAAACCGTAGAAAGGAATCCGACCCATGGCCGGCGCTAGCCTGTTAACCCTGCTCGATGATATTGCCGCCGTTCTTGACGATGTAGCGGTAATGACCAAAGTCGCTGCCAAGAAAACCGCCGGGGTACTCGGCGACGACCTGGCGCTGAATGCCCAGCAGGTCAGCGGCGTACGCGCCGAACGTGAACTGCCGGTGGTCTGGGCCGTGGCCAAGGGTTCGTTCAAGAACAAGCTGATTTTGGTGCCTGCCGCCCTGCTAATCAGCGCCTTCGCGCCTTGGGCGATCATCCCGCTGCTGATGTTCGGCGGCGCCTTCCTCTGCTACGAAGGCTTCGAGAAGCTGGCGCACAAGTTTCTCCACAGCAAAGCCGACGATCAGGCGCAGCACGCAGAACTGCTGCACGCCGTGTCCGACCCTGAAGTAGATATGCTGGCCTTTGAGAAGGATAAGATCAAAGGCGCGATCCGCACCGACTTTATTCTCTCGGCGGAAATCATCGCCATCACCCTCGGCACCGTGGCCCTGGCCAGTTTCGGCAAACAAGTGGCCGTGCTGTCGGGCATTGCCATCGTGATGACCATCGGCGTGTATGGGCTGGTGGCGGGTATCGTCAAACTGGATGATGCCGGTCTGTACCTTAACCAGCACGGCGGCGAAGGCTTGGGCGGCCGCCTGCAACGAAGCTTCGGTCGGGGCATTCTATTTACCGCACCGTACATGATGAAGGGCCTGTCGATTCTCGGCACCGCGGCGATGTTTATGGTCGGTGGTGGCATCCTCACCCATGGTGTGCCTGCGTTGCACCACGGCATCGAACACCTCGCCGCCGAACTGGCAACTAGCAACGGCCTGCTCGCGGCCCTGCTACCAACCTTACTCAACGCCATCGCTGGGATAATCGCCGGCGCCATCGCCCTGCTGCTGGTCAATCTAGCCACGCGCCTGTGGAAAACCATCAAGCGCTAGGCCGACAGCGGCCTGCCCGCGCCCCTTTCTAGGGGCGCGATAGATTCAGACTCAGCAATCCCCTTGCAGGCTGGCAATCCAGCGCTGCAGCACCTCGACGCCTTCGGCATGCACAGTGGAGCGGCCCAACTCCGGCATCATGATGCTCGGGTCGACGCTCTCCACACGAAACAGCAGCACTGACTTATCCGGCTGGCCCGGGTGAATATCCACCAGCCGGTCACCCGAACCTTTACCCGCAGCCACCGGCTGCTTGCACAGGCCATAACTGATGCCGATGGCCGGGGCCGGGGCGAGCAGCAGACCCGAGGTACGACCCGGTCCCTTGGGGTTGTGACAGTGGCTGCAGTTGGCATCCAGATAACTGCGCGCCTGCTGCTCCAGGCTCTCGTCTGGCCGCGGGGTCGGCCATAAAGCGTTCTGCGGCACGCCCTGCAACTCGGCCGGCAAGCCTTGCAGACGTCCCTGCTGTTGCCAGTGCTGCAACTGGTTATGCGTGCCATCGGCGTAAGCGAAGTCCTTGTTCAGATGGCGCGCCTTCGGGCCCAGCGGATTAACGCCCTTGCCTGCAGTTTCCTCGTGGCAACCAGCGCACTGGTTGGCGTCCGGCACCTGATAGGCCACCGCCTGAGTCTTGCCCTCGGCATTCAGCAGGCTCAGCTGGCGGCTGTCGCCAGCCCACTCCAGGTGCGCCTCCTGTTGCTGTTCATCCCACACATAGGGCAATGCGACCCAGCCGTCTTGCTGCTTCAGCAGGATGCGCGTCTCGATCAACTGTACCCGTGCCAAATCCAGGCCGCGCTGCGGGTCGCGGTCATCCTGCTCATTAAGCAACAGACGGCCCTGGGCGTCCTTGGGGTAGTAGAAGGTCTTACTCAGAACCGTGCCGACCGGGTAGTCAAAGTGCGCCTCACCGTAGGTCGCCGCCGTACCCGCCGGCATCCACACACTGCGCAACTTGTGCGCGTAGTCGGTAAACAGCGGGGTATTCAGGTCATAGGGCAACGCCTCGGCGGTGGGTGCGATAAAGCCGTCGGCGCGTTGCAGCATGCCCCACTCGCTGAGTTTTTCCGGGTAGTTGTCCCCTTGCAGCAGGTACAGCGGCGCCGGCTGCTGCTCGCAACCGGCGAGCAGCAATAACGCTCCCAGTAACAGACGACGCATCAGGCCCCCTGGTCGGCGTCAGCCGAGGCCAGCTTGACCTCTGGCAGCGGCGGCAGGCTGCAGCGGTAGTTGGTCATGTCGGTGCTGATGTTCTTGTAGTTGTTCGGCCCGTCGACGTTGATCATCCCCGCCTCGCCGTTATTGATGCAGATCGCCCGGTCAGCCGGCAGCTTGCCGTCGACCAGAATGTCGAGGTTGACGTAGCCATCCCAGAGAATATCCGGCAGGCGGCCATTCAAGCCGAACTGGCTGACCTTCAGCGCCTTCAGCTCCAGATGATCCGGGCTGTCGCCACCCGGGCCGAAGCGGTTGCCGTGGATATGGATACCTTCGGGATAGGGGTCAAAGTTCTCGGCGGTAGAGAGGTCGGTGTAACCGGTGCTGAAGTAGCTGCTGATGATGATGTTGGCGGTCTTGTGATCGCCGATATCGTTGTCGAACACCTCAACATCGTCATTGGAGTTGATTACCACCCCGGAGCCTGCCGGCACGCTGGCAACCGGCGTGCCCTTGTGGCCGAAGTTCTTGTGGTTGTTGCCTTCGATCTTATTGCGAAACACTCGTGTCACCCGGCCGGCCTGCGGCAGGTTGGGCATGTTGAACACCAAAATGCCGCCGGTGTTGCCGGTGGCGACGTTGTCATACACATCGGCGTCGATGGTGTTTTCGATCTCGATGCCGGCGACGTTGCGCTCGGCGCGGCTGTTACGTACCACCACATTGCGCGACTGGCCGACATAAATGCCGGCATCGGAGGCGCCAATGGCCACCGCGCCGTCGATCAGGGTGTTCTCGGTCTGCACCGGGTAGATGCCGTAGGCGCCGTTCTCGGTGGCCGGGCCGTTGGTCCACTCGGTGCGCACGCGGCGGATGATGATGTTCTTGCCGCCCACCACTTTCAGCGAGTCACCCAGGGTGTCCTCGAAGGCGATGTCTTCAATGGTGAAATCCGAGGCGTCCACCAGCAGGCCTTCGGCGCCGGACTTCTGCCCCTTGAAGCTGAGGATGGTCTGGTCCATGCCTGCGCCCTTGATGGTCACACCGCTGACTTTCAGGCTCAGGCTGCGGTCGAGCTGATAGGTGCCGGCAGGAATCTCGATCACGCTCCCAGGCTTGGCCTTGATCAGCTGCGTCTGCAGGTCTCTCTGGAAGTCCAGATCGGCCACCGGGGCCGGTTCTTCGCTGCAAGCGGCAAGCAGCAAGGACAGGGCAAGCACGGAAAGTGGGGCAAAGCGCATGGCAATCTCCAGCGGTTTTTTCTTATTAAGTGGAACGATAGTACCAACTAATAAAAAAAAGCCAAGCCCCGCGCCAGCACAGCGCAACCCTCCCGACCAACAGCCAGCCTACGCAGAGCGCGATGCATCCGTTACCATCGCCGGCAATTAAGCGAAGAGATGCGGCATGTATATCTATCGATTGGTGCTGATCCTGGTGGTGGGGATCTACCTGTTCTCCCCGGCCATCATGGACTGGTGGATCGACCCCAATGGGGCCTGGTACCGCCCCTACCTGCTGTGGCTGATCCTGATAGTCGTGACCTTTATTCTCCAGAGCCAACGTGATGCTGACGAGCTTTAGCCTGAGCCAGCTGATTCTGATCAGCGCTGCCTATCTACTTATTCTGTTCGGCGTGGCCTGGATCAGTGAACACGGCCTGATCCCGCGCTGGGTGATCCGCCATCCGCTGACCTACACCCTGTCGCTCGGCGTCTACGCCAGCGCCTGGGCCTTCTACGGCACAGTGGGTCTGGCCTACCAATACGGCTACGGTTTTCTCGCCAGTTATCTGGGGGTGTCCGGCGCGTTTCTGCTGGCGCCGGTGCTGCTCTATCCGATCCTGCGCATCACCCGCACCTACCAGCTGTCATCACTGGCCGACCTGTTTGCCTTCCGTTTTCGCAGCACCTGGGCCGGCGCCCTGACCACGGTGTTTATGCTGGTTGGCGTGTTGCCGTTACTGGCCCTGCAGATTCAGGCAGTAGCGGATTCCATCGGCATCCTCACCCGTGAACCGGTGCAGGAGCGCGTGGCGCTGGCCTATTGCGGGCTGATCATTCTGTTCACCATCCTCTTCGGCGCCCGGCATATCGCCACCCGCGAGAAACACGAAGGCCTGGTGTTCGCCATCGCCTTCGAGTCGGTGGTCAAACTGGTAGCAATCAGCGCTATCGGCCTGTACGCCCTGTATGGCGTATTCGATGGCCCGCAAGAGCTGCAATCCTGGCTGGTACAGAACCAGTCCTCGCTGACCAGCCTGCACACCCCGCTGCAGGAAGGTCCCTGGCGCACTCTGCTGCTGGTGTTCTTCGCCTCAGCCATTGTCATGCCGCACATGTACCACATGACCTTTACCGAGAACCTCAACCCGCGCGCCATGGTCAGCGCCAGCTGGGGCCTGCCGCTATTTCTGCTGCTAATGAGCCTGGCGGTACCGCTGATTCTCTGGGCCGGGCTGAAACTGGGCGCAACCACCAACCCGGAATACTTCACCCTCGGCGTCGGCATCGCGGTCAACAGCCAGACCCTGGCGTTGATCGCCTATGTCGGCGGCCTCTCAGCCTCCAGCGGCTTGATCATCGTCACCACCCTGGCGCTGTCCGGCATGGTGCTCAACCATGTAGTGCTGCCGCTGTACCAACCACCGTCGGAAGGCAATATCTACCGCTGGCTGAAGTGGACCCGCCGCGCGCTGATCCTGCTGGTGATCATGGCCGGCTACGGCTTCTATCTATTGCTCGGTGCCGAACAGGACCTGGCCAACCTGGGCATCGTTGCCTTCGTCGCCACCCTGCAGTTCCTCCCTGGCGTGCTCTCGGTGCTGTACTGGCCGACCGCCAACCGCAAAGGCTTTATCGCCGGGTTGCTGGCGGGGATCGGCGTGTGGGTGGTGAGCATGTTGTTGCCGATGCTCGGCAACCTGCAGGGGCTGTACCTGCCCTGGTTCAACGTCATCTATGTATTGGATGACAGCAGCTGGCACCTGGCAGCCATCGGTTCGCTGGCGGCTAACGTACTGGTGTTTACTCTGGTGTCGCTGTTTACCGAGGCCAGCCCGGAAGAAAAGAGTGCCGCCGAAGCCTGCGCCGTGGACAACGTACGCCGCCCGCAACGCCGTGAACTGCTGGCCGCCTCGCCGCAGGAATTTGCTGCGCAACTGGCCAAACCCCTGGGGGCGAAAACCGCCCAGCATGAAATAGAACAGGCGCTGCGCGATCTGCATTTGCCGTTCGATGAAGGTCGCCCCTATGCCCTGCGCCGCCTGCGTGATCGCATCGAGGCCAACCTCTCCGGGCTGATGGGCCCCAGCGTGGCCCAGGACATTGTCGAAACCTTCCTGCCTTATAAAGCCGGCAGCGAAACCTATGTCACCGAAGATATCCACTTTATCGAGAACCGCCTGGAGGACTACCACTCCCGCCTCACCGGCCTCGCGGCCGAACTCGACACCCTGCGCCGCTATCACCGTCAGACCCTGCAGGAGTTGCCCATGGGCGTCTGCTCGCTGGCCAAGGATCAGGAAATCCTGATGTGGAACAAGGCCATGGAGGAGCTCACCGAAATCCCCGCGCAGCGCGTGGTCGGCTCGCGCCTGGCTACCCTCGGCGAGCCCTGGCGCGGCCTGCTGCAGAACTTTATCGAACTGCCCGACGAGCACTTGCACAAACAGCGCCTGGCCCTCGACGGCCAGACACGCTGGCTCAACCTGCACAAGGCGGCCATCGACGAGCCCCTGGCGCCCGGTAACAGCGGCCTGGTATTGCTGGTTGAAGACCTCACCGAAACGCAGATGCTGGAAGACAAGCTGGTGCATTCCGAACGCCTGGCCTCTATCGGTCGCCTGGCCGCCGGGGTCGCTCACGAAATCGGCAACCCAATCACCGGTATCGCCTGCCTGGCGCAGAATCTGCGCGAAGAGCGCGAAGGTGACAGCGAGCTGACCGAGATCAGCGAACAGATCATCGAACAGACTAAACGCGTGTCGCGGATCGTCCAGTCGCTGATGAGTTTTGCCCATTCTGGCAGCCACCAGAACAGTGAGGAGCCGGTTTGCCTAGCCCAGGTCGCCCAGGATGCTATTGCGCTGCTGGCGCTCAACCGGCGCAGCGTCGAAGTGCAGTTTTTCAACCTCTGCGATTCCGACCACTGGGTAGTGGGTGACCCGCAACGTCTGGCCCAGGTGCTGATCAATCTGCTGTCCAACGCCCGCGATGCCTCACCGCCAGGCAGCGCGATCCGGGTCAAGAGCGAACGTTTCGAGCACACCGTCGACCTCATCGTCGAGGACGAGGGCAGCGGTATTCCCAAAGCAATCATCGACCGTTTGTTCGAACCTTTCTTCACCACCAAGGACCCGGGCAAAGGTACGGGACTGGGCCTTGCACTGGTCTATTCGATCGTGGAAGAGCATTATGGACAGATAACAATCGACAGCCCGGCCGACCCCGAGCTTCAACGCGGCACCCGCATTAGGGTCAGCCTGCCGAGGCATGTCGAGGCGACGTCCATAGCGACTTAAACCAGCTACCAGCGAGCATGCCTGCCAGGCCCCTTAGTCCAGCGGCATGCCCCGAGACCGTCGAGAGACCGAATTGATGCCTCATATTTTGATCGTCGAAGACGAAACCATTATCCGCTCTGCCTTGCGTCGCCTGCTGGAACGTAACCAATACGAAGTCAGCGAAGCGGGCTCGGTGCAGGAAGCGCAAGAACGCTTCAGCATCCCCAGCTTCGACCTGATTGTCAGCGACCTGCGTCTACCGGGCGCACCCGGCACCGAGCTGATCAAGCTCGGTCAGGGCACTCCGGTGCTGATCATGACCAGTTACGCCAGCCTGCGTTCGGCGGTCGACTCGATGAAGATGGGCGCGGTGGATTACATCGCCAAACCCTTCGACCACGACGAAATGCTCCAGGCCGTGGCACGCATTCTGCGCGACCACCAACAGGCCAAAAGCGCACCAGCACCTGCTACCGGCACGACGAAAGCCAGTGCCGACAAGGTGGTGGATAACAGTAACGGCGAAATCGGCATCATCGGCTCCTGCGCCTCCATGCAGGAGATGTACAGCAAGATCCGCAAAGTCGCGCCCACCGACTCCAACGTACTGATTCAAGGCGAGTCCGGCACCGGTAAAGAGCTGGTTGCCCGCGCCCTGCACAACCTATCGCGCCGCGCCAAGGCGCCGCTGATTTCGGTGAACTGCGCCGCCATCCCGGAATCGCTGATTGAATCCGAACTGTTCGGCCACGAGAAGGGCGCCTTTACCGGTGCCAGCGCCGGCCGTGCCGGCCTGGTCGAAGCCGCTGACGGTGGCACTTTGTTCCTCGATGAAATCGGTGAACTGCCCCTGGAAGCCCAGGCCCGCCTGCTGCGCGTATTGCAGGAAGGCGAAATTCGCCGGGTTGGCTCGGTGCAGTCACAGAAGGTTGATGTACGCCTGATCGCTGCGACACACCGCGACTTGAAAACCCTGTCGAAGATCGGCCAGTTCCGCGAAGACCTGTATTACCGCCTGCACGTGATCGCTCTGAAACTGCCACCGCTGCGTGAGCGCGGGGCGGACGTAATCGAAATCGCCCGTGCCTTCCTGATCCGCCAGAGCACCCGCCAGGGCCGTCTCGACCTGAGCTTTGCCAACGATGCAGAACAGGCCATCCGTCATTACCCATGGCCGGGCAACGTGCGCGAGCTGGAAAACGCCATCGAGCGCTCGGTGATTCTCTGCGAAGGCAACAGCATCTCGGCCGAGCTGCTGGGGATCGATATCGAGCTGGATGACCTGGAAGACGACTTCACCGGTCTGCCCGCGCAAAGTGGCGGTCTGGGGCATGAACCAAGCGAACCGACCGAAGACCTGTCACTGGAAGACTACTTTCAGCACTTCGTACTGGAACACCAGGACCACATGACCGAGACCGAACTGGCGCGCAAACTCGGTATCAGCCGCAAATGCTTGTGGGAGCGCCGCCAGCGCCTGGGCATCCCGCGGCGCAAATCCTCGGGCGCCACCGCGGGCTAGAGCGTCGCTGCAGGGTGACAGATGTGTGCGTGAGAGGTTCCACGGCCTGTTACCCATTCAACACTTAGTAACAAAAGCCGGGTCTTATGGTAACGAGAACCCGGCTTTTTTATGCGACCCCGCCACCACCATCCCAGCTCAAGCCCTTGTTTTTAAAGGAATTGTAAAAGCTGGCACGGGTTCTGCTTTACTGCTGGCACAACAACAATAACAAGCACGCTCCAAACCTAATAAAAATAAGACGTACCGACTCCAGCACAATAAAAACAACAACGCGGAGGCGCAGCTAACTGATTCTTTTGGAAAGGAATTGCCTTTGGGGTTCGCCCCAAAACCAGGCTGAGAATAATAAAACTGCCCTAAGGCAGCGCCAGAACTGGTTGGGTCACTGTGTGATCATGGCAGCATCAGCATCCAAAGCAATCCGTTTGCTCTTGATTCCCAACTTGGGAAATTTTCCAAAAGTCCTTGACTGGATGGAACGGGTAAATCAACAAAAACAACAAGCCCGCCATAATAATAAAAAAAGAGCACGCACCAATTTGGGGGGGAGCTTCGGCTCCCCCAGTAGCTTCAAACTCCCCGCCTGCAGCAGTCTCCCGCCGTTTCCTGCATCAACCCCCGACTCAATGCTAGAATCCGCGCCATTCCTGCGGCCGGCATATACTCTGGCCAGTCATTTAGTCAAACAGTGCCTCCCATGCTGAAAAAGCTGTTCAAGTCCTTTCGTACCCCCATCCGCCGTGGCAAACACTCGCACAGCACACCCGAAGTGCTGAGCAGCAGCCAGCATCCGATCGAGCGCGGTGAAATCAGCCGCTACGCCATCAGCGTGGTCGAACGCCTGCAACAGGCGGGCTATCAGGCGTATCTGGTCGGTGGCTGCGTGCGCGACCTGCTATTGGATATCGACCCCAAGGATTTCGACGTGGCCACCAGTGCCACGCCGGAACAAGTGCGTGCCGAGTTCCGCAACGCCCGGGTAATCGGTCGGCGCTTCAAGCTGGTTCACGTGCATTTCGGCCGCGAGATCATCGAAGTCGCCACCTTCCGCGCCAATCACCCCGAAGGCGATGAAGAAGAGAACAGCAACCTGTCCTCACGCAACGAGAGCGGGCGCATCCTGCGCGACAACGTTTATGGCAGCCTGGAAGACGATGCTCAGCGCCGCGACTTCACCATCAATGCGCTGTATTACGACCCAAGCACCGAGCGCATTCTCGATTACGCCAATGGCGTGCACGACATTCGCAATCACCTGATCCGCCTGATCGGAGACCCCACCCAACGCTACCAGGAAGATCCGGTGCGCATGCTCCGTGCCGTGCGTTTTGCCGCCAAACTGGATTTCGACATCGAGAAACACAGCGCCGCACCGATCTACAAGCTGGCTCCTCTCCTCGGCGGCATTCCCGCCGCGCGCCTTTTCGATGAAGTGCTCAAGCTGTTTCTCGCCGGCTACGCGGTGTACACCTACGAGCTGCTGGTCGATTACGGCCTGTTCGGCCAGCTGTTCCCGGCCAGCGCCGAAGCGCTGAAACTCAACCCGGACTACACCGACCAGCTGATCCGTAATGCGCTGGACAGCACCGACCTGCGCATTCAACAGGGTAAAACAGTCACCCCGGCGTTCCTCCTTGCCGCACTGCTGTGGCCAGCCCTGCCGGCCCGCGTGATCAAGCTGCAGGATCGCGGCATGCCGCCGATCCCGGCCATGCAGGAAGCCGCTCACGAGCTGATCAGCGAGCAATGCCAGCGTATCGCCGTGCCCAAGCGCTTCACCATGCCGATCCGCGAAATCTGGGATATGCAGGAACGCCTGCCGCGTCGCAGCGGCAAACGCGCCGATATGCTGCTGGAAAACCCACGCTTCCGCGCCGGTTACGACTTCCTTCTGCTGCGTGAAAGCGCTGGCGAGCAAACCGGCGGCCTCGGCGACTGGTGGACCCGTTATCAGGATGTCAGCGACAGCGAACGGCGCAATATGATCCGCGACCTCAGTAGCAAGGACGATGGCCCCGCCGGGCCGCGCAAGCGCAAACGCAGTAACAGCAAACGCAAGCGCGGCTCTGCAGGTGACGGCGCCAGCACCGCCGCGAGTGAATAATGGAGCGCGTGTATATCGGCCTGGGCAGTAACCTGGCCACCCCGTTTCTCCAACTGCGCAGCGCCCTGGCCGCCCTGGCCGCGCTGCCGCACACCAGCCTGGTCGCCCAATCGTCCTTCTATGCCAGCGACCCACTGGGCCCGGCGGATCAGCCGCGCTATGTAAACGCGGTGGCCGCGCTGGATACCCAGCTCAGCCCTCTGGAGTTGCTCAATGCCCTGCAAGCCATCGAGCTGGAACAGGGCCGCACGCGCAAGGCCGAACGCTGGGGCCCACGCACCCTCGACCTGGATATCCTGCTGTTCGGCGAACGCCAGCTGGATGAACCACGCCTGACCGTGCCGCACTACCATATGCACGCCCGCGCCTTTGTCCTTTATCCACTGGCCGAGATTGCCCCCGCGCTGCACCTGCCGGATGGCCGCGCGCTAACCGAACTGCTTGGCGACTGCCCCTTCGAAGGCCTTGAGCGCATAGGCGAACCGCCACGTTGAGCCTGCTTGAACGTGCTATAGCCGAGCGCAGCAGATTTCATTGGCGGTAACGCCCGTAACAGGCCGGTAACACCTGCAATTGACTTCGAGCCCCCCCATCAGGACTATAGGCGTCCCGTTGCCCCGCACCGGTGCAATTCGAGGCCAATGCAGGCCAACTTGAAGCAGCACAACTGCTGACTGAACGCCTGAGTGAGGACAGTTTTCATGCCTGATGTAACCCTGACCACCCTGCAAAGCCTCAAGCAGAGCGGCGAGAAGATCGCCATGCTGACCTGCTATGACGCCACGTTCGCCCAGACGGCCTGCCAGGCCGGTGTCGATGTGCTGCTGGTGGGCGATTCCCTCGGCATGGTCTTGCAAGGCCATGACAGCACGCTGCCCGTCACTGTCGCCGAGATGGCGTACCACACCGCCTGCGTCAAACGTGGCAACCAGGGCGCGCTGATCCTCGCCGACCTACCCTTCATGGCTTACGCCACCATTGAGCAAACCCTCAATAACAGCGCCGCGCTGATGCAGGCCGGTGCACATATGGTCAAGCTCGAAGGCGCGGCCTGGCTGGCCGAACCGATTCGCCAACTGGCCGAACGTGGCGTACCGGTCTGTGCCCACCTCGGTCTCACCCCGCAGGCAGTGAATATCCTCGGCGGCTACAAGGTTCAGGGGCGTCAGGAAGCCCAGGCAAGGCAGATGCGCGCCGACGCCATGGCCCTGGAGCAAGCCGGCGCGGCCATGCTGCTGCTGGAATGCGTTCCCAGCGAGCTGGCCGCCGAGATCAGCCAGGCAGTGAAGATCCCGGTGATCGGCATTGGTGCCGGTGGCGCAACAGACGGCCAAGTACTGGTGCTGCACGACATGCTTGGGCTGTCCCTGAGCGGCCGCACGCCGAAGTTCGTGAAGAACTTTATGGCCGGCCAGAGCAGCATCCAGCACGCCATCAGCGCCTACGTCAAAGCGGTCAAAGACCAGAGCTTCCCAGCAGCCGAACACGGATTTTCTGCATGAACACAGTTAAAAGCGTGCGCGAATTGCGCGCCGCTGTCGCCCAGGCACGCGCCGAAGGCAAACAGATCGCCTTCGTCCCGACCATGGGCAACCTGCACGCCGGCCACGCCGCACTGGTGGAGAAAGCCGCCCAGCGCGCTGACTTCGTGGTCGCCAGCATCTTCGTCAATCCGTTGCAGTTCGGCCCTAGCGAAGACCTCGACAAGTACCCGCGAACCCTGCTCGCCGACCAGGAAAAACTGGTCGAAGCCGGGTGCCACCTGCTGTTTACCCCCGATGTCGAAGAAATCTATCCGCACGGCATGGACGGCCAGACCCGCGTCAGCGTGCCAGGCGTTTCCGAAGGACTGTGCGGCGCCAGCCGCCCTGGACACTTCGAAGGCGTCGCCACCGTTGTCAGCAAGCTGTTCAATATGGTGCAGCCGGATCTGGCGATTTTCGGCCAGAAGGACTTCCAACAACTGGCAGTGATCCGCACCCTGGTACGTGATCTGAATATGCCGATCCAGATCATCGGCGAACCCACCGTTCGCGCCGAAGATGGTTTGGCATTGTCCTCGCGCAATGGCTACTTGAACGCCGAACAGCGTGAAGCGGCGCCGGCGCTGTACCGTTCGTTGCAGGAGATGGCCACGGCGATTCGCGCTGGCGAACGTGACTACGCCACGCTAATTACCGCAGCGCAGCGGCAACACAGTGCTGCTGGTTTTCGTCCGGATTACTTGGAAGTGCGCGAAGCAAATAGCCTGCGACCGGCCACCGCCGATGATCGTCAGCTGGTGATTCTGGTGGCCGCCTTTATCGGCAACACCCGGCTGATCGACAACCTGGCCTTCGACCTCGATGCGCCAACCTGAGCAGCAGGTTGCCTCCCCCCCACACCCTCCAGTTACACTCAAGGCCCGGATCACTCCGGGCTTTTTTGTATGATTTGCCGCACCCAGCACAAGGAACACGCACCAATGGCCTATTCCCAGCAGCCACATGACGTCACCACCCTGTCCGCCTGGCAGGCGCTGCGCGAGCAGCGCGAGCAGATGAACGACTTCAGCATGCGTGAGGCCTTTGCCAGTGACCCGCAACGCTTTAACCGTTTCTCCTTAAGCAGCTGCGGTCTGTTGCTGGATTATTCGAAGAACCTGATCGACGAAAAGACCCTCGAACTGCTGGTGCAACTGGCCGAACAGACCGGGCTGGAGGAGTCCATTCAATCGCTGTTCAGCGGCGAGCAGATCAACGCGTCCGAGGGCCGCGCCGCACTGCACACCGCCCTACGCAGCCCGATTGGCCGCTGCCTGAAACTCGATGGCGTCGACCTGATCCCGCAAGTCCACCGCGTACTGCATCAGATGACCGAACTGGTCAGCCGCATCCACAGCGGCCTATGGCGCGGCTACAGTGAAAAACCGATCACCGAAGTGGTGAATATCGGTATCGGTGGCTCATTCCTTGGCCCGCAGTTGGTCTCCGAAGCGCTGCGTCCCTTTACCCAACGCGGCGTGCGTTGCCATTACCTAGCCAATATCGATGGCAGCGAATTTCGCGAGCTGACCGCGCGATTGGACCCGGAAACCACTCTGTTTATCGTGTCATCTAAATCCTTCAGCACCCTGGAAACCCTGAAAAACGCCCTGGCCGCACGCGACTGGTACCTGGCCATGGGCGCCCCGGAAGCTGAACTGCACAAACATTTTATTGCCGTCACCAGCAACCCCACTGCCGCGATCGATTTCGGCATCAAGGAGGAAAATATCTTCCCGATGTGGGACTGGGTCGGCGGGCGTTATTCGCTGTGGTCGGCCATCGGCTTGCCCATTGCGTTGGCCATCGGCATCTCCAACTTCAAGGAGCTGCTGGCCGGCGCCTATGCCATGGACCAGCACTTCACCCAGGCGCCGCTGGCCGAGAACATGCCGGTGCTGATGGCCCTGCTGGGTATCTGGTACGGCAACTTCTGGGGCGCGAAAAGTCAGGCGATCCTGCCCTACGATCACTACCTGCGTAACTTCACCAAACACTTGCAACAGCTGGACATGGAATCCAACGGCAAAAGTGTGCGCCAGGACGGCAGCCCGGTAGATTTCAGCACCGGGCCGGTGATCTGGGGCGGCGTCGGCTGCAACGGTCAGCACGCCTACCACCAGCTACTGCACCAGGGCACCGAGCTGATCCCGGCGGACTTTATCGTCCCGGTCAACAGCTTCAGTCCGTTGGCCGACCATCATCAGTGGCTGTTCGCCAACTGCCTGTCGCAGAGCCAGGCATTGATGCACGGCAAGACCCGCGCCGAAGCTGAAAGCGAGCTGCGCGGCAAGGGGCTGGATGAAGCTGAAGTACAACGCCTGGCGTCACACAAGATGATTCCCGGCAACCGGCCGAGCAATATCCTTGTGCTCAACCGGATCGACCCGTTCGGCCTCGGCGCACTGGTGGCGCTGTATGAGCACAAGGTCTTTGTGCAAAGCGCCATCTGGGGCATCAACGCCTTCGATCAGTGGGGCGTCGAACTAGGCAAGGAGCTGGGCCAGGGCGTTTATCAACGCCTGACCGGGCAGCTCGAGGAGCCTGCCAGTGACGCCTCGACCGAGGGTCTGATCCAGCATTTCCGTGATCGTCACCGCGGCTAGCTGCGGCAGAATCGCTGACGATACTCATCGGGAGTAACCCCCAGGCGCTGACTAAAGCAGCGCCGCAGGTTGTACAGCGAAATAAAGCCGCACTGCTCAGCCACGCGCTTGAGGGAGCGGGCGCCCTGCTCCAACTGACGACAAGCTGCCTCCAGGCGCAGTTGCTGCAGAAAGTGCCCCGGCGTCATCTGCAGCTCATCGCGGCAACGACGGTGCAAGGTACGCACTGACAGCGCCAGCCCCGCCGCCATCGCCTGGGTATCCAGTTGCTGCTGCAGCCTGGGCTGCAACCACTGTTTGAGGCTTTCCGCCAGGCCGCCGGGCGCCCCGCCCTGCGCCAGCAACTCGGCGCTGAACTGGCGTTGCCCACCACTGCGCCTGAGTGGCAGTACCAAGTCCTTGGCCACATCCAAGGCCATTGTCGGCCCGCAATCCTCTTCTACCAGGGCCAGGCATAGGTCAATCCCGGCGGTCACGCCCGCCGAGCTGTAGCAGTTGCCATCCTTGATAAACAGCGCATCGGCACACACCTCGGTTTGCCCAAAGCTGCGCTGCAGCAGCTCGACATAGCGCCAATGGGTAACCGCCATACGGCCATCCAGCAGCCCGGCCTGGCCCAACAAAAATGCCCCAGTGCACACCGAACAACAGCGCGCCAGCTGCCCGGCGGCCTGACGCAACCAGGCGGCCAGCTGCCCACCCGCCAGCGCCTGCATCACGCCGAAACCACCGGCCACCAGCAGCGTCGCCCCAGCCAGCTGAGCAATCGGCGGTAAGGGCTCTGTGAGCACCACCACACCCGCCGAAGCACGCACCTCGCCGCCATATTGCGAGACTAGGCGCAGGCGATAACGCGGCGGCAAGCCGGCAGCCGCCAGCCGGTCATTAACCACGGCAAAGACTTCCAGCGGCCCACTGGCATCGAGCAACTGGAAGTTGTCGAAGACCAGCAGCAAAACATCCTGCAGCTCACCAGGCGGCGACAGTGGCAATTCGTGCATCTCAATCATCCTTGGCGCCTGTTCAAAGGCGCGCGAGCCTGTGGCACTGGCAGATATTCACTCAACAATGGCATTACTGCCAAGCACAGCCAGGCGAGACTCAAACCTCGACTGGAGACTACCCATGCCTACTCGCCTTCTGCTGCTCAGCCTGTGCCTCAGCCTATTGCTCGAAACAACCACAGCGCGCGCCGCAACACCGCCACAGGTAAACAACGAAGCCATCGCCGCTTATGTGCCGCGCCACGGCCGCGAGCGTCCGGTAATCGCCGTGCTGGGCGAGAACCGCATGACTGAACTGGTCGACTTCGTGGTGCCCTACGGGATTCTCAAGCGCGCCGATATTGCCGAGGTGCTGGCCGTCGCCCCCGATCCTGGCGCCATCAAGATGCTGCCGGCGTTGAGCTTTGCCGCCGATTTCAGCACGGCCGAGTTCGATGCACGCTATCCGCAGGGCGCCGACTATCTGATCGTCGCGGCCACTCACCATAATGACGACGCGCGCCTGCTCGCCTGGATCCGTGCGCAAGCGGATAAAGGCGCGACCCTGCTGGGAATCTGCGACGGCGTATTCAGCCTGGCCCACGCCGGCCTGCTGAACGGCAGGCGCGCCACCGGGCATTGGTACTCGGCCAGCAACCGCCAGGCACAATTCCCACAGACCCAGTGGCTGGAACAACGCCGCTATGTGGTCGATGGCGCGATGATCAGCAGCTCGGGAGTCAGCGCGGCCATGCCGGTAACCCTGGCTCTGGTCGAGGCCATTGCCGGACGCACACGGGCGCAACAGCTGGCCGATGAACTTGGGCTGGCCGATTGGTCGGCCACACACGATAGCCGCGCCTTTACCCTGCAGCGCGCCGACTACCTGACCCTGGCCGGCAACTGGCTGGCGTTTTGGGGGCATGAAACGCTGATCATCCCCGTACAGGCCGGGATTGATGAAATTGCCTTGGCCTTGACTGCCGACGCTCACGCGCGAACCTACCGCTCACAGGTGCTAAGCATTGCCGCTGCGCCACTGCTAACACGTAGCGGCCTGCGCCTGATACCTGACCGCGTACACGGCGAGCCGGGCATGCACAGCCTGAGCATCGGCAAGGGCCCGGCAAGCCATGCCTTGCACCAAGCCCTGGCGGATATTGCCAATCGTCATGGCGCAGCGACTGCGCGCCTGGTCGCCCTGCAGCTGGAATACCCCAGCCCCTACCTTGCCTCGGTCACGGCGCCCTGAGCGGCCACAGCACTTGTACCAAGCACTCGCTTGGGTGCACCCTTATGGGCATCGCGGAACACAACGACAAGGACCCGCCATGTTCGACATTACCCGCCACCCCGTGCCCGACGCCGTGCGCCAACGCGCCCATCTGAACAACGACGACTACCTGCGCCTTTACCAGCAGTCGATTGAACAGCCGGAAATTTTCTGGGCCGAACAGGCCAAGGCATTCCTCGACTGGAGCAAACCCTGGACCAGCGTGCAGCAGGGCGACCTGCTCAGTGGTCAAGGCTCCTGGTTCAAGGGTGGCCAGTTGAACGTCAGCTACAACTGCATCGACCGCCATCTGGAACAACGCGGCGAACAGATCGCACTGATCTGGGAGGGCGACAACCCCAGCGAATCAGCGCATATCACCTACAACAAACTGCACCACAACGTCTGCCGACTGGCCAATGTGCTGAAGAGCCGTGGAGTGAAGAAAGGCGACCGCGTGTGCATCTACATGCCGATGATCCCCGAAGCCACCTACGCCATGCTCGCCTGCACGCGCATCGGCGCAGTGCATTCGGTGGTATTTGGCGGCTTCTCCCCGGACGCGCTGCGCGACCGCATCCTGGACTCCGACTGCCACACCGTGATCACCGCCGATGAAGGCGTACGCGGCGGCAAATACGTAGCGCTCAAAGCCAACGTCGACAAGGCGCTGCAAAGTTGCCCGGCAGTCAGCACCGTTGTGGTGGTTGAGCGCACCCAAGGCGAGATCGACTGGGTGGAGGGCCGCGATATCTGGTACCACCAGGCACTCAAGGATGTCAGCGGCGACTGCCCACCGGAGCCGATGGACGCCGAAGATCCGCTGTTTATCCTCTACACCTCTGGCTCCACCGGCAAACCCAAGGGCGTGCTGCACAGTACCGGCGGCTATCTGTTGATGGCGGCCATGACCCACAAGTACGTATTCGACTACCACGAAGGCGATATCTACTGGTGCACCGCCGACGTCGGCTGGGTCACCGGGCACAGCTATATCGTCTACGGCCCGCTGGCCAACGGCGCGACTAGCCTGATCTTCGAAGGCGTGCCCAACTACCCGACGTCCTCGCGCTTCTGGCAGGTGATCGACAAACACCAGGTGAATATCTTCTACACCGCGCCCACCGCCCTGCGCGCGCTGATGCGCGAAGGCAGCGGCCCGGTCGAATGCACCGAGCGCACCAGTTTGCGCCTGCTCGGCAGCGTCGGCGAGCCGATCAACCCGGAAGCCTGGGAGTGGTATTACAACGTGGTCGGCGAACGTCGCTGTCCGATCGTCGACACCTGGTGGCAGACCGAGACCGGCGCCATTCTGATCACCCCACTGCCGGGCGCCACCGACCTCAAGCCCGGCTCGGCGACCCGCCCGTTCTTTGGCGTGCAGCCGGTGCTGCTGGATGAACAGGGCAAGGAGATCGACGGACCTGGCTCAGGCGTGCTGGCGATCAAGGACAGCTGGCCAAGCCAGATCCGCAGCGTTTACGGCGATCACCAACGGATGATCGACACCTACCTCAAACCCTACCCCGGTTACTACTTCAGCGGCGACGGCGCGCGCCGCGACGAGGACGGCTACTACTGGATCACCGGCCGAGTCGATGACGTAATCAACGTCTCCGGCCACCGCATCGGTACCGCCGAAGTGGAAAGCGCCCTGGTGTTGCACGACGCTGTCGCCGAAGCCGCGGTGGTTGGCTACCCGCACGATCTCAAAGGCCAGGGCATCTATGCCTTCGTCACGCCGATGAATGGCGTGGAAATCAACGACGCGCTGAAGAAGGAACTGCTGGCACTGGTCGGCAAGGAAATCGGCAGCTTCGCCAAACCCGAGCTGATCCAGTGGGCGCCCGGCCTGCCGAAAACCCGTTCGGGCAAGATCATGCGGCGCATCCTGCGCAAGATCGCCTGCAACGAGCTGGAAAACATGGGCGACACCTCGACCCTGGCCGACCCGACGGTGGTTGACGGGCTGATCGAGCAACGCCTGAACCGCTAAACCCAAACGTGGGGCGGCCATGCTTACGGCGTGGCCGTCCCACAGAGCCCCTATGGAATTCCTTCGCCGCCGTATCGAGAGCCAAGTCCTTAGCCTGAGCGGCATCGCCCTTGGCCAGATCGACTTTGAAAAGCCCCACGGCGACCCCGGCCTGTTCGGCCCGGACTCGGTGAGCTGGCAGGTACATGGCGACTTCACCAGCATGCTGATCGGCGGCATCAGCGCCCTGCTCTTGCAGGCCCTGCATCCACTGGCCCTGGCCGGCGTGTGGGACCACTCGAACTTTCGTGACGACCTACTCGGTCGCCTGCGCCGCACCGGGCAATTTATTTCCGGCACCACCTACGGTTCGCGCGCCGATGCAGATTGGCTGATCGACAAGGTCAAAACCATTCACCTCAAGGTTTCGGGCACAGCTCCAGATGGCCGAGCCTACGCTGCCAGTGATCCAGCGCTGCTGACCTGGGTGCATGTGGCCGAGGTACACAGTTTCCTCCAGGCCCATCTGCGTTACCGTAACCCGCAACTGAGCGAAGCCGATCAGGACCGCTACTACGCGGAAATCGCTCTGATCGCCGAACGCCTGGGCGCCACACAGGTGCCACGCTCGCGGGCTGAGGTCGCGGCCTACCTAGCGGCTGTGCGCCCTGATCTGCTCTGCGACGAACGTTCGCTGGAGATTCTGCGCACTCTGTTAAACGCACCTGCCCCCAGCGTTATCGCAGCACCAGTGGCCAAATTATTGATGCAAGCGGGCATCGACCTGTTGCCCGATTGGGGACAGAAGATGCTTGGCCAACAGGTCAGCCCGGCGCGCAGCCGCATGATCCAGGCCGGCGTACATAGCCTTTCCCCTGTGCTGCGCTGGGCCGTACGCAGTGGCGCCATCCACCGCGCGCGCAAACGCCTGCAACCGCCATTCAACAGCTGACTGGCCAGTTCGCGTACTGGTCGTGCACAAAGCCGCTGTGCCACCATAGCGGCCTTTCGCGGCCTAGCCCGCACCGGCTATTTGAGAGGATCACGCTATGCAAGACGTCGTCATCGTTGCCGCCACCCGCACCGCCATCGGTAGCTTCCAAGGTTCACTGGCGAATATCCCGGCCCCTGAGCTGGGCGCAGCAGTGATCCGCCGCCTGCTTGAACAGACAGGCCTGGACGGCGCGCAGGTTGATGAAGTGATCCTCGGCCAAGTGTTGACCGCCGGCAGCGGCCAGAACCCGGCGCGCCAAGCCGCGATTCTTGCCGGCCTGCCCCACGCTGTGCCGGCCCTGACCTTGAACAAGGTCTGCGGCTCGGGCCTCAAGGCCCTGCACCTGGGTGCTCAGGCGATTCGTTGTGGCGACGCCGACGTCATCATCGCCGGCGGCATGGAGAACATGAGCCTCTCCCCTTACGTCATGCCCGGCGCGCGTACAGGTCTGCGCATGGGTCATGCCAAAGTGATCGACACGATGATCACCGACGGCCTGTGGGACGCTTTCAACGATTACCACATGGGTATCACCGCCGAGAACTTGGTGGACAAGTACGACATCAGCCGCGAAGCGCAGGACGCCTTTGCCGCCGCCTCGCAGCAAAAAGCCGTGGCGGCCATCGAAGCCGGACGCTTTGTCGATGAAATCACCCCGATCATGATTCCCCAGCGCAAAGGCGATCCGCTGGCCTTCGTTACTGACGAGCAGCCCCGCGCCGGGACAACCGCCGAGTCCCTGGGCAAACTGAAACCGGCATTCAAAAAAGACGGCAGCGTCACCGCTGGCAACGCCTCCAGCCTGAATGACGGGGCCTCGGCCGTACTGCTGATGAGCGCTGCAAAAGCCCAGGCCCTCGGCCTGCCGGTACTGGCAAAGATCGCCAGCTACGCCAACGCTGGCGTCGACCCGGCCATCATGGGCATCGGCCCGGTCAGCGCCACCCAGCGTTGCCTGGCCAAGGCCGGCTGGCAGCTGGCCGACCTGGACCTGATTGAAGCCAACGAAGCCTTCGCCGCGCAGGCCCTGGCAGTCGGCAAAGAGCTGAACTGGGATTCCAGCAAGGTCAACGTCAACGGCGGCGCCATCGCCCTCGGCCACCCGATTGGCGGCTCTGGCTGCCGCGTGCTGGTGACCCTGTTGCACGAGATGATCAAACGCAACGCCAAGAAAGGCCTCGCCACCCTGTGCATTGGCGGCGGTCAGGGCGTGGCACTGGCGATCGAACGGGCCTGATAACAGCGCTTAGCTATAGCTAGAAAAAGCCGGTCCCATCAATCAGAGGGCCGGCTTTCTTATTTACCATCGACAGCAATGATGATTGCTATTGACCACCTGCGTTTCTCAAGAGTCGGGCTGCGGCGCAACATTAGCCCCGTAGCCACTTACCCCACTCTTCCGAGGACACCCAGATGAACAAGTACCTGATCGCTTCCCTGCTTGCCGCCAGCCTGACCAGCAATGTGTTCGCTGCTGATGGTGCCGAACGCACCCTGAGCAACCGGATCGCCGCCGACGGCTTCGACCGTACCAGCATCAACCGTATCGCCGAAGGTGGTGCTGATCGCACCGGCGGCAATCGTGTAGCCGCTGACGGCGCCGACCGTACTGGCGCTAACCGTATCGCAGCCGACGGTTTTGACCGGACCAGCATTAACCGTATCGCCGAAGGTGGCGCTGATCGCACCGGCGGTAACCGCGTAGCTGCTGACGGCGCTGAGCGTACTGGTGCTAACCGTATCGCAGCCGACGGTTTTGACCGTACCAGCATCAACCGTATCGCCGAGGGTGGTGCAGACCGCACCGGTGGCAACCGCGTAGCCGCTGATGGCGCCGACCGCACCGGCGTCAACCGCATCGTCTGATTACATAGTTACTCGCAAATTAAAGGGCACCTTAGGGTGCCCTTGCTGTTTTTGCCGAGCCTGCGTCCCGGCAGATGAATCTTGATAAACTGCGCACCCTCCATTTTCGAGTCGCCGCGCATGTCCTCTCTCGATCAGGCGCTGCGCGCCGCACTGCTCAACCGCCAAGACCTGCTGGCCGAACTGCATAGCCAAGGCACAGATTGTTACCGCTTGTTCCATGGTAGCCAGGAGGGCGCCGGCGGCCTGACCATCGACCGTTACGGCCCACAATTGCTGGTGCAGAGTTTCCAC
Organism: Pseudomonas sp. EA_35y_Pfl2_R111; assembly: GCF_963970955.1. Lineage (NCBI taxonomy): Bacteria > Pseudomonadati > Pseudomonadota > Gammaproteobacteria > Pseudomonadales > Pseudomonadaceae > Pseudomonas > Pseudomonas sp. EA_35y_Pfl2_R111. Next base: position 399,883 of record NZ_CAXAOM010000004.1, on the reverse strand, counting down.
CAGAGCCTGAGCCGCAACGAACTGCTGCAACTGGCCGAACAGTGCCAGGCCAGCCTCGGCGCACAACTGCTGCTGGTGTACAACGACCGTTCCCAGGACAACTCACGGATCGACCGCACTGATTCGGTCTACCACGCCGAGCCTGCTGCTTTGGAAGACTTGATCGGCCATGAGTGGGGCCTTAATTACCGCGTACGCGGCCGCCATGCCGGGCAAGACCCGCTGCTGTTTCTCGACCTGCGCAACGCACGTGGCTGGGTCAAAGCTCACAGCGCCGGCAAGTCGGTGCTCAATTTGTTCGCCTACACCTGTGGCGTCGGCTTGAGCGCGGCCGCAGGGGGAGCAAGTGAAGTCGTCAATCTGGATTTTGCCGAAGGCAATCTGGCGGTCGGTCGCGAGAATGGCGCACTCAATCCCGAGCTTGCGCCCATGCAATTTGTCCAGTCGGACTATTTCCCGGCGATCCGCCAACTCGCCGGCCTGCCAATCAACGCCCGGCGCGGGCAAAAGCTGCCGCATTATCCGCGCCTTGAGCAACGTCAGTTCGATGTGGTGCTGCTCGACCCGCCCGCCTGGGCCAAGAGCGCTTTCGGTACGGTCGATCTGCTGCGCGATTACCAGAGCTTGCTCAAGCCAGCGATCCTCGCCACCGCCGATGATGGCGTGCTGATCTGCTGCAATAACCTGGCAAAAGTCGCCATGGCCGATTGGCGCGAACAGGTGCTGCGCTGCGCGGAAAAGCTCGGACGTGCGGTGCGGGATTGCCAGGTACTGCCACCAGCAAGCGACTTCCCCTCTCAAGACGGCCAACCGCCACTAAAAACCCTGATCCTGCAGTTCTGAGCCCCGCACGGGCGCAGAAAAACGCCGCCTAGAGCCGGCGCGGAACTGCGCACGCGTGCCATACTCCAAGGCACTTCTCGTCGGGATAGATGACGTTTTTATGCTTAAAGGAATAAAGCGCGCTGCCAGCGCCATTGCCATCGCCGTTGCCCTTTACAGCCTGCTGGGCTTTCTGATTCTGCCCGGTATCGGCCTGCGCATTGCCAACCAGCAGCTGGCTCAATACGCCGAAGTACCCGCCACGCTACAACGTCTGCAGTTCAACCCGTTCAGCCTGGAGCTCAGCCTATGGGGACTGCGGATTGGTGAAGCCGAGCAGCAGCAGATCGCCTTCGAACGCCTGTATGCCAACCTGCAACTCGACAGCCTGTGGACCGGCGCATTGCATCTAGCCGATATCGAGCTGGACCAGCCACACAGTGAAGTGCTGTTCGGTAAGGACGGCCGGTTCAATCTGGCGCAACTGTTCAAAGTCCCGCCTAGTAAAGCGCCTGCAGTCGAAGAACCGACCGGCGAGCCGTTCCCGCTGCGTATTTCGCGGATCAAGCTGAATGGTGGCAACCTGCACTTTCAGGATCTGCGCCCCAGCGAGCCGATTGAGTTTATCTACGATGATCTGAATTTCGAACTGCACAACCTCAGCACCCTGCAAGGCGACAATGCCGACATGAATCTGGTCGCCACTGGCCCCCAGGGCGGACGTATCGACTGGGTCGGGCAAATCGGCCTGGTGCCGATCAGCTCCAGCGGCAGCCTGAAAGTCACTGACGGCAAGCTGAAAGGCGTGTGGCCCTATGTGCGCGATGCCGTACCACTGGTGCTGGAGGATGGCACCGTCAACCTCAGTAGCGACTACAGCCTAAACCTCGCCAAAGGTACCGAACTGCTGCTGAGCAACACCCAGCTCAGCGTCAGCAGCCTTGCCATCAAGAGCCCGACTGACAAACCGCTGCTGCGCCTGGAAAACCTGGATATCAGCGAAACCAGCGTGGACTTGGTCAAGCAGCTGGTCATCGTTGGCAAGATTCGTAGCCAGAAGCTGGAAACCTGGGCCGCGCGCGAAGCCGATGGCCAGCTCGACTGGCAAAAGTTGTTGGCCAGCCAACCCGCTAAACCAGCTCCGGCTCCGGCTCCGGCTCCGGCTCCGGCTCCAAATGAGGGTGGCGCAGGCTCGATAGCGACGGAACCCGAGCCGGTAAAGAACCCAATTGAACCGACTACAGCACAACAATCAGCGGAGCTAGAAACCGCCACTGCTGGCCAGCCGGAAGAGCCCAGCAAACCTTGGCAAGTCATCCTGCGTGACGTGCAATTGCGCGACTATCAGGTGCACCTGGCCGACCGTGCCGGCGGTGCTGAAGTCAAAATTGACCTCGCTCCACTCAATCTCGATCTGAGCGACTTCGACAGCCTGGGCACATCGCCTTTTGCCCTCAAGCTCGATACCGGGGTAAACAAGACCGGGCAGATCAAGGCCGATGGCCAGGTGCAACTGACCCCCACCACGGCCAAACTGCAGGTTGCCACTCGCGATATCGACCTGCGCTTGGCGCAGACCTACCTAAGCCCCTTTGTCCGTCTGGAAATGCGCAGCGGCAAGCTCGGCAGCGACCTGGCGGTTGACCTGAAAAGCGTCGAGCCGCTGGCCTTCGACATTATCGGGCAAGCCGAGATCAACCAGCTGCATACCCTCGACACGCTCAAGGACCGCGATTTTCTCAAGTGGCAACAGGTCGTGGTTGAAGGGCTCGACTACCAGCACGGCAAGGGTCTGGCAATCAACCAGGTCAAACTGCAACAACCCTATGTGCGCTTTATCATCAACGAAGACCTGAGCACCAATATCAACGACCTGATGGTGCCTCAACCGGCCAACGCCGAACCCACCAAAGCAACGGCTGACGAACCGCTGCCGATCCGCATCGGCGGCATTAGTATCAAGGACGGTTCGGCCAACTTCGCCGACTTCAGCCTACGTCCCAATTTCGCCACTGCGATTGGTCAACTCAACGGCCAGATCGGCACCCTGGATAACCAAAGCCCGAAAGCCGCTAGCGTCGATATCAAGGGCAAGGTCGACAAGTACGCGCCTGTGAGTATCAAGGGGCAGCTCACCCCGTTCGACCCGATGAACAGCCTGGACATCGCCACGAGCTTCAAGAATGTCGAGTTAACCACCCTCACACCTTATTCCGGCAAGTTCGCCGGCTTCCGCATCCGCAAGGGGCGACTCAACCTCGATCTGCATTATCAGATCGAAAAAGGCCAGCTGAACGCCACGAACAAGCTGCTGCTAGAAGACCTACAACTGGGTGAAAAAGTCGACAGCAAGGACGCCATGGACCTGCCGATTCGCCTGGCCGTGGCCCTGCTCAAGGACACCAAAGGCAATATCGAAATTCAGCTGCCGGTGCAGGGCAACCTCAACAGCCCGGAATTCAGCGTGATGCCGATAGTCTGGCAAACGCTGCGCAATCTAGTGCTGCGCGCGGCCCAGGCGCCGTTCAAGTTTATTGGCGGGCTGGTCAGCGGCGGCAGCGATGTCGACCTCAGCACGGTGCACTTCACTGCCGGCAACAGCGAGCTCGACGGCGACGCACAGAGTGCGCTGGATACCCTGGCCAGCGCCTTGAAGGAACGTCCAACCCTGCGCTTGGAGGTCGAAGGCATGAGCGCGCAGAGCAGCGACGGCCCGCCACTGGCTGCCGCGCGCCTGGAGCGCGAATACCAGAACACTTGGTACAAGATGCTACAACGCCGTGGCGATGATGTGCCTGCCGAAGCCAGTGACCTGCTGGTGGATGAAGACGACAAGGCAGTGCTGCTCGAAGGCATCTACCGCACCCGCCTCAAGCAGCAACCACCGCCCGAATGGGCCGAGCTAGAAGATGAAGAGCGCAGCGCGAAAATGCGTGACGCTGTGCTGCAGTCCTGGGCACAGAGCAAATTGCTACAGCGTCAGCTGGCTCAGGCACGGGCAGCAGAAATAAAGAGCTATCTGGTCGAACGTGGCGGTCTGGCCGCCGAACGCATCTACCTGCTGGATGTCAACATTGCACAGGCTGGCGCCGATGGCCGCGTCGCCACCACCCTGCACCTCGGTAGCGAGTAAGGTTCCGTATATGCGCATATTGGCGACAACGCTGCTCTTTACCCTGATAGGGGTATCGTCCCTGGCCCGGGCCGAAACGTTACGCTGCGGCAGCCAACTGGTTAGCCTGGGTGACCGGCGCTTCGAGGTGATGCAGAAATGCGGTGAGCCAGCCTTTCGTGATCTGGTCGGCTACTCCCTCGGCCCGAACGAGCGCCGTGAATATCAAATCGAGGAGTGGGTTTATGGCCCGGATAACGGCATGCTGAGTATTCTTACCTTCGAAGGCACGCGCCTGCGCGCCATCGAACGTCGTCGTAGTCGCTAACCAATGAAAGCCCTGATTAGTGCCCTGCTGTTACTTATGCCCTTCTGCGCACAGGCCTCATCGACCCTGCGCTGCGATAGTGGTCTGGTCAGCCTCGATGACACCACCAGCGAAGTCAGCAGCAAATGCGGCGAACCACTGAGCCGTGACTTTCTCGGCTACCGCGAAGTGCTGGATGAATATGGTTTCTACAATGAAGTCGCGGTCGAAGAATGGTCATACGGACCGCGCAACGGCATGTACCAATTTCTGCGTTTCCAAGGCAATCGACTGATCAAGATCGACAGTAAACGCCGCAACTAGCAGCTCCACCGCACTCACCCAAAACTTCCGATAAGGACATTGCACCATGCAACGGATAGCGCTCAGCCTCACCCTACTCGCTCTGGCAAGCAGCGCCCAGGCCAGCACACTGCGCTGCGAAAAGGGCATCGCCAGCACCGGCGACCGAACGACGGAGGTTGCCAGCAAGTGCGGCGACCCCATTGCCCGCGACATGCTGGGTTACACCCTGGATGCCCACGGCAATAACGAGTTCCTCGTCGAGGAGTGGGTCTATGGCCCACGTAACGGTATGAACTACTACCTGCGATTCGAAGGCGGTCGTTTGAAGAGTGTGGAAAGTAAACGCGGGAGCTAAGCCTTGCCAGCGCCCATAAAAAAGCCCCGCAGGACATACCTGCGGGGCTTTTTTTAACAGCGGATTACAGCTTGCTGCTGAAATCACGCAGCTCATCCTGAGCCTTTTCCTTGGTCCAGCCGTAGCGCTCTTGCAGCTTGCCGGCTAGGTACTCGCTATGGCCATCTGCGACGTCTAAGTCATCGTCGGTCAGGTTGCCCCAACGCTCCTTCATACGACCACTGAGCTGCTTCCATTTACCTTTGATGATGTCGTTATTCATCTTGCATTCCTCGTCGTTGCGTGGCGCTCAGGCAACTAACTCGCCTGGCTTTACATACGTGGATTAATCGGCAGTTTTCAGCGCATCGGCTGATACCGAGTTAACGCCTTTGATCTCGGATGCCTTGGCAATAGCCAGGTCACGCTCAGCATCGGTGGCAACAACACCGGAGAGCGAAACCACGCCCTGGTTGGTTTCCACCTTGATATCGATACCGCTCAAGCTGCTGTCAGCCAGAAAAGTCGACTTCACCTTGCTGGTGATCCAAGTATCGCTGACTGCGTCTCCAGCCTTATCCATGGTGTCATTCGTGTCATCGGCGGCCAGCAGAGTTGGCTGCACCGCTGGGGTACCCGCAGCCAGAACCGGCCCAGCGAGCAACAGGCCCAGCGCGGTGGCGGTCATGGCGGTTACTGCAAAATGCTTGATTGGCTTTTTCATGGGTAATGCCTCCTGCGTGTACTGAACAATCTGCAAGCCACTACGAGCTGCAGCCTCCCCAGTACTATCGCAAGCGCTGTGCCAACCTTTTTAAAAGAATATATCCTTTAAATATCAATAACTTAACAAAAAATAAAATCACCAGTGCTCGTGCAATCTGCATGTTACGGCCGGCCAAGCAAGGCATATTGCACGACATGTGCCGCAGCTACGGGGTGATCCCACTGCGCTTTTTTATGGGCAAAAAAAAGAGGGCCCCGAAGGACCCTCTACTCTGCGCTTAAGCAATCCGGCGATTAAACGCCCGACGCCTTGGCAGCAGCTACATCCTTGATCGACAGCTTGATACGGCCGCGGTTGTCCACGTCCAGCACCAGAACTTCAACTTCCTGACCTTCCTTAAGAATGTCAGTCACCTTCTCAACACGAGCGTCGCTCAGCATGGAGATGTGCACCAGACCGTCTTTGCCCGGCAGGATGTTGACGAAGGCACCGAAGTCGACGATACGCTCAACCTTGCCGACGTAAATCTTGCCGATCTCAGCTTCCGCGGTGATGCCCAGTACGCGCTGACGCGCAGCCTCGGCCGCTTCCTTGGTTTCGCCGAAGATCTTGATCGAACCGTCGTCTTCGATATCAATCGAGGCCTTGGTTTCTTCGCAGATCGCGCGGATGGTTGCACCACCTTTACCGATCACGTCGCGAATCTTGTCCTGATCGATCTTCATCGCGATCATGGTCGGTGCGTTGGCCGACAGTTCGGTACGCGACTGCGCGATGACCTGGTTCATCTGGCCGAGGATATTCAGGCGCGCTTCCAAGGCTTGGCCCAGAGCGATCTCCATGATCTCTTCGGTGATGCCCTGGATCTTGATGTCCATCTGCAGTGCAGTAACACCGTTGGCGGTACCCGCTACCTTGAAGTCCATGTCACCCAGGTGATCTTCGTCGCCGAGGATGTCGGTTAGAACAGCGAATTTCTCGCCTTCCTTAACCAGACCCATAGCGATACCGGCAACCGGCGCCTTCATCGGCACACCAGCGTCCATCAGAGCCAGGGAAGCACCACAAACGGAAGCCATGGAGCTGGAACCGTTCGATTCGGTGATTTCCGAAACCACACGGATGGTGTACGGGAACACGTCAGCAGCCGGCAGCATGGCAGCGATGGAGCGACGAGCCAGACGACCGTGCCCGATTTCGCGGCGGCCAGTAGCGCCCATACGACCGCACTCACCAACCGAGTACGGTGGGAAGTTGTAGTGCAGCATAAAGGGGTCTTTACGCTCGCCTTCAAGAGTGTCGAGCAGCTGAGCGTCACGCGCGGTACCGAGGGTGGCAACCACCAGAGCCTGGGTTTCACCACGGGTGAACAGCGCCGAACCGTGGGTCTTGTCCAGCACACCAACTTCGATGTTCAGGCCGCGTACGGTACGGGTGTCACGGCCATCGATACGCGGCTTACCGTTAACGATGTTCTCGCGCACGGTGCGGTATTCGATTTCGCCAAAGATTTCTTTAACTTCACCAGCGGAAGGCTGGCCTTCTTCACCGGAGAACTTGGCAACGATTTCATTGCGCAGCTCACCCAGACGGGCATAACGCTCGTGCTTAACGGTGATGGTGTAAGCCTGGGAGATGGCATCGCCGAACTCGCCACGAATAGCGCTCAGCAGTGCAGTGTTCTCAGCCTTCGGCTGCCAGTCCCACGTAGGCTTGGCGGCTTCAGCAGCCAGCTCGGCAACAGCGTCGATGACAACCTGGAACTCGTCGTGGGCGAACAGTACGGCGCCCAACATCTGGTCTTCGGTCAGCTCTTTGGCTTCCGATTCAACCATCAGCACGGCGTCTTTGGTGCCGGCTACGACCATGTCCAGGCTGGATGCCTTGAGCTGCTCGTAGTTCGGGTTCAGCAGGTAGCCGGTTTCCGGATGGAAAGCCACGCGCGCGGCACCGATTGGGCCGTTGAATGGGATGCCGGAGATGGCCAGCGCAGCCGAGGTACCGATCATCGCAGCGATGTCCGGATCGGTTTTCTTGCTGGTGGAGATCACGGTGCAGATAACCTGCACTTCGTTCTGGAAACCTTCTGGGAACAGCGGACGGATCGGGCGATCGATCAGGCGCGAGGTCAGGGTTTCTTTCTCGGAAGGACGCGCTTCACGCTTGAAGAAACCGCCTGGAATCTTACCGGCTGCGTAGGTTTTTTCCTGGTAGTGCACGGACAGCGGGAAAAAGCCTTTGCTTGGGTCCGCAGTCTTGGCGCCGGTTACGGCAACCAGTACGGCAACGTCGTCGTCAACGGTGACCAGCACTGCGCCGGAGGCTTGACGGGCGATACGGCCTGTCTCGAGGGTAACGGTCGATTGACCGAACTGGAACTTCTTAATTACCGGGTTCACGGTGTTTTCCTTCTCTTTGTTGCCCTTGGGGAAAGCGTTTCTTGCAACCGTTCTATCACTGCAACGTGAACAAACGGGTCTTACAGAATGTGCGGGCGGTTGCGGGAATCGGACCCGTTATCGTCCAAAACAGCTAAAGCAGAAAAGCAAAAGCTGGAAGCAGGGGCGAACCCCACTTCCAGCTTCGGCAGTCAGCTACGCGTAAGCATTGCTTAGCGACGCAGACCCAGGCGACCGATCAGGGCGCTGTAACGACTAACATCCTTGCCCTTCAGGTAATCCAGCAGCTTACGACGCTGGTTAACCATACGGATCAGGCCACGACGCGAGTGGTGGTCTTTACCGTTGGCCTTGAAGTGGCCTTGCAGCTTGTTGATGTTGGCGGACAGCAGTGCAACTTGCACTTCCGGGCTACCGGTGTCGCCAGCAGCTTGCTGGTAGTCAGTTACGATCTGGGCTTTTTCTTCAACGCTGAGTGCCATGGGGCAATCCTCTCAGTTAAGAAACTGCTGCAGTGCAACAGTTTCAATAGGCCGGGAATCGCTTCCCGTGTTTTTAAGTGAGGTATGACCGTGCCTATTAACAGCCACCCTCGATACACGCAGACCTGAGCCGAAACCCCTTGTCTGCGCTACGGTCATGCCGACCGAATCTGCACCACAGGCCTGCGGCCCGTGTCTCCAACCAAGGCTACGCCTTGGTCGCAATCAATCGACGCGGCGCAATGCGCCCGTCTTCGCTCACTTCACCGATACCGATAAAGCGACCGTTGTGATCTTGCACCCGAACCATGCCGAACTTCGGCGCTTCCGGGGCGCGTACCGGCTGCCCTTGCAGCCAGTAGAACGAACTGTGCTCGGAGAACTGCAGCAGCGGCCAGTGTTGCAGACCGCTATCGACCGGTTGCAGGAACTGGTCAACCGCTTCGTTGCCACCTTCGCCATGCACCCGCTCCAGCTCTTCGAGCGTTACGGTGCGGCTCAGATCGAAGGGGCCGGCTTTGGTTCTGCGCAGCTCTGCAACGTGAGCACCGCAACCCAGCAGGTGGCCGATATCTTCGACCAGCGTGCGGATATAGGTGCCTTTGCTGCAATCGACCGCCAGGCGCGCCTGCTCCGCCTCACAGCCCAATAATTCTAGGCGCGCAATAGTAACAGAACGCGGCTCGCGCTCCACTACTTCACCAGCACGTGCCAGCTTGTAAAGGGGCTGCCCATCGCGCTTAAGCGCCGAGTACATCGGTGGTATCTGGCTGATTTCACCGCGAAAACGCGGCAACACAGCTTCGATATCGGCGCGACCAACGGTCACTGGGCGACGCTCCAGCACTTCACCTTCAGCATCGGCGGTGGTGGTGGTGACGCCAAGCTGCATCAGGGTTTCGTAACCCTTGTCCGCATCCAGCAGGTACTGGGAGAACTTGGTCGCCTCACCGAAGCACAACGGCAATACACCAGTGGCCAGGGGATCGAGGCTGCCGGTGTGCCCTGCCTTCTCGGCATTCAACAACCAGCGCACCTTCTGCAAGGCGGCATTGGAGCTAAAGCCCTTGGGCTTATCCAGCAGGATGATGCCATCGACGGCACGACGAATACGTTTGACCTGGGCCACGTGCTTACTCCTTGGCCTCGGGAACATCATCGCCATGCTGGCGATCTTCGCTGACTGCACGCTCGATCAGAGCCGACAGCTGCGCACCGCGAATCACGCTTTCGTCGTAATGGAAACGCAGGTTCGGCACGCTGCGAAGCTTCATTGCCTTACCCAACTGCATACGCAGGAAGCCGCTAGCATCGTTGAGCACTTTAAGGCTCTGCGCGACAGGATCGACGCCCTCTTCAGGCTCGCCACCCATGATGGTGACGAACACCTTGGCATGGCTGGAGTCGCGGCTGACTTCCACCGCCGTGATGGTCACCAGGCCGCCAAGACGCGGATCTTTGATTTCCAGGCGGATCAACTGCGCCAGTTCGCGCTGTATCTGGTCGCCGATGCGCTGGGCCCGGCTAAATTCTTTGGCCATTTCTACTACCTTCACTCGTCACGCTGCTCGAAAAAGCAGCGGACCTAAAAGCGGCAAACGCCCGGCCGCGCAGAAGCGGGGCCGGGCGCTGCATGTTGCGACTCGTGCTTACAGGCTACGAGCCACTTGGACTTTCTCGAACACTTCGATCTTGTCGCCGACCTTGACGTCGTTGTAGCTCTTCACGCCGATACCGCACTCCATGCCGTTACGCACTTCAGCAGCATCGTCTTTAAAGCGACGCAGGGATTCCAGCTCGCCTTCGAAGATCACCACGTCGTCGCGCAGTACGCGGATTGGACGGTTACGGTAGACCGTACCCTCAACCACCATACAACCGGCAATCGCACCAAACTTCGGCGAACGGAACACGTCACGCACTTCGGCAATACCCAGGATGTTCTCGCGAACATCGCTGCCGAGCATGCCGGTGAGGGCTTTCTTGACGTCTTCGATGATGTCGTAGATCACGTTGTAGTAACGCATATCCAGACCTTCCTGCTCGACGATCTTGCGCGCGCCAGCATCGGCACGCACGTTGAAGCCAAACAGTACAGCGTTGGAGGCCAGTGCCAGGTTGGCATCGGACTCGGTGATACCACCGACGCCGCCGCCGACCACACGCACTTGCACTTCGTCGTTACCCAGGCCGCTGAGCGAGCCTTGCAATGCTTCCAACGAACCACGGACGTCGGATTTGAGGACGATGTTGAGCGTCTTCTTCTCTTCCTGGCCCATGTTCTCGAAGATGTTTTCCAGCTTACCGGCGTGAGCACGGGCCAGCTTCACTTCGCGGAACTTGCCTTGACGGAACAGTGCAACTTCACGGGCCTTCTTCTCGTCAGCCAGCACGCTCATGTCGTCGCCAGCATCCGGAGTGCCGTCCAAGCCGAGAATCTCGACCGGAATCGACGGACCAGCTTCTTTGATCGGCTTGCCATTCTCGTCGAGCATGGCGCGGATACGACCGTAGTTGGAGCCGATCAGCACCATGTCGCCTTGGCGCAGAGTGCCGTCCTGAACCAGTACGGTCGCGACCGGACCGCGACCTTTATCCAGGCGCGATTCAACCACAACACCGCGGCCTGGGGCCGATGGAGTGGCTTTCAGCTCGAGGATTTCAGCCTGCAGCAGCACGGCCTCCAGCAGTTCGTCGACACCAGTACCGACTTTCGCCGACACAGGAACGAACGGCGTATCACCGCCCCACTCTTCCGAGGTCACACCGTGCACCGATAGCTCGCTACGAATGCGATCGAGGTCAGCACCTGGCTTGTCGATCTTGTTCACCGCAACAACCAACGGCACACCAGCAGCCTTGGCGTGCTGAACGGCTTCAATGGTCTGCGGCATCACGCCGTCGTCCGCTGCAACCACCAGAATCACGATGTCGGTCGCCTTGGCACCACGCGCACGCATCGCGGTAAACGCGGCGTGGCCCGGGGTGTCGAGGAAGGTGACCATGCCGCGCTCGGTTTCTACGTGGTAGGCACCGATATGCTGGGTGATGCCACCGGCTTCGCCAGCAGCAACCTTGGCGCGACGGATGTAGTCGAGCAGCGAGGTTTTACCGTGGTCAACGTGACCCATTACGGTAACAACCGGCGCACGAGCAAAGGTCTCGCCTTCGAATTTCAACGATTCGGCCAGGGAATCTTCCAGGGCGGTATCACTGACCAGGGTAACCTTGTGGCCCAGCTCTTCAGCAACCAGTTGGGCAGTTTCCTGATCCAGAACCTGGTTAATGGTCGCTGGCGTGCCCAGCTTGAACATGAACTTGATAATTTCAGCAGCCTTGACCGACATCTGCTGGGCCAGATCGCCCACAGTGATGGTCTCGCCGATCTTCACTTCACGCACGATCGGACCTGTTGGGCTCTGGAAGCCGTGGGCATTACGCTTCTTCAGCTTGGCCTTGCCACGACCGCCACGACGGAAGCTGTCGCTTTCTTCGTCGATGGTGCGCGGGGCAACACGTGGCGCCGGAGCCTTTTCCTTAACGGTCGGACGGTGCTGGGTGGTCTTGCGCTCACCACCACGGCGGTCGGCATCGTCATTGCGTGCTTTATCTGGGCGACGTGGCTCATCTTTCTTGCGCTCGTCTGCCGCAGGAGCAGCCACTACCGGCAACTCAACTGCTACAGCCGGAGCCGCTTCAACGACCGCCTCGCCAGCAGCTGGCGCAGGGCGCTGCGCTTCTTCAGCGGCGCGGCGCTTGGCTTCTTCATCAGCCTTTGCCTTGGCTGCTTCAGCTACAGCACGCTGCTCAGCCAGCTCACGCTGCTTTTCAGCTTCGATTTCTTCAGCGCTGCGCTTGACGAAGGTTTTCTTCTTGCGCACTTCAACGCTGATGGTCTTGCTACCGGCAACCCGCAGGGTGCTGGTAGTTTTGCGCTGCAAGGTAATCTTGCGCGGCTCTTCTGTCTTGCTGTCGCCGTGACTGCTCTTGAGATGGGCCAACAGGGCCTGCTTCTCACTGTCGGTCACCGCTTGCTCAGCACTCTTGTGCGGCAAACCAGCCTCACTCATTTGCTGGAGCAGGCGTTCAACCGGCGTATTGACCACTTGGGCCAGTTCTTTAACCGTGACTTGCGTCATGCATTTCTCTCCTCAGGCCGCAACTGCTTACTCGAACCAATGGGCTCGGGCGGCCATGATCAACTTGCCGGCTCGCTCAGCGTCGATACCGTCGATGTCGAGCAGGTCATCAATCGACTGCTCGGCCAGGTCTTCGCGGTTAACAACGCCGCGCACTGCCAGTTCATGCGCAAGCGCCTTATCCATCCCCTCAAGCGAGAGCAAGTCTTCGGCTGGGTGGGCATCTGCCAGCTTTTCCTCGTTGGCGATGGCTTTAGTCAGCAGGCGATCTTTGGCACGGGCGCGGAGCTCGTTGACGATATCCTCGTCAAAGCCATCAATGCTGAGCATTTCTTCCATCGGTACGTAGGCAATTTCTTCAAGGCTGGTGAAGCCCTCTTCGACCAACACCTGGGCCAGCTCTTCATCGACTTCCAGCTCGTCGATAAAGCGCTGCAGGATGTCGCCTGTTTCCGCTTGCTGCTTGGCCTGAATGTCCGCCTCGGTCATCACGTTCAGGGTCCAACCAGTCAGCTGACTGGCCAAACGCACGTTCTGACCGCCGCGGCCAATGGCCTGAGCAAGGTTGTCTGCGCCAACGGCGATGTCCATGGCGTGGGCATCTTCGTCAACAATAATGGCGGCCACTTCAGCAGGCGACATGGCGTTGATTACGAACTGCGCAGGATTGTCATCCCACAGCACGATATCCACACGCTCACCCGCCAACTCACCGGAGACCGCCTGCACGCGCGAACCGCGCATACCGATACAGGCACCCTGCGGGTCGATACGCTTGTCTTTGGAACGCACGGCCAGCTTGGCGCGCGAACCTGGATCACGGGACGCGCCCATGACTTCAATAAGCTCTTCGGCAATTTCCGGCACTTCGATGCGGAACAGCTCAATCAGCATTTCCGGCGCGGTGCGCGAGAGGATCAGCTGCGGACCGCGGTTCTCGGTGCGGATTTCCTTGAGCAGGGCACGCAGGCGCACACCGACACGGAAGGTTTCGCGGGAGATGATGTCTTCGCGAGCCAGCATGGCTTCTGCGTTGTTACCCAGATCAACGATCACGCTGTCACGGGTAACTTTCTTCACGGTGCCGGAGATGATCTCACCCAGACGCTCGCGATAAGCCTCGACCACCTGAGCACGCTCAGCTTCGCGAACTTTCTGCACAATCACTTGCTTGGCGGTTTGCGCGGCAATACGACCGAACTCGATGGAGTCGATCTTCTCTTCCAGCACTTCACCAACTTTTGCATTGGCTTCAACTGCACGCGGCATGTCAGTGGTGACCTGGTGTGCAGGATCATCAAAGTCAGCTTCTTCAACCACTGTCCAGCAGCGGAATGTCTCGTAGTTGCCGGTCTGACGATTGATCGCCACACGCAACTCGACTTCATCTTCAAAACGCTTCTTGGTAGCAGTGGCCAAAGCCAGCTCCAGCGCTTCAAAAATTACGCTAGCCGGTACGCCCTTTTCGTTGGATACCGACTCAACAACCAGCAGTACTTCTTTGCTCATCGTACGCCTCGCCTTTCGCAATCCATTGGATCCGCGCTATCCGCGCCACTTGCGGGGGATCCGCGTCTCAATCAAACCTGGGGATAATGTTGGCCTTGTCGATCATGTCGATCGGCAACAGGAACTCGTGGTCATCCACCTGCACTACCACGTCCTGCTCTTCCACACCGCGCAGAAGGCCCTGGAAGTTGCGTCGACCTTCAAAAGGCGAACGCAGCTTGATCTTCACTTGCTCACCGGCATGACTGGCGAACTGTTCAAGGGTGAACAGCGGCCGATCCATACCTGGCGAGGACACCTCAAGGGTGTACTCGGCACTGATCGGGTCCTCGACATCGAGAACACCACTGATCTGCCGACTGACAATTTCACAGTCTTCGATCAACACGCCATCAGGCTGTTTATCAATATAAATTCGCAGCAGAGAATGCCGCCCTTGTGACAGGAACTCGACACCCCAGCATTCGTAGCCAAGAGCCTCGACTACCGGGGCCACCAAGGCCTGCAACTGTTCTAGCTTGCTCGACACCTGAACCCCTCGCGCATGCTGTAAAAATAAAAAATGGGCGAATCGCCCATCATCAAACCGCCCTCTAAAGGCCGGCAAAGCTGTCGCCCAGCTAGCAAAAAGCCCCTTAAAAGGGGCTCCTCTGCAACTCAATGCGGGGGCTGGTTTTACCCAGCCAGCTTCGGATTAAACATCCGAGGAGCGACCTTGCTGCTCAATCCCACATCAAAGCTGGGGCCGGATTATACGACTGAACCTTAAGCAGGGTCAATCGACACTCCAGCAACAAAAAGGCCCGCATCGAGCGGGCCTTTTTGAAAATTGGTACCGAGAAGGGGACTCGAACCCCTACAGCCTATGGCCACTACCACCTCAAGGTAGCGTGTCTACCAATTCCACCACCTCGGCAAAATCATTTACTGCGCACAACGTACTGCGTATTACTGCTGCTCAGGAGCCTGAGGTACGTCCGCCGCTTCAGTAGCCGGCTTAGCTGCATCAAGAACAGGTACATCTTCAACAGCTGGCTTAGCCTGTTGCACTTCTAGAACTGCCGGATCAGGCAAACCAACCTGAGCCATACCATCAGCTTTTTCTTTAGCAAAGTAGCCTAAGCCCAAGCTAGTCATGAAAAAAGCGGTGGCAAGTATAGCAGTAACGCGACTCAAAAAGGTAGTGGTTCCTTGACTACCGAAAACGGTAGATGAAGCACCAGCACCAAAAGAAGCGCCCGCATCAGCACCTTTACCCTGCTGCAGCAGAACCAGCGCAACAACACCGATAGCACCCAGCAGATGAAGAACAACGATAACTGTTTCCAGCATTTCTTTAGCTTCCTGCGGCGCGACAGATCGCACCGAACTCATCCGCATTCAGAGAGGCTCCACCTACAAGCCCCCCATCGATATCCGGCATACCGAACAACTCGGCTGCACTGGCGGCCTTGACACTGCCGCCATAAAGAATTCTTACCTTGCCCGCCAACTCAGCGCTTTTCGCCGCCAACTGCGCGCGAATTGCCGCATGCACTTCCTGCGCTTGCTCTGGCGATGCCGTCAGACCAGTACCAATGGCCCAAACCGGCTCATAGGCAATGACTGCACTCGCAAACACCTCAACACCCAACGCATCGGTCACTGCAGACAACTGCGCAGCAACCACTTCAAGTGTACGCCCCGCTTCACGCTGAGCCAGGGTCTCACCAACACACAGCACCGGAAGCAAACCCGAAGACTGCGCCGCAGCAAGCTTGCGCGTCACAACCTCATCACTCTCACCCAGCAGCGACCTACGCTCGGAGTGACCGATCAGCACCAACGAACAGCTCGCGTCATGCAACTGACTTGCCGCCACTTCGCCAGTCAAAGCACCTTGTTGCGCCTCTGTTGCGCAATCTTGCGCACCTACCGCAACAGCCTTGCCTGCCAGACCATCAACCACCTGACAGAGATGCAAACAAGACGGGAAAACCGCTATATCCACATCAGCAGGCAATACCTGCTGAGTGAGACCGTTGATCAGCTCTGCAACGCTGGCGCGGGTACCGTGCATTTTCCAGTTACCAGCAACCATTGGGCGACGCATGCTTTACCTCGTCGGTCAAAGAGGGCGCAGATGTTACCCAACAGCTACCCGACTGGCAAGCCGAATCAAGCACATACATCCGCAACAACTTTAGCCAATTCATCGGCATAGCCGCGCACCTGGCCTTCATCGTCGCCTTCGACCATAACCCGCACCAACGGCTCGGTGCCGGACTTACGCAGCAGCACCCGACCCCGTCCGGCCATTTGCTCGGTCACCCGCGCGCTAGCCTGCTGTACAGCCGGATGTTCCAACGGATCAACACCGCCAGCAAAACGCACATTGATCAGCACCTGTGGGCACTTCTGCATACCCAACCGCGCCTCGCCCAGGGTCTGCCCGCGGCGCTTAAGCGCCATCAGCACCTGCAACGCAGCAATGATCGCATCCCCCGTGGTGGTGTGCTGGAAACACACCAGATGGCCAGAGTTTTCCCCGCCCAGCTGCCAGTTGCGCGACAACAACTCGGCAATCACATAACGGTCGCCGACCTTGGCGCGGACAAACGGAATGCCAAGATCAGCCAGGGCCAGCTCCAGCCCGAGATTGCTCATCAGCGTACCAACCACCCCGCCCTGCAGCTTGCCGCGCTCCAGCAGGTCACGGGCGATGATAAACAGCAACTCATCGCCATCAACCACCGCACCGGAGTGATCGACCATCAGCACGCGATCCGCGTCACCATCGAAGGCGATCCCCAGATCGGCCTGCTGCGCCAGCACTTCAGCCTGCAGCGCCTCGACGTGGGTCGAGCCGCAGTTGTCATTGATATTCAAGCCATTGGGCTGCGCCGACAGTACGGTCACCTCCGCACCCAATTCACGAAATACGCTTGGCGCCACCTTATACGCCGCACCGTGAGCGCAATCGACAACAACTTTCAAGCCGGCAAAGTCGGTGCTGCTCGGTACGCTGCTCTTACAGAATTCGATATAGCGGCCGGCGGCATCATTGATCCGCGAGACTTTGCCCAACTGCTCGGAATCCACCACAGTCATCGGTTGATCAAGCAGTTCTTCGATCATCAGCTCGATCTCATCCGGCAGCTTGGTGCCCTGCCCCGAGAAGAACTTAATGCCATTGTCGTGATGCGGATTGTGCGAGGCGCTGATAACAATTCCGGCCTCAGCATGAAAAGTACGGGTCAGATAGGCGATTGCCGGCGTCGGCATCGGGCCGAGCAGCATTACATCGGCACCTGCTGCAGACAGACCCGCCTCCAGGGCAGACTCGAACATATAACCGGAGATGCGCGTGTCTTTGCCGATCAGAATGCGGCACTTACCCTGCTTGCGAAACGCCATCCCGGCCGCCCAGCCGAGCTTGAGCATGAATTCCGGGGTTATGGGGAAGTCACCGACACGCCCACGAATACCGTCAGTACCGAAATATTTTCTACCCATCCCACAATTCCTTTCTAACTTATTCGGCCGCTTCAACCGCAGCGATCATCCGTACTACATCAACCGTTTGCGCCACGTCGTGGACCCGCAGGATGTGTGCACCTTTGCTCAACGCCAGCGCTGCCAAGGCCAGGCTGCCATAGAGGCGCTCGCCCACTTCATGCCCCAACACCTTACCGATCATACTCTTGCGCGACACCCCGACCAGCAAAGGTCGCCCCAACGCATGCAACGCAGGCAGATGTTTGAACAGCGACAGATTGTGCTCAAGGGTTTTCGCAAATCCAAACCCCGGATCAAGAATGATGCGTTCAGCGCCAATCCCTGCCGCCTCACAGGCAGCCAGCCGATCCAGCAAAAACTCGCGCACTTCTGCCACGACATCAGGGTATTGGGGATTTTGCTGCATGGTGGTGGGCTCGCCGCGCATATGCATCAGGCACACCGGCAAGCCACTATCCGCCGCCGCATCCAGGGCGCCGTCGCGCTGCAGCGAACGCACATCGTTGATTAAGCCAGCGCCCAGCCGTGCAGTTTCGCGGATGACTGCTGGTGTTGAGGTATCCACCGAGATGATCACATCCAACTCGCGCGCGATGGCCTCAACGATGGGCGCAACCCGCTCCAACTCCTCAACCGGAGATACCGCACGAGCACCGGGTCGCGTCGACTCACCACCGACATCAATCAGCGTCGCCCCCGCCCGCAGCATCGCTTCGGCATGGCGCAAGGCCGCATCACGCTGACCATAGCGCCCACCATCGGAAAACGAGTCAGGAGTAACGTTGAGGATACCCATCACTTGCGGACGGCTTAAATCAAGAAACCGGCTGCCACAGGGCAGCCGGTCAAAGGTTGGCGCTACAGACATGGAGAACCCTAAAGCTCGGCGGCTGGACCACCAATTGGCTTCTCTTTGGACTCAGCGACTTCAACAGGTGCCGTCGGCGTACCGTTGTTGTCGTCGCCGCCTTGCCAGCCTTTCGGCTCACGCGGCGCGAGACCATTCATGATGTCTTCGATTTGCTCGGCATCGATGGTTTCGTACTTCATCAGCGCTTCGGCCATAGCATCGAGCTTGTCGCGATTTTCCAGCAGCAGGCGTTTGGCTGTGCCATAACACTCATCGATGATGCTGCGCACTTCCTGATCAATCAGCTTGGCGGTGTCGGCAGAGACGTTGCTCTGGTTACTGCCCATGCTACGGCCGAGGAAGACTTCACCCTCTTCTTCTGCATACATCAGCGGGCCGAGTTTTTCCGACAAGCCCCACTTGGTGACCATGTTCTTGGCCAACTGGGTGGCGCGCATGATGTCGTTGGACGCACCAGTGGTGACTCCATCGAAGCCCAGGGTCATTTCTTCGGCGATACGACCACCAAACAACGAGCAGATCTGACTGGTTAGCGCACGCTTGCTAAGACTGTAACGATCTTCCTCGGGTAGGAACATGGTCACGCCCAGAGCACGACCGCGCGGGATGATCGACACCTTGTAGACCGGATCATGCTCAGGCACCAAGCGCCCGACAATCGCGTGGCCGGCTTCGTGGAATGCGGTGTTGAGCTTTTCCTTGTCCGACATGACCATAGTCTTGCGCTCGGCGCCCATCATGATCTTGTCTTTAGCCAGCTCGAACTCTTTCATCTCGACGACGCGCTTACCCGAACGGGCAGCGAACAGCGAAGCCTCGTTAACCAGGTTAGCCAGGTCGGCACCGGAGAACCCCGGCGTACCGCGCGCAATCACCGCAGGGGCAACGTCTTCGCCCATCGGCACTTTGCGCATGTGTACTTTGAGAATCTGCTCACGGCCACGGATATCCGGCAAGCCAACCACGACCTGGCGGTCGAAACGACCTGGGCGCAGCAATGCAGGGTCAAGCACGTCAGGACGGTTGGTGGCGGCAATCACGATGATGCCATCGTTCATTTCGAAGCCGTCCATCTCAACCAGCAACTGGTTGAGAGTCTGCTCACGCTCGTCGTGACCACCGCCCATGCCAGCGCCACGATGGCGACCCACGGCGTCGATTTCGTCGATAAAGATGATGCACGGCGCGTGCTTCTTAGCTTGCTCGAACATGTCGCGCACCCGGGACGCACCGACACCAACGAACATTTCAACGAAGTCCGAACCGGAAATGGTGAAGAACGGCACCTTGGCTTCGCCAGCAACTGCCTTCGCCAGCAAGGTTTTACCGGTACCTGGCGAGCCAACCATCAGCACACCGCGCGGGATGCGCCCGCCAAGGCGCTGGAATTTGCCCGGATCACGCAGAAACTCGACCAGCTCGCTGACTTCCTCCTTGGCCTCGTCGCAACCGGCGACGTCAGCGAAGGTGGTCTTGACCTGATCTTCCGAGAGCAGGCGCGCCTTGCTCTTACCGAAACTCATCGGCCCGCCTTTGCCGCCTGCGCCACCTTGCATCTGGCGCATAAAGAACATGAACACGGCGATGATCACCAGAATCGGGAAGCTGGCCACCAGCAATTGAGTCCAGATGCTCTGTTGCTCAGGCTGCTTACCGACGATCTCGACGTTGTTGTCCATCAGGTCCTTGATCAGGCCGTTGTCCTGAATCGCCGGACGCACCGTCTCGAACGAGGAACCATCAGTACGGGTACCGC
Source organism: Pseudomonas sp. EA_35y_Pfl2_R111 (assembly GCF_963970955.1). NCBI lineage: Bacteria > Pseudomonadati > Pseudomonadota > Gammaproteobacteria > Pseudomonadales > Pseudomonadaceae > Pseudomonas > Pseudomonas sp. EA_35y_Pfl2_R111. The sequence continues at coordinate 379,621 of NZ_CAXAOM010000004.1, read as the reverse complement.
TGATGATGAAGCCATCCACCGTCACCCGCTTAACGCCGCCATCCTGAACCTGCTGGATAAACTGCGAATAGTTGAGTTTATTCGACTCAGTCGGGCTGGAAAAATTGTTCATCACCGTCACCAAGACGGCGGCGATGATCAGCCACAGGACCAGATTCTTTGCCATGTCGTTCAATTAGCTACCCTCTGAAGCAGGCCCCGTGTCGAAGCGCGCTTCGCATGACGACCAGTTATGTACCGATCTAACTTACTACACAACGCCCACCCCTGGCAGACGCCGTCTGTAACCCTTTATTTGCTGTGAGACCGCAAAGCCCCACCACAATTCGCCGTAAAGCCTGCAACCATCAGATACCGCGAAAGCCCCGAGCCAGCATATATTGCTCGCGCGAGCGATCACGCGAAGACAGCGGCTTGCGCATCTGCACCTTGTCGAACAGCTGACGCACCTGCTTGTGGTACAGATCGAAACCTTCGCCCTGGAAGATCTTGATCAGAAAGTCGCCGCCCGGACGTAGCACCCGAGTCGACAGATCCAGCGCCAACTCACACAAGTACATAGCGCGCGGCTGATCCGATTCCCTCACTCCACTCATATTGGGGGCCATATCGGAAATCACAAGGTCTACCGGGTGTTCACCGATAGCATCGAGAATCTGCGCGAACACCGCATCATCGGTAAAGTCGCCCTTGATGAAAGTAACGTCGGGGATGCTGTCCATCTCCAGAATATCTGAAGCGATCAAACGACCTTTGTCACCGATCACCCGACTGGTGACCTGCGACCAGCCGCCCGGCGCTGCGCCCAGATCGACTACAGTGATGCCAGGCCGCAAGATGCGATCCTTCTCCTGAATCTCCAGCAGCTTGTAGCTGGCGCGCGAGCGATAGCCATCCTTCTGCGCCATTTTGACGTAGGGGTCGTTGAAATGCTCTTTCAGCCAACCTTGACTGGTCTTGGAACGGGCCACGCAATACCTCGAATGTGCAACGCATGAATATCTGGGCGGCCCCGAAGGCGCTCGGGTAAACTAACCGCCGTTTTTTACCAGATTAAATGCAGGAATCAGATTATGCCGCTCACTCAAGAGCAGAAGAAACAATTCAAATCTATCGGTCACCATTTGAAGCCTGTATTGATCGTGGCTGACAACGGTCTGACCGAAGGTGTGCTGACTGAACTGGAACGCGCACTGAGCGATCATGAACTGATTAAAGTGCAACTACGCATCACTGAGCGTGAAGACCGCCTAACGGCCATCAACGAACTGTGCAAAACCAGCAAAGCCGACCTAGTTCAGGTGATTGGCAAGATGGCGCTGATCTACCGAAAAAACCCGAAAGTGAACAAGAACCTGTCCAACGTTCATCGTCATCACGGCTGACAACTCGGCCGCTGCAAGGCGCGCTCAGCGCCTTTGCAACCTCCCATCCTGCCCAATCTTACTGCTTAGAGCCTATGCCTGAGCTTTTGCGGCACTGGCTGCAAGACCAATAACAACCCGCAAAACGCCATGACCAGGTAACTGAACATCAACCAAAGTTCTGCTTCTGGCAGCAGCTGGCGCACCGCGAAGTAACTGCCCGCCATTGTCACAACAACCAGCAGCAACTGCCCACGGCTATCACGCCATAGGCCTGCCAGACGCTCGGCGCGAATCAGCACCAGCACCTGCAACCCGGCGCATACCGCCGCTAAGCCAACTAACAATGGCCGCAGGGTATTGCTGATCTCTTCGACCAGCAACGAAGCCAGGCCGATCTTGGCAATTGCCGGCAACAGCAGAAAATGCAGCAACCAGAGGCCACCAACCCAAAGCGTCTGAGCCAGCAGCCAGCTGATCGCGCCGGCATCACGCGCGCCCGACTTAGAGATGGCGAACCTCGACGATCTCATACTCCAGCGCACCGCTTGGCGTCTGCACCACCACCACGTCACCTTCGCTCTTGCCGATCAGGGCGCGGGCGATAGGTGAACCCACGGAAATCTTGCGCTGCTTGATGTCCGCCTCGTCCTCACCGACGATCTGGTAAGTCACGCTTTCATCGGTTTCGCAGTTGGCGATTTCAACGGTGGTACCGAAAATTACCTTACCGGTGTGCTCAATGGTGGTGACATCAATGATCACTGCATTCTGCAGACGACCCTCGATATCTCGCACTCGCGCTTCAACCATGCCCTGCTGCTCACGCGCGGCATGGTATTCGGCGTTTTCCTTGAGGTCACCGAGCTCACGCGCGGTGCCGATATCCTGGCTGAGCTTGGGGCGCACGACCTTGGTCAGGTGCGCCAGCTCCTCTTCCAGGGCGCGCGCGCCCTGAACGGTCATGGGGTATTTAGTCATGCCTTGATTCCTGCATGCAGATCCTGCAGCCGGCGCACGGTCTTCTCGGGACCGAACTTCAGCGCCTCACAGATCGCCTGACCCGCCGCAATGGTGGTGGTGCAGTAGATCTTGTGCTGCAGGGCGTTACGACGAATAGAGTAAGAGTCAGCGATAGACTGACGGCCTTCGGTGGTGTTGATGATCAGCGTGACTTCATCATTCTTGATCATATCGACCACGTGTGGCCGGCCTTCGGTCACCTTGTTCACGCGACGCACTGGCAAGCCAGCGGCCTCGATCAGCTTGGCGGTACCAGCGGTGGCCACCACTTCAAAGCCCAGGTCAATCAGGTCGCGAGCAACACCTTCCACCAACGGCTTGTCGTCGTCACGCACGCTGATAAAGGCCACGCCCGCGTTCGGCAGAATCTCGCTGGCACCCGACTGCGCCTTGGCAAAGGCCTCGCCGAAAGTATCGCCGACGCCCATCACTTCACCTGTGGACTTCATTTCTGGGCCGAGGATCGGGTCGACGCCTGGGAACTTGGCGAACGGGAACACCGCTTCCTTGACGCTGAAGTACGGCGGGATGATTTCCTTGGTGTAACCAGCCTCAGCCAGCGACTTGCCTGCCATGACGCGGGCAGCCACCTTGGCCAGCGAGACACCGACGCATTTGGAGACGAACGGTACGGTACGCGAAGCGCGCGGGTTCACTTCGATAACGAAGATATCCTCGCCCTGCACGGCCATCTGCACGTTCATCAGACCAACCACATTCAGCTCCAGAGCCATTTTCTTGACCTGGTCACGAATCTCGTCCTGGATGTGCATCGGCAGCGAGTAAGGCGGCAGCGAGCAGGCCGAGTCACCGGAGTGCACGCCAGCCTGTTCAATGTGCTGCATGATCGCGCCAATCACCACGGTTTCGCCGTCGCACACCGCATCCACGTCCACTTCAATGGCGCAGTTGAGGAAGTGGTCGAGCAGCACCGGGCTGTCATTGGAGACTTTTACCGCTTCGCGCATATAGCGCTTGAGCTCGTCTTCCTGGTAGACGATTTCCATCGCCCGGCCGCCCAGTACATAGGACGGACGCACCACCAGCGGATAACCGATGGTCTTGGAGTGAGCCAGGGCTTCATCTTCGCTGCGCGCAGTGGCGTTAGCCGGTTGACGCAGACCGAGACGCTGCACCATCTGCTGGAAACGCTCGCGGTCTTCGGCGCGGTCGATGGCGTCAGGGCTGGTGCCGATGATCGGCACGCCGGCTTCTTCCAGAGCGCGACAGATCTTCAGCGGAGTTTGCCCGCCGTACTGCACGATCACGCCTTTCGGCTGCTCGACGCGGACGATTTCCAGTACGTCTTCCAAGGTTACTGGCTCGAAGTACAGGCGGTCGGAGGTGTCGTAATCGGTGGAGACGGTTTCCGGGTTGCAGTTGACCATGATGGTCTCGTAACCGTCTTCACGCAGCGCCAGCGCCGCGTGTACGCAGCAGTAGTCGAACTCGATACCCTGACCAATACGGTTCGGGCCGCCACCCAGAATCATGATCTTGTCGCGGCTCGACGGATTGGCTTCGCACTCTTCCTCGTAGGTCGAGTACATGTAAGCGGTGTCGGTGGCGAATTCGGCGGCGCAGGTGTCGACGCGCTTGTACACCGGCAGCACTTTCAACTTGTGACGCTGGCTACGCAGGGTCTTCTCGGTCACACCCAGCAGCTTGGCCAGGCGAATATCGGAGAAGCCTTTACGCTTGAGTTTGTACATCGAGTCACGATCAATGCTGGACAGTGCCAGCGTCTTGATCCGCTCTTCGTCCTTGATCAGATCTTCGATCTGCACCAGGAACCATTCATCGATGTTGGTCAGCGCGAAGACTTCAGTCACGGTCTTGCCCGCACGGAAGGCATCGCCGATGTACCAGATACGATCAGCGCTTGGCACGGTCAGTTCGCGACGCAGGGTGCTTTCGGCTTCAGGATCGGCCAGATCGAGCATCGGATCGAGGCCCGAAACACCCACCTCCAGACCGCGCAGGGCTTTCTGCAGGGATTCTTGGAAGGTGCGACCGATGGCCATGACTTCACCGACGGACTTCATCTGGGTGGTCAGGCGGGCATCAGCTTTCGGGAACTTCTCGAAGGCAAAACGCGGGATCTTGGTTACGACGTAGTCAATGGCCGGCTCGAAAGAGGCCGGGGTACGACCGCCGGTGATGTCGTTGCTCAGCTCATCAAGGGTGTAACCCACCGCCAGCTTGGCGGCGATCTTGGCGATCGGGAAGCCGGTGGCCTTGGAGGCCAGCGCCGAGGAACGCGACACGCGCGGGTTCATCTCGATAACGACCATACGGCCAGTGTTCGGGCAGATGCCGAACTGCACGTTGGAGCCGCCGGTTTCCACGCCGATCTCGCGCAATACCGCCAGGGAGGCGTTACGCAGGATCTGGTATTCCTTGTCGGTCAGAGTTTGCGCCGGGGCCACGGTGATCGAGTCGCCGGTGTGCACGCCCATCGGGTCGAAGTTTTCAATGGCGCAGACGATGATGCAGTTGTCCTTTTTATCGCGGACCACCTCCATCTCGTACTCTTTCCAGCCGATCAGCGATTCGTCGATCAGCAGTTCGCTGGTCGGCGACAGATCGATACCGCGGGCGCAGATTTCTTCGAACTCTTCACGGTTGTAAGCAATACCGCCGCCGGTGCCGCCCATGGTGAAGGACGGACGGATGATGCAGGGGAAGCCAACCTTCTCCAGCACGCCGTAGGCTTCTTCCATGTTGTGCGCGATGCCAGAAACCGGGCAGGCCAGACCGATGTCTTTCATCGCCTTGTCGAAGCGCGAGCGGTCTTCGGCTTTGTCGATGGTGTCGGCATTGGCACCGATCATTTCGACACCGAATTTTTCCAGGACGCCGTGCTTCTCCAGGTCCAGCGCGCAGTTCAGCGCAGTTTGACCACCCATGGTCGGCAGCAGCGCATCCGGACGCTCCTTCTCGATGATCTTGGCCACGGTGGACCACTTGATCGGCTCGATATAGGTGGCGTCCGCCATGGCCGGGTCAGTCATGATGGTGGCTGGGTTGGAGTTCACCAGAATGACGCGGTAACCCTCTTCTTTCAGCGCTTTACACGCCTGGGCACCGGAATAGTCGAACTCGCAGGCCTGGCCGATAACAATCGGGCCAGCGCCGAGGATCAGGATGCTTTTAATGTCTGTACGCTTTGGCATTTTCTCTCTCTCGAATCCTGGGTCAGTCGGCTGGCTTAACGGCGCTTGGCCATGGCTTCGATAAAACGGTCGAACAGCGGCGCCACATCGGCTGGGCCGGGGCTCGCTTCGGGGTGACCCTGGAAGCTGAAGGCGTCCTTGTCGGTACGCTCGATACCCTGCAGGGAACCGTCGAAGAGCGACTTGTGGATGGCGCGCAGGTTGCTCGGCAGCGTGGCCTCGTCCACGGCAAAGCCGTGGTTCTGGCTGGTGATCATCACCACACCCGTATCCAGATCTTGCACCGGGTGGTTAGCACCATGGTGGCCGTGGCCCATTTTCAGGGTCTTGGCACCGGAAGCCAGGGCCAGCAGCTGGTGGCCGAGGCAGATGCCGAATACCGGGATCTCGGTTTCCAGCACATCCTTGATCGCGGCAATGGCGTAATCGCACGGTTCGGGATCGCCTGGGCCGTTGGACAGGAACACGCCATCTGGATTCAGCGCCAGCACATCGCTAGCAGGAGTCTGCGCAGGCACCACAGTCACACGGCAACCGCGCTCGACCAGCATGCGCAGGATGTTCAGTTTGACGCCGTAGTCGTAGGCAACAACGTGGTACGGCAGCTCACCGGCTGGAATTTCTGGATGGCTGTCGTCTTTCAGATCCCACACACTGGAACGCCACTCGTAACGCTCGGTGCAGCTGACCACCTTGGCCAGGTCCATGCCTTTCAGCCCGGGGAAGCTGCGCGCCAGTTCCAACGCCTTCTCTTCGGTGGCGTCATCGCCAACCAGAATGCAGCCGTTTTGCGAGCCTTTCTCACGCAGGATGCGGGTCAGGCGGCGGGTGTCGATACCGGCAATGGCGACGGTGCCGTTTTCCTTGAGGTATTCATCCAGTGGCTGCTTGTTGCGCCAGTTACTGGAGGTCAGCGGCAGGTCACGGATAATCAGGCCAGCTGCCCATACGCGGTTGGACTCGGCGTCTTCCGGCGTAGTGCCGGTGTTGCCGATGTGCGGATAGGTCAGGGTGACAATCTGCTGGGCATAGGAAGGATCGGTAAGGATTTCCTGATAGCCGGTCATGGCAGTGTTAAAAACCACCTCACCAATAGTCTGGCCATCGGCACCGATGGCCTCGCCGCGAAAAATACTGCCATCAGCAAGAGCCAAAATGGCAGGTTTAAGGGCTGGCTTACTCAAGAAAACCTCCGGAAATCAAAACGTGAAGCAAACGCAGATTGTAAAAAAGCGGGATGACGTATCAACCGTCACCCCGCTTTTTTATCTGATTCATTCTGCGCAACTTTAGTGGACACACTAAAGCAGGAAGCTTACAGGAAACTGCCTTTTTGGTCCACCGCCAGTTAAGCCTGAGACCCAGGCAAAAGGCATTCCTGCGACAGAATGTCTCAGGTGAGGCCCAGAACGTCCTGCATGTCGTACAGGCCTGGCTGACGCTGGCGCAGCCACAACGCAGCGCGCACAGCGCCTTTGGCGAAGGTCATACGGCTGGATGCCTTGTGGGTGATTTCCACGCGCTCGCCATCGGCAGCAAACAGCACGGTGTGATCACCGACCACATCACCAGCGCGCACCGTGGCAAAACCGATGGTTTCGCGCTCGCGCGCACCGGTCTGACCTTCACGACCATACACCGCGACTTTCTGCAGATCGCGCCCCAGGGCATTAGCCACTACCTCACCCATACGTAGGGCGGTGCCGGACGGCGCATCGACCTTGTGGCGGTGGTGGGCTTCGATGATCTCGATATCCACATCATCACCGAGCACCCGCGCCGCGGTGTCGAGTAATTTCAGGCAGAGATTGACACCGACGCTGAAGTTAGCGGCAAACACAATGGAAATCTGTTTGCCGGCCTCAGCCAGCAGCTGCTTTTCTTCCGGCGAAAACCCGGTAGTGCCTATCACCATGGCCTTGCCGGCCTGGCGGCAGATTTCCAGGTTTTTCAGGGTGACCGACGGGTGAGTGAAGTCGATCAGCACATCAAATTGATCGAGCACCGCAGTCAGATCGCCGGACAGATTGACGCCAATCTTGCCCTGCGCCACCAGCTCACCGACATCCGCGCCAACCAGGCTGCTGTCGGCACGATCAATCGCCGCGCTCAGGCTTGCGCCATCGACCAGCTGCACGGCTTCGATAAGGGTCTTGCCCATGCGCCCGGCGGCGCCCATCACAGCAATACGTTGCATAGCTATCAGCTCCAAGCTATCGCCACAGACTGCAGCCGCCGCTTAGCGACCGCGCAGCCTGTCAGCGGGATTTACAGGTCGCCAAAGAAGCGCTTAACGCCTTCGAACCAGCCATTGGCCTTCGGCGAATGCGAGCTGTCGCCTTCTAGGGTCTTGCGGAACTCGTCGAGCAGTTCGCGCTGACGCTTGCCCAGGTTGACCGGAGTTTCCACCGCCACCTTGCACATCAGATCACCGGCACCGCCGCCACGCACTGGGGCAACGCCCTTGCCACGCAGGCGGAACATCTTGCCGGTTTGCGTGCCTTCTGGAATTTTCAGCTTGACCCGGCCATCTAGAGTCGGCACTTCCAGCTCTCCGCCCAGGGCCGCATCGGCAAAGCTGATTGGCACTTCGCAGTACAGGTGCTTGCCGTCGCGCTGGAAGATCGCGTGCTCACGCACATTCACGACCACGTAAAGATCGCCAGCCGGACCACCCATGGCACCCGCCTCGCCTTCGCCAGACAGACGAATGCGGTCACCGGTATCGACGCCCGCCGGGACTTTCACCGACAGGGTCTTGTGTTCCTCTACCCGGCCATGGCCGTGGCAGGAGCCGCAAGGGTCGGTGATCATCTTGCCGCTGCCGTGGCAACGCGGGCAGGTCTGCTGCACCGAGAAGAAGCCCTGTTGCATGCGCACCTGACCAATACCGCCACAGGTGGTACAGGTCACCGGCGTGGTGCCCTTCTTCGCGCCCGAACCATCGCAAGGCTTGCAATTGACCAGAGTCGGTACACGAATGGTCACCGTAGTGCCACGCACCGCTTCTTCCAGGTCCAGCTCCAGAGTGTAGCGCAGGTCACTACCGCGCTGTGCGCCGCCCCGCTGCCCACCGCGACCACCACCGCCGAAGAAATCACTGAATACATCACCGAAGATATCGGAGAAATTCGCCCCACCCGGGCCGCCTCCACCGCCACCCATCTGCGGGTCGACACCGGCGTGCCCGTACTGATCGTAGGCCGAACGCTTGGCCGCATCGGAGAGCACCTCGTAAGCCTCGTTGGCTTCCTTGAACTTCTCTTCCGAGGCCTTATCGTCAGGATTACGGTCCGGGTGATACTTCATGGCCAGACGGCGGTAGGCTTTTTTCAGCTCCGCTTCGCTGGCACCGCGCTCGACACCGAGCACCTCGTAAAAATCGCGTTTAGCCATAAGTCTTCAACACCTTTAAATCGTCTACTCCAGACACGCCAACGCGGGAGCAAGCTCCCGCGCGGCGGATCATGCCGAACGCGACTCGCGTCACGCCCGGCCAGAGCGGCATAAGCTTGCGCCTATTTATTTGTTGTCTTTGACCTCTTCGAACTCAGCGTCGACCACGTCGTCGCCTGCGTCCGTGGCTTGCTCAGCATCCGGAGCTTGGGCGCCCGGCTGAGGCTGCTCGGCGTACATCTTCTGCGCAAGGGGTGCGGTCACTTCGGACAGCGCAGCCATCTTGGCGTCGATTTCAGCCTTGTCGTCGCCCTTGATCGCCACTTCCAGCGCGCTCAATGCGGTTTCGATGGCAGTCTTCTCGTCCGCGGTAGCTTTGTCGCCCGCCTCAGTGATCATCTTGCGGGTGGCGTGCACCAGTTGATCGCCTTGGTTACGTGCGGTTGCCAGCTCTTCGAACTTGCGGTCTTCCTCGGCGTTGGCCTCGGCGTCACGCACCATCTGCTGAATTTCCTCCTCAGACAGACCAGAGTTGGCCTTGATCACGATGGACTGAGTCTTGCCGGTGGCCTTGTCTTTCGCGCCAACGTGCAGGATGCCGTTGGCATCGATATCGAAGGTTACTTCGATCTGCGGTACACCACGCGGAGCCGGCGGAATCTCGGCCAGATCGAATTTGCCCAGGGACTTGTTACCGCTGGCTTGCTTGCGCTCGCCCTGCAGCACGTGAATGGTCACGGCGCCCTGGTTATCGTCGGCAGTCGAGAACACTTGCGATTTCTTGGTCGGAATCGTGGTGTTTTTCTCGATCAGCGCAGTCATCACGCCGCCCATGGTTTCGATACCCAGAGTCAGCGGTGACACGTCGAGCAGCAACACATCTTTGACGTCGCCGGCCAGTACCGCGCCCTGGATAGCAGCGCCCATGGCCACAGCTTCGTCCGGGTTAACGTCTTTACGCGCTTCTTTACCGAAGAAATCGGTGACCAGCTTCTGCACCAGCGGCATGCGGGTCTGACCGCCGACCAGGATCACGTCGTTGATCGCACCGATGTCGATACCGGCATCTTTCAACGCGATACGGCAAGGTTCGATGGTGCGCTGCACCAGGTCTTCAACCAGCGATTCCAGCTTGGCGCGGGAGATCTTCACGTTCAGGTGCTTCGGACCGGTGGCATCTGCAGTGATATACGGCAGGTTCACGTCGGTCGACTGGCTCGAGGACAGCTCGATCTTGGCTTTTTCAGCGCCTTCTTTCAGGCGCTGCATGGCCAGCGGGTCACCCTTGAGGTTCATACCGCTTTCTTTCTTGAATTCGTCAACGAGGTAGTCGATCAGACGAATGTCGAAGTCTTCACCGCCGAGGAAGGTGTCACCGTTGGTGGCCAACACTTCGAACTGGTGCTCCCCGTCAACTTCAGCGATTTCGATCACCGAAACGTCGAAGGTACCGCCACCCAGGTCATAGACGATCACGGTGTGATCGCCCTTGGCCTTGTCCATACCGTAGGCCAGAGCGGCTGCGGTCGGCTCGTTGATGATGCGTTTGACGTCCAGACCGGCAATACGGCCGGCGTCTTTAGTGGCCTGACGCTGGCTGTCGTTGAAGTAGGCCGGCACGGTGATCACCGCTTCGGTCACTGGCTCGCCGAGGTAGTCTTCGGCGGTCTTCTTCATCTTCTTGAGGATTTCAGCCGAGATTTGTGGCGGTGCCATTTTCTGGCCGTTCACTTCAACCCAAGCGTCGTTGTTGTCAGCTTTGACAATCTTGTACGGGACCATCTGAATGTCTTTCTGCACGACATCTTCGTCAAAACGACGACCGATCAGACGCTTCACCGCGTACAGGGTGTTGTGCGGATTGGTCACCGCCTGACGTTTGGCCGATTGGCCAACGAGGATTTCACCATCGTTGGCATAGGCGATGATCGATGGCGTGGTGCGAGCGCCTTCGGCGTTCTCGATGACCTTGACGCTGCCGTTTTCCAGAATAGAGACGCAGGAGTTGGTGGTCCCCAGGTCGATACCAATAATTTTGCCCATCTTCACTCTCCCGAAACTTTGATAATCCCGCCGCTGATCGTTGTCAGCGGCGGTAGCACTAAAACGCTTGACTGTTTAATGGGGGCAGCTCGGCGAATTTCAAGCCTGCTCATCGATCGATGGCGGCGCTTCCACCGGCGCCTTGCTGACCACCACCATGGCGGGGCGCAGCAGGCGACCATTGAGCATGTAGCCCTTCTGGAACACCTTGAGCACGCTGTTAGGCTCGACGCTGGTGCTTTCCTGCATCGCCATCGCCTGATGGTGCTCGGCGTTGAACGGCGCGCCATGCGGGTCAATGGCTTCCAACTGGTGACGCTTGAGGGTGTCGCTGAACAGCTTGAGCGTCAGCTCCATGCCCTCACGTACAGCCTTGATCGCCTCATCATCCGGATTCGACAGCTCAAGGCCGCGCTCCAGGCTATCCACCACCGGCAACAGGTCGTTGGCGAATTTCTCCAGAGCAAATTTGTGCGCTTTCTCTACATCCTGCTCGGCGCGGCGGCGCACGTTCTGCAGATCGGCAGCCATGCGCAGCGACTGATCCTGCGCAGTGGCCAGTTGCTCTTCCAGCGCTTGCACGCGGGCAACCAGGTCATCGCCCGCAGCCGCTTCGGCAGCTGTTTGTACATCGGGGTTCTGCGTATCCAGGGTCTGTTCGTCAGCCATGCGTCTCTCCTCTTATAAATCCGACGCGAGCCTCAACTCACGTACCTGACCGCTATATGGGGTCAAAAAATGTGGTTTCAAGGACAACAGACGGATTGTCAGCCCACAAAAAAACACTGTATAAATAACCAGACATGAACTTGGGAGGCCCTCGCCATGCTGGTGCACCTGTCCGTACACAACTACGCCATCGTTGAACACCTTGATCTAGAGCTGGACGCCGGCATGAGCGTAATCAGCGGGGAAACTGGCGCCGGCAAGTCGATCATGCTCGACGCCCTTGGCCTGACCCTGGGTGATCGCGCCGACAGCGGCGTAGTGCGCCCCGGTGCGGACAAGGCGGACATCCTCGCCAGCTTCGACCTGCACGACATCCCCGAAGCCCGCGCCTGGCTGGCCGAGCGCGATCTGGACAATGACGGCCCGTGCATCCTGCGCCGAGTGATCACCGCCGAAGGCCGCTCGCGTGGCTATATCAACGGCTCACCCTGCCCGCAGGGTGACCTCAAGGCCCTCGGCGAGCTGCTGATCGACATCCACAGCCAGCATGAACACCAATCCCTGCTCAAGCCTGAGACCCACCGCCGCCTGCTCGACGAATACGCCGGTAGCCAGGAACTGGCGCGCCAGGTGCAGCTCGCGGCGCAGCGCTGGAAGCAGACCAAGAATGAGCTGGAACGGGTTTCCAGCATCGGCGACGAACAGCGCGCCCGTCATCAGTTGCTCAGCTACCAGCTGGAAGAACTCGACAACCTGGCACTCGGCGAAGATGAGCTGGACAACCTGGAGCAGGAACACAAAAACCTGACCAACGCCGAAAGCCTGCTCAGCGCCTGCCGCCTGGTAATCGAGCAGTGCAGCGAGAATGACGCTGGCAACGTACTGTCCGCCCTGACCAGCAGCCTTAACCGCCTCGGCGCTTTCCAGGGCCAACCCGGCGCACTGAGCGAAGCCACCAACCTGCTGGCCAGCGCGCAAATCCAGGTAGAAGAAGCCGTCGGTGAGTTGAACCGCTTTCTTGACCATTTCGACGCCGACCCTGAACGCCTGCGGCAGATGGAAGAACGCCTGGACGCGATCTACACCCTGGCGCGCAAGCACCGCATCCAGCCAACCGAGCTGGGCGCCATGCAGCAACAGCTGTTCGAAGAACTGGAAAGCCTCAACGCCGACGACCAGGCCGCCGAACGCCTGAGCGACGAACTGGCCGCCTTCGAACGGCATTACCAGGAAAAAGCAGCGGAGCTCAGTACCCTGCGCAATAACGCGGCCAGCCAACTGGCCACTGCTGTCGAGCAGGAAATGCAGACGCTGGGCATGCCCGGCGGGCGTTTCAATATCAAACTCAGCGCCAACAGCAACAGCGAACCGCACCCCAACGGCCTGGAGCAGCTGGAGTTTCTGGTCAGCGCCAACCCTGGCCAGCCGTTGAAGGCCCTGGCCAAGGTCGCCTCGGGCGGTGAGTTGTCGCGCATCAGCCTGGCAATTCAGGTGATCACCGCGCAAACCTCGCGAGTGCCGACCCTGGTCTTCGATGAAGTCGACGTCGGCATCGGCGGCCCTACCGCCGAAGTAGTCGGCCAGTTACTGCGCCGCCTCGGCGAACGCGGCCAGGTACTCACCGTCACTCACCTGCCGCAGGTTGCAGCGCAAGGGCATCAGCACCTGTTCGTGCACAAGGTGCGCGAAAGCGATGCCACCCGCACCGCTGTGAGCAAATTGAGCCCGGCGCAGCGAGTCGAGGAAATCGCCCGCATGCTCGGCGGCGTTGACCTCACCGAGGAATCCCTGGCCCACGCCCGGCAAATGGTCGGTAGCGCTCAGGCCTGATTCAGCGCCGCGCAGAAAGCACAAAGGCGACCCTAGGGTCGCCTTTGTTATGCCTGCATCAATCAGGTTTTCTTGCGCACATACAGCACCAGATTGTGATCAACCAACTCGAAACCGTGCTCTTTGACGATTTCTTTCTGGCGCCTCTCAATCTCGGCATCGAAGAACTCGATCACGTCACCGGAGTCGACACAAACCATATGGTCGTGATGACCGCTGTCCGCCAATTCGAAGACCGCATGACCGCCATCGAAGTTATGACGAACCACCAGACCGGCTGCTTCAAACTGGGTCAGTACGCGGTACACAGTTGCCAAACCTACGTCGTCACCCGCCTCCATCAGCGCCTTGTAGACATCTTCAGCACTCATATGACGCTGACCGGCGTGGTCGAGCATTTGCAGTATCTTGACCCGTGGCAGGGTCACTTTCAGGCCAGCCTTGCGTAGTTCGCTATTTTCAACCATGGTCTGCTTTCTCACGGAAGCGGCTTCGCAGCTTCCTTTATTGCGGGTATGATCCGGGGTTATATTGCCCAGCCAAGATAGTGGAAGTCGCCCACCGATGCAAAAAACCAAACTCCTGCTGACCAGCCTCACCCTTACGGGGCTACTCGCACTCGCCGGTTGTTCATTCCCCGGGGTTTATAAAATCGACATCCAACAGGGCAATGTCGTCACGCAGGACATGATAGACCAGTTGCGGCCGGGAATGACCCGCAAGCAAGTGCGGTTTATCATGGGCAACCCCCTGCTCACCGACACCTTCCACGCCAATCGCTGGGACTACCTGTACAGCATTCAGCCGGGCGGCGGTCAACGCCTGCAGGAGCGCGTCAGCGTGAATTTCAATGCTGAGGATCAGCTGGTCGGTCTGTCTGGCGACTTCATGCCAGGCGTGAGCCGCGACCAGGCCATTCTGGGTGAAGACAGCGGCGTTACAACGCCGCAAACCACTCAGCAGCCGCAGGTTGAAGAGAAACCCGCCCCGGGATCGCTGCTTGAACAGATTCAGCGCGAAGTGGACGACGTGAAAGTCGTGCCAGTGCCGACGCCAGAGCCCCTGGAAAGCACCCCGCAGTAAAATTTACTGATAAAAAGCCCGGACATGTCCGGGCTTTTTTACGCCTGCACCTCTGCAAGCCACGCTTTCAACACTTACTGTGCGGCGTCTTCGGCCTTGGCTTGCGCCGCTTTGGCCGCACGTTGCTTGCGCACCTCTTTCGGGTCAGCAATCAGCGGCCGATAGATCTCTACTCGCTCCCCCTCTTCCAGCACGCGATCATCGGGCTTGCTCACCGCCTTGCCGAAAATGCCCAGCGGACTGTTGTGCAGATCCAAGTCGGGAAAATGCGCCTGCATTCCAGACTGCACCGCCGCCTGACGCACCGTGGTGCCATAAGGCAGACTCAACCGCAGCAGCTTCTGTTTGTCGGCTAGGGCGTAGACCACCTCAACCACGATGTTTGGCTTATCCATAAAGCTGCTTGGCCCTTTGGCAGAAGGCATCAACCAAGGTATTGGTGGCCTGATTGAACAGCGGCCCGAGGGTTGCCCGTACCAGCGGCCCGGCGTAGTCGAAGGTCAGATCGAGGCTGATCTTGCAGGCCTTGTCGCCCAGCGCCTTGAATTCCCAATGCCCATACAGCTGAGTAAACGGCCCCTCGACCAGGGTCAGTTTGATCAGCTCACCCGGCACTAGGGTGTTGGCCGTGACAAAGCGCTGGCTCAAGCCGCCCTTGGCCACTGCCAGACTGGCACGCATATGCGTGTCGCTTGATTCAAGCACTTCGCTGGCCGAGCACCAGGGCAGAAATTGCGGATAGCTGGCCACATCATTGACCAGATCAAACAACGCACGCGCCGGATAAGGCAACAGCGCCGAACGCTGAATATGAGTACTCATAACCCAACCACTTGGCTAAACAGGATGCAGGCGATCATTTGCTCAGCTCTGCGACAAATACGATCAGCACGCCAATTGGCGCGACCACACGAATCAACCAGTACACCACGCTGAACAGCAGCGGGCTTTTCATCGCCAGCTCTTCACGCACCGCCTCACGTTTGAGCACCCAGCCGGCGAATATGGCGAACGCCAGGCCACCGAACGGCAACAGAATACGACTGGTCAGGTAATCAATGGTGTCGAAGAAATTCCGCCCACCTTCTGCCCCCCACTGGAACAGGTGGAAACCATCCTCGCCAAAGACAAAGAACTTCGCCTCAGCCCCCAGGTTAAACGACAGCACCGTACCCATGCCGACTACCCAGCAGAGGAACGCCAGCACGCTGGTCACCAGCACCCGGCTGCGCTTAGTGCGCTCGACCAAATAGGCCACCGCCGGCTCGAGCATGGAGATCGACGAAGTCCAGGCAGCGATCAGCACTAGGATAAAGAAAAGCGTGCCCATCACCTGGCCAAAGGCGATATTGCCGAACGCCACCGGCAGGGTGACAAACATCAGCCCCGGACCTGCGCCTGGCTCAAGGCCACCGGCGAAGACGATGGGGAACAGCGCCATACCGGCCGTGAGAGCCACCAGGGTATCGAGAATGCCAACGGTGAGAATGGTGCCGCCAATCGAAGCGCTCTTCGGCATATATGAGCCGTAGACCATGATCGCGCCTACACCGACGCTCAGGGTGAAGAAGGCATGGCCCATGGCGGCTAGCACGCCATCAAGCACGCGGTCCGGCTGAAAATCGAAGAGAAAGTGGAAGCCCTGCATAAAGTGCCCGGTGGTCATGCTGTAACCCAGCAGCACCAGTAACAGCACAAACAGCAGCGGCATCATGATGCGCAGGCTGCGTTCAAGACCAGCCACAACGCCACGGGCGATAACAAAGCCGGTCAGCAGCATAAACAAGGTATGCCACAGGGTCAGTCGCCATGGGTCAGCCGTCAGCGCACCAAACGCCGCGCCAGCGCCCTCGGCACTGACCCCAGCAAACTGGCCACCGCCCATGCTGAGGATGTAGTCCAGCGACCAGCCTGCCACCACGCTATAGAAAGACAGAATCAACAGAGCAGCAACCATCCCCACCAGCGCGGCCCAGGACCATTTCGGCGAGGCGCCTGACTCAATGGCCAGGGTCTTGAGGGTATTCACCGGGCTCTGCCGACCGCGTCGACCGATCAGGGTTTCGGCGAGCATGATCGGCAAGCCGACCATAAAGATGCATACCAGGTACATCATCACGAAAGCCCCACCGCCGTACATGCCGGTCATATAGGGAAACTTCCAGATATTGCCCAAACCAACTGCCGAACCGGTCGCAGCCAGAATAAACACCCAACGGCTGGCCCAGGCACCGTGTATCGAAACCTTATCGTTCGCCATGCTCGGCTAGCCCGCTCTATTGAAAAAGATCGCGCATTGTCGGGGATTCGCCAGGGCGGCTCAAGCGCAGCCGGCGCCGCGCTGCATCAGACGCCCAGCGAAGCTGATTTTGCCCTACCGCACATAGCGCCCGCGCCAGTGACTCCCTATAATGCGCGCCCTATGGCTAAACAAAAGAAACACCCGCAAGGCACCATCGCGCAAAACAAGAAGGCGATGCACGACTACTTCGTCGAATCCAGGTTCGAGGCAGGCTTGGTCCTGGCCGGCTGGGAAGTGAAAAGTCTGCGCGCCGGTAAGGCCCAGTTGGTCGACAGCTATGTGCTGCTGAAAAACGATGAGGCCTGGCTGATGGGTTGCCACATCACCCCATTGACGGCGGCCAGCACCCATGTGATTGCCGACCCAACGCGTACCCGCAAGCTGCTGCTGAACAAGCGCGAGTTGGACAAGTTGTTCGGCGCCGTACAGCAGAAAGGCTATGCCTGCGTGGCCCTGTCGATTTACTGGAAGGCGCACCTGATCAAGTGCGAGATTGCCCTGGCCAAGGGCAAGAAGGACTTCGACAAACGCCACACCGAGAAAGAACGTGACGCCGACCGCGAAGTGCAGCGCGCGATGCGCAGCAAAGGCAAAGACGAGTAAGCGAGCCTGTTAAACGAAAACGCCCCGCAGATGCGGGGCGTTTTCGTTGCAGCGCTCGACCCAGAACCTGTTTAACGTCTTTCGAGCTAGAGCCATGCAAGGCAAAAACAGGCAAGGAAGCGGAGTTTACTGATGTAAATGAGCATTCAGAGCCTGTTTTTAACGCAGCAGGGCCGACGCGCAGCAGGCGTTAGACAGGTTCTTAGCGCAACTCGCTAAACGCCAGCTTGACGCCCAACCCGACCAGCACCGCCCCCATCAACCGATCGAACCAGTGCCCCATGCGCGCGAAACCGGCACGCACGCGCTGGTGGCTGAACAGCTGCGCGACCATGCAGAACCACAGCGCCGTGGCCACCGCTAGATAAACGCCGTAGCCCGCCTGCACCGGCAGCGGCGTATGCGGGTTGATCACCACGGTAAACAGCGACAGGAAGAACAGCGTAGCCTTGGGGTTCAGGCCATTGGTTACAAAGCCTGCAACAAAGGCTGCACGCGGCGAGCGCTCACCTTCATCCAGGCTCAACTCGGCATCGCTCGAGCTTGCCGGTTTGGCCCGCAATGCCCTGATACCGATGTACAGCAGGTAAGCCGCCGCCAGCCACTTCAGGGCGTTGAACAGCACAATCGATTGCGACACGATCAAGCCGATACCCAGCAGCGAATAGGCCACATGGATAAAGATCCCACAGCCCACGCCAATCGCGCTAAAGATGCCTGCACGCCGCCCATGCGCGACACTCTCGCGCACCACAATCGCGAAATCCGGGCCAGGGCTGGCCACAGCCAGCAAGTGGATCAGGGCCACAGCTAAAAACTCGGTCCAGTACATGGGGCGGCTCCGCGACGTCGAAATGATTCTGTTAGGCTCGCCACCTTACTCCCCGCCCAAACCCGCAGGATAGATACAGCTGATGAGTAACAGTCACCGCGCCGCCTTTCTCGACCACAGCTCACTCGACTTGGGCGACCTTGACCTGTCCAACCTGAACGCCTGCTTTGCCGACCTGCAGCTGTATCCGCACAGCACCCAGGCGCAAACTATCGAGCGCTTACAGTGCGCGCAGGTGGCGATCAGCAACAAGGTGCCGCTGAATGCCGAGGTGTTCGCCGCCTGTCCAGATCTGAAGCTGGTGCTGGTGGCCGCCACCGGGACTAACCCGATTGACCTGACTGCCGCCCGCGCCCATGGCGTAACCGTGTGCAACTGCCAGGGTTACGGCACGCCATCGGTGGCGCAACACACACTGATGCTGCTATTGGCCCTGGCCACGCGCCTACCCGATTACCAGCAGGACGTTCGCGCCGGCCGCTGGCAGCAGGCGCAGCAGTTCTGTCTGCTCGATTACCCGATCGTCGAGCTGCACGGCAAAACCCTCGGCCTGCTCGGTCATGGCGAGCTGGGCGGCGCAGTCGCAAAACTGGCAGAGGCCTTTAGCATGCGCGTGCTGCTCGGTCAGCTGCCAGGTCGACCGCGTCGAGCCGACCGCCTGCCACTGGATGTACTGCTGCCCCAGGTCGATGCCCTGACCCTGCATTGCCCGCTGAACAGCGACACCCTGAACCTGATCGATGCCCGCGAGCTCAGCCTGATGAAGCCCACGGCCTTTCTGATCAATACCGCCCGCGGCGGCCTGATCAACGAGCAGGCCCTGGCCGACGCATTACGTGCAGGCCACCTGGGCGGCGCGGCAACCGATGTGCTGACCCAGGAACCGCCGAAAGACGGCAACCCACTGCTCGCCGCCGATATTCCAAGGCTGATCATCACCCCACACAGCGCCTGGGGCAGCCGCGAAGCGCGGCAACGCATCGTCGGCCAGCTCAGTGAAAACGCTTTGGCATTCTTCAACGGCACGCCCATGCGCGTTGTCAGCTAAGCTACGCGACTTTTTTCCAGGAGCGCTTATGGACCCGCGAAGCGAAGTACTGCTGCGCCAGGCCGAACTCTTCAACGGCCCGCTGCTGCTTGCCGGCTTGCCGGCGGATGACCTGCTCGGCCAACTCCCCGAGGCACACGGCTGGAGCTGGCATGCTGGCGAGCACGCGCTGCTGGATGCCCGCTTCAGCAATCGCTGCCACTTTGGCACTCAACCTAGCGAACGCGACTTCCAGGCAGCCGTGCTGTTTCTACCAAAATCCCGCGAGCTGACCGAGTACCTGCTCAATGCCCTGGCGGCACGCCTGAATGGCCGTGAACTGTTTCTGGTCGGCGAAAAACGCGCGGGCATCGAGCGCGCAGCCAAGCAGTTGGCAACCTTTGGTCAAGCACGCAAGCTCGACAGCGCGCGGCACTGCCAGCTCTGGCAAGTACGGGTTGAGCACGCACCGGCCACGCCGGATCTGCACAGCCTGGCGCAACGCTACGAGTTAGCCCTGGCCGACGGCCCCCTGCAGGTACTCAGCCTGCCGGGCGTATTCAGCCACGGTCGCCTGGACGTCGGCAGCGCGCTGTTGCTTGAACACCTAGACGGCTTGCCCAGCGGGCATATCCTGGATTTCGGCTGTGGAGCAGGCGTACTCGGCGCGGCGCTGAAACGCCGCTACCCGGATAGCCAGCTCACCCTGCTGGACGTGGACGCCTTCGCCGTTGAAAGCAGCCGCCTGACCTTGGCCGCCAATGGCCTGCAGGCCGATGTCATCAATGGTGACGGCATCGATGCGGCGCCTACGGGCCTGAGTGCGATCCTTAGCAACCCGCCCTTTCACCAGGGCGTGCACACTCACTACCAGGCCACCGAACACCTGCTGCGCCAGGCCAGCCAGCACCTGGCCAACGAAGGCGAATTGCGACTGGTCGCCAACAGCTTTCTTAAATACCCTCCACTGATCGAACAGCACCTCGGTCCCTGCCAGACCCTCGCCGACGCCACAGGCTTTCGCATCTACCGCGCCTGCAAAGGCTAAACGGCGCTTGCCCTATCAGGGATGCGCGGGCAGAATGCGCGCGTCCTAGGGGAGTAGTCTCCCGCGAGCGCCAGCTCGCCCGGCACGCGTCAACATACTTGCTCAGCAGAGCATGGCGCGTGCGACCCAAGGCCCACTCAGAGGGGCCTGCGGTTTGACCAGACCTATGACACGCACACCTTACCCGGGGCGGGAAGGCTGTACGTGTCATAGCCGTGTCGACCCGCCCCTTTAGGAAAGCCTGATGCTCGAATCCCTGTTTGTTCCGACCTTTATCGTTGCCTTGGCCGAAATCGGCGACAAAACGCAGCTGCTCGCCTTGCTGTTGGCCGCGCGCTTTCGCAAACCTTGGCCGATCATCTGGGGTATCGTGGTCGCCACCCTGGCCAACCATTTCGCCGCCGGCGCGATCGGCAACTGGGTTGCAGGCTTCTTTTCCCCCGCCACCTTGAGCTGGACTCTTGCCGCCAGCTTTGTAGCCGTAGCCCTGTGGACACTGATCCCCGACAAGCTGGATGACGATGAAAGCTCCAAGCTCAAACGCTATGGGCCATTCATGACGACGCTGATCGCGTTCTTCCTCGCGGAAATGGGCGATAAGACCCAGGTCGCCACAGTGATGCTGGCCGCGCAGTACCCGCACTTTATCCTGGTGGTGATCGGTACCACTCTTGGCATGCTGCTGGCCAACGTACCGGTGGTGCTGGCTGGGAATTGCGCGGCCGAGCGCCTGCCACTGACCCTGATCCGCCGCCTGGCGGCCTGCGCCTTTGCCGCACTGGCGGTGTATGCCAGCTATCAGGCACTGACATTCAGCGGGCTTATTTGACATCAAGTTGACGCCAGGGTGCTGGCGTTTCGGCCAATACTTCGGCTTCCCGGCGGCTGCTACAGTGCGCAACATCCTGCCCACTCAGCAGTCAGGGAGACACCGATGTCACTGGATGATCGGAAAAAACTGGTACGTCACCATATCGAGTTGTCGTGGAACAAAGGCCGCACCGCGCTGGCCGAGCAACTGCACAGCAAAGACTTTCTCTACAAGAGCTCGTTTATCGGCAGACCGCTGACCAGCCCTGCGTTTGCCCAGATGGTGCAGGACATACGCCATGCCATGCCCGACCTGCAGGTGGTGATTGAGGAATGCATCGCCGAGCATAATAAGGTTGTCACCTGGAGCACTCTGATCGGCACCATCCAGAAGCCTGCACTCGGCTACCCACCCAGCGACAAGATACTGAGCATCTCGGCCATGGCCTTCTGGACCATTACCCCAAGCAATGAAATTCAGGAAATTTGCACCATGTTCGACATGGAAAGCTTTCGCTCACAACTGGGCCTGGCGACCCAGCCTTTTGCAGCCAAGGCACTGCCTTGAACAATTAGCGCTCAACAAAAAGCCCCCATCTGGGGGCTTTTGTTTACAGGGCTTTAGCGTGCCTGTTCATACAACGGCATCACCTTGGGAATCGCCGCCTGCAGGGAAGCGATCCGACTGCTTGATGCGGGGTGCGTGCTCATAAACTCAGGCGGTGCACCTTCGCTGGCGGCGGCCATTTTCTGCCACAGACTGACCGCGGCATTGGGGTTGTAGCCACCACGCGCTGCCAGTTCAAGACCGATCAGATCGGCCTCGTTCTCATTACCACGGCTGTTCGGCAGCATCATGCCGTACTGCACGGCTGCGTCGGCCAGGGCCAAGCTGTCAGAGCCCAGACCGAGCAAGGCACCAGCGCCCTGCTTGGCCATCTCAACACCATAGGCTTTGGACATCGCCTCGCGGCTATGCTCGCGCAGAGCGTGGGCCATTTCATGCCCCATGATCGCGGCGATCTCATCGTCGGTGAGCTTGAGCTTCTCGATAATCCCGCTGTAGAAAATGATCTTGCCGCCCGGACCGCAGTTGGCGTTCAGCTCAGGGCTCTTGATCAAGTTGACCTCCCACTGCCACTGCGCCGCATCCGGACGAAACAATGGGGCATGCTTGATCAGACGACCGGCAATGGTGCGCAGGCGCTTGGCGTTATTACTGGTCTTATCCAGCACACCCTTGCTGGACGCTTCGCCCAGAGTCTGCTGGTAAGACTGGGCATACATCTGATTGACCTCTTGGGTCGAGAGCATGCTGAACATGTATTGCTTGCGCTCAACACCTACGGCACCGCCACTGGTGGTGTTCACAGCCTGGCAGGCTGTCAGCAGGCTGCAGAACGCCAGACTGGCCAGGCGAAATGGGATCTTCATGTCAGCTCTCCTTCACGACAGGGACCGTATGCTAGGCCGTGCACCTGGGCAAAACAACCCGCACAACTTGCACTAAGCCGCACAAGGCTCTTTGCTAGTGGCAGGGGCGAGCTAATGCTTTGAAGCTACGCTGCCGATAAGCCAGGGACGGGTGCAACCAACACGTTTAGGAGTCCCTATGCGATTCAAGTCGATCCAGTCCTCCGTTGCACTTATGGCGGGGGCTAGCATCCTGGCTGTGGTCGTCGCCCTGGTGCTCTACGCCCTATTCACCAGCGCGCGTACCCAGACCCACGTGCAAGAACGCACCCAGGGCCTATTAGAGGATGTGATCGAGCAACGCTTGAACGCTCTGGCCAAAGCACAGGTCGGCCAGCTGCAGCGCCAGTTTGAGCACCCCATGACCGTGGCAAAATCCCTGGCCACCCTCAACAGCCAGATGGGCAGCACGGATGGCAGCACGGATGGCAGCCCCGGCATCAGCCTGACCCGCGAAGAACTAAGCAGCCTGGTCGGTGTATACCTCAAGGCCAACCCGGAACTACTTGACCTCTACATCGGCTGGGAAGCCAACGCCTTCGATCAGGACGACGACCTCTACGTCAATCAGAAGGAAAGCGGCTACGACCATACCGGCCGCTTTATGCCGTGGTGGTACAGGGATGGCGACCAACTGAAGCTCGACGCCTTGACCGTGGAGCAGATGGAAAGCGAAGAGGTTCAACCTACCGGGGTGCGCACGGGTGAGTACTACCTGTGCCCCAAGGAAACTGGCAAGCCCTGCGTGATTGACCCAGCCTCCTACGACTTCGGCGGCAAGCAGGTACTGGTCGCCGCCTTCAACGCGCCGATCATGGTCAATGGCCAGTTCCGCGGCATTGCCGGCAATGATCTGGCCCTGGACTTTATCCAGGAGCGCTTGAATACAGCCAAAGGCGAACTCTACGACGGCGCCGGTGAACTTGCCCTGATCGCCGCCAACGGCACCCTGATCGCCGCGACCCAAGACGCCTCATTGATAGGTCAGCCGGCCAGCAAGGTGATTGATGCCGAGCTGCTGAGTCAGCTCAAGCAAAGCAGCAACGATCAACCGATCAACAAACTCGACGAGCAGCGCCAACTGCTGCAACTGCTGCTGCCGTTCCAGGTCGCCGGCACCTCGACACGCTGGACCCTGGCCATCGTGCTGCCGACCAGCGCGGTATTTGCCAATCTGAATGAGTTGCAGGCCGGGCTTACTGAGCAAGCTGAAGCTGACACCCTGGGTATGGCTTTGGTGGGCCTATTGGTTGCCGGTATTGGCATGCTGGTGATCTGGTTTGTCGGCTACGGCATCGCCCGTCCGCTGCGGCAGATGGTGACCATGCTTGACGACATCGCCCAGGGCGATGGCGATTTGACCTGCCGCCTGGAGGTGAACCGCAGTGACGAACTGGGCGACATCGCCAAGGGCTTCAACACCTTTCTCGGCAAACTGCAAAGCATGATTAGCCAAGTCGTCAGCTCGGTACAGAAAGTCAGTGACTCCTCAGAGCACACAGCCGACATTGCCATCCGCACCAATACCGGGGTGCAGAAACAGCTGGCGGAGATCGAACTGGTCGCCACCGCCGTGCATGAAATGACCGCCACCGCCCAGGACGTGGCGCGCAACGCCACCCATGCGGCCGAAGCGGCCAGTCATGCGGACCGCGCGGCTAATCAGGGTAAGCAGACGGTGCAACACACCGCCGATGCAATTGCCGCTCTGGCGCAGGAAATCGGCCGCGCAGTCACCGTGGTGCAAACCCTGGCCAAAGACAGCGAGAACATCACCGCCATCCTGGTGGCAATTCGCGGGATTGCCGAGCAAACCAACCTGCTCGCACTCAACGCCGCCATTGAGGCGGCACGCGCAGGCGAACAGGGCCGCGGCTTTGCCGTTGTGGCCGATGAGGTGCGCAATCTGGCGCAAAAGACCCAGAAAGCCACCGAAGAAATCCAGACCATGATTCAGCAGCTGCAACAGGGTACGCGCGACGTGGTCACGGTCATGGAAGACAGCCAAAGCAAGACCGAGATCAGTGTGCAACAGGCCAGCCAGGCCGCCGAGGCACTGGAATCTATCACCCAGGCGGTCTCGGTGATCAACGACATGAACACGCAGATCGCCAGCGCGGCCGAAGAACAAAGCGCGGTGGCCGAGGACATCAACCGCAACGTCACCAATATCGGCCAGGTGGCCAATGAAGTGGCTGGGGGTGCCGACGAAGCCAGCCAGGCCAGCGCCGAGCTGACCAAGCTGGCCGAACAGCAACGCCGGCTGATCAACCAGTTCAAGGTCTGATCAAGCAGCAACAAAAAGGCGGACTGCCATAACAGTCCGCCCTTTTTTATACCGCTTTGGCTACGCCGGGGTCAGGCACTCAGGCGCATCCAGCTTGGGATCGTTGATCAGATTCGCCAACACCCGCTCGCGCAGCGCCGGTTGCGGGCTCGCCAGCAAGGCCTGCAACTCGGCCGCTGGGGTATCGGCAACCAACCAGGCAGCCTGGCCGGCCTCATCGAGAATCAGTGGGCGTCGCTGGCTGGCTGCCGCCTGAGTTACCACCGCCGCGCTCAGGTAGACGCAACCCTCAACCGGATAGGCCTCCCACAATGCGGCGAAATACAGCGGCGTGGTCTCACCGCTGAGCCAGTACGGACGCTTGCGCGCGGTGCCCCGCCACTCGTAAAACCCGTTGGCGGGCAGCAGGCCGCGACGCAAGCGAAACGCCTCACGAAACATCGGCTGCTCGGCCAGGGTTTCCGCACGGGCCTGGGCCGGGGTTTTGGTCAGATCGGTCAACCAGGGCGGCGTCAGCCCCCAGCGCGCGCGGGTCAACTGGCGCTCACCCTCGACATTGCGCAGCAGCAACACCTGGCTATTGGGCGAAATGCTCCAGTGCGGTAACTGATCAGCAGGGAAACCGGGAATCGCCGCAAATGCAGGCGTCCAACGGAACAGGGCATAACGTCCACACATGGGAAACTCGATAGCGTTCAGCAGTCAATGTACCGACCAGACGGCCAGCAAGAATTAGGTCAGAGGGACGCTGCCAGATTTTTTAGCAGAGCAACGAACCTTGAAAACTTTCAGGCTCATCCGTCGGCAGCGGCAGCGCAGCATTGTACGCGGCGATCAGCTGTCGTGCGCTGTGCGCCTGGTCATCCTCAACCATCACCCCGAGCAAGCCGCAGGCGGGTAACTCACCCACCGCACCGGCCAAATGCTGCCCAGTGAGATAAGCCTCTATCCCCTCACTGGCCAGCATAACCAGCAGCAGTTCGCCCTCCATCAGGTCCTGCGGCTCGTAGATTCGCTGCATCAGTCATTCTCCCCGCGCACGTCCAGGCTCCAGTCCTCACCATCGGTCTGCAGCGAACATACGATGGGCCGACAACACACTGGGCAGTCTTCGATGTACTGCTGATCGCCGGCGGAAAGGTCGAGCAGCGCCTCAACCTGCTCGCCACAATAAGGGCATTGGTAGTCCTGGCTTTCCAGCATCGCTGTCTCCTTGTGACTTGGGCGTATAATCGCCGGTCTATAGCTGGCCCTGCAGTCGCGCAACATGCATTGTCGCGCGCGACGACCAGAGCACTGAGCATCTCCACAGCCACCCACAACAAGAGAGCATGATGGGCGAATTCGATGCCATCCGACCTTACGCCGACGCCGAAGTCCCTGCCGTGCTGGCGCGCCTGCTGGCCGACGATGCGTTTCTCGGCATCCTCACCCAGTTCCGCTTCCCGCGCCTGGCATCGTCGCTAGGCTGGCTGCTTAAACCACTTATAGCCTATCGCCTGCGTCTTGAGTTTCGCGACGTGAGTTCTGTGGCGCAATTGCAAACGCGTATCGAGAGCTATGTCGACCACACCATTGAGCAAGCCACCGATGGTGTGAGCTACTCCGGCATCGAACATCTGCAGGCAGGCAAGGCCTATCTGTTTCTCGCCAACCACCGCGATATCGTTATGGACCCGGCGTTTGTCAATTACGCGGTGTACCACGCCGGCCTACCCACGCCGCGCATTGCCATCGGCGACAACCTGCTGCAGAAGCCCTTTGTCAGCGATCTGATGCGCCTGAACAAGAGCTTTATCGTGCACCGCTCGATCAGCGGACGGCGCGAGAAACTGGCGGCTTATCAGCTGCTGTCGGCCTATATCAATCATTCGATCCGCAATGATGGCGAGTCGATCTGGATCGCCCAGGCCGAAGGCCGCGCCAAGGATGGCGATGACCGCACGGATTCGGCGATCCTCAAGATGTTCCATATGAGCCGCAAGGGCGAGCCGTTCGCCGAGGTAATCGACGCCCTGCGCCTAACGCCGGTATCGATCAGCTACGAGTACGACCCCTGCGACCAGGCCAAGGCCCGCGAGCTGTTTATCCGCGCCAGCAGCGGCAGCTACACCAAGGCCGCCGGCGAAGATGACCAGAGCATCGCCCTCGGCATTACCGGCTACAAAGGCCGCGTGCATGTGCACTTCGGTGCGCCGGTCAGTCAGGGCCTGGAAGACAGCAAACTGCTGGCAGCGGAAATGGACCGGCAGATCCTTACCGGTTATCGACTGTTTCCCGTGCATTACCTGGCCTACGCCATGTGGGCGGACCGCGACCCGGAACTGACCGTGCCCAGCGCCGCCGAGCTATTCCCCGCAGCAGAACTCAGCGCAGCCAAGAACGAATGGCAGCGGCGCCTGGCCAACTGCCCAAGCGAGCAACAGCCCTACCTGATCCTGCAATACGCCAATCCGGTGCGTAACCAGTACCGGATCAAGGCCGGCCTACCGCTGTAGGGACGTGCAGGCAATAAAAAACGGCAGCCACTGGCTGCCGTTTTTTATTGCCGGATAAACCCAGTTACAGCTGCGTGCTAAACCAAGACAGCAGCAGTGCCGACGCCAGGCAGGCATAAGCAAAACGGTAGAAAAACTGGTTCAGGCGCAGGGTCGGCTCGTCAAAGGCATAGGCCTCATCCGCCAGTTCATTCAGCTCACTACCCGCCAGCCACCGCGCCTGCGCACGCTGCTCGCGCATGCGGGTGGCCAGCAGCAACCATGCGCCGGCCAGGGCAAAAAACAGCGCCAACCCATTCAGCCACTGCCCAGGCTGACCTTCGATCAGCAACCAGAGCGCTTGCAACGACATGCTCAACCTCTACTTCTATAAGGCAGGCGATCAACGTCGCGCCTGATTATCAGCAAACCCGAAGCAGTATCGGGCAGTCCAAATACGGCCGCGGAGTCTACCGGAGGTTGCCGCACCCGCGGTTCGATTCCGACGAATCGCAGTCGCTATGACCAAGCGGTCTAAACACTGTCATTTTCCTGAGCTATGGTCTAACACTCGTCCCAAAGCCTTGGCCACACAGGCTTCGTGCACGGCGACCGGCCTTAATATCCATGGAGGATCACACCATGCTGCATGCCCAACCCCAAGACCGCGACTACCTGATCGATTCGCTGGATGACGTGGACGCCGTCATCGATGGCCTGTCGTTCAATGTGCAGGACGACCACTGGCTGGTCTACTGCGCCATGGGCGGTCACGAGCACTACGCCCTGCCCGACATAGACACGCGCACCGGCATGAGCCTGCCGGAGTTTTACAGCGAGGCGGCCTAAAACCGGGGTTATCGCTGCAGGCGCGCAACTCGCAAATGTAAAAAAGCCCGGAAAATTCCGGGCTTTTTAATTACTGCGCTAAGGCTTACTGCGCGAGCATCTGGCTGATGGTCGGGTCTTTGAAGGCGCGGGTCAGGGCATCGCTCAACACATCGCTGATCAGCTTGGTGTTGGTCGCCTGATTCGGCGCCATGCCGAAGCGCTGGTTCAGCGAGGCGCCATAACGGCCACTGTAGCGACGGCTGCTGTTCTGCACATCGAGACGGAAGGTGGCGGTCATATCCGCTTCGGTCACGTACATCCCGTCTTTCGGCGACTGATACTTCAGTTCGGCCAGAGTCAGGGTCAGCTGCGGCGCGTTATAGGCATTCGCGCTTGGGGTAAAGCCGAGCAGACGAACCGCCGCTTCCGCCTGGGCCTGCAGCTTGGGCAGGATGTCCTGACCGGTCACGCTGATCGCACTGGTTTCCGGGTAAAGGCCGCCACGGGTGCCCAATACGGGAGAAGGACGACCATCGGCCACGCGCACCACCACCGGCTGGCCCTGGCCAACCGCGGTCAGCGGGCTATTGAGTTTGGGTTGTGGGCTGAGTTGTTGCGGGCTGTGGGCGCAACCCACCAGAGTAAGGCTGGCAACAGCCACCAGACCAAACAGCAGACGATGCAGCATGCTCAACTCTCCATAAATAAGGGGCAGAAGTGGCGCGCAGTATAACCAGCGCGGTAAATGCCTGACAGCGTTGCTTGTTAGGACGTCCAAGGGGGTAACAGGTTCCCGTAACGCCTTTGTCATGCGCATCAGGCATAAGACTTTAGTCTTCCCTGCTCATGAGTGATTCGCCATGTTCTCACTGCGCAACCTACTCGCCCCACGCCGCCCGATGCGCTCATTTGCCCTGATCGATGCGCAAAGCATCTGCCGCGCGTTACGCCATTCAGCCCAGGTACCACAAGGCTCCGGCTGGATTGAGGTGCAACACAGCTGCCCAAGCTGGCTCAATCGACCGCTGCCTGCCGGCGTCAGAACCGCCCAGGTCACGCCATGCCTGCGCGTGCAGCAAACGCTGGCGGCCTGACCGGCGGAAGAAGAAAAGTCACACCAGGCGATCAATTTTCCTGCTTTGCCCTTATAATCGCGCCCCGATTATAAGGACGCCTCCTGTTCGGGCCCTGCCGTCACGCTGATGCACCATTCATCGGCCGCGCCCCAGAGAGTCGCCCACTTCGCGCTGCCTTCCGGCCGCCGCTTTTCCCCCCGTGAAATGCCATGCAGTTGCTGCAATGGTCGCTTTATATCGTGGAAAAGTCGGCCCTGGCAGACGTGTTTTGAGGTTCACGACTCCAAAAGAGCGTGAAAAAACGGTTTGGAAAACTTCACAAGAGTGTGGCGAAAATGAACGATCTCGCGGTTGGCATCTGCACCCAGAAGCCTGCTTCTTTCAACCCTGAGCGTCTCGCCGACTGCTGATTAGCTGTGTGCGTACACAAGCTGACTAACGTCTATTGAGTGCTGGTTTGCGGAGAAGTGGTAATGGCGCAAAACGATTACGAAACAATGGATGTGGTGCTGGTTGGTGCCGGCATCATGAGTGCGACCCTGGCCGTACTGCTGAAAGAGCTCGACCCGGCGATCAAGCTGGAAGTGCTCGAGATGATGAGCAGCGCGTCAAGCGAAAGCTCTTACCCGTGGAACAATGCGGGCACTGGCCATGCGGCCCTGTGCGAGCTGAACTACACGCCGGAAGCTGAAGACGGCTCGATCGACATCAAAAAGTCGGTGACCATTAATACTCAGTTCGAGGAATCCAAGCAGTTCTGGGCCTACCTGGTCGAGAAAGGTCGCTTTGGCTCGCCTAAATCGTTTATCAGCCCAATTCCGCACTTAAGCTTCGTGCGCGGCCAAAAAGGCATCGACTTCCTGAAGAAGCGCTTTAAGGCGCTGACAACCCATCACGCTTTCAGCGAAATGGAATACAGCGAAGACCGCGCCACCATGGCTGAATGGATGCCGCTGATGCTCCCGGGTCGCGACCCGAACGAGCCCATCGCTGCCACCCGCGTAATGGCCGGTACCGACGTGAACTTCGGCGCACTGACGCTCCACCTGCTCGAGCACCTGCGCCAGCAGAACGAAGCCAAAGTCACCTGCAGCCAAAAGGTCGTTGGGATCAAGCGCAGTGGTCAAGGTTGGCGCGTCAGCGTCAAGGACCTGAATAACGGCAGCAACCGCGAAATTCAGGCTAAGTTCGTCTTCCTCGGCGCCGGTGGCGCGGCGCTGCCGCTGCTGCAGATGTCCGGCATTCCGGAAGGCAAAGGCTTTGGCGGTTTCCCGGTGAGCGGCCAGTGGCTGCGTTGCGACAACCCGGAAGTGGTCAAGCAGCACCAGGCCAAGGTCTACAGCCAGGCAGCAGTCGGTTCGCCGCCGATGTCGGTACCGCACCTGGATACCCGCGTCGTGGAGGGCAAGACCTCACTGCTGTTCGGCCCTTATGCCGGTTTCACCACCAAGTTCCTCAAGCGTGGTTCGTTCCTCGACCTGCCGCTGTCGATCCGCTTCAACAACATTGGTCCAATGCTGGCCGTAGCGCGCGACAACTTCGACTTGACCCGCTACCTGATCAAGGAAGTACTGCAGTCCGAAGAGAAGCGTTTGGAAACCCTGCGCGGCTTCTATCCAGAGGCCAAAGCTGAAGACTGGCGCATCGAGATAGCCGGCCAACGCGTACAGATCATCAAGAAGCATGCGAAGAACGGAGGCATCCTGCAGTTCGGAACCGAACTGGTGGCAGCACAAGACGGTTCTCTCGCCGCACTGCTAGGCGCCTCGCCAGGCGCTTCGGTAACAGTCTCGATCATGCTTGATCTCATCCAGCGGTGCTTCGGCGAACAGGTGAAGTCAGAGCAATGGCGCACCAAACTGAACGAGATCTTCCCGGCCATGGCTGACGTTCTCGCCAGCGACGCCGAACGCTACCGCGAGGTGCAGTCGCGCTCCGACGCGCTGCTACAGCTGGAACAAACCGTCAGCGCCTAAACCGCGCTGCAATAAAAAATTGCAGGGAGCAATTTTTAACGTCGCGCCAGCGACGGTCCGAAGGGTAGCCGCCAGGGATGGCAGGCAATAAAAAACCGCCTCTAGGGGCGGTTTTTTATTGCCTGCCGGGGTGATCAAGTCAGGCCGATGCAGCCATAGAGCGAAAACTGAAGTAATGCCGCAGCGCATCGACCATCTCAACATAGTCACCAGGCGGTGCGACCAGGGCGAAGCCTGAGTCATAGCAACCTGGGGTGACATCCTCTCGGGACCACTGGCAGGTGGCTGAGAAATCAATGTAGTGCTGCGCATCGTGCCCAGGGATCTTCAAGCGCATGTCAAAGCGTGCGCCCACCAGCAGGGGCAGCTGACTGATCAGCATCAGTCCGTCCAGGGAGACATTGCCGATATAGCCCATAGGTTTATCGGTGATGCGATTGAACACCTTCAGGTAGTACGGCAACTGATGCCGCTCGATGCTGCGCTGAATATGTTTGGACATAGTGGCAAATCGCTATAGATGGCCATTGAGTATGGCCCCACTACTGCGCTTAAACCAGTTTCAGGAACAGCGTTCAGACATCCGGCTCTGCAATTGCTGACGGGCGGTATCGAGCTGATCATCACTGTAGTAACTACGCTCGCCGTTCGCTTCGGTGCGGTAATAGCTGCGCCCTTCAGGGATCGAGGCCAGTTTTTTGCGTAATTCGCTGCATTCCTCGGCACGCTTGGCCTGGTTATCCGCAGCCACAGCCGACGCCTGCGCCTGCTCCTCGCGGCGCGCCTCATAGAAACGATTGGTGCGCTCTTCGCGCTCACGGGTCAGCTGGTCACGCTCGACCACCTGCGGCTTGACCTCGACCTTCTCAGCCCCGACTGCCGCTGGACGCTGACCGAAATGCACCTGGCCATTGGCATCGGTCCAGCGATAGATTTCCGCAGCCGCCAGCCCCGGCAATAATAATAGGCACAACAAGACGCGCATGGATTCCTTCCCGTAAAACCTCAGCTTACCGCCGAGAATAGCCTTCTATGGCCTGTAACGACCAGCGGTCAGGGTTTGACCGGCGTAACCTTGACGGCCACATCGACGCCGTCATGTCCCAACTGGCGAAGGGTGTCCATGCGTGCACGTGCACGGTAGGCGTACTCACTGGCCGGGTAGTTGGTGACGATGAATTGATAGGTCTGCATGGCATCGACGAACAGCGCCTGACGCTCCAGGCACTGGCCACGCAATAGGGAGATTTCCGGCTGCATATAACGCCGCGAGCGGCTGTTTCGCTCGGCCTTGGAAAGCGACAGGATGGCCGCCTCGCACTCACCGCGGTCGTAGGCCTGATAGGCACTATTGAGGTGGTGATCGAACGAGTAACGGTTGCAGCCCGCCACACCCACCACCAGCAGAACAATAAACAGTATGCGCATAAGCCTCTCCTCCAATGAGCAGTGTATCGACTGCCTCGGAAAATTCTGCAGCAACATATCCTCTGATGGGTAATGCCGCCAACCACTTGGCCAGCGCTCACACGTCTGACTAGACTGGCGCGCAATGGCCATTGCGCCCAGGAGCTGTCATGTTGCCTTCCTCTCGCCCGCTAGTGCTGCTGTGTTTCGCCCTGCTGAGCGCCTGCTCGCCCACCACGCCTCTGTTTATTGCGCAGATCACCACTAACGAAGTGGTCGAATACAAGACCCTGAAGAACAACCGCATGCTCGCCGCTATCGAGGATGAAGGTGATCTGCTGACCTACAGCGCCCAGGCCATCCGCGATGCCAAAAGCGAACAGGCCGAGCAGCTGTACCTCACCGGTTACCGTGACGAGAAGCTCAGCGACGAGGTGCGTGCGATCTCGCTGTACCAGATCGGCCTGCTGTATATGAACCGCTTCAACGAACAGCGCGATGACAACAAGGCGCTCAACTACTTCTATCAGGTGCTCAACCAGTTCCCCGCCAGCCGCGCTGCGGAACGGGCCGAGGCGCGTATCGTGATGATCCGCGAGCGGGCAGACGAGCCGGTGCACAAAACCTCGCGCGAACTGCTCGCGCACTGGAAGCCCAATCAACAGCTCGACCTGTACAAGCCTAGCCTTGATGCGGACATGACCCTGCTGTCGCGCCGCGCCGTACTGAAAAACCGCGTCGGCGAAGCCGAAGAGCTCTACCTGCTGGCCCTGAGCGACCCCGGCATCCCCGCCGATATCAAGGAAAAGGCCCTGTACCAACTCGGCCTGATGTACCTGGCTCCGGACAATCCCCTGGCCAGCCGCGACAAGGCCATCACCTACCTGCGCCGCCTGCTGGTGCAATACCCTGGCAGCGAGCTGAACGACAAAGCCGCCCGTCATCTGGATCAGGCGCTCAATCGCTAAACCCTCGGGCCGGCAAGGTAGTGCAGAGGAACAATGACTACAGGGTTGCGGCATAGTAGCCTCGCGTAACGTCGAAACTCAGGAGCCTGTGCATGACCGTTCGCCGCACCAAAATCGTCGCCACCCTCGGCCCATCCAGCAACAGCCCCGAAGTGCTTGAACAGCTGATCATCGCTGGCCTGGATGTCGCCCGCCTGAATTTCTCCCACGGTTCGCCCGATGAGCACAAAGCCCGCGCCAAGCTGGTCCGTGAGCTGGCCGCCAAGCATGGCCGCCACGTTGCCCTGCTCGGCGACCTGCAAGGCCCGAAAATCCGCATCGCCAAATTCGCCAACAAACGCATCGAACTCAAGCTCGGCGACCGCTTCACCTTTTCCACCAGCCACCCGCTGACCGCCGGTACACAAGACATCGTTGGTATCGACTACCCGGACCTGGTCAAGGATTGCGGCGTCGGTGACGAGCTGCTGCTCGACGACGGCCGCGTGGTGATGCGCGTTGTCAGCGCCACCAGCGATGCCCTGCACTGCGAAGTGATCATCGGCGGCCCGCTGTCCGACCACAAAGGCATCAACCGCCGTGGCGGTGGCCTGACCGCGCCGGCACTGACCGAGAAAGACAAAGCCGACATCAAGCTCGCCGCCGAGATGGAGCTGGATTACCTGGCGGTGTCCTTCCCGCGCGATGCCGACGATATGCACTACGCACGCAAGCTGCGTGATGAAGCCGGCGGCACCGCCTGGCTGGTGGCCAAGATCGAGCGCGCCGAAGCGGTCGCCGACGACGAAACCCTCGATGGCCTGATCCGCGCCAGTGATGCGGTAATGGTTGCCCGTGGCGACCTGGGCGTGGAAATCGGCGACGCCGAGCTGTGCGGCATCCAGAAGAAAATCATTCTGCACGCGCGCCGCCACAACAAGGCGGTGATCACGGCGACGCAGATGATGGAGTCGATGATCCAGAACCCGATGCCGACCCGCGCGGAAGTCTCCGACGTGGCCAACGCCGTGCTCGACTACACCGATGCGGTGATGCTCTCGGCAGAAAGCGCCGCTGGCGCTTACCCGCTGGAAGCGGTGCAAGCCATGGCGCGGATTTGCCTGGGCGCGGAAAAACATCCGACCAGCAAGAAGTCCAGCCATCGCATAGGCACCGAGTTCGAGCGTTGCGACGAAAGCATCGCCCTGGCGGCCATGTACACGGCCAATCACTTCCCCGGTGTGAAAGCGATCATCGCCCTCACCGAAAGTGGCTACACGCCGCTAATCATGTCGCGCATCCGCTCTTCGGTGCCGATCTTCGCCTTCTCCCCACACCGCGAAACCCAGGCCCGCGCGGCCATGTTCCGTGGCGTCTACACCGTGCCGTTCGACCCAGCCGCTTTGCAACCGGCCGAAGTCAGTCAGGCTGCGGTGGACGAGCTGCTCAAGCGCGGCGTAGTGCAGGCCGGCGATTGGGTGATTCTGACCAAGGGTGACAGCTACCACACGATCGGCGGCACCAACACCATGAAACTGCTGCATGTCGGTGAAGCGCTGGTGTAACCAGCCTCGCGCCACCGAAAAGGCCGCTCAAACGAGCGGCCTTTTTATTTGCACTGTGAGTGCTGCCATCTAGAAAGTGATACCGAGAGGCGTCGCCGTGCTGTTCTAATTAACGGGCCCACACGGGACCTAGAACGCCCAAGACGTAGAATATATATAAATATAAACCCGCTATTTTTAAGTAAGCGTTGACGGAAACTTTTAGTGGAGATAAAGAAACCAGAACCGCGCCACAAAACTCATCGTCTAAAAATCACGCCGACAGGCACATAAAACTTTAACCCGTAAAACACCTACACACTTAACATGGAAACCTTCTATATAGACAAAGCACAATTAAATAACTTTTATCACCCAACACCACTGGAGATATATGTAAAAGGATTACCAGGCAGCATCACAACAACAAGACAACTACCAATACAACAACCCCATATAGTTAAAAAATAACCCATAGACTAATCCACGACACATAGAAGAAAAATCAACATCCAGACGACTGGGATTGACGCAAGCCCTGCAGCGAACTACACCGTAAAAGAGCAATTCCTTGGTTCTCGGTTCACAACCTACACTCACACCGCAGAGGCATCGCTTTAGCTATTGCCTGCCTTTATGACCATCCAAATGGAAGCAGGAAGCAAAGGATATGGGCGTACTTGGCGGTCCGGTAGCGAGTTTTCTCCTTCTCCTCACCATGGCGTGGACCCTGATTGGGGGCGGCGTTTTTTTCATCGCAAACACCGAATTCCACTACGTAGAAAAGCGCATTGTCGATCACGAGCGTGAAACGGTCGAAATCATTAATGATGAACTTTCGGATCGTGTAAGCGAACTGATTGGCGACATTTCCTATTTAACGGGAATGCCCCGCTTGCAAGAGTCCCTCACAACGTCAACGCCTGAAGACCTGACTCGCATAGCGGAAAACATCATTGCATATACCAATGCCAATCGCGGAATTGACCAAATTCGTTGGATCGATGAGTCCGGCAAGGAGCTTCTGCGTGTTAACACTGTCGAGGGTCAAGCCCGTCGCGTAGCGCAGAATAAATTACAAGACAAGTCGAAACGAACTTATTTCATTGAATCGATCAAATTAGATCCAGGCGGCCTTTATATTTCCCCCCTGGATCTGAATATCGAGAATGGTCAAATAGAGCGTCCCTATAAACCCACGCTGCGTGTCGCCACTCCTCTTTTCAACAAATCGGGTAAGCGTCGTGGCGTACTGGTCATCAACTACCTGGGCGAATCCTGGTTGAAGATACTCAGGGATAACAGTTCAGACATGATGCTGCTGAACGCTGACGGCTACTGGTTACAGAGCGGCGAGGCCATGGATGAATGGGGATTTGTCTTGGGTCAGCCGAACACACTCGCCTCTCGCCATCCGGCAGCCTGGCAAGCGATAAACAGTGCGCCCCAGGGAGAGGTATGGCTGGCCGACGGTCTATGGAGTTGGCACAACCTATTCCCACTGCAGGAGGCCCGCCGCGTGTTCCATCCGCGAGGTTACGGCTCAAAGGTTGCGGTCGTCGGCGACGCTGAATATGTCTGGCGGGTGGCCTCGTTCGTTCCCATGGCGGTGCTGAATGAAGAAAAAGCGCGCATATGGCGAACACTGGCCCCCATCGCCGGTTTGTTGTTTCTGATCGCGGCCTTGGTCGCGGCCTGGGTTATCCGCTCTCAATTTCAGATCGCACGACTCAATAAGGCGTTAGCCGTTCGTGCCGAGGCGGCAGAAGCCGCTTCGCGTGCCAAGGCCAATTTTCTGGCCAATATGAGCCATGAAATTCGCACCCCCATGAATGCGGTACTTGGCCTGGCTTATCTCTTGGAAAAAGCCGATTTGTCGGAAGATACGCGCGATATGGTGCATAAGATCCGCATCGCCGGCCGTTCACTGCAGGGCATCATCAATGACATTCTGGACTATTCGAAGATCGAGTCAGGGCACCTTGAAATCGAGCACGCGTCGTTCCGGTTAGCGGACATCCTGGATAATCTCGCGACGGTCATGGGCACCAATGCCGGGGATAAAGACCTCGAATTGATCATCTCTCCCCCTCCGGGTATCGACCAGCTGCTGGGGGATGCATTACGTATTGAGCAGATACTGGTCAATCTCACCGGCAACGCTATCAAGTTCACTGACCACGGCGTCGTGAGCGTTCTCATCACACAGGTAGAGGCAGACGAGCAGCAAGTCACCTTGCGTTTCGCCGTGCGCGACACTGGCATCGGTATTTCCGCTGGACAGCAGAGGGAACTGTTTCAACCATTCACCCAGGCGGATGCCTCCACCACTCGCAGGTTTGGCGGCACAGGCTTGGGGTTATCCATTTGCCAGCGGTTGGTCGCATTGATGGGCGGAGAAGTCGGCTTAACCAGCGCCCCCGGCCAAGGCAGCGAGTTCTGGTTCACCCTGACGATGCAGAGAGCCCCAGCGACCGCGTTGTATCCCGCAGCCATGGCAAACCTCAAGGTGTTGATCGCCGATGACAACCCCATAGCGCGTGAAGCTTTACGGATAACCGCGAGCGGCCTTGGTTGGAACCCGCAGGTCGTTTCCTCCGGCGCCGAAGCGGTTGAGCAGGTGCTGGCAGAGCAGGACCAAGAGGCACCATGCGATGTCATCGTGCTCGACTGGAAAATGCCGGGTATGGATGGCCTGCTCGCGGCCCAGACCATTCACTTCGAGCAGAAGGCCGGCCATGCACCGATAATCCTCATGGCTACGGCCTATTCTCGCGAGGTGCTTCTCGAGCAGCCAAATGCCGACATGATCGAAGAAGTGCTGAGCAAACCGGTAACGCCATCCAGTCTCTATAACGCCGTGGCGCGGGCGCGCAGGCTGCAAATTATCGACTCGACAATCGAGAACGAAAATACCCAGCGCCTCAAGGGCGTTCGCCTGTTGATTGTCGACGATAGCGAGATCAACCGTGAAGTCGCACAGCGCATCTTCGCCGGAGAAGGCGCGTTGGTCGTGCTGGCCAACGACGGCAAGGAAGCCTTGGACTGGCTTGGAACGCACGTCGGCGAAGTCGATATCGTGCTGATGGACGTGCAGATGCCTGTCATGGATGGCTATCAGGCGACCTGTGCTATTCGTGCCAACCCCGCGTTGGCGGAGCTCCCGATCATCGCGCTGACGGCTGGCGCATTCAAAGCCCAACGGGATGCGGCGCGTGCGGTTGGCATGAATGATTACATCGCCAAGCCTTTCGATGCAGAAGCTGCGATCGACTTGATCAGACGCCTGGCCGCCAAGGGCAAGGTCGAGACCGGGCGAGCCCAGACCAGCGACCTCACCCAGTCGTTACATAAGGCGGCGCAAGGGCGAATGCCTGAGCTGCCAGGCATCAACGTCGGACGTGGTCTGGCGCTGTGGGGCGACGAGGAAACCTATCGGCGCTATTTGCGCAAGTTCGTGAGTGAATTCGGTGACAGCGCCCAGGTGTTGGCAACAGCCGACCTCAGCACGGCCCAAGCGCTACTCCACAAGCTCAAGGGAGTAGCGGGAAACCTAGCGCTCGACGATGTCTTCACCGCAGCAAACGAGTTCGAATCCTTACTCTATGCTGATGAAGATACCAGTACGGCGACAAGCGCCTTTCGCGCCGCCATGGATTGCGCGTTGAACTCGATTGAGACCTATGCCCCTGACGCTCAGTCAAACGCTGTCGCAAGCCGGCAAGCTCTTGATGAGCCCACGAGTAGCAGAGAATTGGAGTCACTATTTCAGCAACTTTTGACAGCATTCGATCAGGACAACCCGTCAATGGTGGAGCCGGTTCTGTACGTTCTGGCTGAGCATCTTTCACCCGAGCACCTGGCTCCCCTCGCGGAAGCCAGCGAAAACTTCGATTTCCGCGGTGGCGAGACAGCTATTCGTGCACTGGCGGATGAAATGGGCCTGTCGTTGAGGGATTAACCATGCTCAATGGACCTTTGTTAATTGTCGATGATGAACCGCAAAATCTCGCAGCCATGCGCCAAGTGCTCGAAGCGGATTATTCGCTGGTGTTTGCACGCAATGGCGCAGAAGCGCTGCTAGCCGCTGAAAAGCATTGTCCCTCTTTGATTCTGCTCGATATCCAAATGCCAGGGGTTGATGGTTACGGTATCTGTCGGCAGTTGAAGGCCAACCCAGTTACCGAGTCGATCCCAGTCATCTTTGTCACGGCCATGTCCGAAGTCGGCAACGAGACCGCAGGCTTTGCGGCCGGAGCGGTCGACTACATCGTCAAACCAATCTCCCCGCCCATCGTGCGGGCTCGTGTGCGCACACATCTCTCGTTGGTCGATGTAAAGCAATTGGAAACCAGCCATCGCGATGCGATCTACATGCTGGGTGAAGCTGGACATTTCAAAGACACTGACACCGGCGCACACATTTGGCGAATGGCGGCCTATGCCAGCACGCTCGCCATGGCGAGTGGCTGGAGCGAGCGGGATTGCCAGTTGTTGGAGCTCGCAGCGCCGATGCATGACACCGGCAAGCTGGGCATACCCGATGTGATTTTGCGCAAGCCAGGCAAGCTCAATGACGCCGAGTGGCTGGCGATAAAGGAACACCCGCGCATTGGTCACGACATCCTTATCAAGAGTGCAGCACCGGTTTTCCAGATGGCCGCAGAAATAGCCTTGCGGCACCATGAGAAGTGGGATGGCAGTGGGTATCCCGATGGGCTTGCGGGCGAGGCCATTCCCGAATCAGCACGCATCGTGGCGGTGGCGGATGTCTTCGATGCGCTGGCGATGAGACGCCCCTACAAAGATCCCTGGCCTATCGAACAAGTCCTGGAGGCACTGGAAAAGGGCTCGGGAAACCATTTCGAACCCCGG
The DNA here is from genome assembly GCF_963970955.1 of Pseudomonas sp. EA_35y_Pfl2_R111. Taxonomy (NCBI): domain Bacteria; kingdom Pseudomonadati; phylum Pseudomonadota; class Gammaproteobacteria; order Pseudomonadales; family Pseudomonadaceae; genus Pseudomonas; species Pseudomonas sp. EA_35y_Pfl2_R111. The sequence goes on along the minus strand of NZ_CAXAOM010000004.1, from coordinate 339,522 downwards.
TTGATCGAGGTGTTCGAGTCAATCCTGCCAAAGATTCTCCAGATCAAGGCGGAGTGGGAGAGCAAGGAGAGGAAAAACCCTGCTCTCGGGTCTGGAAGCGTGCCGACCTCCACAAAACACGAATCACCTGCATGAGGCACGCTGAGTTTCGTGCATTCCAACAACGCGTAGCTTTCGTCCAATACCGCGCGCGAGTTAACAGCAGCGTGGCCCCCACCTCGGTCTCAACAAGGTAGCGATCCGCCCGCTTATGTTTCGGCTCAAGCAAACTTGCTGAAGTCCGGCGTGCGCCGCTGCATAAAGGCTGTCAGCGCTTCAATAGCTTCCGGCGAGCGCAGCCGTTGCCCGAACAACGCCCCCTCCTCCTCGATGACCCGGCGCAGCTCTTCACGTCCTGGCGCGCGCATCAGCCGTTTGCTGTCCGCCACCGCCGCTGGTGCCAATTGCTGAAAGCGCAGGGCCATTTCGCGGGCCTTGGCCAGGGTTGCCGCGCCGCTATCCAGCGCCTGATTGGCGATGCCCCAGGCTGCGGCCTGCTCACCGGTAAAGCTTTGCCCCAACAGCAGCAGTTCGGCAGCGCGGGCGTGGCCGAGCAAGCGCGGCAGAATCAGGCTGGAACCGTATTCAGGACACAGGCCGAGGTTGACGAAGGGCATCTTCAGCGTGGCGTCATGACTGACATACACCAGGTCGCAGTGCAGCAGCATTGTGGTGCCGATGCCCACGGCAGGACCGTTGACGGCGGCCACCACTGGTTTGCTGAACTCGAACAGCGCCTGCATAAACTGGAACACTTCGCTGTTCAGCCCGGTCGGTGGCGCCTTGATAAAGTCTGCAACATCGTTGCCGCTGGTAAAGCAGCTCTCGCCGCCGGTGATCAGCACGGCGCGCACGCTTGTATCCTGATCGGCCTGCACCAGCACTTCGGCCATGCCGCTGTACATGGCGCGGGTCAGGGCATTCTTCTTATCGGGGCGGTGCATGCGCAGGGTCAGCAACCCTTGCTCACGCTCAACCAGCAGGTGCTCACTCATCATTGTTCCTCACGGCAGGCCACCCGCGAGCTGAAAACCTGAGTGGCTAGCGCGCGTGGGGCAAAAAGACGTCAGCGAAAACCTGGCTACGCGGCAAACCCGCCAGATACAGGCGGCGCGCAAAGGTTTCGACGCTGTCGGGGTGGCCGCAGAGTAAGGCGATGGTCTGCCGCGAAACAAGGCGCAGTTCGGCCAAAGCAGCCGGCAACTCGGCCGCCACAATCAGCTCGACCTTTACTTGAGGATGGCTGGCAGCCAACGCCTGTAAGGGCTCGGCCAGGTAATGCGCGGGCGCATCATGGGCCAGGTGAATAACCCGGATAGCGCCCTGATGCTCCTGGCGTAGCGCCTCGCGCAGCACCCCATACAACGGCGCCAGCCCGGTGCCAGCGGCCATCAGCCAGAGCGGGCGGGTTTGCCAGTCCGGGTCATAGTGCAACGCCGCACCGCGCAATTCGCCCAGGCGCAGGCTGTCGCCCGGTTGAAACGCCCGCGCCTCCGTGGCAAAGGCGCCGCCCTGGCGGCAGTCGATATGAAATTCCAGCCAAGGATCATCGCCAGGCAGACTGGCCAGCGAATAGGGTCGGGCAATACCGTCTTCAGTCCAGAGTTGCAGGTGTTGACCAGCGCTGTAGCGCAGCGGCCGCTGTGGGGTCAGACGCAGGCGCAGCACGTCGTTGCTGAGCCAATCGCAACTGTGAATAACGGCAGGGGCCGCATCGCGCAGCGGGTCGAACACCTCGACCTGCACGTCCTCGACCACCCGACACTGACAGGCCAGGCGCCAGCCCTGTTCACGTCTTGCCTCGTCCAGGGCTTCTGGCTTGCCATCGAGCAACTCGCCGCCCACACAACGCACCAGGCAGGCATGGCAACTGCCGGCGCGGCAGCTATAGGGCACGGCGATGCCGGCAGCCAGCAGGCTGTCCAGCAGATTACTGGCGGGGGCGACCTCAAGGCTGCGTCCCGCGGCCCGCAACTCAGGCATCCACATCCTCCCAGGTCGCCGCGCAACGGTTACGCCCGTCGCGTTTGGCCTGGTACAGCGCCTGGTCGGCACGTTGCAGAGCTTCGTCGAGATCATCGTGCACGGTCAGCAGGGTCATGCCGATGGACACGCTCAGGCTGGCCACCTTAACCCCCAGCGGCTCGGCGCGGCTGAAAGCCTCACGCAGGCGCTCGCAGCAGGCGGTGAACTGATCGGCTTCGGTATTGGGTAACAACAACACAAATTCCTCACCGCCGTAGCGGGCTACCACATCACCATCGCGCAGGCAGGCGCGGGCGACGGCGGCGAATGTTTGCAGAACGCGATCCCCGGCGGCGTGGCCGTGGATATCGTTGATCCGCTTGAAATGATCCAGATCGAGTAGCGCCAGGCCATGTTGGCGCCCATGACGCAGCCCTTCCAGCTCACGGCTGGCCAACCGTAGGAAGTGCCGGCGGTTACACAGGCCGGTCAACTCATCCGTGGCAGCCAGGTCTTCCAGCTGGCGCATCATGCCACGCAGCGTGTCTTGATGCGCCTGCAGGGCAAAACGCCGCTGGCGCATACGCTGACGCATGGCTTGAGCATAACTGGCAAACAGACACAACCAAACCAGCACCACCGCCAGCACGCACGTCTGCATCAGCGCCACACGCGGCTCGCTCAACTGCAGAGTATAGGCTTCATACAAGTTCAGGCCGGCAAAGCCGAAGAAGGCAAACAACGCGCAACGGGCGAAGACCCGCGGCGGCAGCTGAAACACGCCGAATAACAGAATCAGCAGGTAGATCACCAGCATGCTGCCGCGGCCTTCGCTGAACAGCGCCAGCAGCACAGTCAGCCAGGCCAACGCTACCAACACCTGAGGTTCGGTCAGGCTGGGGTCGGCTAAACGCAGATTGAGGCGGGACAGAAACAACCCGAGGAACCCCAGCTGGCTCAGGGCGGCCAGGGCGGTAATGGTCAGCGCAGCTAGGGGCGAGGCATGAAATAACCCGGCAAACACGCTGATCCAGCACAACAGCCCGGTCAGCGCATAGGTTGCCACTGCCATGCCGAAACGCTTCAGCAGCAGGCTTTGCAGAGATCGCTGGGTTACCCGCTGGCTACTTAGGCTCATGGGTTTATGGGCTCCGTCCCATGCTGGCATCTAGCCGCCACTGTACCCCTGTGCTCTGATAATGCCTAGGCCACTGCCGCGTCATTAGTCGGCTCAAACGGCCGACCAGCGACCATGGTCTGGGGCCGTACAGGTGTCCGCCTGACGGTGCGCACGGTATACTGCCGCGCCTTTTTATCTTGTGCTTTGGCCTTGTCCTTTGACCTTGATAGCCCTGCGCCGGGCCGTGACCCAGCGCTGTTCGAAGTTCCTGCCCTACTCCTACCTTTACAAAAAGGAGCGCCAAGCATGACCGTGATCAAGCAAGACGACCTGATCCAGAGCGTCGCCGACGCCCTGCAGTTCATCTCCTATTACCACCCCGTGGATTTTATCCAGGCCATGCATGAGGCCTACCTGCGCGAAGAGTCCCCCGCCGCGCGCGACTCCATGGCGCAGATCCTGATCAACTCGCGCATGTGCGCCACCGGTCATCGGCCGATTTGCCAGGACACCGGCATCGTCACCGTATTTATCCGCGTCGGCATGGATGTGCGCTGGACCGGCGCGACCATGAGCGTCGACGACATGATCAACGAAGGCGTACGCCGCGCTTACAACCTGCCGGAAAACGTCCTGCGCGCCTCGATCCTCGCCGACCCAGCCGGCGCGCGGAAGAACACCAAGGACAACACCCCGGCCGTGATCCACTACAGCATCGTCCCTGGCGACAAGGTGGAAGTGGACGTCGCGGCCAAGGGCGGCGGCTCCGAGAACAAGTCGAAGATGGCCATGCTCAACCCGTCCGACTCGATCGTCGACTGGGTACTCAAGACCGTACCAACCATGGGCGCTGGCTGGTGCCCACCGGGCATGCTCGGCATCGGTATCGGCGGCACCGCCGAGAAAGCCGCAGTAATGGCCAAGGAAGTGCTGATGGAGCACATCGACATCCATGAGCTGAAAGCCCGCGGCCCGCAGAACAAGATCGAAGAGATGCGTCTGGAGCTGTTCGACAAGGTCAACCAGCTGGGCATCGGTGCCCAAGGCCTGGGCGGCCTGACCACCGTGCTCGACGTGAAGATCATGGATTACCCGACCCACGCCGCCAGCTTGCCGGTGTGCATGATCCCCAACTGCGCCGCCACCCGTCACGCCCACTTCGTACTCGACGGCAGTGGCCCGGCCGAACTGGAAGCGCCGGATCTGTCCGCCTACCCGGAAATCGTCTGGGAAGCCGGCCCGAGCGCGCGCCGCGTCGACCTCGACACCCTGACCCCGGAAGACGTACAGAGCTGGAAACCGGGCGAAACCGTGTTGCTCAACGGCAAAATGCTCACCGGCCGCGATGCTGCGCACAAGCGCATGGTCGATATGCTGAACAAGGGGGAAGAGCTGCCAGTCGATCTCAAAGGCCGCTTTATCTATTACGTCGGCCCGGTCGATCCGGTGCGTGAAGAAGTGGTTGGCCCAGCCGGCCCGACCACTGCCACGCGGATGGACAAGTTCACCCGGCAGATCCTCGAAAGCACCGGCCTGCTGGGCATGATCGGCAAGTCCGAGCGCGGCCCGATTGCCATCGAAGCGATCAAGGACAACAAGGCCGTGTACCTGATGGCCGTTGGCGGCGCTGCTTATCTGGTCGCCCAGGCGATCAAGAAATCGCGCGTGGTGGCCTTCGCCGAGCTGGGCATGGAAGCCATCTATGAGTTCGACGTAAAAGACATGCCCGTCACCGTTGCGGTCGACACCAAGGGTGAGTCGGTGCATATCACCGGCCCAGCAATCTGGAACAAGAAGATTGCTGACAGCCTGGCGGTTGAGATCAAGTAAGCCTTACGGCAACCCCAACAAACCCGGCCACGTGCCGGGTTTGTTGTTTCTAGCGCTAGCCAACCCAACGCCAAGCTAAGCAGCCGTCATGCCGAAACGCCCTGAGCAAAATTACCGACCATCCATCCCGCAACCCGCCGCCGAGTGAACTCCCCGCGCTCGGCCAGTGTCTGTCTGCTGTCGGCCCGCCGGGTGGATTGCATGGCCATTTGCCCAGCGCGCAGCTCTGCATAGCGCCGCATCATCCCGACCGCCTTACTGCTCACGGCAATGCGCCTGGCCGGCCTGTATCGCACCCGCCTTAGGGTTTCGTTTAATCGCCATGTGAAGATTGCCCCATGTCCCTATTCCGCTACCGCCCCGCCACCTTTGCCCCACTGCATAACTTAGCCTTCGCAGCCTGCCTGCTGGCAAGCGCAAGCGCCCAAGCCGAAGAAAACACCAATAACAACCGCTGGGTCAGCGACAGCCTGAATACCTATGTACGCAGCGGCCCAACCGACGGCTACCGCATCGTCGGCACCCTTGTCTCCGGGCAAAAGGTCACCCTGCTGCAAACCTCCGGCGATTACAGCCAGGTGCGTGGTGATAATGGCAGCGCGGTATGGATTGCCAACCGCGACCTGCAGGACGTACCCGGCCAAGCCGAGCGCCTGCCGCAGCTGGAACAGAAAGTGACCGAACTGAGCGCCGAACTGGAAGGCATCAACGACACCTGGAAGACCCGCGTGCAAGGCATGCAGGAAACCCTGGATTCGCGCAAAACTCTGATCGACGAGCTGCAAACCGCACGCTCGACACTGGACATCGAGTTAAGCCGGGCCAACTCCGAGCTGCGCGAACTACAAGCGCAGCTGGGCGAGGAAAATCAGCAAGTGCTGATGCGCTATATGGCCTACGGCGGCGGCATCGCCGGTGGCGGACTGCTCGCCGGGCTGATTCTGCCGACCATGCTGCGGGTAAGGCGCAAGCGGAATGATCAGTGGGTTTGAGCGCTGACCAAGCCAACATATTGCAGCACAACAAAACCGGCCTGGAGTCGGGTTTGTTGTGCTTAGAAATTGCGGTAAATCAGCTTGATTTCGCCTCCTTCACCATTGGCAAACGGCAGAAATCGGCCAAAAGCGGACTGTTCCGTATTGGCATAGAAGACCGTCTTTGAGTCTTGAAGGTCTCTAGAGAAGTAGGGCCTATTCAGTCCGCAGTGCGCTACCACACAGAGCCGAAGCTTTCCCCCTGCAACAGAGCTTTCCTCTATTCGGGAAGGCTATCTGCTTGCGGTGCATCCAAAGCTGCAGCGTCGCGGGCTAACTCATCCAGCACTGTGAACACTTCGAGTAGTTTTTCTCTGTACGAGAAGGAATAACCAACTGTGGTGATACGACGGTCCGATAGATGTAAATCTAGGCCGCGAATTAGCTCGCCATGCTCCGCCCAGAAGAGTCCCAGTCGGGTTGGATTAAGGCCACTGGGGAGCTCTGATTTGGTCGCGTAGTAGGTCGGATTGTCAGCGTTTGAGAAGAACGGATGGCTCAAATGTGACAGGCAGTGATTGAGGAAATGCAGCGCATTTTTTTCGCAAATCGTTGGGTTGAAGCAAATATCAAACATGTAGTCGTTCATGAGCTCAGCGATGCAATGATTTTCACCGTCACCTGTTTCGTCATAAAAGCCGCACCCGATGCCTGACCCGGTAGGCGGCAGGGCATTGGTGAGCTGATAGGTGATAAACGACTTAATGCCTGAACGTTCAGCGGCGACGAACTGGCTAATCAGCTCAGGATCTTGCTCCGGGATAATCCCTTCTTCTTTTTGTGACTGAGTTTGTAACGGTGCCCTACCCAAAAAATCACTCTCAGGAACGTTATCGATCTCCGAGTGGAAATTCCGGGCTGTGTCGATGTAGGTCCGCTTAAACAGCGCAAAAATCTCTTGGGACATCCTTCGCATTGATAGCGTTGTAAGGCCGAAAACTGCACCGGTCGTCGAAGCATTTGCGTCCTGATCTAGGATCAAGGCTGAGTTGAGATTAAAGAGCTGTCCTTGTCGATCCATGCAGCTTTGAAGACGAAAGATCATTAGATCATTCCATCCGAGAATGCCGCGATCGGGGTGTGCCAAGCGATAGATGAGGCCACGATCCGCGTACTGGTGCTCACCAAAGATTCGCCATGCAATTTCTCTGATATTTTCAGCCGTGTTCGATCGCCTCTGAGCAGGTGTAGCGCCCCAGCCAGCATGATTCAAGATCCATAACAGCGTGAAAATTGAGCTTTTTCGAAGCCCCCGATCTCCATAACCCAACATGGTGTACTGAGGAAGATGCTCAACAAGAGTATCGATTAGGTCATCAACCGCATTCCTCGGCAGGTCGTAAATCTGGTTGGTGATGAACTGCCAGAATTCGCTATGTGTGCGATCACCTTTCTCCAATTGGAAACTAGGTGACGTCAGGATGGATGTTACGGGCTCTTCTGCTTTTACCTGATCAATAGCATTTTGATAAAAAACGTATGTCTTTTCGGGCATAGGTGTCGCAAATCGGACGATGAGCTTTAGATAGTTTTCCAAGTTCCTGAACTGGCCCTGGTTAAAACATGCTCGAGACGCTTGGATGGAATCTGTGACTCTGAAATTTTCGCCAAAATTCAATTCTGTGATGGAAAACAGCTGCTCCAACAAAAATGCAGCAGACACCGGTTGCGCCTTCACGATGTCAGCAAACTGTTCAGAATTTTGAAATTTCTGCTTTCCGGTCCCGCGCCGTATGGAGAACGAGCCGCTACGACCTTCAGTCTCTTCGGCGTAAATCTGCCTGAACAGCCCTGGATAATTGAGGTGCAATAGCATGAGATTGATTAGATCTCGATGATTGAAGTCCGTACGCCCCAAGTCGCTTTTTTCGAGCTGCATCAGCAGCATGGCGTTGATAAAACGCTTTACCTTTCGAAGGTCGCCTACTAGCGGGAGATAGCTCGGCGCTTTGGGGCTGTCAAGGATGCCTGCAAGCTCACTCAACAACGCCCGAAGCTTAAACATCATCTCAGCGGGTACGGAAACGAGGTGTTTCTCAGCACGTTGCCAGTCCCTGAGTAAAAAATCCCGGATGCTCGAGCTGTCGACAAATAGGCTCAGTTTTACGGTTACGAACTTCTCCAGAAACTCCCGAGCCCTTGGACCTTCGTCCTTGCTCTCGGCCAGCACTTCTGTGTCGTAACAAAGCACGTAAGTGGCCTGAGAGAGCCGAAAGGTTCTTCGCGTAGCGAATAGCACGTTGTTCGTGGTTTTGGCGTCAAGGCGGTCAAGATCGTCAATCACGATGATGACACGGCGATTGATGCGCTTTAAAACCTCGTCAATGTCATCAAGCAGCTCGTCGACCGTTTCTTGGGAGGGGTCGAGCGATAGCTTAAAGCCGAGGAACGAGACGTCGGCTTTGCCTTTGATGAGGCGTGAGTATCTGGACACCGCAGGACGAAATTCTGGGGCGTAAACCTTTTCCTGAATCGTGGCAGAAAGATCACGGATCAAGCGATCTGCCAGATCAGGCTCTGAAGCATATCGTAGGGGTTCAAAGCGACAAACTATGACCTTGTCGTTCGCTTGTTCCCAGCGACGCTGTGCCAGGTTCATGAAGCTGGTCTTACCTACCCCCCAGGGCCCGTCGACACCGATAACGAGACCAGGGTGTGCACCGCTCGCGAGTACCGTATCGGCAAACAGCCTGGCCTGGTCTTTACTCGCAAACACATCTTGGTTTTCGTCTTCAATTTCATCGTCGGTTATGAAGTACAGCTGCGGAGCTACTGGCTTACGTCGAGGCCAATATTTTTGAAGGATGGGCGATAGCAGTACTGCGCACAGCAGAACAAAAATCGCCGGCGCCCACAGAGCATCAGCATCTTTTATTGCCGCGTGAGGCTTGCTCAACGAGGGTGAAATTAGCTCATTTGCCCAGATGCCGATGCCGAGTGCCACCAGCAGATCAAGTCGAAAGCTACTTCCGAGCTTTTTCGCGGTGACAAAAGCCCCTCTTTCTTCTGCGTAAATTAGGCACAGCAGAACACCGAAGACCCCTCCGCTGATTTTTGCGCATAGCGCCAAATCAGAAATCATCGGAGCGAAATTCGATCCAAGGATGAACGCTATTCGCCAGACCTCAGCACCAAAAAAACCAATGGCAAACAACCTGGCAAATACCAAGAGCTCAGGCATTTTCATTGCGGGATTGGCGGTGGCCATCAACGCTCCTCCATGAAGTACATTTTCCCTTGCTGCAGGCCAGAGAACCAGCCTAGCAAATAGCGTTTCAGCAAAGGCGAAACGCCAGATAGCGGCGCTAAAAATGGCACCATTATGAACGAACGTCGTGACGATGAAGACCACCCTTTTTGCTGCACTGGAGATAAGCCATCAGCCTCGATGATAGAGCCGCTCCGTTCGTCTTCCTGTTATCAAAACACACGTGATAATCAACCTAATCTACCGTTCGACGAGCGACATTGTAGGTAGGCATTCAAGTATTGCTCCTGTTCGAGCAAGCAGCAGAACAAATGACACTGCACACACAGTGTCAACCACGAGCGCTTTTAAATCTGGTTTAAATACGGGCTGCTTTTGGTTTTGGCCGATTGCAGCCGCTCGTAAGCGGCGGCTAGTTATCAATACGAACTCCACCGCATCCTTGGTGATACGCGATATCAGCTTGAGTCTGTCGGGACTTTATTTAGAATTATTCCAGGCCAATAATTATTGGCTTGGAATAATTTCCCGGATGACAGTTGGGGGCTGGTCATCGGCCATAAGAGATACCGGCGCCCCCGCCTGGTGGCTATGTCCGCTTCTGGCCGACTCCAGCCCGTTGCTACTGGCGACTCCCGGCCAAAAGCAGACACTGGCAACTAGCTTCGCGATCTTCTTGCAGTCCCAATACATGCAAGCGTGCACATAAAAACCGCCATGATGGCGGCTTTTATGTGCTTACGCTGATTCTTGCAGAATCGGCTCTCTGGCCAGCAAAGGCGATCCCCGAGAGTCGCTAACGCTTCGCTCGCAGGTACCTAACCTTCCACAGTGCGATAACGCTCTGCAGCTCGATCCTGTTTGATCTCAGCAAGCAGACCCTTGCGCATAGAGTCATAAGCGTCCCACCGCTCTGCGGCCTGTAGAGGTGGAATGGTCACCTGCTCACGACGATCAAAGCCAATCAGCGCTGCATCGACCAGTTCGTCCACCTCCATCATCGGTGGCAACAAATTGAGGTCGGTGCCCGAACGCTCCCATATCTCTGTACGAGTGGCTGCGGGGAGCACCGCTTGCACGTATACCCCCTTAGGCGAGAGCTCCAGATGTAGTCCTTGGGAGAGAAACAACACGAAAGCCTTGGTCGCCCCATATATCGTCATAGCAAACTCAGGTGCCAGGCCTACTACAGAACCGATATTAACAATTGCGCCTTCGCCAGCCTGCACAAGACGGGGGGCTATGGCACTCGCCAGCCGAGTCAGCGCAAGAATGTTGAGTGTGATCAAGCGATCAATCGTTCCAGCCGTCTGGTCGATGAAACGACCGGACTGGCCCATGCCAGCGTTGTTGATGAGAATACCAATCCTGGCATCATCGCTGAGTCGCGCCTCAACAGCGGCAAGGTCGGTGGCATCTGTTAGATCAGCTTGCAGCACATCCACACGAACGCTGTTTGCGTCACGCAGACGAGCGGCCAGGGCTTCAAGCCGAGGCTTGTCGCGCGCAACCAGGACAAGGTCATGGCCGCGAGCAGCAAACCGCTCTGCATAGGTTGCCCCTATCCCGGAAGATGCACCTGTGATGAGAACAGAGGGACGGTTGGTCATTGGTTTTCTCCTTGGTTTGTGCGGATCAGCCAAAATTTGTGATCTAGAAATTCGTCTACCGCTCAGTGCTTGTGACTTGACTGCTTCAGACCCGATTGTCGGGAGCAACAACCTGCACTACGACTTTGCCCCTAGCACGTCCTGCTTCGACATACGCCAGAGCATTCTCTGTCTCCTCGAATGGAAAGACTTTGTCGATAACCGGCTGGATGACGCCGCTATCGATCAGCTCACCTAACGTTGACAGCTGCTCGCCACTGCCGCGCATGAACAGGAAGGAGTAGCCAACCTGGTGTTGCCCAGCCTTCTTGCGGATTTTGCGACTCAGCAACCCGACGATCAGTTGCAGCAGCTTGGGCATGCCGGCGTTTCTGGCGAACTCAGGGTCGGGTGGGCCGGAAAGCGTGATGAGCTGACCACCTGGCTTAAGTACAACCAGGGATTTCTCCAGCTCTTCGGCGCCCAGGCTGTGCAGCACTAGGTCGTAGTCACGCAGTGTCTTAGCGAAATCGTCCTTTTTGTAGTCGATGACGATATCTGCGCCAAGACTTTTCACCAGCGCAACGTTGGCGCTGCTGGTAGTGGTCGCAACGCTCGCACCGAGGTGCTTAGCCAGCTGAATCGCTAGGGTGCCGACGCCACCAGAGCCGGCATGAATGAAGATTTTCTGCCCCTTGCGCAGATTGCCCTTCTCTACCAGGGCCTGCCACGCGGTCAGCCCGACCAAGGGGATCGAGGCAGCTTGCTCCATAGTCAGGCTGGTCGGTTTCAGGGCAAGGTTGGATTCGGCCAACGCAATGAATTCGGCGAATGCGCCGATGCGATGGGTATCGGTACGGGCATAGACCTCATCGCCCGGTTTGAAGCGTTGAACCTTGGTGCCGACACGCATCACCACTCCGGCCAGGTCGTTGCCCAGCACCAGCGGCAGGCGCATCGGCAAGATCCGCTTAAGCGCGCCGCTACGAATTTTCAGATCCAGCGGGTTGATGCTGGCTGCGTGAACCTGCACCAGTACGTCCTGCTCGCCAAGCATCGGCTCCGGTACGTCGGCCAGTCGCAGGGGTTCCTGCTTTCCATAACGCTCGATAACGAAGGCTTTCATTGAAATCACCTGGGTTCATTACATGAGCGGTGGCGCGGGATGGCGCCACCGAATGATTGGACGATTCTGAGACCTCGGTCAGCGAATCCCCTGAGCCCTGAGCGCGGCCGGCCCGAACTCCGCCTTGCTCGCCTTGAAACCGAAGGTGATGGGCTGCCCGCTGTTGTAGGTCAGGCCAAACACTAGGTAACGACCGTTGGTGAAATCGTAGATCGCCTCCCCCGAGTACCAGGGCGTATCGGCGTAGTCGTACTGCACATGGAAACCTTCAGAGAGCCGCCACAGCACGCCACGGCTGTCGTAGTGCTCGGCCAGGGCAATTTGCCAGGTGTCTTCATCGACATAGAACACGCGCTTGGCGTAGATGTGGCGCATGCCCGGCTTGAGGGTGCCAACCACCTTCCACACGCGATGCTTCTCATAGCGCAGGTAGTTCGGGTTCAAGTGTCCCTTCTCGATCAACTTGTCCGAGGTCAGCTCATGGCTGGTCAGACGGTAGTTGTTATAGGGGATATAGATTTCCTGCTTACCTTCCAGCTTCCAGTCATAACGATCCGGCGAACCGGTATACATGTCGTAGTTGTCGGAAGTGCGCAGGCCATCGGCAGCGGTGCCGGGGCCGTCATAGGCGACCTGCGGAGCACGCCGCACACGACGCTGCCCGGCGTTGTAGAGCCAGGCCAAGCGCGGTTCCTTGACCTGATTGATGGTTTCCTGCACCAGCAGGATGTTGCCTGCAAGGCGAGCAGGTGCGGTCACCTTCTGCGTCGAAAAGATCATGATGTTGGCATCGTTGACCGGGTCGAAGCCGGTGAGGTTCTCCGGCCAGGCCGCGCGGTCTTCGAGCTGAACTTCACTGAAGGAGCCGTTCGGCTGGGTGATTACCTGAGTATGACTGCGCAGCAGGCTGCCGCCGCGATAGCGCATGAAGTGGTTCCACAGCACCTCAACCCCGCTCTTGGGATGGGGGAAGGGGTAGTAGCCCTGATAATCGAGCACGCCATTTCCGCCCGGCACCAACTTGGCCGTTTCCACGTTCTTGCGCGCAGCTGCATAAACGTACTCGGGATATTTGGCGGTACGCCTCGTCTCGTAGACATTCAGGCGATAGCCGTCCGGGTTGCGGCGCAGTTGTTCGATCTGTCCGGGGGTAAGGTTGTCCCGGTAGGTCTCAAGGTTGCTGGCATCGATGGAGAACTTCACCGTGTCGTCGGCGAAGGGATCGACGAACTGCTTGCTGATGTCGTTCCACGTCACCCCACGGCTGAAGCCACCCGTCCAGGCCGGAATTGAACCGTCGGCATTACCGGCCGCCTCAGCGCCCAGCGGTGTAAATTGCTCCGCTGCTGCGAGCTTGGCACTGACAGCCATGGCGACCAACAACATCGACATCGTGATGATCTTAGTCATGATTCTTCCCTGCCTGCGCAAGTTTCTTTTCGACCAGATCAAGCCCCCGGCGTGCCTGGCTAGAACCAAGTGCTTGCGCCTGGAGGAACCAGCTGTGGGCGTACTCAAACGCTGATATCGCCTGGCTTGCATCACTGGCACGAGCCAGGTGGCAATTGCCGACGGCGACCGCGAGATCCGCCGTTATCAGGCGGTCTTCCAGTTCATTGGTGACGCAGTTGCCGTGGGGTTCGGCCTGCGCAGTGGCGGCGACGAAAAAAAACGTCGCAGTCAGAAGCTGCTTGATCATGAGATAGACCTCGGTGGGATGCTTGTTGTCAGGTTCTATAATAGAACCATGCGACAGGAAATTAGGTGCTATTATGAAACCTGTCAACAACTTTCTTGTCGGCGGTCGCAGGCCGCCCTTCCATTCGGAGATCTACATGTGGAACGAGTTACCTTCGAAGATCGCAATTGTTCGGTAGCCCGCTCAGTGGATGTGCTGGGCGACTGGTGGAACCTGCTAATCGTCCGCGAACTGCTATGGGGCACGACAAAGTTCGATGAATTTCAGCGCAACCTGGAGATTTCCAAGAGCATCCTTTCCAAGCGCCTGAGGCTGCTTCAGGACTGCGGCATCGTCGTGAAGAATGTCGTCGGCGGGGGTACTGATTACACCCTGACCGAGAAAGGCCGGGCCTTGCACGTGATCATCATCGCGATGCTGCAGTGGGGGGATAGGTGGAACCCACTGGCGCAAGGTGCCCCGCTTCTTCCAATCAATCGCAAGACGGGGGCAACGCTTGCCCCAGTCCAACTGAGCGATATCAACGGCAATCTGATCGCACAGGAAGACCTCGGCCTGCTCCCGGGCCCAGGGGCGGATGAATCGACGTACGAGCGATTGGATCGGCGGCGACAGGCCGCTCAGCAGAAGGCCTTGGCAGGCCGCTGATCAGTTCAGCTCGGGCGCGGATAAGTGCACGCGGGCGCACTGCTCGGAGAAACGCAGGCTGACAAAGGCAAGCAGGAGAAACATCAGCGAGGCCAGCAGCAAGCCTATGTAGCCAAAAGCTGTATAGAGCCATCCGGCTATGGCCGAGCCAACGCCAATTCCGCAGAACATGAACGATGCGGTCAGCGCCAGGGCAATCCCGCGTTGCTCAGGCAGTAGCTCGACGATGCGCCGTTGTTGCGACGGCCATACGATATCGGTGGCCAGCGCCCAAACCACCAGGGCCAGCAACAGGCCGCCGAGATGTCTCGGCATCACCGCCAGGCCCAGCAGAACCAGCGCCAGCAGCGCGATGCCGACCCGCAGTAGACGCTCGGCACTCACCCGCAATGCCAGCCGTGTAACCAGCAGGTTGCCCAACACTCCCGCCACGCCCAGCACAGTGAGCGCCAGGGTGATGTCACTGGCGCTACCGTGGAAATCATTGCCGATGATCGGGGCAAGGAACGCATAGGTGGTAAATACCCCTGAGGTGATGAAGAACACCACCAGAAAAGCGCTCAGCGACGTGAAGCGCGTCAGCAACACGAGCACATCGCTCGGCGCGACGCGTTGGCCAGCCACACGATCCGGCACCCACAGCAGGATCATCGCCGCGGTGAGCAGACCACTGGCGCCGATGCCCAAAAACAGGCTGCGCGCGCCGAATTCATGAGCGATCCATGCGCTGATTGGCATACCGGCAAGGCCCGCGACGCTCAGCCCGAGCAGCACAATGGCGATAGCGCTGCCCTGTTGCTCGCGCGCCACCAGGTTCGATCCTAGCGCACCGAGCACAGGCCCGACGAAGCCCGCACCCAGGCCCATCAGCACGCGAGAAAACACCAACGTTTCGTAACTCGACGAAGCAGAGAACAACAGTGCCGCCACGCTGAAGATCGACAACCCAATCAATACCTGCGAACGGCGGCGTAAATGGCCCAAGGTCATCTGTAGTATGGGTGCGGCGACTGCGAAGGTAACGCCGAAGACGGTGATTAATAGCGCGCTCTGCGCGTTACTCAAGGCCCAGGCGACGGAAATAGCCTCCAAACTGCCAACAACCGAGAGCGCGCCTACCGCCTGGACGAAATAGGCCAGGCTGAGCAGGCGAAGAGCGAGACGGTTAGGCGTGGAGATGGTGCTGTGCATGGCGCTCTCCAGAGATGTACGAAAACGCCCGACCTCGTATTGAGGTCGGGCGCAAGGCTTATGCGACAGGGATGGGGTTGTCGATGATCGACTGGTTGAACTGGTTTACCAGCACGTGCTCATTCGGCCCGACATTGGCACGCAGCGCGGCGATGCCATCGACAATCACCTCGGTGGTCGCCGTCTCCAGTTTGGCTAGGGTCTCGGCGATGAAGGCATCCAGCGGCATGGCGCGCGGGTCGCCACTCTTGTGGATCAGGTCGGTATCGACCCATGGCGGCGCGATTTCCAGCACCTTGACGCTGGTGTCACGCAGCATGAAGCGCTGCGACAGGCTGTAGGAGTGGATGGCTGCCTTGGTCGCTGAGTACAGCGCGGTCACCGCAATCGGGATGAACGCCAGCACCGAGCTGTTGTTGATGATGGTGGCGTCCGGCTGGCGCTTGAGGTGCTCGACGAAAGCCGCGCTGACGCGTACCGGGCCGAGCAGGTTGGTGGCCAGCAGGTCGACTGCCTGCTCGTCGTCGAGATCACCCGACGCGGCGTTGTCGAATGGCATGATGCCGGCGTTGTTGATCACCACGTTGAGGTTGGGGTGACGCTCAATCACCTGCTGCGCCACCTGCTTGATCTGCTGCGCATCGTTGATGTCCAGCACCACGGTGTCTATGCCGGGGTTGGCGCGGGCGATTTCGTCCAGCAGCGCCTGACGGCGGCCGGCGATGATCACCTTGTTGCCGCGTTGATGGAAAGCCTCGGCCAAACCGCGACCAATGCCCGAGGTACCGCCAGTGATGAAGATGGTATTGCCGCTGAGTTTCATGCTGTTTCTCCTGATGAGAGATCGATTAACGCTGGGCGCTGTAGCGCGGCGCGGGTTGGTTGCTGGAAAGCTGATTGGACATGGCCTTGCGCGCCGACTCGTAGGCGTGCCACTGGCTGGCGTCATGTAGCGAGGGGATGGAGATCAGTTCGCCGTGATCGAAATCGATCAGCGCGGCGTCGACCAGGGCACTTGCCGGCATCACAATTGCGGGGTCGAGGTGCTCCAGTGGCAAGCCGCCGTTGTCCCAGAACTCGGTGGCGGTCGCCCCTGGCAACACGGCCTGGATGCGCACGCCCCTGGCGGCCAGCTCGTGATGCAGTGATTGGCTGAAGGCGGTGACGAAAGCCTTGCTGCCACCGTATACGCCGTTGAGCAATTCAGGGGCGATGCTGACGATGGAGGAAATGTTGATGATGGCGCCGTTGCCACGCTCGACAAATCCGGGGATTGCGGCGTAGCTCAAACGCATCAGCGCAGTTACGTTGAGATCAATCATCCGCGTCATCAGGCCGACGTCGCTATCGAGCAGAGGCGTGTGGGTGCCGATGCCTGCGTTATTGACCAACAGGGTAATACTCGCGTCTTCCTTGAGTTTGGCCTCGACAGTGGCCAGGCTCTGGGCATCGCCTAGGTCAGCTTGCAACACCTCGACCACACGCTGGGTGTCGTCGGTTATACGGCGAGCCAAGTCGTTCAGGCGATCGCGGTTGCGGGCAACCAAGATAAGGTCGTAGCCACGGCGGGCCAGGCGTTCGGCGTAGAGGGCGCCGATACCCGACGATGCACCAGTGACCAGTGCGGTGCCTTTCGATGCGTTGCTCATGTTGTGTCTCCAAGTGGGGTGGGCTTGAGACACATCATGGCGAGAATTGGAAAAGACCTAAATGACGTATACAGTCATGTTTTAGGACGCGCATGACGCGAGGCTCAACCATGCACAGAATCGGCTACCTGCTCTCCGACGACTTCCAGGTACTGTCGCTGGCAACCCAGACTGTCTTCGAGTACGCCAACATCGTGGCCGAAGCGCCTTTCTATTCCATCGAGTTCTTCTCCATTGCCGGCGGTATAGTGCGCTCGTCCTTGGGTCTGGGCATTGAAACCCGCGCCCTGAACAATCCCGGCCTGGCGGACACCTGGATGATCGCCGGGGTCAACAAGCCTCTAGAAACGCCGCCGAGCGAGGCAGCCCTGACGTTCGTGCGCCAGGCTGGGCAACAGTCGCGCCGAGTCGCCGGCATCTGCACTGGAGGCTTCGTGCTGGCCCAGGCTGGCCTGCTAGACGGGCGTCGCGCCACTACCCACTGGGCTTATGGCGACGCCCTGCGTCGTCTGTATCCACAGGTCAGCGTCGAAGATGACCGGATCTTCATAATTGATGGCAACGTTTGGACGTCCGCCGGCATGACCGCCGGCCTGGATCTGGCCCTCGGCATGGTGGAGAAGGATCTGGGCCCGGAAGTGGCGCGGTCGGTGGCGCACAAACTGGTGATGCATCAGCGTCGTTCGGGCGGACAATCGCAGCACTCGGAGATGCTCACCCTCGCGCCGAAATCCGACCGTATCCAGAACGCCCTGAACTACGCCCGGCAGAACCTGCACAAGCAGCTCAGCGTCGAGGAACTCGCCGAGGCCGTGCACCTCAGCCCGCGCCAGTTCACCCGCGTATTCACGGCGGAAACCGGGCAATCTCCGGCCAAGGCCATCGAGCGCCTGCGCCTGGAGGCCGCACGAGTGATGATCGAACAGAGCCGCCATTCAATGGACGTGATCGCCAAGGAAACCGGCTTTCGTGATCGACGCCATATGCGCGAAGTGTTCATTCGCGGCTTTGGAGTTCCTCCTCAGGCGATACGAAGAGATGTTCGTGAAGTGAACATTTGATCTGTCACCTTAGGCCAGACTTCATGCTTCTTCTTGCTGCACCCACTCACTTGGGCTGCGTCCTACCTTGCGGCGGAATGTACGCGCTAATGCAGAGGGGCTCTCGTAGCCAACCTCGGCTGCAACTAGGGCAATAGGCCGACCTTCACGCAAGCGTTTCTGCGCCAGGCTTATTCGCCAGTTGGTCAAGTAATCAGCAGGTGTAACACCTACCACCTTACGAAAATGCGCAGCGAAACTTGCGCGCGACATACTCGCCAGAGTTGCCAGATCAGCTACCGACCAGTTGCGCTGCGGTTCACTGTGCATGGAGGTGAGCGAACGGGCCAGGCGCGGGTTGGCTAAGCCCGCCATCATTCCCGAAGTGATGCTGCGAGTGGCAATAAGATGGCGTAGCAACTGAATCAGCATCAACTCAAACAGACGATTGAGTACAACATCACGACCACACTCCTCGCCGAAGGCTTCTGCAAACAACCAGTCGAGACTGCCACTGAGCCCCGGCAACTCGCTGAGCGGCTGGACAATGTAATCCGGCAGCGCCAGGGTCAGCGGATTACTGGCACCGCCATCGAAGTGCAAGGTGGCGCAGACCAACTCGGCTGCATCGACCTCAGTGGCGACAAGCTGATGCTGCTGCGGCCGAACCACAAGTATCAGACTCGGCTCAGCAAGCTCGATGACCTGATTGTGCTTATCCCGAAAACTCAGCCGTCCTGTGCGCAACAGGTGAGCATGGCCAAAACCGCCCTGACCGTAGATATCGGTGACGCCACAGAAAGCCCCCTGATGGAATGTAGTGGCGTGTGGATTGAAGTGTTTAAGCAGAATGGACAGGCGATCCATGGCACGCTCGATTTAGACGATCTGTTGCATAACATCGACGATCTGAATCCGAAAGTGAAGTAACGATTTCTAGTATTGGCTCCAGGCTTGATCGACAAGCTCGTAGTTCAACTTACTGGAGAATACCCATGACTCGTATCGCCGCTCTCACCTTGGAACAAGCTCCCACCGGTTCACGTACTGCCCTTGAAGGCTTGCAGAAAGGTCTCGGATTCATTCCTAACGCGTTTAAAACACTGGCCCACGCCCCGGCCGCGTTGAACGGCTATTTGGCCCTGGCACAGGCGCTGGGTAAAAGCTCGCTGAGTGTCACCGAGCGCGAGGTTGCGGCACTGGCAACCTCGGAAGTCAACGGCTGCGACTACTGCACCGCAGCTCATTCGTTCTTCGCAACCAAGGCGGGCCTGAGTGCTGAAGAGATCCATCAGGCACGCTCGGGGTCGCTGAGTGCTCTTGCCACGCTGGCGCGGCAGATAACCGAGAGCCGTGGCCAGTTGAGTGATGCACAGATAGCCGCGGCACATCAAGCGGGCCTAACTGACAGCAAGATTGTCGAGGTGGTGGCGCAGGTCACGTTGTTAACCCTGACCAATTACCTCAACAACATTGCCGCCCCAGACATCGATTTCCCGCCGTCTGCTCAATAGAAGGTTAACCACCATGAACCCAGTTACTGTCTATACCACTCAGCATTGCCCTTACTGCGTGAGTGCCAAGAAACTGCTGGCACACAAGGGAATTACAGCCGTCGAAATTGACGTTGAAGCGTCACCACAACGTTTAGCCGAGATGATGCAGCGATCGCAACGCAGAAGCGTCCCGCAGATTTTCATTGGTGAGGTGCATATCGGCGGATTTGACGACCTAGCGGGCCTTGAGCGCAGGGGCGAATTGGATGTGTTGCTGCAACTCTCATGCTGAGCACTCCCTTACTCCGGATAGTCCTGCTATCCGGAGCGTTTTCAGTCTTATGGCTTCGGACTAGAGCTTCGTCAGTTTCTGAATCTAACCTTGTTTTACAGACAGTTCTGATGGGCTGCTTTTGGCCGATAGCAGCCCTCCGACCTAATCATCCCGCGTCAGCACTTCCAGCAGCTCGATCTCAAAGATCAAATTGGAATGCGGCTTAATATGCGCGCCGAACTGGCGCTCGCCATAACCCAAGTGCGACGGAACAAAGATTTTGCGCTTGCCGCCGACCTTCATACCCATCAGGCCCTGGTCCCAGCCCTTGATCACCCGGCCAGTGCCGATGACGCATTGGAAGGCTTTGCCGCGATCATAGGAGGAGTCGAACTTGCTGCCATCTTCGAGAAATCCGTTGTACTGGGTGGTGATCAGCGCCCCTTTGACCACTTCTTTACCGTCACCCAGCTGAATATCTTCGATCACTAATTCGTTGCTCATCACTCACCTCGTCTAACAGGCCTGCTCACGGCCGGGTTTGCAGAAAATCACTCGCCAGTCGGTTCCAGCACTGCTAGCAGCTCGGATAGCCGCGCTTCCAGTTGCGCCAGCTCGGCGGCGGCAATCGGCGCCAGCAGCCGCGCTTCATTGGCCACATGCGCGGTTACCGCGCGGTCGATCAGTTCCAGCCCGGCGGGGGTCAGTTGCACCAGCATGCTGCGCGCATCGCTGGGGTTGGCTATACGACTGACCAGCCCAGAGGCTTCAAGTTGCTGCAACTGCCGGGTCATGGTGCCGGAGGTGACCATCAGGGTCGAGAACAGCGTCGTCGGAGCCAGGCGGTAAGGCTCGCCGGAGCGGCGCAGGGTGGCCAGCACATCGAACTCCCAGGAGGTCAGGCCAAAGCTGCTAAACAGCTTGTCCAGCTCACGCCGCAGCAGCGCCGCGCAGCGGCCAAGCCGGCCGATAACGCCCATCGGGCTGACATCCAGGTCCGGCCGCTCGCGGTGCCACTGCTGAAGAATTGCATCGACTGCATCCATCTGTCGCTGGACTGCCATTGGTTTACCTCTGGAAATTTATCTTGAACTCAAGACAAGTTGCTATTAGCCTCGCATTTTATCTTGAATGCGAGACAAATGCATGGGCAGCTCACCTTCGCGTAGCACCTGGCTGGATGTGTTGATCACCGCCCTGGCACCGGCCATCTGGGGCTCGACCTATATCGTCACCACCGAGATCCTGCCGCCGGATCGGCCCTTTACCGCCGCGCTGCTGCGCGCCCTACCCGCCGGTTTGCTATTGGTGCTGTACAGCCGCTACCTGCCCCGCCGCCGCGAATGGCCGCGCTTGCTGGTGTTGGCGGCGCTGAATATCGGCTTCTTCCAGGCGCTGCTGTTTGTCGCTGCGTACCGTTTGCCGGGCGGCTTGGCGGCAGTGGTCGGGGCGATTCAACCGCTGCTGGTGATGGGTCTGGTGTGGTCGATGGATCAGCAGCGGCCGGCATCTGTGGCGGTCGCCGCCAGTGTGGTCGGTATCGCAGGAATGGCTGCCCTGTTGCTCGCGCCCGAAGCGAGCTGGGACCCAATCGGGATTGCCGCCGCCTTTATCGGCACCGCCTGCATGGCCAGCGGTACTTACCTGACGCGGCGCTGGCGGCCGACTGTGCCGCTGCTGGCGTTTACTGGCTGGCAGTTGCTGATTGGCGGCCTGTTCCTGCTGCCGGTGGCCTGGTTGATCGACCCGCCGCTGCCGCACCTCAGCCTGTTGCAGTGGCTGGGTTATACCTACCTGTCGCTGTTCGGCGCGCTGTTGGCCTATGTGCTGTGGTTTCGCGGCATCGCTCGGCTGGCGCCGGTGGCGGTGTCGTCATTGGGGCTGCTTAGCCCGCTGGTGGCGGTGCTGCTGGGCTGGGCATTATTGGGGCAGAGCATCACCGGCGTGGCGCTGCTGGGGTTGATCGCGGTGCTGGGCAGCATCCTGGCGGTGCAATGGGCCGCAGCGGCTACGCCGGTAGTCGCCGCGCCCCATGTTAAAGTCGCGCCCTGACACGGCCAAGGCGACAACGAGCGACTATGCAAACCCCGGAATTTACTGGCGAACTGGAAGACTGGAACACCCTTAACAGCAGCATCGGCTTCCCTGAGCTGCTAATCGGCAATGGCGCAAGCCTGGCCGTATGGCGTAAGTTCGCCTACTTCTCGTTGTTCGACGAAGCGCAGACCACGCGCAATCGCCCGCTTAGCGCAACCGAGCTCAGCGTGTTTCGCGCCCTGGATACCAGCAACTTCGAACAGGTGCTCAGCGCGCTGAAGAACAGCATCCGGGTGAATGCCGCGCTGACCATCAACTCCTCCTCGCCGCGCCATCGCTACTTCGCCATCAAGGAAGCGCTGATCCACGCCGTGCGCTCGGTGCATATTCCCTGGAGCCAGATGCAGGCTGACAGCCTGACACGGATCAACAACGCGCTTAGCCAGTACCAGACGGTGTATTCGGGCAATTACGACCTGCTCAACTACTGGGCCGTGATGCAAGCCCCGCAGGCGTTTGAAGATATGTTCAGGGGCGCGGATTCGACCTTCGACCCCGGCGACTGCCAGCGCCAGGGCAATGCCACGCGCATGCTCTATCTGCATGGCGGCATGCACCTGGTGAAGAACATCGACGGCAGCACGCGCATTCTCAATTCATCGGAAAGCACCCTGCTGGCCAGCTTCGCCATCAACCAGCTGGGCGATATTCCGCTATTCGTCAACGAAGGCAGCAGCGCGGACAAGCTCAAGGCCATTCGCAGCAGCGACTATCTGTCTTTCTGCTACAGCCAGCTGGCGCAGCCTAAGGACAAGCTGTGCATCTTCGGCCACAGCCTGGCGGCGCAGGATCAGCATCTGATCCAGGCCTTGCAGCAAACCGATCTGAAGACCCTGGCCATCTCGATCTACCCGCACAACCCGCTATTTATCACGCAGCAGAAGCAGCACTACGCCAGCCTGTTCGCCGAACAGAATGTGGAGCTGCGCTTCTTCGATGCGCTAAGCCACCCGCTGGGCGATCCCGCGTTACGCGTTACAGCAGCGCCGGCACAGTAACGGTTACTGGCTGATAGCCCGCACCACACTCAGCTCAGTCGGCGCACGACGCTGGCTGAGGTAACGGGTACAACTGACGCGCAGAAACGAGGCGAAATTCACCACCTCGCCGCGGTAGTCCATGACTTCGTCATACAGCTTGGTGATCAGCTGATTGGTGGTCATGCCATCCACTTCGGCAATTTCGCGCAGGATGTCCCAGAACTGGTTTTCCAGGCGCAGGGTGGTGACCACGCCACGGATACGCAGCGAGCGGGCACGGGATTCGTAGAGAATCGGATCGGCTTTGACATACAGCTCGCACACGGCGGCTCACCTCCCTGAATAGTGGGGCCGCATTGGCCCCAGGAATTTATAGCGTTATTTGGGTACCCAGTACCTTCAAAAACGCCGCCAGCCAGTTCGGATGCGCCGGCCAAGCTGGCGCGGTGACTAGATTGCCCTGCACATGAGCCTGATCGACAGCGATGTCGATATATTGCCCACCGGCCATTGTCACGTCCGGGCCACAGGCTGGATAAGCGCTGCATTCGCGCCCTTTCAAAATACCAGCCGCTGCCAGTAACTGAGCGCCGTGGCAAACCGCTGCAATTGGCTTCCCGGCCTTATCAAAGGCCTGCACCAACGCCACAACCTGAGGGTTCAAGCGCAGGTATTCAGGCGAACGGCCGCCGGGAACCACGAGGGCATCGTAGTCTTCGGCTTTGACCTGAGCGAAATCGAAGTTGAGGGCGAAGTTATGCCCCGGCTTTTCGCTGTAAGTTTGCTCACCTTCAAAATCGTGGATCGCAGTGCGTACGCTCTGCCCGGCAGTCTTGTCCGGACACACTGCGTACACCTGATGACCGACCATCAGCAGCGCCTGAAACGGCACCATAACTTCGTAGTCTTCGACGTAGTCGCCGACCAGCATGAGAATCTTTTTAGCGGCCATTTGCGTGCTCCCTTTGTGAGTTGAGAAGCACAGAGTGTTATGCCGATTCGCCCGCCATGGGTAATAACCCGGTACTACAGGGTTAATCGCGGATAAACGGCGCACAGCAAACCAGCAAGGAGCGAGCCGGGCTTCAGCATAAAGCCCGGCGTAACAGCGGCGTTACTCGAGCACTTCTTCATCACGGTGCAGCACATAGGTGCAGCCCGTGTCGTCATCCAGATAGTCGTGCACGTAATACATCACCACCTCACCCAAGCTCGGCTGAGCCGCGACATAGTCGCCGATATCCACGGTGAAATGGCTCTTCGAACCAGGCTTGGCTTCACACTCGATACGCGCATTGACGAACAGCTCAGGCGCGCTATCGCCGAAATAATCTTCACGCTCTGCCGCATCCCAGTCGGCAGGAGCCTCGAACGGGCCGCAGAACAGCACCTTGGCATCACCCAGGTCCACTTCCTCAGCATCCGGGTCCTGATCCTTTTCATCGGCGCGATAAACCGTGCAGTCCTGCGCCTCAGGGTTTTCCAGGATGGCCAGACGGGCCGCCAGTTGTTGCTCAGTATCCATAGGGGGCATAACTATCTCCGAGCGTTTGGCGTTATAAGTGTCTGACAGAAAGCTTGCTACAACAGAGCCTGAGCTTGCCGGGTTTGTTCACCCTTAGCGAGTAAAAACCTGCTGCGCAAACCATTTGTCACCACACCGGACATAGCCAGCGTTTACCCAGCCCGCTAGCGCGTACTGCCCCGGCGCAGGGCGCGCTCTTCGCGGCGCGCCTGTTGCTGCACTTCGGCGAGCACTTCCTGCACATAGTCGATATGCCGATTGGACAGTGCGCGGGCGTCCTCAGCGCGGCCTTCGATAATCGCCTGGTACAGCGTGCGGTGCTGTTCGATCAGCATGTCGCGGGTTTCATCACGCTGCGCATACATGCCACCAATGTTGGTCACCACGTTGCGCTTAAGCAGGTCGAACAGCCCGCGAATGGTGTGCAGCAGCACGGCGTTGTGGCTGGCTTCGGCAATCGCCAGGTGGAAGTTGGCATCGGCGGCGCCCTCTTCAGCGCGGGTCACCTTGCCGCTGCGGCTGTAGCAATCCTGCAGCGTGGCAAAGGCATCACCGAGGCGCTGGCGGTCCAGCTCGGTGGCACGCTGCGCGGCGTAGAATGCGCAGGAGCCTTCCAGGGTATGGCGAAATTCCAACAGGTCGCGCTGCGCTTCGGGGTTGCTTTCCAGCAGGTGCAGCAGCGGGTCACTGAAAGTCGAGCCGAGGGTTTCCGCCACATAGTTGCCACCGCCATGACGGCTGACCAACAAGCCCTTGGCCGCCAGCTTCTGGATCGCTTCACGCAGTGAGGGCCGGGAAACGCCGAACTGCTCGGACAATACGCGCTCCGCCGGCAAGCGTTCGCCGGCCTTGAGCGTGCCTTCGAGGATCATGGTTTCCAGTTGGCTGACGATATCGTCCGACAAACGGCGCTGACGCACCGATCCCACTTCCATAGCCCGCACTCCACTGGTTTGACCACCTGCCATGGGCCTTTGCGGCCCGCTGCCGGCAAGCCTATCGCCGCCTCAGCTGCCTAGCAAGACGCAGCTTTACGACCAAAGTCGTAAGGCAGCTAATTGACAGGCTGGAGCCCACACTTTTACCCTGACCGCGCAGTCTTGTTAATTGGTATTACCAATTAACCAAACAAAAACAATTCCAAGAATCCATGAGGTCTCCCTATGCCGGCTCTATTGCTTACCCCCGCCGCAGCGCTGCATGCCGATGCGCCCCCGCATTCACCCATGCGCATTGCGCAGCGTTAAGGAGAGACCCATGTCGACTGGTCTTCTTGCTCTACTGGCCTTTTCCCCGATCCTGCTGGCCGCCGTCCTGCTGATCGGCCTGCGCTGGCCGGCCAAACACGCCATGCCGCTGGTGTATCTGCTCACCGCTGGCGTTGCACTGTTTGCCTGGGATATGAGTTTTAACCGCGTACTCGCCTCCACCGTGCAAGGCTTGCTGATCACCCTCGGTTTGCTGTGGATCATCTTCGGCGCGATTCTGCTGCTCAACACCCTCAAGCACTCCGGCGGCATCACCGCGATTCGCGCCGGCTTTGCCACCATCAGCCCGGATCGGCGCATTCAAGCGATCATCATCGCCTGGCTGTTCGGCTGCTTTATCGAGGGCGCTTCCGGCTTCGGCACGCCCGCTGCCATCGCCGCGCCGCTGCTGGTGGCCATCGGCTTCCCGGCCATGGCCGCAGTGATGCTCGGCATGCTGGTGCAGAGCACGCCGGTGTCCTTCGGCGCGGTGGGTACGCCGATCATCGTCGGCATCAACACCGGATTGGATAGCGCCACCATCGGCGCGCAACTGGTTGAACAGGGTTCGTCCTGGGCGCAGTTTCTGCAGTTGATCACCAGCGAAGTGGCAATCATCCACGCCATTGTCGGTACCGTAATGCCGCTGGTCATGGTGCTGATGCTGACGCGTTTCTTCGGCACCGAAAAAAGCTGGAAAGCCGGTTTTGCAGTGCTGCCGTTCGCCATCTTCGCCGGCCTGGCGTTCACCATCCCTTACGCGTTGACCGGGGTATTCCTCGGCCCTGAGTTTCCGTCGCTGGGCGGCGGGCTGATTGGCCTGGCAATTGTCACCAGCGCCGCGCGCATGGGATTTCTGCTGCCAAAAACCACCTGGGATTTCGCCCCGGCGGACAAATGGCCAGCCGAGTGGCTGGGCACCGTAGAAATGAAGCTCGACCAACTCACCGCCAAGCCAATGAGCGCCCTGCGCGCCTGGCTGCCCTATGTACTGGTCGGCGTGCTGCTGGTGATCAGCCGGGTATTCCCCGAGGTAAGTGCCGCGCTGAAGGCAGTGATGCTCAACTTCCCCGACCTGCTCGGTGAAACCGGTGTCAGTGCCAACTTCCAGCCGCTGTACCTGCCGGGTGGGATTTTGGTCACCGTAGTGCTTGCCACCTTCTTCTTCCACGGCATGAAGCTGCGCGAATTGGGCAGCGCCGTGAAGGAATCGTCGGGCGTGCTGCTGAGCGCCGGCTTTGTGCTGCTGTTTACCGTGCCGATGGTGCGCATCCTGATCAACTCCGGGGTTAACGCCGCCGAGCTGTCGAGCATGCCGATCCTGATGGCGCGCTGGGCGGCTGACAGCGTGGGCGGTATCTACCCGCTGCTGGCACCGAGCGTAGGTGCACTGGGCGCGTTTATCGCCGGTTCCAACACCGTCAGCAACATGATGTTTAGCCAGTTCCAGTTCGGCATGGCCAGCAGCCTGGGCATTTCCAGCGCGCTGATTGTCGCGGTGCAGGCGATCGGCGCCGCTGCCGGCAATATGGTGGCGATCCACAACGTCGTCGCGGCCTCGGCTACGGTTGGCCTGCTCGGTCGCGAAGGCAGCATCCTGCGCAAAACCATCTGGCCTACCCTGTACTACGTGCTGTTTACCGGCCTGATCGCACTGTTTGCCGTGCATGTGCTGGGCGTCAGCGACCCGCTGATGGCAGGCTGATAAGCGCCACAATGCGCGCCGATAAAACGGCGCGCATTGGCGTTTCGCTGCAAACCCTTTTTCTCCACCTGGGTGAATCCATGATCATTTCTGCCTCCACCGACTACCGCGCCGCCGCCCAACGCCGGCTGCCGCCGTTTCTGTTTCACTACATCGACGGCGGCGCCTATGCCGAGCACACGCTCAAGCGCAACGTCGCCGATCTGGCGGATATCGCCCTGCGCCAGCGCGTGCTGCGCAATATGTCGGAACTGAGCCTGGAAACCCGCCTGTTCAACGAAACCCTGAGCATGCCGGTGGCTCTGGCCCCGGTCGGCCTGACCGGCATGTACGCCCGCCGTGGTGAAGTGCAGGCCGCCAAGGCCGCCGCCGCCAAGGGCATCCCCTTTACCCTGTCCACCGTTTCGGTGTGCCCGATTGAAGAAGTCGCGCCGGTCATCGACCGACCGATGTGGTTTCAGCTGTATGTGCTGAAAGACCGCGGCTTTATGAAAAACGCCCTGGAGCGCGCCAAGGCCGCTGGCGTCACCACCCTGGTATTTACCGTGGATATGCCGGTGCCGGGCGCGCGCTACCGCGATGCCCACTCCGGCATGAGCGGGCCGAACGCGCCGCTGCGCCGCATGCTGCAAGCCATGACCCACCCACGCTGGGCCTGGGATGTCGGCCTGCTCGGCAAACCCCACGACCTGGGCAATATCTCCGCCTACCGGGGCAACCCCACGGGCCTGGCCGACTATATCGGCTGGCTGGGCAACAATTTCGACCCGTCGATCTGCTGGAAGGACCTGGAATGGATTCGTGAATTCTGGGACGGCCCGATGGTGATCAAGGGCATCCTCGACCCACAGGATGCCAAGGACGCCGTGAGCTTCGGTGCCGACGGCATCGTCGTGTCCAACCACGGCGGCCGTCAGCTCGATGGCGTTATGTCCAGCGCCCGCGCCCTGCCGGCGATTGCCGATGCGGTCAAAGGCGATTTGGCGATTCTTGCCGACTCGGGCATTCGCACCGGCCTGGATGTAGTGCGCATGATTGCCCTAGGCGCCGACACGGTGATGCTCGGCCGCGCGTTTATATACGCCCTGGCCGCTGACGGCGAGGCTGGCGTGAGCAACCTGCTGGATTTGATCGAGAAGGAAATGCGCGTGGCCATGGTGCTGACCGGGGCCAAATCGATCAGCGAGATCACTGCTGATTCGCTGGTGCGCGAACTGCACCACGCCGCGTCCTGACGCTGCACCTGACGCCGTACCGGACTATGGAGCCTGCATGAGCCTGCCTGCCGCTTTTCTCACAGCCGTCGAGCGCCTGATCCCTGCCGAGCGGCGCTTCGACGACCCGCTGTCGACCCTGGCCTTCGGCACCGATGCCAGCTTCTACCGACTGATCCCCAAGCTGGTGGTGCGCGTTGAAGCGGAACTAGAGGTGGTTGACCTGCTCAAGTTGGCCAGCGCGCATCAGGTGCCGGTGACCTTCCGCGCTGCCGGCACCAGCCTGTCCGGCCAAGCCATCAGCGATTCGGTGCTGATCGTGCTCGGTGATAACTGGAACGGCCGGGAAATCCGTGGCCAGGGTAGCCAGATCCGCCTGCAACCTGGAGTGATCGGCGCACAGGCGAATGCCGCGCTAGCGCCGTTTCAGCGCAAAATCGGCCCCGACCCGGCCTCAATCAACGCTTGCAAGATCGGCGGCATCGTCGCCAACAACTCCAGCGGCATGTGCTGCGGCACGGCGCAGAACAGCTACTACACCCTGGCCGGTATGCGCCTGGTGCTGGCCGACGGCACGGTGCTGGACACTGAAGACCCGATCAGCGTGACGCGTTTTTTCGCCACCCACGCCGACCTGCTGACCCAACTGAACGAGCTGGGCCGCAGCACCCGCGCCAACACTGAGCTGGCCGCAAAGATTCGCCATAAATACCGCCTGAAAAACACCACCGGCCTCTCGCTCAACGCCTTGGTGGATTTCGACCAGCCGCTGGATATCCTCAGCCACCTGCTGGTCGGCTCCGAGGGCACCTTGGGCTTTATCAGCGCGGTGACTTACAACACCGTGCCCGATCACCCGCACAAGGCCAGCGCCCTGCTGGTGTTCCCCGATGTGGAAAGCTGCTGCCGCGCCGTCACTCTGCTCAAGCAGCAGCCGGTGTCCGCCGTGGAACTGCTCGACCGCCGCAGCATGCGCTCGGTGCAGGAAAAGCCAGGCATGCCGGAGTGGGTCAAGGGCTTGTCCGACAGCGCCTGCGCCCTGCTGATCGAATCCCGCGCCGCCAGCCAAAGCCTGTTGCACGAACAGTTGCAATTGATCATGGCGTCCATCGCTGATTTCCCCTTGGAAAAACAGGTGGATTTCAGCGAGGACCCAACCGTCTACAACCTGCTGTGGAAGATCCGCAAGGACACCTTCCCTGCCGTCGGCGCAGTGCGCCAGACCGGCACCACGGTGATTATCGAAGACGTGACCTTCCCCGTCGAACAGCTCGCCGAAGGCGTCAATCGCCTGCTTGAGCTGTTCGATAAACACAGTTATGACGAAGCGATCATTTTCGGCCATGCCCTGGAAGGCAATCTGCACTTCGTATTTACCCAGGCCTTCGAAACACCTGAGCAGATCGCCCGCTACTCAGCTTTTATGGACGATGTGGCGCAGCTGGTGGCCGTGGAGTTTGGCGGCTCGCTTAAAGCCGAACACGGCACCGGGCGCAATATGGCCCCCTTCGTCGAGTTGGAATGGGGCAACGATGCCTATCAGCTTATGTGGCAAATCAAGCGCCTGCTCGACCCCCAGAGCATTCTCAATCCGGATGTGATCCTCTCCGAAGACCGCGATATCCACCTGAAAAACCTCAAACCGCTGCCGGCCGCCGACGAGATCGTCGACAAGTGCATCGAATGCGGATTCTGCGAACCCGTGTGCCCGTCCAACGGGCTGACCCTGAGCCCGCGTCAGCGCATCGTGATCTGGCGTGATATTCAGGCAAAAAAACGCGCTGGCATCGACACCCGCGAGTTGGAAGTGGCCTATCAGTACCAGGGCATCGACACCTGCGCCGCCACCGGTCTGTGCGCCCAGCGCTGCCCGGTGGGCATCAATACCGGCGATCTGGTGCGCCAGCTACGCGCCCGCGACGCCAACAGCCAGCGCAGCGCCGACTGGCTGGCGAATAACTTCCGCCGCGCCATGCAGGGTGCGCGGGTGATGCTGCATGTGGCCAATGGCGCGCGCCTGCTGATGGGCGCGCCCCTGCTTAGTCGCACCTCGGCGGCGCTCAGCAAAGCCAGCCAGGGTCGCGTACCGCAGTGGACCCCGGCCATGCCGCAACCGCTGCAGCGACTGCAACTGCCCAAAACGAATGACGATGCGCGGCCACGAGTGGTCTACCTGGCCGCCTGCGTATCCCGCGCCATGGGCCCGGCGGCCAGCGATAGCGAGCAGATGCCACTGCTCGACAAGACCCGCGCACTGCTGGAGAAAGGTGGTTTTCAGGTGGTGTTCCCGGCCGATCTGGATAACCTCTGCTGCGGCCAACCGTTCGCCTCCAAGGGCTACAGCGAACAGGCCGAACGCAAGAAGCAGGAGCTGATCGACGCCCTGCTCAAGGCCAGCCGCGGCGGCCTCGATCCGATCTACTGCGACACCAGCCCCTGCACCCTGCGCCTGATGCAGGATGGCCTGGACGCACGTTTGAAACTGCATGACCCGGTGAAGTTTATCCGCGAGCAGTTGCTCGACCGCCTGCACATCACTCCGCAAGACAAACCAGTGGCGGTGCATGTGACCTGCAGCACCCAGCATCTGGGCGAGGCGCAAGGGCTGATCGATATCGTCCGCCGCTGCACATCAGAAGTAGTCATCCCCGAAGGCATCCACTGTTGCGGCTTTGCCGGCGACAAAGGCTTTACCACCCCCGAGCTGAACGGCCACGCCCTGCGCAGCCTAAAGTCCGCCGTGCAGTACTGCGAGGAAGGCATCAGTACCAGTCGCACCTGCGAAATCGGCCTGAGCCAGCATGGCGGCATCGACTATCACGGGGTGGTTTATCTACTGGACAGGGTGAGCCAAGCCGGGGGCTCGCGAAGTTAGTGCCGACAGCCTTGGCTCAACGTGTTGCCTGTCGGCTTCTACCCCCCCTTTGCTGTCGCCAGCGCTGGCAGAGCAAGGGTAAGGCCAAAAACCTGAACTCAGGCTGACCACCAGGGTCATTTACTGTGAGCCCAGTAATTGGCTCGCTAGCTTCTCGGCACTCCGCTTGTACTCGCGATGAGCAAGTTCCGAAAACTAATTCATAACCGGAGGACACTCCAATGAAAGGAATTACCCTGCCTAGTGTTGTTGCCATCGCTGTACTGGCCTCCCCGGCCTTCGCCGAAGATCTCTGCACCACCAACATGCAGAAACTCTCCGCGGACCCATCCGCTCTTGTGACATTGGCCTCTCCCGCCAAGGAACAATTCGAAGAGCACAAAAAAGCCGCCGAGGATGCGCAGCGCGTGGGTGATGAAGAAGCCTGCCAATCCCACGCACAAAAAGCGTTGCTGCTGCTGCGAAAATCCGACAAGGATGGCGAG
Organism: Pseudomonas sp. EA_35y_Pfl2_R111; assembly: GCF_963970955.1. Classification (NCBI taxonomy): domain Bacteria; kingdom Pseudomonadati; phylum Pseudomonadota; class Gammaproteobacteria; order Pseudomonadales; family Pseudomonadaceae; genus Pseudomonas; species Pseudomonas sp. EA_35y_Pfl2_R111. The sequence goes on along the minus strand of NZ_CAXAOM010000004.1, from coordinate 307,486 downwards.
GCCGGCACAGAGTGAATCGGGCCCGTTAAAAGAAGCTGACAGAGTCGTTTGCCAAACGTACAGGCTACCGCCGCCACTTATCGCTTTTCTGCGCATTGGCGCCATACCTTCTAGAGTTAACACTCAACCCTAGAAGGAGATAGCCATGTTTCGTTTAACTGCTTTCCTGGCTGCGGCTCTGCTCAGCACCCCTTTGCTGGCCATGCACTGCCCAGCAGATATGGCGAAGATAGACACCTTGTTACAGAGCGACCCACCCAGCGACCCAAGCGTGCTCGCGCAGGTAAAAGAGCTGCGCGCAGAGGGCGAAACCCTGCATAAGGCTGGCGACCACAGTCAGTCGGTCAAGGTGTTAGGCGAGGCCCTGCAACTGCTTGAGGCCAGCGAGTAACCTTACTAAATGGCAAACCTGCGGGCTGAACGCAACTCGCCGTTTGAACGTACTGATCAAAGCGCCTGCCCCAGCAAACTAAGCGCCACGCGGCGCACCTGCGCCAGATCAATTGGTTTGGCCATACAGGCCTGCGCGCCGCGCTGACGCGCCTCGGCAAACACGGCCTCATCCGCAGCTGCACTGATCACTAACACTGGCACGGCCTGCAAGCGCGGGTCTCGGCGCATCGCATCAAGTACTTGCATACCATCGCCATCGGGTAAGTCCAGATCGAGCAGCAGCAGCGTCGGCGTGCATTGTTCCAGTTCGGCCAGGGCCCGCTGGATCGAACCCGCGCCGCGCACAGCAGCAAATTCACGCAACGCTTCCTGAACCACCTTCAGACAAGCTGGGTGATCCTCAACACACAGTACTTCAGCCAATTGCTTGGGCTGCGTCGACTCCGGTGCGTCACCTGCTGGATCCTGCGCCACCGGTGCCGCAGCACCTGGCAGGTCGATCCAAAAGCGGCTGCCCGCGCCAGCACTGCTGCTAAAACCCATTTCCCCGGCCATCAAGGTGGCTAGCTCACGGCACAGCACCAAGCCGATGCCGGTGCCAGGGATAGTCGAATTTTCACGCCCCAAACGTTGAAACGGCTGAAACAGATTGGCCTGTTGCTCGGTCGTCAGCCCCGCGCCGTTATCTTCGACCCACAGCCGCACGCAGTTCGAGCGCACCTCATAACCCATGCGGATTAGGCCCTGCGGGCTGTTGTACTTGATCGCGTTGGACAATAGGTTAAGCACCACCTGACGCACCCGACGCATATCCGCTTGCACATACAGGCCGGCGTCGGCCTCAGCCAGCACCTGCAGCTGCAACTGGCGTTGCTGCACTTCCGGCTGCACCAGCTCGGCGCAACCATGCAGCAGTGCGCCGACTTCCACGGGCTGCAATTTGAGCTGCTGGCGGCGGCTCTCGATACTCGACAGATCGAGGATATCGTCCACCAGCGAGGTCAGATGACGGCTTGCATTGACGATCTCACGGGCGTAATCGGCTTCTAACTTGGCCTCAGGCTTATCCTGCGCCTCCATCTCGATCAACTGACCAAAGCCATAAATCGCATTGAGCGGCGTGCGCAGCTCGTGGCTCATACTCGACAGAAAGCGACTTTTGGCTTGGCTCGCGGCCTGGGCGTCCAGGCTGGCACGGCGCAGGTCTTCCTGCACCTGCTTGAGCCGAGTGATGTCCACATGGGTGCCGGCCACGCGCAGGGCGCGACCTTCGCTGTCACGCTCCAAAACCTTGCCGCGGCTGAGCAGCCAAACGTAATCGCCCAATGTATCGGCGTAACGGTACTCGGCCTCGAAACGGTCCTCGCCACTGCTGGCAAACAACTGGCGCAGGTGGCGAATGCGCTCGAGATCATTGGGGTGCACGCGCTGGTTAAACTCACTGAAACTCATCTTCGCGTGGGTCAGCCCGAAGCGCCTGAGAAAGCGCTCGCTGAGGGTGATGCTCATGGTCTCTGCCTCGACCTCCCAGAGACTTTCCGTGGTGCTTTCCAGCACCAACTGGAGAATCCTCTGCGCCTCGACCCGCTGCATTTCACTGGCCTGCAATTGTTCGCCAGTGTGCTGCACCGCCGCCGCCATACTCACCAACTCATTGATCTGGCTACTCGGTGCGGTGGGCTGATAATTACCCTGACCCAACTCGCGCATCATGCCGACGATCCCGTCAATCGGCTGCACCAGCTGCTCGCTCAAGTGTCGAGACCGCAGCCACATCAAGGCAAAAAACAACAGGTAAAACAGCGCCAGGCCAACGATCAGCAGATAGCCAATGTGCAAGTAGCGCTCGGCTAGGCGATTGGTCTCGCTGAAGATATGTGCCTCATCGACTACCAGCAGCAATTGCCAACCCGTCTGCGGAATCTCGCTCCAGGCGATCAGCTGCTTGCGCCCGCCGAGTTCAACCTCCTGCACTTTGCTTTGCCCAGTCGCCATAGCCTGTAACAGCGGCCGCATCTCGGCGCGTTTGGCTAAGTTGAAGTCCTCTGGTTTGAGCACCTCACGGCGCACCGCCTCAGCATAGGAATACTCGGTCAGCTCACGGAGGCCGAAGTCTTCTTCGCCAGCAGTCGGCAAGGCCATGATGTTGTGGTCACGACTGACCAACATGGCATACCCCTGCCAGGGCACATCCAACTCGCCAATCTCGCCAAGCATCTGCCCGACCGTAATATCCAACCCCACCACGCCTTCAAGGAAGTCATCGCGATACACCGGCGCGACCGCCGACATCATCCAACCCATGCCCGCCGGGTCGAGGTAGACATCGGTCCAGGCGACCTTGCGCTCAGGGTTATGCTTGGCGTCTGCCAAGTAGTAGAAGTTGTAATCAGGTATCACCATGTCATGGGGATACTGCTCGGGCGTCATAAAGAAGGGATAGATACGGTTGTAACTGTCCCAGGTATTGAAATAAGCCGCCGCCACCAGTGGGTTAGCGGCTCGAATCGAACGCATCAAAGGATCGATCTGTGACAGACGCAATGCCTTGGCATGGTCCTGCTGCGCAACTGGCGTACTGTTGGCGTAGAAGGACGCCGCCCGACCATCATCGCTACGGCTATAAAACACACCGTTCTCAGTCAAGGTATGACGCTGGCGCTCCAGCTCATCGGGCTGAAACGCTCGGTTATTTAAGGCACTGAGCGCCGCATCACGGAAGATCTGTACCTGCGCCTCCACAGAACGCAGCCGGCCATCAATTATCTGACCTTCACGCGCCACCGCCGCAGACAAATCATCCAACGCGCTCTGCTGCAAATGCTCAATCTGCGCATCGCGAATCGCCGCATTGCTCAGCAGGTATACCGTGATCAACACCGACTCAACCAGAATCAGCGGAATCAGGGCACTCTGCACAAAAGCGCGCCAGATCCACTGACGCAAAGGGTAACGTGACGCGCGCGGCATACGAGGGTCTCATCCAGAAGACAGTGCGAATGTGCAGGATGCAATCATAGTCGGCAAGCCCCTTGAACGCGCCGGCCAAGCAATTGCCGGGTCGACGCTGTGGAACCTTTGGCGTAAACTCGCGTCCCAGTACCAGCAACACAAGTTTCGGGGCCGATTAGGATTCGACGCCGGTAGCGAAGCTCTAGGTGCATGCCGACTTGGTAACAGAAGTCGTAAATCCACTGTTGCAACTTTCTATAGTTGCCAATGACGAAAACTACGAGGGCTACGCTCTCGCTGCGTAAGCGGCGCGACTAGTCCTTCTGGTAGCTTCGGCTCCAGCGATCACTAGGGGATGCCTGTAAACCTGAAGTGATTGTCATGCAGAACAGGATCGCCGCGTAGTACGTTGTGGACGAAGCGGCTAAAACTTACACAACTCGTCCAAAGCACCCTGCCCGTCGGGCGGCTGCGGATTAACTCAATAGACACGGCTAAGCATGTAGTACCGAAAGTGGAGAACTGGCGGACGGGGGTTCAAATCCCCCCGGCTCCACCAAATACACAAAAAAGGACGTCCGTGGACGTCCTTTTTTGTGCCTGAAATTCTGTAAGTTCGTGGCTTTCAGTGCCATACCTTCGAGCTTGTTGTTCATTGCACGTAGTTAGAAACAGGTAGCTGTATGTCAACCGCAACCGGCCCACCCATGCAGTCGCAACTCGATCCGCACTTCTACTACCTGGCGAATTTCCGTCAGGCCCTCACCTGGCTGCAGGAACGCTATGCCGATCTGTTGAGCGAGGCCGAGCACGAGTTTGTGCGGCAGTTCTTCGCCATGCACACGCCTGCCCAGGCCCTACTGGTACGGATGATCATGCGCAAGGGCAGCCACTTTCGCCTGAGCAAGCTGAGCTATGCGGAGATCGGTTGTGCGCGCCAAGCGGCAGCGCCGCTGCTCGACGCCGGTTGGGTACGGCATGACGCCGAGCTGTCCTTGGAGGAACTGTTCAAGCTGCTGCGCAAGGATGAAGTGCTGCAGCACCTGGCCAGCCCCACAAGCAGAAAATCGCAGAATAAATCAGAGCTGCTGGCCCAGCTGGCCGAGGCCCACACAGAGCCGCGCGCCTTTGCGGCCTGGTGTCCGGGCAGTGAGGAGCAGATTGTTTCCCTGACCATCGATGCGCTGTGCGAGCGTCTGCGCCTGATGTTCTTCGGCAATCTGCGCCAGGACTGGTCCGAGTTCGTCCTCGCCGAGCTCGGCATCTTTCGCTATGAGCGGGTAGAGCTGACGCCCGATTCACGGGCCTTTCGCCACCGCGCGGATGTCGACTGCTACCTGCACCTACAGCGCAGCCGTGAACAGTTCGAGGCCGGTGAGCCGCTTGCCGACGTGCTGCAGCAGATCAACGCCGTGGTCTGCGATACGCCCTTCCTGGCCGCGCGACGCAACAAGCTGTTGTTCCGCATGGGCCAGCAACTGGAGCGTGAGACTGACCTGGAAGGCGCGCTGGCGTTTTACAGCGACTGCCAGTATGTCGGTGCGCGCCTGCGGCAGATCCGCGTATTAGAGCGTCTGGGCCGTCCCGAGCAGGCTTATGAACTGACGCTGCAAGCCATCCAGGCCCCGGAAAATGATGCCGAAGCCCAGGCGGTGGAGCGTGCCTTAACCCGGCTGGCCCGTCAGCTCGGGCAACCGCAACCGGGCAAAACCAAACCAGTACCGCCGGCACGGATTGATCTGAGCCTGCCTAGGCCTGACGCGCAGAGTGTCGAGTTCGCCGTCAAAGCCCATCTGCATGAACCCGACGCGCCGGTGCATTACGTCGAGAACAGCCTGATCTGCAGCCTGTTCGGTCTGCTCTGCTGGCCGGCCATCTTCGCGCCGGTTCCGGGGGCATTCTTCCATCCATTCCACACCGCGCCGGTGGATCTGTTCAGTGCCGATTTCCATCCCCAGCGCGAAGAGTTGTTTTCCACCTGTTTCGCGCATCTCGATTCGGATACCTACAAGCAGGTGATCCGCGAAAACTACGCGGCTAAGTTCGGCATCCAGTCGCCGTTTGTATTCTGGGCAGCGCTGGACGAAACCTTGCTGGAGCAGGCGCTCGACTGCCTGCCCGCCGCGCATCTGCGCGCCTGGTTCAAGCGCCTGCTGCTGGATATCAAAGCCAACCGCGCCGGCATGCCCGACCTGATCCAGTTCTGGCCGTCCGAGCAGCGCTACCGGATGATTGAAGTGAAGGGCCCCGGCGACCGCCTGCAGGACAACCAGCGGCGCTGGCTGGCCTTCTGCGCCGAGCACGGCATGCCGGTGGATGTCTGCTACGTGCAGTGGGCCGACGTGTGAACTATCAGGTTGCGGTGCGCGCGCTGTGCGAGTTCACCGCCAAGGTCGGCGATCTCGATTTGCGTTTTACCCCCTCGCCCACCGCCCAGGAAGGCATGACCGGCCATGCCATCGTGGTGGCCCGGCGTGGCCCGACTTATTACGCAGAGTTGCCTTTGAGCGGTGCCTATCAAGGCTTGCAGGTGCGCGGCCGGGCGGACGGTTACAACCCGGATGAAAACCTGCTGGAGGAGATCAAGACGCATAGGGGCGATATCAGCCGCATCCCGGAAAACCATCGCCTGCTGCACTGGGCGCAAGCCAAGGTTTACGGCTGGCTGCTCTGCCAAGAGCGCGATATGCCAGAGATCAACCTGGCAGTGGTCTATTTCAACGTTATCACCCAGCATGAAACCGCCTTTCACCTGACCGTCAGCGCGGATGAATTGCGGGCGTTTTTTGAGCTGCAATGCAGCCGCTATATCCGCTGGGCCGAGTACGAACGCGAGCATCGTCGCCAGCGCGATGAGGCCCTGGGGCGCCTGCGCTTTCCGCATGCCGAATTTCGCAGCGGGCAACGCCAGCTGGCCAATCAGGTTTACCGCGCCGCGCGTGACGGCCACTGCCTGATGGCCCAGGCCACCACGGGCATTGGCAAAACCCTCGGCACCCTGTTCCCGCAGCTCAAGGCCTTTCCCGAGCAGCAGCTGGATCGGTTGTTTTTTCTTACCGCAAAAACGCCTGGCCGGCGCCTGGCGCTGGATGCCCTGGCCACCCTGCGCAGCCAGGAAGAAGCCATGCCGCTGCGGGTGCTGGAGCATGTGGCGCGAGACAAGGCCTGCGAACACCCGGACAAAGCCTGCCATGGCGATTCCTGCCCGCTGGCCAAAGGCTTTTACGACCGCTTGCCGGCCGCCCGCCAGGCCGCACTCGAAGGCCAGTGGCTAAGCCACGAGAGCGTACGCGCAACCGCCCTGGCCCATCAGATCTGTCCTTACTACCTGAGCCAGGAACTGTGCCGCTGGGCCGATGTGGTGGTCTGCGATTACAACTACTACTTCGACATGGGCGGCCTGCTGTATGGCCTCACCCTGCTCAATGAATGGCGCATCACCCTGCTGGTGGACGAAGCCCACAACCTGATTGAGCGGGCGCGCGGCATGTACACCGCCGAGCTCAATCAGCAGCGTTTTGAAGCGCTACGTCGTATCGCGCCTGGCGTGATGAAGGGCCCGCTGGAGCGCATCAGCCGACACTGGCGCCAGCTGGAACGCGATCAGGAAGTGGCGTATCAGGTGTACCCAGCTGCGCCGGACCTGTTCGTTATGGCCCTGCAAAAGGCGGTCAGCACGCTCACCGATCACCTCAGTGAACAACCCGCTGGCAATGCCGGCGAGCTGCTGCACTTCTACCTCGACGCCATGCTGTTCTGCCGCCTGGCCGAGGCCTTTGGCGCGCATTCGCTGTTCGATATCAGCCGTGACGAGAGCAACGGCCAGGCCGTGTCGACCCTGTGCATCCGCAATATCGTGCCCGCGCCGTTTCTTGCGCCGCGCTTCGACGAGGCGCACAGCTGCACGCTGTTTTCCGCCACCCTGAGCCCAGCCAACTATTACGCCGACCTGCTCGGCCTGCCGGAAGAAACACCCTGGATCGATGTGGAGTCGCCCTTCAGTGCCGAGCAACTACACGTCCAGGCCGTCAGCAATCTGTCCACCCGCTACGCCCATCGCGACTTCTCGCTGGCCCCAATCGCCGACCTGATTGCCCGCCAATACGCGGAAAAGCCCGGTAACTACCTGGCCTTCTTCAGCAGCTACACCTACCTGCAGGCGGTGCTGCAGGAACTGCAGATGGCGCACCCGCAAATCCCGACCTGGCAGCAGTCACGCCAGATGGATGAAAACGAGCGTCAGGCCTTTCTCGATCGATTCTCCAGCAATGGCCGTGGCGTGGGTTTTGCCGTGTTGGGCGGAGCCTTTGGCGAGGGCATCGACCTGCCCGGCGACCGCCTGATCGGTGCGTTTATCGCCACCCTCGGCCTGCCGCAGATCAACCCGGTCAATGAAGAGATCAAACAGCGCATGGAGTTGATGTTTGGCAGCAACAACGGCTATGGCTACACCTACCTCTACCCCGGCTTGCAGAAGGTGGTGCAGGCCGCAGGGCGGGTAATTCGCACCGTGCAGGACCAGGGCGTGGTCTACCTGATCGATGACCGCTTCAACCAGCCGGCGATCCGCAAACTGTTGCCCACCTGGTGGAAGGTGGAGCGCTGCCGTTTGCCGCTGAATCAGGACACTGTCAGCTAAACGGGCGACAGATCTTGCGCTGCTTCTTATGCGCTGTAGCGCACCGACAGCCGCTCGCTCGGCTGCCATTGTCCGCTACTCGAGCCCTGCAATTTCGCGGCGCTAGTAAATCCCGCTGGCAAGCTTGCTCAGGAAGAGCATTAGCAGCGCCGGTGAAGACCGCTGGCATACGCCGCATCCTGCTAGCCTGACGACAGGTATTGCATGGCCCCGTTACTGCCTGGAGGTTTTGCATGTCATGCAGGCGTTGGTTGCTGTTGGTGGCATTAGCTGTGTGCCTGGCACTCACTTCTGGCTGTGCGGCGCTTCCCACTCTCGTGCCGGATATGGCGCGCCACCGTGCACCGGTAGCACTGGATGACGCAAATGGGCCGCTGTCGATTGCACGCAGCCAGGCGATCATCGAACGGTTGCAGGCCCGCGGCGCTTCAAGCACGTTCTTCGACCTGCACCTGGCCATTGAGGAATCGATTGTCGGCAGCCCATTGACCACCGGTAATCGGGTCGAGCTGCTGCAAGATGGGCCGCGCACCTACACGTCAATGCTGGAGGCGATTGCCGACGCACGCGAACATATCAACATGGAAAGCTACATTTTCGATGACGATGAAGTCGGCCAGCACTTTGCAGACGCACTGATCGCCAAACAGCAGGCCGGCGTGCAGGTCAATCTGATCCACGATAGCGTTGGCACCCTAGGCACCGCGACGAGCTTTTTCACCCGGCTGAGCGAGGCCGGCGTGCAAGTCGTCGAGTTCAACCCGATCAACCCGCTCACCGCCAAGGCCGGCTGGACAGTGAACCAGCGTGATCACCGCAAGTTACTGATTGTCGATGGACGCATCGCCTTTCTCGGCGGGATCAATATCAGCAGTGTGTATTCAGGCAGTTCGCTGCGCCTGGGTAGCCAGGATGATCCCGCCTCTGACTTGCCCTGGCGCGATACGCATCTGCGCTTGGAAGGGCCGGTGGTGGGCGAGTTGCAAAAATTGTTTATCGACACCTGGGCCAAGCAAAAAGGCCCGCCACTGCCCATCGACCAGTACGTCCCCGCGGCCGAGGCGCGCGGCAGTGAGGTGGTGCGCGCCATCGGCAGCTCGCCAGACGACCCCTACAGCCTGATTTACGTCACCCTGATTTCCGCCTTGCGCAGCGCACAAGACGAGATCTGGTTGACCAATGCCTATTTCGTACCCGACCCACAATTGCTGTCCACCCTGAAGGATGCTGTGGCGCGCGGCGTCGATGTGCGGCTGATCCTACCCAGCAGCACCGACTCCTGGCTGGTGTTTCATGCCGGCCGCGCCTACTACGACGAATTGTTGCAGGCCGGCGTGCGCCTTTATGAGCGCCACGAAGCATTACTGCATGCGAAAACGGCGGTGATTGATGGTGTGTGGTCGACAGTCGGTTCGACCAACCTCGATTGGCGCAGTTTTCTGCACAACCAGGAGGTCAACGCCGTGGTGCTCGGCAACGACTTCGGCGACAAGATGCGCGCGGCGTTTCGTGCCGATCTGGAGAAGTCCCGCGAAATTACCCTGCCTGACTGGCAGGAGCGGCCACTCAATGTGCGGGCCAAGGAGCTGTTCGGCCGGCTCTGGGTGTACTGGCTATGACAGCGTGGGGCCTACGCAGCCAGGTTATTTATACCGAGGGCGCAGGAGCGCTGCTGGCGTTGAGTTGCACTAAAGCTTCGGCAAACTTGCGGGCGGCGGGCCCCATCGGCTCGTCGAGTCGATGGGCCAGATAGGCCTCCGACACAACTTCCCCCTCGCGCCCCAGCGAGTTCGTCCTGAGCCGCACGAGCCGGCCCTCAGCTAAGTCGCGGCTCACCAACCAATGCGGCAGCCGCCCCCAGCCAACACCCGCCAGGATCAGCGCATGCTTGGCGTCCTGGGTATTCACGCGGCAGGTTTGCGGCGAGATCACGCCAAAATCTCGGCCTTCGGATACGCGCGTCGGGTCAGCCAGGACAATCTGCAAATGATCGGCAAGCTGCAGAACGCCAATGGCGTGGCTGACATCCTGATTGGCCAGCGGGTGGTGGGCGGCGACCACCGCGACCTGCGCCACCGCCGACAAGGCCTCGAAGGTGATACGTGGGTCGCGGAAATCTTCGCCCACCATGATCGAGAGTGCGCAGCGCTTTTCTTTGAGCGCCAGCAGCGGCCCGCCGAGGGGTTCAACGACAATCCGCACCGTGACCGACGGGTAGATGGTGCGCATCTGGACGATGGCCATGCCCACCAGGTGGATAGGGAAGAGTGTGTCGACGGCAATCGGCAGTTCGAGTTCTACGCCATCGCCAAGCCCGCGCGCCTTGGCCCGTAATGCATCGACGCGCAGCAGAATGTCCCGCGCATTGCTGAGCAACAGCTTGCCTTCCGCCGTCAGTACCGGGCGATGCCCCGAGCGATCAAACAGCAATACGCCAAGCTGCGCCTCTAGATTGCCGATGGCAACACTAACGCCAGACTGCACGCGGTACAGCTTGCTGGCGGCCGCGCGAAAACTGCCGCTGTCGGCGATGGTCACAAAGGTACGCAGTTGGTCGAGGGTCAGCGCGTCTAACATGATCACTTCAATCGATCGAGTTGATAAAAATTACATCACTTATATCGACCCATCAAACGGGGCACCCTTAGCTCACCATCACACCCACATGAGGTAACCCGCATGACCAAGGTATTGGTGCTCTATTACTCATCCTATGGCCACATTGAAACCATGGCGGCAGCGGTTGCCGAAGGGGCGCGGCAAACCGGCGCATCTGTAACGCTCAAGCGTGTTCCTGAACTCGTGCCAGAAACGGCCGCAAGAAACTCGGGCTACAAGGTGGAACAACAGGCACCGGTTGCCACCATTGCCGAGCTTGCCGACTATGATGCGATCATCCTCGGCACACCGACTCGCTATGGCAACATGGCCTCGCAGATGAAGAACTTTCTCGATCAGACGGGCAAGCTGTGGGCCGAAGACAAGCTCGTCGGCAAAGTGGGCAGCGTGTTCACCTCGACCGGCAGCCAGCACGGCGGCCAGGAAACCACCCTCCAATCCACCCACACCGTGCTGTTTCATCTGGGCATGCTCGTGGTCGGCCTGCCTTACAGCTTTAAAGGGCAGCTGCGCATGGATGAAATTACCGGCGGCACGCCCTATGGCGCCTCGACCCTAGCCGATGACGGCAACGGTGGTGATCGCCAACCGAGTGCAAATGAACTGGATGGTGCGCGTTTTCAAGGCCGCCACGTCGCCGAAATAGCCCTCGCGCTGGCCGCCGGGCGCAATCACGAGGCGGCATGATGGAAAGCACCGCATACGCCTCACCGCTCACCTCGACCCGCTGGAGCAGCGTACTGCTGCTCGTCAGTGCCGGCACTGTGGCAGCCGTGCAGGTGGGCAAAGCGGTAATCGCCGCGCCTGTGCTGCAGGCAGACCTGGGCATCAGCCTCGCGGACATTGGTTGGCTGACAGGGATTTTTGCACTGCTGGGGCTGATTGGCGGCATTCCGACCGGCGCGTTGGCGGCCAGTTTTGGCAGCCGGCGCATTCTGCTCATCGGCCTGCTGACGACCATCCTGGGGGCGGCCTGCGGCGCCGTGGCCACGGGCTTGCCGGCACTTTTGCTGTCGCGAATCATCGAAGGCGCAGGCTTTCTGATGATTACCGTCGCGGCGCCGTCGCTCCTGGCTCAGGTAACCGAGCGCGCGGATCGCGATTTCGCCTTCGCCCTGTGGAGCTGCTTTATGCCGGCAGGCATCGCACTGGCCATGCTCGCGGGCCCGCTGTTCGAGAGTTGGCGCGTGCTATGGTGGGCAAGCGGCGGTCTGGCCTTGCTGGTTTATCTGCTGGTGTGGCTGATCATCCCGAACAGTGGTGAACGACAGGCCTGGTCATGGCGCAGCCTGAAGGCGAACTCCATCACCGTCCTTAGCGCCAGGGCACCCGTCGTGCTCGCGGTGATGTTCGCCCTCTATGGCCTGATGTTCTTTGCGCTGTTCAGCTTTTTGCCGGTACTGCTGATGGAGCGCATGGAGGTTAGCCACAGGAGCGCCGGCTTGCTGAGTGCGCTGGCGACAGCCGCGAATATCCTCGGCAATCTTGCCGCCGGCGTGCTGCTGTCGCGCGGCATAACGCGAGCCAGTCTGCTCGTCGGTGCCAGCCTGACCATGGGCCTCACCAGCCTCGGCATCTTTCTGTCGCTGCTGCCGGATACAGGCACCTTTATGCTCTGCGTGGTGTTTTCCGCGGTAGGTGGGCTGATTCCCGCCGCGCTGCTGTCTGCCGCTCCACTTGTTGCGCCGACGGCTGGTCTGGTGCCAGTGGTCCTGGGGCTGATTATCCAAGGCAACAACCTGGGGCAGATCATCGGCCCCATCGCGGTAGGCAGTGCAATCCAAGCGTTCGGCTGGAGTTCGGCCGCCGTTCTGGTTGCCGCTGCGTCACTGGTTGCTGTGGCTGTCGCACTCACGATCGGCCGTAACTCACAGCCTGCAAGGCCCTAGCGGCGATAAGCCGGCGAAAATTCAGGTTCAAAACACTCATCGAGGATTGCCGCCAAGGTGCGTTCCTTGGCGAAGCAGACAGCAAACAGACTCAAGGCCATACATACGATCTGCTCAACATCGTGCACGGGAATCAACTGAGCTGCGCCGCGCTGCTCGGCAAGTGCTGACGGCTGGGCGTTTGCCAGGCGTGCCAGCCGTTGCTCCACAGCACAGGTCACATCGCGGGCAGCCTGATCGTCATATTGATAAACACCCCCGAGGAAGCCCGAGAGATGAGTACGACCTTCAACCACTACACCAACATTCCCGATGTTTTTACCGCACTTGAAAACGCCCATGTGGCAATCGACAGCCATGGCCTGGAGCGGAAACTGCACCATCTTGTGCAGTTGCGCGCATCGCAAATCAACGCCTGCGCCTATTGCGTCAGAATGCACAGCAAGGAGGCGCGCGCGGATGGCGAAAGCGACGAACGCCTAGACCGCTTGGTGGTCTGGAAGCAAAGCAGCGACTTTTCTGCGCGCGAGCGCGCGGCGCTGGCCTGGACTGAAGCCCTGACCCTACTCGATCACAGCGTCGACTATCGGCCGTTGCGCGCGGCTCTACGCGAGCAGTTCACTGAGACGCAAATCAGCGCTCTGACGGCGACAGTTGCGATGATCAATCTATGGAACCGTATACAAATCTCAGCGCACTGATATGAGCGAAGAACATCACGATCACCTAAGCCTGTTTGAGAGCAAGCGGGCGCTTCTCACTGGCCTCGCCTACCGCATTCTCGGTTCGTTAGCCGAAGCCGAGGACGCGGTGCAGGATACCTTTGTCAAATGGAGCCAGGCCGACCGGCGCGCGATCAATAACCCGGCGGCCTGGTTAACCTCTGCATGCACGCGCCGCTGCATCGACCTGCTACGCGCGGCCCGGCAAGTCCGGGTCGACTACATTGGCACGTGGCTGCCGGAGCCCATACAGTGCGTGACCGAAAACACGCCAGAACGCGCACTGGACCTGTCATCGTCGCTCTCCATGGCGTTCTTGCTCCTGCTTGAGCGACTCGCCCCCAAAGAACGGGCGGCTTATCTGCTGCACGAGATTTTCGAGCAGCCTTACGCGCAGGTTGCCGCCGTCCTGGGTATGCAAGAAACCGCCTGCCGCAAACTGGTTTCTCGGGCACGGATCAATGTCGGCCGCACCGATGCTCGCAACGTCGTGACCGCGCAGCGGCAGGAGACATTACTCGCCGCGTTTCAATCGGCCATCGCCACCGGTGCGACCGGAAACCTTGCCGCGCTGATGGCGCAAGACATTCAACTGAAAGCCGACGGCGGTGGTAAAGCAGCCACCCTGCTCGACCCGCTTTATGGCAAAGCCCGCGTGCTCGAATTTATCGCCGGCAAACTCAGTGGTTTCTGGAAAACCTATGAATGGCGCTCAGCGGACATCAACGGTTCACGCGGCGCCCTACTGCTCGACGGTGGCCGCATTAGCGCTGCGCTCAGCTTCGGCTTTGATGCGCACGGCGATCTTTCCGGCATTTTTATCATGCGTAACCCCGACAAGCTTGCCCGCCTCAGCGAGCCGGAGATTTTCCTGCAATAGGCGCATGCTGCGCCATCAGCTCGGCGACCCACTCGATAAACACACGCAGCTTGATGCTGATATGCCGGTTCGGCGGAAAGGCCACGTACAGCGGCATCGGTTCGAGGCGCCAGTCGCTGAACAGCGGCAGCAACTCGCCCTGTGCCACATGCGGCGCGGACATATAGTCCGGCAACCATAGCACCCCCATGCCGGCCAGCCCTGCCGCCAGGTAGGCGTTGCCGTCGTCGACCGCCAGCACGTAACGACCCTGGATATGCACACTCTCCCCGGCGCGATGCATGGCATACGGCAGGGCTTTGCCGGTGCGCGCCCAGAGGAAGCCGACGATACGGTGCTGCGAGTCTTCCAGCTCGCGCGGGTGCACAGGCGTGCCGAGACGTTGCAGGTAGCTGGGCGCGGCATAAACGCCCAGCTGCAGATCGCCGACCCGCCGCGCCATCAGCGATTGATCGGTCAACTCGCCGCCGCGCACAACGCAATCGACCTTCTCGCCAATCAGATCGACGATGCGGTCGCTGACGCCCATATCGATCTGGATCTCCGGGTAGCGCGCGTGAAACGCCGGCAATGCAGGCATCAGGATCATTCTGGCCAGCGGGCTCGGCACATCCACGCGCAGGCGGCCGCGAGGCACCGCCGAGGCGCCGGACAGGCTGGTCTCGGCATCGGCCAAATCATCCAGCAGCCTTAACACACGCTCGTAGTAGAGCGCGCCGTCGGCCGTGAGGTTGACCTTGCGCGTGGTGCGGTTGAGCAGCTTGACCCGCAAGCGCGCCTCCAGTTGCTGCACCAGCTGGGTCACGCTGGTTTTACTCATATGCAGGGTTTCGGCCGCCTTGGTAAAGCTGCCCGCCTCCACCACCCGAGCAAATGCCTGCATCGCAGCAAAACGGTCCATTTCTCACCCCAATATCGGCCTGATTGTTTGGAATACTCA
The DNA here is from genome assembly GCF_963970955.1 of Pseudomonas sp. EA_35y_Pfl2_R111. Classification (NCBI taxonomy): domain Bacteria; kingdom Pseudomonadati; phylum Pseudomonadota; class Gammaproteobacteria; order Pseudomonadales; family Pseudomonadaceae; genus Pseudomonas; species Pseudomonas sp. EA_35y_Pfl2_R111. Next base: position 292,452 of record NZ_CAXAOM010000004.1, on the reverse strand, counting down.
AACAGTGATGATCAGAGTTGCTGGTTTATCGGCCTAACGCAACGCCCTACAGTCACTTCATCGTTAATAAATCGGGGCGATACCGGCCCAAGATGGAGGTACTTATGAACCAGCGTGACGTTGTATTCCCACCCGGCCGCCATGCGTTGTATGAGCGCAATCGCTATTCCCCGGCGGTCCGCAGCAATGGCTTCTTGTTTGTCTCGGGGCAAGTCGGTAGTCGTGAAGACGGCTCGCCCGAGCCCGAGCTGGAGGAGCAGGTGCGCACCGCATTCACCAACCTGAATGCGATTCTGCATGCTGCCGGCGGCAGCTTTGACGATGTGGTCGACGTGACCGTGTTTATGGTCGACCCGCAAGCGACGTTCGAAAGGATCTGGAAGGTTGTCCCGGAGTTCTGGGGTAACGCGCCGTACCCGACCATAACTGCCGTCGGCGTGACCTGGTTGTATGGCTTTCAGTTCGAGATCAAGGTGATCGCCAAACTGCCAGAAGCCAGCAACGGATGATTGCAGCGCAGGGCTGGGTGATGACACTCAGCCTTGGCGATTGGCCTTGCGCTCAGTCAGGTAGGCGATGACCGCCGCCTGGTCGCCGGCAAACTCGATACGCGCCGCCTTGCTCTCGCGCTGGTAGGCGTACATCGGGTCGTAGTATTCGCGCAGCAGCCCGGCAATCCAGTCGCGGTGCAGCGCAACCGCCCCATTACGCTGTTCATCCAGCGCCGTCTGCATGATGGTCAGCAAGCGTTGGTAGCGTTCGCCGCCCAGACGCTTCTGGATATTGCTCAGGCTTTGCAGCAGGCGCTCGGCGTACAGCCGAAAGCCCTCTTCCTCACCGTGCAGGGCGGTAAATTCGGCGCACAGGTTGACCACATAATCGCGCAGGATGCGCTCGACGCGATCCTCGAAGGCATCCTCCAGCCACACCAGCGGGTACTGCTGCATGCCCTGGTACAGCTCCAGCGGCACGGTGCAACTGCCGACCATGCGCCCTTCGTCTTCCAGCACAAACTGCTCGGTGCCACGGGCGCGCTGCTTGAGCAGATCAATGGCCAGGCGGTTTTCGAAGTCAATCTGCGCCGGCTGGCCGCTGGCGCGTTTGCCGAAGCTGGAACCACGGTGATTGGCGTGGCCTTCCAGGTCCAGGCTGTTATTCAGTTGCACCAGCACGTCGGTTTTACCGGTGCCGGTCAGGCCGCCGAGGATGACGAAATCGCACTCGGCCACGGCCTGCTGGGTGGTTTCCAGCAGAAAGGTACGCATCGCCTTGTAGCCGCCAATCACCCGTGGGTAGTCGATACCGGCTTCGGCCAGCCATTGCTGGGTAATCTGCGAGCGCAGACCGCCACGAAAGCAGTACAGATAGCCGTGCGGATTGGCCTTGGCGAACGCCGCCCAGGCCGCGACCCGTTCGGCTTTGACCTGGCCGCTGACCAGTTGGTGGCCGAGCGCGATGGCGGCGTCCTGACCATGCTGCTTGTAGCAGGTGCCGACCCGCTGGCGCTCGCTGTCATCCATCAGCGGCAGGTTGAGCACGCCGGGGAAGGCACCCTTGCTGAACTCGACCGGGGCACGAGCGTCCATCATCGGCAGATCATTGAGGAAGATGTCGCGGTAGTCGGCGGTGTTATCGCGCATCACAGCACCTCTACCGCGTAGCTCTGTCGCTCAGTCAAACGGCCGATGGGCGAAAGGTTCAGGCCCAACTCGGCGGCCACGGCAAGAAACTCCGCTTCGCCGTCTGGCGTTACGGCGATCAGCAGACCGCCGCTGGTCTGCGGGTCGCACAGCAGGTCGCGCTGCTCATCGGTAATAGGCGCGATCTTCTCGCCATAACTGTCGAAATTGCGCAGGGTGCCGCCCGGCACGCAGCCCTCGGCCAGGTAGTAGTCGACCCCCGGCAGGCGCGGCACGGCGGCGTAGTCGAGCTGGGCGGTGAGATTGGCACCGTCAGCCATCTCCACCAAATGACCAAGTAGGCCGAAGCCAGTAACGTCGGTCATCGCAGTAACCCCGGCCAGCTTGCCGAAGCGCGAGCCGGGCTTGTTCAGGGTGCACATCCAGTCGCGCGCCAGGCCGACATCCTCGGCGCGCAGCTTGGCCTTCTTCTCGGCGGTAGTCAGGATGCCGATGCCCAGTGGCTTGGAGAGGTACAGCTGGCAGCCGGCTGTGGCGGTGTCGTTGCGTTTCATATGGCGCTTGAGCACCACGCCGGTCACGGCCAGGCCGAAGATCGGCTCCGGCGCGTCGATCGAGTGGCCACCGGCCAGCGGAATGCCTGCTTCATCACATACCGCGCGGCCACCACGAATCACTTCGCGGGCCACCTCCGGTGGCAGCAGGTTGACCGGCCAACCGAGGATGGCAATCGCCATCAACGGGTCGCCGCCCATGGCGTAGATGTCGCTGATCGCATTGGTGGCAGCGATGCGGCCGAAGTCGTAGGGGTCATCGACAATCGGCATAAAGAAGTCGGTGGTCGACACCACCCCGCGCTCGTCGTCCAGGGCATACACCGCCGCATCGTCACGCGAGGCATTGCCGACCCACAGTTTGGGGTCGAGGTTCTGCGCGCCGCTGCCGGCGAGGATCACCTCCAGCACCTTCGGCGAAATCTTGCAGCCGCAGCCGGCCCCGTGGCTGTACTGGGTCAAACGGATCGGCTCGCTCATCGGTCAGGCTCTCGGCAAATCGGAAACAGGCGCCGATTCTAACAGGCAGTTGAAAAATCCAGGCAAGACAAGCCCCTAGGCCAGTAACCGGCGCTGCTGACCTGGCCTTATTGTCCTGCGGCCGGCAAAGCTGGCCTTTAACGCAGTGGCCCCTATAATCGCGCCACGTCGACTACCCTGACTACGCGCAGTCCGCATACCTGCTGGTCTGCCATTTCGAACCTTTTCCGCTATTGAACCGGAGAATCTTCATGCTCAAACGTACCCTGGCGCTTGCCGCCGGCTTTGCCCTGTCCTTGTCTACCAGCCTGACCCAAGCCGCCGAAGTGCTCCGCGTCAGCGCCATTCCGGACGAAGCGCCGACCGAACTGCTGCGCAAATTCAAACCGCTGGGCGCCTACCTGGAACAGCAACTGGGCATGAAGGTCGAGTTCACCCCGGTTGCCGACTACCCAGCCGTAGTCGAGGCCCTGGCCACCGACCGCCTGGATCTGGCCTGGCTTGGCGGTTTCACCTTCGTTCAAGTGCGCCTGAAGACCGGCAACGCCATTCCGCTGGTACAGCGCGAGCAGGATGCGCAGTTCACCAGCAAGTTCATCACCGCCAACCCGGACGTGACCTCCCTGGCCGACCTCAAGGGCAAGACCTTTGCCTTCGGCTCGGTATCGTCCACCTCCGGCAGCCTGATGCCGCGTTACTTCATGCTGCAGGACGGCATCAAGCCGGAAAGCCACTTCAGCCGCATTGGCTATTCCGGTGCGCATGACGCCACCGCCGCCTGGGTGCAGGCCGGCAAGGTCGACGGCGGCGTGCTCAACGCCAGCGTGTGGGACAAGCTGGTTGCCAGCGGCAAGGTCGATAGCAACAAGGTCAAGGTGTTCGCCACCACCCCGACTTACTTCGACTACAACTGGACCGTACGTGGCACCCTCGACCCGGCGCTGGTCGAGAAGATCAAGGCCGCCTTCCTCGCCCTCGACCCGGCCGTTCCTGCGCACAAGGCGATCCTCGACCTGCAGGCCGCCAGCCGCTTTATCGAAACCTCGCCTGAGAACTACAAGGGCATCGAGGACGCTGCGCGCGCCGCTGACCTGCTGAAATGACCCTGCGCCTCTCCGGCGCCAGCCTCAGTCACGGCAACGGAGTCCACGCCCTGCGCGGCGTGGACTTGCATATCGCCGCCGGTGAGCGCGTCGCCATCATCGGCCCGTCCGGGGCGGGCAAGTCGAGCCTGCTCAACCTGCTCGCCACTGCACTGCAACCGAGCAGCGGCGTGATTCAGGTGCTCGGTGAGCAGCCCTGGCAACTCTCCAGCCGCCAGCGTCAGCGCCTGCGTGCACGCATCGGCCTGGTGCATCAGGCGCCGCCCCTGCCAGCACGGCAACGGGTGGTTACCGCCGTGCTGGCCGGCAAGCTTGGCCAGTGGGGGCTGGGCAAAAGCCTGCTGAATCTGCTGCATCCGCTGGATATCCCTGGCGCACGCCATGAGCTGGCCAAGCTGGACCTGGCCGACAAGCTCTTCGCCCAGTGCCAGCAACTCTCCGGTGGTCAGCTGCAGCGCGTCGGCATCGCCCGCGTGCTGTACCAAGCGCCGGAACTGCTGCTGGCCGATGAGCCGGTATCAGCCATGGACCCGGTGCTGGCCGAGCACACGCTGAATGTGCTGTGTCGGCATGCCGAGCAGCATGGCGTCACCCTGGTCGCCAGCCTGCATGCAGTGGAACTGGCCCTGGCGCACTTCCCGCGGATTATCGGCCTGCGTGACGGGCAGATCCTCTTCGATCGCCAGGCCGGCGAAGTCGACCAGGCGCAGCTAGACGCGCTGTATGCCAATGAGCAACTGCTCTCGCCTCCCGCGCCTAGCGTGACGCTGAGCCTGCAGATTCCGCGATGCTAAACCGCGACACCCGCGATCCGGCCGCCCTGCCCCGTCTGCTGCTCACCCTGCTGGCGGTGGCCCTGTTGTGGCCGGGCATCCAGCTCAGCGAGCTGGACCTGGGCGTGTTGCTGCAAGCTGACAGCCAGAGCGAGATGGGACGCTTCGTCGCCGCCTTCTGGCCGCCGGCGCATGACACGGACTTTCTGCAGTTACTGCTCGACGCCACCCTGCAGACCCTGGCCATCGCCACCGCTGGTATGGCCTTGGCGCTGCTATTGGCGATTCCAGCCAGTCTGCTGGCGAGCCGCGCGCTATCGCTGTCCGCCGCTTCCCGTGGTGGTCGGCCGAAGCCGCTGGCGCAGTTGCTGCGCTGGCCGGTGCGCGGCCTGCTGATCTTCCTGCGCAGCGTGCCGGAGATCGTCTGGGCGCTGCTGTTCGTCCGCGCCGTCGGCCTCGGCCCCACCGCCGGGGTGCTGGCCATCGCCATTACCTACAGCGGCATGCTCGGCAAGGTCTATGCGGAAATCTTCGAGTCGGTCGACCAGCGCCCGGCTCACGCCTTACTACAAGCGGGCAGCGGCCGGCTGGCGGCCTTTGTCTACGGCATCCTGCCGAACGCCGCAGCGGAGCTGACCTCCTACACGGTGTACCGCTGGGAATGCGCGATCCGCGCCTCGGTGGTGATGGGCTTCGTCGGCGCCGGCGGCCTAGGCCAGCAGATCGACCTGTCGATGCGCATGTTCGCCGGCGGTGAAGTGGCCAGCATGCTGCTGACCTTCCTCCTCCTGGTGCTATTGGCCGACCAGCTAAGCCGCGTGCTGCGCGGGAGGCTGGCATGAACCGGTTGATCAACCTGTTGCTGCTGTTTGGCATCGGCGCGGCGGTAATCGCCTCTTTCGTCTATCTGGGCATCGACATGCTCACGCTGAGCAGCGGCGACAGCCTGGGACAGATGGCCGGCTATGTGCAGCGTTTTCTCAGCCCAGACCTGAGCGCCGAGCACCTGTCGGCCATCAGCCGAGGGGCCTTGGAAACCCTGGCCATGTCGGCTCTCGGCACCTTGCTCGCCGCGGTGTTCGGCCTGTTGCTGGCCTTGCCCGCCGCCGGGCGCTTTGGCTGGCCGCTGCAGAGCGCCGCGCGTTTGCTGCTGAATGCCCTGCGCGCGATACCCGAACTGGTCTGGGCCGCGCTGATGGTATTTGCCGCAGGCCTTGGCCCGAATGCCGGCACCCTGGCGCTGGCCCTGCACACCACTGGCGTGCTCGGCCGGCTGTTTGCCGAGGCGTTGGAGAACACCCCGACCGCACCGGCCGAGGCGATTCGCCTGCAGGGCGGCAGCCAGATCGCGGCGTTCTGCTACGGCACCCTGCCCAACCTCTGGCCACAGCTGTTGGCCTACTGCCTGTACCGCTGGGAAAACAATATCCGTATGGCCAGCGTGCTGGGTTTCGTCGGCGCCGGCGGCCTGGGACAGATGCTCTATGTCAGCCTCAGCCTGTTTCAGGAAGCCCAGGCCAGTACGGTGATCATCACCATGCTGCTGCTGGTGTTCGGCGTCGATGCGCTAAGCAGCTGGACTCGGCAGCGCTGGGTGCGGGTGTAGCCTCCAGCGCACCGCTGCAACCAAACGCAACGGCCACTGTCCGACTGCCTTGCGACACTGGCGCATACTGCGTCGGCCGTTGTTATTTGAGGGAAGCGTCCTTGCCTGCCGTGTTCTTGCGTCACCCGCTGCGCTGGGTCGCCCTACTGGTTGGCGGGCTCGGCCTCGCCGCCTCAGTTCTCGCCTGCCCCAGCGGGCAGCAGCAAGTCTGTGCCGGGGTGTGCTTCTGTGCGCCGATCAGCCAGGCTGACATCGACGTGCTGTATGAAGACGTCAGCCAGATTGCCGCCTCAGGCCTTGAGCAAGGGCTGTTACAGGCCCGTCAGCGGGCGGCAGCCGACGGAACCGAACCTGTGCCTCTGCATATCCGCGCCCAACTGGAAGCCTATTTCGATATAGCGGTGCTCGACTCTGCGCGCTTTAGGGTCGACGACGGCGCGGCACTCAACGCCAGCAATGCCCTGCTGCAAAACCCAGACGTGCAGGCGGTAACGCTGATCGACATCATAGTGTTTCGCAGCGCTGAAGACGCCCAGCAAAATGTCGCGCTGTGGGCGCATGAACTGCTGCACGTGCAGCAATACCAGCAATGGGGCGTACGCGAATTTACCCGCCGCTACACCCGCGACCACGACGCCATTGAAGCACCTGCATACACGCTGCAGATTGCGGTCGAGCGCGCACTGCGCGATCAGCTGGCAGGCAAAACCAAATAGCGCTATCGATACGCTTGAGCGCCTTGCGGCTAAGCACAGTCGAGCGAATGCAGGGGCACATAACAACGCGGGATTAACTCTGAACAGTCGCCAGGCGGGCGATGCGCAACGGAGCGGGTAGCGCCGTTGCGGCGCCCGCCGGGTAGGCGCGCGCAATGCATCGAAATGCCAGAAGGGAAGAAACGCATCGTACTGGGCGGGTAGCCCTCCGTTGCCGGATGTACGACGGGCGCTGCCGTGCAGCATCAGACACCTGGGCAAGGTGCCTGGAGGTGGCGGTAAGCCGGTGTTGCCGACCACCCCGGCCGGCGAACCGGTCAGGGTGGGATGCTCGTAGAACCGTTTAGCCGATGGTCATCAAACTGGCGTTGCCGCCCGCTGCTGCGGTGTTGATGCTCAACGCGTGCTCAATCAGCAGACGCTCCAGCGGGATATCCGTCTCGCCTTTGTGCAGACCATGCACACCGATGATCGCGCCAGGGCGCTGAGCCGCCAGTTGGCAGACTTCGCGCAGCTGATCGGAGTCACCGTGATGGATGATGGCGTCGAACACCGTTTCGCACTCGCTCCACTGGCTAAGCACTGTGATGCGTTGCTGCACAGCCTTGGGCAATGCGGCAAACAGCTCGCGGGTCAGCTCGCTTTCCTGCCACAGCACCTGGCAACCCACAGCCAAAGCCGCTGCCAACTGCACCAGCAGGTCACTGCGCTCATCCGCCAGGCACAGCACGTGTTCGCGTGGCAACAGGCTGTAGCTGTTGCGCTCACCGGTTGGGCCGTTGAGCATCTGCACGGTGCCGCTCTGCGCCAGCTCGACATACTGCGCGCTTAGTGCGCTCAGGCTCGGCTCATGCTTGGCCGCCCAGTCTTGCAGGGCCTGGATCACTTTGGCCTGCTCCGCCGGACGCTGGATTTCGCCACTTTCCTGTTGCAGCTGCTTGGCCACCGCGTCCTGCGGACGGGTTGCCAGCAGGCGATACATATACAGCGGGCCACCGGCTTTCGGGCCGGTGCCGGACAAGCCTTCGCCGCCGAACGGCTGCACGCCGACTACGGCGCCGACCATATTGCGGTTCACATACAGGTTGCCGACTTTAGCGCTGCCCACCACCTGGGCGATGGTTTCATCGATGCGCGTATGCACACCCAGGGTCAGGCCGTAGCCGCTGTCGTTGATCTGCTGCAACAACTTGCCCAAACCAGCGCGCTGATAACGCACCACATGCAGCACGGGGCCGAAGATTTCACGCGTCATCTCATCGAAGCTGTCCAGCTCGATCAGCGTCGGCAGGACGAAGGTGCCGCGCTTGACGTCATCGCCTTGGGCACGGGCGGCCTGGAATACCTTACGGCCCTTCTCGCGCATCGTCTCGATGTGCTGGTCGATATTGTCCTTGGCTTCAGCGTCGATCACCGGGCCGATATCGGTGCTCAGGCGTTCCGGGTTGCCCAGGCTGTATTCGGCCATAGCGCCCTTGAGCATATTGATCACTCGATCCGCCACATCTTCCTGCACACACAGCACGCGCAGTGCCGAGCAGCGCTGGCCGGCGCTGTCGAAGGCCGAGGCAACGACATCGACCACCACCTGCTCGGTCAATGCCGAGGAGTCGACAATCATGCTGTTCAGCCCACCGGTTTCGGCGATCAGCGGAATGGTGCGGCCCTGGGCATCCAGGCGACCGGCGAGGTTGCGCTGGATGATCCCGGCCACTTCGGTGGAACCGGTAAACATCACGCCGCGCACCCGCTCGTTGCCGATCAGACCGGCACCGACGGTTTCACCACGACCCGGCAGTAATTGCACGGCGCCGCTCGGTACACCGGCATCAAGCAGAATGCGCACGGCTTGCGCGGCGATCAGCGGAGTTTGCTCGGCCGGCTTGGCCAGCACGGTGTTACCGGCAGCCAGAGCCGCGGCCACCTGACCGCTGAAGATCGCCAATGGGAAGTTCCACGGGCTGATGCACACGACCGGGCCCAGTGGACGGTGGCTGTCGTTGCTGAAGTGATTGCGTGCCTGCGCCGCGTAGTAGCGCAGGAAGTCCACCGCCTCGCGCACTTCGGCGATGGCGTTAGCGAAGGTCTTGCCGGACTCACGCACCAGCAGGCCCATCAGCTGCTGCATTTCCGCTTCCATCTGGTCGGCGGCGCGATCCAGCACCGCAGCGCGCTCGGCCGGCAGGGTCGACTGCCAGATCTGCCCGCTGGACACAGCGCAGAGCACGGCGTTACGCACATCCTGCTCGCTGGCCTCGTACACATGGCCAACGATGTCGCGGTGATCGGCCGGGTTGCGGACCGGCTGCGCTTCGCTCAGCTCAGGCGTTTCGCAACCGAGTAGCGGCATGGCCTTATAGGCGTTGTTGGTGCTGCTCAGCAGCGCCGAGGACAGCGAACCCAAACGGTGTTCGTTAGCCAGGTCGATACCTTCGGAGTTCAAGCGAGCGTCGCCATACAGTGCACGCGGCAGAGCAATGCGCGGGTGCGGCAGACCGAGGCCGCCTTCCTGCGTGGCCATCTGCTCGATCTGCTGCACGGGGTCGAGTACCAGTTCCTTGATCGAAATGCTGTGGTCGGCGATGCGGTTGACGAACGAGGTGTTCGCGCCGTTTTCCAGCAGGCGACGCACCAGGTAAGCCAGCAGGGTTTCATGACTGCCCACCGGAGCGTAGATGCGGCACGGACGGTTCAGCTTGCCATCGGCAACCTTGCCCACCACCTGCTCGTACAGTGGCTCGCCCATGCCGTGCAGGCACTGGAACTCGTACTGACCGGGGTAGTAGTTCTGCCCGGCGAGCTGGTAAATGGCCGACAACGAGTGGGCGTTGTGGGTGGCGAATTGCGGGTAGATCGCTTCCGGCACGGCCAGCAGCTTGCGTGCGCAGGCGATGTAGGAAATATCGGTGTACGGCTTGCGGGTGAAGACCGGGTAGCCTTCCAGGCCTTCGACTTGGGCGCGCTTGATCTCGCTGTCCCAGTACGCGCCTTTTACCAGGCGGATCATCAGGCGGTGACGGCTGCGCTTGGCCAGGTCGATCACATAGTCGATCACATACGGGCAGCGCTTCTGGTAGGCCTGAATCACAAAGCCGATGCCGTTCCAACCGGTCAGGGCCGGGTCGAAGCACAGGCGCTCCAGCAGATCGAGGGAGATTTCCAGGCGGTCGGCTTCTTCGGCGTCGATGTTCAGGCCGATGTCGTAGTGCTTGGCCAGCTTGGTCAGGCTCAGCAGGATCGGATACAGCTCATCCATCACCCGCTCGTACTGCGCGCGGCTGTAACGTGGATGCAGCGCCGAGAGTTTGATCGAGATGCCCGGGCCTTCGTAGATGCCACGGCCGTGGGAGGCCTTGCCGATGGCATGGATGGCCTGCTCGTAGGACGCCAGGTAGCGCTTGGCGTCTTCATCAGTCAGCGCGGCTTCGCCGAGCATGTCGTAGGAATAACGGAAGCCTTTGCTTTCCATAGTGGTGGCGTTGGCCAGGGCTTCGGCGATGGTTTCACCGGTAACGAACTGCTCGCCCATCAGACGCATGGACATGTCCACGCCCTTGCGGATCAGCGGCTCGCCGCCCTTGCCGATAATGCGGTTGAGCGAGGTCACCAGACCGGCTTCATTGTGCGTGGCCACCAGTTTGCCGGTGATCAACAGGCCCCAGCTGGCAGCGTTGACGAACATCGACGGGCTGTTACCCAGGTGCTGGCTCCAGTTGCCGTTGCTGATCTTGTCGCGGATCAGCGCGTCACGGGTGGCCTTGTCCGGAATACGCAGCAGCGCTTCGGCCAGGCACATCAGCGCTACACCTTCTTGCGACGACAGCGAGAACTCCTGCAGCAAACCCTGCACCAGGCCCTGACGGCCGCCGGCGTTCTTCTGGTTGCGCAGCTTCTCGGCAATCTTCATGGCTAGCGTGTTGCTCGCCTCGGCCATGTCCTTTGGCAGGCGCGCCTGCTCCAACAGCATGGGTACCGCTTCGGTTTCCGGACGGCGATAAGCGCCGGTAATCGCCGCACGCAGCACCGATTGCGGGAGGATGCTTTCAGCGAAATCGAGGAACACCTGCAGGCCTTGCTCGGTCAGGTTTTCCACTACCTCTTCACCCGCCACAGCGGCCAGGCCGGAGTGCTCGGCCGGGGTCAGCCCACCCTCAATCTGCTCGAGATAATTGAAGATCGCCTGCTTGATCAGCCAATGCGGCGTGCGGTCAATTGACTGCGCGGCCTGCTTGAGGCGATCACGGGTTGCATCATCGAGCTTTACGCCAAGGGTGGTGGTGGCCATTGGTTTGTCCTGTATGAGCTGAAGCACGGCAAAAAATCGCCGAAAGCAATTTGCGCTACCTCCGCAACCAACCAGGGTGGCTGCCATAGAAGGCGAGGCGCAAAAAATCTGGCGAGAGATTAAACCTCACAAGGCGCAAGGTGCAACTAGGTGCAACCAAACAAAATCCCGGTTGTCCGCGCCGCTCAGCCGCCTGGAATTTCCCTTTTAATGGCGCAAACGCCAGTACTGCCGAGGCTCGGGTAAAAATCACGTGATGTGCGTGATAAACGCCCGTTTTAAAAAAACGAATAGTTCCGACGACAGGTACAACCCAAAACACCGAAAAGGTTGCACTACAGACTTTTATGCATGCCTTACTGAGCAAAGCACAGCAGGCCCACATTCGCGCGGTGGCCGACGGAGTGCGCATGCCATCAGCACAACCGGCCGTCGCTCGATAAGTAGAGGGGAGTTACAAGCTCGGCGGTATAGTTCAGACGATGGAGCAGATAGCCGGGCAGCACAATGTCGCGTTAAGCTCGGGGCAGGTTTACCAGGAGATGACCATGACTGCCAAGGAAGCGCAATTGACCGAGTTGCTCAGCCTGTCCACGCGCACCCTCACCCACCTGAGCGCAGCCATCACCGCGATGTCGTTTGAACTGCTCACCAGCCAGGACAGCGCGGTAAATGCCAGCGCACACAAGATGATCAAGCGCATGCTGGCGATCAATAGCGAGCTGGATCAACAGTGGCAACTGCTAGGCCAGCTGGCTGGCACCCAACCAGAACCCAGCAATGCGCTGGAACAGGTGGTGCTACAGAGCCTGGAAACAAGCGACGACGAGCATTGATTCACGCGCGCTGAGCAACCAGCCCAGCAGCCGATTACACCGCTGGCAACTCGTGTATAAGGCGCCATCAGCCCGCCATCCAGACAGAGCGATGCCGCAGCCTGAAAGAAGCGGCATCACTCACTTTTCCGCTAACAGCACACTCAGTTAGGACGGAAATCCATCAGCAGACGCAGGTAAGACAACATGTTCTTGCCGCCAACGGTGCCCTGGTAGCCGTGACTGTCGAATTGGCTGCTTTTGATCAGGTCGACACGAAAGCGCGGATTGCTTTCATACGTACGCCCCAGGGTGCTGGTCACGCGGCTGTTGAATAGATCGGTACTGACTTTGACAAACTCGCGCGGCTTGCGCCGGCCATTAGCACCACTGTTGTTCGGGCTGCTAAAGATGTCGCCGGTGACGGTCATTGCACTGCTGTAGGCCTCGCGGCCACGCAGGCTGGTTTTGCCGCTGCCAATCACAAACTGGCCGGTTGCCGGGCGATAGCGATCACCCGCCGTCAGGTAGCTGCCCAGCACGTCATACAGGGCATAGCTGCTGCCGGTGCCGCGTTCCTTGTTGCGTAGGTCGAAGATAAATACCCCAGCAGCGCCGATCACTTCCATTTCCACCTGGCCCAGGGTTGGGTTGTTCTGCACCAGCAACGCGGTGTTTTCATCGACACCAAAGGCAAACGGCACCTGAGTGTGATCCGCCAAGCGCACGATCCGCCCCTGACGGCCGCGCTCGCTAAAGTGGGTATCGAGCAGGCCATAATTAAAGAAGCCAAACCCACCCTGCATGTCATAGGACAGGTCATCGCCACCCGGCGAGGTGTACACGCCATAACGCAGCGCGTCATAGCTTTCACCGCCCGTGACCATCGGCCCTTGCACCATGATCGCGGTGCCGGCACTGGTACCCGCCAATACCGCGCCGGCGTTGTGCCGCGCGCGAATCGCGGCCAGTGCCGGGCTGTCCGCGCGGGTCGCGGTTTGCAGCGTCTGGGTCAGACGCGACTGGTCACCACCGCCGAAAAAGAAACCGGTCATGCTGTTGATCTGCGCGACCACCTGCGGGTTGCTGTTATTGCTGATCTGATCCAGGTCGATGGGAATCCACTGCGCATCAGCGGCGCCATAGGTTTCCAGTAGCTGAGCATAGAACTCGCCATTGGCTTTGGAGTTTGCCGCGTCGGCCGTGCCGGCATCCGGGTCGTCGCTTTCCGGAATCGAGGCGGCGGTGATCACCCCAATCCGCGCCTGGCCGTTGCCACCGGCAAGTTGAATCAGGCGCTGATAGATCGCCGAGTTGTCATCCTTGAGGCCGCCGCCAATCAATATCAGCGGGCCGGCGCTGTAGCCGGTGACGGGTAGAAGGGCGAGCAGCAAGGCGCTGCACCGCATAAATGATCTGATCATGGTTCGAGTTCTCCGATGTGCGCTCGGCGCACGCTTGTTGTGAGAGTTGTAAAACGGGAACTGCTGCAGACAAAACGGCAACGCTTTCTGGGTGGCTGGCTCCTCCGGCTAATACACCGTGAACTGTTTGAAATACTGCTTCTCGATGCGCTTGTAGACGCCGTTGCTGAGAATCACGCTGAGCGCTCTATCCAGCCGCTCACGCAGAACGTGATCGCCCTTGCGCACGGCGATGCCCTGACCTTTGCCAAAGTGTTTGGGCGCCACCACCTTGTTACCGACCTGCTCAAAGCCCTGGCCTTTGTCCGTTTCCAGAAAGCCGAAGTAACCGGATACCGCGTCATCCAGCACCAGGTTGACGCGCCCTTCGGCCAGCGCCTGGTACATGCCTTCGGCGGAGTCGAAGCGCTGCACCTCGGTGTGCTGCTGGTATTTGTCCGTGATGAAGCGGTCATAGGTAGTGTCGCGCTGCACGCCCAAGCGTTTGCCGGCAATACGCCTTGGGGTGATGATCACCTGATTGACCAGGCCCTTGCGGGCGAAGAAGAACGCCGGGGTTTGCGCATATTTGGCGGTGAAATCGACCCGCTCGGCGCGCTGCGCGGTGATCGACATGGACGCCAGAATCAGGTCCGCTCGCTGCTCGTTGAGCGCCGGAATCAAATCGTCCCAGGCAAACCTGACCAGCTGACAATCCGCCGCCATGGCCTGGCACAACGCCTGAGCGATATCGACATTGAAACCGCGTAATTGGCCCGTCGCATCAACTTCCTCGAAGGGCGGAAACTGCCCTTCCATGGCGATGCGCAGAGGCTGCGCCTGAACGCTGCCTAGCAGCATCAAGCCCAGCATAAAGAGGGTTGCTCGTAACATTCGGTACCCCTTGCAAGCACTGTCCGATAAACAGCCTGGGGCCAGAGGCCAGGCACCAAGCCGAGAAAAGAGGCGCCGCACAGGGCGCCTTAAGGCCAAAGGAGCAATGGGAGCTGACCTTGAATAACCAACCGGCCGCTTCACCAGCATGAGCGGCCGGCGACCTTCTTAGAGAATGCTCAGCGGGTACTCAACGATCAGGCGTACTTCATCCAGATCGTTGTCGAACGCGGTGGAGCGGTGTGTGGCCTGACGCAGGCGCAAGGACAGGTCCTTGGCGGCACCGGACTGCACCACGTACTTGGCTTCCAGATCGCGCTCCCAATGTTTCTCGTCATCGCCTGCCCAGCCGGCAAAGGAACCATTCGGATCGGCCTTGGTGCCGTCGATGTCATCACCCTTGATGTAGCGCGCCATAAAGCTCAGGCCCGGCACACCGAAAGTCGCCATGTTCAGGTCGTAACGCACCTGTACGGAACGCTCGTTTGGCGCGTTGAAGTCGGAGTACTGCACGGAGTTGGCCAGCCAGATCGAGTCACCACCGATGTAGTCGAAGAACTCATCACCATTGACCTTCTGGTACGCCAGGCTGAGCTTGTGCGCGCCGAAGCTGTAGGCGGCTTTCAGCGAGTAGGTCAGGGTATCCAGCTCGCCGGCCAGAGCATCACCCTGGTCATCGGTCTTGTAGGCCACCAGGTCGAAATTCAGCGCCTGATCGTCAGCCAGCGGGATGGTGTAGTAGACGTTGGCGAAGTACTGACGCCAGATGTCTTCGGCTTCGCTGCCGTAGAGCGCCACACTGAGGTTGTCGGTGAAGTTGTAGGTGCCGCCGACGAAATCGACGCTGCGCGCTTCCACTTCGGCGTATTCGCTGGTCAGCTCGCCATCGGAGTTGCTCGAATTGCGGCGATTGATCGCGGTGAAATGGCCCGCCTCGAGGGAGAGCGCATCGAACTCACTGCTCGACAGCTGGAAGCCCGTTGCAGTCTCCGGCAGCAGGCGCGAGTCGCCAGTGGCGAAAACCGGTGCGGTAGGACGCTGCTCACCGAACTTCAACACAGTGGAGGAAACCCGCAGCTTGACCGCGCCGCCCAGCTCGCCGGTGTTGTCTTCGATGCGGCCATCGCCGTCCACCGGCATGATGCCGTTGCCAACGCTGCCGCGCCCGCCGTCGAGCTTGATGCCGCCGTAACCGTGGGCATCGACACCGAAGCCGACGGTACCCTGGGTGAAGCCGGACACGTAATGCGCCTGGATGCCGTGGGCCCACTCGTCGCGAATATTGCGCGTGGAGTTACGGAAATCGCGGTGCATCCAGAAATTGCGATTGAGCAGGTTCAGCGTGCTGTCGGCAATAAAGCCCTTGGACTCTTGCTGCTCGCCAGCGACTGCCAGCTGCGAGCTGGCCGCGGCAACTGCCAGGGCGATCAGGCTCAGTTTTACGACTTTCATGGCTTACTCCATTGGTTTTTTATTGAACATCTCGAAAATCCGTCGCGGGTAGCGACGCATTCCTTGCAGCACTGGCGCTAAGCAAACTGCTCCAGCGACAGTTCGGGCGGGCACACGCCCTTGCTGATCACAGCCTCCAGGCACAGAGTCGTTTCAGACTCGACCCAGCAAACGAAATAACCTTTTGCTTTCAACCGCTTGAGCTTGAATGGCCATTCCAGCTCGGTACTTTCCTGAAGCGCCCGCAGGCTCGCCGGCAATTGGATAATCGAGTAGAAGCCAGCTGCGGTTTGCACTCGCTCAAGCACCCGCAAAGTGGGCTGCGCGGCGGCTAATGCTTGGCTGCTTTGAGGCTGCAACAGCTTTTCCAGGGCAAACGATTCCAACCTGCTGATTTGCATACAGGGCTCTTGCTTGAACTCGGATTAGGGAATCAGCGCCGCGGACAAAGCGGCGCTGAACGACTTAGGTCATCACTTGAGCAAGCCACTGACCCTGGCCAGGGTCTGCGCCACTTCGGCACGGTTGACCGGAGCATCCGGGTTGAAGCGCCCCTTCTCGGCCTGCAACCAGCCCTCGCCCACCGTCAGGCTGGCAGCGTCGGCATAGGCTTTATCGACGCCAGCGAGGTCCGTCAGCGCGGCGGATTTCGCCAGGCTGATGCCCTGATAACGTTCCACCAGAGCCTTGCAAGCCAGCGCCCATTCCTTGCGGGTGACCGGCTGACTGCCGGCAAACGCCTCAGCGCTGATCATCCAGCCATTGGAAAGCACCACATTGAGCTGATCGCGCATCGGATCAGCGGCGCCGATGTCAGTGAGCTTGGGCAGTGCATCCAGCTTGGGCTCGGCAGCCAGGGTCATCTGCAGAGCGTTGGCCAGCTCCAGACGGCTGATCGGCCGTTGCGGCTCAAAGGCATTCTGCTCGTTTAAGGTCATCAAGCCGCGGAAGCTGACGGCGCGAATCGCATCACCCGCCGTGCCGGTGCCGGCATCTTTAGGCGCGCTGCTCGCCGGGTCGCCGAGATTGGCGTTGACCGGGCGAATATCCAGGCGCACACCGCCCACGCTGTAGTTGGTCAGCGAATCGTAGAACTGGCTGTGGGCACTGAAGTCAGCGGTTTTACTGAACTCGAACCGGTAACCGTAGTGGTAGCCGTTGAGCGGGTTGTAGCGAGTCATCAGGCCTACCTGACGCATCGCGGTGTTGTCCGCCAGGCCATACAGCACCGCGCGGCCAATTGCCGAAACGGCAGACAGATCGGTGATCAGCTGGTTGCCCACCAGGTATTCGTTGCCGGCTTCAATGGCGGCTTTGCCTTCGCCTGGCTGCACCTTGCCGCTGGCCAGGTCATAACGATCGCCGTTACCGAGCATGGCCAGCCGCACGTTGCTCAACTGGGTGCCGTACACACCGAATTTCTTTTCGGCCTGGCTGGCGTCCATCACCGTCAGGTAGCCCTCGCCCAGCACCTGCACCTGGCCCTCGGGGTTTACCCACATGGCGGTGTTGGTATCCAGGCCAAAGCCGCGGGTGGACTTCTGATCGGCGAGGTAGGCAGCCATACGCGCAGCACGGCCAGTACTGGTTTCCTCGATCTGGTCGAGGTGCTGATCGATGATGCCGCCGCTGAACAGACCCGAACCTTTCAGTACCGCCGCGCCGCGCTGGTCGGCCTTACTGGCCACGCCGAAGTCCAGGGTATCCATGACCACGCCATAGGCGGTGGGCATCTGCGCGCCGAGGATGCTGGCACCGGCGCTGGTACCGGCGACCACGCCGCCCTTGTCATACACCTTGCGCACTTCCTGCATCAGCAGCGACGGGCTGCCATCGGCATTGAACAGCGCGCGGGCGATACGCGCCTGATCGCCACCGACAAACCACACTGCGCTCGCCTCGCCGAGTGGCTTGACCACGGCAGCATCGTTCATGGTTGTCTGGTAGTTGCTCTTGTCGATGCCAACGATGCTGATGCGCTCGGCCGGGATGCCGAGGGCCACCAGCTCAGCCATAAAGCGCTTGCTCGAACTCTGGCTGCCGCTGGCGGTTGGCATGATCACGATGCGTGCATCTTTCTCCCCGCCGGCCAGTTCGATGAACTTGGCGTACACCGGCGAGTTGCTCGCGCGCAGCATGCCGCCGACGGCCAGTAAGTGACCTTCAGCCAGGGCTGCAGAGCTTGCACAGGAAAGGATCAGGGCGGCCACCGCCACGCGCTTGTTCAGCTGCTTTTTCATTGTTATTGCTCTTGTTATGAGAACTCGTGCGAGCCGGTGTTCCGGTCCCGTCAGCGCCTCCCTGCAGCAGGTAAAACACCGCGCCAGTCCTGGCTTTTCGGCTGTGAATTTAAATTTTCACAATCTCGCTTTGTGAAATTTTATATACCAACAGGAAAACCCGATCAAGCCTTTAGCGGCGGCATTTAGCTGTTCCAACGACGCCAAAAAAAACTTCATCAACAGCTATC
Organism: Pseudomonas sp. EA_35y_Pfl2_R111; assembly: GCF_963970955.1. NCBI lineage: Bacteria > Pseudomonadati > Pseudomonadota > Gammaproteobacteria > Pseudomonadales > Pseudomonadaceae > Pseudomonas > Pseudomonas sp. EA_35y_Pfl2_R111. The sequence goes on along the minus strand of NZ_CAXAOM010000004.1, from coordinate 274,261 downwards.
CACCGCGCTAGAGCGGCTTGAACCATTTATCCGACAGAACGCATTTGACACAAATATTTCTAATAAGTAGCTTTATGAAAATAAACATGTCACAAGTATTCGTACTCGAACCCCAGACCTGGCCTACATAGCCCGGCCGAAACGAACAGAAGCCCACAAGGCTTCAGGTTGTACACCGCGCCATCTGGCGAGGCCATTGCTACAGGCAGTACCTGCTGATCGCAGGCCCAGGCATGACGATCAGCTCAAACCCAAACCGCCCCATCAAGGAGTCAATAAGATGAACAAGATCGCACTTCTCGGCGCTCTGGCGCTCAGCGCCGTCAGCACATTCAGTGTCGCCAGCCAGGACAGCCTGCGCATCGGTATCGAAGCGGCCTACCCGCCCTTCGCTTTCAAAACCCCGGACGGCAAGATCAGCGGTTTCGACTACGACATCGGCAACGCCCTGTGCGCGGAAATGAAGGTGAAATGTGAGTGGGTCGAACAGGAATTCGACGGGCTGATTCCGTCGCTGAAAGTGCGCAAGGTCGACGCCGTGCTGTCGTCCATGTCGATCACCGAAGACCGCCTTAAATCGGTGGATTTCAGCAAAAAGTACTACCACACCCCCGGCAAGCTGGCGATGAAGGCCGGTAGCGAAATCAAGGACCCACTGGTCGACCTCAAAGGCAAGAAAGTCGGTGTGCAGCGCGCCTCCACCTACGATCGTTTTGCCTCCGACCAGTTCGAAGCCGCCGGCATTGAAGTAGTGCGCTACGCCTCGCAGAACGAAGCCTTCCTCGACCTGGCTTCCGGTCGCCTGGACGCCACCCTGGCGGACATCATCAACATCGATGAAGGCTTTATCAAAACGCCAGCCGGCAAGGGTTTCGCCCTGGTCGGCCCGGACTTCAACGACCCGAAATACTTCGGTAACGGTGCCGGTATCGCGGTACGCAAAGGCGACAGCGAAAACGCCGCACGCATCAGCGCCGCCATTGACGCGATCCGCGCCAACGGCACGTACCAGGACGTGCAGGCCAAGTACTTCGAGTTCGATATCTACGGCAAGTAAGTACCGCTAACCCGTACGGTGCCTCCACTGCGAGGCACCTTTTTCTCGTTGTAGCGCAGGCCATTCGGCCTCTGCGTGAGGAACCCCATCATGCTCCACGGCTACGGCTCGACCATTCTCGAGGGCGCCTGGCTGACCCTCAGTCTGGCCCTGACTTCCATGACCCTGGCAATTGCCCTGGGCCTGGTTGGCGCAGCGTTTCGCCTGTCACCGCTGAAATGGCTGGCACTGCTCGGCGAAGGCTACGCCACGGTTATTCGCGGCATCCCTGATCTGGTGCTGATTCTGCTGATCTTCTACGGCGGCCAGGACCTGGTAAACCGCGTGGCTCCGCTGCTCGGCCATGATCAGTACATCGACATCAACCCCTTTATCGCCGGGGTCTGCACCATGGGCTTTATCTTCGGGGCCTACCTCTCGGAAACCTTCCGTGGCGCCTTTATGGCCATTGCCAAAGGCCAGGCCGAAGCCGGTGCGGCCTACGGTATGAGTGGCATGCAGGTGTTCTGGCGGATTCTGGTGCCGCAGATGATCCGCTTCGCCATCCCCGGCTTTACCAACAACTGGTTGGTGCTGACCAAGGCCACGGCGCTGATTTCCGTGGTGGGCCTGCAGGACATGATGTTCAAGGCCAAGAACGCCGCCGACGCCACCCGCGAACCCTTCACCTTTTTCCTCGCGGTTGCCGCGCTGTACCTGTTGCTCACCACAGTGTCCCTGCTGGCCCTGCGCCTGCTGGAGAAACGCTACTCGGTGGGCGCCCGCCTGGCCGAACTCTAAGCGAGACTTTCTACCGTGCTTGATTTCCATGTAATTGCCGACAGCCTGCCGCTCTATGGCGGCGGCGTGCTGGTGACCTTCAAACTGCTGTTTATCGCCCTCACGCTGGGTCTGACGCTGGCCATTCCATTGGCGCTGCTGCGCGTCTCGCGCGCTCCATGGCTCAACGGTCCGGCCTGGCTCTACACCTATGTAATCCGTGGCACGCCGATGCTGGTGCAGCTGTTCCTTATCTATTACGGCCTGGCGCAGTTCGAGGCCGTGCGTGACAGCGTGCTGTGGCCGTATTTCTCCAGCGCGACCTTCTGCGCCTGCCTGGCGTTTGCCATCAACACCAGCGCCTACAGCGCGGAAATTCTCGCCGGCAGCCTCAAGGCCACGCCCCATGGCGAGATTGAAGCGGCGCGGGCCGTGGGCATGTCGCGCGTCACCCTGTACCGCCGCATCCTCCTGCCGTCGGCCTTGCGCCGGGCACTGCCGCAGTACAGCAATGAAGTGATCATGATGCTGCACACCACCTCGCTGGCCTCGATCGTCACCCTGATCGATATCACCGGCGCGGCGCGCACCGTCAGCTCGCGCTACTACATGCCATTCGAGGCCTTTATCACCGCCGGACTGTTCTATCTGGTGCTGACTTTTATCCTGGTGCGCCTGTTCAAGCTGGCCGAAGGCCGCTGGCTGGCCCACCTGGCCCCGCGCAAGAATTAAGGAAAACCATGGAACATATTCAGCATCTGCTGCCCTGGAGCACGGCGGGAACGGAACGTCGGCTCTCGGTGTTTCGTTTTGGCAGCGGCCCGCGCAAGGCCTATATCCAGGCCTCCCTGCATGCCGATGAGCTACCCGGCATGCGTGTGGCGGTGGAGCTCAAACGCCGCCTGCTCGAACTGGAGCAACAGGGTCGGCTTAACGGGGTGATCGAACTGGTGCCCGTGGCCAACCCGATTGGCCTGGGGCAGATGTTTCAGGCCACCCACCAGGGCCGCTTCGACCTGAGCAGCGGGCAGAACTTCAACCGCGACTTTCCCGCCCTGGCCGAGCTGATCGCGCCGCAACTGAAAGGCCGCCTGGGCGACGACGGGCAAGCCAACGTGACGCTGATTCGACGCCTGATGCGCGAGGCCATTGCAGCGCTGCCATCCGCCAGATCGGAGCTGGACGGCTTGCGCCGCCTCCTGCTGCGACAGGCCTGCGACGCCGATGTGGTACTCGACCTGCACTGTGATTTTGAATCGATCATGCTGCTCTACGCCTTGCCGCAGCACTGGCCAAGCCTGCAGCCATTGGCCGCCCGCCTGCGCGCGGGAGCAGTGTTGCTGGCCGAAGACAGCGGCGGCAACTCCTTCGATGAAGCCTGCGCTGTACCCTGGCTGCGCCTGGCCGAGCGTTACCCGCAGGCGCAGATTCCACTGGCCTGCATGGCTACCACCATCGAGCTGCGCGGCATGGCCGATACCGACCGCACTCAGGCGCAGCACAGTGCCGACGACATTCTCGGCTTTCTCGCAGACCAAGGCCTGATCAGCGGCGACTGGCCCGCCGCGCCGTTCACCTGTTGTGAAGCCACGCCCTTTGCTGGCGCGCAGTATGCCTACGCCCCGCACCCTGGCGTGGTGAGTTTTCTACAACCGCTGGGCGCGCGGGTAAAGCTCGGCGACCCACTGTTCGAGGTGATCGACCCGCTGAGCGATCAGCACTCCGTGGTGCACGCCACAACCTCAGGAATCCTCTACGCCCGCGAGCGCCTGCGCTATGCCCAGCCCGGTCTGTGGCTGGCCAAGGTTGCAGGCACGCAGCCGATTCGCCAGGGCCGCCTGCTTACCGACTAATAACAAGAGAATCCGCCGTTATGTACACCTTGCAAATCGACAACCTGCACAAACGCTATGGCAGCCATGAGGTGCTCAAGGGCGTGTCCCTGACCGCCAAAGCCGGCGATGTCACCAGCATCATCGGTTCCAGCGGCTCGGGCAAAAGCACCTTCCTGCGCTGCATCAACCTGCTGGAACAACCGCACAGCGGGCGCATCCTGCTCAATAACGAAGAACTGAAGCTGCAACCCAACCGCGTCACTGGAGCGCTTAAAGCCAGCGATAGCAAGCAGCTGCAACGCATGCGCTCACGCCTGGCCATGGTCTTTCAGCACTTCAACCTGTGGTCGCACATGAGTGCCCTGGACAACGTGATAGAAGCACCGGTGCACGTGCTGGGCATGAACAAGAAAGAAGCCCGGGAGAAAGCCGAACACTACCTGGCGAAAGTCGGCGTCGCCCATCGCAAGGATGCCTACCCCGCGCATATGAGCGGCGGTGAGCAGCAGCGCGTAGCCATCGCCCGCGCCCTGGCGATGGAGCCTGAGGTAATGCTGTTCGACGAGCCGACCTCGGCGCTGGACCCGGAACTGGTCGGTGAAGTGCTCAAGGTCATGCGCGACCTGGCCGAGGAAGGCCGCACCATGGTGGTGGTCACCCACGAAATGGGCTTTGCCCGCGAAGTATCCAACCAATTGCTGTTCCTTCATCAGGGCCGCGTCGAAGAAAGCGGCTGTCCGCGCGAAGTGCTGGCCCAGCCCAAGTCTGAGCGCTTGCAGCAGTTTCTCGCTGGCAGCCTGAAATAAGCCCAACGAGTAGAACGACCGCGCGCAGTGCCACAGCCGCGGTCGGCTTCGGATACACTTCAGCCGCAATTACCCAGGCCCGCCCGACCCGGCGCGCACGCCCAATCATTCAACGTGCTGAAAGCCCATCCATGCCGACATCTACCAAGAATGTAACCGTCTACGCCGCCCCGGTGATGCGCAAACTGGCGGAAATCGCCCCGCACCTGCAGCCTTCGCTGCGCAAGGTGGCCGACTTTATCCTGCGCCACCCGTTGAAAGCCGCAACCCTCACCATTGAGGAAATGGCGGTGGAAACCGCCACCTCGGCGGCTGCCGTCAACCGTCTGGCCAAGGCCATCGATCTGGGTGGCTATACCGGGCTGAAAGCCGAGCTGGTCAGCACCCTGCAACAGATGGTCTCGCCAGTGGACAAGCTGCGCAATGAACTGGCGCATCGCCCGGACGGCACATTCGGCCTGCACGAACAGGTGCAGATCGCCAGCAGCAACCTGGCCACCGCCGGCGCCAATAACAGCGCGGACACCTTCGAAGCCTTTGTCAGCTGCCTGATCCAGGCGCGCAAGATCTACATCCTCGGTTTCGGCAACAGCGCCTATATGGCCGGCCTGGCAGCCGCCAACCTGGTGCCGTTCTGCGCCGATGCCACGGCAGTGAGCATGGAAGGCGGCAACGAAAACGCCGCGTATCGCCTGGCCGCCATCACCGAACATGACGTGCTGCTGTCGATCTCCCTGCCGCGCTATTCCCTCGATACCCTGCAGCTGTCGCGCTTTGCCAGCGAACGCGGCGCAACCGTGTTGGCGATCACCGACTCGCCCGCCTCGCCGCTGACCACCATCGCCAAACATGCACTGTTTGCCCCAGCCGATCATCCGGTGCTGATCAGCTCCAACACCTCGGTGCTGGCGTTGATCGAAGGCCTGGTCGCCGGGGTAATGGCACGCAATAAGGAAGCCGTACAACTGGCCGCAGAATTGACCGAGAGCGTGATGTCCTATCTGCACGTGCCGACAAGCGACAAGCCTGCACGCAAGCCGATCAAACGTCGGGCCAGCACCACGCCACGGCAGAGCTAGCCTTTGCCTGGCGGGCCCTCCAGGCACTTCTCGCGGCTAATTTGCCCTGTTGCGGCGTAATCGTTGCGCTCTTGAGGTCTCTACTCTGTGTTTACTCAGCAGTGGAAGCCCAGTATGCCCAACGCCCTTTACCGCAAACTCGCCCATGCCCTGCTCATCAGCCTGCTGCTTACCCTGGCTGGCTGTAGCACCCTGGTCGCGCGCGATCCATTGCGCATCGAGCTGGTGGGAATCGAACCGCTGCCCGGTGAAGGCCTGGAAGCGCGCTTCGCAATCAAACTGCGGGTGCAGAACCCCAATGACCGGCCCATCAACTTCGATGGCGTTGCCTTGGAGCTGAAGGTCAATCAGCAGCCGCTGCTCAATGGCGTCAGTGACCAGAGCGGGCAAGTACCGCGTTATGGGGAAAGCGTTCTGCGTATTCCAGTCAGCCTTTCCGCCTACAACGCGCTGCGCCAGGCCTGGGGCATGGCCGGTTATCAGGACGGCAAGGGCCTGCCCTATGAGTTGAACGGCAAACTGGCGAACGGCCTGTTCAGCACTTGGCGTTTTAACGACCGCGGCACACTCAACTGGCCAAAACCATCCGCATCAGGCGCATCCCAGTAAAACCAACGCGACAAAACCCTATACAATATGCGGCCTTTCCCGATCGACCCGCCAAGGACCCGCCGTGAGCACGTTGCCACCCTGCCCCAAATGCAACTCCGAATACACCTACGAAGACGGCGCCCAGCTGGTCTGCCCTGAATGTGCCCACGAGTGGTCGGCCAGTGGCACGAGTGAAGCGGCCGATGACACCAAGGTGATCAAGGATTCGGTCGGCAATGTGCTGCAGGACGGCGATACCATCACCGTGATCAAAGACCTGAAAGTCAAAGGCTCATCCCTGGTGGTCAAGGTCGGCACCAAGGTCAAGGGCATTCGCCTGTGCGACGGTGATCACGACATCGACTGCAAGATCGACGGCATCGGCGCGATGAAGCTGAAATCCGAGTTCGTGCGCAAAGTCTGAACACAGCCCCGGCAAGATAGAGCCCCGGCTATCGGCCGGGGCTTTTTTATACGGCGCGCGCCACCAGTAAAACTACCTGCCTTGCAGTCCAAGGCTACGTCCCGGCGTCGCCCGCGAGCTGGCAAGACTCACGTTAAAGAACTCCCGCGAAATCTGGCTAGAACCGCCCACCGGCAACAGCATCTGCGGCGTAATTAGCTAGCATCAATACAGAGCAGATTGCTCGTTCGAGGCACCCGCTTGGAGGATCGTATGCGTAGTGTTGCGCTGTGCCTGATCTTGCTACTGCCTTGGGCGGTGCAAGCCGAGACGTGGAAGGTGGTGGGTGATGAGCAGTTTGCGCCTTACAGCTTTGTCACCATCGACGATGACCAGCCGCGTGGGCTGGATGTCGAGCTGGTAGAGGCGGTGATGCAGGAGGCCAACATTCCCTACAGCCTGCGCCTGTACCCCTGGGAACGGGTCAAGCGCATGCTTGATCGCAGCGAAGTGGCCATGGCCTTTCAATTTGCCGGTACCCCGGAGCGCATGCAGCAGTATGCGTTGGTCGGGCCGATTCGCACCGGCTCCACGGTGTTTATGACCTCACGCAAAATCACCCTCAGCGATTGGGCCGAACTCGACGATCTGTCGCCCTACACCATTGGTCAGGTGCGCGGTTATGCCTATCAGTCGGACTTCGACAAAGCCGAACTGTCTCGCGACATCAGCGCGCAGAATCCACGGCAGCTGGTGTCGATGCTGCTGGCCGGGCGCATCGATGTAATAGTCGGCGATCGAGTGCAGCTGATGTACTTCGTGCGCGAGCAGCGTGCCGAGCAAAGTGTGCGCATCCTGCCCAAACCGCTGGTGGAGATGCCGCGCTACGTAGCCTTTGCCAAGGGCGATGGCGCCCGTGCCAAACAGTTCTCGGCGGCGCTGGAGCGTTTAAGACAGGCTGGTACCCTGGACAGCATCTACCAGCGCTGGCAGTAGCAGGCCGTTGAAAAGCGTAGGCGAGGCAGCCAGTGCGAGGCAAAAACAGGCAATAAAGCGGAGTTTACAAATTGTAAATGAGCATTTTGAGCCTGTTTTTAACGCCGCGATGGCAACGCAGGTAGCTTTTCAACAACCTGCTAAGCCGCGCCTTTATCCCTTTACCAAGGAGCCACCATGCGCCTCGCCCATCCATTATTGCTGCTAACGACCCTGCTTCTCAGCGCCTGCGGTCTCGGTGAAACAGCGGCAACCGCCAGCCTGCAAGCCGAGCAGGCGGCGCAACTGCAACAGCAGACCGAGCAGCTGAAACAGCAGATCGAAGCAGCCAATGCGCAAAGCCATAAACGCTTGGAGGAAGGCTATTGAGCCTCCCAGACAACTGCAGGCGTTGCATGCAGCGGTGTGCTATCGCCCAGTGATCAACACCCGCTGCGAACAAGAAAGGCCGCGCTGAACTGACCCTTGTTGAAAAAACCTTTTGGCACGCCCGCAACATGCTGCGGTCAATCAGATAGACCCTCCTGACTGGTTGCCAAGGAAATTGCGTCATGCCCGATTCCGCGTCGCCTGCAGACCTGCCCCGCGACCTGCATTACGTTGACGATAGCCAACCCGGCATCCGCCGTAAGAAAGTGCGCGGCACGTTCACTTATTTCGACACCAAGGGTGAGCGCATCACCGACGCCGATGAAATCAAGCGCCTCGACTCACTGGCGGTGCCACCCGCGTATACCGATGTGTGGATCTGCGCAGACCCGCGCGGCCATCTGCAAGCCACTGGCCGCGACGCCCGTGGGCGCAAGCAGTACCGCTATCACCCGCGCTGGCGTGAGGTGCGCGACACCGACAAATATGCGCGCCTGCAAGAATTCGGCAACGCCTTGCCCAAACTGCGCAAGCAATTGGAGGCGCAAATCGCCAAGCCAGGTTTTACCCGCGATAAGGTGCTGGCTACCGTAGTAATGCTGCTGGATGCCACACTGATTCGCGTGGGCAATAGCCAATACGCCCGAGACAACAAATCCTATGGCCTGACCACCCTGCGCACGCGTCATGTTGCTATCCAGGGCAGCGATATCAAATTTCAGTTTGTCGGCAAGAGTGGCGTCGAACATCAAGTCAGTGTGAAGGACCGGCGCCTGGCTACAGTGGTCAGGCGCTGCATGGAATTGCCAGGACAGAACCTCTTCCAATACCTGGACGAAGACGGCGCGCGTCACACCATCAGCTCATCGGACGTTAATGCCTACCTGCACCAACTTACCGGAGCCGACTTCACCGCCAAGGATTACCGCACCTGGGCCGGTACCGCGATGGCGCTGGCCGTGCTGCGAGAGCTGGAATGGCAACCGGAATCGGACGCGAAGCGGCATGTGGTGTCGACGGTCAAGGCCGTCGCCAAGCAACTGGGCAACACACCTGCGGTGTGCCGCAAATGCTATATCCACCCTGCCGTGCTGGAGCACTTCAGCCTGGGCGAGTTATCCAAGCTGCCTAAACCGCGGGTGCGCAAGGGCCTGAAAGCTGAAGAGGTAGCGCTGGCGATGTTTCTCGAGCGACTGGCCGCAGACGTGCCGAAAACCGCCAAGTAAGACAAGGAGTAAGCCGTCCTACTGCACCGGCAGAAAGTTCATAAACAGCAATCCCTGGGCATAGCTCACGCCCATGCGCCGATAGCGCTCATCCAGCACATCGGTGAGCAGATCCAGGCGCGCGACTATCTTGCCGAACTCCACGGCATAGCTGAGGTTATGTCCCTCGGCGGAAATCTCGTTGGACAGCAGCCAGGGCTTACCCCCGGCATCCGTGCGTTGGGCGAGCATCCAACTGGCCTTCTCGAAGTTGCGCGCGGCGTTATGGATAAATTGCGGGTCCAACGTGTCGCTCAGGTAGTACTCAGTGCGCCCGCCATGGGCGGTAATCAGCATGCTGGCCAGCGAATAGATAAATGCCCCCACGCGATCGCCCTGGTACTCGGCGCTCAAGGCATAGCCGAGAGCGGCAACATCGGTACGCCCGCCCAGTTGCGGCAGCGGCTGGTCCAGCTCGATGGCGCGGTGCACTGCACGCTTGGCGGCTTCCACATCAGCCAGACCGGTTTTACGCCACTCGCGCGGGTTGCGCAGGTACAGCTTGTCCATCAACCGGTAGAGGCTATTGAGGTTGTTGCGCATGCCCAGGGTGGCCATGCGATCGGCATGGCTCTGGAAGAACTCGGTGGGTTTGATCGGGCTGCGGTTGCTGATGATGCTCTGATGATCCTGGCGGGTTGAGCAGCCGCTGACGGCCAGCAACAGCACAACCAGCACCAGCGGGCGAATCGCCACAGCACTGCCGCCCGACCAGGCGGGGCCAGTTTTCAGCCATGGCAAACGCTGCACAGTACTCATCAGAGGAGGTCGTCCGCTGCGGTGTAATGGGGTAACGCTAGCAACAAAATCCAGATTGGCCAGTTTTCCTACTCAAAGACATGACTTTGAACACAATCAAACACCTAGCCGCATAAGCTCAGGTGGACTGCCAACAGACCACGTCATGCGTAAAAGGTTGGTAACCGCTTATCAGTGCATCGTCAAAAGACCCGTCGTAGAGCGTTTTAAACGGTATGATCCGCAGCTTTTTTGGCTGCCGAGAGTCTCATGCTGCGTTTGTTTGTCCTGTTGTGCCTGCTCTTTACCCTGCCCGCCCTCGCCGATGCCCCGCAAACATTTAGCGCCGCCAAGAAAATCGCTTGGCGGCTATATGCCGACCGCCCCAACACCTTCTATTGCCAATGCGCGTACAGCGGCAACCGGGTCGACCTCGGCAGCTGCGGTTACAGCCCACGTAAACAGCGGCGCCGTGCTCAGCGCCTGGAATGGGAGCATGTGGTGCCGGCCTGGGTGATCGGTCATCAGCGCCAGTGCTGGCAGAACGGCGGCCGCAAGAACTGCACCCGCACCGACGTCAGTTTCAAGGCTGCCGAAGCCGACCTGCACAATCTGGTGCCGAGCATCGGCGAAGTGAATGGCGACCGCTCCAACTACGCCCTCGGCATGCTCAGCGACACACCCACGCAGTACGGAAGATGCCCGATGGTGGTCAATTTCAAGGCGAAAACGGCCATGCCGCCGGCCCATGCCCGTGGTGCCGCAGCGCGCATCTATTTATATATGGCTGAGCGTTACCAGCTGCGCCTGTCGAAACTCGACCGCCGCACCTACGAAGCCTGGAGTCGCCAATACCCAGTCAGCGAATGGGAACGCTGGCGCAACCAGCAGGTCGGCTGCGTGATGGGCCATGGCAACCCCTATGTCGGCGCCATCGACACCAGCCAATGCAGCCCGCTACGCCGCGCCGGCAACCCGCAACGCAACAGCGGTTAAGCCTTGATCCGAGAACCCTGCGCGCGGTTAATGCCGCTAAACTTCACGCCACGTCAGCCCGAGTAACACCCTATGTCCAGCACTGCCACCCCGAGCGCCACCCACGCCATTACCGAAACCCGCGCCTGGGTTGATCGCGCGGTGATCGGCCTGAACCTCTGCCCGTTCGCCAAGGCAGTGCAGGTCAAAGGACAAGTGCGCTATGTGGTGTGCGCCAGCACTGAACCGGAAGAACTGCTCAGCGCCTTGATCGACGAGCTGCACGCCCTCGCCAACTGTGAGCCAAGCGAAACCGACACCACCCTGCTGATCCACCCCTCAGCTCTTACCGACTTTCTCGACTTCAACGATTTTCTCGCCGTGGTGGATGAGGCCGTCGACGAGCTCGGCTATGCCGGCATCCTGCAAGTGGCCAGCTTCCACCCGCAGTTTCAGTTTGCCGACACCGGCGTAGACGATGTCAGCAACGCTACCAACCGCTCACCCTACCCGACCCTGCATATCCTCCGCGAAGCCAGCATCGACCGCGCCGTAGCCGCCTTCCCTGACCCTGAGGCAATCTTCGAAGCCAACATCCAGACCCTCGAAGACCTCGGCGCAGACGGCTGGGCAGCCCTGCAGGCGCAATGCCGCAAAGACGCACAAAACAACTAAGCCCCCACACGCAGAGCTGGCCGAAAAACCTGACGCGCCTGACCCGCTCAATCCCCCCATACCCATCCGAACGAGACGGCGAATACAGCGCGTCCGACGAATGACAGCCGTTAGCCGCAGTTCATTGCAAGAACCTTGAGAGATTTGCAAGCTGATCAACACAATTAATCGGCGCGACTCAATAAAATCCCACCCTTGCAAAACTGCCACCACTGAGTTGCTGATCGAGCAGGGAACACCTTGCGGTCGAGACAGCAGCCACTCTCAAGATTCTCTCGCTGGTCGAGAAACAGACAAAACAAGGGATAACGCTATGGCTCGGGTTCGTAAACTGGTGCTGGCAATCGCAGCGGCTTCGGCGCTGTCATCCGGCATGGCGCACGCGCTAGGGTTGGGTGAGGTAACGCTGCAGTCACAGCTCAATCAACCACTAGTGGCTGAGATTGAGTTGGTCGAGGGCGGTGACCTGTCGGCCGATGAACTGATACCGCGCCTAGCGTCCCCTGAAGCCTTCAACAAGGCCGGCGTTGATCGTCAGTTCTTCCTGACTGATCTGAAGTTCACCCCAATACTCAAAGCCAACGGCAAGAGTGTTATCCGGGTAACCTCCAACAAACCGATGCGTGAGCCTTACCTAAATTTTCTGGTGGAAGTGCTCTGGCCGAATGGCCGTTTGCAGCGTGAATACACCATGCTGCTGGACCCACCGCTCTATACCGCGCACAGCGTTACCCCTGTGGCAGTACAACCGCCGGCAACGGCCGCTGCTTCTGCGCCACGTACACAGCCATCCGCAGCGCGCCCAACGGCTAGCGCAACTCCGCCGGCAACGACCAGCACTGCTGCCGCCACATCACTGGCAGGTAATGAATACAAAACCACCGCCAATGACAATCTCTGGGACATCGCTAACCGCGCGCGGGCCGGCGGCAGCGTGCACCAGGCCATGCTGGCGATTCAGGAGCTGAACCCGCAGGCCTTTATCGACAACAACATCAACCGCATGAAAAGCGGCCAGGTGCTGCGCCTACCCGATGCACAGCAAATCCAGAGTCGCACGCACAGCGCCGCCATTGCCCAAGTCAACGAGCAGACCGCAGCCTGGCGTGAAAGCCGCAGTGTTGCCGCCAGCGCCCGTCAGCTGGACGCCAGCAAGCGCAGCAACGCAGCCGCTACGCCGGCAAAAATTGAACGCAGTGACAATCTGAAACTGGTTGCGGATGGCAGCGACAAGGGCGGCGCCGGCAGTGACAAAGGCAGTGCAGGTAACAAGGCCCTGCTAGATAAATTGGCGGTGGCCCAGGAAAGCCTCGATTCGACCAATCGTGAAAACGCTGAGCTGAAAAGCCGTATTGCCGATTTGCAGAGCCAACTCGACAAACTGCAGCGTCTGGTCCAATTGAAAAACGATCAGATGGCCAAGCTACAGGCTTACTTGGCCGCGCAAAGCCAGGCTCCCGCTGTAACCCCTGATGTAGCAGAGGCTACAGCGGGCAATCAAGCGCCCTCCATTCCTTAACGGATCATTGTCCGAGGTGGTTAGCTGCTAGCCGGCGTGCACTTGGCCTGCGCAGCTTCGGGGGTGAGGTTGCGCACTGAGGTGTAGAAAAGCTCGCAGGTTTGCAGCTTTTCCGTGACCTGCCATTTCTCGCTGCAGGCGCTCAGTACCGGGCTCGCGTCCTGACTGGGCTGTTCGCCCATACTGGCCTGCCAGCAGGCGGCGCTGAGATCCTGTCCCATAACCTTAATGCCAGCCGCATCGGCTTTCTGCTGATCACCGTCATAGTTTTCCGGGTCAGCGGCGTACCAGATGTAACTAGGGTGGTTGGCACCGAGCACAGCCACCTGCTGCCCAGGAGCCGGGCTGATCTGCGCAAGCCCGAGCACATCGAGAGAAACCCCGTACTGCTGCTTAACCCAGCTGCGCACGGGGCTGCCAAAGGCCACCATGGGCAGCGCCTGCCCACCTTCGCCTGCAGTCAACTGCATAACCATCTGCGTCTGATAGGCATTGAAATAGCTGTACACACCCTCAAGCGCGCTACCGGCGTTGGCAGGCGCAGCAATCGGCGCGATGTCGATAATGGTTTGGAAGGCCGGCGTCTGCGCCCCACTGATGCCGTTCTCGGTCAGCAGATCAGCCCAGCGGTTGGTGGTGCTCGACTCGAGATAGTCCTGCGCCTGGGTCAACGAGTAATCCGGCGGGAAGTGCAGTAATTCAACGCTCTTGCGGTTATCCAGGGCCATGCCCAGCGGCAAGAACAACGACCAGTTGTATTGCCACTTGCCATCTTTGTTGAGCAATTTGGCACCACTGTAGGCCAGCTCGCCAGTCTTCAGCAGTTGTTCGAGCGGCTTACCGTAGCCGTCAGGCACTTCGCTGAATTTGGCGTAGAGCTCTTGCTCCTCGCGGTGCACGGTCACCGTGGCCTTGGCATAACCATCGCGTTGCAAGCTCTGGCGCAGGTAGTGCTCGGCAGTCTGCTCCAGCGACCAATTGCGATAGCAGATCACATTGCAGTTATTGGGATAGGCAAACAAACGAGTGACGCGCTCGGTACTGCCCAGCTTAACCGTGACATCAGCGGCTTGGGCATGACAGGCCAACAGCCCGGCGACTGCGGCGAGCATAAATCCTTTGCGGCTCAGCATAAGTGACTCCTTGATTGAGAGGGACCTTCTCCGGCTTCAGGCCTAAGGCTGAAGTAAAGAAGCAAAGACGGCGGAATGAATTATTTTTTGATCCACCAGCCTGCCGATACTGCCAAATATCCCGTTCTCCAGCACAGCTGAGCTGACTTTTGCTAGCACCCCTTCTGCAGCCTGGCATCAACAGACGGTGCAGTTTCGGTCTATCTGCACTGCTATTGACCAGACCAGGCCGCCGCCCTGTTTTACACAGGCTTTACATTGCACCCTGCAATGCCACGCAACAGGCAGTGTCGAAACGAATAAGCCGGGAAAGACCGGTTTGCAGAGGAGTTTCGATCATGCTGTCGCGTATTCCCCTTATCACCGGCCTGGTGGCCAGTCTGGCGCTGTTTGCCCAGGCCCCGGCTCAGGCCTCCAACCGTGACGCCGCGATTGCCGGAGCCGTAGTGGGCGCGGTGATTGGCGGCGTTATCGTCAGCCAAAGCCGCCCCGTGCAGGTCTACGCCCCGCCGCCGCGCGAGTACTACCCGCCGCCACCGGCCTATTACCCGCCACAACGGGTGTACTACGAACGTCAACCGGTCTACTACCAACCCGCCCCGGTGTATTACGTTCAGGAACGCCCGCGCCACAAACGCTGGCATGGCCACAAACACCGTAGGCACGACGGGCATAGACATGGTCATGGCTACCGCAGGTAAATAAAAAGCCCCGCAATTGCGGGGCTTTTTCTAGGGGTCAGCAATGTGCGGCCGGCCTACTCCGTACGGAAGCGCACCACCAGCTGTTTCAACTCACTGCTCAGGCCACTTTGCTCCTGGGCATAGCTCTCCACCTCGGAGGCCTGAACAGATATCTGGGTTACCGCGTCGTTGATGGCGACAATGTTCTGGTTGATTTCCTCGGTCACCAGATGCTGTTCCTCAGTCGCTGTGGCGATCTGCATGGTCATGTCACGGATCATTTGCACCTTGCCCTCAATGCTTTCGAAGGCAGCCATAACCTCCTCGGACAGATCGATGGCCTTACCCGACTCGACCAGGCTCTGGTCCATGCTCACCGTCACTTCCTTGATGCGGTTGACCAGCAGGTTGAGGATATTATTGATCTGCTCGGTGGAGTCCTGGGTGCGCTTGGCCAGGTTGCGCACCTCATCGGCCACCACCGCAAAGCCGCGTCCCTGTTCACCCGCGCGTGCCGCTTCGATGGCGGCGTTCAAGGCCAGCAAGTTGGTCTGTTCGGCGATCTGCTGAATGGTCGAGAGAATGTTATTGATATTGACCGTTTCCTTCTCCAACTCCTGAATCACCTTGCTGGAGTTCTGGATGCTGGTGCCGAGCTTGTTGACCCCGGACGTACTACGGCCAATCACCTCCTTGCCGTTGCGCGTGGCCACCAGCCCCTGCTCCGACACATCGGCGGTCTGCACGCAGGTCTTGGCCACCTCGTTGGCCGCCGACGACATCTCGGTCACAGCCGTGACGATCTGCTCTACCGAACTCAATTGGCGCTGCAGCGTGGCGGACATGGCCGTGGTGCGTTTATTGGTCTCGCTGGAAACCCCATCCATGCTGATGGCGTTCTCCTTGATCACCTTGATCATGCCCTGGATCGAGGCAATAAATTGATTGAACCACTTGGCCAACTCGCCGGTTTCATCCTTGCTGAGCAAGTCCAGCCGCCGAGTCAGATCACCTTCACCCTGAGCGATGGTGCGCAGCCCCTCCTTCACCAAATTGATCGGATTAACGATCCGGTTGGCGATAATCACCCCAGCCGCGCCGAATACCAGCACCAGCACGATGCAGACAATCAGGGTGATCCAGGTCAGCTCACGGGCGCTCGCGTAAATCTCGTCCGCCTGCTTGAAGCCGACAAACTTCCAGCCCAGCTCAGGCGAGGTGTAGACGTTGGCCATATACGCCACCCCGTCGATCTCCACCTCGACCAGGCCGCTCTCGGTTTTGCCGATGACCGCGAAGTGCTCGCCAGGCAGCTCGCTGACCTTCTTGAAGTTGTTATCCGGCTGTAGGCCATCCACCAGCAAGGTACCGCTGCCCTCCGTCAGCATCAGGAAACCGGTCTCACCAAAGCGCACCTTCTGCGCCATATCGGTGAGCGCCTTGAGCGACACGTCTACCGCGACTACCCCGGCAAACTGCCCAGCGTTGTCCTTGAAGCCCTTGAGCACCGAGACATACACCGCATCATCCGGCTCCCAGTAATAACCGTCGCGGCGGCCCAAGGTGAAGTTGGCGTCACGACCGATGGGGTACCACTCGCGCGTGCGCGGGTCCCAGTCACCGTAGTCACCGGTGCCCGGCCACTCCACGTAGCCGCCCTTGGTATCGCTCATGTACACGTAACCGAAGGTGGGGTTGTTCTTACCGATGCTGGAGAAGTAATCGAAAATCTGCTTCTCGCGCCCACCGTTGGCAGTGGCCACCTCGCCCGGCTTGCGCGCCTCCCCAAAGTAGGTGGTCAACTCACCGTTCTCGGCATCCTTCACCGCGGGATATTCCGCCAGGGCGGAAACCGTGTAGCCCACCGAATCGAAGAAGGTGGCGAAGCTGTTGTTCACCAGTTTCATATCCAGGCTGCTGGATACTAGGAAGTTCTCTTTGGCCTGCTCCGTGACATTGCGAATCGTCAGCAGCGCCACCACCAGCACCGGAATCAGGGTTGCAACCAGAAAGCTCACCAACAGTTTGGACTTGATACGCATGGGACTTCGCCTTCTCGCTGACCAGTAATACGCTCTATCGGCGCTTGTAGAGAATAGTTAAGGCTGGTGGGCGCGCCAGGCGTAACGGCTCTCAGGCCAACGCGGGTTACCGCCACAGCAGTGGTGATACGGCTTCATGGTCCGGTTTTACGTCGAGTTACTTGATTCGCGGCACTCACCTTCGGGCCAGCCTGCAGCTGTTAATGCGCTGCGCTACGTTTAGGCCTCCTGATGGGATTCGGGAACCGCGTTGCTTACACGATGTGTGGACGGCAAAAACAAAAAAGTAAAAACATCGCGGCTATCGCAGGTAAACAAAAAGTCCCAACAGTTGCGGGGCCTGTAATAGGTATGAGTTGCAGCGACTTGGCCTGTCCAGACACACCGCTGGCCGACACGCCTATAGCGCAGGAGCGCTCCGATTACTCGCCGGTGACAGCCTGACCACTCAGGTAACGACGGGTGAAGTCGGCGGCGGTCATCGGCCGGCCATACAGGTAACCCTGGCCTTCGCCGCAGGCATAGTGCTGCATCAGCCTGGCCTGCTCATGCGTCTCGATCCCCTCGGCAATCACCTCAAGCTGAAACCCCGCTGCCAGCCGGCTGACCGCCTCGACAATGGCCTCATCGCGCAGGCTGCGGTCGGCTCCGCTGACGAAGGATCGGTCGATCTTCAGGCGGCTGACGGGATAATCCTTAAGCATGCTGAGGGAGGCGAACCCGGTGCCGAAATCATCGAAGGCGATCCCCACCCCCAGCGCGCGCAGGTGGCGCAGCGGCTGCATGATGCGTTGCTCGTTGCGCAAAATGGTGTTCTCGGTAATTTCCAGCTCCAGAGCGCTGGCCGGCAGATTGAATTCGGCCAGGATGGCCTCAACCATGTCCGCAAAATCGCGGGCGCGAAACTGCGCCGCGAACAGGTTCACACCGATCCGAAAGTGCCCAATGCCCATGCTGCGCCACTGCGCAGCCTGCCGGCAGGCTGTACGCAGAATCCACTCACCCACGGGGATGGCCAACAGACCAGCTTCCAGCACCGGCAAAAACACCGCTGGCGCAGTAACGCCCTGAGTTGGATGGTTCCAGCGAATCAGCGCCTCGGCCCCACACAACGAACCGTCGGCCAAGTTGACCTGCGGCTGGTAATACATCTCGAATTCCTGACACTCCCAGGCCTGGCGCATCGACGAACTGATCGCGCCCTTGCGAGAAGCCGTTTGGCGCAACTCAGGGTTGAAGATGTTCACCAGATGGCGGCCATCGGACTTGGCCTGGTAGAGCGCCAGGTCGGCATTGCCCAGCAACTGCTCATCACTTTCACCGGTGCCGCAGTGGATCGCCACGCCCACGCTCGCCCCGATGAAAATGGGCTGATCATCAAACTCGATCTGCTCCTCGATGACCCCAATCAGCTCCAGGCCCAAAGCCCGCGCCGACTCCTGATCGGTACTGCCGGTCACAAACACCACAAACTCATCGCCACCGAGCCGGCTGACCATCTGCTCCAGCGGCACCGCTTCGCGCAAGCGCGCCGCCACCACCTGCAACACGAAGTCACCAGCGCTATGCCCCAGGGTATCGTTGACATCCTTGAAGCCATCCAGATCGATCAGCAGCAGGGTGGCCGGTTGTTGCGCGGCCAGCGCCTCCTGGATGCAGCGTTTAAGCCGCGCACGGTTGGCCAGCCCGGTCAGGTAATCGTGTTCCGCCGCATGCTTGAGCTGCTTCTCCAGCTCGGTGCGTGCGGTAATGTCACGGATGATCGCGCCAAAACAGCGCTCACCCTCCTCCTGCCACTGCGACAACGATAACTCGATGGGAAACTGCGAACCGTCGCGCCGCAGCGCATGCACATTGACCGACGAACCAATCAGCCGCGGCGCGCCGCCGCCGGCAACCCGTGCAACCCCGGCTGCATGGTGCCCACGCATCGGGGCAGGGATGATCAGATCCAGCGTCTGGCCGATGGCCTCCTGCGCCGAGTAGCCGAACAGCTTCTCGGCCGCCTCGTTCCAGGAAGTGATCAGGTTGCGGCTGTTGGCGCATATGATGCCGTCGGGTGAAGTGGCCGCAATATGCCGGAAGCGGCTGCGCAACTCATCGCCCTCGCGCGCGAAACAGCGCTGGTCGATGTACTCGCTGAGCAGCGCTGCCAAGTCCCTGAGGATCTGCTCGTCACGCACGGAAAAATCATGCCGCGGTTTCTGGTCGATCACACACAGGCTGCCCAGCGCATGACCGTCGGCCGTTAACAGCGGAAACCCCGCATAAAAGCGAATATTCGGTGCGCCCGTTACCAGCGCATTGGCACTGAAGCGCTCATCGTCATGGGCATCAGCCACGACAAACGCCGTCTGGCCCATGATTGCGTAGGTACAGAAGGACAACTCCCGGCTCGTCTCACAGACATCCAGCCCCACTCGCGCCTTGAAGAACTGATGGTCGCGGTGCACCAGCGACACCAGAGCAATCGGCACATCGAAAATCCGCGCAGCCATCTGCACCACGCGATCAAACTCCCGCTCCGGCGCGGAGCCCATCAGTTCAAGCGCGTCCAGCGCACGTATGCGCGCGCCATCGTTAACCGGGCGTGGGTAATCGCTCATGTTCAAGGCCTGCGCAGGGAATGCCTTCACTCTAGTGTAAAAATCCCCCCGTGGCGCCCATTGCCAGGTTCAGGCTGGCCGCCCAGGCATCACGCGGGCACTGCCACAAGTGCCGGCAGATTAGGGCTTACGGCATGGCGATTACGGTACACCCGCCGCTGATTGATTGGCCCTACTTACTGGTTTCGCCCTTACAGCGAGTTACTTGATTCGCTGCGCTCACCCTTCGGGCCAGCCTTCGGCTGTTACTGCGCTTCGCTACGTTTCGGCCTCCTGACGGGATTCGGGGACCGCGTTGACTGGGCGATTTCTGGATAGCAGAACGAAAGGCAAGAGCAGAACAAAGACCAAAAGCATCGCGGCCATGGGCCGCTCCTACGAGTTCGTAGTCGTAACCTGTAGGGCGGGTGAAACCCGCCATGCTTTTTGCTTTTCAACCAGCGATTTCACAGACGACGCCAAACGCCCCATCAGAAGGCCGAGTGGAGTCGTTGTGGAAGGGAGCGAGCCGCATGGATGCGGCGAGAGGCGTAAAGGGCCAGGGACGGCCCTTGTACGCCGGTCCCTGGAACAATGATGGAGCGAGGGAACCCGACGAAGTCGGGCCGGATGCAAGGGGCAAGACCTCTTGGTTACTTCTGGGGCGTTTGCCAGAAGTGACCCGCCGTAAGGGCGGAACCGTTAGTAGCAACTACACATAAGCGGCGGACACACACCAAGACCAAAAGCCAATGCGCAAACTATGGCGCATTGCCACCCATTAGCAGTAAGGTCGAGCCAACCTCATTCAAGGAAGAAGCATGGCCGCCAAACCAAGCCCCGCTCGGCAACAAAAGCACCTAGCCGTGCTGATCGATGCCGACAACGCCTCCGCTGCAATCGTTGAAGGCCTGTTCGAGGAAATCGCCAAATACGGCGTCGCCAGCGTCAAACGCATCTACGGCGACTGGACCGGCCCGCAACTGGGCGGCTGGAAAAAGGTACTGCTGGAACACTCGATTCAACCCATGCAGCAGTTCGCCTACACCACCGGCAAAAACGCCACCGACAGCTCACTGATCATCGACGCCATGGACCTGCTCTATACCCGGCGCTTTGATGGTTTTTGCCTGGTCTCCAGCGACAGCGACTTCACCCGCCTGGCCGCACGCCTGCGTGAAGAAGGGCTGGAAGTAATCGGCTTTGGCGAACAGAAAACACCTAAACCCTTCGTGTCCGCCTGCGACAAATTTATCTACACCGAACTGCTGCGCAACGACGCCGAACCCGCAGAGCCGGAAAGCCCTGCCAATGGCGCGTCAGCAACTACGCAAACGCCAGCCGCCACGCTGGAAACCAAACCTGCTGCGCAGCCTGCACCGGCCAAGGTCAAACCGCAGAAGGTGCCGGTGGATTTTATTGCCAAGGTAATTGAGGACATTTCGGATGAGGATGGCTGGTGCCTACTCGCAGTACTCGGCTCCAATATCAGCAAACTGCGCTCGGACTTTGACTCACGCATGTATGGCTTCAAAAAGCTAAGTGAGTTGATAAAAGCGCAGAACGGAAGATTTGAACTGCAAATGCAGGGTTCCACCGCTACAGGTGGCCAGGCGCTTGCGGTACGAAACAAAAAATCGAACAAATAAAACGCGCTAAGTGTACGAGCAAGATTGGAGCTAACGGCATGACTAACTTTCAACCTATCCGTCACACTCTAAATTTTAGAGAGAATGACTTGAAAACAATCTGAAGCACACAATAGATACATCAAAAAAACAACACTCTGGAATGGACTCAAATGAAGAATACAACGCCAAAACCTAGCAGCATCTCTGACTTCCAAAAATACTTCGCCACCTTGTACTCTGAAAAAAACAAAACTCGAGATATTGGCTATTTATTCTCATATTTATTTAGAAACATCTCATATCTATCTCGATCAGCTAACGACGAATCCCACAGCACAAAATATTACTTAAAATCAATATCATGGCTTTTCGCCATAAGCAACAATCTAAACATAGATATTGACACAGCCATTAAAAAGAAATTTCCTGGCGTATGTCCTTATTGCATTGTTTGCCCATGCTCGTGCTTTCAAACAGGCAAAAAACCTGCAGCACATACCCAAGAGTGGACGACCCAAGAAGCTCTACAAAATAAATATCTATCAATAATAAACAGCAATCCACATTCAACAATTGATAAAACAATTGATAAAATAAACGAAATATATCCAGCAAACAGACACATATGGGTGACTATTGGGCCAGTGTTCCACTTCTCAAAGATACTTGAGGAGCTTGGTGAGATACATGAGGCCTACACTGGATTCTGCAAAGGCAACCGATCTAAAGAAAACATCGCTGAAGAATTAGCTGACGTATTAGCATGGATGTTATCTGCTTGGTCTATGCTCTCATCAAAAAACTTATCAACCGAACTCATAACTTACTACTATGAAGGCTGCCCAGTCTGCAAGTTGGAAAGCTGCATCTGTGAAGACTATTCAAGCAGAGGACAAAGACTAGTAAAACTGGAAGAACTTGAGGAGTTCAACCGCGCTCTCAACGAACTCCTACAGCTCGCACCGCAAAAAGCAAATGAAATAACACAAATCATAAATTCAATAAATACAGTAATTGAAAAACCAGAAACAACTTCTGCAAAACGAGTAATCAACCAGGGGATTGACGTAATAGAAAAGATAGACTCTACTCTTGGAAAAGCTGAAGGTATCGGTGAGAAAATATCATCTATAGCTAAGAAACTTACATCCCTAGCAAGCAGTTTTGAGTGGCTTAGTTAGCACTACACGCATTAGCTATGCGCCAAACCAACACAACTGCAAAGTACAAGTTTAAAGGCCCGTCATTCGACGGGCCTTTAAACTCTCTCACCGTATAAACGCAACGCTAATCAAGCAACCTCAGCCGCCCTACTCTTCTCCAACTTCCTCCCCTGATACTCCCTCGCCGCCTGATGAAACGCCCCCAACAGCGCGTTGTAATCCGCCTTCTCCCAATAGCGATACTCGGGATGCCACTGCACGCCAACTGCAAACGCCTTGGCGCCAATCACACTGACGGCCTCAATCTGCCCATCCTCGGCCACGGCTTCAACCTGCAAGCCCTCGCCGAGACGATCAACCCCCTGACCGTGCAACGAGTTGACCTTGATCTGCCGCTCGCCGAACAGCGAATGCAGCACACCGCCCTCAGTCAGGGCCACGTTGTGCATCGGGCCGTAGGCCACGTCGTCCGGTACGTCCTTCACCTCACGGTGATCAAGACGGCCTGCAACTTCATGCACTTCACGGTGCAGGGTGCCGCCGAACAATACGTTCATTTCCTGCATGCCCCGGCAGATGCCGAGGAAGGGAATGCCGCGATCAATACAGGCGCGCAGCAGGCGCAACACGGTTTCATCACGGGGTTTGTCGGCCAGGCCCAGACCAGGATGGTCGTCGCCATAGAAGCTCGGGTGCACGTTGGAAAGTGAGCCGCCGAACATGATGCCGCTGACGCTATCCAGCACCGTGTCCATGTCCAGATCATCGCCGAAGGCCGGGATCATCAGCGGGAAGGCACCGTAGCCGGTGACGGCGTGGATGTACTTCTCGCCGACCAGGTGAAACCAGCCGATATCACGGCTGGTCAGCTGCCAACGGCACAGGGGTAGGCCAATCATGGGTTTATTCATTGCAAGGAGTCCTCTTCTAAGGACCGCCTACGACCGGCTGCGCGTCGGAAAAACTGCGTTGAGAACGGCTTCGAAATGCTCATTTACAACTCGTAAACTCCGCTTTCTCAGCCGTTCTCGCCTGGTTTTTCTCTAGCTCGCTCGCCCGTAAGCTGGCCCTTGTTAATTGAAGTGGGCTGCCCTTGGGAGAGCGGGCTTGCGGGTCAGGAAACCCTGAACCCGCTCACCCAAGGGGTGCCGTAACCTGCGGTCACTGCACCAACGCCGCGCCCGCGCGGCTGGTTTGTTGCTGTTGTAGGAACGGGGGGGGCGCCTAGTCCCATGCCCGCGATTCGGTGGTGGCCTTGATCGCGGGCATGGCCCGCTCCTACGGTCGTCATCCACATCCAAAAAGGGGGCTGATCCTGCGATCAGCCCCCTTGGGTATTACTTAGCCATTACTCGGGAAGGCGAATTGCGCAGCCTCATGGCTGGCGCGTTGCGGCCAGCGCTGGGTGATGGCCTTCTTGCGGGTGTAGAAGCGCACACCGTCCGGGCCGTAGGCGTGCAGGTCACCGAACAGCGAGCGCTTCCAGCCGCCGAAGCTGTGGTAGGCCACTGGTACCGGCAGCGGTACGTTGACGCCGACCATGCCGACTTCAATCTCGTCGCAGAACAGGCGGGCCGACTCACCGTCACGGGTGAAGATGCAGGTGCCGTTGCCATATTCGTGGTCGTTGATCAGCTGCATGGCCGCTTCCAGACTGCCGACACGGACGATGCACAGCACGGGGCCGAAGATTTCATCGGTGTAGATGGTCATCTCCGGGGTCACCTTGTCGAACAGGGTGCCGCCGACGAAGAAGCCGTTTTCGTTGCCGGCCACCACCAGGTTACGACCGTCGACCACCAGGCTTGCGCCCTGGGCCACACCGGCGTCGATATAGCCTTTGACCTTGTCACGCGCCGCGCCGGTAACCAGCGGGCCCATGTCCAGGCCGCAGGAGGTGCCGGCACCGATTTTCAGCGCTTTGATTTGCGGCACGATCTTCTCGACCAGTGCATCGGCGATCTGGTCGCCTACGCACACGGCCACCGAGATGGCCATGCAGCGCTCGCCGCAGGAACCGTAGGCCGCGCCCATCAGTGCGCTGACGGCGTTGTCCAGATCGGCATCAGGCATCAATACGGCGTGGTTTTTCGCGCCGCCCAGGGCCTGTACGCGCTTACCGCGCTTGGTGCCTTCGCTGTAGATGTATTCGGCAATCGGCGTGGAGCCTACAAAGCTCAGGGCTTTGACTTCCGGTGCTTCGATCAGCGCATCCACGGCTTCCTTGTCGCCGTGCACCACGTTGAGCACGCCTTTTGGCAGGCCGGCCTCTTGCAGCAATTGGGCAATGTAGAGGGTGGAGCTTGGGTCACGCTCGGACGGCTTCAAGATAAAGCAGTTACCGCAGACGATGGCCAGCGGGTACATCCACAGCGGCACCATGGCCGGGAAGTTGAACGGGGTGATACCGGCGACTACGCCGATTGGCTGCATGTCGCTCCAGGCGTCGATATTCGGGCCGACGTTGCGGCTGTACTCGCCCTTGAGGATTTCCGGGGCGGCGCAGGCGAATTCGACGTTCTCGATGCCGCGCTTGAGTTCACCGGCGGCGTCTTCCAGGGTTTTGCCGTGCTCTTCGCTGATCAGCTTGGAGATGGTCGCTTCGTGCTGCTCCAGCAACTGCTTGAAGCGGAACATCACCTGGGCGCGCTTGGCTGGCGGGGTGTTGCGCCAGGCCGGGAAGGCGCTCTTGGCCGAGTCGATGGCCAGTTGCATGGTGGCGCGATCGGCCAGGGCGACTTTCTTGGTCGCCGCGCCGGTGGACGGGTTGAACACGGAAGCCGAGCGGCCGGTGCCGGCGGTCAGTTCGCCGTGGATCAGGTGGTTTACGGTGGTCATGGCAATTCCTTAATAACGGATCTTGTTTTTGCAGAAGCCGAACAGCTGGCACCTGCAGGAAAATGGGTGTGTTCCGTAGGGTGGATGACGCTTCACTCATCCACCGGGCTGATCCAATACCGCAATGGTGGATGAAAACAGCGTCATCCACCCTACGGCTCAATCGAGTGCGTTCAGTACATCACCGACGGCGTTGAACACGGAGTCCAGCTGCTCGGGCGTGGTGTTGAAGGTTGGCCCGAACTGCAGTGTGTCGCCGCCGAAGCGCACGTAGAAGCCGGCGTTCCACAGCTTGATGCCGGCCTCGAAGGGACGGATCACCGGGTCACCGTCACGCGGGCTGATCTGGATCGCGCCGGCCAGGCCGCAGTTGCGGATGTCGATGACGTTCTTGCTGCCTTTGAGGCCATGCAGCTTGTCTTCGAAGATCGGCGCCAGGGCGGCGGACTGCTCGATCAGGTTGTCGCGTTTGAGCAGCTCCAGGGTTGCTAGGCCAGCGGCGCAGGCGACCGGGTGGCCCGAGTAGGTGTAGCCGTGGCCAAACTCGACCATGTGCTCGGGAATCGCCTGGTTCATAAAGGTGTTGTAGATCTCGCTGGAGGCGATCACCGCACCCAGTGGAATCGCGCCGTTGGTGATCTGCTTGGCGGTGTTCATCAGGTCCGGAACCACGCCGAAGAATTCGGCACCGGTCCATTTGCCCATGCGGCCGTAAGCGGTGATCACTTCGTCGAAGATCAGCAGGATATTGTGCTGGGTACAGATTTCCCGCAGGCGCTGCAGGTAGCCAACTGGAGGCACGATCACGCCGGCGGAACCGGACATCGGCTCGACGATAACGGCAGCGATGTTGGAGCCGTCGTGCAGTTCGATCAGTTTCAGCAGCTCGTTGGCCAGCTCCACACCGCCGGTGGCTGCCATGCCCTTGGTGTAGGCCAAGTGCGGCTGCAGGGTGTGCGGCAGGTGGTCGGCGTCCATCATCTGGCCGAACATCTTGCGGTTGCCACCGATGCCGCCCAGCGAGGTACCGGCGATGTTTACGCCGTGGTAACCACGGGCGCGGCCGATAAATTTGGTCTTGCTCGGCTGGCCTTTCAGGCGCCAGTAGGCCTTGGCCATCTTCACCGAGGTGTCGGCGCACTCGGAGCCGGAGTCGGTGTAGAACACGTGATCGAGGCCAGCCGGGGTCAGCTCGGTGATTTTCTCGGCCAGCTGATAGGACAGTGGATGGCCGTACTGGAAGCCCGGCGCGTAATCGAGGGTGCCCAGCTGCTTGGCCACGGCGTCCTGAATTTCCTTGCGATTGTGCCCTGCACCGCAGGTCCACAGCCCGGACAGGCTGTCGAAGATGCGCCGGCCTCTGTCGTCGATAAAGTGGTTACCGTCGGCAGCCACGATCAGGCGCGGGTCGCGCTTGAAATTGCGGTTGGCGGAAAACGGCATCCAGTGCGCATCCAGCTTGAGCTGGCTGGCCAGGGACGGGACTTCGGTCTGCGGCATGTTCATGGTGCGGCCTCGCAAGGAAGGGCGGTGTTCTTAGATAGAGAAGCAGTTGCCAGCAAAGGTGCCACGGGCTTAGAGTCAGGAAAACACGACTCTTCTTATCTTTAGTTAAGCGTCTACTAAACAAACAGCAGTAAACAATGAGCAATACGCAATGAGCACCCGCCGCCCCGATCCGCTGGCCCAGGTCAGTGATTTTGATATTCGTCTGCTCAAGCTGTTTCGCAGCGTGGTGGAATGCGGCGGCTTTTCCGCTGCGGAAAGCGCCTTGGGCATCGGCCGCTCGGCAATCAGCCAGCAGATGAGCGACCTCGAACAGCGCCTGGGTTTGCGCCTGTGCCAACGCGGCCGCGCCGGCTTTGCCCTGACCGAGGAAGGTCGCGAGGTCTACCAGAGCACCCAGCAGCTGCTGGCGGCGCTGGAGAGTTTTCGCACCGAGGTCAACGGCCTGCACCAGCACCTGCGCGGCGAGCTGAATATCGGCCTGACCGACAACCTGGTAACGGTGCCGCATATGCGCATCACCAACGCCCTGGCGCGCTTGAAAGAACGCGGCCCGGACGTGCATATCCATATCCGCATGACCCCGCCCAGCGAAGTCGAGCAAGGCGTACTCGACGGCCGCCTGCACATCGGCGTGGTGCCGCAGGTTACGGCGCTGTCCGGGCTGGACTACCAGGCGCTGTATGACGAACGTTCGCTGCTCTACTGCGCGGTCGGCCACCCGCTGTTCTATGTCGATGATCAGCAGCTGGAAGATCAGCGCCTGAACGCTCAGGAAGCCATCGCCCCGACCTTCCGCCTGCCACCCGAGGTGCAGAGCCACTACCAGGCTCTGAACTGCACGGCCAGCGCCTCGGACCGCGAAGGCATGGCGTTTCTGATTCTCACTGGGCGCTATATCGGCTACCTGCCCGACCACTACGCCCAGGCATGGGTGCAGCAGGGCCGCCTGCGCGTACTCAAGCCCGATAGCCGCTTCTATGACATCAGCCTGGCCTCGGTCACCCGTAAAGGCCGCCGACCGCATCTGGTGCTGGAAAGCTTTCTGGAAGCGTTGGCCGAGGCATAGCGACACACCAGGTAACAACTGGCCACGTAACCTTGGACGGCGTCAGGACTCACAAGTCTATGCTCGGTCCAAGCCACGCCAGGCGCGGCTTTGATCCCCTAATTTATGCCGTATCACCACGGAGGCGCTTATGCCTAGCCGTCGTCGCTTTATCCAGGGCAGCGCCAGCCTGCTCGCGCTCGCCGCCACGCCATGGCTGCCGTCCCTGGTGTTGGCCGACCCCAGCCAATTGCTGAAACGCGCCATTCCCAGCAGTGCTGAACTGCTGCCAGTGATCGGCTTGGGCACCTCGCGCACCTTCGATGTCAGCCTCACGGAGGACAGCCTGGAACCGCTGGATTCGGTGATGCGTACCTTTATCAACGGCGGTGCCAGGCTGATCGACACCGCGCCCAGCTATGGCGCTTCCGAGGCAGTTACGGGTGAGTTGCTCAAACGCACCAGCACCCAGGACAAGGCCTTCCTTGCCAGCAAGATTTCCGCCACCGGCCGCGAGCGCGGCATGGCACAGTTCGAAGCCAGCCTGCGCGCACTGCAAACCGACCGGCTCGACCTGGTGCAGGTGCATAACCTGCAGGACACCCGCACCCAACTGGCCTTACTGCGCGAGCTGAAAGCCGAGGGCAAGGTGCGCTACATCGGCATCACCCATTACATCGAATCCGCCCACGACGACCTTCTGGAAGTGCTGGCCAAGGAATCGGTGGATTTCGTCCAATTCAACTATTCGGTGGGTGAGCGCAATGCCGAGAAGCGCCTGCTGCCTTATTGCGCCGACCACGGCATCGCTACGCTGATCAACCGGCCATTCCAACGGGGTCAGTTAATCAGCCGGGTCAAGGGCAAGCCGCTGCCCAGCTGGGCGATAGAGACCGACGCCACAACCTGGGCGCAGTTACTGCTCAAATTTATCCTCGCCAACCCGGCGGTCACGGTGGTGATCCCGGCCACTTCCAACCCGCGCTATATGGCCGACAACCTCAAGGCCGGCATCGGCCGCCTACCGGATGCGGCGCTGCGCGAGAAGATCATCCAGGCGTTCAGCTGAGATGCATGGGCTAGCAGGCTGTTTAAAAACTACCTGCGTTGTCATCGCGGCGTTAAAACCAGGCTCAAATTGCTCATTTACAACTCGTGAACTTCGCATTTTCGCCGTTCTGACCAGCCGGAGGCTGTTACTAACGTTGCGCCTTGCGCTGCCTGCCTCGCCTACGTTTTTCAACGGCCGGCTAGAGGCCAAGCGATGAGCCCGGCGCAGCGCTTGGCCCAGGCGATCAACGCACGGTCTGGCGAATTACTGGCGGCACTGTGCGGGTTTGCCCTGTTCTTCTGCCTGTTCAGCGGTTATTTCATGCTGCGGCCGATTCGCGAGGCCATGGGCATTCGCGGCGGCGTGGAAAACCTGCAATGGCTATTCACCGCGACCTTTCTGTTGATGCTCGCCGCCGTACCGCTATTCGCCTGGCTTAACTCGACGGTGGCGCGGGCGCGCTATATCGATTGGGTGTACGGCTTTTTTATCGTCAACCTGCTGGCCTTCGCCGCACTGTTTCAGCGCAGCGCCGATGACCTCTGGGTGGCGCGGGGGTTTTATGTGTGGATCTCGGTCTACAACCTGTTCGTTGCCTCGGTGGCCTGGAGCCTGATGGCCGATGTGTTCGACAGCGCCCAGGCCAAGCGCCTGTTCGCCTTTATCGCCGCCGGGGCCAGCTGCGGCGGCTTGGCCGGGCCGGCGCTGGGCGCACTGTTGATTGAGCGCCTCGGGCAGAGCGGGCTGATTTTGCTGGCGGCATTGCTGCTGGGCATGGCGATCCTGGCCAAGCAGCAGCTGATGGCCTGGCGCGCGATTGGTGGTGCTGGCCGGCCGGGCGCACCGCCCAGCGAAAACCCGCACCAGCCGGTGCTCGGTAACCCGTTCAGCGGCCTGACCCGCGTGCTCGCCTCGCCCTATCTGCTGGGCATCAGCGCCTTCGTCATCCTGCTGGCCACCGCCAGCACCTTTCTCTACTTCGAGCAGGCGCGCCTGGTGGCGGAGACCTTCCCCGAGCGCAACGAGCAGATCCGCGTGTTCGGCCTGATCGATTTCTGCGTGCAGGCGCTGTCCTTGCTCGCGCAGCTGTTTATCACCGGGCGCATCGCCCAGCGCTTCGGCATCCGCGCCTTGCTCGCCGGGGTGCCGTTGCTGGTCTGTCTGGGTTTTATCGGCCTGGCCCTGGCCCCGACGTTCGCCATGCTCGCGGCGCTGATGATTGTGCGCCGGGTTGGCGAATACGCTTTCGTGCGTCCCGGCCGGGAAATGCTCTTCGCCCCGCTGGATGCCGAGAGCAAGTACAAGGCCAAGAACTTTATCGACACGGTGGTCTACCGCGGCGGCGACGCCGTCAGCGCGTGGGCCAAGGCCCTGCTCGATATGCTCGCCAACGGCGTACTGATTGCCGCGGTGGCGGGCGCTATGTGCGCAGCCGCCTGGGGCGCGCTGGGCTGGTATCTGGGTGGCCGTAGGGAACAGAGCGCAGCACAGACGAACCCTGAGCCGCATGATCGAGGCCCGTAAAGCCTATGTTCATGCGCGATATCTGCGGCAACGCAGGGTGGATAACGCTTTACCCATCCACCAATCGCGGCGGTGGATGGGCAAAGCGTCAGCTACGCGCCCCGTTCCACCCACCTCTCGCAGCACGCCACTTACACGCACAACTCTGGTGCAAAAGCCGGATTGCAGCGTACTTAGGTCAGTTTTTCCGCCCCTTGCGCTTGTCACCCAAGCGGCGCTGGGGTATCAGTGCTGTCGTCCGAAAACCTGACCACTGCGGAACCGCCCATGACTGTTGAAGTACTTGCGCACCGAGCCGATACGACGACCAAACCTGCCGGCCGAATTCGGCAGAAAAACGAAGAAGCGATCATCAAGGCCGCCGAAGAAGAGTTCGCCAAGCACGGCTTCAAAGGCACCAGCATGAACACCATCGCGCAGAACGTCGGGCTGCCGAAAGCCAACCTGCATTACTACTTCAGCAACAAGTTGGGCCTGTATCAGGCGGTGTTGGCGAACATTCTCGAACTGTGGGACAGCACCTTCAATAACCTGACCGTCGCCGACGATCCGGCCGCCGCGCTGGCCGGCTATATCCGCGCCAAGATGGAATTCTCCCGCCGCAACCCGAAAGCCTCGCGCATCTATGCCATGGAAGTGATCAGCGGTGGCGAACACCTCACGCAGATGCTCAATCAGGATTATCAAGCCTGGTTCCGTGGCCGAGCTGCGGTATTCGCCGCCTGGAGCGCCGCCGGCAAGATGGACCCGGTGGACCCGGTGCACCTGATCTTCCTGCTGTGGGGCAGCACCCAACACTATGCCGACTTTGCCTCGCAGATCTGCCGCGTCACCGGTCGCTCGCGGCTGACCAAGCAGGACTACGATGAAGCCGGCGATAACCTGATTGCCATCATCCTCAAGGGTTGCGGCCTGATACCGCCAACCAAAGACGCCTGATGCCTTTCACCCCGCTCGGCCCTTGCGATTACCGCGAGGAAATTCGCAAAAGTCGCTTTATCGCCCTCGCCGCGCCAGTTACCAGCGCGGCGGAGGCGCAGGCGTTTATCGCAGCAAACAGCGATGCCAGTGCCAGCCATAACTGCTGGGCCTGGAAAGTCGGCCAGCAATACCGTTTCAGTGACGACGGCGAACCCGGCGGCACTGCAGGTCGGCCGATCCTGGCGGCCATCGAAGCTCAGGAGATGGATCAGGTCGCGGTGCTGGTAATCCGCTTCTACGGCGGCATCCAGCTCGGCACCGGTGGCCTGGCTCGCGCCTACGGCGGCAGCGCCAACAAATGCCTGCAAAGCGCACCGCGCATCGCGTTGGTGGCCCGTGAGCAGTTTCGCTGCCACTGCCTGTTCGCCGAACTGCCGCTGCTCAAGGCGCGCCTGGCAGAACTGGACTGCCTGCTGGAGCACGAAGACTACGACGCCACAGGTGCCGAGCTGCAGCTGGCCATCCCCGCGCCACAGGTAGCCGAGCTACAGCGGCTGCTGGCGGATATCAGCCGTGGACGGAGTGCGCTGCGGCCGCTGTAAGCCCTGCCGCAGCGAAACCACCTCATAGAAGCCGAAGCGCGGAGCTGACGCTTCTTCATCGATTCCTTGCCGAGCCCGCATGGTGGACATAGAAAGCGATGTCCACCCTACTAGACCGATTCGGCGAATCCTGTCCTTGCGGTTAAACTTTGTCGCGACCACGCCTGAAAACGAGACCCGACCATGTACGACTGGCTCAACGCCCTGCCCAAAGCTGAACTGCACTTGCACCTGGAAGGTTCATTGGAGCCCGAGTTGTTGTTTGCCCTGGCCGAGCGCAACAAGATTGCCCTGCCCTGGAACGACGTCGAGGCGCTGCGCAGTGCGTACGCCTTCAACAACCTGCAGGAATTTCTCGACCTCTACTATGCCGGTGCCAACGTGCTGCGCAGCGAGCAGGACTTCTATGACCTGGCCTGGGCCTACCTGCTCAAGTGCAAAGAACAGAACGTAATTCATACCGAGCCGTTCTTCGACCCGCAGACCCACACGGATCGCGGTATTCCCTTTGAAGTAGTACTGCGCGGGATCAAGCAGGCGCTGGTCGATGGTGAGAAACAACTGGGCATCAGCCACGGTTTGATCCTGAGTTTTCTACGCCATCTGTCCGAAGAAGAAGCGTTCAAAACGCTTGAGCAGGCCAAGCCATTCCGCGATGCGTTTATCGCCGTCGGTCTCGACAGCTCGGAGATGGGCCATCCGCCGAGCAAGTTCCAGCGGGTGTTCGACAAAGCGCGCAGCGAGGGTTATCTGACCGTGGCCCACGCCGGCGAGGAAGGCCCTCCCGAATACATCTGGGAAGCCCTGGACCTGCTGAAGATTGAGCGCATCGACCACGGCGTACGCGCCATTGAAGACGAGCGGCTGATGCAGCGCATCATCGACGAGCAGATCCCGCTGACCGTCTGCCCACTCTCGAACACCAAGCTCTGCGTGTTCGACGACATGCGCCAGCACAATATCCTGCAGATGCTCGAGCGTGGGGTGAAGGTGACAGTGAACTCGGACGATCCCGCCTACTTCGGTGGCTACGTCACCGAAAACTTCGCCGCCCTGCATGACAGCCTGGGTATGACCCAGGAGCAGGCGCAACGCCTGGCGCAGAACAGCCTGGATGCAAGACTGGTCTGACGCAGGCTACAACTTGTAGGAGCGGGGGGGCGCCAAGTCCCATGCCCGCGATGTTTCTGGTCTGTATGACCTATCGCGGCCATGGGCCGCCCTACATAAATCGTGGCTGCTTTAGCTACCGATCAGCGCGTAGCCCGGATGCAAATCCGGGATTTACTAGATCCAGGTAGGGCGGATCGGGGCTCGTAGCTATCGCTTTTCTTATCCACCATCGCGAATCGGTGGATGGATAAAGCGTTATCCACCCGACGAGCTGCCGATCAGTGTGCGTGCCCTTCGCCATGGGTTTTCTCATCGGCCGGCGCATCCTTCTGCACGGCGATCTCCACCTCGACCGCGCCGGCCTTCTCGAAGGTCAGGGTCAGCGGAAAACGCTCGCCGTCCTTGGCCTGCTGTTTCAGATTGAACAGCATGACGTGGTAGCCCATGGGCGCGAACTTCACTTCGCCACCGGCAGGAATCGCCACGGTCTGCACCTGCTGCATCTTCATCAGGCCATCGGCGTGAATATGCTCGTGCAGCTCAGCCTTGCCTGCCGCTGGGCTGCTGACGCTGAGCAGGCGATCGGCCTCGGTGCCCTTGTTATGCACCACGAAATAGGCCGCCGCCGTCGGTGCTACAGATGGCATTTCCCGCGACCAGGGGTGTTCGATATGCAGCTCACCGGCGCTGTATTCATGGGCGCTGGCGAACAGGCTTGGGCTCAGCAGTGCGGCGATCAGCAGGGTCTTGTTCAACAACATGGTGTTCCTCCGATGGTGGACTAACTGTCCATGACAAGTGTTGTAGCGCGAAGCTTTGACGCGGGCCAAGCCCGCACCAGCAAATCCATTCAGCCGTTAGCCAGGCGCTGCCCAGGCAGGCGCGAGAGCAGCAGCCAATCCAGCGCCCAGATCAACAACAGGGACGCGCCCACCAACGGGAAGGCGGCGCCGAGCAGGCACATGATGACAATTGCGGTTTTCCAACGTGGCAGGTCATGCCGTAGCGGCGGTACGCCGAGCTTTCCAGTCGGACGGCGTTGCCACCACATGACCAGCCCGCTGATCGCACTGAGCAGCACCAGCAAGCAGACCGCGAGCATCAGCAACTGGTTGGCCAGGCCGAACAGCTTGCCTTCATGCAGCATGACCCCGGTTTCCACCGTCTTCGCCACCACGCCGTAATCCTTCCAGCGCACGTCGGCCAGCACCGCGCCGCTGTACTGATCGATATGCAGGGTGGCGTCGTTACGTGGGTCATCGGCGAACAGGGCGATGCTGTACACGCCGGTTTCACCTTTCGGCAAGGTGATGCTGTAACCCGGTTGCACGCCACGCTCGGCAGCGGTTTCGACCACCTGCTGCAAACTGATCTGAGCTACGGTGCTTGGCGCAGCGCTGGCGGCGTGGCCGTTATGCGCGGCATGCGGATCGGAAGCCGGCAGCGGCGTGGTTTCCACCGCCCACGCGACGGTCTGTTTGCTGCTGTTATTCAGGCTACCGGTGAGCTGCCCGGACTGCGGCACGTCGTCCCACATTGCTGCGGGAAAGTGATTCCAGGCGCCAGCGAACTGCGCGCCCCAGAAGCCGGTCCAGGTCATGCCGGTGAGCAGCATAAATAACAGCAGCAGCGAGCCCCAAAAGCCGGTCACCGCATGCAGGTCACGCCACAGCAAACGCCCACGTGCCGTCAGTCGCGGCCACAGCACACCCGCACCCGAGCGACCGCGCGGCCACCACAGGTACAAACCGGAGACCACCAGCACAATGCCCCAGCCAGCGGCCAACTCGATCAGCCGATCGCCCAGGGTGCCGACCATGAGGTCGCCATGCAGCTGGCGGGCGATGGCCTGCAGGTTGTCCTGCGCATCCTGACTGCCCAGCACTGTGCCGCGATAAGGGTCGACAAATACATTCAGCGTCTGCCCGCCTGCATCAAGTACAAATTGCGCACTGCGCTCGGCGTTTACCGGCGGCAGGTATTGGCTGATGCTCGCCTCTGGATACGCTTGACGCACCCGCGTCAATTGCTGATCGGCGGAGAGTGCCTGCTCGGCGCTCGCTACCTGCAGCAGCTCGGCATACATCAGCTGGTCCAGCTGCGGCTTGAACAGGTAGATGATCCCCGTGACCGAGAGCAGAATCAAAAACGGGATAACGAATAGCCCGGCATAGAAATGCCAGCGCCAGGCCAGGTTGTAGAACGAGACATTCGGCGTAGTCGGCTTGTGCATCTTCAGCTCCAGGCACGTTCAAGGGATATGGATAGACCCTGTTTCATTATCGCGATCCTCGCCGCAGCAGGCTCAGGCCCACCAGCGCCAACAACACATGGGCCAGCGCGACGATACCAAGCAGCAGGTGTTTGTAGCCATTGCCTATACCTGCGAGAAACTCCCACTTGTGCAGATAGGCGAAGGTCCAGCCTTCCGTGCGGTCGGCATCCTGCACGCGGCTGGCCAGGGCACCGTCCAGCGGGTCGATAAACAGCGCGGTGTTGTAAGCATCGGCATAGCTGGCCTTGAACACCGGCAGGCGTTTGAAGACGAAGCCGTATTCATGGTCGAAGCTGTGCTGCAGCGTGAGCGTCTGCGCCTCACCCAGCCCCAGGGGCTTGGCGTAATGGTCGAGACGCTGCTGCGCATAACGGCGCGGCGTGTCATTGCCCAGCTCGCGGCCCTGGGTATCCAGATAATGCAGGCTGGCCATGCTGGCGAACTGCTGACCCTCGGCGCGCCAGATCGGCTTACCGTCGAGTTCGAGCAGGCTGAGCATGTACAGCTCTTCACCGGCCAGCAGCCAGTCGGCCGCCGGTGCTTTGTCCAGCTCGGCCACGTTAAAGCTAGGTACAAAGGGTGCCGGCCAGGGCTGCGCACCCTGCTTGTGCAACAAATGCCAAGCGCCGCTGCTGGCAAAGCTCAGCGTCGCCAATGCCAGGCCCAGCCCCCACCAGCCATGCAGCCGCCGGTTGAAGGTGCGGGCACGCCGACGGGCAACGAACAGGCTGATACCGAACAGCGTCGCCGAGACAATCGAGGCCAGCAGCACCAGCATCAGTGCCGGCCGTAACGGCCCGGCCGCATCCAGCCAGCGAAAGCTGTGCATCGTCTGGAAGAACCCGCTGAACCAGGCCTTGCGCTGATCAACCAAGGTGCCGAGGCGGTCATGGAACAGATCGACATACAGGCGCAACGAGTCGTCACGCTGGGTGTCGACCCGCGCCACCGGCAGCAGGCGATTGATAAAAGCGTATTCGCCAGTGAACCGCTCGATGCTGCCGACGTAGGCCAGCGGCTCGTCACTGCCCAGGTAATGCCGCGCCAGGCTTTCGGCATGCGCACCGGCCAGCTCGACCGCCTGACCACTGCGTGCATGCCAATAACGCGGCTGCAGCTCACCGGCCAGACGTGCCTGGTAGTACGGCTCACCACTCCGCACCAGCAGGCGCAAGCCCTGCACCTGTGCAATACCCGCAGCCCCGAGCACTTGCGCAGGGCTGCACAGGTTGTCCAGCGGCAATATCTGCTGCGGCGTGGCCATGGTTTGCGGTCGCGGCTGCAAATAGCCCATCAGCGGGTGCAGCATGCCGCTGCCTGCCCAGCTGAAGATGCCCAGGCAGGCCAGCAATGCCAGGCGCTTGTGCCACGGCATAAGCCGCAGCAGGCGCTGGCGCCAGGTCAGGCGTGGCAGCTCTTGTGCTTGCAGGGCCGCCGTCAAAGCTTCCACTCCAGGCCGACGTACAGGCTACGACCGTCACCGGGCATAAACAGCGCCGCGTCCTGGCCATTGGCGTTAGCCACAACGCCAGTGGTGGCAATGTAGGTCTTGTCCGAGAGGTTGCGCCCTTCGACAAAAAAGCCCAGGCCATCACGCGGACGATAACCTCCCTTCAGCCCCCAGATCGCATAAGCCTCGGCATACAGCGACTCGGCGTGGTCGGCGGCGTAGTGCACCGGCACCCACTCGACGGTTGGACCGGCATACCAGCCATTGCGCTGCCACAGCGCCTCACCCTTGAGGAACTGGCTCGGCACGCCGGCGATGCGGTTGTTGCCGTAGGCCGGGTCGCTGTCGAAGCGGAAGTCATTGAGCAGGTATTGACCGCGCAACACCACTTCACCCAATTGCCAGGCCGCACCAAACTCGATGCCTTGGTGCACGGTGCGGTCGGCGTTGGTGGTGACCACCTGAGTCGGATTGAGCGGGTTGACGTAACCCAGCAGCTCGTCGCGGATCTCGCTGCGGTACACCGCCAGATCCACGTCCAGATTGCCCTGGGTGAAGCGCATACCGGCTTCCAGGGTGGTGGCCTTCTGCGCCTCGTTCTCGGTGACGATGGCGCCACCGGTCAGCTCGCTGAAGGTCGGCGGCTCGTAGCTCTGGCTGAGGTTGGTAAACAGCTGCACGCCATCTTTCAGGTCGTGGCGCAAGCCGATACGGCCGATGCGTGCGCTGTAGCTGCGGTTGAATGAAGCATCCTGGAAACCCGTCGGCATGCCGACAAAGTTAAAGCTGCTTTTCAGCTTGTCGTCGATATCGCGCTCGCTGTGCAGCCAGGTCAGGCCGCCGATCAGCGCCCAGTCTTCGGCCAGCGGCACTTCCAGTTCGGTAAAGGCATTCAGGCTGCGCGCCGTCTGCACCTGACGGTCCACCAGGTTGCCGCGTTTACCGCGCACGTTAACGTAGTTTTCTGCCTGATTGCGGCCCTGCAGCGCCTCCACGCCAGCGTTCCAGCGCCAGCCGTCGCTGTTGTGCCACTTGTGGGTCAGGCGCACGCCGACATCTTCGCTGTCGACTTCCAGCACCTGGAAGATCGGGTGCCACAGCGATTTCTCGCTGTAGAAGCTCGACAGTTCCAGGCTGTGCCCGCCGTCCAGTTGCAGGGTGGTGATATTGCCGACGCGGTTAAGGGTGAAATCGCGTTTGTTGTCACCTGTCACCGTGCTCAGCGCCGCCTGCTCGGGGTTACGCCGCAGCTGCGCCTTGGTCAGGCTGCCGGGGATTTCCGAGTCGGTTTCCACGTGGCTGATATAGAAGCGGGTCGACAGTCGCTCGTTGATACGCCCGCCGATATTGGCGAAATAGCGCTGGTTCTCCTGGCGCGCGTGATCGCGGAAACCGTCCTGGGAATAGTCGGAGAAGCTCAGGTAGGCATCCCAGCCCCCAAAGTCTTCAGCAACCGCACCGAAGATGCGCTGGTAATCGAAGCTGCCCGCTTCGGTGCGCAGCTGCACCTTGGGCGCGGTCTTGCCGGTGGGCGTGACAAAGTTGATCGCACCGCCCAGGTTGGCAGCGCCATAGCGCCAGGCGTTGGCGCCACGCATGACCTCGATATGGTCCAGAGCAATCGGTTCGATGCTCTGGAAGTCGCCACTGCCGTCGGCCAGGTTCAGTGGCGCTCCGTCCTGCATCAGCAGAATGCCGCGCTGATGGAAGGTCCGTTGCAGGCCCGAACCACGGATCGACAGGCGCGATTCCTCGGCCCCCGAACGCGATTGGATATACACCCCAGTGGCCTGGCCCAGGGCATCCTGCGGCGAGCTGGCGCGACCGGTCTTGTAGGTTTCGCCATCGATCACGCTGGCGCCGCCGGGAATCCGCGCAAACTCGGCGCGCTTTTCGGCAATGCTCGGCGCAGTAGCATCCCCATGCTGCTGACCGATCACAGTGCTGTCTTCCAGCTTGAGATGTTCGGCAAAGGCCGAACTGGCCAGGCTGACACTGACGGCCAGCAGACTGACTACGGATATCTGACGCATAAACTTCCCCAACTTCGGCCTATCAAGTGCCACCTAAATGCAGGCTTTGGGCACCGACAAACGCAGCTTTTATCTGGTCTCAAGTAATAGCGCGGCCGCAAATGCGGCCGCAGCAACAGCAACTCAAGCCAGAAAGGGGGACGCGCGGGGGTTGGCCGAAGGCCAGAGGTAGCGGACAGGTCGCGGGGTAAAGAAGAACGTCAGCAGGGGCGCGCGGCTCAGGGCCAGCAAACCCAACAGACCGAAGAACGCCGCCAGGATGATCGCGCTAAAGGTGGAACTCAGGGAGCAGCCGGAGCCGGTGGCAGAATTGGGCGCCACCACACCGGAGCCTTCCAGATCGGCACCGGCACCGAAGTTGCCCTCAAAGGAACAGTACTGGCTGCTCAAGCCGCTGAGCTGCAGTCCGGCCATCTGCCCGTGACCAATACTGCAGGCGAACGCACTGAACAGAACGCTGAAATACAGCATCCAGGCCAGCAGACGACGGTCAGTGCGGGTCATTTTCATGGGGCGCGACTCTAGCATTGCTCTGGGGCGCAGGTGACACAGCTGCACTGCGATGGATTGCCGCAGCGCGCTGGCGGCAATCTTAGTGCGCCCATGGCGCTTCCGCCAATAACTCGGTGCAGCGCGTCTGCACAAACTCACGCAACAGCAACACCGGTTTGCTCAGTTGCGCACGGTGCGCGCAAATTAGGTTGAGCGGTGTCGGCTCGCCGCGCAGTTCGGGCAGCAGCACCTGAAGCCGTCCGGCACGCACATCGCCGGCTACATCCAGCCAGGATTTGTAGACCAGCCCGGCACCGCTGACGGCCCAGCGCCGCACCACATCGGCATCGTCACTGACCCGGTCGCCCTTCACGCTAACGCCCTGCTCGCGTTTGCCATCACTGAAGCGCCAACGGTCATGCAGCCGACCGCCGAGCATATAGAGCAAGCAGTTGTGCTCGGCCAATTCCTCCACCGACTGCGGCGCGCCATGCTCCTGCAAGTATTGCGGCGCGGCGCACAGCACACGGCGATTTAACGCGGCCACTGGCAAGGCAACCAGGCTGGAGTCCTCCGGTGCGCCGTAACGCAGGGCGATATCCACCGGCTCGCGAAACAGATCGGCCACCCGATCACCAAGCAGCAGACGCAACTGCACGTACGGGTGCGCCTGCTGAAATTCATCCAGCCAGGGCAGCAAGGTGTTACGACCAAAGTCAGAAGGCGCGGACAGCTGCAGCGGCCCGCTGATGCCGACCTTGCTGCCAGCCAGTTGCTGCCGGCCGTCATCCAGGCTCTGCAAGGCCAGGCGCGCATGGCCGAGAAACAGCTCGCCTTCGGGCGTCAGGCGCAGGCTGCGGGTGGAGCGGCTGAATAGACGCGCTTCCAGTTGCTGCTCCAGACGCTTGAGCGCGGCGCTGGCCACCGCCGGAGAAATATCCAGACGCCGCGCGGCCGCCGAGAGATTGCCCAGATCAGCGGTGGTGACAAACAACTGCAGATCATCAAAACGCAGCATGGCGGCTCATTATCAAAAAAATATTGAAAGAGACTCTAGTAGCGGGCAGTTTTTCTCGTCAATCAAATAACCGAGCATGGCCACATCTTGAACCGGAGCCCAGCCATGTCGAGCCCACTCACCCTAATTGCCACCATCACCGCCCGCCCTGGCCATGCCGAGGCGGTTGAAGCCGGTCTGCGCCAGCTGGTGCCGCCCAGCCAGGCCGAAGCCGGCTGCCTGCAATACAACCTGCACCTGCATCAGGAGCAGCCCAACCGTTTCATCATGGTTGAGCAATGGCAGGACGCAGCCGCCCTTAGCGCGCACCAGCAAACCGCGCATTTTCTGCACTTTGGCCAGACCTGCGGCAGCCTGCTGGAACAGGTCGATCATCAATTAATGCAGCGCATTCTCTAAGGAGCGCCTCATGAAAGCTGTCGCCTATTACCACTCCCTGCCCGCCGATCACGCTGACGCCCTGCAGGATGTCGAGCTGCCAGAGCCCACGCCCGGCCCGCGCGATCTGCTGATCGAGGTCAAGGCCATTTCGGTCAATCCGGTGGACACCAAGATCCGCCGCAACGTCGCCCCAACCGACGGCACCGGCAAAGTGCTCGGCTGGGATGCCAGCGGCATCGTCAAAGCAGTCGGCAGCGAGGTCAGTCTGTTCCAACCGGGCGATCGGGTGTATTACGCCGGGGCGATCAACCGCGCCGGGGCCAACAGCGAGCTGCATGTGGTGGATGAGCGTATCGTCGGGCGGATGCCTGAGACATTAGCGTTTGCCGAAGCTGCCGCACTGCCGCTGACTGCGATCACCGCTTGGGAGTTGCTATTCGAACGCCTGCAGATCACCCAGGGCAACGCAGACCTGAGCCAGAGCCTGCTGATTGTTGGTGCTGCGGGCGGCGTAGGGTCGGTGCTGGTGCAACTGGCCCGCCAACTTACCGGCCTGACCGTGATCGGCACAGCATCCCGCCCCGAGACCCAGGCCTGGGTTCGCCAGCTGGGCGCGCACCACGTGATCGACCATCGCCAGCCGCTGAGCGAGGAGTTGAAAAGCATCGGCATCGATCAGGTCACCCACGTCGCCAGCCTGACCCAGACCGATCAGCACTTCGCGCAACTGGTCGAAGCCCTGGCCCCGCAAGGCCGCCTGGCGCTGATCGACGACCCGGAACAACCACTGGACATCATGCATCTCAAGCGTAAAAGCCTGTCGCTGCACTGGGAGCTGATGTTTACCCGCTCACTGTTCGAGACCGCCGACATGATCGAACAGCATCGCCTGCTGCAGCGGGTTGCCGAGCTGGTGGAGGCCGGCACGCTGCGCACCACCCTCGGTGAGCACTTCGGCACTATCAACGCGGCCAACCTGCGCCGCGCCCATGCGCTGCTGGAGAGCGGCACGGCCAAGGGCAAGATCGTTCTCGAAGGTTTTTAACGACGCAAAAGCACCCGGCTCAGGTCGCGCGTAGCCGGGCAGCTTTTTTATCGCGCGCCCTGCATTCGACTATGGGCCGGCTAGACTCAGGACATTGCCTCTTTTCAGGCAACCCCATTCAGTTCTCTCGACCTGGCTAGCCATTGGCGGTAAGGGATGCGACCCGATCTTCAAGGCTCACTGCGCCTGGCTGGCGTATACATCCTGTTCAGCGCCCTGTGGATTTTCGGCAGCGACTACCTGCTGCACGCACTGATCAAAGACAGCGAACTTGTGGCCGAGCTGCAAACCGGCAAAGGCCTGCTGTTTATTCTGCTCAGCAGCGGATTGATCTTCCTGCTCAGCCAGCGTGATCGTCGCGCGCAACGCCGGCTACTGGAACAACTCACCCACAACAGCCGCCAGCTGCAACGCACACAACGCAACGCCGGGCTCGGCAGCTGGGAATACCGTGATGGTTTCCACTGGAGCGAAGAAGCCCTCTGCTTGCTGGGCCGCGCCTCTGACAACCAGCAATGCAGCACCGAGCAGCTGCTCAGCTGGTTGCACCCCGCCGAACGCTCAGCTGTGCA
Source organism: Pseudomonas sp. EA_35y_Pfl2_R111 (assembly GCF_963970955.1). Classification (NCBI taxonomy): domain Bacteria; kingdom Pseudomonadati; phylum Pseudomonadota; class Gammaproteobacteria; order Pseudomonadales; family Pseudomonadaceae; genus Pseudomonas; species Pseudomonas sp. EA_35y_Pfl2_R111. Next base: position 232,088 of record NZ_CAXAOM010000004.1, on the reverse strand, counting down.
ACGCGCCCTGCTGGCCTTGCTGGAGGGTCGTGAACCGATGATGGTGAGCGCCCGCCTGTTACAGCCCCAGCCGCATCAGCCCACCTGGCTGATGCTATGCGGCGAAGTCGATGAGCACAGCCGCATCCTCGGTACGGTGCAAAACATCAGCGCGCAGAAGCGTGACGAGAGCGCCCTGCGCGAAAGCGAACAGCGCTTTCGTCAGTTATTCGAGCAAACGCCACGGATTGCCGTGCAGGGTTACGACCGCGAACGCCGGGTGATTTACTGGAACCAGGCCAGCACCCTGCTCTACGGCTATACGATGCATGAGGTAATGGGACGCCGCCTGGAGGAGCTGATTGTGCCGCTTGCGGCGCGCAGCAAAGTGGCCAGCGCGATCAACCTGTGGCAACTAGGCGGCCCACCAATTCCTGCCGCCGAGGTGCAGTTGCAACGCAAGGACGGCAGCCTGGTATGGGTTTATTCCAGCCATCTGATGCTGCGCAATAGCTTTGATCAGCTGGAGCTGTACTGCGTCGATATCGACCTGACCGAACAGAAGAAAATCGACAGCGAACTGCAGGTCAGCGAAAGCCGCTATCGCTCGCTGGTTGAGCACCTTGGCGATGCGATTTTTATCACCGATGCCGACGACAAACTGAGCTTTCTCAACCCGGCCTGGGCGCAGATCAGCGGCTACCCGATCCACGAAAGCCTGGGTAGCCCGTTACAGCGCTTTATGCCGGAACTGAACCAAGGCACCTTGCACCAACGCCTGCAAGAACTGCGTAGCGGCAAACTGAGCAGCCTGCGCCTGGAGTGCCAGCTGCTCACTAGCAGCGGCCAGACGCGCCGCGTTGAAGTGCAGCTCAACCTGAGCCTGCCTGAACACAGCCTCCACGGCAGCTTGCATGACGTAAATGAGCGCCATCAGCTTCAACATCGGCAAAGTGAGCAAAGCTGACCAACGGTGCACTAGCCGTGATGGACTTGTTGCAGGTCAATGAAGGTTCACATTGAGCGACTAGACTGGCCTCTCTTGCAGAGGAGTCTCGACGATGAACGTCATGGTCCAATCGGTAAAAACATCTACAGGTTCTGGCTGGCAGGTATGCTTTGGCACGCAAAGCGTGACCTTTCGCAATGAAAGCGAGGCGCGCCAGTTTGTCAGCACCTTGCAAGCGCGCCTGAGCGCGCCGCATATGCTGCCATTCGAGCAACAGCGCGCTGCCAGCTAACAGCCCGTTGAAAAACTACCTACGTTGGCAATACGGCGTTAAAAGCAGGCTCGGCAAGCCGCTTGCGGCTAACGCGCTTCAGCGCGACCCAGCGGGCGAGTGAAACGAGTAATGCTCATTTACAACTCGAAAACTCGCGTGCGAGCCCAGTCCGCTTCCTCGCCGTTTTGACCAGCCGGAGGCTGTTACTGGCGTGGCGCCTTGTCTTGCCTGCCTCGCCTACGTTTTTTCAACGGCCTGCGACCCTATGAGCGGATCGCGCCGCGCTCGACCCAGCGGGTAAACAGGGAAAAGCTCACGGCCAATACCCCGCAACCGAAGATCACCACGGCAATCGGCCAGGCGCTGCCGTCATGCAGCACACCCACCATGGCGGCGGCACTGGCAGCGATAACGAACTGCAGGCTACCGAGCAACGCCGAGGCGCTGCCGGCATGTCTGCCCTGCCCAGCCATGGCGCAGGCCGAAGCGTTGGGCAGCAGAATGCCCAGGCTGGCAATGCAGCCAAACAGCGGAATCAGCAGCGGCCACAAGACTTGCGGCTTGGCCAAAGCAACCAGTAATAGGGCCAGGCCACACCCCAAATAGAACCACACGGTCTTGCCCAACCAATACGCTGGCCCATGCCGCGCAACCAGCCAGGCATTGAGTTGCGCCACCAGAATAAAGCCCAGGGCATTGCTGCCGAACAACCAGCCGTAATGCTCTGCCGGAATGCCATACAGCTCGATAAACACGAACGGCGAACCAGCGATATAGGCAAACATCCCGGCAATCGCACAGCCACCGGTCAGTGCATAACCCATAAATGGCAGATCAGCGAACAGCCGCTTGTACTCACCCAGTGCGCCGCGCAAAGGCGCGGGGGGTACATCCTTGGCCAGGGTTTCCGGCAGCCACAGGGCCACCGCCAACAGGCAGATGAAGCTGAATAGCATCAGGCTGATAAAGATCGACGGCCAACCCAGAGTGCTAAGCAACAGCCCACCGCCCAAAGGCGCAAGAATCGGCGCCAAGCCCATCACCAGCATCAGTTGGGAAAACACCTTGGCCGAGCTGATGGGGTCACACAGATCACGCACCACTGCCCGCGACACCACCATGCCGGCGCAACCGCCCAACGCCTGCACAAAACGCGCGCCAATCAACCATTCCAAGCTAGGCGCCAGGGCGCAGGCCAACGACGCCAGGCTGAACAGCATGACCCCAACCAGCAGCGGCTTGCGCCGACCAAAGCGGTCGGCCAGCGGTCCGTACACCAACTGGCCGATGGCGAGGCCAGCAAAATAGGCCGCCAACGACTGCTGCACATGCTCAACATCGGTGGAGAACGCACGCGCCAGGGTCGGAAAGCTCGGCAGGTAAAAATCGATAGCCAACGGGCCAAAGGCGCTAAGCGCGCCAAGAATAAGCAGAAGACGTAACGGCATGGGTGTCCAGAGATGTAATGACAGAGAAAGCCGCTATAGCCCGGTAACCCCAAGCTACAGCGGGCTGACAAACCACTCCCGGATTGCATCCGGGCAACGGTTTGCCCTTACCAGCGGACTGCTGATCAAATCGAGGTATCGGCCTTTTTCCGCCCTTTGCCGATTTTCTCTGCCAGCGACTCCACCAGCAGGTAGAACATCGGGATCAGGAAGATCGCCAGGAAGGTCGCCGCCATCATCCCGCCGATCACCCCGGTACCGATCGAATGACGGCTGGCCGAACCTGCGCCGGAGCTGATTGCCAATGGCACAACACCAAGAATAAACGCCAGTGAGGTCATGATGATCGGGCGGAAACGCAGGCGCGCGGCTTCCAGCGCAGACTCGAAAATGCCCATGCCCTGGTGCCGGTTGAGCACCGCAAACTCGACAATGAGGATGGCGTTCTTCGCCGCCAGACCGATCAGAGTGACCAGGCCGACCTGGAAGTACAGGTCGTTCTCGATGCCGCGCAACCACACCGCGAGAATCGCCCCGAACACCGCGAACGGCACCGCAGTGACCACTGCCAGCGGCAGCGTCCAGCGCTCATACTGCGCGGCGAGAATCAGGAACACCATGATCAGACCGAAGACAAAGGCACTGCTGCCCGAACCTTGCGAGGCCACTTCCTGGAAGGCCGAGCCGGTCCAGCCGATGCTGTAATCGCTGCCGAGCACCTCCTCCGCCACCTCCTGAATCGCGCTCAAGGCCTGGCCGGAACTGAAGCCTGGAGCCGGCCCGCCGAGGATCTTCGCCGCCGGATAGACGTTAAAGCGTGCGTAGGTATCCGGGCCAAGAATCCGCTCAACCTTGACCAGGCTAGCCAGCGACACCAACTCACCACTGCCCGCGCGCACATAGACCTGAGACAGGTCTTCCGGCTTGCTGCGGAACTCCGCCTCGGCCTGCAAGCTGACCTGGAAGGTACGCCCATACAGGCTGAAATCGTTGACGTAGTAGCTGCCGAACGTGGCCTGCATCGCGGTGAATACATCATTCACCGCGACACCCAGGGCGCGCGCCTTGGTCCGGTCCAGGTCGATAAAATACTGCGGCACGTTGGCGCTGAAGGTGCTCTGTACCCCTGCCAGTTCAGGGCGTTTTGCCGCGGCAGCGAGGAAGGCCTGAACCTTCTCGGCCAGTTGCGCGGTGTTACCGCCACTGCGATCTTGAATAAAGCCTTCGAAACCGCCGGTGGTGCTCATGCCGGTGATCGGCGGCGGGTTGAAGGTGAGTACCACGCCGTCTTTCTGCGCGGCGCCCATGCCCATAAATTCACCGGTCAGGTTGCGCGCGTCCAGTTCAGGCGTGGTGCGCTCGCTCCAGTCTTTCAGCGGCACGAAGGACACCCCGGCGTTGCTGCGGGTGCCAAACGTCAGCACGTCAAAGCCGGCGAAGGTCACTACATCCTGCACCGCAGGGTGCGCCATCAACTGCTGGGTCACGTCACCGGTAAGTTTCTCGGTGCGGGTCAGCGAGGCAGCAGGCGGCAGGAAGTAGGCGTTGATCACATAGCCCTGGTCTTCGTTGGGCACCAGGGAGCTCGGCACCCGGCTGAACAACAGCACCATCACCGCAATCATCGCGCCAAACAGCAACAGACCGACCGCCGAGCGCTTGAGGAAAAACCGTACCCCGGCGGTGTAACCGTTAGTCAGCTTATCGAAGACCCGGTTAAAGGCACGGAACGGCGCTGCCGGCTCATGGTGCCCGGGCTTGAGCAGCAAGGCGCAGAGTGCTGGGCTCAAGGTCAGGGCGACGATGCCGGAGATCACCACCGACACGGCAATGGTGATGGCGAACTGTTTATACATTTCCCCGGCCAGACCGCCGAGGAAGCCCACCGGCACGAACACCGCGCACAGCACCAGAACGATGGCGATGATCGGCCCGGTCACTTCCTCCATGGCCTTGATGGTCGCCTCACGCGGACCGATCTTGTCGGTGGCCATTACCCGCTCGACGTTTTCGATCACCACAATGGCGTCGTCCACCACGATACCGATGGCCAATACCATGCCGAACAGCGTCAGCAGGTTGATCGAGAAACCGAGCATATACATACCGGCGAACGTGCCGACCAGAGAGACTGGAATCGCCAGTACCGGGATCAGCGTGGCGCGCCAGTTCTGCAGGAATATAAACACCACCAGCACTACCAGAATCAAAGCCTCGAAGAAGGTGTGGATCACCTCCTCAATCGATACCTGAACGAATTTGGTGGTGTCGTACGGCACCTTATAGGTCATGCCGCTGGGGAAGTTCTTTGATAGCCGCTCCAGGGTTTTGCTGACCGCTTCGGCAGTATCTAGGGCATTCGCGCCAGGCTGCAGGTACACGCCAAAGGCAGCGTTCTGCTGACCGTTGAGCGAGGTCATCAGCGAGTAGTCCTGTGCGCCCAGCTCGATCCGCGCAACATCCTTGAGCAACAGGCTGGCGCCGGTGTCATCGGTACGCAGAATGACGTTTTCAAATTCCTTCGGGTCGGTAAACCGGCCCTGGGTGGTCACCGTGTAGGTGAAATCCTGCTCCTGCTTGAGCGGCTGCTGACCGAAGCTACCGGCGGCAAACTGCGAGTTCTGCTCACGGATCGAATTGACCACATCAGTCGGCGTCAGGTTGTATTGCGCCAGCTTGTCCGGGCGCAGCCAGATGCGCATGGAATAGTCTTTCGAGCCGAACTGGCTGACATCACCCACACCCGGCAGGCGCTTGAGCTCGTCGATCACATTGATCAGCGCGTAGTTGCTGATATACACCGGATCGCGCGAGCCATCCGGCGAGTATAGGGTCACGACCTGCAGAATGTCCGAGGACTTTTTCTGCACCTTGACGCCCTGCCGGCGCACTTCTTCCGGCAGTTTGGCCAGGGCGGCCTGGACGCGGTTGTTGACGTCAATGGTGGCCTGATCAGGGTCACGGCCCACCTCGAAATACACCGACAGGCTCATGGCGTTGCCGCCGGAGTTGGACTGCTGGTAGATCATCCCTTCAACGCCGTTGATCGACTGTTCCAGCGGCGCGGCCACCGTCTCGGCAATCACCTGGGCGCTGGCGCCTGCGTAGCTGGCGCTGACCGAAACCTGCGGCGGGAGGATCTGCGGGTACTGGGCGATCGGCAACGAGCGCATGGCCATCAGGCCCGCCAGCACGATGATGATCGAGATGACCGCGGCAAATACCGGACGGTCGATAAAGAAGCGTGAGATCACCGGAGACGCTCCTTAGGATTGGCTGGCAGCTGGGGCGGCAACTTTTACCGGGCTGTCCGGACGCACCTTCGGCAAGCCCTCGACGATCACCCGATCACCAACACTGATACCGGAAACAATCACCCAGCGCCCGTTGGCAGTGTGCCCGGTGGTGACCTGACGCACACGCGCCACACCGCCATCGTCCACTACGTAGACAAAAGTGCCACTTGGGCCCTGGGCAATTGCGCGTTCCGGCAGGGTCATGGCGTTGGGAATGCTCAAGCCCTTGACCTGCACACGAACGAACTGGCCCGGCAACAGCGTCTGATCCGGGTTAGGCACCACCGCGCGAGCGCTGACGGTGCCGGTGCCGCGATCAATCAGGCTATCGGTGAAATCCACCTTGCCTTCCAGCGGGTAGATACTGCCGTTACCGAGCTTGATCTGCACGCCCATCTTGCCGTCTTCCGGCAGCACCAGGCTGCCGTTTTGCAAGCCGCTGCGCACGCTTTCCACATCGGAGTCTGGTGCGGCGAAGTTGACGTAGATCGGGTCCAGCTGGGTGATGTTGCTCAACAGGCTGGCATTCGGATCACCGGCTACCATCAGGCTGCCTTCGGAAACGGTCTCTTTACTGGTGATGCCGGAGATGGGCGCTTTCACCGTGGTGTAGTCGAGGTCGATCTGCTTGGACTGCACCTCGGCCTCGGCAGCCTGAATATTGGCCTTACTCTGCTCGAAGTTGGAGACAGCATTGTCCAGCTCGCTCTCACTGGCAAAACCCTTTTTCTGCAGCTCGCGGATGCGCTTGAGGTCGCGCTCGGTCTGTCGATAACGCGCCTGCTCCTGCGCCAGCGCGCCCTTGGCGCGGCTCAGCGCGGCCTGGTAGGTGCGCGGGTCGATGCGGAACATCACCTGGCCCTGCTTGACCTGACTCCCCTCCAGATAAGTGCGCTCCTGCAGAATGCCACTGACCTGAGCCCGCACCTGCACCTCACGGAAACCGGCCGTACGCGCGGAGTACTCAAGCTCCAGCGGCAGAGCCTCAGCCTTGACGGTTTCCACCACCACCTCGGGTGCTGGCGGAGCGTCGGCGGCAAACAGTGGAGTGGCCAGAAAAGCCAACAGCAAGGAACCGGCAGTGGCCGGCAGACGACGGGGAAAACGCATGGATGTCTCCGAATAAACGCAGGGCGCAACGTTTGAGGCCGGCAATGCTAGATACATACATAAGTGTTTGTAAATAGAACATTACCCTTAAGTTCATTACACTTTGTCCTGAGCCTAGCCAGAAATACGCCTATCGCCATGCGTAGAACCAAAGAAGAAGCCGAGAAAACCCGTCGCGCCATCCTTGAGGCCGCCGAAACGCTGTTTCTGGAAAAGGGCGTAGCGCATACCAGCCTGGAACACATCGCCCGGCATGCCGGAGTGACACGCGGTGCGGTGTATTGGCACTTTGCCAACAAGGCCGATCTGTTCAACGCCATGCTCAATCAGGTGCGTTTGCCGCCGGAACAGTTGGCTGAGCGCATGCGCGGCTGTCCTGAGCACGACCCGCTGCAGACCCTGCGAGAGCTATGTATCGAGGCCATCGAAAACCTAGCGCGCGAGCCGCAGAAGAAGCGCATCTTCACCATCCTGCTACGCAGGTGTGAATTCACCGAAGAGCTGCGCGAGGCCGAAGAGCGCCAAGAAGCCTTTATCAACCTGTTTATCGCGCTCTGCGAGCAGCAGTTCAACACGCCGTCAGTGCGCCTGCGCCTGCATGCCGGCCTCACGCCACGCCTGGCTGCGCGCACCGTGCATGCGCTGCTGATCGGCCTGTTCTACGACTGGTCGCGCGACCCCAACCTGTTCGACCCGCTCAGCGACGCCGCGCCGATGATTGACGCCTGCTTCCGCGGGCTAATCCGCGACTGGCCAGACGCTGCCGTGCTTACGCCAGGCTGACGCCGTAACCCTGCTCGACGATGGCGACCATCAGTTGATCGACCGGCACACTGCTGCTCACTCGCACCTCACCACCGGGAAACTTCACTTTCACATCAGCCGCCGGGTCAACGGCCAATAGCGCCTCGGTGATGGTCTTGACGCAACCTTGACAGGTCATGCCATCAACCCGGAATGCGTGAACCTGAGAAACCTGCATAAACAACCTCCTGAATAAATAAGCCGTCATGGTAACCGCACAGCTGCAGTCTTGGCCTTGCCATAAGGGCAAGGTCAAGGGATAAGAAATCGCCGGGAGCGATTTTTAACGTTGCACAGCGACGGCCCGAAGAGTGTGGCTGCCATAAGACAACGCTTGACCTTGCCAGCGTGGCAAGGTTGATCCTGTGCGGGAATTCAATGGAGGACCACCCATGCCCAGCCTCACCACCTTCAACCTGCCCATCAGCGGCATGACCTGCGCCAGTTGCGCCGGGCGGGTCGAGCGCGCCCTGGCCAAGGTGACCGATGTCGCCAGTGTCAGCATCAACCTGGCCAGTGAACAGGCGCGAGTCGAAGCGCCTGCCGACAGCCTGGAACAGCTGGTTAACGCCGTCAGCGCGGCCGGCTATGCGGTGCCCAGCGAACGCCTGGAGCTGAATCTAGAAGGTATGACCTGCGCCAGTTGCGCAGGACGCATTGAGCGGGCTCTGGCACAACAACCGGGTGTGCTCTCGGCCAGTGTCAACCTGGCCAGCGAACGCGCACTGTTGCAGGTGATGCGCGGTACTGAGCACAACGCCTTGCTGCAGGCCGTCAGCCAGGCGGGCTACCGTGCCAGCCTGCTGGACGATTCCGTGCAGGCCAAGCCAGCCGCCGAAGAGCACTTGCAACGCGAACGCAGGATGCTGTTGTTGGCGATTGTGCTGACCGTACCGCTGGTTATCCCGATGCTCGTCGAACCTTTCGGCCTGCACTGGATGCTGCCGGCCTGGCTGCAGTTCGCCCTGGCCACGCCGGTGCAATTTATCTTCGGCGCACGCTTCTACCGCGCGGCCTGGAGCGCTCTGCGCGCCCGTGCCGGGAATATGGATCAGTTGGTGGCCATCGGTACCAGCGCCGCCTATGGCCTGAGCCTGTACCAGTGGGCGTTCACGCCCGCTGGCGAGATGGCCCATCTGTATTTCGAAGCCTCGGCAGTGATCATTACCTTGATTCTGCTCGGCAAATACCTGGAAAGCCGCGCCAAACGCCAGACCAGCAGCGCCATTCGCGCCCTGCAGGCGCTGCGGCCTGAGCGTGCCCTACGTCTGCAGGACGGTATCGAACAATGGGTGGCGCTGGGCGAGTTGCAACTGGGCGACCGCATCGTGGTCAAGCCGGGCGAGCGCTTTCCGGTCGATGGCGTGGTGCAGGAAGGTCAAAGCCATGCTGACGAAGCACTGATCAGCGGTGAAAGCCTGCCACTGCCCAAGCAGCCGGGAGACCCAATAACGGCCGGATCGATCAATGGCGAGGGTCGTCTGCTGATTGAAACCACAGCACTGGGTGCGGAGACCGTGCTGTCGCGAATTATTCGACTGGTCGAAGACACCCAAGCCGCCAAGGCACCGATCCAGAAGTTGGTGGATAAAGTCAGCCGGATCTTCGTGCCCAGCGTGCTGCTGATCGCCCTGGCCACCCTGATCACCTGGCTCGTACTCGGCGCTGGATATGAAAGCGCCCTGCTCAATGCCGTAGCGGTGCTGGTGATTGCCTGCCCTTGCGCTCTGGGCCTGGCCACCCCCACGGCAATCATGGCCGGCACGGGTGTGGCGGCGCGCCACGGCATCCTGATCAAGGACGCCGAAGCCCTGGAAGTCGCCCACGCTGTCAATCTGGTGGCCTTCGACAAAACCGGCACGCTCACTTCTGGCTCGCCACGCATCGCCCACATGCAAGCCGTCAACGGTAACACCACACAACTGCTGCAGCTGGCCGGGGCCCTGCAACGCGGCAGCGAACACCCGCTGGCCAAAGCCGTGCTGGATCAATGTGCGGTAGACCACCTGATACTCGCTGAAGTCAGCCATAGCAAAGCCCTGGCCGGGCGAGGCATTGCCGGCCAGATCGACGAGCGAGAGTTGGCGTTAGGCAACAAGCGCCTACTGGAAGAGCACTGGCTGCAGAACCAGACGCTGATCGCCGAAGCGCTGGCCTGGGAAGCTGAAGGCCGCACCCTGTCCTGGCTCGTCGAGTTAGCGCCACAACCGCAGGTACTCGGTCTGTTTGCCTTCGGCGACACACTCAAGGACGGCGCGCAGCAGGCCATTGCCGCGTTGACCGTACAAGGCATCGACAGCCACCTGATCAGCGGCGACAACAAGGGCAGCGTACACGCCGTGGCACAAGCGCTGGGTATCACCGTCGCACATGCCGAGGTGCTGCCGGCGAACAAGGCGGCAATCATCACGGAGTTAAAGAAAACTGCGGTGGTGGCCATGGTTGGCGACGGCATCAACGACGCGCCGGCGCTGGCCGCCGCTGATGTCGGCATCGCCATGGGCAGCGGCACCGATGTGGCCATGCACGCCGCCGGCATTACTCTGATGCGTGGCGACCCGCGCCTGGTAGCCGACGCCCTGGATATCAGCAAACGCACCTACAACAAGATCCGCCAGAATTTGTTCTGGGCCTTTGCCTACAACCTGATCGGTATTCCGCTAGCGGCCGCCGGCCTGCTCAACCCGATGCTGGCCGGCGCGGCCATGGCACTTTCCAGCGTCAGCGTGGTGAGCAATGCATTACTGCTGAAAACCTGGAAACCGAAAGACCGCGAATAAGTCCATTTGCGGCCATGGGACTGGGCGTCCCCTGCCCGCATCACGACTTCACGGACTGACCGCAAGATGGGAGGCAAGAAAGATGAATATCGGCCAAGCCGCCAAGAAAACCGGCCTTAGCGCCAAGATGATTCGCTACTACGAAAGCATCGACCTGCTACCCGAGGCCGGCCGCACGGACAGCGGCTACCGCCAGTACAGCCAGCAGGACCTGCATCGCCTGGCGTTTATCAAACGCTCGCGCGATCTGGGCTTTTCCCTAGCCGAAGTCAGCCAGTTACTGGCCCTGTGGCAGGACCGCCAACGCGCCAGCGCCGATGTCAAAGCCCTGGCCGCAGGGCATATTGCCGAACTGGAGCGCAAGATCAGCGAACTCAGCGGCCTGCGCGACACCCTCAAGGAATTGATGGAAAACTGCCAGGGCAACGACCGCCCGGACTGCCCGATCCTCAAGGATCTGGAATCCGGCTGCTGCCATTGAACAGCCAACCCGTAAGGTGGATGACGCCTCACCCATCCACCAGTTGTCACCCCAGGTGGATGAAAAGAGCGCCATCCACCCTACAACTGCAGCCCTTGAAAATTGGGAGCTGAATGGGGGGATAAAAAGAGCGTTAGCGACGCGCCCCGAGCCACCCTACAACGCCTGCTGCAAGGCCCTGCAATCCACGGCGAAATGATCGACCAACTGCGGCCAGGAATTTTCCGCCAGGTTCACCAGCACACTGCGTGCCCCGGCAGCGCGGGCGCACTCCAGGTCAAAACGGTAATCGCCAACCATCACCAGCTCGCTTGGCGCCACTTTCCAGGCCCGGGCCAGGTGCAGCAGGCCGCCCGGATCAGGCTTGGGCGGCGCTTCATCGCGGCCGATCACGTCCGACACAGCAAAGCAGTCATCCAGGCCGATGGCGCGCAGGGTCAGAAGCGCCAGTTCATGAGCATTACGGGTGAGAATGCCGAGGCGACAGCCGCGCCGGTGCAGCTCGCGCACCAGCTCAATCGCCCCTGGAGCCGGCGCGGCGGTCAGCGCCAGCTCGCGCTCATGCTCCAGCAACCAAGCATGCTTAGCCGCAGCCACAGCGGCAGGCAATGCGGCCAGATGGCCAAGGATGTCGTCTTCCAGGGGAATATCCAACGCCCGCTTGATTGCCTCGAAGTCGTGCACCGCCAGGGTCAGGGTGCCGTCCATATCGAACACCCAATGACGGGCACCGCTCAGACTCACTTCCAGTCCTCACGCACGCGGGTCAGGCCCTCCTGTGCGACCGAGGCCACCAGTTGGCCCTGGCGATTGAAGATGCTGCCACGGGAGAAGCCACGGGCATTGCCGGCCCAGGGACTATCCATGCTGTAGAGCAGCCAGTCGTCCATGCGCAGATTGCCGTGAAACCACAGCGAGTGGTCGAGGCTGGCGACCTGCATAAACTTCTGCCACACCGAGACGCCATGCGGCAGCATCGAAGTGGTCAGCAGATTGAAGTCGCTGGCGTAGCCCAGCAGATATTTGTGCAGCTGCGGATCATCCGGCAGCTCGCCGGCCGCGCGGAACCATACATGTTTGACCGGTTCGCAGGGTTTCGGCGCAAAGGGATTGCCCACTGTGACCGGGCGAATCTCAATCGGCTTATCACTCACCGCCCGCTCACGCATGCGCTCGGGCAAGGCATCGACGACCATGCGCGCCAGTTCGGTTTCCGATTTCAGCCCCTCAGGCCCCGGAACCTCTGGCATCGGGTTCTGGTGATGAAAACCCTCCTCATCGAACTGAAACGACGCGCTGCAGGTAAAGATCGGCTTGCCCTTCTGGATCGCGGTTACCCGCCGCGTGCTGAAGCTGCCGCCGTCACGCACGCGCTCAACCTGATACACCACCGGTAGCGTGGCATCGCCGGGGCGCAGGAAATAGCCGTGCATGGAATGCACATGCCGCGCGGTATCCACCGTCTGGCTGGCCGCCGAGACGCACTGACCGAGCACCTGACCGCCATACAACTGGCGAAAACCGAGGTCCTGGCTGACACCGCGGAATAGATTTTCTTCGATGGTTTCCAGGGTCAGCAGCGCGACCAACTCATTCAACACCTGACTCATGCATGCTCTCCTGTAAACGCACCTGACTGGGGGCGAGATGGTAAAGGCTTTGCCAAGGCTTGTCGGCCCGACTGAAAGATGGATGCGGACAATAATGGCAGCATTCTGGCCAATCGGCAGCCGGGCTTGAGTGTCGTACAAACCTGCCGCCATACTTCGGCCACTTCCGCCTGAGCCTGCCACCATGCGCCTGCCGCTGGTCTATCACGACGATTACAGCCCGCCCTTCCCTGCTGGCCACCGCTTCCCCATGGAGAAGTTTCGCCTGCTGCGCGATCACTTGATCGATAGCGGCCTGAGCACCGACGCCGAGCTGCTACGCCCGGAACTATGCCCAACCGAGGTACTTGCCCTGGCCCACTGCCCGGCCTATATCCAGCGTTTCGCCAGCGGCGAACTGGCTTATGAAGAGCAACGCCGCCTCGGCCTGCCCTGGAGCGCCGCCCTGGCCCAGCGCACCATTCGCGCCGTGGGCGGTTCGCTGCTGGCCGCCGAGCAAGCCCTGCAACACGGCCTGGCCTGCCACCTGGCCGGCGGCACCCACCATGCGCATTACGATCACCCGGCCGGTTTCTGCATCTTCAACGACCTGGCGGTGATCAGTCAGTACCTGCTGGCCAGCGGCAAGGCCCAACGCGTACTGATCTTCGACTGCGACGTGCACCAGGGCGATGGCACCGCGCGCCTGCTGGAAAACACCCCGGAGGCGATCACCGTTTCACTGCACTGCGAAAAGAACTACCCGGCACGCAAGGCGCTCAGCGACTGGGATATCCCCCTGCCCAACGGCATGGGTGACGCCGAGTACCTGAAGGTGGTTGATGACACCCTCAACTACCTGCTACCGCTGTATCAGCCGGACATCGTGCTCTACGACGCCGGCGTCGATGTGCACCAGCACGACGCCCTCGGCTACCTCAACCTGACGGACACCGGCATCGCTGCCCGTGACGAAGCCGTGCTCAACCACTGCCTGAGCCGCGATATCCCGGTGGTCGGACTGATCGGCGGCGGCTACGACAAGGACCGCCACGCCTTAGCCCGACGCCACGGCATCCTGCACCACAGCGCCGCCAAAGTCTGGCAAGCCCGCAGGCTGGGATAAAAGCGCTGCCTGCGCGGTCACATCGCGCACACCACAACTAAGGAACCTGCAAAGCATGTACGGAAAACTCAGCACCCTGCCGACCCTGCTGGCCGCACTGGCATTCGGCAGTGCCGCACACGCAGCCGACACACTGCAGTCGCTGGTGGACGCCAGCATCCGCCCGGTGATGGCGGAATACGATATCGCCGGCATGGCCGTGGCGATCAGCCACAACGGCCAGGCGCACTACTTCAACTATGGCGTGGCACGCCTGGACGACCAGCAGCCGGTAACCAGCGACACCCTGTTTGAAATCGGCTCGCTGAGTAAACCGCTCACCGCCACCCTCGCCGCTCTGGCCCAGGCCACCGGCACGCTGACCTTGATGGACAGCGCTGGCCAGCACTGGCCCGAGCTGCGCGGCAGCCAGCTGGAACACGCCAGCCTGCTCAATCTCGGCACTTACACCGCCGGCGGGCTGCCGCTGCAATTCCCCGACAACGTGACCGACCCGGCCAGCATGCTCGCCTATTACCGTCAGTGGCAGCCCGAACATATCGCAGGTACTCACAGACGCTACTCCAACCCCAGCATTGGCCTGCTTGGCTATCTCACTGCGCGCAGCATGGGCCAGCCATTCCCCACGCTGATGGAGGGCACGCTATTCCCCGCACTCGGTATGCCGCACAGCTATATCCAGGTGCCAGCGGCGCAGATGCCGCGCTACGCCTATGGCTATAGCAAAGACAACCAGCCCCTGCGGGTGACGCCGGGCATGCTCGATGCCGAAGCCTACGGGGTAAAAACCAACGCCAAGGATATGCTGCGTTTTGTCCAGGCCAACCTCAGCCCGGCCGGCCTCAACCCTGACCTCCAGCGCGCCATCGCCATGACCCATGCGGGCTATTACCGCGTCGGCGAAATGACCCAGGGCCTCGGCTGGGAACGCTACCGCTACCCGATCAGCCTGGAACGCCTGCAAGCTGGTAACTCCCCGGCCATGGCCCTGGAAGCGCAACCCGTAACACGCCTGCTGCCACCAGAGCTCGAGCCGGGCGACAGCCTATTCAATAAAACCGGCTCCACCGGCGGCTTTGGCGCCTACGCCGTGTTTGTCCCCAGTCAGGATCTCGGCCTGGTATTGCTGGCCAACAAGAACTACCCCAACGCTGCCAGAATCAAGGCCGCGCACGCCATCCTGAGCGCGCTGGGAAAGCACTCCCCCACACATTGAATGGAATACCGTCATGGATGACTCGTTTGCCCTGAACAAAGCCAATTGGAACGAGCGCGCCGCCTTGCATGCGGCTTCGCCCGATTACCAAATACCGCTGTTTATCGCCTCGCCCGAGCATCTATCCGAAGTCGTGCGTTTTGATCTGCCGCGCCTCGGAGATATCCGCGGCCTGCGTGCGGTGCACCTGCAATGCCATATCGGCACCGACACCCTGTCGCTGGCCCGCCTGGGCGCGCAGATGAGCGGCCTGGACTTTTCCGCTGCCTCGCTGGAGCAAGCCGGCAAACTGGCGAGCAGCTGCGGTGAGCACATCGAATTTGTCGAAGCCTCGGTCTACGACGCCGCCAAGGTGCTCGGCGCGCAGTCGTTCGATCTGGTTTATACGGGCATTGGTGCACTGAACTGGCTACCGCATATTAACGACTGGGCGCGCAATGTCGCGGCTCTGCTGAAACCCGGCGGACGTCTGTTTCTGCGCGAGATGCACCCCGTACTGATGACGCTCGATCAGGACTGCCAGGATGCGCTGCAGATGATCCACTCCTACTTTGAACATAGCCAGCCGCAGGTCTGGAATGACGAGTACAGCTATGTCGTCAGCGACAGCAAGCTGACTGCCACCACTACCCACGAATGGAACCACAGCCTGGGTGAAATCATCACGGCACTGCTACGCCACGGCATGCGCCTGATCGCGCTGGAAGAACACACCAGCATCCCCTGGGAAGCCCTGCCGGGCCAGATGACTCTGGGTAAAGACGGCGAATGGCGGCTGAACAACCAGCCGCAAAGACTGCCGCTGAGCTATACCCTGCAGGCAGTCAAGGTCGGGTGAAACCGTAGGATGGCCTTGAGCGCAGCGATAGCCATCCTACGCGCAGGAGGCCTCGCCAACGAACCGGCCCCAAACTCGGGGGTCTAAAGCAGTGATGGGATCGCGGCTGAGCAATCCGGTGCGTGTTCAAACCGGCGACGAGGTTGCGATCCAGCCAGGGGCTAGGTCACCCCTGGCTTCTTGCACAGGCGCAAGGCCATCAAGACCCTCGGCTGCGGCGTGATTGACGCCATGGCAGCGCGCTCAAGCGATCACGTCTTTGGCGATCTCGGGGTTCTACGCTGCGCAGCGCATACTTTGCCAAGGAGATACACCTATGGTTACTCACTACCGAGTCGACGGCCATCTCGCCTGCGGCCACCATGGCAGCAACCTCAGTTCCACCACTGAACTGACTCAGGTGAAATGCCGCAGCTGCCGCGGCACCGCAGTGTTTAAGGAAAATCGCACAGCGGCACGCAACGCGGCGCGACGAGCCGCACGCAAAGCCAAGATCGCCCACACCAGCAATGACTGGCGGGCATCCTGGCAACAACGGCTCACCGACCTACCAGGTCAACAACGGCTACCCAGGGGCTTCGGCGGGCAGCCTTTTGTCTAGCCGCTTGCTTACAACCTTAAGCCGCCCGTAAACCGACAAGAGCTAGCCCGGCATCAAGTTCGGGCTCGTCTCTTTATTGCGCTACCCCGCCAACACCTTATCCAGCGCCTGCTCCAACGTCGTCACGGTGCGCTCGATATTGCCCAGCTTGTCCAGTCCGAACAGCCCTAAGCGGAAGGTCTGGAAATCCGCCGGCTCATCACACTGCAGCGGTACGCCGGCGGCGATCTGCAGACCTTGGGCGGCAAATTTGCTGCCGTTTTTGATGCTGCCATCAGAGGTGTAGCAAACCACCACACCAGGGGCTTCGAAGCCTTCGGCGGCAACACTCTTGAACCCTTTACTGGCTAGCAAGGCGCGCACACGCTCACCGAGTTCCTGCTGTTGCTGGCGCACGGTGGCAAAACCGATGGCTTCGGCCTCGCGCATGGCGTCGCGAAAGCGTGCCAGAGCGTCGCTGGGCATGGTGGCGTGGTAGGCGTGGCCGCCCTGCTCGTAGGCTTGCATGATCTGCAGCCACTTTTTCAGGTCGCAGGCAAAGCTGCTGCTCTGGGTAGCTTCGACGCGAGTCTGGGCGGCTTCGCTGAGCATCACCAGAGCGCAGCACGGCGAAGCGCTCCAGCCTTTTTGCGGGGCGCTGATCAGCACGTCGATGCCGCACGCCTGCATATCCACCCAGAGGGTGCCGGAGGCGATGCAGTCGAGCACCAATAGGCCGCCGACGGCATGCACAGCATCGGCCACGGCACGCAGATAGCCGTCCGGCAGGATCATTCCCGAGGAAGTTTCCACATGCGGGGCGAAAACCACCTGCGGTTTTTCTGCGGCGATCGTCGCCAATACGTCAATCAGCGGCGGCGGACTGAAGGGCGCTTGGCCGCCTTCGGCAACCGGCCGCGCCTTCAGCACAATCGATTCCGAGGGGATCTGGCCCATCTCGAAAATCTGTGTCCAGCGGTAGCTGAACCAGCCATTGCGCAGCACTAGGCACTTCTGCCCGCTGGCCAGCTGGCGCGCCACCGCTTCCATGCCGTAGGTGCCGCTACCGGGCACGATAGCCATCGCATGGGCGTTGTAGACCTGTTTCAGAGTGCTGGAAATGTCCCTCATCACGCCCTGAAACGACTGCGACATATGGTTGAGTGAGCGGTCGGTGTAGACCACCGAGTATTCGATCAGGCCGTCGGGGTCGATGCTGGGGTAGAGGTCAGACATAAGGCGCTCCTGTCAGAAATGTATCCATCGACCCTGCCCGAAGCCGGGGTAAATAACAAGGTTTAGGGCAAGCCAGAGCCCCACCGCCACAAGCACCTCATAAACAGCATCGTGCGCTAATAGACAGAATAAACAACCAGCCGACTTGCTTCCTCACGCGTGCAGCTGGTTAAATCTGACCGCATAGTCACATACAGACTTACCAGTATCGTATTTTTGGGGCAGTACCCATGCAGTGAAGCGCGGTACTAACAAAGCTGTGCAGTCATTCAATACCAATCGCTTATTTGCGAAGACCTCTGACCACCCCTGGGGGGGGGCCAGCGCTTCATTGTCTGCTCCATCGCCCAGCGCACAATCAGCTGTGCGCCGGACGTAACTCGTGCCAGGAGGCTAGAGATATGACACCGGAAACTGCCATCGTCGAGATTCACCCTCAGTACAGAGTGCATACCGAGCACTATCGCAACCCAACCGCCGAGAAGACCATCATTCTGGTAAACGGCTCGCTGGCCACCACCGCATCCTTCGCGCAGACCCTGCGTTACCTGCGGCCGCACTTCAATGTGGTGCTCTACGACCAGCCCTATGCCGGCCAGTCACGCCCGCACAACTGGCATAAGCAGCCGCTGCGCAAGGAAGATGAAGCCGACATACTGCTGCAACTGATCGAGCACTTTGCCGCCGACCATGTGCTGTCTTTTTCCTGGGGCGGCGCGGCTACCTTGCTAGCCTTGGCCCAGCGCCCGCCGCGCATCGAGAAGGCAGTGATCGCCTCGTTCTCGGCACGGCTCAACCCGCCAATGCGCGACTACCTGCAAAACGGCCTGAACTACTTGCATGCGTGCGACCGCGAGCAGATCGGCCGGCTGATCAATGGCTGCATCGGCAAACACTTGCCACCGCTGTTCAAGCGCTTCAACTATCGCCATATCAGCAGCCTGGACGAGCATGAATACCGGCAGATGCACTGGCACGTGCACGAAGTGCTGAGCCAGAACACCCAGGGCTATCTCAACTGCGCTGCGGCCATCACCATTCCGCTGCTGTTTATCAATGGCGAACGGGATGAATACACCACGGCGGCGGACGCTCGCCTGTTCGCCGAATACGCTGCGCAGAGCCAGTTCCGCATGATCAGCAACAGCGGGCATTTCCTCGACATGGAACACCAGGCGGCCTGGCACGCCTGCCGCCACGCATTGCTGGATTTTCTGCGCCCCTCGAGTTGGTTGAACCAACGGCATGACCAGCAGACAAAGGACAACCAATACCGTCATAGCGCCAACACCTGTCTGGCGACTTGACCGTCAAGCCAAGCCGGACTAGGGCTTATGGCTGTGCACAAAGGAACTGGCTGCACCCGTGCCGCGTCGTCTGTTCTTGCCGCACGCCGCCCTGTCGCAATAACAATGGAGTGTGATCTGTAATGCGAGAGAAACCCGTCTCGGGCCCCCTGCCCATCCCCGCCGCCGTGCTCCAAAGCGAACAAAGCAGCCTGCGCGGTCGCAACCTGTTATCCACCCTGGGCACCCTGGCCCGCCAGGGCATTAAGCAGCCGATCCACAGCACCCGCCATGCGCTGGCCCTGGGTGGACAGCTGCGGCGCGTATTGCTGGGCGACACGGTGCATCAGCCGTGCCCCAAGGATGCGCGCTTCAAGGACCCCTCCTGGCACCTCAACCCGTTCTATCGACGCAGCCTGCAGTCCTATCTGGCCTGCCAGAAGCAACTGCACGCCTGGGTCGAAGAGAGCAATCTGCCCGCCGATGATCAGGCGCGAGCGCGCTTCGTGCTGGGCATGCTCAGTGATGCCCTGGCACCGTCGAATAGCCCGCTCAACCCGCTGGCGGTCAAGGAGTTGTTCAACACCGGTGGGCGCAACGTGATCCAGGGCACCCGCCACCTACTCGACGATTTGCTGCACAACGGCGGCATGCCCAGCCAGGTGTGCAAGCAGACCTTCGAGGTCGGCCGCAATCTGGCTATCACTCCGGGAGCGGTGGTGTTTCGCAACGAGCTGCTGGAGCTGATCCAGTACCAGCCGATGAGCGAGAAGCAGTACGCCAAGCCGCTGCTGATCGTGCCGCCGCAGATCAACAAGTTCTATATCTTCGACCTCGCGCCGGAGAAGAGCTTTATCCAGTACGCCCTGAAAAATGGCCTTCAGGTGTTCGTGCTGAGCTGGCGCAACCCACAGCCGCAGCATCGCGACTGGGGCCTGTCGAGCTATGTACAGGCCCTCGACGAAGCCTTGGATGTCTGTCGGGCGATCAGCGCCAGCGCCTCGGTCAACCTGATCGGCGCCTGCGCCGGCGGCCTGACCATTGCCGCCCTGCAAGGCCATCTGCAGGCCAAGCGACAGCTGCGCAAGGTGGCCAGCGCCACCTATATGGTCAGCCTGCTGGATTGCCGGATCGACAGCCCGGCCATGCTGTTTGCCGACGACAAAACCCTGGAAGCCGCCAAACGGCGCTCCGACCAGCAGGGTGTGTTGGAGGGGCGTGACATGGCCAAGGTGTTCGCCTGGATGCGCCCCAATGACCTGGTCTGGAACTATTGGGTCAATAACTACCTGCTCGGCAAGCGCCCGCCGGCCTTCGACATCCTCTACTGGAACAATGACAACACCCGCCTGCCGGCCAAGCTGCACCACGAGCTGATCGAGCTGTTTCAGCACAACCCGCTGACGCGGCCCGGCGGTTTGGAAGTCTGCGGAACGCCCATCGACCTGCAAAAAGTTAAGGTCGACAGCTTTAATGTGGCCGGGGTCAATGACCACATCACCCCATGGGAGGCGGTCTATCGCTCTACCCAGCTATTGGGCGGCAACAAGCGTTTTATCCTGTCCAACAGCGGGCATATCCAGAGCATTCTCAACCCACCGGGCAACCCCAAAGCCAACTTCTTCGACACTACGCAACTAAGCGACACCCCGCGCGACTGGCACGCACAAGCGCAACCGCAGGCAGGCAGCTGGTGGCCCGAATGGCTGGCATGGGTTCAACAGCGCTCCGGCAAGCAGCGCGAGCGGGTACGAGCGCTGGGCAACCCGCAGTATCCGCCACAGGAGGCCGCCCCTGGCCTCTATGTGCGCACACGCTAACGGCCAGGCGCTACTGTGGCGGGTGCTCGGTTAGAATGCCCGCCTCTCTTGCCTGATGCCCACCCATGACTACCCGTACTGCCGTTCTCTCAACAGTTGTGATTATCGGCGGTGGCCCCGCCGGGCTGATGGCGGCCGAGGTGCTGGCCCAGGCCGGCGTGCAGGTCGCGCTGTATGACAGCATGCCCTCGGTGGGACGCAAGTTTCTTCTGGCTGGCGTGGGCGGGATGAATATCACCCACTCGGAGGCCAAACCGGCCTTTGTCGCCCGCTATGGCAAGCGCCAGAGCGAGGTGGCCGAGCTGCTACAGAATTTCGATGCCGACGCCCTGCGTGCCTGGATTCATGACCTGGGCATCGACACTTTTGTTGGCACTTCAGGCCGAGTATTCCCCAGCAATATGAAAGCCGCGCCGCTTCTGCGCGCCTGGCTCAAGCGCCTGCGCGAACTCGGCGTGCAGATCCATACCCGGCATCGCTGGCTGGGCTGGGATAACCACGGTGCACTGCGTATCGCCTCGCCCACAGGCGAACGGCTGGTCACCGCCGACGCCACCCTGTTGGCGCTAGGCGGCGGCAGCTGGGCGAGGCTGGGCTCAGACGGCGCCTGGGTAAGTCTGCTGCAAGCACGCAGCGTGCAGATATCGCCCTTGCAGGCGAGCAACTGCGGCTTTGATGTCAGCGCCTGGAGCCCGTTTCTGCGAGACAA
Organism: Pseudomonas sp. EA_35y_Pfl2_R111; assembly: GCF_963970955.1. Lineage (NCBI taxonomy): Bacteria > Pseudomonadati > Pseudomonadota > Gammaproteobacteria > Pseudomonadales > Pseudomonadaceae > Pseudomonas > Pseudomonas sp. EA_35y_Pfl2_R111. The sequence continues at coordinate 210,567 of NZ_CAXAOM010000004.1, read as the reverse complement.
GTTCGCAGGAGCGCCGCTAAAAAACGTCAGCCTTAACCTGCCCAACGCAGCGCCGCGTCTGGGCGAATTCGTGCTGACTGCCAGCGGTATCGAAGGCAGCCTGGTGTATGCCCTGTCGGCTGAGATTCGCGAAACAATCAACCAGCATGGCAGCGCCACCGTACACCTCGACCTGCTGCCGCAAACGCCACTGGCCAAGCTGCAAGCAGCCCTGAGCAAACCGCGCGGTTCACAGTCGATGGCCAAACACCTGCATCGCCAAGCCGGGATCGACGGGGTCAAAGCCGCGCTGCTGCGCGAACTGGCCAGCTCCGAGACCTTCAACGATCCGCTGCTGCTAGCCAATGCACTCAAGACCCTACCCATCACCCTGAACCGCCCACGGCCGCTTGATGAAGCCATCAGCACGGCCGGCGGCGTGCCCTTCGAACAGCTGAACGACAACCTGATGCTCAAGGCACTGCCCGGCACCTTCTGCGCAGGGGAAATGCTCGACTGGGAGGCCCCCACCGGCGGTTACCTGCTGACCGCCTGCTTTGCCAGCGGACGGATCGCCGCCCACGGCATGCTTGAATGGCTGCAAAATCCGGCCGAGTAAGACCTGTTTTCGATCAACTGCGTATCGCGCCCTAGCTGCGTGATAAACCGGCGCGCAGGACCGCTAACACGCTCTAAGAGCCTCCGCGCGCAATTTCAAACGACTATGCTTGAGAGAAACCGCCCCAGAGCGGTGTTCTTCAACGCGCATAGGTAACCTCCAGCCGTGATCCCTCTAGTGGTCTGTGACGACTCGAACATGGCGCGCAAGCAGTTGATCCGCGCCCTGCCGCCCGAATGGCCGGTGACCATCAGCCAGGCTACCAATGGCCAGGAAGCCCTGATTGCGCTGCGCCAGGGGCTGGGCCAGGTAATGCTACTGGACCTGACTATGCCGGTGATGGACGGCTACGAAACCCTTGCTGCGCTGCGCGCCGAAGGCCTGGCTTGCAAGGTGGTGGTGGTTTCCGGTGATGTGCAGCAGGAGGCGCTACGCCGGGTCAAGGAACTCGGCGCCCTGGCCTTTATCAAGAAGCCCGCCGACCCCGAGATACTGCGCGCCACTCTCCTCGAACTCGGCCTGTTCGACCCCAAGGCGACACCTGGCGCTATCGCCCAGGCCGCGGTGCTCGATGAACTCAAGGTCAATTTCCGCGATGCGCTGCGCGAAATCACCAACGTCGCCATGGGCCGCGCCGCTGCGTTACTGGCCAAGGCTCTCGGCGTTTTTGTGCAGTTGCCGGTGCCTCAGGTGAATATATTCGAGGTCAGCGAGCTGCATATGACCCTCACCGACGCCATGCATGGCGAACGCATGAGCGCGGTATGTCAGGGTTTTATCGGTGATGGCATCGCCGGCGAATCGCTGCTGCTGTTCCATGACTCGGAAGTTTCCGATATGGCGCGCCTGCTTAAGTGGCAGCCGAAAGATGATCTGGAAACCTCGGAAATGCTTCTGGATCTGGCCAGCATTCTGATCGGCGCCTGCCTGGCCGGGATCGCCGAACAGATTGATGTGCGGTTTTCCCAGGGGCACCCGCAACTACTCGGCCAACATTCCTCCATCGAGCAACTGATTCACCTCAATCAGCGCCGCTGGAAGAAGACCCTCGCGGTGGAAGTCAGCTATAGCCTGGAGGCGCACAACATCCACTTCGACCTGTTGCTGCTGTTTACCGAAGACTCGATCAAACGCCTGACCAACAAAATCAACTACCTGATGAACTAGGCGGTACGCCCATGCCCGCACAGATTGATATCAAAGAAGTGCACTGGCTGCTCGACATCGTGCAGTGCATCGACGTCGGCGTCATCGTGCTTGACCGTCAATATCAGGTCGAAGTGTGGAACAGCTTTATGGAAAACCACTCCGGCATGGGCCCGGATGAGGTGCACGGCAAAACCCTGTTCAACCTGTTCCCAGAGATCAACGAGGTATGGCTAAAACGTAAGGTCGACACCGTGGTGCAACTCGGCACGCGCGCGTTCAGCCTGTGGGAGCAGCATCCGTACCTGATGCACTTCAAGAACTACCAGCCGATCACCGGGCAGGAAGACTTTATGTACCAGAACGTCACCCTGCTACCGTTGGCGGGCGCCACTGGTGAGGTCGAACATATCTGTGTGGTGATCTACGACATGACCGCCGCCGCTACCCACAAGAAGCAGCTGGCGGCGGCGCAAGCCAGTCGTTAATCTCGCCCTTCGTCAGGCCCCGGCAGAGGGCCGTCGCAACCGTTAATAGCCTGTTCGAGCCCCACTCGTGCAGGAATCATCCGATGTTGCAAAGCGTTGAACTGAAAACCTTCGTACCGGCCCGCGATTTCGCCTTGAGTCAGGCGTTCTATCAGGCGCTGGGCTTCAAGCCAGGCTGGGTCGGCGATGACCTGGCCTATTTCAGCCATGGCGATCACTGCGCCTTTTTGCTGCAGAATTTCTATGTCGTGGAGCAGGCGGAGAACTTCGTCATGCACCTGCTGGTGGAAGACGTCGATGCCTGGTGGCAGAAGGTGGTGGATGGCAGCTTGGCGAGCGCTTCGGCGTACGCTTGGTGCCGCCACAGGATCAGCCCTGGGGCATGCGCGACTTCGTGATCATCGACCCCAGCGGCGTGCTCTGGCGGATTGCGCAGAACATTTAGCCCCTGCGGTGGACACGCTTTGCGTTGTCCACCCTACGGCTGCCGCCACCCACAAGAAGCAACTGAAAGCGGCGCAGGCAGCCGCAACTAAGGTTACTTGGCAGATTTGCCTGGCTTACCTGCTTTCCCGCCAAAGCTCGGCACCTTGCGCACCGCCTTGACCGACGGTGCGGCCGGCTCGTCAGCTTCCATCCAGCGCCCCAGGCTGCCGCCCTTGCCGCCGCCGACCACTTTTGGTTTCTTGGCCTTCTTCGGCTTTTTCACCACCTGGCCGCCTGGTAAGGTCTGCGGTACGCGGTGATCGGGGATAAAGTCCGGTTCATCGACGCGCTGCAGCACTTGCTGGGTCAGGGTCTCGATGGCCGAGAGCAGCTGCACCTCATCGGCGCAGACCAGCGACACTGCCTGCCCAACCGCGCCAGCACGGCCGGTGCGGCCGATGCGGTGCACATAGTCTTCGGCGACGATGGGCAGGTCGAAGTTGACCACCAGCGGCATGTCGTCGATATCCAGGCCGCGGGCCGCCACGTCGGTGGCCACCAGTACCTTGACCTCGCCATCCTTGAAACGCTGTAAGGCACGCTGGCGCGTAGCCTGGGGCTTGTCGCCGTGGATCGAGTCGGCGCTGATGCCGTGGCGCTGCATCTCGGCTTCCAGTTCATCGACGCCCTTGCGAGTTTTTACAAACACCAGCGCCTGGCTCCAGCGCTTGGCCTGATACAGGTGCAGAAACAGCTCGCTCTTGCGCTTCTTGTCCACCGGGATCAGCCACTGCTTGACCGACTTGGCCGCGGCGTTGCGCGGGCTGACCTCGATGCTCTGCGGGTCATCGAGCATCTGCCCGGCCATGCTGCGGATCGCTTCGGAAAACGTCGCAGAGAACAGCAGAGTCTGGCGCTTTTTCGGCAGTGCGCGGAACACACTGTCCAACTCATTGGCAAAACCCAGGTCGAGCATGCGGTCGGCTTCATCCAGCACCAGGGTTTGCACCTGGTTGAACTTCACCGCGTTCTGCCGGAACAGGTCGAGCAAGCGGCCTGGGGTGGCCACCAGCACGTCCACGCCTTTGCGCAGTTTCATCATCTGCGGATTGATACTGACCCCGCCATACACCGCATAACTGCGCAGCGGCAGGTGCTGGCCGTAGGTGATAAAACTCTGCAGCACCTGCTCGGCCAGCTCACGGGTCGGCACCAGCACCAGCGCGCGCACCGAATTACTCGCCACCTCTGGCCCTTCCATCATCAGCCGTTGCAGCACCGGCAAGGCAAAGCCTGCGGTCTTACCAGTGCCGGTCTGCGCTGCGGCCATCAGATCGCGACCTTGCAGAACCGGCACGATGGCCTGGGCCTGCACAGCGGTGGGGGTTTTGTAGTCGAGGCTGTCGAGGGTGCGCAGCAGAGGCTCGATCAGGCCGAGGGAGGCAAAGGTCATAGGGTTACCGCAAGACAGGAAGACAATGGCGCACAGTTTATCCTGCCAGAGCGCAGACGGCCCGGTTGTCTTCGACGGATATACAGGCGGCGAGGCCAGCAGGCTGCCACTGAACGGGGCAGCCGCTGGTAAGCGCGATTACGGCTTGTGCGCGCGCGACAGGAACTCGTGGGACTGCATTTCCAACAGGCGACTCAAGGTGCGCTGAAATTCGAAGGTCAGACGACCACCGGTGTACAAGTCTTTGAGCTCCACTTCGGCGGAGATGATCAGCTTGACGTTGCGGTCGTAGAACTCGTCCACCAGGTTGATAAAGCGCCGCGCCATATCGTCCTTGGCGGTACTCATCTGCTCGACGTTGGACAGGATCACCGCGTGGAAGATCTTGCCCAGCTCGATGTAGTCGTTCTGGCTGCGCGGGCCGTCGCACAGTTCGCGGAAGTCGAACCAGGCCACGTCATCGCCTTCCTTGCGGGCCATGATCGCGCGGTTCTCGATCATCAGCGGCTTGTTCTCTTCCACCACACAGTGCTCGGGCAGCAGGCTGCGGAAGCTCTTCTCCAGGCTGACTTCGGCCTCTGCATCCAGCGGCCAGTGGAACAACTCGGCCTGCTCCAGCGCACGCAGGCGATAGTCCACACCACTGTCAACGTTGACCACGTCGGTGTGCTGCTTGACCAGGGCAATTGCCGGCAGAAAGCGCGCGCGCTGCAGACCATCCTTGTACAGCCCGTCGGGCACGATATTGGAGGTCGCCACCAGGGTCACGCCGTTCTTGAACAGTTCCTCCAGCAGGGTGGCGAGGATCATCGCGTCGGTGATATCGGAAACGAAGAATTCGTCGAAGCAGATCACCCGCGCCTCATCGGCGAAACGCTTGCCGATAATGGTCAGCGGGTTCTTCTCACCCTTGAGGGTTTTCATTTCCTCGTGCACGCGCTTCATAAAGCGGTGGAAGTGAGTGCGGACTTTCTGCTCGAACGGCAGCGCCTCGAAGAAGGTATCGACCAGGTAGGTCTTGCCACGGCCTACGCCGCCCCAGAAGTACAGGCCCTTGACCGGCCCCTGGCGCTTCTTGGCAAACAGCCCGCCCAACAGCCCCGGCTTGCTCTTGGAGTCAGCCACCAGCTCGTCGTACAGGCGTTGCAGATGGCGCACCGCAGTTTCCTGGGCGGCATCATGGAAGAAGTCGGGGCGTTTGAGGTCGGCCTGGTAGCGTTCTAGGGGAGTCATAATTCGTTAGCCGGGCAAGTAAAACGGGGGCGTCACTTTAGCGACGCCCCCGTTGATTGGCAATCGGCCAGCACCGCGGGCGGGCGGAAATCCGATTAGTGCAGCCGTAGGATCGGTCGGGCCGCGTCGGTTGAGCGCAGCAATAACCATGCTGCCGATTGATGGGTATCGCTGGCTCAACCCATCCTACATCCGCCTTATTCCTGTGGTGCCAAGGCCTCACGCAGACGCTGAATCGCCGCCTGACAGGCGTCGCTGTCGGCGAATGCCGGGCTTTGTGCCACGCACTCGCTGTCCAGCCATACGCCGAAACCGCCATCCTGCTCGCGCACATCTAGTGCTTCGCCGGACTGCAGACGCTTGTTGACCATGCCGGCAGCCTTGCCATCAGCAAAGGATTTGGACAGCAGCAGCTGCTCACCAGCGGCATCCAGCAGGCGGAAGCGGAAGCTGCCGTCGTCGTCGCGGAAGCTGACAAAGCGCGCGCTCTTGCCGGCTTTCTTCTTCTCGCCCGTTTGGTTGGTAGCCTGGCTGCGGAAGGAGCGCAGGCCCACGGCCTCACGCAGCTCGCCGAGAAACGGCGTGGCGGTTTTGCGTGCCTTGACGGCGCCGGCCAGCAGGATATCTTCCAGGTCGGCGGGCTTTTCGATCAGCGCGTGATAACGCTCACGCGCCTCGCCCAACTCAGCTTCCAGCAGGTTGCACAGCGCCTGCTTGGCTTCGCCCCAGGCCATACCGCCCTCCAGTGCAGCGCGGAAGTCCGCCTGCTGAGTCGGCGCAGCAAAGGCCTGATACAGGGTAAACAAGTGCGAGTTGTCCGGATCTTTCGGCTCGCCCGGCAGTTTGGAGTCAGTTACGACCCGCGCTACGGCATCCTTGAGCTGCTTGGCGCTGCCGAACAACGGGATGGTGTTGTCGTAGCTCTTGCTCATCTTGCGACCGTCGAGGCCCGGCAGAGTCGCTACATCTTCTTCGATCACCGCCTCGGGCAGGGTAAACAGCTCCTTGCCCTGGCCAAACAGGTGATTGAAACGCTGAGCGATATCGCGGGCCATTTCCACGTGCTGGATCTGGTCACGGCCGACTGGCACCTTGTGCGCGTTGAACATCAGGATGTCCGCCGCCATCAGCACCGGGTAGCTGAACAGGCCCATGGTGATACCAGCGTCCGGGTCTTCACCCTGCTCGACATTCTTGTCCACTGAGGCCTTGTAGGCATGGGCGCGATTCAGCAGGCCCTTGCCAGCCACACAGGTGAGCAGCCAGCACAGCTCGGGAATCTCGGGGATATCCGACTGACGGTAAAAGGTCGCCTTATCGGAATCCAGGCCCAGTGCCAACCAGGTTGCGGCGATTTCCAGGCGCGAGCGCTGAATCCGTGCCGGGTCATCGCACTTGATCAGCGCATGGTAGTCGGCCAGGAAGTAGAACGAATCCGCATCGGCGGCGCGGCTGGCAACGATGGCCGGGCGAATCGCGCCCGCGTAGTTGCCCAAGTGCGGCGTGCCGGTGGTGGTGATGCCGGTAAGGATACGAGTGGTCATAACGTTCGCTTATTGGGGCTCAATCAGTTCAGAGACGCGGCAGTAGCAGATCTTTCAAGTCCGTCAGCTTGCCGTGAAAAAAGTGGCCGCATTCTGCCACTTTCAGCAGCTCATGGGCACGCCCGAGTGCGGCTGACCACTGGTAAACCACCTGTGGGTCGATCACTTCATCGTCCTCAGGCTGGATCAGGATCAGCGGGCAGTTACTGGCCGGGGGCGTTTCTTCGCTCAAGCGATGCACCGCCGGGGCCACCATAAACAGCTTGTCGAGCGTCACGTCCTGGGCTTCCAATCGTGCTCCAAGGGCCGCTGCAACAAAGCCGCCAAAGGAAAAGCCCAGCAAGGTCAACGGCAACTCGGGATGCTGCGCACGCAGCCAGTTGGCCACCGCCTCGGCATCATCCACCTCACCGCTGGCCATATCGTGGCTGCCGGCGCTGGCACCAACGCCGCGGTAGTTGAAGCGCAACGTGGCCCGGCCACTGTCACGAGCGGTGCGCTGCAGGGTGGAGACCACCTTGTTGAGCATGGTGCCGCCCTGCACCGGGTTGGGGTGGCAGATCAGCGCCACACCCCGGGCTTCGGGAGTGTCCAGCCACAGGGCTTCGAGTTGGCCACTGGGGCCGGCAATCATCAGAGGGGTTTCGCGGGTGAGCAACAGGGAACTCCGTGACCTCGCAGTGGGTCGACTCGTCTAGCTGACAGCCTGCGCCATACACCACCGCAAACGTTTCGGCATTGCATTGCGGTATACAGCACAGGTTCGAGCCGTTAACGTAAAGCAAAGCCGTTTAGAGAGGAAGGACTCGTGGAACAGACGCTCACCGCCTGGTTGCTACCGGCTATTACCCTGGTTGCCGGCATTGCCATTGGCTTCCTGATTGCCCGCCTGGCACCCAATGCCGCACCTAGCCGCACCCAGCGCCAGCTGGATGAGATGCAGGAGCGCTTTGACGCCTATCAGAGTGAGGTGGTTAGCCACTTCAACACCACCGCCAATATGGTGAAAAAGCTTACCCAGAGCTATCAGGACGTTCAGGAGCATCTGTCCGATGGTGCCAATCGTCTTGCACTCGACGAGCTGACTCGCCAACGCCTGCTGGCCACCCTACATACCGATGACAGCAGCGAAAAACGCGAGCGCCTGACGCCACCGAAAAACAACGAAATGCCCAAGGACTACGCGCCTAAAAGCGCCGATGTACCGGGCATGCTCGATGAAAGCTACGGTTTGAAGAACAAGTAATAATTGCTCCACTAAGAAAGCCTCGGTCTAAACAGCCGGGGCTTTTTTGTTGGAGCCGGGCTTTGTAGAAGCGGCGACGACGCCTACGCCATGCCCGTGAATCGCTATCGCAGCCATGGGCCGCTCTTACGGGCAATAACCTGGTTCCAATAAAAAGCCCCGCACTTGGCGGGGCTTTTTATTGAGCGGTGGTCTTAGATCGCACCACGCTCACGCAGCAGAGCCAGTACAAGCTTGACCCCTTCGTCTACCGACACCGCCTGCGTATCGATCACCAGATCGGCATTTAGCGGCACATCATAGGGGAAGGATTCGCCCGGAATATTGTCGCCACCGGCTGCGTACAGACCTTGCGGGTCACGCTCGGCGCAGACCTGCGGGGAGGCCTGCACATACACGGTAATCAGGCGTTCGGCACCGATCAGCGCCTTGGCCTGTTCGCGACCTTCGGCATCCGGCGCAACAAAGGCGGCTAGAGTCAGCAGGCCTGCTTCGTTGAACTGACGTGCGACGTGAGCGGCACGACGCCAGTTCTCGGTACGCCCAGCGCGATCCTGTGGCAGGCCCTTGTTCAAGTCGTGACGCAGGTTCTGGCCATCCAGTACGTAGACAGCACGACCGGAGTCGAACAGCTTGCGCTCCACGGCATAGGCCAGGGTGCTCTTGCCGGCGCCGGACAAGCCGCTGAACAGTACGGTGGCCGGCTGCTGACCGAAGCGCGTAGCACGTTCCTCGGTAGACACGTGGGCCAGTTCGCCGTGATGGCCGCCCGAACCCTGTGCGCCAAGCGGCTCGGCGATGATCATGCCAGCGCCGACGGTGCCGTTGGTCAGGCGATCAATCACGATAAACGAACCAGTAGTGCGGTTGTGCGCGTATCCATCCAGGGCAATCGGCGCATCGAGGGCGATACGCACCTGGCCAATTTCGTTGAGCTGCAGGCTGCTCGCCGCGCCTTCTTCCAAGGTGTTCACGTCCACCCGGTGAGTAATGCTGGCAATCGAGCCCGGCACATAGCTGGTGGCGCGTTTGATGTCGTACTTCTTACCCGGCAGCATCGGCTCTTCAGCCATCCACACCAGCATGGCGTCGAAGCTGTCGACCACCTGCGGACGGTTGTCGGCATGCACCAGCATGTCGCCACGGGAGACGTCGATTTCGTCTTCCAAAGTAATGGTGATCGCTTGACCCGGACCGGCCTGCTCCAGCTCGCCTTCAAAGGTAACGATGGATTTGACCTTGCTGCCCTTGCCCGACGGCAGGGCGATGATTTCATCACCCTTGCGCACGATGCCGCTGGCCAACGTGCCGGCGAAACCGCGGAAGTTCAGGTTAGGACGGTTGACGTACTGCACCGGGAAGCGCAGGTCATCAAAGTTGCGGTCGCCTGCGACTTCCACGGTTTCGAGGATTTCCATCAATGACTGGCCGGTGTACCAAGGCGACTGCTCGCTCTTGTTGACTACGTTGTCGCCTTTGAGCGCCGACATCGGCACGAAATGCATCGAACTTGGCTTGAAAGCAATGCCCTCAGCAAACGCCAGGTAATCGGCCTTGATCTGTTCGAACACGCCTTGATCAAAGCCTTTGAGGTCCATCTTATTGACCGCAATGACGATGTGCTTGATACCCAGCAACGAGGCAATAAAGCTGTGGCGCTTGGTCTGCGTCTGCACGCCATAACGGGCGTCGATCAGAATGATCGCCAGGTCGCAGTTGGATGCGCCGGTGGCCATGTTACGGGTGTACTGCTCATGGCCGGGGGTGTCGGCAATGATGAACTTGCGCTTGGTGGTGCTGAAATAGCGGTAGGCCACATCAATGGTGATGCCCTGCTCGCGCTCGGCCTGCAGGCCGTCTACCAGCAACGCCAGATCGACTTCTTCGCCGGTGGTACCGGATTTCTTCGAATCTTTGGTGATGGCGTCCAAGTGGTCTTCATAGATCATCTTGGAATCATGCAGCAGGCGGCCGATCAGGGTGCTTTTGCCGTCATCGACGTTGCCGCAGGTAAGAAAGCGCAGCAGCTCTTTACGCTCGTGCTGGCCCAGATAGGCGAGGATGTCCTCGCTGATCAATTCGGATTGATGCGACATATTAAAAGTACCCCTGACGTTTCTTCTCTTCCATCGAGCCGGAGGAGTCATGGTCGATGACTCGGCCTTGGCGCTCAGAGGTCTTGGCCAACAGCATTTCCTGAATAATTTCCGGCAGGCTAGTTGCCGTGGACTCCACCGCACCCGTCAGCGGGTAGCAACCCAGGGTACGGAAGCGCACCATCTTTTTATGGATGCTGGCTTTCTGCTCAGGCGTGAGGTGTTCAAGGATACGGTCGTCGTCGATCATGATCAGCGCGCCGTTCATCTCGATGACTTCGCGCTCTTCGGCGAAATACAGCGGCACAATCGGGATGCTTTCCAGGTAGATGTACTGCCAGATATCCAGCTCGGTCCAGTTGGACAGCGGGAATACGCGGATCGACTCGCCCTTTTTGACGTTGCCGTTGTACACATTCCACAGCTCTGGGCGCTGATTCTTCGGGTCCCAGCGGTGCTTGCTGTCGCGGAAGGAGTAGACACGCTCTTTGGCGCGGGACTTCTCTTCATCGCGGCGCGCGCCACCGAAGGCGGCGTCGAAACCGTACTTGTCGAGCGCCTGCTTGAGGCCCTCGGTCTTCATCACGTCGGTGTGCTTGGCACTGCCGTAGGTGAAGGGATTCATGTCCTGCGCCACACCATCGGGGTTGGTGTGAGTGATCAGGTCCAGACCGTACTCGTTGACCATCTTCTCGCGGAAGCTGTACATCTCCTGAAACTTCCAGCGCGTATCGACGTGCATCACCGGGAACGGCAGCTTGCCCGGAAAGAACGCCTTGCGCGCGAGGTGCAGCATCACGGCGGAGTCTTTACCGATGGAATAGAGCATTACCGGGTTGTCGAATTCGGCGGCCACTTCACGAATGATGTGGATACTTTCCGCCTCCAGCTGTTTCAGGTGGGTCAGTTTATCGAGCATGGCTACTCACGAAATGCGATGTGTTTGGGCCGGCGGGCCGTGGACGAGGGCGCACTCTAGCACAGCACCCTCTTCTAATCAGGAGCCCAGTTAGATCGAAACGATCTAGGTTTATATCTGCAGGAAAGACCATTCAGAACCTGCTCACGAGATAGCGAGCTAGAGCCAGACAAGGCAAAAATGGCCGAGGAAGCGGAGTTTACTGGCTGTAAATGAGCATTCCGAGGCCATTTTTAACGCAGTCTGGCCGACGCGCAGCAGATCGTGTGCAGGTTCTTAGATAGGGTTGGGGCAATCAATAAACAGATGTTCAATGGCAAAGCGTCGCGCCAGGTAATCGCCCAGTGCCTGTACGCCATATCGCTCGGTGGCGTGGTGGCCAGCAGCGATAAAGCTGATGCCATTCTCGCGGGCGCTATGGAAGGTCTGCTCGGAAGCTTCGCCGGTCAGGTACAGATCAACGCCCGCGGCAATCGCCTGATCGATATAGCCCTGGCCACCGCCGGTGCACCAGCCAACGCGGCGAATCATCGCCTCGCCTTCAACTAGCAGTGGCTCACGGCCGAGCACCTGATGCACATGGCGGGCAAAATCACGCGGGCTCATGGCCTCATTCAGAGAGCCGATCAAGCCAACAGTACGCGGGTTTTCCGGCTCCAGCGGGCCCTCCACGGTGATACCCAGCTGCGCAGCTAGTTGCACGTTATTGCCCACCTCTGCGTGCACATCCAGCGGCAAGTGATAAGCCAGCAGGCTGATATCGTTGGCCAGCAGGGTTTGCAAGCGACGACGTTTCATCCCGGTGATACAGGGGTTTTCGCCCTTCCAGAAATAACCGTGGTGCACCAGCAGCACATCGGCCTCGGCATCGACTGCCGCGTCAACCAACGCCTGGCTGGCGGTCACACCACTGACGATACGCCGCACCTGTGGCCGCCCTTCGACCTGCAGGCCGTTAGGGCAGTAATCGCTGATGCGCGCGGCATTCAGATAGCGGTCGGCTTCTTCCACCAGGGTCGCCAGGGCAATGGCCATAAAGTTTCCTTATCAACAGTTGCGAGGCGCTGCTTTATTCTCAGCCACCTCTCTATAATGGCGCACCTTAAGGGGCGCACCTGCCCCGGGCAACCCTCAGGATTGGATCGATGTTCAAGGCCCTGCGTTTCATCGGCTGGCCCCTGCTGGTCGGCGTGCTGTCGGCACTGCTGATCATGCAGTATTACCCGCAATGGGTCGGTTTGCCGGGGCAGGACGTGAATGTGCGCCAGGCGCCGTTCTATAGCCGCATTCAGGAAGGTCCGGTGTCCTACGCCGAAGCGGTGAATACCGCCTCCCCTGCAGTGGCCAACCTGTACAGCACCAAATTCGTCAACAAACCCACGCATCCGCTGTTTGAGGACCCGCAGTTTCGCAAATTCTTCGGTGACAACTTGCCCAAGCAGCGGCGCATGGAGTCGAGCCTCGGCTCGGCGGTGATCATGAGCCCGGAAGGCTATTTGCTGACTAATAATCACGTTGTCGCTGGCGCCGACCAGATCGTAGTGGCCCTGAAAGATGGCCGTGAAACCCTGGCCAGGCTGATCGGCAGTGACCCGGAAACCGACTTGGCGGTGCTGAAGATCGACCTACCGGAACTGCCGTTTATTACCCTCGGCCGCTCCGACAATATCCGTATTGGTGACGTGACGCTTGCTATCGGCAACCCCTTCGGCGTTGGTCAAACCGTGACCATGGGCATTATCAGCGCCACCGGACGTAACCAGCTGGGCCTCAACACCTACGAAGACTTTATCCAAACTGACGCGGCGATTAACCCTGGTAATTCCGGCGGTGCGCTGGTGGATGCCTACGGCAACCTGGTCGGCATTAATACTGCGATTTTTTCCAAATCCGGCGGTTCGCAAGGTATCGGCTTTGCAATTCCAGTGAAACTGGCAAGGGAAGTGATGCTGGCGATCATCGAGAATGGACAGGTGATTCGCGGCTGGTTGGGGATTGAAGTACAACCCTTGACACCAGAACTGGCAGAGTCCTTTGGCATGGAAGGGCACCCCGGCATCGTCGTTGCCGGTATCTACCGCGATGGCCCGGCGCAGAAAGCCGGTCTGCAACCGGGGGACCTTATTCTCAGCATCGACGGCGAAGCGGCCGGCGATGGTCGCAGTTCGATGAACCAGGTGGCCCGCGCCAAACCAGGCCAGAAGATCAGCATCGACATTCTGCGCAACGGCAAACCGCAGCAACTGACTGCAGAAATTGGCGTAAGGCCACCCGTCAACGGCAACTGACCCACCCTCTTTTTTCAATGCGTGTAGCGCAAGCGATAACTCTTCTCAATTTTAATGTTATGTTATTACATTAAATAATTTGAAGGATGTCTTCCCTTGCGCGCCGCCCATGCCTTACTTGCCAGCCTACTGGCTCCCAGCGCCCTTGCCGTAGCAGCAGAAACCCCCGTCGAGCTGTCGGCCACCACCGTAACCGCCCGCCATGAACAGGCGGACGGCCCTGTAAAAGGCTATCGCGCAACCCGCTCGGCCAGCGCCACACGCACCGATACGCCGATTGAGCAGATCGCCCAGAGCATCAACGTGATGCCCGCACAAGTGCTCGATGACCTCGGCACCACGCGCATCGACCGCGCCCTGGACTTTGCCGGCGGCGTGTCCAGGCAGAACAATTTCGGCGGACTGACCTTCCTCAATTACAGCGTGCGCGGCTTCACCACCGGCGAGCTGTACAAGAACGGCTTCGCCATCAACCGTGGCAGCTACAGCTCGCCGGACGCCTCCGGTATCGAACGCATCGAGGTGCTCAAAGGTCCGGCCGCCAGTCTGTATGGCCGTGGCGACCCAGGCGGCATGATCAATATCGTCAGCAAGAAACCCCAGGCCGAGGCCTTCAGTCAGCTCAAGGCCAGCGCCGGCAGCTGGGATCGCTACCGCAGCAGCCTGGACGTCAACACCCCACTGAATGAGGAGGCGACCCTGCTATCGCGGGTCAACCTGGCGGTCGAGGACAACCAGAGCTTTCGCGACCATGTTGGCAGCGAACGACAGATCGTCAGCCCCTCGCTGAGCTGGCAGCTGAACCCCGACACCCTGCTGCTGATCGAGAGCGAATTCACCCGCACCGAATCGGTATTTGACCGTGGCATCCCGGCGGTGAACAACCGTATGGGCGCGGTGAAAGATTCCAGCTTTATGGGCGAACCGAACGACGGCACCATCCGTAACGACAACCAGATGCTGCAGGTCAGCCTGGAGCGCTACCTCAATGACAGCTGGAAACTGCGCCTGGCCAACCACTACGCCCAGGGTCGCCTACAGGGCAACAGTTCCGAGCCGTCACGCCTGGTCGGTGACACCCTGACGCGCTTCTATCGCCAGCGCAGCTTCGAATGGAACGACAGCATCACCCAGGCCGAGCTGCATGGCAGCTTCAACCTCGGCAGCTGGCAGCACCAGACCCTTGCCGGCCTGGAGTACGAGAACTACCGCAACAGCCAGAAGTACCCACAAAGCGCGACCACCCTGGGTTACGGCCAGAATATCTACCAACCGCAGTACGGCCAGACCAAGCCAGCCATCGTCAATCCCAACGATTTCTTCGAACACACCGAGAGCTATGCCCTCAACCTGCAGGACCAGATCAGCTTCAGCGAACGCCTCAGCGGCCTGATCGGCGCGCGCTTCGAACGCTACGAGCAGACCGCACTGAACCGCAGCACCCGGGTCAGCAACGAGCAGAACAAGGATGTCGCCACCGCTCGCACGGGTCTGCTCTATCAGCTGACACCGCAGGTCGGCGTGTTCGCCAACGTCTCCACCTCGTTCAAGCCCAACAGCATTAGCAGCCAGGGCACGGTATTCAAACCAGAGAAGGGTCTTGGCTATGAGACTGGGCTCAAGCTCGACCTGCTCGACAGCCGCCTGGGCGCGACCATCGCGCTGTTTCATATCGACAAGGAAAACGTGCTGACAGCCGACCCGCTCAACCCCGGCGACAGCATCGCCGCCGGCAAGGCGCGCAGTCAGGGCCTGGATATGCAGTTCAGCGGCCAGCTCAGCGATGCCATGCGCATCATCGGCGCCTACGCCTATATCGATGCCGAAGTGACCGAAGACAACAGCCTGCCGGTAGGCAGCAAACTACTCGGCGTCGCCCGCCACAGCGGTAGCTTGCTGACGGTTTACCAGTTTCAGGACGGCCGCCTGCGCGGCTCGGACATCGGCGCCGCAGTCAACTACGTCGGTGATCGCTCGGGCCAGGCTGGCAGCAACTTCGAATTACCTGCCTACAGCACCGTCGACCTGCTCGCGCGCTACCAGGCCAGCGACGACCTTAGCATCGGCCTGAACCTCAACAACCTGTTCGACCGCGAGTACTACGAGCGCGCCTACAACAGCGTCTGGGTCATGCCCGGCGACCCGCGCAACCTCAACCTCAGCCTGACTCTCAATCTCTGACCACAACCCAAGGAACCCAAGTATGCGTACTGCCAAACCCGCCATCCTCATTGCTTTACTCGCCGCCCTGCTCGCCGGACAAGTCCAGGCCCACGGCCTGTGGACCGAACAACGCCGCGGCCATATCGAAACCGTTTACGGCCACGGCGCGGAAGACAACGCCTTCAAGGCCGAGAAAATCAGCGGTGCCTGGGCCTATGACCGCGCCGGCACAATGATCCCGGTCACCGTCCAGCGTCTGGATAATCACGCGCGCCTGCAGCCACTGAAAACCCCGGCGGTGCTCGGCGTGGCGCTGGACAACGGCGCCTGGTCAATGACCCCGGACAAACAGTGGATCAACCAGGGCCGCAGTAAAGTGCCCAACTCGACCGAGTCGCTGCACACCTTTAAATACAGCCTGGCGATCTATCAGGAAGGCGCCAAGTTGCCGAAGCTGGATCAGTTGAAAATGGTCATCCTGCCCGAAGTCGATCCGCTCAAGGTCGGTCCTGGCAAACCGCTGGCGGTGCGTGTGCTGGTGGATGGCAAGCCGGCTGCAGGGGTCGAGTTGATAGGCGACTACCGCGGGGCGCCGCATCAGGTCAGCGCCACCACCGACGCCGAAGGCCGCGCCCAGGTGCTGGTACGCAACGAAGGGCTGAATATCATCAGTGCCTCGATCAGCCTGCCAGTCAAAGACGACAAGGATATCGAGACGCGTGGCCTGTTCACTTCACTGACCTTCCTCGGCCAGGCGCACCACGAATAGCTCGCACTGAAAAGCCACAGGCAATAAAAAGCCGGAGCAGTGCTCCGGCTTTTTTACGGCTGCCAGTTACAGACCTTGCAGCGCATCCAGCAGTGCCTGGTTCTGCTCCGGCGTGCCAATGGTGACGCGCAGAAACTGGGCAATGCGTGCCTGCTTAAAGTGCCGCACGATCACACCCTGCTCGCGCAAGCCGGCCGCCAGGGTCGCCGCATCCTTATCGGGATGACGAGCGAAAACGAAGTTCGCCGCCGACGGCAACACCTCAAAGCCGAGCTTTTCCAGCCCAGCCACAACATCTTCGCGGCTTTCGATCACGCGATGGCAGGTCTGCTCGAAGTAGGCCTTGTCCTCGAACGCCGCCGCCGCACCGGCAATCGCCATGCGGTCCAGCGGGTAGGAGTTGAAGCTGTTCTTGATCCGCTCCAGCGCTTCGATCAGATCAGGATGGCCAACCGCGATACCGACGCGCAACCCGGCCAGCGAACGCGACTTGGACAGAGTCTGGCTGACCAGCAGGTTCGGGTACTTGTCCACCAGGCTGATCGCCGTTTCGCCGCCGAAATCGATATAGGCTTCGTCGACCAGTACCACGGTATCCGGGTTGGCCTTGAGCAGACGCTCGATGGCGTCCAGCGCTAGGGGGCTGCCGGTCGGCGCGTTGGGATTGGGGAAAATAATGCCGCCATTAGGTCGCGCGTAATCTTCCACGCGAATCTGGAAATGTTCATCCAACGGTACCTGCACGGAGTCGATGCCATACAGGCCGCAGTACACCGGATAGAAGCTGTAGCTGATATCGGGAAAAAGCAGTGGCTGGCCGTGCTGAAACAGGCCGTGGAAGGCGTGCGCCAGCACCTCGTCGGAACCGTTGCCGACAAATACCTGGGCGGTCTGCACACCGTAATAATCAGCCACCGCCTGCTTCAGCCGGTCGCTATTGGGGTCCGGGTACAGGCGCAGGTTGTCATTAACCTCGGCCTGCATGGCCGCGATGGCCTTGGGCGACGGGCCGTAAGGGTTCTCGTTGGTGTTGAGCTTGACCAGCTTGGCCAGTTTCGGCTGCTCGCCCGGTACATAAGGCACCAGGTCTTTGACGAAGGGGCTCCAGAATTTGCTCATCTGCCCTTCTCTCCTCGAATTCTTCGGTTTGCGTAGGGTGGAAAACCGCGAAGCGGTTGCCACCGGATAAGGCGGTGGACAAGCAAAGCGTTGTCCACCCTACAAACAGCCATTACGGCTTGATACGGTACTCGGCGCTGCGGGCGTGGGCGGTCAGCGACTCGCCACGGGCCAGCACGCTGGCAACCTTACCCAGCTCCGACGCGCCCTCGGCCGAACAATGGATGATCGACGAGCGTTTCTGGAAGTCATACACCCCCAGCGGCGAGGAATAGCGCGCGGTGCCGGAGGTCGGCAGCACGTGGTTGGGGCCGGCACAGTAATCGCCCAGAGCCTCGGCGGTATAGCGGCCCATAAAGATCGCGCCGGCATGACGGATCAGCGGCAGGTACTGCTCGGGGTTCTCCACCGACAGCTCCAAATGCTCCGGGGCAATGCGGTTGGCCACTTCGATGGCCTGGGCCATATCGGCCACCAGAATCAGCGCACCGCGACCTTCCAGCGAAGTGCGGGCAATCGTCTCGCGCTCCAAGGTCGGCAGCAGTTTGGCGATGCTCTCGGCGACGCGGTCGAGGAAGGCGGCATCCGGGCTGACCAGAATCGATTGGGCGTCTTCGTCGTGCTCGGCCTGGGAGAACAGGTCCATGGCGATCCAGTCCGGATCGGTCTGGCCGTCACACACCACCAGAATCTCCGAAGGACCGGCGATCATGTCGATACCGACCTTGCCGAATACATGACGCTTGGCGGTGGCGACATAGATATTGCCGGGGCCAACGACCTTATCCACCGGAGGCACGCTTTCGGTGCCATAAGCCAATGCAGCCACTGCCTGGGCACCACCGATGGTGAATACGCGGTCGACGCCGGCGATGCAGGCGGCGGCCAGTACCAGTTCATTGATTTCGCCACGCGGGGTCGGCACCACCATCACCACTTCCGGCACGCCAGCAACCTTGGCCGGAATGGCGTTCATCAGTACCGAGGACGGGTATGAGGCCTTGCCGCCAGGCACATACAGGCCGGCGCGATCCAGCGGCGTGACCTTCTGGCCCAGCACCGTGCCGTCGGCTTCGGTGTAGGTCCAGGAGTCCTGCTTCTGCCGCTCGTGATAGCTGCGCACGCGCTCGGCGGCTTTCTCCAGGGCGCCGCGCTGCTCCGGCGTGATGCGGGTCAGAGCCAGTTCCAGACGCTCGCGCGGCAGGATCAGATCCGCCATGGAAGCGACA
The DNA here is from genome assembly GCF_963970955.1 of Pseudomonas sp. EA_35y_Pfl2_R111. Classification (NCBI taxonomy): domain Bacteria; kingdom Pseudomonadati; phylum Pseudomonadota; class Gammaproteobacteria; order Pseudomonadales; family Pseudomonadaceae; genus Pseudomonas; species Pseudomonas sp. EA_35y_Pfl2_R111. The sequence continues at coordinate 191,850 of NZ_CAXAOM010000004.1, read as the reverse complement.
TCCAGACCGTCGAACTGCTTGGTGAACTCGACCAATGCCGCATCGCCACGCTCGCGCACGGCCTTGATGATGTCGAGCACGCGATGGTTGACCGCATCATCCGAGACACTTTCCCAGCTCAGCAGATGATCCAGATGCTGGGCAAAGTCCTGGTCAGCGGCATTGAGTCGGCGGATAGCGATAGGAGCGGTCATAGCGGGCCTCTTAAATTGGCAAATGCTCAAGCGCCCGTAGAGTAACAACCACTCCGCGCGGGCACCTGAGAATTTTGGCTATAACGCGGATAGGCTAGGCCGCACTGGGCGGCCATCAGACTCAGCGTGGATGTCGCGCTTCGACCGCATCGCGCAGGGTGTCGATCAACGCTTGAATGCGCGCGTGCTGCATCTTCATCGACGCCTTGTTCACGACTAGACGCGAGCTGATCATGGCGATCAGTTCCTGGGCTTCCAGGCCATTGGCGCGCAGGGTGTTGCCGGTATCGACCACGTCGATGATCTTGTCAGCCAAGCCCACCAGCGGCGCCAGCTCCATGGAGCCATACAGCTTGATGATGTCGACCTGACGGCCCTGCTCGGCGTAATACCGCTTGGCCACGTTGACGAACTTGGTCGCTACGCGCAGCCGGCCTTTCGGCTCGGGCGCGCCGACCGCACCGGCGGTCATCAGCTTGCACTGGGCAATCCGCAGATCCAGCGGCTCATACAAACCCTGGCCGCCGTATTCCATCAGCACGTCCTTGCCGGCTACGCCGAGATCGGCGGCGCCGTGTTCGACATAGGTCGGCACGTCGGTGGCACGCACGATCAGCAGGCGCACATCGTCCAGCGTGGTGGGGATGATCAGCTTGCGGCTTTTGTCCGGGTTCTCGGTCGGCTCGATGCCCGCCGCCGCCAGCAGCGGCAGGGTGTCATCGAGAATCCGACCTTTGGAAAGGGCAATAGTCAGCATGGTCTTAGCCCGGCACGCGGCGAATCTTCGCCCCCAGCAACTGCAGTTTTTCCTCGATGCACTCGTAACCACGGTCGATGTGGTAGATGCGGTCGATCAGGGTGTCGCCTTCGGCAATCAGTGCCGAGATCACCAAGCTGGCCGATGCACGCAGATCCGTGGCCATGACGGGGGCGCCCTTGAGCTTTTCAGTACCGGTGACGATGGCGGTGTTGCCTTCGACCTGGATCTGCGCGCCCATGCGGATCATTTCATGCACGTGCATAAAGCGGTTTTCGAATACGGTTTCGATCACCGTGCCAGTGCCCTCGGCAATCGCATTGAGGGCAATAAACTGCGCCTGCATATCGGTGGGGAACGCCGGGTACGGGGCAGTACGCAGGTTGACGGCTTTCGGCCGCTTGCCGTGCATGTTCAGCTCGATCCAGTCGTTGCCACAGGTGATTTCCGCACCGGCTTCCTGCAGTTTCGACAGCACTGCTTCCAAAGTAGTCGGATCGGTGTCCTTGACCTTGACCCGGCCGCCCGTGACGGCAGCCGCTACCAGGTAGGTGCCGGTTTCGATACGGTCAGGCATAACGCTGAAACGCGCGCCGTGCAAACGCTCCACGCCATCAATAATGATGGTGTCGGTACCCGCGCCGGTTATCTTCGCGCCCATGGCGATCAGACAGTTCGCCAGGTCGACCACTTCCGGCTCACGCGCGGCGTTTTCCAGCACGCTGCGGCCTTTGGCCAGGGTCGCCGCCATCATGATGTTTTCAGTACCGGTCACACTGACGGTATCGAAGAAGAAATGCGCGCCACGCAGACCGCCTTCCGGTGCCTTGGCCTTGATGTAACCGGCTTCGACATCAATGATCGCGCCCATGGCTTCAAGGCCGCGGATGTGTAGGTCAACCGGACGCGAACCGATGGCACAGCCACCCGGCAGGGCCACTTCGGCATAACCGAAGCGCGCGACCATCGGCCCGAGCACCAGGATCGAGGCGCGCATGGTTTTCACCAGTTCATAGGGCGCTATCAGGGTCTTGATCGCCCGCGCATCGACTTCCACGCTGAGCTTCTCGTCGATGATCGGCTCGATACCCATGCGACCGAACAGCTCGATCATGGTGGTGATGTCGTGCAGGTGCGGCAGGTTGCAGATGGTGACAGGCGCGTCACCGAGCAGGGTGGCGGCGAGAATCGGCAGGGCAGAGTTCTTCGCCCCGGAAATGCGGATTTCGCCATCAAGGCGCACACCGCCGGTAATAATCAGTTTGTCCATGATTCTCTCGGTTTAGGAGCGCGCGGCCCAATCGGCACGGCTAAAGAATTTCATACTCACGGCGTGGATGCTGCCATCGGCGATCCAGGCATTGAGGTGAGCGTAGATCTGCTGCTGACGCTTGACTGGGCTAAGAGCGGCCAGTTCGTCACTGATCAGATTCAGCTGAAAGTTGCAGCCTTCGCCTTCAACTTCCACCTGGGTATTCGGCAATTTAGCCTCAAGGAGACTCTTTACTTCTAAGGCCTGCATGCTCAACCTCAATCAATGCATGGATTAACGACAGCCGAGCATACGCCCGCGGGTCGGGCATCATACAAAAAAGCCCTTCGCCTGCGAACCCCGCATTATTGCCAGCCGACCGAAGCCTTGCTCAGGCTTGCAGCGGAAGAACCTCCAGCAGACCGCAAACGCCAGCGATCTCACGCATGTCCTTGGGCAGATTGCTCACGCCTAGGGTCTTGCCGGCTGCACTGGCGTCACGCATAAACGCCAACAACAGCGATATTCCGACGCTGCTGGACTTCTCCACACCCGCGCAATCAATCACGCACGCCGCCGCCGGACTGACGTTGAGCAGGCGCGCACCTTGCTCACGCAGCGCCGGCGCGCTCAGGTAGTCAAGCACACCGGTCAGGCTGAACACCCCGGGCGAGCGCTCAGTGATGCTGGCCTGACTCACGATGCATTCGCCCCTTGGCGAGCTTTGGCAACGGTTTCGGTCCAGTTATCGATGACCTTGTCCAGGTCATTGCGATTGTCCTGCATGGCCTGGGAGAACTGGTCACGGAATAGCTTGCCGACGTTGATGCCGTTGATGACCACGTTGCGCATCTTCCAGGTGCCATCGAGGCTGACCATGGTGTAGGACAGCGGGTAGACCGCACCCTTGCCGTCCTTGATCTCCATATTCACCGAAGTGCGCTGCGGATCCTGCTGACCGCTGACTGGCAGCACGCGAATGTCCTGATTGTTGTACTCCAGCAGGGCATTGCCATAGAACTGCATCAGGCTGCGCTTGAAATTCTCCTGAAAGCGCTGCATCTGCTCGGGCGAGGCCTGGCGCGAGTAACGCACAGTCATCACGCCACGGGAAATCCCGTCGACATCCACCACCGGGCCAAGAATGCTGTTCAGCGCGTTGTAAAACGCGCCTGGATCGGTGCGGTACTGTTCCTTGTTGGCCTTGAGATCGGCCAGCAGCGTGGTGGTGGTCTCTTGCACCACCTCATGAGCCGCTGGGGCCGCCAACAACGGCAAGGACATGGCCGCCAGGCAGATAAAAAGACCGTTACGCAGTGCCTTGAACATAGTCATTACCTCTATTAATTAGCCTGGTCTTTGTTGACTGAATTGAGCAGAAACTTGCCAATCAGGTCTTCCAACACCAATGACGACTGCGTGTCGTGAATAGTGCCACCATCGCTCAGCACCTCTTCTTCGCCACCCACGCTAAGCCCAATGTATTTCTCGCCCAACAGGCCCGCGGTCAGAATCGAAGCGGTAGAGTCTGCCGGCAGATTATCCACAGCATCATCCAAGACCATGGTGACGCGCCCCATATAGCTGTTGCGATCCAGATCAATGGCGGTGACCTTACCAATCGTCACACCAGCCATGGTCACTTTCGACCTGACCGTCAAACCGGCGATATTCTCAAAGTGCGCGTACACCTTATAGGTGTTGTCGCCACTGCCAACGGTCAGGCCGCTGACGCGCAATGCCAGCAGCAACAAGGCCAACAACCCGGCCAACAGGAACAAGCCGACACCAATTTCCAGCGTGCGGTTCTGCATCAGAAATCTCCAAACATCAAAGCAGTCAGAATAAAGTCCAGCCCCAATACGGCGAGTGAGGCGTACACCACGGTTTTTGTGGTGGCACGACTAATCCCTTCCGAAGTCGGCTCACAGTCGTAGCCCTGGAACACGGCGATCCAAGTCACGACAAACGCAAAGACCACGCTCTTGATCACACCATTGAGCACGTCTTCACGAAACGAAACACTGTTTTGCATATTGGCCCAGAACGAGCCCTCATATACGCCCAGCCAGTCGACGGCGACCATCGCCCCGCCCCAGATGCCGACCACGCTGAAGATCATCGCCAGCAACGGCATCGAGATAAAACCTGCCCACAGACGCGGGGCGACGATGTACTTGAGCGGGTCAACGCCGATCATCGCCAGGCTCGACAGTTGCTCAGTGGATTTCATATTGCCGATTTCAGCGGTCAGCGCTGAGCCGGCGCGCCCGGCAAACAGCAGCGCAGTGACCACCGGCCCCAGTTCACGCAGCAGGGTCAGGGCAACCATCTGCCCCACCGCCTGCTCAGAACCGTACTTGGCCAAGATGCTGAAACCCTGCAACGACAGCACCATGCCGATAAAAATGCCGGACACGACGATGATGGCCAGGGACATCACGCCAACCGAATACAGTTGTTTGATCAATAACTGAAAACTGTTGCCAGTCGAACCACGACCAAACAGTGCCCGCAGCAGAAACAGCCCCGAACGCCCCAGCGTAGCCACCACATCAATACCGGCGCGACCGAACAGGCGCACCCGCTCGAGCACAGATGTCTTGCGCATCAGCGCTCCCCCAGAAGATCGTCGCGGTAATTGGCCGCAGGAAAGTGAAACGGCACCGGGCCATCCGGTATGCCCTGCATAAACTGACGCACGCGCGGGTTATCCGAATTCATCAACTCGGCCGGCGTGCCCTGCCCCAGCACCTGAGTGTCGCCGACAACATAGATGTAGTCGGCAATGCTCGCGGTTTCCGCCAGATCATGAGACACCACAATGCTGGTAATCCCCAATGCATCACTGAGCAGACGAATCAGACGCACCAGAACGCCCATGGCTATAGGGTCCTGGCCAACGAAAGGTTCGTCATACATCAGAATCTGCGGATCCAGAGCAATCGCCCGAGCCAGCGCCACGCGACGCTTCATGCCGCCTGACAACTCATCCGGCATCAAGTCCAGAGCACCGCGCAGGCCGACTGCTTGCAACTTCATCAAGACAATGTCGCGAATCATCTCTTCCGGCAGCTGGGTATGCACCCGTAGCGGAAAGGCGACGTTTTCGAACACATCCAAGTCGGTAAACAGCGCACCACTCTGGAACAGTACACCCATCTGCTTGCGCATATCGAACAGCTCGCTGCGCGACAGCGTCGGCAAATTCAGGCCATTGACCCAGACCTCACCCTGGCTCGGCTTGAGTTCGGCAGCAATCAGACGCAGCAAAGTGGTTTTGCCACAACCAGACGGCCCCATAATCCCGGTGACCTTGCCACGGGGAATGCGGATATCGACGTTTTTGAAAATATCCCGCTCACCGCGTTTAAAGCTGACGTTCTTCAGCTCAACTGCATACGGGTTCTCGGCGCTCATCTGGACTCCTTGCTCAACGCTTGCCTGACTGACGCATCGCCCGGAACAAAGGGCACTACGGATCATCGAACGTACCGAAAATGGCCGCGAACTATACCACCGAGGTATTCGCCGCCCAAGGCTGAAGGTGTTGCCAGAGATAAGCACCGCACAGTTCCGACAAACAACTCGACACTGGAAATACTGGGCAGGCGCACCTTTACCGTTATAATCGGCAGCTTTTAGCCCGTACGCCGCAGAGAAGTCATGAGCCAGTCCACCGATCTGATCCAGTCAGCGCAACGCACCATCCGCTTGGAGCTCGAAGCCATCCAGGACCTGCTGGCACGTATCAACGGTGATTTTGTGCGGGCCTGCGAGCTGATTCTCGCCAGCAAAGGCCGCGTCGTGGTGGTCGGCATGGGCAAATCCGGCCACGTCGGCAACAAGATTGCCGCCACCCTGGCCAGCACCGGCACCACTGCGTTTTTTGTGCATCCGGCCGAAGCGAGCCATGGCGACATGGGCATGATCACCCGCGATGACGTGGTGCTGGCCCTGTCCAACTCCGGCTCTACCGCAGAAATCGTTACCCTTCTGCCGCTTATAAAGCGCCTTGGCATCCGCCTGATCAGCATGACCGGCAACCCGGAGTCGCCACTGGCCAAGGCAGCCGAAGTCAACCTGGACGCCCGCGTATCCCAGGAAGCCTGCCCACTGAACCTGGCACCAACCTCTTCCACTACGGTATCGCTGGTACTCGGCGACGCCCTGGCCATCGCTCTGCTGGAAGCCCGCGGCTTTACCGCCGAAGATTTCGCATTCTCCCACCCCGGCGGTGCATTGGGCCGACGCCTGCTGCTCAAGGTGGAAAACGTTATGCACGCTGGCGACAGCCTGCCGCGCGTAAAACGCGGCACCTCGCTGCGCGACGCGCTGCTGGAAATGACCCAAAAAGGCCTGGGCATGACAGTGGTCACCGAGGACGATGGTCGCCTGGCCGGGATCTTCACCGACGGCGATCTGCGCCGTACCCTGGACCGCAACATCGACGTGCGCCAGACCATTATCGATGACGTAATGACCGCCCACGGCAAGACCGCCCGCGCGGAAATGCTTGCGGCAGAGGCTTTGAAAATCATGGAAGACCACAAGATCAGCTCACTGGTGGTGATCGACGACAACGACCTACCTGTAGGCGCCCTGAACATGCACGACCTGCTTCGCGCCGGAGTGATGTGATGAGCCTTGACCTGACTAACCCCGACCTACTGCAGCGCGCCCAGGCCATCAAGCTGGCGATTTTTGATGTCGACGGCGTGCTCACCGACGGCAAGCTGTACTTTCTGGTCGACGGCAGCGAATTCAAGACCTTCAACACCCTCGACGGCCATGGCATCAAGATGCTGATCAATTCCGGCGTGCGCACCGCGATTATCAGCGGCCGCAAAACCCCCGTGGTTGAGCGCCGCGCGCAGAACCTGGGGATTCAACACCTGTATCAGGGCCGTGAAGACAAGCTGGTGGTACTCGATGAGCTGCTCGGCGAACTGGGCCTAGACTATTCACAGGTCGCATATCTCGGTGATGACCTGCCCGATCTGCCGGTGATTCGCCGCGTAGGCCTGGGCATGGCGGTTGCCAGCGCCGACGGTTTTGTCCGCCAACATGCCCACGGCATTACCCGTGCTCGCGGCGGCGAAGGCGCTGCACGCGAGTTCTGCGAACTGATCATGCACGCCCAAGGCACCCTTGAAGTCGCTCAAGCCGCATACCTATAGGCCAACCATGCCCCGCAAGTTATTCAACATTGTCCTGTTCGTCTTTGTCGCACTGCTAGTAGCGGCGCTCGGCTACTGGAACCTCAGCCCGGATGGCTTTAACGAGCAATCGCGCACCGCTGCAGCTGATAACGCCATCGACTTTTACGCCACCAACACCTACACCGTGCAATACCAGGCCGACGGCAAGCTGCACTACGAGCTGACGACCGACAAGGTCGAGCATATAAAGGCCAGCGACATCACCTTGATGACCAGCCCGAACATGAACCTGTTCCGCGGCACCGAGCTGCCCTGGAAAATTCGCAGCGAGCGCGGTGAAGTATCGCCAGGCGGCGTTGAAGTCGAACTGATCGCCAAGGTGCGTGTTGAACGTACAGACGCCAAAGGTCGCCCGACCATCCTCACCACCAGCCGCCTGACCGTATTCCCCGAGAAGGAATATGCGCAGACCCAGCAAGCCGTTAGAATCGACGCGGCCAATGGGGTGACCACGGCAAAAGGAATGAAAGCGTACATGAATGACGGCAGGATGCTCCTGCTGTCCAACGTAAGAGGTCAGCATGAGGCTCGTTAATACCCTCCCCCTACTACTCAGCCTCAGCGCCGCACTCGGAAGTGTCAGCGCCTGGGCACTGCCATCCGACCGCGAACAGCCGATCCGCATCCAGGCCGACAGCGCGGAACTCGATGACAAACAAGGCGTTGCCGTCTATCGCGGCGACGTTGTCATTACCCAGGGCACCATGAAGGTCACCGGCGACACCGTGACCATCACCCAGAATGCCCAGGGCGATGTCGAGGTATTCACCTCGGTCGGCAAGCCGGCCTACTACGAGCAACTGCCGTCAGCCGACAAACAGATCGTTAAGGCCTACGGCCTGACTATTCAGTACTTTATGGCTAACGAGCGCGTGGTACTGATCGACCAAGCCAAGGTGATTCAGGAAGGCAACACCTTCGAAGGCGAGAAAATCGTCTATGACACCCAACGCCAGATCGTTAACGCCGGCCGTGCCACAGGCACCAACGTCACCGCGCCACGTCCGCGCATCGACATGGTGATCCAGCCGAAGAACAAACCAGCCGACCAGCAGGCGCAGTAATAATGGCCACATTGAAAGCCCAACACCTGGCGAAGAGCTACAAAGGCCGCCAGGTCGTGCGCGACGTCAGCCTGAGCATCGATAGCGGGCAGATCGTCGGCCTGCTTGGCCCCAACGGCGCCGGCAAGACCACCTGTTTCTACATGATCGTCGGCTTGGTACAGGCAGATCAGGGCCGCGTGATGATCGACGACCTCGATGTCAGCCACCAGCCCATGCATGGTCGTGCTCGCGCTGGCATCGGCTACCTGCCACAGGAAGCCTCGATTTTTCGCAAGCTCAGCGTGGCCGACAACATCATGGCCATCCTGGAAACCCGCAAGGACCTCGATGGCGCCGCACGCCGCAAGGAGCTTGAGGGGCTGTTGCAGGAATTCCATATCAGCCATATCCGCGACAACCTCGGCATGAGCCTGTCAGGCGGTGAGCGCCGCCGCGTGGAAATTGCCCGTGCCCTGGCGACCAACCCCAAGTTCATCCTGCTAGACGAACCGTTCGCCGGCGTTGACCCAATTTCCGTGGGCGACATCAAGCAGATCATCCACCACCTCAAGGCCAAGGGCATCGGTGTGTTGATCACCGACCACAACGTGCGCGAGACCCTGGATATCTGCGAAACCGCCTATATCGTCAGCGATGGCCAATTGATCGCCGAAGGTGATGCCGAGACCATTCTGGCCAACCAGACAGTGAAAGAAGTTTACCTGGGGCATGAATTCAGGCTGTAGCTACAGCTTTTCTCAAGCCGACTGCAGCCAAGGCTAGGCAAAACCCTAAAAGTCAGGCATATAATTTGCTTCCTAGTGGCGCTTTTTGAAAACGCCCTGTAGTGGATTGCGCACAGACGCCGGTAAATAAGGTCTGCAATGAAACCATCGCTAGTCCTGAGAATGGGCCAGCAGCTGACGATGACACCGCAGCTGCAACAGGCCATCCGCCTGCTCCAACTGTCTACCCTGGATCTGCAACAAGAGATCCAGGAGGCCTTGGAGTCCAACCCGATGCTCGAACGCCAGGAGGATGGCGATGATTTCGACAATTCGGACCCTATGGCCGATGGCGCAGAAAGTGCCAGCCCCAGCGAACAGCCCGAAGCGCCCTATCAGGAAACCAACTACCAGGAAGCCACGCAGACTGTGGACAACCTGGAAGAAGGTGATTGGGGCGAGCGTATTCCTAACGAGCTGCCCGTCGACACCGCCTGGGAAGACATCTACCAGACCAGCGCCAGCAGCCTGCCGAGCAGCACTAACGATGACGACGAGTGGGATTTCACCACCCGCACCTCGAGCGGCGAGAGCCTGCAAAGCCACCTGCTGTGGCAGCTCAATCTGGCACCGATGTCGGACAAGGACCGCCTGATTGCAGTCACCTTGATCGACTGCATCAACCAGCAGGGCTACCTGGAGGAAACTCTGGAAGAAGTGGTCGAAGCCTTCGACCCGGAACTGGACATCGAGCTCGACGAAGTCGAAGCCGTGCTGCACCGCATCCAGCAATTCGAGCCAACCGGTATCGCCGCGCGCAACTTGGGTGAATGCCTGCTTCTGCAACTGCGTCAGCTGCCGGCAAAAACCCCGTGGTTGAGCGAAGCCCAGCGCCTGGCCAGTGACTATCTCGACTTGCTCGGCAGCCGCGACTACAGCCAGCTGATGCGCCGCATGAAGCTCAAGGAAGACGAGCTGCGCCAGGTTATCGACCTGATTCAGAGCCTCAACCCGCGCCCTGGCTCGCAGATCGAGTCCAGCGAGCCGGAATACGTGGTACCCGACGTGATCGTGCGCAAGCACAACGAGCGCTGGCTGGTGGAACTCAACCAGGAAGCCATGCCGCGCCTGCGCGTCAACGCGCAATACGCCGGTTTTGTGAAGCGCGCCGACTCCAGCGCCGACAACACCTTTATGCGCAACCAGCTGCAAGAAGCACGCTGGTTCATTAAGAGCCTGCAAAGCCGCAACGAAACCTTAATGAAGGTTGCCACGCAGATCGTCGAACATCAGCGCGGCTTCCTCGATTATGGCGACGAGGCCATGAAACCCCTAGTGCTGCACGACATTGCCGAAGCTGTAGGCATGCATGAATCGACTATTTCGCGGGTGACCACGCAGAAATTCATGCACACCCCGCGCGGTATTTACGAGCTGAAATACTTCTTCTCCAGCCACGTCAGCACGTCCGAAGGTGGTGAGTGCTCGTCCACCGCGATCCGCGCCATCATCAAAAAACTGGTCGCTGCGGAAAATGCGAAAAAGCCGTTGAGTGACAGCAAGATCGCTGGTTTACTGGAAGCACAGGGCATTCAAGTCGCTCGCCGCACGGTCGCCAAGTACCGTGAATCCCTCGGAATAGCGCCATCCAGTGAGCGCAAACGATTGATCTAAGGCGGCACGAAGAAGGAAGACGACAACCCGTACAGAATCTGCCCAGGTCTCGCCTTTTCGCATATGCGGCCATACTGTCAGCATGCAATCAGCGAACGTGCCAGGCTCGTTCTACCAGAGTCTTCCACGCCACAGTGTTCCGGCGGCAGGCCTCTCGCCTGCCTCTTACACACGGCAACAAGGAGAAAGCGGTATGCAAGTCAACATCAGTGGACACCAGCTGGATGTGACCGACGCCCTACGCGACTACATCGCCGAAAAACTCGGACGATTGGAGCGCCACTTCGACAAGATTACCAACGTGCAAGTCATCATGGAGGTCGAGAAGCTCAAACAGAAAATCGAAGCGACCCTGCACATTGCTGGCGGCGAAGTCGTCGCCAATGCCGAACATGAAGACATGTACGCAGCCATCGATTTACTGACTGATAAACTCGACCGACAACTCATCAAACACAAGGAAAAACAGCTCGAACGTCAACAGGGCGCTATGGCCCGCTGACGTCGTCTATCTCCTATGATCCGACTTGAAACCATCCTGACCCCCGGCCGCTCCCTGGTGAACGTGCCGGGCGGCAGCAAAAAACGTGTCCTCGAACAGATTGCCAACCTGGTGGCGCGCGAGCTGCCTGACCTGGATGGCCAAGACATCTTCGAAAGCCTGATTGCCCGGGAAAAACTCGGCTCGACCGGTTTCGGGAATGGCATTGCCATTCCGCACTGTCGCTTGCCGGGTTGCACCGCACCGATCAGCGCCCTACTGCGCCTGGACTCTGCCGTAGACTTCGACGCCATCGACGGCGCGCCAGTGGACCTGCTGTTTGTCCTGCTGGTGCCCGAAGCTGCCACCGACGCTCACCTGGAACTGCTCCGACAGATCGCCAGCATGCTCGATCGCAGCGATGTGCGTGCCAGCCTGCGTCAAGCCGAAAGCAGCGAAGCCCTGTATCAGGTGGTCGTGGACGTACAAAGCCAACTCAATCGAGCCTGAGCATGCGCCTAATCATCGTCAGCGGTCGCTCCGGCTCCGGGAAAAGCACCGCCCTCGATGTACTTGAGGACAATGGCTTCTACTGCATTGACAACCTGCCCGCAGGCCTGCTGCCTGAACTGGCCGAGCGCGCCCTGCTGCATACCGAGTTGCTGCATCCGCAGGTCGCCGTATCGATTGACGCACGCAACCTACCGAGCCATCTCAAGCGCTTTCCCGAACTGCTTGATGAGGTGCGCGCGCGACATATCAAATGCGATGTGATCTACCTGGATGCCGATGAAGAGACCCTGCTCAAGCGCTTCTCGGAAACCCGTCGACGTCATCCGCTGACCAACGAGAGCCGCTCTCTGGCCGAAGCCATCGCCGATGAGAGCCTGCTGCTCGGGCCGATCATCGACCTGGCCGACCTGAAGATCGATACCACCCACCTCAACCTGTACCAGCTGCGCGACAGCCTCAAGTTGCGCCTGCTCAATCAGCCCGAGCCTGGCACTGCGTTTCTGATCGAATCATTTGGCTTCAAGCGCGGCATGCCGGTAGATGCCGACCTGGTATTCGATGTGCGCTGCCTGCCCAACCCTTACTGGAAGCCGGACTTGCGCGATTTTTCCGGGCTCGACCTGCCGGTAGTTGATTACCTCTCGGCCCAGGCCGATGTCGAGGATATGTACCAGGACATCCTTGCCTACCTGACCAAATGGTTGCCGCGCTTTGCCGCCAGCAACCGCGCCTACGTTACGGTGGCGATTGGCTGCACCGGCGGCCACCACCGCTCGGTCTATCTGGCCAACCGCCTGGGAGAAACCCTCAAACCCATCCTGAAAAACGTTCAGACTCGCCACCGCGACCTCAGTTAAGGAATTGCCGCGATGCCCGCCTGCGAAATCACCATTATCAACAAGCTTGGCCTGCACGCCCGTGCGGCAGCCAAGTTTGTCGGCGTCGCCGGACGTTTTCCCTGCCAGGTCAAAGTCGGCCGTACGCCGGAGAGCCTGGTCGACGGCAAGAGCATTATGGCGGTGATGATGCTGGCTGCCGGCAAAGGCACCGCCGTGCACCTGCACACCGAAGGCGAACAGGATAGCGAGGCACTGCAGGCCCTAAGCGAGCTGATCAACAACTACTTCGACGAAGGCGAGTAGCTGATCGAGAGACAGTAAAAAGGGGCTGAACGCTTAAGCGACAGCCCCTTTTTCATACAAGCGGAATCAACTACCGGCCACCGTCATGCGCTCGATCAACACTGAACCGGTGCGAATATTACTGCGCAGCTCCAGATCATTACCCACCGCGACAATCTGCTTGAACATGTCGCGCATATTGCCGGCGATGGTGACTTCCTGCACCGGGAACTGAATCTCGCCGTTTTCCACCCAGTAACCTCCCGCACCACGCGAATAGTCGCCGGTAACCATATTTAGGCCCTGGCCCATCAGCTCGGTGACCAATAGCCCGCGCCCCATACGCTTAAGCAGCGACTTCTGGTCTTCATTGCCATGGCTGACAAACAGGTTATGCACACCGCCAGAGTTGGCGGTGCTGGGCATGCCCAGTTTGCGCCCGGAATAGGTGCCGAGCACGTAGGATAAAAGCTCGCCGCGCTCGACGAAGGATTTGGCGTAGGTCGCCAGACCGTCACCATCGAAGGCAGCACTGCCCAAGGCACGAGGAATATGCGGGCGCTCGTCGATCGTCAGCCACTCGGGGAACAGCTGCTGGCCGAGGGAGCCTTCGAGAAAGGATGACTTACGGTACAGGTTGCCGCCGGAAATGGCCGCGAGAAAACTGCCAAACAGTCCCGTCGCCAGCTCGGCAGCAAACAGCACCGGCACTTCACAGGTCGGTACCGGGCGCGCGCCCAAACGGCTTACCGCACGCTCGGCGGCGCGGCGACCAATGCTGCCGGCATCGGCCAGCAACTCGCCCTGACGATTGACGTCATACCAATAGTCGCGCTGCATCGACCCGCCGTCTTCGGCGATCATCACGCAGCTCAGGCTGTGCCGCGTGCTGGCGTAACCGCTGATAAAGCCATGGCTGTTGCCATAGACCCGGCAACCCTGATGGGTATTCAGCGTAGTGCCGTCGGCATTCTTGATCCGCTTATCGGCGGCAAAGGCCGCTGCCTCGCAGCTCAAGGCCTGTTCGATGGCCTGCTCTGGGGTGATCGACCAGGCGTGATACAGATCCAGCTGCGGCAGTTCGCGAGCCATCAAACCAGCATCGGCCAAACCCGCGCATTCATCTTCGGAGGCATGTTTGGCAATCGCCAGCGCTGCCGCTACGGTCTCGCGAATCGCCGCTTCGCCACTGGCCGAGGTGCTAGCCGAGCCCTTGCGCTGACCGACATACAGCGTGATGCCAAAGCCCTGGTCGCGGTTGAATTCGACCGTTTCCACTTCACCCTGACGCACCGTGGTGGACAAGCCCTGCTCCACCGAAACAGCCACTTCACAGGCGCTAGCGCCCTGCTTTTTCGCTTCAGCAATAATCTGCTCCACCTGCGCCTGCAAATGCGGCACAGCCTGGGGGCCGACGATGTCTACTGCACTCATAAGAACTCCTGAACGATAAGCGGCAAACGCGGCCACACAGGCCAGACGCTTACAGCTGGAAACTTGCTGCTATCATGTCGGCGTTTTCCACTGGACCGCCACCATGTCTGAATACCTTGACGACTTCTCCGGCGAGAAGAGCAAAACCCAAGTCAAGCGCGAGTTTCATGCGCTACAAGATCTGGGGCAACGCCTGACCACCCTGAAACTCGACCTGCTCAACAAGCTGCCGCTGACCGACGAGCTGCGCCGCGCGCTAGCCGAAGCGCCCAAACACACCGCCAACTCCGCGAAGAAGCGCCATGTGCAGTTTATCGGCCGATTGATGCGCGACCAGGATATTGAAGCCATCCTGACGCTACTGGATCAGCTCGACGCCTCGACGCGCCAGTACAACGAACGCTTTCATAACCTTGAGCGCTGGCGCGACCGCTTGCTCAACGGCGACGACGACACTCTGGAAAAATTCGTCGGCGAATACCCCGACGCCGACCGCCAGCATCTGCGCCAGCTGATCCGTCAGGGCCAGCACGAACTGGCGCAGAACAAAGCACCTGCCGCGTCCCGCAAAATCTTTAAATACATCCGCGAGCTGGACGAAACCCAGCGCGGCTTGCGTTAATCCTCGCTGTCGGGATGGGTTACACCTTCGGTTAACCCATCCTACGAATATCAAGCGCCCGTTCCACCCACGGTAATCGCATCAATCTTCAGCGTCGGCTGGCCCACGCCAACCGGCACCGACTGGCCGTCCTTGCCGCAGGTGCCGACACCGCTGTCCAGCGCCAGGTCGTTACCGACCATCGACACCTTGCTCATGGCTTCCGGGCCATTGCCTATCAGGGTGGCGCCTTTGACCGGGGCGGTGATCTTGCCGTCCTCGATCAGGTAAGCCTCGCTGGTAGAAAACACGAACTTGCCGCTGGTGATATCGACCTGACCGCCGCCAAGGTTGGCGCAGTAGATGCCCTTCTTCACCGAACGGATGATTTCTTCCGGGTCGCTCTCGCCAGCCAGCATGTAGGTGTTGGTCATACGCGGCATCGGCAGGTGCGCGTAGGACTCACGGCGACCGTTGCCGGTGCAGGCCACGCCCATCAGGCGGGCATTCAGCTTGTCCTGCATATAACCCTTGAGCACGCCGTTCTCGATCAGCGTGGTGCACTGGGTCTGTGTGCCTTCGTCATCCATGCTCAGGGAGCCGCGACGCTCAGCCAGGGTGCCGTCATCGACGATGGTGCACAGGCTGGAGGCAACCTGCTCGCCCATCCGGCCACTGTAGGCCGAGCTGCCCTTGCGGTTGAAGTCGCCCTCCAGGCCATGGCCGACGGCCTCGTGCAGCAGCACGCCGGACCAGCCCGCGCCCATCACCACCGGCATCGTGCCAGCCGGCGCCGGAATCGCTTCGAGGTTGACCAGCGCCTGACGCAAGGCCTCACGGGCATAGCCCATGGCGCGCTCTTCGTTATTGCTGGTCTGCTCAAGGAAGTAGCGGTAATCGGTACGTCCGCCGCCGCCATGGCTGCCGCGCTCGCGGCGACCATTCTGCTCGACGATCACGCTGACGTTGAAGCGCACCAGCGGGCGGATATCCGCGCCAAGGCTGCCGTCATTGGCGGCCACCAGAATGCGATCCCAAACCCCTGCGAGGCTAACGGAAACCTGCTTGATTCGTGGATCAAGCGTGCGAGTGGCGACGTCGATGCGCTTGAGCAGCTCGACCTTTTCCGCCCGCCCCAGCACATCCAGCGGATTTTCCTGCGCATATAGCGGCTTGACCAGCGGACTGCTGAACGCCTGTACAAGGCCATTCTGCCCGGCGCGAGCAATCGAGCGGGCCGCGCGCGCGGCCTGACTCAAGGCATCGGCAGTGATCGCATTGCTGTAGGCAAAACCGGTTTTCTCACCGGACTGGGCACGCACGCCGACGCCTTGATCAAGGTTGAAGCTGCCCTCTTTGACAATACCATCCTCCAGCGCCCAGGTTTCCGACACCTGACTCTGGAAGTACAGATCGGCCGCATCGATTCCCGGCCCGGCCAAGTCAGCCAGGACCGCCGGCAAATGCTCAATGGTCAAACCGCCCGGCCCCAGCAAATGTTCACTGACGGACACCAACATATTGTTCATTGCTCAATCTCGTTTATGACTGTTGCACCTGGCAGCCGTGGTTCGGCTGCCGCAAAAAATCGTTTATGCCGCGCCACCGGCATGCGCTGACGGATCGCCGCCTGCTCGGCGGCATCGCGCTCAGTCAGCAGTACACCCGGCCCCTGCGGCAGTTCGGCGAGCACGCGACCCCAGGGATCGACAAGCGCCGAATGGCCAAAGGTCTCGCGTCCACCTGGATGGGTGCCGCCCTGCCCGGCCGCCAGCACATAGCACTGGGTTTCGATGGCCCGCGCGCGGGTCAATATCTGCCAATGCGCCGCACCGGTAACCGCAGTAAAGGCCGCCGGCACGCTGATCAACTCCGCTCCGGCCGCGCGCAAGGCGCTGTACAGCTCGGGGAAGCGCAGGTCATAACAGACCGTCATGCCCAACCGCCCAACCGGGGTATCGGCGACCACCACCTGACCACCGAATGCGTAATCGTCAGACTCGCGGTAACGGCCGTGACTGTCGCTGACATCCACATCAAACAGATGCAGCTTGTCATAGCGTGCCACACGCTGGCCGACATTATCGATCAGCAGGGCGCAGGCATGAGCCTTGGCGTCGGGCTGTCCATCCGGAGGTAAGGGTAAGGTGCCGGCGACTATCCACAGACTGAGGTCGCGAGCAGTCTGCTGCAGCCAGGGCAAAATTGGCCCCTCACCGAGTGCTTCAGCACGACCCAGTGCGGCCTGATCACGCCGCCCCATGGCCGCGAAATTTTCTGGGAGCACCGCCAGTCGCGCACCTTGCGCAGCGGCTTCTTCAAGCAACTGCCGAGCCTGCGCCAGATTAGCCAGGACATCGGTCTGACTGACCATTTGGATGACTGCGAAGGTCATGACTGCCTTTATCTCAATGCCGGTATGGCTTCAGCTTACAAGCCATACCGGCAGACTGCACGGCTGCATCTCAGCCGTGTGGGGATTACTGGGGTTTCTCGAATGGCTTGTCGAAGCTGATATCCGGATTTTGCCAGGAGCCCTTGACGTCGTACTGCACACTGGCAAAGCGCGCAACGCGGTCACCCAGCAGCTTATCAGCGATAAACAGCGCCCCGCCGATGGCCGGTGCACCGACTATCAGTGCGGCCAAAGGCAGGTTATTGGTCACCGGCAAGGTCACCAATAACTTGGCATCGATCCGATCATTGGCCATATCCAGGGTGCCATTGAGCTCCAGGTTGCTCGATGGCCCGGTCAGGGTGATCGGCTCGCGGGTCACAAATACGCCGTTATCCGCCACTAGCAGACCTTTGACCCGGTCATAACTGAGGCCTTTACCGAGCAGGTCAGAGAAGTCCAGACGCAGGCGTCGGCCAATCGAGTTGAAGTTCAGCAGCCCAAACACGCGTAGCGCCGACGCAGGACCTTCCACCTCGGAGAATTGTCCTTTGCGCAACGAAGCATCCAAGGTGCCACTGAAGCGCTTCAGGCCGAACCAGGCTGGCGAGCCAGGCCAGTTACCATCAACATCCATATGAAAATCGCGGCTGCTGGCGGTCGGCGCAAAGCCCCAGGCAATCAGTACATCGGCCAAATCGGCACCACCCATACGCCCCTTGTAACTCGTGCGCACGCCGCTTGCAGTGTTTAGCCAGCTGGCCCGACCGCCAATCTTCAAGCCTTTGAGATTGAGATCCAGCTCGCTGAAATGCACCCCTGTAGCAACTGGACGTGCCTTGAGCGACCAGCTGCCCAGCGGTTCGATGCCCTGAAAAACCTCGGCGATATGTACGTCCAGCGCCGGAAAGCTGCTCGGATCAACGCTCGCCAGCGGGTCAGGTGCATCCACCGCAGTGTCTTCTGCAGTCCTCTTCTCTGCTGCTGGAAAGCGCAGATAGTCGAGCGTCAGGGCAATCGGCAACTCTCGGGCATCCGGCAAGCCCACCTGGCCTTTCAACTGAGGACTGTCGAGGCTAACCGCCCAGGTTGCGGCATCGCGCTTAACCGCTACTTCCAGCGCATCCAGGCTGATGCCAAACCCTGTGAAGCGGCCAATGCGCAGCTGCGCATCCTTGAACAGCCGCTGCGCATCACCGATTGGCACGCTGGCATAGGGTTGCACCACCTGTTGCCAGTCCGACCAATTCAGTTCCTCCACGCGGCCGCGCACACGCAAGCCCTGGCTGGTGGGCAGGCTGGCCGCACCGTCAGCCAGGCGAATCTCGCCACGGCCCTGGTTGAACTGGCCAGGGCTAGCGGCAAAGGTCAGGCTCAGCAACTCGGCGTAATCCAGCCAGTAGCGCTGCTCACGGCTGCCCAGGGTCATGCGCCACTGCGTCGCGCGCTCCTCGGCAGCGGTCTTGCCAAATGGTGCCGGCAGCGCCACCGTCGCGCCTTTGAGGGTAGAACTGACGCGCAGCTGGCTGTCGGCGCCGTCCAGGATCAGATTGAGGCTATAAGGCAGATTGCCGCTGACGGGCAGCGGCTGGGTCACGCCCAGCCAGGTGCTCAGTTCCTTGACTGCGATCTGCCCGCTGGCCTCGATGCGGCTACGCGCCTTGCCGCGCGCGCCCTCGGCCAGAGCCTTGCCGCGCACCGCATGGCCAAGTACCTGAGCACGAATATCCGGGGCGCTGAGGCCGCTGGCCGTGTTGTAACGAAATGCGCCCTGCAGCTGGCTGAACTGCAACGGTGGGGTGGGCAGGCTGAGCTGCGCGCCTTTAGTAGCGAAATCCACCACCACCGCCGGGGCCAAGCCCTTGCGTAGCGGCAGGTCGAGCTTGAGCTTGCCGGCCAGCGCCCCTGCGCCAGTCCAGCCAGCGAAGGTTTCTGCGGTGCCTATCGGCGCTTGCTGCAGGATATGCAGGGCGTCATCCACGTTGCTGCTCAACTCACTGGTCAACAACAAACGCGGCGGCTGGCCGGGCAATGAGGTCGCGATCAACGCCGTGGCATTACTCACCTGGCTATCGAGGATGCGCCCTTCAGCCAGTTCGACCCGCACGCCGCTGTCTTCGATCAACACCTTGCCGCGCCCCTCGCGCAGCGACGGCCAACCAGGCTGAAAGGCCAGTTCGGCATCATGCACGGCGAAGAACAGACTGATGCTACGCGCTGCATTCTCCGCGCCCTTGTTCAGCGAACCCTGGTACTGGAAATAGCCTTCATCGACCGCGCCGCCGCGGATGGCGCTTTTCAGCCAGGCATCCAGCTCAGCACCCATGCCCGGCGCGAGGCTCGGTAGGTATTTCTCGGTATAGCGCGCATCGCCGTTACGCAGGCCGACGCGCAGGTCCATGTAGTCTTCCAGCTCCGGATCGAAACGCAGGCGAATTAAAAAATCGCCTGCAGCCGGCCCCTCCTCACCGACCACTTGCAGATACGGACTGCGCAGGGTGAACGCCTGCTCATCGATCTGCCAGGTCAGTAAGGCATTGGCCTTTTGGTAGTGCCAAGGTTTGGGGAATAGAGTATCGAGGTGCAGGGAAAAGTTTTCGCTATCGACCCGCAGCTCACCCTGGCCCAGGTCGCCACTGATACTGCCACTGACATTCTCTGCAGCAGGCGAACCGTGCCATGCCGCAAAGCCAATACGCTCCAGATTGGCCGAGAATTGCAGGCGCTTGCTGTCGGTCAGCAGCGGCCGGTAGTCGAGTTGAATATTACGCAGGGCACCATGCGGCTTGAGCTGCTCAAGCAGTGCCAGGCCTTTATCTGGCAATGGCGCAAGCCCCGCTATCAGCGGTTGCAGCGGCGCCAGGTCGAGACGATCGGCACTCAGCAACCACTGCTCCTGCACCTCTGTACTTTCCGCCTGCTGAGTAAGCGCCAAACGCACTTCACCCCAGCGCAGCTCATCACGGCTGAAGGCCAGGTCATCCAGCAACAGCTTGAAACCCTGCTCGGTGCGGGTGAAATAAGCATTCAGCGCCAGGTTATTCAGCGCCACCGGCTCGCGCTTGGCATAGCCAGCCTTGAGCTGCGGCACATGCAGACGGCTGACGGCACGCTGCACGCCGCCTTTGGCCCAGCTCAGCCAGACCTCCCCACCCAACTGCAGCTGCTCAAGACGCCATTGTGCAAGCAGGCTCGCCGGCACCCAAGCCGCCCAGTCGCTCTGTGGCAGGCTCAGGTACAGCTCGGCCTCGGCGTCTTTCCAGCGCTCGGCACGCATCCGCGTGCGCAGTTGCAAGGCCAGAGGCTGGCCATCAGGTAACAGCAGGCGACCGTCCAAGCGCTGACGCGCGCTGCCGTTGCGCAGGGTGAGGTTTACATAGGTCAGGGTCCGCGCCGGCTGATCGAAGGCCTGTATGGTGACCTGGCTGTTGAACAACGACAGGCGCTTGAGCATCTGCGACTGGTTCAACACCTGAGTCAGATCGAGTGGTGCGGGATCGTGGCGTTGCGGCAATCCCTTGAGCGACCAGCTACCGTCTTCAGCCTGCTGCACCACCAGTTGCACACCATCCAGCTCAAGCCGGGCGATACGCAACTGCCGCGCCAACAAGCTGGCCAGCACATCCGGCACCACGCGTACCTGATCCAGCTGCAAGGCGCCCGCCCCCTCACCGACCGCCACATCGTGGGCGGTCAGTACCGGTGAAAAACCTTGCCAGAGCCCTTCCAGCGCACCGATTTGCACCGGCATGGCCAACGCTTCACGGGCTTTGTCTTCGGCTTCCAGGCGGTATTCGGCAACCAGCGGCACCAGCTCGCGGCCGAGGCTGACATACAGCGCGGCCAACACCAGCGCCAAAGCGCACAATCCCAGCGCCGTGCGCAGCAGCAGAGCAACCCAGCGCGCCAACGCTGCCATTCAGTTCACGCCCGAGCGGTAAGCGCGCATATCAGAGCAGCACCACATCGTATTGCTCCTGGGAATACATCGTCTCGACCTGGAACTTTATGGTGCGGCCGATAAAGGCTTCGAGATCGGCGACATTGCCCGACTCTTCATCGAGCAAGCGGTCGACCACCTTCTGATTGGCCAGCACCCGATAACCTTCCGGCTGATAGGCGCGCGCTTCGCGCAGAATCTCGCGGAAAATCTCGTAGCAGGTGGTTTCGGCAGTTTTCAGCTTGCCGCGCCCCTGACAGGCGCTGCACGGCTCGCATAGCACCTGTTCGAGGCTTTCGCGGGTGCGTTTGCGGGTCATCTGCACCAGGCCCAGCTCGGTGATGCCGATGATGTTGGTCTTGGCGTGGTCGCGCTCCAGCTGCTTCTCCAGGGTGCGCAGCACCTGGCGCTGGTGCTCCTCATCTTCCATGTCGATAAAGTCGATGATGATGATCCCGCCGATATTGCGCAGGCGCAGCTGCCGGGCAATCGCTGTAGCGGCTTCCAGATTGGTCTTGAAGATGGTCTCTTCCAACGTGCGGTGGCCGACGAACGCGCCGGTATTCACATCAATGGTGCTCATCGCCTCGGCCGGATCGATGATCAGGTAACCGCCAGACTTGAGCGGCACCTTGCGCTCCAGCGCCTTCTGGATTTCGTCCTCGACGCCATACAGATCGAAGATCGGCCGCTCGCCCGGGTAGTGCTCCAGGCGGTCGGCGATTTCCGGCATCAGCTCATCGACGAACTGGGTAATCTTGCCGAAGGTCTCGCGCGAGTCGACGCGGATTTTCTCGATCTTCGGGTTGACCAGATCGCGCAGGGTGCGCAGTGCCAGACTGAGATCTTCATAGATCACCAACGGCGTCGGGCCGACCTTCATCTGTGTAGCGATTTGTTCCCACAGGCGGCGCAGGTAACGGATATCGGCGAGAATTTCGTCAGCGCCGGCACCATCGGCGGCGGTGCGCAGGATAAAACCGCCGGCTTCCTCGATACCCTCGGCGGCCACGCAGTCGGCGACTACCTGCTTAAGACGCTCACGCTCGGCTTCGTCTTCGATCTTCAGCGAGATTCCAACGTGGGCGGTGCGCGGCATATACACCAGGTAGCGCGAAGGGATCGACAACTGAGTGGTCAGGCGAGCACCCTTGCTGCCGATCGGGTCCTTGGTGACCTGCACCACCAGGCTCTGGCCTTCGTGCACCAGGGCGCTGATGCTTTCCACGGCCGGACCTTCGCGGCTGGAAATTTCCGCGGCATGAATAAACGCCGCACGCTCCAGACCGATATCGATAAAGGCCGCCTGCATACCCGGCAGCACGCGCACCACTTTGCCTTTGTAGATATTGCCGACGATGCCACGCTTCTGCGTGCGTTCGACGTGCACTTCCTGCAGTACGCCGTTTTCCACCACCGCCACGCGCGACTCCATCGGCGTGATGTTGATCAGGATCTCTTCACTCATGCGCTCATCTCTTCTGAGATAAAGCTGAAAGCCCAGGGACTGCGCCGATAACGGCGGTCACTCACCCGCGACCCGCAACCTCTTGACTGTGATCTGGCAACAACTGCCAGCACGGAATAGCAAATTCTGCGAGCAACGCAGCAGTCTCACACAGCGGCAAACCCACCACCGCCGAATAACTGCCCTGCAACTGGCTGACAAACACTGCCGCCAGGCCCTGAATACCGTAGCACCCGGCCTTGTCCTGTGGTTCCCCGCTGGCCCAGTAGACCTCGATTTCGGCCTGGCGCAACGCGCGGAAGGTAACCTGGCTTGTGACCACCCGCGACTCCAGCCGTTCGCGGCTGACCAGCGCCACGGCGGTGAGCACCTGATGGCTACGCCCAGACAGAGCACTCAAGGTCGCCAACGCATCGTCACGATCGACAGGCTTGCCGAGAATCCGCCCATCGAGCACCACCGCGGTGTCAGCACCGAGCACCACGGCATCCGCCGTATCGGACAGGGCAGCAAGCCCAGCCTGCGCTTTTGCGCGAGCCAGACGCTCTACATAGGCGATTGGCGACTCACCTGGCAATGCATTTTCATCGATGGGGACGATTTGCGTGAGGAAGGGCACAGCAATTTGCGTCAGCAGTTCACGCCGACGCGGCGATCCGGAGGCGAGATAGAGGGTGGCCATGCTGACTTCTCCCTGTCGGTAAACGCAAGGCCGAGCGGCCTTGCTTAATTGACGCCCAGACGCTGATGCAACCCGCGCAACAAGGTACAGACCCAGGGCCAGAGCAAGGCGCTGACCAGCGCCGGCAAGACAAACGCCAGGGTTGGCGGGCGACTGCCAGTCAAGGCGTTCAGCCACAGCTGCACCAGCTGCGCCAGACCGAACACCACCAGCAGCACGGTGCTTTGCTGCCACATGGGGAACATGCGCAAACGCTGATGCAGGGTCAACACCAGAAAGGTAATCAGGGTCAGGATCAGCGCATTTTGCCCCAGCAAACTGCCGTTCAGCACATCGGCCAACAAGCCGATGACCCAGGCCGTAGTCATACCCACGCGATGCGGCAAAGCCAGCACCCAATAGGTCAGAAACAGCGCCAACCATAGCGGCCGGCCCAGCTCCATAAACTTGGGCATGCTCGACACGCTAAGCAGCAGCGCCAGGGCGAATGTCAGCCAGACCACCCAGATATTGCTTGAACGTGCGGCCATTATTGCGCTGCCTCCGGCGAATTGGCGGGCGCTGCTGGCGCGTCAGCAGCAGGTTGCGCCTGCTGCTGAATTTCACGGTCCAGGGCTTCCTGAGCTTGCGCCGACTCGGTGGCGCGCTGCTCTGGCGTACGCGGGTCGGTAAACACCAGCAGCATATAGCGACTGCGGTTCAGCGTAGCCGTGGGCACCGCACGCACAATCGCAAAGGGCTGACCGGAGTCGTGAATCACTTCGCTGACCATGGCCACCGGATAGCCGGCTGGGAAGCGCTGACCGAGGCCGGAGCTGACCAGCAGATCGCCCTCCTTGATATCCGCCGTATCGGCGACATGGCGCAACTCCAGGCGCTCCGGGTTACCGGTGCCACTGGCGATGGCGCGCAGGCCATTACGATTGACCTGCACTGGAATACTGTGGGTGGTATCGGTGAGCAGCAAAACTCGCGAGGTGTAGGGCATGACCTCGACCACTTGCCCCATCAGACCGCGAGCGTCTAGAACCGGCTGCCCCAGGACCACACCGTCCTTCTCACCCTTGTCGATCAGGATGCGATGGGTAAAGGGGTTGGGGTCGATACCGATCAGCTCGGTGGCCAGCACCTCGTCGTCGACCAGGGCGGCCGAGTTGAGCAACTCGCGCAAGCGCACGTTCTGCTCGGTCAGCGCGGCGAGCTTTTGCAAGCGGCGCTGCATCATCAACTGCTCGGCCTTGAGCTTTTCATTCTCGGCGGTCAGTTCGCTGCGGCTACTTAGTTCTTGCGTGGCACCTTCCCACACCCGCACCGGTAGACGACCCACCCAATAAACCGGCTCGACAATCAATCCGAGCTGTGCACGTAGCGGCTGCAGCAAGGTAAAGCGTGCGTCGACCACCATCAGCGCAGCCGACAGCACGGTGAACACCAACAGGCGCACACCCAGCGAAGGACCTTTGGCAAATAGCGGTTTGATCGGCAGCTCCTCACGGCGTCAGGCAGCAAACAAAAAGCTGCAAGCGAGTAGAACCCGGTTGCAGCTTAGGACGTGGAACAGTGGCGCCTTACTCCGAGGACAGCAAGTCCATGGTGTGGCGATCCATCATTTCCAGCGCCTTGCCACCACCGCGGGCAACACAGGTCAGCGGGTCTTCGGCGACGATAACCGGCAGGCCGGTTTCCTGCGACAGCAGTTTGTCCAGATCACGCAGCAACGCGCCACCGCCGGTGAGCACCAGACCACGCTCGGCAATGTCGGAAGCCAGTTCTGGCGGTGATTGCTCCAGCGCGCTTTTCACCGCCTGGACGATGGTCGCCAGGGATTCCTGCAGCGCTTCGAGCACTTCGTTGGAGTTCAGGGTAAAGCTGCGCGGTACGCCTTCGGCCAGGTTACGGCCACGTACGTCGACTTCACGCAGTTCGCCACCGGCGTAGGCGGTGCCGATTTCCTGCTTGATCCGCTCCGCGGTGGATTCACCGATCAGCGAACCGTAATTTCGGCGCACATAAGTGATGATCGCTTCGTCGAAACGATCGCCGCCGACGCGCACTGACTCGGCGTACACGACGCCGTTCAGCGAGATCAGGGCGATTTCAGTGGTACCACCACCGATATCGACGACCATCGAACCACGGGCTTCTTCAACCGGCAGGCCGGCACCGATGGCAGCCGCCATTGGTTCTTCGATCAGAAATACTTCGCGAGCACCGGCACCGAGTGCCGACTCACGGATGGCGCGGCGCTCCACCTGGGTGGATTTGCACGGTACGCAGATCAGCACGCGCGGCGACGGCTGTAGGAAGCTGTTTTCGTGAACCTTGTTGATGAAGTACTGCAGCATCTTTTCGCAGACACTGAAGTCGGCGATCACACCGTCTTTCATCGGACGGATAGCAGCAATGTTGCCAGGGGTACGGCCGAGCATACGTTTGGCTTCGGTTCCGACCGCCACCACGCTCTTCTGGTTACCGTGGGTACGGATAGCAACGACCGACGGCTCGTTCAGGACGATGCCGCGCTCGCGAACATAAATCAGGGTATTGGCAGTGCCCAGGTCAATCGACAGATCGCTGGAAAACATGCCACGCAGTTTTTTGAACATGGGATAGGGACCCTAGGCAACGCGTGGGTAAAGGCGAAGCGCGGTAAAGGCGCTGCTAAAAAGTGCGGCAAACTCTAACAACGGCAGGGATTTTGAGCAAGGCACCAATATGGTAGATTGCCGGTTTTTCAGGGCTTTAAGACCCATCATCGCGGCCTTTGACCACCACCTGTCACTATCTGTTCCCTGCGCACCTGTGCATGGCGACTCGTTCACATTTCCAAAGGCAGCCAGCAAATGCGCTGCTTTATATAGGGAGAAACCAATGGCGCTTGAACGCTCCGACGTGGAGAAAATCGCTCATCTGGCTCGACTAGGCCTGAATGAAGCCGATATTCCGGGAACAACCGAGACCCTCAATAACATTCTCGGCCTGATTGACCAAATGCAGGCGGTCAATACCGACGGCATCGAGCCGCTGGCCCACCCCCTGGAAGCGACCCAGCGCCTGCGCGCCGACCAGGTCACCGAACGCAACCAACGCGATGCCTACCAGGCTATCGCCCCGGCCGTGGAAAACGGCCTGTATCTGGTTCCGAAAGTCATCGAGTAAGGGAAAGCACCTAGCCATGTATCAAATGACCCTGGCCGAGATCGCCCGCGGACTCGCCGACAAGCAATTTTCCGCCGAAGAACTGACCCGCAGTCTGCTAGCGCGCATTGCGCAACTCGACCCGCAGCTCAATAGCTTTATTACTGTCACCGAGGAGCTTGCGCTGGAGCAAGCTAAAGCCGCCGACGTCCGTCGTGCGGGCGGCGAAAGTGGCGCCCTGCTCGGCGCGCCCATCGGCCACAAGGACCTGTTCTGCACCCAGGACGTACTGACCAGCTGCGGCTCGAAGATCCTTACCGGCTTCAAGGCCCCCTACAACGCCACTGTTGTCGAGAAACTCGCCAGCTCCGGCACGGTGACCCTGGGCAAGCTGAACATGGACGAATTCGCCATGGGCTCGGCCAACGAATCCAGCCACTACGGCGCGGTGAAAAACCCCTGGGACCTGACCCGCGTACCCGGCGGATCTTCCGGCGGCTCCGCTGCTGCAGTGGCTGCACGCCTGCTGCCTGCAGCGACCGGCACCGACACCGGCGGCTCGATCCGCCAACCGGCAGCGCTGACTAACCTTACCGGGATCAAGCCAACCTACGGCCGCGTCTCGCGTTGGGGCATGATCGCCTACGCCTCCAGCCTCGATCAGGGCGGCCCGCTGGCCCGCACGGCTGAAGATTGCGCATTGATGCTGCAAGCCATGGCCGGTTTCGATGCCAAGGACAGCACCAGCGTTGATCAACCAGTTGATGACTACCTGGCAGCACTGACTCAGCCGCTCGCCGGCCTGCGCATCGGCCTGCCGAAGGAATACTTCGGCGCTGGCCTCGATGCCCGTATCGGCGAGAAGGTGATGGCGGTGGTGGAAGAGCTGAAAAAGCTCGGTGCCAGCGTCAAGGAAATCAGCCTGCCAAATATGCAGCACGCGATTCCCGCCTATTACGTGATCGCCCCGGCCGAGGCCAGCAGCAACCTCTCGCGTTTCGACGGCGTTCGCTTTGGCTACCGCTGCGAAAACCCAGTGAATCTGGAAGACCTGTACAAGCGTTCGCGCGGTGAAGGCTTCGGCGCGGAAGTGAAACGGCGCATTATGGTCGGCACTTATGCACTCTCTGCCGGCTACTACGACGCTTACTACCTTAAGGCGCAGAAGATCCGCCGCCTGATCAAGAACGATTTTGTCGCCGCCTTCAACGATGTCGACGTGATCCTCGGCCCAACCACGCCAAACCTGGCCTGGAAGCTCGGCGAGAAGAACAACGACCCGGTCGCCGCCTACCTGGAAGACATTTACACCATCACCGCCAACCTCGCCGGCATCCCCGGCCTGTCAATGCCTGCGGGCTTCGTCGATGGCTTGCCGGTCGGTGTGCAACTGCTCGCCCCTTACTTCCGGGAAGGCCGCCTGCTCAACGTCGCCCATCAGTACCAACAGGTTACTGACTGGCACACACAAGCTCCGGCTGGATTCTGAGGACGACACGCATGCAATGGGAAACCGTAATCGGGCTTGAGATTCACGCCCAGCTCAGCACCCAATCGAAGATTTTCTCCGCCAGCGCTATCGCCTTTGGCGCCGAGCCCAACACCCAGGCCAGCCTGGTTGACCTCGGCATGCCCGGCACTTTGCCGGTGCTGAATGCCGAAGCCGTGCGCATGGCCTGCAAATTCGGCCTGGCCATCGATGCTGAAATCGCCGGCAAGAACATCTTCGCCCGTAAAAACTACTTCTACCCGGACCTGCCCAAGGGCTATCAGACCAGCCAGATGGATGACCCCATCGTCGGCAAGGGCTTCCTCGATATCACCCTGGAAGACGGCAGCCAGAAGCGCATCGGCATCACCCGCGCGCACCTGGAAGAAGACGCCGGCAAGAGCCTGCACGAAGACTTCCACGGCATGAGCGGCATCGATCTAAACCGTGCTGGCACGCCGCTGCTGGAGATCGTTTCCGAGCCGGACATCCGCTCGGCCAAGGAAGCCGTGGCCTACGTCAAGGCGATCCACGCCCTGGTGCGCTACCTCGGCATCTGCGACGGCAACATGGCCGAAGGCTCGCTGCGCTGCGACTGCAACGTTTCAGTACGCCCCAAGGGCCAAGCCGAGTTCGGCACCCGCGCCGAGATCAAAAACGTCAACTCGTTCCGCTTTATCGAAAAAGCGATCAACCACGAGGTGCAACGGCAAATCGAGCTAATTGAGGACGGCGGCAAGGTGGTGCAGGAAACCCGCCTGTACGACCCGAACAAGGACCAGACACGCTCCATGCGCAGCAAGGAAGAAGCCAACGACTACCGGTACTTCCCCTGCCCGGATCTGCTGCCGGTGGTAATCGAGCAGAGCTTCCTCGATGAAATCCGCGCCAGCCTGCCAGAACTGCCGGTCGAGAAGCGCGCACGTTTCGAGCGTGAGTTCGGCCTGTCCACCTATGACGCCGACGTACTGGCCGCCAGCCGCGAACTGGCCAACTACTTCGAAGCCGTGAATGCCGTGTGCGGCGACGCCAAATTGGCCGCCAACTGGGTGATGGGCGAGCTTTCCAGCCTGCTCAATAAGGACAACCTGGAGATCGAACAATCGCCGGTTAGCGCCGAGCAATTGGGCGGGATGATCCTGCGCATCAAGGACAACACCATCAGCGGCAAGATAGCCAAGATGGTCTTCGAGGCCCTGGCGGCCGGCGAAGGCGCGACGGCCGATGAAGTGATCGAGAAGAAGGGCCTTAAGCAGGTCACCGACTCGGGCGCCATCGAAAGCATGCTCGACGAAGTGCTGGCAGCCAATGCCGAGCAGGTCGAACAGTACCGCGCCAGCGACGAAGCCAAGCGCGGCAAGATGTTCGGCTTCTTCGTAGGCCAGGCCATGAAGGCCTCGAAAGGCAAGGCCAACCCGGGCCAGGTGAACGAACTGCTGAAGAAAAAGCTCGAAGGGTAAGACGGGGCAGCCAACGCATGCCTTGGCCCGGCGAACGACCCGCCATGGCCGGGTCGGGTCGGAGCTCCCTATAAGCCAAGGATGGCTTGCTATATCAACGCCGGGTCAGCCCGGCGTTGTTTTGTCCGCTGCCAACTGCCAGGAACTACCATGCGCCTGTTATTGATTGCCATCACCAGCTTGCTGCTCAGCGCCTGTGCCAGCCAGGGCCAGGTCGATCCGCATGGTTACCACGCCGAAGGTCAGGCGTCCTATTACGGCGCGCGCCACCACGGCAACAAGACCGCCAGCGGTGAACGCTTCGACCAGAACGCCCTGACCGCCGCGCACCGCAGCCTGCCGTTTGGCAGCCGGGTACAGGTGACCAACCTACGCAACGGCAAAAGCGTGGTGGTGCGTATCAACGACCGTGGCCCTTACGCGAAGAAACGCATTATCGACCTGTCGCAGAAGGCCGCCGAACAGCTGGATATGCTGCGCGACGGCGTCGTGCCGGTGCGCGTGGAGCAGCTGGCCGAGTAAACATAGCTGTTTACAAAGAAGCCCTAGACGACCCCGCTCAGCCTCTGGCGCAACGCAAGCCGATGATTAAACTAGCGCCACTTTTCTGGAGCCCCTTGCAATGACCCTGATGACCTTTGTTTATCTGATCGCCGGCCTGGTGCTGCTGGTAGCCGGCGCAGAAGTGCTGGTGCGCGGCGCGGCCAAACTCGCTGCGCAATTCGGTATTCCGCCACTGGTGATCGGCCTGACCGTGGTGGCCTTCGGCACCAGCGCACCGGAAACCGCCGTCAGCGTGCAAGCTGCACTGAACGGCAGCGGCGACCTGGCGATTGGTAACGTGATCGGCAGCAATATCGCCAACGTACTGTTGGTGCTGGGGGCAACCGCTCTGGTCGCTCCGCTGATCGTCTCGCGCCAGCTGATCCGCCTGGATGTGCCGATTATGATTGGTGCCAGCTTGGTGGTGTACGCCTTGGCCTGGGACGGCAGCCTTAGCCGCCTTGAAGGTGCACTGTTGTTTGCCGGGGTGCTCAGCTATACCGCCTTCCTGATCATCAGCTCGCGCCGCGACCAGAAGGTCGCCAGCGAGGATGATGAGTTCGTCAAGGAGTTCGGCCTGGATCAACCGAGCAAGCCCTATGCTTGGGCAATCAATCTGGGCCTGCTGATCGCCGGACTGGTGCTGTTGGTGGCGGGGTCGAACTTTCTGGTTGAGGGCGCGGTCAGCCTGGCCCGGGCTCTCGGCCTGTCGGAGCTGGTGATCGGCCTGACAGTGATTGCCATTGGCACCTCTCTGCCGGAGCTAGCCACTTCGATTATTGCCGCCTTCAAGGGCGAACGCGATATCGCTGTGGGCAATATCGTCGGCAGTAATATCTTCAACCTGCTTTGCGTACTGGGCCTGGCATCGCTGGTATCGCCGAGCGCCATCCCGGTGGCCGCCAACGCCCTGGCCTTCGACTTCCCGGTAATGATTGCAGTGGCCGTGGCTTGTCTACCGATCTTCTTCTCCGGTTACCGCATCAACCGCTGGGAAGGCCTACTGTTCGTCGCCTACTACCTGGCGTATACCGCCTACCTGCTGCTGTCCTCGGCCGGTCGCCCGTTCGCCGAGGTATTCGGCGATGCCCTGCTGGGTTATGCGCTGCCGTTGACTGCGGTGACCCTGGTGATCATTGCTGGTCGCGCCTGGCACAAGCAGAAAGCCTGACGGCCCATCGGGAGGAAAGCTGCATGAGTGACAATCACGAACAAGGCCTGAAAGTCCGCCGTGAGGTGATGGGTGACGCCTTTGTCGACCGCGCTTTGGGTAACGCCACTGACTTTACCCAGCCGCTGCAGGACTTCGTCAATGAGCACGCCTGGGGCGGCGTGTGGACCCGTGACGGGCTGGATCGCAAAACCCGCAGCCTGATCACCCTGTCGGCACTGACCGCGCTGAAATGTCCGCAGGAGCTCAAGGGCCACGTGCGCGGCGCGTTGAACAACGGCTGCACAGTCGAGGAAATCCGCGAAACCCTGCTGCACTGCGCGGTGTATGCCGGCGTACCAGCGGCCATCGATGCCTTTCGCGCAGCGCAGGAAGTGATCGACGACCATCAGCAAGCCTGAGCGCCGCAAAACAGAAAGCCGGGCACTGCCCGGCTTTTTTATGCGCGCTGAGTAGCTATATCCAACCGCCCCACTGCAACAGCAATAGCCCAACGTTGGTGGTCACTACCGCTATCAGGGTGGTGATCACGATAATCGCCGCCGCCAGCTCATAATTGGCACCTACCGCGCGGGCCATGACGAAGCTGGCTGCCGCCGTGGGACTGGCGAAATACAGAAAGAGAATCGCCAGGTCCGCTTCACGAAAGCCATAGAGCCAGGCGCCATAGGTAGCAAGCAGCGGCAACCAGACCATCTTCATCAAACTCGCGCTAAGCGCCGTGCCGCTACCCTGGCGCAGCGAAGCCAGGCTGAGAGTGCCGCCAATGCAGATCAGCGCCAGTGGCAGGGTCATCTGCGCAAAATACTCGGCTGAGGTCATCAACCAGACAGGCACAGGAATCTGCCAGTAGGCGAAGGGAATCGCGAGCAGCACACCAATGATCAATGGATTGACCAGAATGCTCTTACCGATGGCCAGCGGCCCGGTCTTGACGCCAGGGCTGTAAATAGCCAGGACGATGGCCGAGAGGACGTTGTAGCAAAGGATCACCACTCCGCCGAGCACCGCGCCCAGGGACAGACCGTAGTCGCCGTAAAGGCTGGTGGCCAACGCCAGGCCGATAATGCCGTTGTTACCGCGAAACGCGCCCTGGGTGTAGATGCCGCGATCCTCGCGGGGGATGCGCCAGATCGCCCAGACCCAGGCCAGGGAAAAACAGACCAGGGTGGCAAGCACAAAGAACAGCAGCAGCGCCGGCTGCAGGGCCGCACTCAAGTCGGCTTTGACAATACCGAGAAATAGCAACGTCGGCATGGTGCCGCGAAACACCAGACTCGATGCCGTGTTGATAAATGCCGTGTCGATCCAGTGCAGGCGCTTGAGCACCACGCCGAGAAACAGCATGGCAAATACCGGTGCAGTGATGGCGAGGGTTTGCTGGACGACGGCAAGCATGAAAGCACCAGAGGGGTTGTCTGACAACCTATGTTAGCTGGCTAACCATTGCCTTGCTACCGTCGCCTGCAGAGGCACGCAGCCCTTTTCAGCGGCGTACCGGGCGCTTCTGCAATTTGCGCTGCAAGGTCCGCCGGTGCATGCCCAAGGCGCGGGCGGTGGCGGAGATATTGCCTTCGTGCTCGCTGAGTACACGCTGGATGTGCTCCCACTGCAGGCGGTCAACCGACATCGGGTTTTCCGGCACCAGCGTATCCAGATCAGCATGCTGGGTCAGTAGCGCGGCCAACACGTCATCGGCATCGGCGGGCTTGCACAGGTAGTTGCAAGCACCGCGCTTGATCGCCTCCACCGCAGTGGCAATGCTCGAATAACCGGTGAGGATGACCACACGCATTTCGGCGTCCAGCTCCAGCAGTTTGGGCAGCAGCACCAGACCGGAGTCGCCTTCCATCTTCAGGTCGACCACGGCGTAGTCCGGCAGATCCTGCTCGGCCAGGACCAAACCTTCTTCAGCCGAGCCTGCCGTGGATACGCGCAAGCCACGACGGCTCATGGCGCGCGCCATGACGCGGGTGAAGGTCGGATCGTCATCAACCAGCAGCAGGTGCGGTTGCTCTTCACCTTCGAACAGAACTTCGTCGCTCATACAAAATGCTTCCTTAAGCTCGGCCATAGGCGCGCGGCAACTTCAGCTCGGTGAGCGTGCCGCCTTCTTCGTGGTTATACAGTTTAACCGTGCCACCGGCACGGGTGACGCTGGCCTGGCTGAGGAACAGCCCAAGGCCAAAGCCCTTACCCTTGGTGGTAAAAAACGGTCGTCCAAGCTGCTCGGCGATCGCCAACGGCACACCGTCTCCGAAGTCACGAATGCTCAGGCGCAGCCATTGGTGATCCCAGTCCAGACGGACATCCAGCTTGTCTGGGCAGGCATCAGCTGCATTGTTCAGCAGATTGAGCAGCGCCTGGGTCAGGTCGGCGGGCGGCATCAGCCGAGGCGGCGTACCGCGCCCCAGGCACTGGTAGCGATAGCTGGCCTCTGGGCGCATCAGGTGCCAGCGATTGAGGGCCGCCTCCAGCCACTCCACCGACGACAACTCGACCACCGCCTGACGGCGATCCGCCTCGGCTGCACGCACCAGATGCTGCAGGGTTTCCTTGCACAGCTTGACCTGCTCCTGCAGCACGGCCAGGTCCTCCTGTAATGTCGGCTCCTGATGCTCGCGGCGCAGCTCTTTGATCAGCACGCTCATGGTCGCCAGCGGCGTGCCCAGCTCATGGGCCGCCCCCGCCGCCTGGGTGGCCACGGCTAACAATTGTTGATCACGCAAACCTTCTTCACGGCGCTCAGCGCGCAGCTCTTCCTGATGGCGCAGCTCTTCGGCCATCTTTGCCACGAAGAAGGTGATCAGTCCGGCGGCCAGGGCAAAGCTCAGCCACATGCCATAGATCAGCAGGCTCTCCCGTGGCCCTGCCGGCAATGCCAGCGGATGCGACCAGACCAGCAAAAAGGTGTAACCGCCCAGCGCCAGGCCGGACAGGGTGATGGTGTAGAGCCAAGGCAAGGTGGCCGCCGCAATAGTCAGCGGCACCAGGTAATAGGACACGAAGGGATTAGTCGAGCCGCCCGAGTAGTACAGCAGCAGGCTATGGATAATCAGGTCACAGCCCAGCTGCACCGCATACTCCTGCTCGGTCACCGGCCATGGGCCGCGCAAGCGCAATGCGGTCAACAGGCACAGCACCAGGGAAATACCGAGGGTGACGCTTAGCTCCAGCCAGGGCAGCGGCAAAGCGCCAGACTTGTAGGCCAGGCCCACGGACCCCGCCTGCGCCGCCAGCACCAGAATGCGGATCAGGGTCAGTCGCCAGAGGTTTTGCCGACTCGCCGACAGTAGCTGCACAGGTGCGAGCATAGAATCTCCAAGATGCCCATTTAACGAGCCGCAGGAGTATAACCAAGCACCCGGCCACACAACTGCGGCAACACGCCGCAGCAGGCCGCCTGGATGACCAGAGATAAAAGTGAACTGGGTTTAACCCGTTCAGTCTGATCGCTACGTCTACCCTCTGGAAAGCCGCGCATATCCCCATGCGCCCAACATATAAAGGAATCGTCATGCTGCCATTGTCCCGCCTCGCCACCGCTCTGCTGCTGAGCACCACCCTGTTGAGCGCCACCGCTATGGCCGAAGAAGCGCGTTACAACCAGGTCGCGCTGCGCGCCGAGGTCACTCAGGAAATCGCCCACGACCTGATGCACGTTACCCTCTACAGCGAAGCCCAGGACAGCGACCCAGCCGCCCTCGCCGCGCAGATCAGCAAAACCCTCAACGCTGGCATTGCTCAGGCGCGCAAGGTCAAAGGCATCAGCGTCGCCTCCGGCAGCCGTAACAGCTACCCGGTTTACGATGACAAGGGCCAAAAAATCACCGCCTGGCGCGAGCGCGCCGAGCTGCGTCTGGAAAGCGCCGATTTCAGCGCCCTGTCCACGCTCACCGGGGAAATGCTGCAAACCCTGAAAATGGGCGGAATGAACTTCAGCATTGCCGACGACACCCGCAAGACCCACGAAGATGCGCTGCTCAAGGACGCCGTAACCGCCTTCAAAGCCCGCGCCCAGCTTGCGACTGAAGCGTTGGGCGGCAGCGGGTACAAACTGGTCAGCCTGAACCTCAATAGCGGTGGTTTCCAACGCCCTATGCCGATGCGCATGGAAGCGATGAAAGGCGCGGCGATGATGGATGCGGTGACGCCGGAGATCGAGGCAGGCACCAGTCAGGTCAATATCAACGCCGATGGCGTGATCGAAGTGCAAATGCCTTAAACCTGCTACAAACAGCAGCAGCGCCGTTATCCGACGATAGCGGCGCTTTGCCATGTTTTACCCGCGCTTTTATAGAAATGCGACACCAACATACAGCTGCGTCGCCATTCCTGTTCTCTCCGCGACATGCCACTTGCCTACGGCATACGCCCTGCATAGCTTCATCCAAGGTCTCCATAAGAGGCCCCTCAGGATCACAACCACAATAACCATGAGGTCACTATGCGTAAGAACGCCGTCATCCAGGCTTTACTCGCCGCTGGGCTGATCGCCAGCTCGCCACTTGCCAGCGCCGCTGGCAACCTGGTGTTTTGCTCCGAAGGCAGCCCCGCCGGGTTCGACCCTGGCCTGTACACCACCGGCACCGACTTCGATGCTGCAGCGGAAACCGTGTTCAACCGCCTGAGCCAGTTCGAACGTGGCGGCACCAAGGTGATCCCCGGCCTGGCCGAGAAGTGGGATATCAGTGAAGACGGTCTGAGCTACACCTTCCATCTGCGCCCGAACGTGAAGTTCCATACCACCGAGTACTTCACGCCGAGCCGCGACTTCAACGCCGATGACGTACTGTTCACCTTCCAGCGCATGCTCGATAAGGATCACCCGTTCCGTAAAGCCTACCCGTCGGAATTCCCCTACTTCACCGACATGGGCATGGACGCGAATATCGCCAAGATCGAAAAACTCGACGACATGACCGTCAAGTTCAGCCTCAACGAAGTCGACGCCGCCTTTATCCAGAACCTGGCGATGAGCTTTGCCTCGATCCAGTCCGCCGAGTATGCCGATAGCCTGCTCAAGGCCGGCAAGGCCGCTGATATCAACCAGAAGCCCATTGGCACCGGCCCATTCGTCTTTAGCCGCTACCAGAAGGACGCGGTGATCCGCTTCAAGGGCAACAAGGAATACTGGCAACCCGATGAGGTGAAAATCGACAACCTGATCTTCGCCATCAACACCGACGCCTCGGTGCGCATGCAGAAGCTCAAGGCTGGCGAATGCCAGGTCACCCTGTTCCCACGCCCGGCGGATCTGGATGCGCTGAAAAAAGACCCTAACCTGGACATGCCTGAGCAGGCCGGCTTCAACGTCGGCTATATCGCCTACAACGTCACCCACCCGCCGTTCGACAAACTGGAAGTGCGCCAGGCACTGGACATGGCGGTGAACAAACAAGGGATCATCGACGCGGTGTACCAGAGCGCCGGCCAGCTGGCGACCAACGGCATGCCACCGACCCAATGGTCCTATAACGACAGCATCAAGGACCCCGCCTACGATCCAGAAAAGGCTAAGGAGCTGCTCAAAGCGGCTGGCGTCAAGGAAGGTACGGAAATCACCCTATGGGCCATGCCCGTGCAGCGCCCCTACAACCCCAACGCCAAGCTAATGGCCGAGATGCTGCAAAGCGACTGGGCCAAGGTCGGCATCAAGGCCAAGATCGTCAGCTACGAATGGGGCGAATACCTCAAGCGCGCTAAGGCCGGCGAACACGATGCCATGTTGATCGGCTGGAGCGGCGACAACGGTGACCCGGACAACTGGCTGGGCACCCTGTACGGCTGCGACGCAGTGGACGGCAACAACTTCTCCAAGTGGTGCCATGCCGAGTACGACAAGCTGGTGAAAGCCGCCAAGCGCGTGACCGACACCGCCGAGCGCACCGAGTTGTACAAGCAGGCTCAGGTAATCCTCAAGCGTGAAGTGCCGATCACCCCGATCGCCCACTCCACGGTCTACCAGCCGATGAGCAAGAAGGTCGAAGACTTCCGCATCAGCCCGTTCGCGCTGAACTCGTTCTACGGTGTCGGCGTTAAGTAACCCGTCCGGCAATAAAAAACGGCGGCCAATTGGCCGCCGTTTCTATTTACGTCATTTAACCGAGACCGAACGGATCATCCAGCGAATGACTGGGCGCGGTGAACCAGCGCGGCCCATCAGCGCTCATGTAGAAGTGATCCTCCAGACGCACGCCGAACTCGCCCGGCACGCAGATCATCGGCTCATTGCTGAAACACATGCCCTCGGCCAGCGGCGTCAGATCGCCACGCACCAGATAGGGGCCTTCATGTATATCCAGACCGATACCATGGCCGGTGCGGTGCGGCAGGCCCGGCAACTTGTAATCCGGCCCCAGTCCCGCCGCCTCCAGCGTACGCCGCGCCGCAGCATCCACCGCCTGACAGGGCTGGCCGAGCTGCGCGGCCTCGAATGCAGCCAACTGCGCGGCCTTCTCGATATTCCAGAAGTCGCGCTGACGCTGGCTGGGCTCGCCGAAGACATAGCTGCGGGTGATGTCGGACAGATAGCCATGCACTTGGCAACCGGTGTCGATCAGCACCATGTCGCCCTGCTTGAGGATCTGCGCGTGTTTGACGCCATGGGGGAAAGCACTGGCCGGGCCAAACAGCACGATGCAGAACGTCGAGCCCGCGGCCCCAACGGCGCGATGCGCCTGCTGAATAAACTCAGCGGCTGCCGTGGTGCTGATGCCCTCGTGCAGCACACTAGCAACGGCCTTGTGCACTTCCAGAGTCATGTCCTTGGCGCGCTGCATCAGGGCCAGCTCGGCAGATGACTTGCGCTGCCGGCAGTAAGCACTGATCACCGCGCCATCGACAAACTCGTAGCCTCTGGCCAGGCGACGTATGCCATCGACCATAAAAAACGCCAAGGTAGGACACAGGCCAATTTTCACTGGCCGCTCGGGATCAGCCGCGATGCCCATCCGCTGCAGGGTATCGAGCAGCAGTTGATAAGGGCTTTCGTGTTCATGCCAGGTATTGATGGCGCCTGCGAGCACTTGGAAATCGCGGATCGTACCGACCTCGAACGCCGGCGCCAGGTATTCCAGCGGCCCCTCGGCCGGGAGAATGGCACCCACCATGCGCTCACTGGGATGCCAGCGCACGCCGGTGAAATACTGCAGATTGCTGCCGGCATTGATAAATATCGCGGCAATACCTTCAGCCTGCATCCGCGCCTGGGCGCGACCCACCCGTGCCTGGTACTCGGCGAGTTCGATAGGCTGCGCACCATCCATCATGTTGTGTAGCCCGGCAAGCGCCTGTTGCGGCGTACAACCTCCGACACCGAGAGTCATCTCGCGCTCCTTTGTATGATCTGTATGTTGACCGAGCGAAATTTAAGTCTGACTTAAATTGAGCGCAACGATTATTTTAGTGCGACTTAAATGCACGGCTACTGTCCGACACTTTTATGCGCGACGCCGAACGGTATACTGGCGCTCTTTCAGCATGAGCCAGGGTTATGACCGCAGATCGCATCGGAGAACGTTTGCGCCGCTATCGGCGGGCCGCGAAGAAGACCCTGAATGAAGTCGCGAGCGAATCGGGGCTTACCGCCAGCTTTCTCTCCCAGGCCGAGCGCAACCTGACGGGCATCTCGATTTCCTCATTGGCCAGCATCGCCAAGTCACTCGATATTCCGCTCAATGTGCTGTTCGACCAACCGCCGCAACCCGAGCCCGACTCCCACCAGGGCGAACGCGTGCGCTACACCATCGAAGGCCAGCCCCTGGGCTACGAGCGCCTGTCCAGCAGCTTTCCCGGCAATCAGCTAAACGCGGTAAAGATGAGCATGCCGGTCGGCTATCAATCCGAATTGATCGCCCATGAAGGCGCCGAATTTGCCTACGTATTATCCGGCAAGATTCTCTACACCATCGACGGCCGCCAATACCCATTGAGCGTCGGCGACTCGGTGCACTTCGATGCAGGCAAAGCCCACCGCCTGGCCAATGTCGGCAACGACGTAGCGGAAATGCTGGCCATCACCACCCTGAGCTTGTTCGACGACCACAGCACGCCCTGACCTCTCACACTGCTACTGGTCTAAAGCATTGTCGCGACAACCAATGTTAGTAGCGCTTAATTTTTGTTGACCTCAATTTCAGCATGACTTAATTTCGAGCGCGACAGGTTGCTGAGCGATTTCGCTCCACCGCAGCTCTGGGCCGGCCTCTTCACCCGATAAGCCGGAACGCAGCGGTGCTGATCACAGCCCACGAGGCTGACCCTCAATGACGCCCAAAAAAAGAATAAATGAGGTACTCATGCGCACTCATACGTCCATCCAGGCCATGCTCGTCGCCGGCCTGTTTCTCGGCTCGACATACGCATCCGCCAGCAACCTGGTTTACTGCTCCGAAGGCAGCCCCGGCGGTTTCGACCCAGGCCAGTACACCACCGGCACCGACTTCGACGCCGCCTCGGAAACCCTGTTCAACCGCCTCGCTCAGTTCGAGCGCGGCAGCACCCTGGCCGTACCGGCCCTGGCGACCGAGTGGCAGGCCAGTGAAGACGGCCTCAGCTACACCTTCAAGCTGCGTCCCGGGGTGAAATTCCACAGCACCGAGTACTTCACCCCTAGCCGCACCTTCAACGCTGATGACGTGGTTTTCACCTTCCAGCGCATGCTCGACAAAGACCACCCGTTCCGTAAGGCCTACCCGACCGAGTTCCCTTATTTCACCGACATGGGCCTGGACAAGAACATCGCTAAGGTGGAGAAGGTCGATGACCTCACCGTGCGTTTCACCCTCAATAGCGTGGACGCGGCCTTTATCCAGAACCTGGCGATGAACTTCGCCGCCATCCACTCCGCCGAATACGCAGACCACCTGCTCAAGACCGGCAAAGCCGCCGACATCAACCAGAAGCCAATCGGCACCGGCCCCTTCGTCTTCAACCGCTACCAGAAAGATGCGCAAATTCGCTTCAAGGGCAACAAGGACTACTGGCTGCCTGAAGATGTGCAGATCGACAACCTGATCTTCGCCATCAACACCGACGCCTCGGTGCGCGCGCAAAAGCTCAAGGCTGGCGAATGCCAGGTCACCCTGAACCCACGCCCGGCGGATCTCGCCGCGCTGCAGAAAGACCCCAATCTGCAGGTGCCCAGCCAGCCTGGCTTCAACCTAGGTTACATCGCCTACAACGTGACCCGCGCGCCCTTCGACAAAGTCGAAGTGCGTCAGGCGCTGGACATGGCCATCGATAAGCCGGCGATCATCAGCGCGGTCTACCAGGGCGCCGGGCAATTGGCCGTCAACGCCATGCCGCCGACCCAGTGGTCCTATGACGAAAGCATCAACGCCATCCCGCAAGACATCGAGAAAGCCAAGGCCCTGCTCAAGCAGGCCGGCGTTGCCGAAGGCACCAAGATCACCCTGTGGGCCATGCCCGTACAGCGCCCGTATAACCCCAACGCCAAACTGATGGCCGAAATGCTCCAGGCCGACTGGGCCAAGGTGGGCATCCAGGCTGAGATCGTCAGCTACGAGTGGGGCGAGTACATCAAGCGCGCCCATGCCGGCGAGCATGACGCCATGCTGATTGGCTGGACTGGCGACAATGGCGACCCGGACAACTGGCTGGGCACCCTATACGGCTGCGACTCGGTCAATGGCAACAACTTCTCCAAGTGGTGCGATGCCGGCTACGACAAGATCGTCAAACAGGCCAAGGCGATTACCGATCGCGACGCCCGCAGCGAGCTGTATCAGCAGGCGCAGCAGATCTTCCAGCAACAACTGCCGATCTCCCCGATCGCGCACTCAACGGTCTACCAGCCCATGCGCAACAGCGTAAAAGGCTTCGAGATCAGCCCCTTCGGGCGCAACAGCTTCTACGGCGTCAGCAACACGCGCTGAGAGCGGCATCACCGGCGGGCCTGAAAAAACGCCCGCCAAACACCTAATAAAAACGACTGTATTCCTCCCCCGGCAACCACCGGCTGAGTGTTTCGTAGCTGCCAAAACGTTAGCAAGAATGTGCTTTCCGAGCGTTGCCGAGGCTATTTCGCACCGGCGACAAGTAGTCCGCATAAGCACTCCTTGCCTGATAAAAAAAGCCGTTACAGGAGCCAACAGATGACCTTCGCACTTCGCGCCAGCATTGTTTTGAGCCTCGCTCTCGGCTGCGCGGCCGTCCAGGCAAAACCATTAGTGGTGTGCACCGAGGCAGCGCCGGAAGGCTTCGATATCGTGCAATACACCACGGCGGTAACCGCTGATGCGACGTCTGAAGCGCTGTTTGATCGCCTGGTGCGCTTCAAGCCCGGCACCACCGAAATCGAACCGGCCCTGGCCGAGCGCTGGGACACCAGCCCCGATGGGCTGAGCTACACCTTCTATCTGCGCAAAGGGGTGAAATTCCACAGCACGCCCTGGTTTACCCCCAGCCGCGAGATGAACGCCGATGATGTGCTGTGGAGCATCCAGCGCCAGCATGACCCCAAACACCCCTGGCATGCCCAGTCTGGTCGCGGTTTTCCGTACTTCGAAGCCATGGAGTTCGGCAAGCTGATTGCCCGTATCGAAAAACTCGACGAGCACCGTGTTCGCTTCGTACTCAACCAGCCCCAGGCGCCCTTCCTCGCCGACATGGCCATGGGATTCACCTCGATCTATTCCGCCGAGTATGCCGAGCAGCTGCTCAAGGCCGGTAAGCAGGAGCTGCTCAACAGCCAACCGGTCGGCACCGGGCCGTTCGTGCTGCAGCGCTACGCCAAGGATGCTCAAGTGCGCTACACCAGCCACCCGGATTACTGGGATGGCGAGCCGGCGTCGGAAAAGCTGCTGTTTGCCATCACCACCGATCCCAATGTGCGTATCCAGAAACTGCGTTCCGGAGCCTGCAACATTGCCCTGTATCCACGCCCCTTCGATATTCCGGCGCTCAAGGCTGATGACCATCTGAAAGTGCTGGAACTTGACTCGCTGCTGACCGCCTACGTAGCCCTCAACGTGCGCCATAAACCGCTGGACGATGTACGCGTGCGCCAGGCGATCAACCTGGCGTTCGACAAGCAGGCCTACCTCAGCGCGCAGTTCGGCGCAGACGGTGCCAGCCCCGCCATCGCGCCCTACCCGTCAACCCTGCTCGGCTACGACAGTCAGCTGCAAGGCTGGCCCCACGACCCACAGCGCGCCCGTCAGCTGCTCGCAGAGGCTGGCCACGCAAACGGCATCAGCCTGTCGATCTGGACCCGCCCAGGCGGCGGTCCCACCAACCCCAACCCGTCACTCGGCGCACAGATGCTGCAAGCCGACTTGGCAGCGGTCGGTATCAAAACCGACATCCGCGTAATGGAGTGGGGCGAGCTGATCAAGCGGGCGAAAAATGGCGAGCATGACCTGGTGTTTATGGGCTGGGCCGGCGACAACGGTGACCCGGATAACTTCCTCAGCCCCAACCTGTCCTGCGCCGCCGCGCAGAGCGGCGAGAACCAGGCTGGCTGGTGTGATGCGGCATTCGACAGACTGATTACCCAGGCCAGGGAGACCACCGCCCCGCAGCAGCGCGCCGTGCTCTACCGCCAGGCACTGGCGATTTTCCATGAGCAGGCGCCGTGGATTCCCCAGGCCCATCCCAAGCAATTCAGCGCGGTCAGCCAGGATGTCGAGGGTTTTACCCTCAGCCCCATGGGCTCGAACAATTACGCCAAGGTAAAGCGGCACTGATTCTGCAAGCTGCACTCAAAACAGGACCACTGGCGCGCACCAGCCGCGCGCCAGTGGCAGATCGACACAATATGCCAACGGCCCACGTAGCCGTTGGCGCGAATGAACTGATGCGGAGTAACAAAACCCCATGTTTGCTTTTATTGCACGCCGCCTGGGATTGCTGATTCCCACCTTCTTCGGCGTTACCTTGCTGACCTTCGCGCTGATCCGCATGATCCCCGGCGACCCGGTGGAAGTGATGATGGGCGAACGCCGCGTCGACCCGGAAATGCACGCCCAGGCCATGGAGCGCCTGGGTTTGAACAAGCCGCTGTATGCGCAGTATTTCGACTATATCGGCAAGCTGGCGCAGGGCGATCTGGGTGAGTCGCTGCGCACCCGTACCAGCGTCTGGGATGAGTTCACCACGCTATTCCCCGCCACCCTGGAATTGTCACTTGCCGCCCTGCTGTTCGCCGGCACCCTGGGGCTGA
This sequence comes from Pseudomonas sp. EA_35y_Pfl2_R111, assembly GCF_963970955.1. Taxonomy (NCBI): domain Bacteria; kingdom Pseudomonadati; phylum Pseudomonadota; class Gammaproteobacteria; order Pseudomonadales; family Pseudomonadaceae; genus Pseudomonas; species Pseudomonas sp. EA_35y_Pfl2_R111. The sequence continues at coordinate 148,357 of NZ_CAXAOM010000004.1, read as the reverse complement.
TCGCCGGGGTGATTGCTGCACTGAAACGGGGCTCGCTGTTCGACCATGGAGTAATGGGCATCTCGCTGGCCGGTTATTCCATGCCGATTTTCTGGTGGGGCCTGCTGCTGATCATGTTCTTCTCGGTATGGCTGGGCTGGACGCCCGTGTCCGGACGCATCGACCTGCTCTACGACATCCCGCCGGTCACCGGTTTTATGCTGATCGACACCCTGCTTTCGGATGAGGAAGGCGCCTTCGTCGACGCCCTGCGCCATCTGATCCTGCCGGCCATCGTGCTCGGCACCATTCCACTCGCGGTTATCGCGCGGATGACTCGCTCGGCCATGCTCGAAGTGCTGCGCGAGGACTATGTGCGCACAGCCCGCGCCAAAGGCCTGTCGCCGGCCCGCGTGGTGTTCGTGCACGGCCTGCGCAATGCGCTGATCCCAGTACTCACGGTCTTCGGCCTGCAGGTCGGTACGCTGCTGGCGGGCGCCGTACTGACCGAAACCATCTTCTCCTGGCCGGGCATCGGCAAATGGCTGATCGAGTCGATCGGCGCGCGTGACTACCCTGTGGTGCAGAACGGCATTCTGCTGATCGCCTGCCTGGTGATTCTGGTCAACTTCGTGGTGGACATCCTCTACGGCCTGGCCAACCCACGCATTCGCCATCAGCGCTAAGGAGAGCCCAATGACTACGCAAGCCACACTCGATCCATCGTTGTTCTACCCTTCGCCGCTCAAGGAATTCTGGCAGGCATTCGCCCACAACAAGGGCGCGGTCGCCGGGCTGGCGTTTATGATCCTGCTGGTGATCTGCGCACTGTTTGCACCGTGGATCGCGCCGCATGACCCCAGCGAGCAATACCGCGAATTTCTGCTGACCCCGCCGGTCTGGTTGGAGGGTGGCCAGCTGCAATTTCTGCTGGGCACCGATGAAGTGGGGCGCGATCTGCTGTCGCGGTTGATTCATGGCGCGCGGCTGTCGCTGCTGATCGGTCTGGCCTCTGTATTGATGTCGCTGATCCCCGGCATTCTTCTCGGGCTGGTTGCCGGCTTCTTTCCGCGCCTGCTCGGCCCGTCGATCATGCGCCTGATGGACATCATGCTGGCCCTGCCCTCGCTGCTGCTGGCGGTGGCCATCGTCGCCATCCTCGGCCCAGGCCTGATCAACACCATCTTCGCCATCGCCATCGTCTCGTTGCCGTCCTATGTGCGCCTGACCCGCGCAGCGGTGATGGGCGAGTTGAACCGCGACTACGTCACTGCCGCGCGCCTGGCCGGTGCCAGCCTGCCGCGACTGATGTTTATCACCGTGCTGCCCAACTGCATGGCACCGCTGATCGTGCAGGCCACCCTGAGCTTTTCCTCGGCAATTCTCGATGCCGCGGCCCTGGGTTTTCTCGGCCTCGGCGTACAACCACCGACCCCGGAGTGGGGCACCATGCTGGCCTCGGCGCGCGACTATATCGAGCGAGCCTGGTGGGTGGTCAGCCTGCCAGGCCTAACCATTCTGCTCAGCGTGCTGGCAATTAATCTGATGGGCGACGGGCTGCGCGATGCACTCGACCCAAAACTCAAGAATGCGCAGTGAGGAACCCCGCATGAGCCTGTTGGATATCAAAAACCTCAGCGTGCGCTTCGGCGACGCCACGGCCATCCCGGTGGTCGACGGCCTCGACCTGTGCGTGGAGAAGGGCGAAGTGCTGGCGATTGTCGGCGAATCCGGCTCCGGCAAATCGGTGACCATGATGGCGCTGATGGGCCTGATCGACGCCCCCGGCATCGTCACGGCCGACAGCCTGCAGTTCGACGGCACCGACATGCTGCGCCTCAAGGGTCGCCAGCGGCGGCATATCGTCGGCAAGGACCTGTCGATGGTCTTTCAGGACCCGATGACCGCACTCAACCCCAGCTTTACCGTGGGTTTCCAGATCGAAGAAGTGCTGCGCCAGCACCTTAATCTCAAGGGCCAGGCTGCCCGCCAACGCGCACTGCAGCTGCTCGACCGGGTGGAAATTCCTGCCGCCGCCAGCCGTTTGAATGCCTACCCGCACCAGCTATCCGGCGGTATGAGCCAACGGGTAGCGATTGCCATGGCGATTGCCGCCGAACCGAAATTGCTGATCGCCGACGAACCGACCACAGCACTGGATGTAACCATTCAGGCGCAGATCATGGACCTGCTGGTGGGCTTGCAGCGCGAGCAGAACATGGGGCTGGTGCTGATCACCCACGACCTGGCCGTGGTCGCCGAAACGGCGCAGCGGGTCTGCGTGATGTATGCCGGGCAAGCGGTGGAGATCGGCCACGTACCGCAATTGTTCAACGCCCCCACCCACCCCTACACCGAAGCGCTGCTCAAGGCGATTCCCGAGCACAGCCAAGGCCAGCGCCGCCTGACCACACTGCCTGGCATCGTTCCGGGCCGCTATGACCGGCCGCTGGGTTGCCTGCTGTCGCCGCGCTGCCCCTACGCCCAGGTCCATTGCCGTGAGCAACGGCCGAGCCTGGATGCCCATGAACGTGGCGCGGCGCGCTGCTTCTATCCGCTTAACCTGACTGCGGAGGTGGCCTGATGAGCGCCGTCCTAACTGCTCGCGACCTCACCCGTCACTACGAAATCTCCCGTGGTCTGTTTCAGCCCAACGCCCAAGTGCAGGCGCTGAATGGCGTGTCCTTTGAATTACAGGCGGGCAAGACCCTGGCGGTGGTCGGCGAGTCCGGCTGCGGCAAATCCACCCTGGCCCGCGCCCTGACGCTGATCGAGGAGCCCAGTTCAGGCTCGCTGCAGATCGCCGGACAGGAAGTAACCGGCGCCAACAAGGCGCAGCGCAAACAGCTGCGCCGTGATGTGCAGATGGTCTTTCAGAACCCCTACGCCTCGCTCAACCCGCGGCAGAAGGTCGGCGATCAGCTGGGCGAGCCACTGCTGATCAATACGGAGTTATCGCGAGTGGAACGGCGCGAGCGGGTGCAGGCAATGATGCAGCAGGTCGGCCTGCGTCCCGAGCACTTCCAGCGCTACCCGCACATGTTCTCCGGCGGGCAGCGCCAGCGCATCGCCCTGGCCCGCGCCATGATGCTGCAACCCAAGGTGCTGGTGGCCGACGAGCCGACCTCGGCCTTGGACGTGTCAATCCAGGCCCAGGTGCTCAACCTGTTTATGGACCTGCAGGAACAATTCAACACCGGCTACGTGTTTATCTCGCACAACCTCTCAGTAGTGCGCCATGTCGCCGATGATGTATTGGTGATGTACCTCGGCCGCCCGGTGGAAATGGGCCCCAGCGAGCGGATCTATGACCGTCCGCTACATCCCTACACTCAGGCGCTGCTGTCGGCGACGCCGACCATTCATCCTGATCCGAGCAAACCAAAGATCAAGATCAGCGGCGAGCTGCCCAACCCGCTGTCGCCCCCCAGCGGTTGCGCGTTCCATCAACGCTGCCCGCATGCCAGTGAACGCTGCCAGGTTGAACAGCCTGCGCTGCGCCTGCTCGATGCGCGGCAAGTGGCTTGCCACCATGCCGAGTTGATCAATAGCTAGCAGTGCAACCCGGTGCTGGTTACTGCGCCTCAGGGCCGCGGTAGAACAACCGATACGCCAACAACCCAACAGCCTCGTTAAGCAGCAGGCCGTTCTGCCAGACGGCCTTGCTTTCCGGCAACCAGCCGCCAGCAGGCCGGCCGTTGGGTATGCCGAGAAAACCCATCGGTGCGCTGACCACCTGTAAACCTGCCTGCTCGAAGCTCCAGCGCGACCTCGGCATATGCCAGGCCTGGGTCACCAGCACCACGCGGGTAATCCCCGCTTGCTTAAGCAGTTCAGCACTGTGGGTCGCATTCTCCCAAGTGGTGCGGCTCAAGCCTTCCTGCCAACGCACCGGCAAGGCGTAATCGCGCGCCAGCACCTCGGCCATCAAGGCCGCTTCACTGGGCGGTGCGCCAAAGTGCAACCCGCCACTGGTGAGCAGTGGCAAACCTGAGGCCTTAGCCAGGCGAGCAGCGAAACGCACGCGCTCCAACGCCAGCAAGCTGGGCTGATCTGCGCCCCAGCCGGGATCAGCCAGTTCACGCCCACCGCCCAGAACCACAATCACTTCCGCCTGCCGACCCAGCGCGGCCCATTGCTGCTCATTTAATGCCGGCTCGGTTTCCAGTATCCGCGCCGAATGCTCGACCACCAGCGGCAAACTAAACAGCCACATACCGCCCAGCCCGGCGACCAGACAACCCAGAGCCAAACGTGGAAATCGCCGACGCAGCCACCAGGCGGCCAGCAATAAAAGCAGAAACAGACCTGGCGGGAGGAAAAACTGTTTAAGGATGTAGCGAATCGGCATTGGGCACCTCCATGGGTGCGCGCAGCCTATCGATGATTGCTCGCCCGAAACAACTGCGAACCGCAGGCCTTGCACGCCTGTACACCATTGCCGGACTGCCAGCCCGCCAGAGTGCCGCACAAGGCGCAGCACAACTGCAAACGACGTTTTATCAGCGGTTTGACCTTACCAGGCAACGCGGCGGTGGCTTTGTGGCCGGAGCGGCCGACCTTGCGTGCACTTGGTAGCTGATCGATCTGCGCCATTTCCTGGGCCGCCGCATGCCAGCCGCGCAGCCAGTTCAGGTCACGATCCAGGTAGGCGCGAATCAGCTCCATTTCCGCCGCCGTCAGGCCGCGCAGCTCTAGCTCCAGCGGCGGTTGCGCGGACAGCGCACTCAGGTTGTCTGCCTCATCCAAGGCCATGGCAAGGCGTTGCAGCAGCCGCTCATAGAGCCCGCCCCCAGCTGCACCACGCCGAAACTCCGCCATCCTTCACCTCGCCCCGGAGCAGATTGCCGCTCCATATAGCAAGCTTAGCGTTCGCGCTTTAACCAGCGGTGCCTGGCGACAAACGGCGCGGGCCGCTGGGCGTGGCCAGGCCGCCGTAGCTGGAGCGCGGCGCAATCAGGGTTTCCCTGAATAAGCGGGGCTCATGTATGCTACGGCGTTTTCCGCAAGCCCTTATTCCCAGCGCCGGTAGCCATGCAAGAACAGTACTCGCCCCGTGAAATCGAAGCCGCCGCGCAGTCCCTTTGGGACGCGCAGAAATCCTTTGTAGTGAGCGAACAGCCTGGCAAGGAGACCTTCTACTGCCTGTCGATGTTTCCTTACCCAAGCGGCAAGCTGCACATGGGCCATGTGCGCAACTACACCATCGGTGACGTGATCGCCCGCTACCAGCGCATGCTCGGCAAGAACGTGCTGCAGCCGATGGGCTGGGACGCTTTCGGCATGCCGGCGGAAAACGCCGCGATGAAGAACCAGGTCGCGCCTGCGAAGTGGACCTACGAAAACATCGAATATATGAAGACCCAGCTGAAGTCGCTGGGCTTGGCCGTGGACTGGACACGCGAAGTCACCACCTGCAAGCCGGATTACTACCGCTGGGAACAATGGCTGTTTACCCGTTTGTTCGAAAAAGGCGTGATCTACCGTAAGAACGGCAGCGTCAACTGGGACCCGGTGGACCAGACCGTACTGGCCAACGAGCAGGTTATCGACGGCCGCGGCTGGCGCTCCGGCGCGCTGATCGAAAAGCGCGAAATCCCTATGTACTACTTCAAGATCACCGCCTACGCGGAAGAGCTGCTGAGTAGTCTGGACGAACTGGATGGCTGGCCGGAACAGGTCAAGACCATGCAGCGTAACTGGATCGGCAAGAGCTTCGGCGCTGATGTGGTGTTTGATTATGACCAAGCCAGCGTCGGCATCGACGGCCAGCTCAAGGTCTACACCACCCGTCCCGACACCCTGATGGGCGCCACTTACGTCGCCGTGGCAGCCGAACATCCGCTGGCGCAACGCGCCGCCGAGAGCAATCCGGCTATCGCAGCGTTTATCGCCGAATGTAAAGCCGGCTCCGTGGCCGAAGCCGACATGGCCACCATGGAGAAGAAGGGCGTTGACACCGGGCAATTCGTAATTCACCCGCTGAGTGGCGACAAGCTGCCGGTATTCGTTGCCAACTACGTGTTGTGGGGCTACGGCGAAGGCGCGGTTATGGCCGTGCCGGCGCACGACGAGCGTGATTTCGAATTCGCCAACAAGTACGACCTGCCGATCAAGCAGGTCTACACCGGCGAAGGCAAAGAATACGACGCCACTCAATGGCTGGACTGGTACGGCGACAAAGCCGGCCTGACCAGCATCAACTCCGGCAAGTACGACAACCTGGACTTCAGCGCCGCCTTCGACGCCATCGTCGCGGACCTGGAAGCCAGCGCCCATGGCGCGCGCAAAACCCAGTTCCGCCTGCGCGACTGGGGCATCAGCCGTCAGCGTTACTGGGGCTGCCCGATCCCAATCATCCACTGCGACAGCTGCGGCGATGTGCCCGTGCCGGAAGACCAGCTCCCCGTCGTGCTCCCCGAAGACGTAGTGCCGGATGGCGCTGGCAGCCCGCTGGCGCGCATGCCCGAGTTCTACGAATGCAGCTGCCCAAAATGCGGCAAGCCGGCCAAGCGTGAAACCGACACCATGGACACCTTCGTTGAGTCGTCCTGGTATTACGCACGCTATGCCTCACCGCATTACACCGGCGGCATGGTCGACCCCGAAGCGGCCAACCACTGGCTGCCGGTGGATCAGTACATTGGCGGTATCGAACACGCGATCCTGCACCTGCTGTATGCGCGCTTCTTCCACAAGCTGATGCGTGACGAAGGGCTGGTCAGCTCGAATGAGCCGTTCAAGAACCTGCTGACCCAGGGCATGGTGGTCGCCGAGACCTATTACCGCACCCTGGAAAACGGCGGGAAAGACTGGTTCAACCCGGCCGATGTCGAGCTGGAGCGTGACGCCAAAGCCAAGGTCATCAGCGCCAAACTGAAAAGCGACGGCCTGCCGGTGGAAATCGGCGGCACCGAAAAGATGTCCAAGTCGAAGAACAACGGCGTCGACCCACAGTCGATGATCGATCAGTTCGGTGCCGACACCTGCCGTCTGTTTATGATGTTCGCCTCACCGCCGGATATGAGCTGCGAATGGTCCGATTCCGGCGTTGAAGGCGCCAACCGCTTTCTGCGCCGCGTCTGGCGCCTGGCGCAAAACCACGTCAACCAGGGCATCGCTGGCGCACTCGACTTGGCCAGTCTGAATGACGAGCAGAAGGCCGTGCGCCGCGCGATTCATCTGGCAATCAAGCAGTCCAGCTTCGATATTGGCCAGCACCACAAATTCAACACCGCCATCGCCCAGGTGATGACGCTGATGAACGTGCTGGAGAAAGCCGCACAAACCACGGCTCAGGACCGCGCCCTATTGCAGGAAGGCCTGGAAGCGGTGGCGCTGCTGCTGGCACCGATTACCCCGCATATCAGCCATCAGCTTTGGCAGGAACTGGGGCATGACGAAGCCATCATTGATGCATCCTGGCCGCCGGTGGATGAGTCTGCCCTGATACAGGACAGCCTGACCCTGGTAATCCAGGTCAACGGTAAGCTGCGTGGGCAGATTGAAGTACCGGCATCAGCCTCTCGCGAGGAGGTGGAAGCAGCTGCACGTGGCAATGAGGGCGTGCTGCGCTTTACCGAAGGCCTAAGCATTCGCAAGGTCATCGTGGTGCCAGGCAAACTCGTGAATATTGTTGCCAACTGATTAAGCTCGGCGCGCCCGCACAGCGGCGCGCCGCAAGACACGCCAAGGGGATAAAAGATGATCAAACGGAATCTGTTGGTAATTGGCCTGGCTACTCTGCTTAGCGCTTGCGGCTTCCAGCTGCGCGGCACTGGTGACGTGCAATTCGCCCTCAAGGAACTGGATGTCAGCGCACGTAACGCCTATGGCGAAACCGTCAACGACGTACGCGACGTGCTGGAGAACAACGGCGTACGGGTCTACGCAGGCGCACCATACCGCCTGGTACTTAGCAAGGAAAAGGAAGAACGCCGCGCCGCAAGCTTCACCAGCGCGGCCCGCACTGCGGAGTACGAGATGACTAAAACACTCGACTACGAAATCCGCGGCAGCAAAGATTTGCTGCTGATCAGCGACAAGGTTGAAATGCAGCGCGTCTACAACCACGACGGTAACAACCTGACAGGTGGTGACCAAGAAGCCGCTCAGGTACGTCGGGAAATGAACCGCGAACTGGTTCAGCAGCTGGTTCAGCGCCTACAACAGGTCGACCCTGTGCAACTGGACCAATTGCAGCAAGCTGCAGAAGCCAAAGCCAAGGCAGAAGCCGATGCGCTGGAAGCCGCTCGCCAGCAACAGGCCGCGCAACCTCAGCAGTCGCCAATTCAGCTGCCGACTCCGGCCCAGTAGATTTTGCCGGGCCGCGCCAGCGGCCCCGCTCTGCGACCCCATGAAGCTTAACTTTGCACAACTCGGCAAACACCTGCTGGGCAACCTGAGCCCGGTGTATGTGGTCAGTGGCGATGAACCTCTGCTCTGCCAGGAAGCCACCGACGCTATTCGCGCCGCCACCCGCCAGCAGGGGTTCAGCGAACGCCAGGTATTCAACGCCGATAACAATTTCGACTGGGGCAACCTGCTGCAGGCAGGTGCCAGCCTGTCGCTGTTTGCCGACAAGCGCCTGCTGGAGCTGCGCCTACCCAACGGCAAACCCGGAGACAAAGGCGCTGCTGCGCTGCTCGAATACCTCGCCCGCCCCGCCGAAGACACCGTGCTGCTGATCAGCCTGCCGAAACTCGACGGCAGCGCGCAGAAGACCAAGTGGGGCAAGGCGCTGGTTGAAGGCGCGCAGACGCAGTTTGTGCAGATCTGGCCGGTCGATGCCCACCAGCTGCCGCAATGGATTCGCCAGCGCTTGGCGCAATCGGGCCTCAGTGCCAGCGCCGAAGCCGTGGACATGATTGCCGTACGTGTCGAAGGCAACCTGCTCGCCGCTGCCCAGGAAATCGAAAAACTCAAACTGCTCGCCGAAGGCACGCAGATCGACGTCGACACCGTGCACGCCTCGGTCGCCGACAGTGCGCGCTTCGATGTATTTGGCCTGATCGATGCCGCCCTCAATGGCGAAGCCGCCCACGCCCTGCGCATGCTCGAAGGCCTGCGCGGCGAAGGCGTGGAGCCGCCGGTGATCCTCTGGGCCTTGGCCCGGGAAATCCGCCTACTGGCCACCATCGCCCAACAGTACGGCCAAGGCATGCCACTGGAAAAAGCCTTCAGTTCCGCCCGCCCCCCTGTCTGGGACAAGCGCCGCCCACTGGTCAGCAAAGCCCTGCAACGCCTGTCCGCCGCCCGCTGGGCCGCGCTGCTGCAGGATGCCCAGCAGATCGATGCGCAGATCAAAGGCCAGGCGGCCGGCGATCCCTGGAGCGGCCTAAGCCTGATAACGCTAAACATCTGCGGCCAACGCCTAGGCCTATCCCGCTAGCCCCAGACTCTGGACTTTTAGCTGCGTGCGGATCATCCTTCGTCCGCCTGCGATGTGCAGGTCATTTACCGAGGAAAGGTCATGGCGAAAAAAGCCAAGCGCGGCCGCAACAAGGCCAAATCTCTGATAGCCCAGCCACTGTTTCGCTCACGCCAGGAAACGCCGAGCAAAGGCAAAGGCAGCTACCGCCGCGAAGCCTCCCAGCAAAACTGGGAGGCTTCATACGTTCTGGCTGCCTGAAAAGCCCGCCACAGCCCGCCAGCGCCCGCACATCAGCTCAATCATGCTAAGGTTACGGCCTGCAAAATGTGCCGAGATCACCATGCCTTACCTGCTTCTTCGGGGCCTGTCCCATAGCGCCACCGCCTGCCTCCTGCTGCTTCTAACTGCCTGCGCCGAAGCACCGGCCCAGCCGCTTGCAGCTGCACCTGTCACAGCCAGCACCGCCCCCGCCAACCCAGCCGCCAGCGTGCTCAGCGACCCAAGCCCGTTAATCAGTTTCGACGAATGGCGCATTCTGCTGCGCAGCGATGCCATCGCCGCCGGTATTGATGCCGCACTGTTCGATCGCACCTTTGCCGGTATCACCCTCGACCCTCGAGTCATTAGCTCCGATAACAGCCAGCCGGAATTCACCCGTCCGGTATGGGACTACATCGACGGAGCCGTTTCCGTTTCGCGAATTGCCCAGGGCCGCCTGCTCAAGGCGCAGCATCGACCAACCCTGAAAGCCATCCGTAGCACCTACGCCGTCGACCATGAAGTACTGATCGCGATCTGGGGCATGGAAAGCAATTACGGCAGCAATATCGGCAGCCATAACGTCATCCGCTCCCTCGCCACCCTGGCCTACGATGGCCGCCGCCAGGTGTTCTGGCGCAGCCAACTGTTGGCCGCGCTGCAAATTTTGCAAGCTGGCGATGCCCCAGCACAGGGACTGATCGGTTCATGGGCGGGCGCGATGGGGCAGACCCAATTTATGCCGACCACTTTCAATCAGCATGCCGTGGATTTTGATGGCGATGGCCGCCGCGATCTGTGGACCTCAACCCCCGACGCCCTCGCTTCTGCCGCGCATTACTTGCAAGCCTCGGGCTGGGAGAACGGCCAACCCTGGGGATTTGAAGTAAACCTGCCGCAGGGTTTCGATTACGCCTTGGCCGACCCGGAAGTGCGCCGCAGCCTAGCGCAGTGGCGCATCCTCGGGATCAACCCGGTCAGAGAGGTCGATGCCGATGAGCACAGCCTGGCGACACTGTTTCTGCCCGCCGGCCATCGCGGTCCGGCGTTCCTGCTGCTAAACAACTTCCGCAGCATCCTCAAGTACAACAATTCCACCGCCTACGCCCTGGCCATCGGCCTACTTAGCGATGCGCTTGATGGCAACCCAGGTGTACAGGCCGCCTGGCCACGTGGCGACCGTCAACTGGGGCGCAGCGAACGCATCGAGCTGCAAGAGCTACTGGCCAGCAAAGGCTACGAGCCAGGCCCGGCCGACGGCATTATCGGTGCCAACACGCGTAAGGCCGTACGTGCCTTTCAGCAATCCCAGGGGCAGCCTGCAGATGGCTACCCCAGCCATGAGTTGCTGCAACAACTCAGGTAAGTAATCGCGCTGCGCACCAACACTGCGCACCTGCCTCTGTGGGCGCGAGAACCGCACGGCGCCCGCCGGACTGAACGGTCAGCGCCTGTGATAAACTGCGCGGCGGCCACAAGCCGCCTCGTCCACGGAGCCCAGATTGCCGATGTCCGATATCTCCCCGCCCAAAACCGTCGCCAGCGGCGAAAAATTCCGCACCACCCAAGGCATCACCGCGATCAAGGACGGGCAAAAGCGCCGCGCCTCCAGTGAGCCCCAAGTGTTCGAGCCCAAACCCAAGTGGCTGCGAGTCAAGGCGCCTGGGGGCAGCCGCTTTGAGGCGGTTAAGCGCAATGTCAGCGAACACCGCCTGAGCACCGTGTGCCAGGAATCCCACTGCCCGAACATGGGCGAATGCTGGTCCAACGGCACTGCCACCATCATGTTGATGGGTTCGGTGTGTACCCGCGCCTGCCGCTTCTGCGCGGTGGACACCGGCAACCCCAACGGCTGGCTGGACCTGGAAGAACCGCAGAACACCGCCAAGTCGGTGGAGCTGATGGCGCTGCGCTACATCGTGCTGACCTCGGTGGATCGCGACGACCTGGATGACGGCGGCGCCAGCCACTATGCAGCCTGCGTACGGGCGATCAAGGACAATACCCCGCACGTGGTGGTAGAAGCCCTGACCCCGGACTTCGACGGCGACCTGCAAGCCATCGAACGCGTGGTGGATTCCGGCCTTGAGGTGTTCGCGCAGAACGTTGAGACGGTCAAACGCCTGACTTATGAAGTTCGCGACCCGCGTGCCGGCTACGAGAAGACCCTGCGGGCGCTGGAACACGCCAAGCGCCACCGCCCGGACGTGCTGACTAAAACCAGCCTGATGCTCGGTCTAGGCGAGACTGACGAAGAGATTATCCAGACCATGGATGACCTGCGCGCCATAAGCGTCGACATCCTCACCCTCGGCCAGTACCTGCAACCGACACGCAACCACCTGAAGGTGCAGCGCTGGGTCAGCCCAGAAGAGTTCAATCGTTTCCGTGAAATCGGCTTGCAGAAAGGTTTTATGGAAGTCGCCGCCGGCCCGCTGGTACGTTCCAGCTACCGCGCCGACAAGGTGTTCGAAAAGAACAACCTGGGCCTGGCCGCTCCGGTGCCCGTGCCGGGTCAACAGCTCGACAACAGTCTGATTCCTGCCCTCAATCTAAACTGATTGAGCCACACAGCGCCTGACCTTGGGCTTTGCCTGGGGTCAGGCGTTTGTGTATCTGCTCTGCCTATCTGCCCTGCCCGCTCTAGCAGTCTATTGCGCCCGCCAGGCTCTGCTGCTGCGCGTAGTCGAGGTGCTTGACCAGTTGCTCACGTAGCCGCGCAATGACTTCGGATAGCTTTATCGGCTCTGCCACCAGGTCGGCCAACTGCGTCATGGCCATGCCGGCATAGCCGCAGGGGTTGATGCGCTGGAACGGCTGCAGATCCATGTCCACATTCAGCGCCAGACCATGAAAGGAACGGCCGTTGCGGATACGCAGACCGAGCGAGGCGATCTTCGCGCCACCCACATAAACCCCTGGCGCATCCGGCTTGGCGCTGGCGCTGACACCATAACTGGCAAGCAGATCGATCAGACTGCGCTCGATACGACTCACCAGTTCGCGCACACCAATGCCGCTACGGCGCACATCCAGCAGCAGGTAAGCCACCAACTGGCCCGGACCGTGATAAGTCACCTGGCCGCCGCGATCCACCTGCACCACCGGAATATCGCCCGGGAACAGCACATGCTCGGCCTTGCCGGCCTGGCCCTGGGTAAATACGGGGGAGTGTTCAAGCAGCCAGATTTCGTCCGGCGTATCCGCGCCACGGGTGTCGGTAAAGCGCTGCATCGCATGCCAGGTAGGCTGATAATCGACCTGGCCCAGCTCGCGAAAGCCGAGCGGTAGGCTCATCAGAGCACCATATGCACGATACCGGTCGCGCGCAGGGCGCTGTTGATATCGCGTAGCTGATCTTCGCTGGTGGCTTCGATATGCAGCTGCACAGTGGTGTATTTGCCGTTGCTGCTCTGGCGCTCGGCCAGGGTACTGAGATCGACCTTGGCGTGCTGGCTAAGGATTTCGATCACCATACTTTTGTAGTTGGCACCACTGTCGCCCACCACCTTGATCGGGTAGTCCACGCAGGGAAATTCGATTTTGTGCGATTTGACGTCTGGTTGAGTCATGGCAGTAACGGCCTCGTAAGCCGTGGCAGCAACAACGCCCCTGCAGGTCGGCAGGGGCGTTATTGGTCACGCTATCAGTTGAACAATCCGTAGAAGAACAGGCTGATGCTATCCCACAGGCGACGGAAGAAACTACCTTCCTCAACGGCCTCAAGAGCGATCAGATCGGCGCTGTGTACCACTTCTTCGCCCAGTTTCACTTCAACCTTGCCAATCACATCACCCTGGGCAATCGGGGCCGTCAGCTGCGGGTTGAGGATCATGCCGGCCTGCAGTTTTTCCAGCTGGCCTTTCGGCAGGGTCAGGCTCAGATCAGAAGCCAGGCCGGCTTTAACCTGGCGCACAGCGCCTTTCCAAACTTGGGCCTGAGCCAGTTCCTGACCTTGCTTGTAGAAGGTGCGGGTTTCGAAGAAGCGGAAACCATAGGTGAGCAGCTTCTGGGTTTCCGCAGCACGGGCCGACTCGCTGACGGTGCCGAATACCGAGGTAATCATCCGCGCGCCATCACGCACGGCGGAAGCAACCAGGCAGTAGCCCGCTTCTTCGGTGTGGCCGGTCTTCAGACCGTCAACAGTCTTGTCACGCCACAGCAGCAGATTGCGGTTGCCCTGCTTGATGTTGTTCCAGAGGAACTCCTTTTGCGCGTAGATCGCATAGTGCTGCTGGTCTTCGTTGATGATCGCGCGAGCCAGAACGGCCATGTCATGGGCACTGGAGTAATGCTCCGGATGCGGCAAACCGGTGGCATTCATAAAGTGGCTATTGCTCATGCCCAGACGCGCAGCGGTCTCGTTCATCATGTCGGCGAAGGCATCTTCGCTACCGGCGATGTACTCGGCCAGGGCAATGCTGGCATCGTTGCCGGACTGGATGATCACACCGTGAAGCAGGTCATCCACAGTGGCCTGGCTATTCAGCGGCAGGAACATGGTCGATCCACCGGATGCAGCGCCACCGGTGCGCCAAGCGTGCTCGCTGACTGGCACCAGATCCTGCTCGCCAATCTTGCCCTTGCGGATTTCCAGGGTGGCGATGTAGGCCGTCATCAGCTTGGTCAGGCTGGCCGGCGGAAGACGCTGATCACCATTGTTTTCCACCAGCACCTTGCCGCTGGCGGCATCTAGCAGCACATAAGATTTGGCAGCCAATTGCGGCGCCGAAGGAATTGCTGGCTGATCGGCCCAGGCGGTCGATGCACTGAGTAGGCAAAGTGAAAGGAAAACGCGTTGCGTAAAGCTGGTGATATTCATCCGTCTCTCTAGATTGCTGATGGTGAACAGGCCCAGTGGGCATAAGGTGCTGATCCCCCCGGCTAACCGTTGGCTGGCCAGAGCTGTTTGTTTAGTCCCGCAGAAGAACCATAAGTGCCCTGTCAGTCTGCCTTGACCAGGGTCGGTTCACCGAGATTGGCTAGGCGCACGCTGCTCTGCAACTGCTCAGCCTCGCTTTGGCTGCTCACTGGCCCCAGGCGCACGCGGTGCAATATCTGCTGGTTGCGCACCACTGAGCTGACGAACACTGGCGCAGCCACTGTCTCGCTCAACTTGGCCTTGAGGAGTTCCGCAGCGTCCGGATTGGCGAAGGCGGCCACTTGGAGATACAGGCCAGAGGCTCCGACTGAAGCGTTTTTTTTTGCGTCAATCTGCACGGGGAGCACCGCGGCGGCATGCTGCTGCGGTGGCGGTGAGTATTGTTCAACCGGCTGCGCGATAGGCTGCGCAACGGGCTGAGCCTGTGCCACTTGCTGCGGCGCAGCCAACACCATCGGCACCGGACGGCCCTGCTGAGCCCACCACTCGTGCGGGTCGATGCCTTCGACCTTGACCCGCGCGGTACCGCTTTCGGCATAGCCGAGCTTCTTCGCTGCGGCGAAGGACAGGTCGATAATCCGGTCGGAATAGAACGGCCCACGATCATTGACCCGCAGAATCGCGGTTTTGCCGTTTTCCAGGTTGGTCACCCGCACATAGCTGGGTAGCGGCAGGGTCTTGTGCGCTGCAGTCATGCCGTACAGGTCGTAGGTTTCACCGTTTGCGGTGGCCTGACCATGGAACTTGGTGCCATACCAGGACGCTGGACCCACCGCCTGATAACGACGGGCATCAGGAATCGGGTAGTACTGTTTGCCGAATACGGTGTAGGGGCTGGCCTTGACTCGGCCGTAATGCGGCATCGGCACTGCATCGGGAATCCGCGACACATCGACATCCCACCAGGGCGCGCCATCCTTGTGCGGACGGTTGAAATCACCCGGACCGGAAATCGCCCCACCTGGCTGCACCGGCGCAACCGGTTGCGGCGCACGGGTGGACGAGCAGCTGGCCAGCAGCAGCGCCAGGCTGCCATAGGCAGCCAATTTAAAAGGCAAACGCGACATCAATTCTTACCCCGTGCATCAACCAGCAACTCGGCCAGCTGATTGACCGCCATGGCATACATCACACTGCGATTGTAGCGGGTGATCACAAAGAAGTTAGGCAGGCCCAACCAGTACTCGGCGCCGTCGGCACCTTCCAGACGGAAGGCCGTCACCGGCAAATCGTCAGCCAGCAGGTCAGCGCTGGTCCAGCCAAGGGCCCGCAGTTCAGCGACATTCTTCACCGGGTCCAGACCAACAGTCAGGCCTTGCTCGGCCTGCTCACCCTTGATGGTGGCAGCGCTGACCACCGGCTGCCCAGGCTGCCAGTGATGGCGCTTGAAGTAACTGGCCACGCTGCCGATGGCATCGACCGGGTTGTTCCAGATATTGATGTGACCGTCGCCATCGAAGTCCACTGCGTAGGCGCGGAAGCTACTCGGCATAAATTGCGGCAGGCCCATGGCGCCGGCGTAGGAGCCGGTCATGTTTAGCGGCTCGACCTGCTCTTCACGGGCCAGCAGCAGAAATTCGCGCAGCTCCTTGCGGAAGAATGGCGCACGCGGCGGGTAATCGAAGGCCAGGGTCGACAGTGCATCCATCACCCGCCAGCTGCCTGTATTGCCGCCGTAGAAGGTTTCCACGCCAATGATTGCCACGATCACCTGGGCCGGTACACCGTACTCAGCCTCCGCGCGGGCCAAGGTTTCCTCGTGCTGCTTCCAGAACTCGACACCCTTGCTGATGCGCTTGTCGGTGATAAAGATCGGCCGGTAATCCTTCCACGGCTTGGCCTTTTCCGCAGGACGCGAAATGGCATCGAGGATCGCCTGTTTGCGCTCGACCTGGGCGAACAGCTCGACCAGTTGCTCACCGGCAAAGCCATAGTCGCGGGTCATTTCGCCGACAAATTCGGCCACCTGCGGCGACTGCTGATAATCCCCGGCCAGCGCCGGCTGAACCATCCCGCACACCCCTGCCAAAGCCAGCCAGGGTGCCGTACGTACCATCCAACCACGCGCGTTTTGCATTGAATTCATAATCCCAATCAAACCTATGCCATCCACTTACGATGAGTGTGGATTGACATCAAAATACCAAACCCCGCCAGCAGAGTGATCAGCGAAGTGCCGCCATAGCTGATAAATGGCAGCGGCACACCCACTACCGGCAGCAGGCCGCTGACCATACCGATATTGACGAAGACATAAACGAAGAAGGTCATGGTCAGCGCGCCGGCGAGAAGCTTACCGAACAGCGTCTGCGCTTGCACGGTAATCACCAGGCCGCGTGCGATCAACAGCATGTACACCAGCAGTAACAAACACACGCCGACCAGGCCAAATTCCTCGGCCAGTACCGCGATGATGAAGTCGGTGTGGCTCTCCGGCAGAAAATCCAGGTGCGACTGGGTGCCTTGCAGCCAGCCTTTGCCGAGCACCCCACCCGAACCAATCGCAGCCTTGGACTGGATGATGTTCCAGCCACTGCCCAGCGGATCGCTTTCCGGGTTAAGGAAGGTCAACACGCGCTGCTTCTGGTACTGGTGCATAACGAAGAACCACATGCCGATGGCAATAGGTACAACCGCAGTTACAGCGCCAATCACCCAGCGCCATTGCAGGCCGGCGATAAACAAGACGAAGCCACCGGAGGCGATAATCAACAGCGAGGTGCCGAGGTCCGGCTGCAGCAGAATCAGCACAAAGGGCACGATGATCATCGCCAGGCTGATACAGATATGTTTAAGCCGTGGCGGCAGGCTGCGGTTGGACAGGTACCAGGCGATGGTCGCCGGCATGATGATCTTCATAAACTCCGAGGGCTGGAAGCGAATCACTCCGGGGATATTGATCCACCGCGTGGCGCCCATGGCGTTATGCCCCATCACATCCACCACCACCAGCAAGCCCACCCCGCCGACATAGGCCAACGGTACCCAGCGCGCCATAAAGCGCGGTTCGAACTGGGCGATGATAAACATGCCGACCAGACCAATACCGAAGGAGGTGGCCTGCTTCATCAGCAGGTCGATGTTCTTGCCGCTGGCCGAATACAGAATAAACAGGCTGCCGGTGGCCAGCACCAGCAGCAGCAACAGCAGAATGCCGTCGATATGCAGGCGCTGCAGGATCGTCGCGCGCCGGCGCATGAGGTCTTCGGAGGACAGGTTGCGGTCGAAATTACTGTTCATGGCGCAGCGACCTCAGCCGCCACAGGCGGAGCATATTCGGCTTTCAACTGACCGTTTTCATCGAGCAACCAGGCATCGATCACCTGCTTGACCACCGGCGCAGCCACCCCGGAGCCGGACTCGCCGTTCTCGACCATCACCGACACGGCAATCTGCGGGTTATCCGCGGGTGCAAAAGCGACGAACAGCGCATGGTCACGATGGCGCTCGGCGACTTTGCTGCGGTCGTACTTCTCACCCTGCTTGATCGCCACCACCTGAGCGGTACCGCTCTTGCCGGCAATCCGGTACAGCGCAGCATCACCCACCTTGCGCGCGGTGCCACGCGGGCCGTGCATGACCGACACCATGCCCTTGACACCGGCGTCCCAGAACGTCGGATCACGCAGCACGATATCCGGCACTGGGTTGGGGTCTGTGGGGATGCGCCCCTGGATGGTCTTGGCCAGGTGCGGGCGAATCCACTTGCCGCGCGTGGCCATCAGTGCCGTGGCCTGGGCCAGTTGCAGCGGCGTGGTCTGCATATAGCCCTGACCGATACCGAGAATCAGCGTCTCGCCCGGGTACCAGGCCTGCCGGTAACGCGCGCGCTTCCAGTCCCGCGACGGCATCAGCCCGGCGGTTTCTTCGAACATGTCCAGCGACACGCGCTGACCCAGCCCGAAACGGGTCATGTAGTCATGCATGCGGTCGATGCCCATCTTGTGCGCCAGCGAGTAAAAGTAGGTGTCGTTGGAACGCATGATCGCGTAATCCATATCCACCGAGCCGTCGCCCGTGCGGTTCCAGTTGCGATATTTGTGGCTGTGACCGGGCAACTGATAGAAGCCGGGGTCGAACACCCGGGTCTGCGGCGTGACTACGCCAGCATCCAACCCCGCCACCGCGACCATCGGTTTGATCGTCGAGCCGGGCGGGTAGAGGCCGCGCAATACGCGGTTGTACAGCGGACGGTCGATGGAGTCGCGCAAGTCGGCATAGGCCTTGAAGCCGATGCCGGTGACGAAGGGGTTGGGGTCGAAACTTGGCTGGCTGACCATCGCCAGCACTTCACCGGTCTGTGGCTGAATCGCCACAATCGCGCCACGGCGACCAGCCAGGGCCTTTTCGGCAGCCTCCTGCAAGCGAATATCGAGGCTCAGCACAATGTCCTTACCGGGTAGCGGGTCGGTGCGTTTGAGCACCCGCAGTACGCGGCCACGGGCGTTGGTTTCGACTTCCTCGTAACCCACTTCACCGTGCAGCTCGTCTTCATAGAAGCGCTCGATACCGGTCTTGCCGATATGGTGCGTGCCGCTGTACGCCACTGGATCGAGCTCTTTCAGCTCTTTCTCATTGATCCGCCCGACATAGCCCACCGAATGGGCAAAATGCTCGCCCAGCGGGTAATGCCGCACCAGTTGCGCTGCGACTTCCACCCCTGGCAGACGGAACTGATTGATCGCGATACGCGCGATCTGCTCCTCGGACAACTCGAAGAGCACCGGCACCGGCTCGAACGGTCGCCGCCCCTGACGCACACGCCGCTCGAACAGCGCGCGCTCATCCGCGCCCAGTTCCAGCACTTCGACGATCACGTCGAGCACCTGCGGCCAGTCACCCGCGCGTTCGCGGGTCAGGGTGAGGCTGAAGCTGGGGCGGTTATCGGCGATGATCACCCCGTTGCGGTCGTAGATCAGCCCACGGTTCGGCGGGATCGGCTGCACGTGGATGCGGTTGTTTTCCGCCAGGGTGGTGTGGTGCTCGAACTGCACCACCTGCAGGTAATACATGCGCGCCACGAGCACCGAGGTCAGCAACAAAACCACCACAGCACCGACCACCGCGCGCTTGCGGATCAGGCGGCCGTCTTTCTCGTGGTCTTTGAGGCGGATTGGTTGCGGCATCGGTGGCTGCTGATTACTGGCTGATTATTTGTGGTAAGGGTGGCCGGACAACACTGTCCAGGCACGATACATCTGTTCGCCGATCAGAATCCGCACCAAGGGGTGCGGCAGGGTCAGCGGCGACAACGACCAGCGCTGTTCACTGCGCGCCTGCACCTCAGGTGCCAGCCCTTCCGGGCCGCCGACCATCAAGTTGACGGTGCGTGCATCCAGGCGCCACTTGTCCAGTTCGACCGCCAGCTGCTCGGTGCTCCAGGGTCGCCCTTCGACTTCCAGGGTCACTATGCGTTCCCCAGGCTGAACCTTGGCCAGCATGGCCTCACCCTCCTGACGGATCATCCGCGCTACATCGGCATTCTTGCCGCGAGTGGTCAGCGGAATTTCCACCAGCTCCAGGGACAGCTCGCTGGGCATGCGCTTGGCGTATTCCTGCCAGCCCTCTTCCACCCAGCGTGGCATGCGCGAGCCGACGGCGATCAGTTTGATCCGCACCGCTGCGCGTTCCTATTCCTGCCCGCTACTCGATTGCTCAGCGCCCGGCTCGGCGCTGAACTGCGCACGGCTCTGCTCGGCACCCTGCCACAGACGCTCAAGGTCATAGAACTGGCGGGCAGTCGGCAGCATCACGTGAACCACGATGTCGCCGAGGTCGAGCAGTGCCCACTCGCCGGTGTCCATGCCTTCAGTACCGATTGGGCGTACGCCCTGCTCCTTGACCTTCTCCAGCACGTTGTCGACCAGCGACTTGACGTGACGGCTGGAGGTGCCGCTGGCGATCAGCATGAAATCGGTGATGCTGGTCTTGCCGCGCACATCGATGGTGGTGATGTCTTGCGCCTTGATCTCTTCCAGGGCTGCGATGGCCAATTTGACCAACTCTTCGCTCTGCATTTTTGCCTTAGTCATAAGTAACTCATTTGCCTCGTGTTCAATTCGCGCCACGGTACAGTCCGTGGGCATGGATATAGGCCAGTACCGCGTCAGGCACCAGAAAACGTGCCGACTTTCCGCTCGCCAGTAGCGAACGGACCTGGGTAGCAGACACCGCCAGGGGTGTCTGCCAGATAAAAGCAATCTGCCCGCTCGGCCCACTCAGGGCCGAAGGGTCACTCACACTGCGTGCCGCCAACAGATTACGCAGCGCCTCGGGCGCTTCACTGTCGGCATCCGGCCGCTGCAACACCAGAATATGGCAGTGCTGCAGTAATTCATCCCAGCGCTGCCAACTGGGTAAACCGCAGAAGGCATCCCAGCCCAACAGCAGAAACAGCTGATCGTCCACTGCCAACTCACTGCGCAACGACTCCAGGGTGTCGATGCTGTAGGACGGCTTGTCGCGCTGCAGCTCGCGATCATCCACCTGCAACACCCCGGCATCCGCCACCGCCAGGCGAACCATGGCCAGGCGATCCTGCGCACTGACCTCTGGCGCGCTGCGGTGTGGCGGCCGCGCGCTAGGGATCAGACGCAACTCATCCAACTGCAGCGCATCGGCCACTTCCACGGCGCTGCGCAGATGGCCGATATGCACCGGATTAAAGGTGCCGCCAAGCAGACCGATGCGTCGGGCGTCGGTACGTCGGGCGCCGCGGCGCTTGGCCATCAGGTACGCCCCATCAGGTACGAATGTTCCCGTCGCCAAACACCACGTACTTCTCGCTGGTCAGCCCATCCAGGCCGACCGGGCCCCGGGCGTGCAGTTTGTCGGTAGAAATACCGATCTCCGCGCCCAGGCCGTATTCAAAACCATCGGCGAAGCGAGTCGAAGCGTTGACCATCACCGAAGCGGAATCCACTTCGGTGAGGAAGCGCCGCGCATCACTGAAGTTCTCGGTGATGATCGCATCGGTGTGCTGCGAGCCGTAATGATTGATGTGCTCGATGGCCGCATCCAGCGAATCGACGATGCGAATCGCCAGGATCGGCGCGTTGTACTCGGCAAACCAGTCGTCTTCGCTCGCTTCCAACACGTCGCTGCCTAGCAGCGCGCGGGTCGCGGCGTCGCCACGCAGTTCAACACCTTTGTCGCGGTAGATCGCAGCCAGCGGCGGCAACACCTTGTCGGCCACCGCGGCGTGCACCAGCAGAGTTTCCATGGCGTTGCACGGCGAGTAGCGATGGGTCTTGGCGTTATCGGCAACGCGAATCGCCTTATCGAGATCAGCAGCGACGTCGATATAGACGTGGCAGACGCCATCCAGGTGTTTGATTACCGGCACCTTGGCGTCACGGCTGATGCGCTCGATCAGGCCCTTGCCGCCGCGCGGCACGATCACGTCGACAAATTCCGGCATGGTGATCAACGCACCAACGGCGGCGCGGTCGGTAGTTTCCACCACCTGCACGGCGCTTGCGGGCAAACCGGCTTCGGCCAGACCGAGCTGAATGCAACGAGCAATCGCCTGATTGGAATGAATCGCCTCGGAGCCGCCACGCAGGATGGTCGCGTTACCGGATTTCAAGCACAGACTGGCAGCGTCGATGGTCACGTTCGGCCGCGACTCATAGATGATGCCGATCACGCCCAGCGGCACGCGCATCTTGCCGACCTGAATACCCGACGGCAGGTAACGCATATCGCGGATCTCGCCGATTGGATCCGGCAGCGTGGCGACCTGACGCAGGCCTTCGATCATCGAGTCGATCACCGCCGGCGTCAGCGCCAGACGGTCAACCATGGCCGGCTCCAGACCACTGGCGCGCGCGGCGGCCAGGTCCAGCTCGTTGGCAGCAGTCAAATCGCTGCGGGCCGCATCCAGCGCGGCCGCAGCGGCCTGCAGGGCACGATTCTTCTGCGCAGTACTGGCACGCGCCAGCACGCGCGAAGCGCTGCGGGCGGCCTGTCCCAGGCGGGTCATATAGTCGAGCACGGACTCAGTCATGGTCTTGGCAGGTCTGGCGGTTGAAAAAAGTCGCTGAGTATAACGGTCGCGCCGCTCCACGCCCAGCGCTGCGCGGCGGACGGTAAACACGGCGTTCGCCACAACCGCCGGTAACGCCGCTAGACCCCGACCAGCAGGCCATCCCGAGAAACAGTGACACCGCAGACCATCAGCCGCCCGAAGGTTAGGTAAACAAAAACCGTCCGAATGTTTACCTTGCCATTAAAAGCAAGACAGGCGGCCGACCGCCGGGGTGGGATCAGCATGCATTACCGTACCGACTACTGCGCCGCACAACTCAGCGAAGCCCCGCAGGTGCTGCATCTCGGCGACCTGCGCCTGCACTACCAGGCCTACGCCTGCCGCAGCCATGACCCGCGCCCGCCGGTGCTGCTGCTGGGCGGCGCGTTCCAGAGCTTTCGCTCGTTTGCCGCCGAGGTCAGCGAGCTGCTCGGCGAACACCCGGTGATCCTGCTCGACCTGCCCAGCCAGGGCGGCAACCTGCAACTGGCACCCGAGCTGAGCCTGGAACAGCTGGCCGACCTGATCGCCGCCTTCGCCGATGAACTCGACCTGCCGCCATTGATGCCTATCGGTCTGTCCTATGGTTCAGCCCTGGCAGCGCTGTTCGCCGCCCGCCACCCTACCCGCTGTGCCCGTGTGCTGCTGGCTGGGATTACTGCCTTCGGCCGCCCCGGTGCGCGCCTGCTGCTGCAGGAAGGCCTGGCGCTGCTGGCCGAAGGGCGCTGCGAGGCCTTTGCCCATGGTGCGCTGACCGGCCTGCTCAACCCCTTGCGCCTGGAACAGACCGGCGTAGCCCCGGTGTTTCGCAAGGCGCTGTTGCGGCAGATCCAGCGCCTGTCGGCCGCCGATATCGAGCGCTACCGGCAGAACAGCCAGCGTCTGCTGGATTTTCAGGGCTTTCACGCGCACCCCAGCTGCCCGACCCTGGTGCTGGCCGGTGAATATGACCATTTCACCCAACCCTGGGAGCACGCGCATTTTGCTGCCGCCTGCGAACAGGCCAGCTGCGCACTGATTCACAACGCCGATCACCTGGCGCAATTCGAACAACGCGACGCCTGCGCCAGCCTGTACAGCCCTTTTCTGCGTGGTGAACCTCTGCCAAACCGCAGCCCAGGCAGCAGCCTGCTGACCAACCCGCAACTTCTGCAATTGGAAAAACGCCACGAACCACGCCTGCCACCCAGCCAGCGCCAGGCGCGCCTGCAGCATGCCGAGGGCGGCGAATGGACGGTGGAGATCAGCGAACTGGGTTTCTTTGGCGGGCTGTTACGGGGTGATCTGCCGGCTATGCGCGGCGTGCGCGGCTGGCAGTTACTGTGTAAGGACCTGCCCGCTCAGCCTGTGCTACCGCTGCGTCAGGATCAAAACGGCCTGGCCTTTGTCTTTCCGCACAGCGATCAGCAGGCCAGCCAGGCGCTGGCGATGCAGTTTCAGCGACCATCATTACTGACAGCGGCCTGCGCCTAAACCCGCGCCTCAATTACCCGCACCAGCCCGGCACTGCGCGATGGCGCCAGGCCAAGCGCCTGGGCCGTGCGGCTCGGATCGAACACCGCGACGTGGCTGAAGCCACATTTCTCAAAGCCCTGCACAATCGCCTGATCATTACGGTAGTGCAACGGATAGCTGCCACGGGTCAGCCGGCCGATCAGGCCGACGCCCCAGCGCAGCTGGCGGTAACGTGGATGCTCGCGCAGATCGGGGTACAGCTCGGTCAGGTAGGTAGCCTGAGGAAACTCGCGCAGTTGCTCGGCCAACCGCGTCCAGAACGACTCGATCAGCGCCAGCTCGAAGTAATTCACCAATCCCTCGGTAATCACCACCACTGGCTTGCTGTGATCCAGTTCGGCGAACAGCGCCGCGAGGCTTTTGCTGCCCTCTTTGGCGAGGATATCCACCGCGCGCACCTGATGCTGACTGCCCAGCCAACCTTCGCTGTTGAGCAGCAGGCGTTTACGCGCGGCCATCACTGGCAGATCGGCCTCGATATAGCGCAACTGCGGGTAACGCGTGGTAAAGCGCCGACCACGCGGCGACAGGCCACAGGCAATCTCCACCACCTGACATACGCCGCCCTGCTCAATCGCTGCAGTCAGTTGGGCATCAATCTGCAAATGCCGTTGCAGCAGAAACTGCTCGATATCCAGGCCGAACCCGACCCGCGCGCCCCAGGTAATCGGGCTGAGCAAACCATGCACAAAACGCCCGAAACCCGTGGCAAAGGCCGCATTCGCCAGCTGATGGCGATACCAGATATAGCCGGTGTAATGGGCACTGGGGCTGATATGAGCGCTGCTGACGCGGGCACGTTCAGACATGGTTAAGACTCTTATTGTTATCATCGCCCCAGCCTATGCCCTGCCGAGTGAGCGTGACACCGCATGTCAGCCAAACCCACCCTAAGTTTGCCGCCCCTGATGGGCAATTAACGATTAATCATCATGGATGACCACCGATGAGCCAATGGTTCGACACCCTGACCCTCTGGCTAAGCGCCAACCCACAATGGCTGGGCCTGGCAATTTTCTTGCTGGCCTGCGGCGAGTGCTTGGCGATTGTCGGCCTTCTCGTACCCGGCACCGTGCTGCTGTTCGCCGTCGCAGCATTGGCCGGCAACGGCGCGCTGGGCCTGGGTGAAACCCTCCTGCTGGCGTTTTGCGGCGGTTTGCTGGGCGACTGCCTGTCCTATGCGCTGGGGCGCTATTTCCATCAGGATATCGGCCGCCTGCCAGTGCTGCGCCATAACCCGCAATGGCTGAATAGCGCTCACGGTTACTTCGTGCGCTACGGCATCGCCAGCCTGCTGGTCGGGCGCTTTATCGGCCCGCTGCGCCCCATGTTGCCGATGGTCGCTGGCATGTTCGACATGCCCTTCGTGCGCTTTTTTATCGTCAGCCTGCTGGCCGGGCTCGGCTGGTCCCTCGCTTATATGCTGCCTGGCTGGGCGACCGGTGCAGCGCTGCGCTTGCCGCTACCGGAAGGCTTCTGGCCGCAGGCTGGGGCCATTGCTGCCGGCGTGGCGCTGGTGGTGGGCATCAGCGTGCTAGGCAGCCTACGCGGACAACGCCACACCTGCTTGTTGACTGCCGCAGCGAGCCTAGCCCTGCTGATCGGCCTGATGGTTAACTGGCCGCACCTGAGCCAGCTCGATCAGGGCGTGTTAACCCTGGCCCAGGAGCATCGCAGCTCAACCCTAGACAACCTGATGGTGCTGATCACTCGCCTCGGTGATATGCACACGCAACTGGCGGCCGCCGTGCTGCTGTGCCTGATCCTGCTGGCAACCCGACAATGGCGCACGCTCGGCCTGGCGATTGGCACCCTGCTCGGCACTGCACTGGCCAACACCGCGCTCAAGGCGTTTTTCGCCCGCAGCCGCCCCGATGTGTTGCTGGAACCGCTGAACAGTTTCAGCTTTCCCAGCGGGCACAGCTCGGCAGCCTTCGCCTTCTTTCTGCTGCTTGGGGTGCTGGCCGGTCGCGGGCAACCGGCCCGTATGCGCCTGACCTGGCTGCTGCTGGCCAGCCTGCCGGCGGCTGCAATTGCCGGCTCGCGGATTTACCTGGGGGTGCACTGGCCCAGCGACATCATCGCCGGCGCCCTGTTGGCCGCCTGCTTCTGTGCGCTGAGCCTGGGCCTGGTGCAGTGGCGCACGCCACTGCCGGCGATGTCTGCAAGGATCTGGTGGTTGCTGCTACCGGCAGTTACGGCACTGCTCGGCGGCATCGCCACCTGGCAATTTTCCGCTGGGCAGTTGCTGTACCGCTACTGACGAATCTACTGACGTTCACCCTGCAACAACTCCAGCAGCTGTTGCAGCAGCTCCAGGCGCAGCTGCACCTCGGGTATTTCGAGCAGCTGCAGCTTCTGCTCGGCGTCCAGCGGCAACAGGTACGCCAACTGATTGGCTAATGCCTCCTGACCCGCAGGCTCGCGCCCCATGCCCAGCGACTCCACCAGCGGATGAGCACTCAGTGCACCGAGCAACGCTACAAGGTCGGCATGCTCAGCCTCCAGCGGCTGCTCGACTCGCTCGTCCAGCCAGTCGACTTCGGCCAGAGTCAGTTGATCAGGCAGCACCTGAGCGCGCTGCACGCGAAAACGTCGACCACCCTCAACGCGAATCCCCAGCAGGCCATTGGGCAGTTGCTGAAAATCGCGGATCACCGCCTCGCAGCCTATTGCCGAGAACTGCCCGGCCGCCTCGCCCACTTCAGCGCCGTCGATAATGCAGACCACGCCAAAGCCCTCGCCCTGCTTCATGCAGCGGCTGATCATGTCCAGATAACGCGCCTCGAATATCTGCAAGTCGAGCATGCAGCCGGGAAACAGCACGGTATTCAGTGGAAACAGCGGTAGGGTCACAGGCGCCTCCTTATAACCACAACAGAATAGCCAGCGGCAGCAACACGGCAGTGAATACGCCCATCAGGCTCATGGCCAGAGCGGAAAACGCGCCGCACTCCTCGCCTTCCTGCAGCGCCCGCGCGGTGCCGACCGCATGTGCCGTCAGGCCCAGGGCCATGCCCAACGCCGCAGGATGGTGCACGCCAAAACGCTTGAGCAGCGCCGGGCCAACGATGGCGCCGATGATCCCGGTGATCATCACAAACACCGCAGCCAGGGCGGCAATCCCGCCAATCTGGTTGGCCACCAGCATGGCAATCGGCGAGGTCACCGACTTGGGCGCCATGCTCATCAGCATGATCTGCTCGGCGCCAAAGGCCCAGGCCAGGGTAATGCCCAACACGGTGGCAACCACGCCGGCCACCAGCAGGGTGATCAGCGTCGGCCAGAGCAGCTGGCGAATGCGCCGCAGATTAAGAAACAGCGGCACCGCCAACGCGACCGTGGTCGGCCCGAGAAAGAGCGTCAACGCGGCGGCGCTGTCCTTGTATTCGGCAAAGGTCAGACCGCAAGCCAGAAGAATACCGATCACCGTGAGCATCGACAGCAACACCGGCTGCAGGAACACCCAGCGGGTTTTCTCATAGGCGGCGATCGCCATCTGGTAAGCACCTAGGGTGATGCCTACGCCAAACAACGGATGATGGATCAGTGCCTGCCAGGCCGCGTGCCATTCCAGACTCATGCGTCCTCCCGGCGTTGCTGACGATCGATCAGCTTCTGCATCAGCCAGCCGGCGAAGACGATCGAGATCAGTAGCGACAGCAACAGCGCTCCAGCAATCGCCCAGAAGTCGGCAAAGATGTCCGTGGCATAGGCCATCACCCCAACCGCCGGCGGCACCAGCAGCAGCGGCAGGTATTTCAACAGGCTGGTGGAGGCTAGGTGCAGTGGCTCGCCCACCTCGCCGCGCAGCAGCAAAAAGCCGAACAACAGCAGCATGCCGATGATCGGGCCCGGCAGAATCGGGATCAGCAGGACATTCAGCGCAGTGCCAAGCAACTGGCAAAGCACCAGCCAGGAAAGGCCGCGTAGCAGCATGATGGGTAATCTCCGAATCGTATGATCCCAGACGCAGTGCCGCGCATTATAAGCAGAAGTGCCCGGCAAGGGCCGGTTTACAGCGGTTGCGTGGTAATGGCGCAACGTTTACGCCGCGTACACGAGGCACTTGACCCTAATGGCAAAGCCATGATGATCTTAGGGCAGAAGAATTAACGCCCCAAAAAAAACAACACTTGCGTCTTCAAGGAGAAACCATGACATCAGTACCCGCCGCCGAATTGCCCAGCTATATCGGTAAAGAACTCGGCCGTTCCGAATGGCTAACCATCGACCAGGAACGCATCAATCAATTCGCCGAATGCACAGGCGACCACCAGTTCATCCACGTCGATCCGGAAAAAGCCAAGCTCACCCCATTTGGCACCACCATCGCTCACGGTTTCCTCTCACTGTCACTGGTGCCCAAGCTGATGGAAGGCATCATGATCATGCCAAAAGGGCTGAAGATGGCCGTCAACTATGGCCTGGATAGCGTGCGTTTTATCCAGCCGGTGAAGGTCAACTCGAAAGTCCGCCTGGTGGTCAGCCTGACCGACGCCCACGAGAAGAACCCCGGTCAATGGCTGCTCAAGGCCAAAGTCGTACTGGAGATCGAGGGCTCGGAAAAACCCGCCTATATCGCCGAACCGCTGACGCTCTGCTTCGTCTGATCACAGCCGCCGGACAAAGGCGCATAGGCATCCGCCGGTGCGCCTTTTTTATGGCTTGCGATTCGCAACGACGATCCTTGGACCGTCGTTGCGCGATGTTGAACACGGCCGCTGAAAACTTTTATATGCCTGCCGGTGCGCTCAATCACGGCACTCTGAGCGCTTTGAGGCATACTCGGCAACGACCTTACAGCCCCGGATTTTCTGCATGCGCCCTCTCTCCCTTCTGGCTCCACTGAGCCTTGCCCTGCTGCTTGTCGCCTGCGGCGATGGCGAACCTTTGCTGCCACCGGATGCCGTACTGCCCGATGGCGGGCGCTACCGCGGCGAGGTTGTCGACGGCCTGCTGCAAGGCCCAGGTCGCCTGGATTACAGCGACGGCAGCTACTATCAGGGACTGTTCAAGGACGGCCAGTTCAACGGCGTAGGGGAATGGCGCAGCAAACACGGCGAGCTCTATAGCGGCGAATTTCAGAGCGGCGACTTCCATGGCCAGGGCAGCCTCACCTACAGCGACGGCAGCCGTTACGAGGGCGGCTTTGCCAACGGCATGCCCAGTGGCGAAGGGCACCTGAAAGGCAGCCAGATGGAATACCGCGGCGAGTTCAGCAAGGGCCAATACAACGGCCTGGGCAAACTGCAGTGGAGCAACGGCGCCAGCTTTCAGGGCCAGTTCAAGAAGGGCGAACCCGACGGCCAAGGCGTGCTGACCGACGCTGAAGGCAATGCCTACACCGGCACCTTCGATAACAGCCAACTCAATGGTCAGGGCAGTTTCAAAAATGCCGATGGCGATCTCTACAGCGGCCAGTTCCGCGACAACCAGTTTCACGGCAAGGGCCGTTACCAGAGCGCCGATGGCGAAGTCTGGAGCGGCCGCTTTGCCCATGGCAGCCTAACCGGCAAAGGCGAATTCAAAGGCAGCGACGGCAGCCATTACACCGGCCAGTTCAGCGACTGGAGCTACCACGGCGAGGGCCGCCTGAATCTTGCCGACGGCAGTGTTTATCAAGGCAACTTTGCCTACGGCCAATACCAGGGCACCGGTAGCCTGACCTTGGTCGATGGCAGCCAGCAAAGCGGCACCTGGCAGAACGGCCGGCTGACGCGTGACGCGCAGGGCAAGGCCATACCTGACGCCCTGGCCACCGGCCTGCTGGAACAAGGCCGCCTGCTCGATGCTGCCATCGCCAAATTGCCCGCCTCTACCCCGGCCCTCGAGCTGTACGCCCTGACCCTGGCCGGCGACGGCAAACAAAGCGTGTTTATGCGCGAGGCCGATTATGTCGGCAACCTGCTGCAGGA
The DNA here is from genome assembly GCF_963970955.1 of Pseudomonas sp. EA_35y_Pfl2_R111. Taxonomy (NCBI): domain Bacteria; kingdom Pseudomonadati; phylum Pseudomonadota; class Gammaproteobacteria; order Pseudomonadales; family Pseudomonadaceae; genus Pseudomonas; species Pseudomonas sp. EA_35y_Pfl2_R111. The sequence goes on along the minus strand of NZ_CAXAOM010000004.1, from coordinate 118,403 downwards.
GCGCTTCGCCGCCCACGGCCTGATCACCCTGGTCAACCACCGCGACCACCTGGCCGACCGACCGCTGGCCACAAGCGCCAGCCTCGGTCGCAGCATTCAGGCCCTGGCCGAACGCAGCGGCGAGGAAGACCTGATCTTTATCTACCTGACCAGTCACGGCTCGGCCCAACATGAACTGAACCTCGATCAGCCGCGCCTGCAGCTCAACGACCTGCCCGCCAGCGAACTGGCAGCCCTGCTCGAACCGCTGAAAAATCGCCACAAGGTACTGGTGATCTCCGCCTGCTACTCCGGCGGCTTTATCCCTAAGTTGCAGGATGACAAGACCCTGATAATCACCGCCGCACGGGCCGACCGGGTGTCTTTCGGCTGCTCGGAGGAAAACGATTTCACCTACTTCGGCCGCGCCCTGTTTGCCGAAGCTCTGCAGCAGACCGACGATCTGCAGCGCGCCTTTGAGCTGGCCCAGGCCAGCGTCGCCGAACGCGAAAAAGCCGACGGTTTCGAACCCTCAGAACCGCAGATCTGGCCCGCCAAAGCGGTGCTCACACAGTGGCGCAAGCTGCGCAAACAGCAGGCCGAGCGCGCCCTAAACAATGCACTTGAAGCGCAATCTGCGGTCAACCCATAACAGCCATGCGCGCCACCAACGGCCTGATAAGCTGATTGATATCAGCGGAGAACATCACACTATGTATTTGACGCCACAGCACATCCTTCTTGCAGGTGCCACCGGCTTGACTGGCGAGCATCTGCTGGACCGTTTGCTGAACGAGCCCACGGTTACCCGCGTGCTGGCGCCCAGCCGCCGTCCACTGGCCGCGCACCCGCATCTGGAAAACCCGCAGGGCGAGCTGCTGCCCCTGCTGCCGCAACTGAGCGGCACAATCGATACCGCCTTCTGCTGCCTAGGCAGCACGATCAAACAGGCCGGCTCGCAGGAGGCCTTCCGCGCGGTCGATCACGACCTGGTAATTGCCTTTGCCGAACGCGCCCGCGCCCTCGGCGCGCGTCATCTGCTAGTGATCAGCGCCCTCGGTGCAGACGTCAATTCCACGGTGTTCTACAACAAGGTCAAAGGTGAAATGGAGCAGGCCTTGCGCGCGCAGGACTGGCCGCAGTTGACCATCGTCCGCCCTTCGCTACTGCTCGGCCCGCGTCAGGAGTTCCGCCTTGGCGAGCGCCTGGCCGCGCCCTTTATGCGCTGGCTGCCGGGTAAATATCGCGGCATCGAAGCCACCGTGCTGGCCCGCGCGCTGTGGCGCCTGGCGCTGGAAGAAGACGCCGGCACCCGAGTGATCGAATCAGACCAACTGCGCCGCCTCGGTCGCTAATAATCGCCAATACAGAAGCCTTTGACCTATGAGCACCCCGCACGACCTGATCAGCGCCCTGAGCGGCGCCGACATGCTGGAAATCGACGAGCTGCATGCCTGGCAGTTCAGCCTCAACGCCGAACAACTGGCCCAGCACCAAGCCGGCAACCCGCCCACTGACGACGCACCACTGCTCAGCATCGAATGCATGGATGGCCGCGCCCTGCGCAAATGGTGTTTCAGCCTGGCCCAGGTAATCGCCGCACGTTTTGATGGTGAGGCCGATGCCTGGCGCATCAGCGGCACTAACGACTCTCACCTGATCAAATGCTTTGCCGCCGTCAGCGGCGACAACAGTGATATGCCAGACGAAGCCAGCAACGACGCAGAATAAGAATAACGGGGACAACACCGTGGGCCTGTATGACCGCTATTTGCTGCCGCACCTGATCGACTTCGCCTGCGGCATGGGCGCGGTGATGAAAGCCCGCTCGCAACTGGTGCCCCAGGCCCATGGGCGGGTGCTGGAGATCGGCATTGGCAGCGGCCTTAACCTGGCCTTCTACGATGCAGAGAAGGTCAGCACAATTATCGGCGTCGACCCCAGCGCCGATATGCAGAAACTGGCCCGGCAACGGGCCGCCGCTATCAGCATTCCGATAGAGATGATTGCCCTTGAACTGGGTCAGATCCAGGCCGAGGACGCCAGTTTCGATTGCATCGTCTGTACCTTTACCCTGTGCACCATCCCCGATGCCGTGGCTGCGCTGAAAGAAATGCGCCGCGTGCTCAAGCCCGGCGGTCGCCTGCTGTTCTGCGAGCACGGCCTGGCTCCGGAGCTACCCGTGCTGCGCTGGCAGAACCGCCTGACGCCGTTGTGGAAGCCACTGGCTGGTGGCTGCCACCTCAACCGCGACATCAAGGCGCTGATCACCGCGGGCGGCTTTCAGATTGGCGAGCTGAGCAATCGCTACCTCAAGGGTCCAAAACCCATGACCTATATCTATCAAGGCTGGGCCCACTAAGAAGCTGCTTACGATCTACTGTGCGTAGGCCATGTCGCGCGTGAAATAGCCAATTGCCATTAGCGGTCAGCGCCTGCAGCATATTCTGACTATCGTTAGGCCATGCACTCTCGTATGGAAGTTGGCCCACGCATGAAGCGCCTGTCATTTCGCCACCTCAGTATTGCGCTGCTATTTGCAGCAGGTCTTACGACCGCCTGGCAAAGCAGCGCGCAGTCACGCGATGTCAGCGTCGGGGTGTATGCCAACGAGCCAAAAATCCTCCTCGGCCAAGACGGCAAACTCTCCGGCATCCTCGGCGAGCTGCTGAATGAAATCGCCCGCCAGGAAGACTGGCATCTACGCCCCAGACCCTGCGAATGGCAAGAGTGCCTGGCGTTGGCGCAAAACGGTGAAATCGACCTTATGCCGGACGTTGCCTACAACGACAGCCGTGCCCAGGTGCTCGACTTCCACAAGGTGCCGTCACTGGTGAGTTGGTCGCAGGTGTACAGCAGCGAAGACCTCCAGCTCAGGTCGATACTCGATCTCAAAGACCTGCGCATTGCCGTGTTGCAGGGCTCGGTGCAGGAAGAATACCTCCGCGGGCTGCTCACAAGTTTTGGCCTGAAAGCTCAATTGATCGGTGTGCCCAGCCTGCCGCAGGGCTTTGAGCAGGTGGCTGCAGGGCAGGCCGACGCAGTGGTGGCCAACCAGCGCTTTGGCGACTTCCATGCGCCGAGCTATCAGCTGCAAAGCTCCTCGATCATGTTCCAACCTGCGCACCTGTTCTACGCCACGCGCAAAGGGCAGAACGCCGACCTGTTAGCCGCAATCGACCAGCACCTGGCGAACTGGCAGGACTCGCCTTCCTCGATCTACTACCAGAGCCTGCAACGCTGGGGCGGTGAGCGGCCACGCCTGCTGATCCCCACCAGCATCTGGTGGGGCCTGAGCACCCTCGCCCTGTTGCTGGTTGCCGCCCTCGGTGGCGCACTGCTGCTGCGCCGTCAGGTACGGGAGAAAACCCAGCATCTGCTGGCCAGCGAACAGCGCCTGAACACCATCCTCGACAGCGTCGAAGCCTATATCTATATCAAGGACGCACAACTGCGTTACCAGTACGCCAACCGCAAGGTCTGCGAGCTGTTCGGCCAGAAACTTGAGCAGGTGATCGGCAAGACCGATGAACAGTTTTTCGATATCGACACCGCCACCAACCTGCACGACAACGACCGCCGCGTGCTCAAACTCGGCGAACGGGTGCAGACCGAAGAAATCAACCGCAGCCTGGACGGCAGCACCCAGCACGCCTTTCTATCGGTCAAGCTGCCGCTGCGCGATGGCCACGGCAAGATCTACGCGCTGTGCGGCATCTCCACCGACATCACCGAACACAAGAAGAACCTGGAAAAGATCAACCAGCTGGCGTTCTACGACCCTCTCACCGGCCTGCCCAACCGCCGCCTGCTGCTCGACCGCTTGCAACAGGCGCTGGCAAAGCATGCGCGCGGCCTGCAACAGGGCGCGCTGCTGTTTATCGACCTGGATAACTTCAAGGACCTCAACGACACCCTCGGCCACGACATGGGCGACCAGTTGCTGCAGCAGGTCGCCGAACGCCTGAACAGCCATGTGCGCGCCCAGGACACCCTGGCCCGCCTCGGTGGCGATGAGTTTGTGCTGATGCTCGAAGGCCTCAGCCTAAACCACGCGCAGGCAGGCCAACAGGTCGAGAGCGTCGGCAAGAAGATCGTCAAGGCCCTGGCCGCGCCCTACGCTCTGCAAGGCCGCAGCCATATCAGCACGGCCAGCATCGGCATCGCGCTATTTCCCAACGAACGCAGTACGGTCGATGAAGTGCTCAAGCGCGCCGATATGGCCATGTACCAGGCCAAGGCCGCTGGCCGCAACGCCATGCGCTTTTTCGACCCGGCGATGCAGGCCGAAGTCAGCGCCCGCGCCAGCCTGGAAAGTGACCTGCGCCACAGCCTCGGCCAGCGCGACTTTATCCTGCACTACCAGCCCCAGGTGGATGCGCAAGGGAAACTGGTCGGCGCCGAAGCGCTGGTGCGCTGGCAACACCCCACGCGCGGGCTGGTGCCGCCGGGAGAATTTATTCCGCTGGCAGAAAGCACCGGGCTGATTCTGCCCCTGGGCCGTCTGATCTTGCACAGCGCCTGCCAGCAACTGGTGGCCTGGGCCACACACCCGCAACTGGCGCAGCTGACCCTGGCGGTCAATGTCAGCGCCAGGCAGTTCCATCATCCCGATTTTATCGAAGACGTCTTCGCCGCCCTCGCGGAAAGCGGCGCCAACCCACAGCGCCTGGAACTGGAACTGACCGAAAGCCAGCTGGTGGAAGATGTGGAAGTGCTGATCGGCAAGATGAGTCAGCTGAAAGCGCGCGGCGTGCACCTGGCGCTGGATGATTTCGGCGCCGGCTACTCCTCGCTCAACTACCTCAAGCGCCTGCCGCTGGATCAACTGAAGATCGACCAGTCGTTCGTCCGCGACGTGCTCGAATACCCCAGCGACGCCGCCATCGTGCGCACCGTCCTGGCGCTGGGCGCCAACCTCAACCTGGCCGTGACCGCCGAAGGAGTGGAAACCTGGGAACAGTACGAGGCCCTACAACGCATGGGCTGCAGGCGCTTTCAGGGCTACCTGTTCGCCAAGCCGGGACCGGCGAAGATCCTTGAGGATTGGCCATTGGCGACCACATGGCAGGACAACGCCGCCAGCATTCCGGATGCCTGACAGCCGCTACAAACCGCCGCTGATTCCTAGATTGAGGCCGATGGCAGTAGCCAGAGACAGCGGCAGCAACAGGGTATCCAACAACGCGCTAACCGGCAGATCGGCGGCAGGATAAGTCGGTGCCTCGGCGCCGAAATGCTCATTGGCGCAGCAACCGCCCTGCAGCGCATACAGGTTCAATCGGGTACCCGCATACACCACCGGCGCGCCTGGCTTGGCGGCATCCAGGGTGCGCACGGTGGCGCAGCCGCTGAGTGTCAGGCCCAACACCAGGCAAACGGCCGCGCGAGCAAAAGGCTTATTCATCCGGAGTGATCTGATGGTGCTCGCCCCAGCGCGGCAGCATGTCCTGGGGGATGTTCAGGCAGTTGAGGATGCGCGCCACCACAAAATCAATCAGATCATCAATGGTCTGCGGCTGGTGATAAAAGCCCGGCGCGGCCGGCAGGATGGTCGCGCCCAGGTTCGACAGCTTGAGCATGTTCTCCAGATGAATACTGGAAAACGGCGCCTCGCGCGGCACCAGAATCAGCTGACGACGCTCCTTCAGCGCCACATCGGCGGCGCGCTCGATCAGGTTATTGCAGGCCCCGGTGGCAATCGCCGACAGCGTGCCGGTGCTGCACGGGACCACCACCATCGCCGAGGGTGCGCCGGAGCCGGAGGCCACCGGCGCCATCCAGTCTTCTTTGCCGTATACGCGAATCTGCCCCGGCGCGGCGCCGGTGTACTCGCTCAAGAACGCCTGCATGGCCTGGGGTTTGGCCGGCAGGCTGACATCGGTTTCGGTGGCCATCACCAGTTGCGCGGCCTTGGAAATCAGAAAGTGCACCTCGCGCTCTTCCTGCACCAGGCAGTCGAGCAGGCGAAGGCCGTACTGAGCGCCGGAAGCGCCGGTCATAGCCAAGGTAATACGTTCAGGACCGCTCATAAATTCACTCTCAAAGCTGCTGCGCTTGCTTATGCTGCGTTGAAAGCGTGCTCGGAATGCTCATTTACAGCAGTAAACTCCGCTTCCTCGCAGGCTTTCGCCTTACCTAATCTGCGCTCGCGACGCTTTGAGCGCGAATTTTGGCTCTCTATAAAAGGGCCGCAGCCAACTTGCCATGCAAACCGCCAAAGCCGCCGTTGCTCATCACCACGATCTGGGTGCCCGGCGCGGCTTCGGCTTTGACCCCGGCAATGATCGCTTCCAGAGAATCGCAGACCTGGGTCGGCACGGTCGACGTAGCCACGGTGCCGGCCAGGTCCCAACCGAGATTCGGCGGTGCGTACCAGTACACCGAATCGGCCTGCACCACGGATTCCGGCAGACCATCACGGTGCGCACCGAGCTTCATCGAGTTGGAGCGCGGCTCGACGATGGCGATTAGTTTGGCATCGCCGATGCGCTTGCGCAGTCCATCCAGGGTGGTGGCAATCGCCGTCGGGTGGTGGGCGAAGTCGTCGAAGATGGTCACGCCATTCACTTCAGCGACCTTCTCCATACGCCGTTTGGCGTTGATAAAGCCGCACAGCGCGGCGATGCCCAGCTCCGGCACCACGCCGACATGCCGCGCCGCCGCCAGCACCGCCAAGGCATTGGCCACGTTGTGCTGGCCAGTCAGTTGCCAGTCCACGGTGCCGGCAACCTTGCCGTCGAAACTCACCTCGAAGCGCGAGCCGTCGGCACTGAGCAGACGCGCCTGCCATTGCCCGCCATCGCCGGTGGTTTGCACCGGCGTCCAGCAACCCACCTCGATTACCCGCTTGAGTGCAGGTTCGGTGGTCGGGTGAATGATCAGACCGTCGCCCGGAATGGTGCGCACCAGATGGTGGAATTGCCGCTCGATAGCCGCCAGATCCGGGAAGATATCCGCGTGATCGAACTCCAGGTTATTCAGGATCGCGGTACGCGGGCGGTAGTGAACGAACTTGCTGCGCTTGTCGAAGAAGGCGCTGTCGTACTCGTCGGCCTCGACCACAAAGAACGGCGTGCCACCCAAGCGCGCGGAGATACCGAAGTTCTGCGGCACGCCGCCAATCAGAAAGCCCGGGCTCATGCCGGCATGCTCCAGCACCCATGCCAGCATGCTCGAACTGCTGGTTTTACCGTGGGTGCCGGCCACCGCCATAACCCAGCGCCCCTGCAATACATGGTCGGCCAGCCACTGCGGGCCGCTGACGTAGGGCAGGCCCTTGTTCAGCACATATTCCACCGCCGGATTGCCGCGCGACAGAGCATTGCCAACCACCACCAGATCCGGTGCCGGGTCGAGTTGGGCGGCGTCATAGCCTTGGGTCAGTTCGATGCCCTGAGCCTCCAGCTGGGTGCTCATAGGCGGATAAACGTTGGCGTCAGAGCCGGTCACGCGGTGGCCGAGTTCCTTGGCCAGCACGGCCAGCGAGCCCATAAAAGTGCCGCAGATGCCGAGAATATGGATATGCATGATTTACCTTGGAGGCGTCGTCAGAGCCGGTGAATAAGGCGGGATAAAAACTGGCCGCAGATTAACACAGCGCCGCCACCCCGCAGAGGCGGGGCGTGATCCAACAGGCGCGGCTTATAGCGTTGAACGCAGCTTGATGCCGTGCTTGCGCAGCTTGCGGTACAGGGTGTTGCGGCTGATGCCAAGCTGCTCGGCGCTGCGGCTCATCTGCCAGTGCTGCGCCTCTAGGACCGCGAGCAGCGCCTGGCGTTCGGCGTCGCCTAGCTGGTCGGGCTTGGCGTTGGGTAACAGGGTAAGTGCGGGGCGTGCATGGCGAATTTCGGCGGGCAGTTCGGCGTGACTGATTACGCCGAGCTCGCAAAGCGCGCAGAGGGTGCGCAGCACATTGCGCAGCTGGCGCACATTGCCTGGCCAGGGGTAAGCGAGCAGCGCCTCGCGGGCCGCATCATCAAGCCGCGCCGATTGCCCGCGCGCCTCTTCGGCCAGGAGAAAATCCAGCAATGCCGGCTTGTCGCTGCGCTCACGCAGCGGCGGTAGGTCGATCACCAGGCCATTGAGGCGATAGAACAGGTCCTGACGAAACTCACCGCTGGCCACCCGCTGAGTGAGGTCACGGTGGCTGGCGCTGATCACCCGCACATCGATGGCCTGCGATTCACCACCAATAGGCTCGACCCGGCGCTCTTCCAATACCCGCAGCAAACGAGTCTGCAGCGCCAGCGGCATATCGCCGATCTCATCGAGAAACAGGGTGCCGCCATCGGCCTGTTGCAACTTGCCACGCATGCCTTCCTTGCGCGCGCCGGTAAAGCTGCCGCCGCGATAGCCGAACAGTTCGCTCTCGATCAGGCTCTCGGGAATTGCTGCGCAGTTCAGCGCGATAAAGGGCTTGCCGCCACGCGAGCTGACCTGATGCAGGGCCTTGGCAAAGGCCTCCTTGCCGGTGCCGGTTTCCCCGCCGATCAGCAGCGGCACATCACGCTCATACACCCGCAGTGCACGGCGGAAATCACTCTGCAAACCAGGGTCAGCCAGACACAACCCAGGCGTTGCCAAGGCCGCCGCCAGTGCCTGAGTACTGCGCCGAGGCTGGCCACGCAGCATGGCAAACAGCAGCTGGCCGCGCTGGGTATACAACGGCCAACTGGCGCTAGGCTGCGCCGAAGCACGACCGAGCAGGTCATCCAGGCGGCAGTCAAACACCTCGATCAAGGTGCGCCCGAGCAGTTGCCGACGCGACAGACCCAGCAAGTTGATCGCGCTCTGATTCACCGCACTCACTCGCCCATCACCGTCGAAGGCCAGCAGGCCTTCGCTGAACTGGCCGATATATTCGGCCTGGGCGTGGAAGCGCAGCAGCCACTCACCTTCATAGCTGCGTAGAAAGTGGCAGCCCTCAATGGCCTTGGCCGACAGGTTGACCAGGGCCATGGTGTGAAACTGGCTCTGCCGCGACACGTCGTGCCGAGCCGAGGACACGTCGAGCACCGCCAACAGCTCGCCATGTGGGTCGAACACCGGGCTGGCCGAGCAGGTCAGCCCGGTATGCCGGCTGCGGAAATGTTCGTTCTGGTGGATGGTCAGCGGCTGGCGCTCGACCAGGCAGGTGCCGATGCCGTTGGTGCCTTCGCAGGCCTCGCTCCAGTCGGCACCAAGCCACAGCCCGGCCTGCTCGAAGGTGCGCTTTTCCGCCTGTTCGGTGACGCAGTTGAGGATGACCCCACGCGCATCAGTCAGCAAAACAGCATGACCGCTGCCGGCCAGCTGGCGGTGCAAACTGTTCATCTCGTGGCTGGATATCTCCAGCACCTGCTGCAGCTGCTCGCGCCGCTCAAGCATATGCGCGTGCTCAATCACCGCCGGCGGGATGCTCTGCGCCGGGTGGAGGTGGTGCTGCTGCAGGCAGCGCAGCCAGGAGCGCGCCACCGAGGAATCGGCAGCCGGGCCGGCGAGTTGTCCGCGGCCTTGAGCCACGGTCAGCACCTGCTGGGCGTGGCGGCTTGCAGGGTTGTGCATTGTTATTGTTCTCCGCGTTGGAGGTGCACGTGATGGCCGAGCATCTACCAGCTTTCCGGCCATTGCAAGACGCGCTGACCGGTGAGTCATCGCGCTGTATCGGCCCTGGTACAGAGTGTCACGCGGGCTGTATCAGGGCCGATACAGGCGCCCTGCTCCAGCGCCCCATCAAAAACCACACAGCCGCTCTAAAACGGGCATCACGCACGCCTGGCCCAGCCCTTGCTCTGTCTCTGCACAAGCGCCACAGCGCGCCTTTCGCTGCATCACCAGAACAAGCATAAGAACCAGGAGATATTCAGCATGCGTTACGCCCATCCCGGTACCGAAGGTGCCCTCGTTTCCTTCAAATCCCGTTACGGTAACTACATCGGCGGCGAGTTTGTCGCGCCGATCAAAGGCCAGTACTTCACCAACACCTCGCCGGTGAATGGCCTGCCGATTGCCGAGTTCCCACGCTCCAGCGCCGAGGATATCGACAAGGCGCTGGACGCCGCCCATGCCGCTGCCGATGCCTGGGGCCGCACTTCGGTGCAGGAGCGCTCGCTGACCCTGCTGAAGATCGCCGACCGCATTGAAGCCAACCTGGAAATGCTCGCGATCACCGAAACCTGGGACAACGGCAAGGCCGTACGCGAAACCCTCAACGCCGATATTCCCCTAGCTGCCGACCACTTCCGCTACTTCGCCGGCTGTCTACGCGCCCAGGAAGGCAGCGCCGCCGAGATCGACGGCAACACCGTGGCCTATCACATCCATGAGCCGCTGGGCGTGGTCGGGCAGATCATCCCGTGGAACTTCCCGCTGTTGATGGCCGCCTGGAAACTCGCCCCGGCCCTGGCCGCCGGCAACTGCGTGGTGCTCAAACCGGCGGAGCAAACGCCGCTGGGCATCAGCGTGCTGATGGAGCTGATCGGCGACCTGCTGCCGCCGGGCGTGCTCAACGTGGTGCAAGGTTTTGGCAAGGAAGCAGGCGAAGCCCTGGCTACCAGCAAGCGCATCGCCAAGATCGCCTTTACCGGCTCGACCCCGGTTGGGGCACATATCATGAAATGCGCCGCCGAGAACATCATCCCGAGCACCGTGGAGCTGGGTGGCAAGTCGCCGAACATCTTCTTCGAAGACATCATGCAGGCCGAGCCAAGCTTTATCGAGAAAGCCGCTGAAGGTCTGGTGCTGGCGTTCTTCAACCAAGGCGAGGTGTGCACCTGCCCATCGCGAGCGCTGGTGCAGGAATCGATCTACCCGGCCTTTATGAAAGAGGTGATGAAGAAGGTCGAGCAGATCAAACGCGGCGACCCGCTGGACACCGACACCATGGTCGGCGCGCAAGCCTCCGAGCAGCAGTTCGACAAGATCTTGAGTTACCTGGAAATCGCCAAGCAAGAAGGCGCCGAACTGCTCACCGGTGGCGCGGTGGAAAAGCTCAGCGGCACCCTGGACGGCGGTTACTACATCCAGCCGACCCTGCTCAAGGGCCACAACAAGATGCGCGTGTTCCAGGAGGAAATCTTCGGCCCGGTGGTCAGCGTCACCACCTTCAAGGACGAAGCCGAAGCCCTGGCGATTGCCAACGACACCGAGTTCGGCCTCGGCGCCGGCCTGTGGACCCGCGATATCAACCGCGCCTACCGCATGGGCCGGGCGATCAAAGCCGGGCGCGTGTGGACCAACTGCTACCACCTCTACCCGGCGCATGCCGCCTTCGGTGGCTATAAGAAGTCCGGCGTCGGCCGCGAAACCCACAAGATGATGCTCGACCACTACCAGCAGACCAAGAACCTGCTGGTCAGTTACGACATCAACCCACTCGGCTTTTTCTAAGCCCCTGCGCAACCGCAGCCGATGCCGATGCCGGAAACGACATCGGTTTGCCCGCTCGCGCCTCAGGTCTAGACCAGGGGCGTAGTTGGCACAGCGGTTGCTGATCCACTGGGTAACACTCTTCCCTCAAATAGCTACACGCCTGGCCGGGCCTGCGCCTCGGCCAGCTTGTTGATAAGGAACTCCCATGGCAGCAGAACAAATCAGTGCGGTAGGTCTACCGCAAGGCCCCGATTTAGAGCAGGTCGATGCCGATTACTTCCAAAGCAGGCAATTGAAGAAGGGCGCAGCAGGCTGGGTATTGCTGGTCGGCCTGGGCGTTGCCTACGTGATTTCCGGCGATTATGCCGGCTGGAACTTCGGTCTAGCCCAGGGCGGCTGGGGCGGTATGTTTCTCGCCACCCTGCTGATGGCGCTGATGTACCTGTGCATGTGCTTCTCCCTGGCTGAACTGTCCTCGATGATCCCCACCGCTGGTGGTGGCTATGGCTTTGCCCGCAGCGCCTTCGGCCCCTTGGGCGGTTTTCTCACCGGCACGGCAATCCTCATCGAGTACGCCATTGCCCCGGCCGCGATTGCGGTGTTTATCGGCGCCTACTGCGAGTCGCTGTTCGGCATTGGCGGCTGGGCGATCTACCTGGCCTTCTATGTGCTGTTTATCGGCATCCATATCTTCGGCGTCGGTGAGGCGCTGAAGCTGATGTTTATCATCACCGCCGTGGCAGCGATTGCCCTCGGCGTGTTTATCGTTGCGATGGTGCCGCACTTCTCGGTGGCCAATCTGCTCGATATTCCGGTGAGCGAAGCAACCGGCGCCAGCAGCTTCCTGCCGTTCGGCTATGTCGGCGTGTGGGCGGCGATCCCCTATGCGATCTGGTTCTTCCTCGCGGTCGAAGGCGTGCCGCTGGCCGCTGAAGAAACCCGCAACCCGCAGCGCGATATGCCGCGCGGGCTGATCGGCGCCATGCTGGTGCTGCTGGCCTTTGCTTTGCTGATTCTGGTGGTGGGCCCAGGCGGCGCCGGCGCCAACGCGCTGATGGCCTCCGGCAACCCGCTGGTGGAAGCCCTGACCATTGCCTACGGCGAATCCACCTGGATGAGCAGCTTCGTCAACCTGATCGGCCTGGCCGGTCTGATTGCCAGCTTCTTCTCGATCATCTACGCCTACTCCCGGCAGATCTTCGCCCTGTCGCGCGCTGGCTACCTGCCGCGTTCGCTGTCGCTGACCAACAAGAACAAGGCCCCGGTGCTGGCGCTGATCGTGCCTGGCCTGATCGGCTTTGCCCTGTCGCTGACTGGCCAGGGTGACCTGCTGATTCTGGTGGCAGTGTTCGGCGCCACCATCTCCTACGTGCTGATGATGGCCGCACACATCACCCTGCGCGTGCGTCGCCCGGAGATGCATCGCCCGTATCGCACCCCAGGCGGTATCGTCACCTCGGGCATCGCCCTGGTGCTGGCCTGCGTGGCCGTGGTTGCAGGCTTCCTGGTCGACCCACGGGTGGTGATTGGCGCTGCGGTTATCTACGCCGTGCTGATAGCCTACTTCGCCCTGTACAGCCGCCATCATCTGGTGGCCGGTACGCCGGAAGAAGAATTCGTCGCCATCGGTAAAGCCGAGGCCGCGCTCAAGTAGCCAAGTAACACCGCCACGCTGGTGCAGCTGCGCCAGCGCGGCGTTTTGGAGACACGCGATGTCCAGTTTTCAGCATACGGTAGGCGGTGAAACCTACCGTTTCGATAGCCTTGCCGAGGTGATGGCCAAAGCCAGCCCGGCGCGCTCCGGCGACTTTCTCGCCGGTGTGGCGGCGAGCAATGCCGGCGAACGGGTCGCGGCGCAGATGGCCCTGGCCGATATTCCGCTCAAGCATTTCCTTACCGAGGCACTGATTCCCTACGAGGCTGATGAGGTCACCCGGCTGATCATCGATAGCCATGATCCGGCGGCCTTCGCCCCGGTCAGCCACCTCACCGTCGGCGGCTTTCGCGACTGGCTGCTCGGCGACAGCGCCGACGAAGCCAGCCTGCGCGCCCTTGCGCCCGGCCTGACGCCAGAAATGGCGGCGGCGGTATCGAAGATCATGCGCGTGCAGGATCTGGTGCTGGTGGCGCAGAAAATCCGTGTGGTCAGCCGTTTTCGCAACACCGTCGGCCTGCGCGGGCGCATGTCCACCCGCCTGCAGCCCAATCACCCGACCGATGAGCCGGCCGGCATCGCCGCGAGCATTCTCGATGGCCTGCTGTACGGCAACGGCGACGCCATGATCGGCATCAATCCGGCCACCGACAGCATCAGTTCGATCTGCGAGATGCTGAAGATGCTCGACGGCATCATCCAGCGCTATGAAATCCCCACCCAGGCCTGCGTGCTGACCCACGTCACCACCTCAATCGAGGCGATCAACCGTGGCGTGCCGCTGGACCTGGTGTTCCAGTCGATTGCCGGCACCGAGGCGGCCAACGCCAGCTTTGGCGTCAGCCTGCAGATTCTCCAGGAAGGCTACGACGCCGGCCTGAGCCTCAAGCGCGGCACCCTCGGCGACAACCTGATGTATTTCGAAACCGGTCAGGGCAGCGCGCTGTCCGCCGGTGCTCACCATGGCCTCGACCAACAGACCTGCGAGACCCGCGCCTATGCGGTGGCGCGGCATTTCAAGCCATTTCTGGTGAATACCGTGGTCGGCTTTATCGGCCCGGAGTACCTGTATAACGGCAAACAGATCATTCGCGCCGGCCTGGAAGACCACTTCTGCGGCAAGCTGCTGGGCCTGCCGATGGGCTGCGACATCTGCTACACCAACCACGCCGAAGCCGATCAGGACGACATGGACGTACTGCTGACCCTGCTCGGTGTGGCCGGGATCAACTTCATCATGGGCATCCCCGGCTCCGACGACGTGATGCTCAACTACCAGACCACCTCCTTCCACGACGCGCTGTATGCCCGGCAGAGCCTGGGGCTGAAACCGGCCCCCGAGTTCGAAGCCTGGCTGCAGCGCATGGGTATCTTCACCCAGGCCGATGGCCGCCCGCGTATGGGCAACAGCCTGCCGCCAGCGTTTCGTCAGGCGTTGGCGCAGCTGAGCTGATATCGAATCCGTAGGAGCGGCGGGGGTGCCTAACCCATGCCCGCGATAGCGGCTTCGCGGGCATGGCCCGCTCCTACAAAACCTTCGCGGAGATTGCTTATGTACGATGACAGCCCACTCAGCGGCGCCAGCGAGAATCCCTGGCAGCAACTGCGCAACCTCACCCCGGCGCGTATCGCCCTCGGCCGCGCCGGCACCAGCATGCCGACCCGCGCCCAGCTGGATTTCCAATTCGCCCACGCCCAGGCCCGCGATGCCGTGCACCTGCCGTTCGATCACGCCGCATTGGCCGCCGGCCTGGCCCACCAGCATCGGCAAAGCCTGCAGCTGCACAGCGCCGCCAAGGACCGCGACACCTACTTGCAACGCCCGGACCTCGGCCGGCGCCTAAGTCACGAATCCGCCGAGCTGCTGGGCCAGCACCGCGAAAACAACCCGGATGGCTACGATCTGGCCATCGTTATCGCCGACGGCCTGTCTGCCTTGGCCGTACACCGTAACGCCCTGCCGATGGTGGCGCATATCGAAGAACAGGCCGCTGCCGAAGGCTGGCGCGTGGCCCCCGTCGCACTGGTCAGCCAAGGCCGTGTGGCCGTTGCCGATGAAGTGGCCGAACTGCTCGGCGCGCGCATGGTGGTGATCCTGATCGGCGAACGTCCAGGCCTGAGTTCACCGGACAGCCTGGGGCTGTACTTCACTTACGCGCCCAAGGTCGGCCTGACCGACGCCTACCGCAACTGCATCTCCAATGTGCGTCAGGAAGGCCTGAGCTACGCCATGGCCAGCCATCGCCTGCTGTACCTGATGCGCGAGGCCTGCCGCCGCCAGCTGTCGGGGGTCAACCTCAAGGATGAGGCTGAAGTGCCGCTGCTCGCGGGCTCAAGCATGCGCGAAAACTTCTTGTTGGGCTAAGCGCTGCGCGGCATTACAGGCAAACGCTTGTTTGGATTGCACTTTCCAAAAGCTTTAGGCAGCATCGGGGTCGTTCGCAGGCAGCGCTGCCGTGTTGCCAAAGCCATCCACATGACTGAAGTAGAGGCTCACCATGCGCATTGTCCAAGCGACCCTGGAGCATCTGGATCAACTTACGCCATTGTTCGTCAATTACCGCGAACACTTCGGCCAGCTGCCCTACCCCGACTCCTCGCGCAAATTTCTGGAAAAGCGCATCAGCCGCAAGGAATCGGTGATCTACCTGGCCATGGCCGACGATGAAGAGAAGATTCTCGGCTTCTGCCAGCTCTATTCGAGCTTCTCCTCGCTGTCGCTCAAGCGCGTGTGGATTCTCAACGACATCTACGTCTGCCAGGACGCGCGCCGCCAGCTGGTGGCCGACCGCTTGATCCAGACAGCCAAACAGATGGCCAAAGAGACCAACGCGGTGCGTCTGCGCGTGGCCTCCAGCGTCGACAACGAAGTCGCCCACAAGCTCTACGAATCCATCGGTTTCAAGGAAGACACCGAGTTCAAGAGCTTTGTCCTGCCGATCACCGAAGACTTCACCGCGCCGTAAGTCTTTGACTGAGCCAGCGCGCGCTGGCTCAGTTCTCTCAACCCTTCAGGCTAAGCCACAACCCCACGCCCAGTTGCAGCATCAACAGAGCCAGCGCCGCTACGTGCCAACTCTGCCGATAGTCCCGTGTGCGGCGCGCCGGTGCCGGCTGATGCAGTAACGGCTGCTGCAAGGCATGCTGAAACTCCGACAGCGCCTCAAAGCGCGCCTCCGGCCTGGGCGCCAAAGCCCTCGCCAGCACACCGTCCCAGCCCAATGGCACCTGCACACTGAACTGCGCCAGCGGCATATAACGGCTATTGCCGTCGGCATCTGCCTGCGCCACCTCAGGCCAGCGCCCGCAGAACAGCCAGTAAGCCAGCGCCGCCAGGGCAAACTGGTCGGCGCGGCCATCCAGCGTACGCCCGGCGCGCACCTCGGGCGCTAGCGGCACCGCCTGTTCAGGCAATGTCTGCTGTGGCACGCCAGGCAGCAGCGCGGCATATTCGGGCAGCAACAGTAGCCGGGCGCCGTCATCCAGCAGGATATTGCGCGGGGCCAGCCACAGCCCCTGAATGCCACGCCGCTGCAAGCCACGCACGGCGGCGATCAATTGCTCAAGCACGGTCAACACCGTCAAAGCGTCTACCGGGCCATGAGCCGCCACCCAGTCGTTCAGGCTGCGCATACCCTTGCCCGCTGGCTCGAACAACCAGAAGGCATGCTCGCGCGGCTGATGCGAAGACATCACCTGCGCCAGACTGGCCACCGGACTGCGCCGCAACGCCCACTCGCGCTGCCAGAAGGCTTCTCCCGCATCCTCCTCAGCCAGCCACAGCATGGCCTCGCGACCCCGTGGATCGGTGGCGCGGAACACCCGCCCAGGCGGGCCAAAAGGACAGGACGAGAGCAGCACCCAGCCATCCAACTGCAAACCCGGCTGTGCATCGACGACCATCCGCCAGGGCTTGCGCGGGGCCAGCTCAGGCGCGCTATCAGCCTCGCGCGGCAGCAATAGAACCGCTGCCCCAGGTGCCCGCAGCAATGGCGCAAGCAGCTCCGGCAGCGGGTCATCCTGCAGGGTACCGCCTGCGCCAGAAAACCCTCGGAGGTCCGCCACATCCAGCAGCGGCTGCGGCGCCAGCAGCAATAGCTCGCCAGGGCTCAGGGTCAGGCGATGTTGAACCAGCGCCAGCTCAGCCTGCGCACCCAGCAGCAGGCCCTCACGGCCAGCCAGGCTGGCTGCTGTGTTGCCTTGATAACGCCGCAAACCAATGGCGCCAGCCTGGAGAAACTGCGCCTCGCCGTTCTGCAGCAGTAACAACCCGGCACTCAGCTGAGCAATGCGGCGCCCGGCCTGGCGCTGATGAAACAGCTGCTGATTAAGCGCCGCCAGCACCTGCCGCGCCGCCTGGGCTTCGCTCCAGCCGCCGGGGGTGCAACAGCAATCGGCCAGCAGGCCGTCCTGGTACGCCTCCAGTGTGCGCACTACATCAGTGCAGTCACGGGCCCAGAGCAGAGCCACCAATAACACCGGCGGCCGTCCCTCGCGCCCCGGCAGCCAGGTTGCGCGGGCCCGTGCGGCCTGGCAGGGCAGGTCGAGCCCCTGGCCACAGAGCAGTTTTATGGTGGGATGATGCAGACGCTCGATCGACATTGGCAGCCCTCCCAGGTCGCGGATAAGCATGCCTTTGCAGCCTTTGTGCCGACTTGCCCGGCACTGACACCCGGCTTATGGTGGGCGCTTTCCACCGTCCGAGCAGAGTCCATGTGGTCGCTCCGTGCCTGGCGTCGCCAGCGCATCCTTGCCCGTCACCCCATCAGCAGCGCGCAATGGCAGGCCGTGCTGCAACAACTGCCGATCCTCGATGGCCTGGATGACGCCGAGCAGCAGCGCCTGCGCGAACGCGCCGTGCTGTTTCTGCATCACAAACACCTCAGTGCCCTGCCCGGTGTCGAACTGGACGGCCACGCACGCCTGTTGCTGGCGGTGCAGGCCGAACTGCCGCTGCTGCACCTGGCCGACCTCAACTGGTACCAGGGCTTCCATGAAATCGTCCTCTACCCGGATGATTTCGTCAGCCCGCAACGCCACCGCGATTCCAGCGGTGTGGTCCACGAATGGGACGCCGAACACAGCGGCGAAGCCTGGCAGCAAGGCCCAGTAATCCTCGCCTGGCCCGGCGTGCAGGCCAGCGGCCAATGGGACGGCTACAACCTGGTGATCCACGAACTGGCGCACAAGCTGGACATGCTTAACGGAGACGCCAACGGCCTGCCGCCGCTGCACCGCAATATGGCCGTGCAGGCGTGGGCGAAGGCCATGCAGAGCGCCTTCGATCAGCTGAACGCCAAGCTGGATGCCGACCCCGAGGCCGAAACCGCCATCGATCCCTATGCAGCGGAAAACCCGGCGGAGTTCTTCGCCGTGACCAGCGAATACTTTTTCAGCGCCCCAGACCTGCTCGCCGGCGTCTTCCCGGCGGTGTACGCGCAACTGGCACTGTTCTACCGCCAAGACCCACTGGCCCGCTTGCAACGGTTGCAGGCCAGCAACCCCGACTACCAGGTCAGAGCCGATAACTGCGGGTTCGCGACCAATGGCTAGGCATCCCGGCGTAGCAACACCAGGGGAATATGCCTATAATCGCGCCACTTTTTTGGCCCACCCCTCGGGAGTCGCCCCATGAGCTACAGCAAGATCCCAGCTGGTAAAGACCTGCCAAACGACATCTACGTCGCCATCGAGATCCCGGCCAACCACGCGCCGATCAAATACGAAATCGACCACGACACCGATTGCCTGATGGTCGACCGCTTCATGGCCACTCCGATGTTCTACCCGGCCAACTACGGTTTTATCCCGCACACCCTGGCCGACGACGGTGACCCCCTCGACGTGCTGGTCGTGACCCCGTACCCAGTGGCACCAGGCTCGGTTATCCGCGCCCGTCCAGTTGGCGTACTGCTCATGAGCGATGAAGCCGGCGGCGATGCCAAGCTGGTTGCCGTACCGCACGACAAATTGAGCGTGCTGTACAAAGACGTACAGGAATACACCGACCTGCCCCCACTGCTGATCGAGCAGATCAAGCACTTCTTCGAGAACTACAAAGATCTCGAGAAAGGCAAATGGGTCAAGGTTGAAGGTTGGGCTGGCGCCGACGAGGCCCGCAACCTGATTATCAAGGCGGTCGCTGCTTACCAAAAATAAGTAGTGCCCACCCCCTAAAAACCGGCCACAAGCCGGTTTTTTTATGCCTGCCATCCATGGCAGCCACCCCTCGGGCCGTCGCTATGCGACGTTAAAACTGCTCCAGACCGTTTTTTATGCCCGCAATTTGGCCAACCCATGCGCCAACGACCTTGGTCGACTTGGCCCAACCACGCACGCTGGTTAAGCTGCTGACCTTTTGCCTGAGCCTTTGCCATGCCTGTGTCCGAGATTCTGCTGCTGGTACTTGCCGGTTTTGCCGCTGGCGGGATGAATGCCCTGGCCGGCGGCGGCACGTTTTTCTCCTTTCCGGCGTTGCTCGCTGCGGGTCTTCCACCAGTGACAGCCAATGCCACCAATGCCGTGGCGTTGTGGCCGGCCAGCCTGGCCGGAGCCTGGGCGGCACGGGATTCGCTGCGGCCGTTGGGGCGTTATCTGCTGCCGTTACTGGCCGCCGGACTGGCCGGTGGACTGCTCGGCGGCTTGTTACTACTGGTGGGCGGCGATGCTGTATTCGCCAAGCTGATTCCCTGGCTGCTGCTAGCAGCCACCGCCTTGTTTGCAGCCAGCCCATGGCTCAGCCGCTGGCTGGCCGCGCGCCGTGCAGAAGCGGCAAAACCGCCGCATGGCCCACTGTCACTAGCAGCGCATGTCGGCGTATCGATCTATGGCGGTTACTTCGGCGCCGGCATGGGCATTCTGCAACTGGCGGCGTTTTCCATCGAAGGCCACCCGCTGGCCCGCGCCAACGCCCTGAAGAACCTGATTTCCGCAGTGATCTATAGCGTCGCCACCGCGACATTTATCATCGCAGGCCGAGTCAGTTGGTATGAGCTGGCGATTCTGCTGGTGGGTGCCACCCTGGGCGGCTATGTCGGCGGCGCACTGGGTCAGCGTTTGCCAGCCAAATTCCTGCGCATGCTGGTGATCAGCGTGGGCAGCGGGATGACGCTCTATTATTTCTGGGCGACCTATTTCGCCCAGTAGTCATCACTGTTTGCCGCGTTTGCGAAACTCAACTGGAGTTTCGCCGACCCAGCGTTTGAAGGCGCGATAGAAGGTGCTCGGCTCGGAGAAGCCGGTGCGCTCGACTATCACTTCGATACGCTCGTCGGTGTTGAGCAACAGGTCCTTGGCCAGGCGGCAGCGGTAGTCGGTGACCAGGTCGTTGAAGCGCACCCCCGCCATGGCCAGACGCTCGCGCAACCGCCGCGCCGGCATATTCAGCCTCGCAGCGACCTGCTCCAGGGTGGCGCCGCTGTCGACCAGCAACTCGCCGATCAATTCGCGCACCTTGCGCACCAGATCCAGACGTTCGACTTCAGCCAACTGGCGGCGCGCCAGCGATTCATGCATGCGCAGCAGTTCTGGCGCGGCATGCCGTGAGGTCTTGTCCAGCACCGAGGCATTGAACACCAGCGCGTAGCGCTCGCCGCCCAGTTGCGCCGGGCAGCCGTAGATCTGCTGATAGCGCTCGGCCGGCGCACCCTCGGCATGCATAAACTGCACTTCATAGGGGGTGAAATCGCCTTCGGTCAACGCATCGAACAGGCGGATCACCGCACCGGCGAGCATTTCCGGGAAGTGCCGTGGCGTACCAGGAATCAGCCCCAGCACCAGCACCGCGCGCTCGCCTTGCACTTCCAGCTTGGCATTCAGGGTATCGGACAGCAGACGCACATAGCGCAGGGCATGGCGCAGACCTTCGCCGAAGGTTTCACTGGAGAGAAACAGGTATTCCAGCAGCAGGCCGTGGAATGCCGGCAGGTGCTGAGCCAGGTAGAGGCCGACATGCTCTTCGCCGCATTCATCGATGGCGGCTTTCCAGAACAAGGCTTGGGCGGCATGGGGGAAACGTCCGGCAGGCAAACCACCCGGAGGAAGGCCAACACGAGCCAGCACGCGATCGGGGTCGGTACCGCTGGCACGCAAGGCGTCGATCACCGGGCGCATCAGCGCCACGTCGTCAGTCAGGTCACGCATATTAAAGAGTTCTTATTGTTTGCGAGGCGCGGCCATCTTAGGCAGCTTTAGGTCATGCGCTCAAGGCGTGAATTATGCTGTTAAACGATTGACTGGCCTGCCGCAGCGCCAGGCGATACGGCCAATGCACGGCGGCGCTGGCCGACTAAGCTGCTGCCACCGTTCTGAGGAGTTTGCCCATGGCCATCGACTGGCTCGAACTGCCCGCACCACCTGCCCTACCCGCCCTGTTTCTGCGCGCAGCCCTGCGCCGCCGCGTCACCGGCCGCAGCCTGCCCGAGCTGGGCGTGCGCTGTCAGGTCACGGTCGACCCCAAGCACCTGGCGCGCTATCGGCAGATCTGCGGATTTAGCGATGATCACCTGCTGCCCGCACCCTACCCGCATATCCTGGCATTTGCCCTGCAGATGCAGCTGCTCACCGACAAGCGTTTCCCCTTCCCGCTGCTCGGCCTGGTGCACCTGGAAAACCATATTCGCGTGCTGCGCCCACTCGGCGGCCTCGGGCCGTTTACCGTCAGCGTGCAGGTGCAGGACCTGCAGCCCCACGACAAGGGCGCGACCTTCAGCCTGATCACCCAGCTGCATGACCAGCTTGGCCTGCTCTGGGAAGGCGATAGCCGCATTCTCTGCCGCGCTCTGCGCCTGGACGGCAAGCCGGCCGAACGCGCAGCCGAAACCGCGTTAGAACAAACCACCCTGGCCCACTGGCGCGCGCCAGCGGATATCGGCCGGAGCTACGCGCGCATCGCTGGCGACTACAACCCGATCCATATGTTTGCCGCCACCGCCAAGCTATTCGGCTTCCCCCGCGCCATCGCCCACGGCCTGTGGAATAAGGGCCGCGCCCTGGCCGAGTTGGGCGCACGCCTGCCCGCTGCGGGTTATGAAGTAAGTGTGCGTTTTCAGAAACCCGTGCTGCTGCCGGCCGAAGTGCGCCTACTGGCCAGTGAGCCGGCCAGCAGTGGCCAGTTCAGCCTGCTCGGCCAGAATGAGCTGGTGCATATGAGCGGCAGCTGGCGGCCACTCGAGTGAAATCTCGCCTGAAATAAAGCAGACGGCTGCCGGTAACTGCCCGGCAGCCGCTTGCACAGTGCAGATGAACCCCCGAAGCTATGCTCCTCTTTGCTGGAGCGCCTGATGAACCTCGCCGAATTGACCACCCGCATGCACGCCATTCGTGATCGCAACGACTGGCGGCAATTCCACAGCCCGAAGAACCTGGCCATGGCCGCCAGCGTGGAAATGGCCGAGCTGGTGGAAATCTTCCAGTGGCTGAGCGAGGCGCAGTCACGCGAGCTATCTGCCGAACAACTCACCCATGCAGGCCAGGAAATCGGCGATATCGTCCTCTATCTGGTGCTGCTGTGTGGCGAGCTGGGCCTGGATATGGAACAGGTGGTGCGCGCCAAGCTAGCCGACAACGAACGGCGCTTTCTCGGAGAGGCGCCATGACGGATCGGCACTTCGACGAGCTGGCCACACGTTTTGCCGAGAAGATCTACGGCGGCGCCAAGGGCGCGATTCGCCTGGCCGTACTCCAGGCCGATCTGGCCGAAGCCCTGCCCGAGCGCCCACTGCGGGTGCTGGATATTGGCGCGGGGCTTGGCCATATGTCGCTGTGGCTGGCTGAACGCGGCCATCAGGTGACCCTGACCGAACCCGCTGAACCGATGCTCAATGGCGCCCGCGAGCGCTTTGCTGCCGCAGGACAGCAGGCCACCTTTATCCAGGCGCCCTGGCAGGACCTGCTCGGCCAGCTGAAGCAACCCTATGACCTGGTGATCTGCCACGCAGTGCTGGAATGGCTGGCCGAACCGCACAGCATCCTGCCGGTGCTGCACCAGCTGTGCGCGCCCGGCGGCTGGCTGTCGCTGGCGTTCTACAACAAGGACGCGCTGATCTATCGCAACCTGCTCAAGGGCCACTTCCGCAAACTGCGCAAGGCCGAGTTCGCCGGTGAGAAACAGAGCCTGACGCCGCAGATGCCGCTTGATCCGCGCGAGCTGGCGGCGCAACTTGAGGCTAATTGGCAGGTCGAAAGCCAGAGTGGCGTGCGGGTGTTTCACGACTATATGCCGCAACCCTTCCAGGCCAAGGCCGAGCTGCTCGACCTGCTGGAAATGGAGCTGGCTTACCGCCGCCATCCCAGCTTTGCCGGCCTGGGCCGTTATCTGCACTGGATCTGCCGGCCCCGCTGACAGCCATCGCACTGGAGGCATGCAACGCGATGAAACGACTTGGCGCCTTACTGCTACTGGCCACCCTCGCGGCCTGTCAGAGCCAGAACCCCTATATCGCCGACAGCAAACCGCTGCCGCCGGCCCCCGCTCACTCGCCCCAGCAACTGGATCGCAGCGCGTACCCCGCAGCACCGCGCGACTATGGCCGCTACCGCACCTGGAGCTGGCAGCAGCTACCGACCGGCACAGCCTGGGCCAGCTCCGAGCAGGTGCAGGAAGCCCTGAGCAATGCCCTCGACCAACGCGGCCTGCGCCCACATCGCGCCGGCAAAACCAGCGACCTCAAAGTCAGCGCCGAGTTGCGCCTGGAGCAACGCCTGCGCCAAGTCACCGAACGCTACGGCAGCCATTACGGTCATAGTCGTTATGGCGATAACTACGGCATGTGGGGCAGCGCGCCACTGGTACGCAGCTATACCGAAGAAGTCATGGTGGTG
The DNA here is from genome assembly GCF_963970955.1 of Pseudomonas sp. EA_35y_Pfl2_R111. NCBI lineage: Bacteria > Pseudomonadati > Pseudomonadota > Gammaproteobacteria > Pseudomonadales > Pseudomonadaceae > Pseudomonas > Pseudomonas sp. EA_35y_Pfl2_R111. Next base: position 94,597 of record NZ_CAXAOM010000004.1, on the reverse strand, counting down.
CGCATCGAACTGTTCGATGGCCAGGATGGTCAGCCGATCTGGAGCGCCAGCGCCGAAACCCTTAGCAGCGGCAGCCAAAGCGAACGCGCCGCCGCGCTGCGTAATGCAGTACAACAGGCCCTGGCGGAATATCCGCCAAGCTGATTGCTGAACCCGAGGAGAGCACCCATGCGTGCATCACTGCTGCTATTGCCCCTGTTACTGGTCCTCAGCGCCTGCCAAACACCGCAGCTGGAACGCGACTTCGATCCCAACCGCGATTTTGCCGCCTACCGCAGCTGGAGCTGGCAGGAACCCGCCGTGCAGTACAAACCCGATGACCCGCGCATCAACAGCGACCTCACCGGCCAGCGCATTCGCAGCGCCGTCAGCGAACAGCTCGACCAACGTGGCCTGCGCGCGGCGGCGGCAAATACACCGGGCGATCTCAAGGTGCAGGTGTGGATGATTGTCGACAACCGCCAGCAGCAGGTCAGTACGCACTTTGGCGGAGCCTGGGGCGACCCGTGGCGCGGCGGCTTCTGGGGCGGCCCGAGTTATGTGGAAACCCGCACCCTGGACTATCAGGTCGGCACTCTGCAGATCGATATGCTCGACGGCAAGGACGGCAAACTGGTCTGGCGCGGCAGTGCCGAACAGGTGCTGCGCAGCCGCCAACCCAGTCCCGCTGAGCGCGAAGCCTCGATTCGCAGTACTGTCGCCGAAGTGCTAAGCCAATACCCACCGCGCTGAGCACGCACGCCTCACTCAACAAGGATGTTGCATGACCTCAACCCCACACCTCAGTCATCGCCCCGCTGCGGCGGCTGATCTGGCCGAGATCGTCGGTTTCCCACAAAATGCCGATGAGCTGTTTTTCTGTTACCCCAAGGCTGACTGGCCGCTGAGCATCGGCCAACTGGCCGCCGCCATGGCCGAGCGCCGCGATAGCACCGTGGTGCTGCTCGATGGCCGGGTGGCCGGCTTTGCCAACTTCTACCAATGGCACTACGACGACCACTGCGCCCTCGGCAACCTGATGGTCGCCCCCTGGGCCAGGGGCCATGGCGTGGCGCACTATCTGGTGGCCGTGATGGAGCAACTGGCTCGCGAGCATTACGACGCCAAACGCATGCAGGTGTCGTGCTTTAACGCCAATAGCGCCGGCCTGCTGCTCTATCCGAAGCTCGGTTATGCCCTGAGCGATGTGGTCGAACGGCGTGATCCACAGGGCCAGCGCGTGGCATTGATCCAGTTCAGCAAAACGCTCTGAACCCCAGCTACATATCCCAATCCGGCGCATCCGCCAGCCGCTCGATCAAAAAATCCAGCAACGCCCGCAGCGCTGGCGGCATCTGCCGGCGCGTGCCGTACAGGGCATGGATGCCCAACTGCTGCGGTTCGTAGTCCGGTAACAGCTGCACCAGCGCCCCGGAGCGCAGGTGCGCGCTGACCGAATATCGCGGCTGCAGACTGATGCCGATATCGGCCAGCACAGCCTCCAGCAGCACCATCGATTCATTGGCGCTGAGGTTGCCACTGACCGCCACGGCATGTGGCTCACCGGCGCGAGTGAACTCCCAGATGCTGCGGCCAAAATAGGCGTAACTCAGGCAATTGTGCTGCGCCAGGTCCTCGGGCCGCAGTGGTGTGCCGTGCTTGGCCAGATACGCCGGAGTGGCGCACACCACCGAACGGCACACCGCCAATTGGCGTGCGATCAGGTTGGGGTCGAGCTGATTGGTGATGCGCAGGGCCAGGTCAATACGCGCTTCCACCAGATTGACCGCCTGGCTGCCCACCAGCAGATCGACGCTGACCTGCGGATACAGGCGAATAAAGTCATCCAGCGCATGCACCAGCCAGGCCTGGGCCAGCGACTGGCTGCAAGCGATGCGCAGGGTGCCGCGCGGCGCGGCCTCATCGGTGCGGCTGACGCTCTGCATGGCCTCGGCCATGGCCAGCATTTCGCGGCACTGCCCCAAAAGCTGCTCACCTGCTCCGGTCAGGCTGAGCTTGCGCGTGGTGCGGTGCAGCAGGCGCGCACCCACCCAGGCCTCCAGCTCGCCGAGGTAGCGCGAGACCATCGCCCGCGACATGGCCAGCGAATCGGCCGCAGCGGTCTGGCTGCCCCGCTCCACCACTTCGACAAATACCCGGGTTGCCGTTAGCCGATCCATGATTAGCCCATTTAGCGCAACAAAGATGCGCAGATTAAGGGGCTTTTTGATCTATTTAAAGCAACTAAGATCGCCTCACTTACTCAACAGGAGATCAGCATGTCGATCCTCAACCACTTACGCGGCCTGCTCACCAGCGCCAGCCTGCTCACCCTTGCCACTACAGCGATTGCCCAGCCGCTAACCCTGGATGTCTACAACCCAGGCGATAAGGCGATTTTCCCGGTGACCTCGACGCTGATCAGCGGCGAGCGCGATGCCATTCTGGTCGATGCGCAGTTCTCCACTCGCGAAGCCCAGGAGCTGGTCGAGCGTATCCAGGCCAGCGGCAAGAACCTCACCACCATCTTTATCAGCCACGGCGACCCGGATTTCTACTTCGGCCTGGACACCCTGACTCGCGCCTACCCCAAGGCCAAGATCCTGGCCACACCACAGACCATCGCCTATATCGAGAAAAGCCGCGAACCGAAGCTGGCCTACTGGGGCCCGATCCTCAAAAACACTGCGCCGGCCCGTACCCTGGTGCCGCAAGCCTTGCAAGGCGACCATCTGAGCCTGGAAGGCCAACGCATCGAGTTGATAGGCCATGACCCCAAGCACACCAGTCTGTGGATTCCGAGCATTAAAGCCGTGGTCGGCGGCGTACTAACCTACGCCAACATCCACCCTTGGATTGCCGACGCACAAACGCCGCAAGCGCGTCAGACCTGGCTGAAGTCGCTGTCTGAGCTGGAAGCGCTGCAGCCGAAAACCCTAGTGCCGGGTCACTTTATGGGCCAGCCCAAGCTGAACCTGGATGACCTACGCTTTACCCGCAACTACCTCAATGACCTGGAAGCCGCACTGCCCAAAGCCAAGAACAGCCAGGCGCTGATCGAAGCGATGATGGCCAAGTACCCGGACCTGCTCGATGCCAGCAGCCTGGAACTGAGCGCCAAGGTGCTCAAGGGTGAAATGCAGTGGCCGTAAGCCGTAGCGCCTGACTCACCGCACTGCAGCCGCAAAAGGCCTGGCTCAACGCCAGGCCTTTTTGCATGCGCTCATCGGCAATCTGACCTCGCCAAGGCTGACGAGGCGGACAGCTTTTACGGCATACTTCTGCGCCCTGCCCGCTGTGGAGATGCCCATGCCTGCCCCGATCTGGTGGTTACTCGCCCTGCCCTTTGTCGCGGGCGCCTGCCTACCGCTGCAGGCGGGAATCAACGGTCAATTGGCCAAACAGGTTTCCAGCGTGATGGCCGCCGCTCTGGTGTCCTTCGCTGTCGGCACCCTGGCGCTGCTGATTCTGGTCCTGGCCCAGCGCGAGTTCCCTAGCCTCGGCGCGTTAAAAGGCCTGACCTGGTGGCACTGGAGCGGCGGCCTGCTCGGGGTGATGTTTATCGCCACCGCCGCTTTTACCGGCCCCAAGGTCGGCGCCGTGCTGTTTATGGCCCTGGTGATCGCCGGACAGTTAAGCATGGCCCTGACCCTCGACCACTTCGGCTGGGCCGGCTTTCGTGAAGCGCCGATCACGGCGGGCAAAGTCGGCGGGCTGCTGCTGATCGTCGCCGGCATTTGGCTGATCCGGCGCGGCTAGCCTCCTGGCGCCCCGCGTCGTCGGCTCTGGCCTGCCGTGCTAAAGTGCACGTCGTTTTTACACCCCGCACCTTGTCCGCCCTGCTTATAGCCAACCAGCCTTGTGCCTGACTAACCGTCCGGCGCTGCTAAGCCTATTGGCCTGCCGCTGCGCCCCAGATTTTGGAATTGACCATGCTGCAAAGCCTGAAAAACACCTGGTTCTTTAACATCCGTGGCGATGTGCTCGCCGGCCTGGTGGTAGCACTAGCGCTGATCCCGGAAGCCATTGCCTTCTCGATCATCGCCGGGGTGGATCCCAAAGTCGGCCTGTATGCCTCCTTCTGTATCGCCGTGGTGATCGCCTTTGTCGGCGGCAGGCCGGGCATGATCAGCGCGGCCACCGGCGCCATGGCTCTGGTCATGGTGACTTTGGTGAAAAACCACGGCCTGGAATACCTGCTGGCAGCGACGCTGTTGACCGGTGTGCTGCAGATCGGCGCGGGCTACCTCAAGCTCGGCTCGCTGATGCGCTTTGTTTCACGCTCGGTGGTTACCGGCTTCGTCAACGCCCTGGCGATCCTGATCTTTATGGCGCAACTGCCAGAGCTGACCAACGTCACCTGGCACGTCTACGCCATGTGCGCGGCGGGCCTGGGTATCATCTACCTGTTCCCCTATGTGCCGAAGCTGGGCAAGGTGATCCCCTCGCCGCTGGTGTGCATCCTGTCGATGACCGCTGTGGCCATGTATTTCGGCCTGGATATCCGCACCGTCGGTGATATGGGCGAGCTGCCGGACACCCTGCCGATCTTCCTCTGGCCGGATGTGCCGCTGAACCTGGAAACCCTGGGCATCATCTTCCCCTACGCCGCCGCGCTGGCCGTGGTTGGCCTGCTGGAATCGATGATGACCGCGACCATCATCGATGATCTGACCGATACCAACAGCGACAAAAACCGCGAATGCAAAGGACAGGGCGTGGCCAATATCGCTTCCGGCCTGCTTGGCGGCATGGCCGGCTGCGCGATGATCGGCCAGTCGGTGATCAACGTGAAATCCGGCGGTCGTGGTCGCCTGTCGTGCCTGGTGGCCGGCGTGGTGTTGCTGCTGATGGTGGTGTTCCTCAGCGACTGGGTCAGTCAGATTCCCATGGCCGCGCTGGTGGCGGTGATGATCATGGTGTCGATCGGCACCTTCAGCTGGGATTCGCTGCGCAATCTGAAGAAATACCCGCTCTCCACCAATATCGTCATGCTCTCCACCGTGGCGGTCACCGTCTATACCCATAACCTGGCGTACGGCGTGTTTGTCGGCGTGCTGCTGGCGGCGATGTTTTTTGCCAACAAGATCGGCCACTTCCTCTATATCAACTCCGAAGCGGACAGCGAGGGCAAGCAGCGCACCTATACGGTGATTGGCCAGGTGTTCTTCAGCTCCGCCGATAAGTTCATCGCCGCCTTCGATTTCAAGGAAGCCGTGAGCAAGGTCACCATCGACCTGTCGCGCGCGCACTTCTGGGATATCACCGCCGTCGCCGCGCTGGACAAGGTGGTGATCAAACTGCGCCGCGAGGGCACTGAAGTCGAAGTGCTGGGCCTGAACCAGGCCAGCGCCACCATCGTCGACCGCTTCGGTGTGCATGACAAAGAGAACGCCACCGACCTGCTGTCCGGCCACTAATAAGGAAAGCGCCATGACCCAAGTAATGGCATGTATCGACGGTTCGCAATCCACCCGCGCCGTGTGCGATTACGCGGCATGGGCCAGCCAGCGCTTGAGTGCGCAACTGACCCTGCTGCACGTACTGGATGAGGTTCAGTACCCTGTCCAGGCCAACCTGTCCGGCGCTATCGGTCTGGGCAGTCGCGAACATCTGCTCGAAGAGCTGGCCAACCTGGATCAGCAGCGCCACACGCTGGCCATGGAGCAAGGCCGCCTGATGCTTGAAGCCGCGCGCGAGCGGGTAAAGGCCGATGGCGTCGAGCCGGCGCAGCTGCGCCAGCGCCATGGTGATCTGGTCGATTGCCTACATGAGTTGGAGACCGATATCCGCCTGCTGGTGATCGGCCGCCAGGGCAAGACCAGCGACAGCCTTAGCCAACTGGTGGGCAGCCATCTGGAAAATGTCATCCGTACTCTGCACCGGCCGATTCTGGTCAGCTGCGGCGAGTTCAAGGCCCCGCAAAGCTACATGCTGGCCTATGACGGCAGCGCCACGGCGCGCAAGAGCCTGCAAATGATCGCCGCCAGCCCACTGCTCACCGGCCTGCCGTGCCACCTGGTGATGATCGGCGCGGAAAGCAGTGATGCCTGGGAACAGCTCAAGAGCGCTGAACGCCTGATACAGGACTCGGCCAGCGAAGTTCACCTGGCAATCCGCGCCGGTGAAGTGGAGCCGACCCTTCACGCCTACCAGCTCGAACAGGGCATCGACCTACTGGCCATGGGCGCCTACGGCCATTCGCGGATTCGTCAGTTCCTGGTCGGCAGCACCACCAGCACCCTGCTGCGCACCAGCAACAGCGCATTGCTGATTCTGCGCTAAGGGCTAACCATCATCACCTAACTTGCTTTAGCCGGCTGCGCCGCAAACAACTGTTTCAGCGGCACCGGCTGGCCAACGTACTGAAAGCTGCCCAGGCTTTCCATGCCTCGGCAGTACAACGCCTGGGCCAGCACGCGATAGCAATCTGACAGCTTTTTCAAAAGCAAAGGGTTATGCTGCAAAAAAGTCATTATTTGTGATCACAGGCTATGACTGAAGCCCACGTACCCCGCCAGCCACACGCCTTCGCCCTCTGGCGCGAAGCGCAGGACACTCGAATCCGCTCCCCGCTGGGTGGTATTTATTACCTGCTGGCTTGGCTACTCACCTGGATATTCAGCAATGCCCCCGGCGCACTGGTGCTGCCGGGTGTGCTCGGTATTGGCATATTTACCCTGCTGCTGGCCTTGCGCGTGCTGCACCATCTGCCGCAAGAGCAGACCAGTGCATCGCTGAACCGCTGGTTAAACCTGCACTGGGGCCTGATTCTGCTGACTGCGCTGAGCTGGGGTTTGGCCCATGCTCTGGCACAAAAGAGTCCGCTGTTCAGCAGTTCGGCGATTATTGCCACACTCAGTACCATTGCCTTCAGCACCGCCCTGGCCTTCAATTTCGCCATGCGCAAGAAGCGGGCAATCCTCGCCCTGTTGCTGATTTACCTGCCAGGATTGATCAGCCTCGCCATGGACTGGCGCGAGCAGTACGCCATCCTGATCACCTTGAGCTTCTACCTGAGCTACCTCCTGCTGGCGCTCAATCGCAGCCACCGCGAGTACCACAACACCCTGACACTCGAGCTGCAATTGCTCGATCAGCAGGAGCGCCTCGAACACCTCAGCCGCACCGATAGCCTGACCCAACTGGGCAACCGCTATCAGTTCAACAGCCTGTTCCCGGTGATGGTGGCCAACGCCCAGCGACAGAGCCAACCCCTATCTCTGGTGCTGCTGGACATCGATTTTTTCAAGCGGATCAATGACCAATATGGGCATAGCTGCGGAGATCATTGCCTGAGCGATTTTGCTGAACGCATGCGGCAGAACTTCCGCCGCGACAGCGACGCGCTACTGCGCCTGGGTGGCGAGGAGTTTGGCGTTCTAATGCCCAATACCCCGCTGGATCAGGCGCGCCTGCTAGCCGAGCAGTTTCGCCTGGAGTTGGAGCGTGAGGGTTTCCAAGTGCCTGGGGCTACCTTGCCACTGACCGCAAGCCTGGGCGTAGGCTGTTACGACATGCTACGCGACGGTAGCGCCGAAGCGTTTTTCAAGCGGGTTGACAATGCCCTCTACCAGGCCAAAAGCGCCGGGCGTAATCGCATCGAACTGGCCTGACGCAGGCGACAGCAGGAGCTGCCGCCCGGCTGGGCTTACAAGCGGAAGTTGCCCATCTGTTTAGCCAGATCATCGGCCAGGCCGCGTAGGGTCTGGCAGTCCTCTTTACACACCTGTACCTCACCGGCGGTGGCATGGGCCAGGTCGGCAATGCCTTGCACATTGCGGTTGATCTCCTCGGTCACCGAGGACTGCTCCTCTGTGGCGGTGGCCACCTGGGTATTCATGTCGCTGATGCGTTCAATCTGCTCGGTAATCGCGCTAAGCGACTGCCCCGTACGCTGACTGGCCTCGACGCCAGTACCCGTGGCACGTTGCCCGGCATGCATGGAGCTCACAGCAGTTTCCGCGCCCTGCTTGAGGCGCTGAATCATCTGCTGGATTTCATCGGTCGAGCTTTGCGTGCGACTGGCCAGGGTACGCACTTCGTCGGCCACCACGGCAAAGCCACGGCCCATCTCGCCAGCGCGCGCCGCTTCGATGGCCGCGTTCAGCGCCAGCAGGTTGGTCTGCTCGGATATGCCGCGGATCACCGCCAGCACCTGATCGATCGATGCCACCTGCTCGGCCAGCTCACTGACTGCTGTGGCGGCATTACCAATGTCAGTGGACATGCTCTCGATATGCCCGATGGATTGGCGCACCTCATTGCGCGCGCCTTGCGCCTCGTCTCGTGCACTTTGCGATGATTGCGCGGCGCTGCTGGCGTTACGCGCGATTTCCTGCACGGTCAGGCCCATCTCGTGCACCGCAGTGGCGACCATATCGGTCATATCCTGCTGCTGGCTAGAGCGCCCGGCGGTATTGTCGACCACCTGCGCCACCTGGCTGACTGAGGCACGCAAGCGTTCGCTGGTCGCCAGTACGTCACTGATCAGGTTGCGCTGACCACCAATAAAGCGGTTGAAGCCGCGGGCCAGATCGCCCAACTCATCCTCACGGGATTCATCCAGACGACGGGTCAAATCACCACCGCCACCACCGATTTCTACCAGTGCAGCGGTCACCTGACGGATTGGCCGTACCAGGCCACGCGCCAGCAGCACCACCAGGCAGAGGAACAACAAGGCGACGCCAACGCCGATGGCGCTGGTCATCAGCAACGCTTGGCGCGCTTCGGCATAGATTTCCGCCTCTGGCACTTCGCTGACCAGCAGCCAGTCCAGGCTGGAAAGCTTCTGTGCCACCGCCAGGAAGGTTTCACCGTCACGCTCGAAACGCACCGCTTTGCCACCGCTGCTGAGCAACTCATCAGCCGGAGCCTTGCCAAACTGCTCGGCAAGACGGCCACTGCCACTCAATTCAGCTTGCGGATGCACCTTGATATCGCCCTGGGCATCAATCAGAAACACCTGGCCGCGTTCGCCAAAACGAAAATCGCGGATCATCTCCGACATGGCTTTCAGGCTGAAGCCCAGGCCGGAAACGCCGAGGGTTTTGCCACCCTGCTTGATCCGCTGGTTGATAAACAAAGTGGGCAGGCGCGTGCCCTTGTCGATATCGATTTCCAGCACCTGATCACGGCTGCTGTCGACCAGTTTGTAGAACCACTGGTTTTCCGGCTGATCACGGCTGATCACTCGGGCTAGGCCATCGCCGGTGAAATAGTTGCCACTTTCCAGTACGGCAATCGAGGTGGTCATAGCGTTCTGTTGTGCACGCACGCCCTCCAGGTAACGCGCCACGGCGTCGCGCTGGCCTTCCTCTTCACCAGCGGCCAGCCAGTCCTGAATAAAGGTATTGCCGGCAATCCCGGCGTTAGCGGTGATCGGCGCGGTCAGCACCCGCTCCAGATCGTTGCTAATTGCCAGCGCCCTGGCCGGCAACGCCTCTTCGACCAAGAAGCGCTCAGTCAGGCGATTGACCACCGCCGAGTAAACGCCCACCACGATCAGAATACTGGCGAGCAGGGCGGCGCCCATGCTGAGAATCAGCTGCCACTGAATGCTGCGTTTCCACAAGCCCATGGAAGTTACCTTCTAATTATTATTTGAAGACAGCAATTGAATACAATTTTGTATACAAACTCAATTGCCTACCGACGCTTAACAACTATCGGCCGCCTAGGCGGCCGACTTTAACGGCTCGACCGCCATGACTCATTCCGTCTGTCGCCACAGCCGCAGATAAGCATCCTCATGACTGAAATCCAGTTCGATGCTGAGTTCGTCCGTGCCCTGCAATACCTGCGTGGTAATCAGCAGCGGTGGTGTAACAAACAGGCTCGGCGGCTGGCCGGCAAAGGCGCGGTTCAATTCATCCACCAACTGCCAACCCTGCATGCCAAGCGGCTCGGCGACCGTGGCGACCTGCTGGGACAATCCCGAATGGATACGCCCCAGCGCCTTGGCCGAGCCATCGCCAGCGGAAATATTACGAATGTCCCTACGTTCGAGAGCACTGAGTGGCACGTTGATATGGTCGAAATACACGTCGTTGATCGCCAGGGTATGAGTCCACTCGGCGCCAAAGCGCCGCTGCAATGAGCGCACGCGTTCATCCATGCGCTTGCCGGCACTGGCAATTGGCAGGTCCTCGATGCTCAGCACTTTGCACTGCGCGCATTCTTCCAGGCGCTGCGCCATGCGCTGGGTCTTGGCGGTGGCAATGGCAAACTGGCTATCGGTAAACAGCACCACGCCGATTTTGCCGTCACGCATAGCGTATTCAACAGCCAGGTCGGCCACCTGCATCGGGTCGCTGGTGACATTGCTGAATAGCTTGTCCGTCGGACCGGGTCGATCTCCCGCGTGCCAGCCGACCAGGGCAATCTCGCGCGCCTGAAAAACATCATGCAGCGCGCCCAGATAATCCGCTCCGAAGCCGCCGAGTACTACGCCGTCTGGGTTACGTTCCAGCACCTGCGCCGCCAGGCGCTTGATCTCAGCGGGATCGCCGCGGCCGTCCACAGCATGCACCCGCCAGCCCAGCAGTTTGGCGGCGCGCTCAAAACTGCGGTACACCCCGACCACTCCGCCGTTGCGAAAATCCGCCGCGATAAAGCTCACCTGCATGCCACTACGAGCGGGCGGCGACTGCTTCGGCCCAGTCCACTGTTCCGCTGCAAGGAGCGCGCTGAATAGCAGCGCACATAGGCAAACGGCGGTTACGTAGCAAGCTCTTGACATCGCATATCCCTGCGTTCTGATCGGCAGACGACACACCGACCTTCACTTCACAGCGTAGTCACTCATGGACAGGGATGCTTTCGACCAAGTTCCTTAGTCCGACAGGCTGAACTCCACTCGTGCGGTCTGTCCGCTTTCATCCAGCACGCTGAGCTGATACCGCCCGTTGCGCGCAAAAACGTGATTGAACAGCGCATCGGAACCGGTTTCGGCAATCGGCTGGCCGTCGACAAACCACCAGCGCCGGCCACTGCCGCCCAGTGCGGACAGGCGCAAACGCAGCGCTTCGCTACTGCCAGCCGGGCGTCGCAAATGATCTCCCTCACGCACGCCGACAATCGACAGCGGCGCGGCGACGGGTACATGCCGTGGCGGGCACTGCGGATCAACCGCCGGCAGGCGTGCACTGCGTCGCTCGCGGCGTGGCAGCCAGGGTTCCAGTGGCGCCGGCCACAACGCCACACGCTGCGCCGTCGCGCCGGGGCAACTGGCATCCACGCGCATCCCGGCGGCATTGACCCAGAGGCTTTCCTGCAGCCCCAAGCCCAGCGGCTGATCCTGCGCCGGCAAGGTCGGCGGCGTGGTGCCATCCAGGGTCCATGCAAAGCGCTGGCGCCGGCAGTTGGGATCGCGACTGTCCAGCGGCTGGCCCAACGGCCAACAGATCGCCGCTACACCGACCGAGGCCGGCTGCGGGTCAATCGGCTGGGCAATGCCGCGCTGACTGTCGCGGTTGACCAGCAAATCATGCACCTGCAGCAGCAACGGCGCTGCCGAGGCCAGGCCGAATTGCCCGGACACCGGAGTGCCATCGGGGCGACCGATCCAAATACCAATCAAATAGCGCGGCGCCACGCCTATCGCCCAGGCATCGCGAAAGCCATAACTGGTGCCGGTCTTCCAGGCCAGGCTCGGGCGTTGCACCAGCTGCGCACGCGGGTCACGGTCCGGCCGCGCCTGACCACTGAGAATGCGCCGCACAATCCAGGCTGAGCCGGGTGACAGCAGGCGCCGCTCATACAACCCATCCTGCGGCTGAAAACGCAGGCGCGCGGCCATGCCACCACGGGCAAAGGCACTGTAACCGCTGACCAGTTCCTCCAGTCGGCTGCCGGCGCCGCCGAGAATCAGCGCCAGATTGGGTTCGGCCAGTGGTGGCAGCAGCAAGGGCACCCCAGCACTGCGCAACTCGCCGGCAAAGCGCTTCGGCCCGTAGGTTTCCAGCAGCTGTACGGCGGGTAGATTGAGTGAGGTGGCGAGCGCCTCGCTGGCGGACACCGCTCCGCTGAAGCCGGCAGCAAAGTTGCCCGGGCGGTAGTCGCCATAACGTCGCGGTACATCCTGCAGCAGCGATTCGGAATGGATCAGCCCTTCATCCAGGGCCATGCCGTAGAGAAAGGGTTTCAGGGTCGAGCCTGGCGAGCGCACGGCGTTGATCATGTCGACATGGCCGAAGCGCTTGGCATCGCCGATATCCACCGAGCCCAGGTAGGCGCGCACCGCCATGCTCGGTTGTTCGACCACAAGAATGGCTGCAGAGGTGCGCTCAGGTAGGCGCGCACGCCAACCCAGCAGCAGGTCTTCCAGACGACGCTGCAACGCTGCATCAATGGTGGTGCGAATCAGCGGTGGGCTGCCGCGCGTGTTCAGCCGCCGCGCCAGCAGCGGCGCCAGGCGAGGCTCCTGACGCGGAGCCAGCAGCACCGGCTCTTCCAAAGCATCGTTGATCGCCGACTGCGGCCACACTCCAAAACTATCCAGGCGGTTGAGCACTTTGTCGCGCGCTGCCTGGGCACGCTCAGGGTGACGATCGGGGCGCAAACGGCTGGGCGCTTGTGGCAGCACCGCCAGCAATGCGGCTTCGGCGCGGGTCAGCTGGCTCGGTGACTTGCCCAGATAGGCCCAGCTGGCGGCAGCCACGCCCTGCAAGGTGCCGCCAAACGGTGCGCGGTTGAGGTAGAGGGTGAGGATTTCATCCTTGGACAGATGCCACTCCAGCTGCAGCGTGCGCCACAGCTGCTTGAGTTTGCCGCTATAGCTGCGCGCATGCGGATCCAGCAACCGCGCCACCTGCATCGACAGGGTGCTGCCACCCGAGAGCACCCGCCCGCCGCTGAGGTTCTGCCAGGCCGCGCGGCCCAGCGCCAGCGGGTTGACCCCGGGATGTTGGTAAAACCAGCGGTCCTCGTAGGTCAGTAACGCTTCCAGGTAATAGGGCGAAACCTCACTGGGGCTGACCGGATAACGCCATACACCGTCGTGGTCGGCGAATCGCCATAGCGGCGCGCCGTCTTCGGCCAGCACCACGCGGGCCAGGTCATCGCCTGGCAAGGGCAGCGGAAACAGACGGTCAGCCACGAGCAGAATCAACAGCAGACACAGCGGAAAACCCAACCAAGGACGCCGTAGCAACGGCCACAGGCGATTACGCCACACGCGCAGAGCCAACCAATACAACTGTTTAACGCGGGTCATGCGTTGATCCATTCCTTGCATCCCGGAGCTGTAACCACAATTAACGGCCCAACCGGCCAACAGCGCTGCCATTCTGCCAAATGACTGGCACACTGGCGCGCAGTAGCAATCAACGCAGGGTCGAGTGGAACGAGAACTATGGGTGTAGAAGGTTTTTTTGAATCCCTTGGCGAGGCGGTCGGCTCGGTGATCCGCTTTATCGTCGAGGGCTTGAGCGGATTTTTCGGCATGCTCGGTGGTGCGGTCAGCAGCTTTATCACGGGCATGTCCAAGGCCTTGGGGGTAACGCCATCATTACTCAGCATCGTGGTTCTAGTGGCAGGTCTGTGGCTGCTGTACCTGGCGGTACGCGCCTTTATCCGGCGCTCGATTATTGCCGGGGTAATCTGGCTGGTGCTGGGGTTGTGGTTGCTGAGCGGTCTGATCAGCTAAGGCACACTGGCTAAACAACAAGGCCCGCCAATTTGGCGGGCCTTGTTCGTTCTAGCGCTCTTTAACGATCAAGCGCCCCGGCGTGGTGCCCAGCGCCTGCCAGTTCGGCCGGTACATCGACTCCACTTGCGGTGGCGGCACGCGGTAGCTGCCGGGGGTGACGGCGCGGGCCAGGTACAGCAGGTGGGTGGTGTCGTAGCCGTTGACATCCAGCGCTGCGACGTAGCGATCACCACGGAACTCTTGGTGTTTGATCGCCGCGTTCTGCATCGACTCACGCCACTCTTTCACTGCACTGCTGGCGTCATCCAGGCTGGCCGAGCTTTGCGCCAGGTTCTGGTTTTCCAGCTCCAGGCCCGCCGGCAGCAGGTCAACCACCAAAGCATCCGGCACCCGCTGCTTGGCGGATACGGCCAGGTGCACCAGCACCAGCTCGCCACTCTGCAGGTTGTTCAGATCCAGCGCCTGGCCATCCATGCCTAGATACTCGCGGTAGATACTGAGGTTCTCGCCACCGGCCGCTGGGGCCTGACGTGGGTAGCCGGACAGCGTCAGTTGTTGATACAGCGGCGTGTCGCCCGGCTTGCTCACTGCATTGCGGATAGTCAGCGGCGCTGCCAGATCACTGCCATCGAGCTTGAGGCCCGGCTGGGCATTGCTCAGCTCGAAGGCCAGGCTGCCGCTTTGCAGGGCTGCGCTCCAGCTCGGCTCCGGTTTGCTCAGCAGGTTGCGCCCGGCCAGGTACAGCGAGTTGCGCTCCTGAGTCGACAGCCACTGCTGCCCGGCTACTTCATCGGCCAGGTTGAACAGCCGCTCTTCACGGCGATTTTTCGCCAGATCATGCTCTTCCAGCAGCGCCAGAATCAGCGCCTGGTCGCGCAGCGGGCTGCCGTAGTCGGCCAGCCAGGTATTGCTCTCACGACCACGGGCCAGGCCTGCGGTCAGCAGTTCGTCGGCACGCGGCTGGTCGCCCATTTTCTGCAGGGCCACGGCCAGGTGCACCAGCGGCAAGCCGGACAGTGCATCGCTGCGCCGCTCATACAGGCTGCGCAAGGCACCCAGCGGCGCCTGTTGGCTGCGCGCCAGCACGTAACCGGCGTAGGCCTGCACGGCAAAGCGGCTGTGGTTGGCGTTGTCGCTGTAGTTGACCTCGATCAGATGACGTTCCTGCAGGTAGCGCAGCAAGCGTTCGTTGGCCTTTTTCAGCGCCTCTTCCGGCACGCCGAAGCCCTGCTCGCGGGCACGCAAAAGGAAGTCGCTGACGTAAGCGGTCAGCCAGTACTCCTCATCGCTGTCCGCGCCCCACAGACCGAAACTGCCGTTGTAGCGCTGCATGCTCAGCAGACGCTCGATACCCAACTCGATGGAGCGCTTGCGCTGCTCATCCGGCTCGGCTTCCACGCCCAGACGTTTCAGCGTGGCGGCATCGGCATACAGCGACGGATACAGGCCGCTGGTGGTCTGCTCCAGGCAGCCGTACGGATAGGCTTTCAGTGCGCGAATCTGCTCACCCAGGTTGAGCGGCGGCCGGCTGGAAATCGCCAGCCGCGCTTCCAGACCAGCAGTTTCAAAAGCACTCAAGGCATCGGCAGGCAGCAGCCAGGCTTCGTCTTTCAGCACCGCGCGGAAGTGCTGCAGTTGCGCCGGGTAGGCCGGGCGAATGCCCAGGGTCCACTCACGGCTGAACGGCGGCAGGTCCTCACCGGGCAGGGCCAGGCCATTGACGCTGACCTTGAAGCGCCCTTGCCCGTAACCGCCCAGCGCGGTGACCGGGATGCGCAGAATGGTGCGCTGACCATCCGCCAGGGTGATCGGCGCCACCGCCGCACCCGGGTTCTGCGCCAGACGCAGCTGACCTTCGGCGCTCAGTTGCACATCGAGTTTCTGCTCGCGCCCGGACAGGTTGCTCAGGTCCAGGGCCAGGGTGGTTTCATCGCCCCCGGCGAGGAAGCGCGGCGCGGACAGCTCGGCAATCAGCGGGGCAGCGACCACTGTCTTGCCTTCGCCCATGCCGTAATGCTCATCGGTCCAGGCTTGCGCCATCAGCCGCAGCTCGCCGTTGAAGTCGGGGATATTCAGGCTGACTTCACCTTCACCCTGCTCATTCAGCGCCAGCGGTTGGCTCTGCAGTGCGACGATCAGCACGCTGGTATCCGGGCGTTTGCCGCCACCGGCCAGCGCCGCGTCACCACCGAAGGCCAGCTTGGCCACCCGGCCCTGGCCGGCTTCGATCAGTTGCCCGTAGATATCCAGTTGATCCGCGCCATAGGCCTTGCGGCCGAAGAAGTCGGCGAATGGATCGGGCGTGGCGTACTCGGTGATATTGAGGATGCCGACATCCACTGCCGCCACCAGCACCTGCGCCTGTTTCGGGATACTGCCGTCAGCATTGCGCGCCTGCACCTTGACCTTCAGCGGCTGGTTAGGACGCATCTTTTCCGCAGCGGTAAGGGTCAACGCCAGTTTGCGCGGCGCACGTTCCAGCGGCAGATGCAGCAGGCCGACCGCGCGCTTAGGCGTGGCATTGCTCTTGCGTTCGCCCGGACGGATCACCAGGGCGCTGACATACAGGTCATGCCGCGCCCACTCCTTGGCAATCGGGATATCGAAGGTCTTGCCTTCGGCCGGCACGTCGATCTCTTCCCACCACAGCGGCCCTTCGCTGGATTCCACCATCAGATAACCCTTGCCCGCAGAAGGCGGGGTGACGGTGACCTGGGCGGTGTCGCCATCGACGTACGCCGGTTTATCCAGCGCCAGCTTGACTTGATCCGGGCGCACCGCGCCGCCATCGGCGTTGTCCTGCCAGCGGTAGCCGGCCCAGAAGCGCATGCTGCTGAGCATGCCGGTCTGCGCATCGATAACTTCAACGCGGTATGGGCCCCACTCCACCGGGAAGCTGATCTTGGCAGTCCCGCCGGCCGCGACCTTGAGGGTTTCCTCGTTGAGGGTAAGGAATTTCTCGGTGTAGTTATGGCTCCAGCCATCGCTCTCGGAGAAGTTCCAGAAGTAGTCACGGCGTTCACGAATCAGGCGCACGCTAAGCTGATCGGCCGCCAGCTTGTTGCCCTCGGCATCGGCCACCAGCACTTCGAACTCGGCCAGGCTGTCGGCGTCCACTTCTTCACCGTCAAACAACCCGCGCACACCGGGCAGACGCTCGGCTGGCCAGACCGGCTGGATAACCCGCCGGGTAATCGCCCGGCCGCCGGATTCCTGCAGACTGGCTTGCAGAATCAGCCGCAGCGGCGATTTGGCATCGGCCCAGCGGCTTTCGATATCCAGGCTGGCCTTGCCCTGCTCGTCCAGGCTGGTTTCATCCAGCTCGATGTCCTCGCTCAGCTCTTCTTCGGTGACCGAACCGAACTGATAACCCGGCAGGCTGGCCACCGCCTCACGCAGCGGACGTACATAGAGTTGCCCGCTGAGGCGATTGCCCGCCGCCGGCGCGCCATACAGATAGCGCCCCGTCACGTCGAACTGGGCATTTTCTGCCGGGCTGTAGGGTACTTCGCTGCCCTTGAGTTCCAGCGCCATACGTTCCGGCAGGAAGTCTTCCACGGAGAATTCATACAGCTGCTGGCGACCATCGCCAAGGTCGAACAGCAGCTGCCAGCGCCCGGTCGGCGCTTCATCGGCCAGTTGCAGCTGGTACTGATACAAACCGGCGTCATCGGCCTGCCAGACAAATTTGCGGCTGACCTGTTCATCCGGCCGGCGTACTTCCACATTGACTGGCTGGGCTTTTACCGCGCGGCCATCGGCATCGCGCAGCAGGCCGTTGAGCAGCACAGTTTCGCCGGGACGATAAAGATCACGCGGGCCAAATACGAAGAACTGCAACGGGTGGGCGACGGGACCTGCGATATCGAACTCGGCCAGGTCAAGCGCGGCGGTGTTCAGGCGCAGCAGGCTGGTCTGCTCACCCTGGTGGGCCAGCAGCACTTCGGCTTTGGGCGGCAACGGCAGTTCGCCATGGCCGGCGCCATCGGTCTTGCCTTCGGCCAGCACCTGGCCTTCGGCATCAAGGATTTCCAGGCGTACATCGCCCAGGGCATCACCGCCGGCCAGGGCCTGGGTGAACACATCGATACGGTTCTGGTAGCGCCGCGCGGACAGGCCGATATCACTCAGGGTGAACAGCGTGGCTGGCTGCGAGTAGTTGTAGCTGCCGGCTTCACGCATCACCGCCAGGTACACGCCAGGTTGTTTGAATGGCTCCAGGCCGGCAATCGGCAGCAGCAGGGTTTCGCGGGTATTACGCGCGGGGTTCAGGTCGAAGCGGCCGCCGTAGACCAGATCGGCCATCGGCAGCAGACTGCGGGCTTCCCAGTTATCCAGATTGCTCGAACGGCCCCAGCGGTTAAGGAAGGCCGGCAGAGATTCAGGTTTGATGCGGAAGAACTCGACATTGATCTTGTCGACGTTCAGCGCGATCACCGGCAGGCCTTCGGCAAGGCGCGTGGGCAGCAAGGAGCCACGACTGGCGAAGCCGACACTGGCTTGCAGGTCGCGGGTTTCCAGGCGGGTGACCTGCTCGGCGGCGAGGCTCTTGCCATTCAGCCCAAGCAGACCGGCATCCACAGTCAGTACCAGTTTGCGCTGCGGCTCCAGATGGCGCAGGCGTACCTCCATCAGGTTGTCGCTCAGCTCCCAGGCGCCATCGACCTTGCCATCTTTGCTATCGACCAGGTGCAGGCGCTCGGCGAGTTTCTGCTCAGGGTCAAGCGGCACCGAGAAGCTGACCGACAGTGTGCTGGCACCTTCCAGCTGCACTTCCGACACATCCACCACGGTCAGTTCGCGGCCGGCATAACGCTCGGCCAGCGCCTTGCGGTCGACCGCCGGCTTGGCAGCCTCGCTGCTGACAGGGGTGGCTTGGGTCGCCGTTACTTCGGCGGGCCCAGAGGTGGATGAATCACAGGCGCTGAGCAGGCTCAGGACAAGTGCCAGAAGCAGTCCATTCTTCGGCATTGCGGGGCTCCAACAAGGGTAGGTGCAGAGGCCTGACACTATAGTCGAGCCGTCTATATACAACTAAGGGACATGCACAAAATTGCTCAGCAGCGCACGCCAGTCGATCAGTGTTTAATAGCCCGCCTGTGACACGCGCCCGCGCATTTCGTTGCAGCCTCCGCCAATCAAGTTGAGAGCGCATTTGATAAACGCCGTACGCGATGCCTGGCAACACAGGCCGACCCATCAACGGGTCTGGGCGCTGGCTGCGCCGATGATCCTCTGTAACCTCTCGGTGCCGCTGGTGGCGCTGGTCGACAGCACGGTGATCGGCCATCTACCGCACGCCCACCAATTGGCTGCAGTGGCCGTCGGTGGCAGCCTGTACACCTTGCTGACCTGGGCGGTGGGTTTTCTGCGCATGGGCACCACCGGTTTCAGCGCTCAGGCGGCAGGGCGTGATGATGGCGGCGCGCTGCGTCAGGTGTTGCTGCAGGGTTTGCTACTCGGTGTGCTGCTGGCGGTGGTGCTGATCAGCCTGGCCATCCCCTTGAGCAGCGCCGCACTGAGCTTGATGCAGCCCTCGGCGCAGCTCGATGAGTTGGCACGCAGCTATCTGTATATCCGCCTGTTCGGTCTGCCCGCGGCGCTGGCCACCTATGCCCTGGTTGGCTGGCTGCTGGGCACGCAGAACGCCCGCGGGCCGCTGGCCATTCTGCTGACCACCAACCTGTTGAATGTCGCCCTCGATCTGCTGTTTGTCCTCGGCCTGCACTGGGGCGTGGCCGGCGCGGCCTGGGCCTCGGTGATTGCCGAGTGGAGCGGCGCCCTGCTCGGTCTGTACCTGGCCCGACGCGCCCTACGCGCCTATGCCGGCACGCTGGACTGGGCAGCGCTGCGCCGCTGGCTGAACTGGCGACCGCTGCTGGCGGTCAACCGCGACATTTTTATCCGCACCCTCGCACTGCAGGCGGTGTTCTTCCTGATCACCGTGCAGGGCACACGCCTGGGCGATGCCACCGTGGCGGCCAACGCCCTGCTGCTCAATGGTCTGCTGCTGGCCGCCCATGCCCTCGACGGGCTGGCCCATGCGCTGGAAGCGCTGTGCGGGCATGCGTTGGGCGCGCGAGATCGCAGTGCGCTAAAGCGTACGCTAATCGTCGCCGGCGGCTGGTCACTGCTCGCCAGCCTGGGCTTTGCGCTGTTCTTTCTGCTGGCTGGGCACTGGTTTATCAGCCTGCAAACCAATATCGCGGTGGTACGCGAGGCAGCATTCGCTTATCTGCCCTACCTGGCCCTGCTGCCGCTGATCGCAGTCTGGAGCTACCTGCTCGACGGCCTGTTTATCGGCGCCACCCGCGCCCGCGAGATGCGCGACGCCATGCTGCTGGCACTGCTGCTCTGCCTGCCGCCGGCCTGGGCCCTACAACCGTTGGGCAACCAGGGCTTATGGCTGGCATTCTTGAGCTTTATGGGCCTGCGCAGCCTGTGCCTGGGTGGCTATGCTTACCACCTGACCCGTACCGATCAATGGTTCGCCCCCAAATCACCAGGTGCACACCATGCTCAGCCCTGAAACACCCTGCGATGAAGTGCTACGCCAGCAGATTCTTGATGACAACGAGCTGCTCGACACGCCCGCCGATCCTTATTTGGATACCCTGGTGCGGGTGGTTCGTGAGGTCTTTGCGGTCAAGACCGTATTGATCAGCCTGATCGACCATGATCGCCAGTGGTTCAAGTCACGCATCGGCCTGGAGATCACCGAAACCCCACGGACCATTTCCTTCTGCGCCCACGCGATTCTCGGCACCCGCCCCTTGATCGTCGACGACACCCATAAAGACCTGCGTTTTCACGACAACCCAGTGGTAACCAACAACCCCCAGATCCGCTTCTATGCCGGGCAACCGCTGTTTTCCCAGGAAGGTCAGCCGCTGGGTACCCTGTGCCTGATTGACCCACGCCCCTGCCATCTAAGCGAGCAGCAGGTGCGCCTGTTTATCGACATGGCGACCTTGGTCGAGGGCTACCTGAAGCTGCGCCACGTCAGCGAGCAGACCGCGCAGCTGCGCGCGGCGCTGAGCCGTGAACAACGCAAGACCATGCTCGACCCGCTGACCCAGTTATGGAACCGCGCCGGCCTCAACCACTTTCTACCGAGGCAACAGGCACAAGCCGATGATCTGGGCCTGCAGCTCGGCGTGCTGTTCTGCGACCTGGATTACTTCAAGAAGGTCAACGACAGCCACGGCCACGCCGCTGGCGATCAGGTGTTGTGGGAAACGGCGCGACGCATCAGCGCCGCCGTGCGCCCGCAGGATGTGGTGACACGCAGCGGCGGCGAGGAATTCGTGGTGTTGCTGCAGGTACATGACCAGCATGAGCTGCTGCAAATCGCCGAACGCATTCGTACCGCCCTGAACAAAGATCCGGTAACTATCGACGAGCTGCATCTCAACCTGACCATTAGCATCGGCGCAGCCCTGCACAACCCAGGGGAACCACCGGCAACCACCATGAACCGCGCCGACCAGGCGCTGTATCAGGCCAAGGGCAATGGCCGTAACCGGGTTGAGCTCGCTAACTGACCATCCATACCAGACAAGGGAAACCCTATGGGCCAAGCCATTGCCGCCTACCTGCATTACCTGTCGATCTTCCTGCTGTTCGCCCTGCTTAGCATCGAGCATGTGCAATTCAAACTGCCGCTGGACCTGCGCCGCGCGCGCAGCCTGATCATCACCGACATCGCCTACGGCATCTGCGCCGGCGTGGTGCTGTTCACCGGCCTGGCGCGCGTACTCTGGTACGGCAAGGGCCTCGACTACTACCTAGGCAACAGCCTGTTTCACGCCAAAGTCGGCCTCTTTATCCTGGTCGGGCTGATTTCCGTGGTGCCGACCTTTGTCTTCCTCAACTGGCGCAACAGCCTCAAGACCGGCGAAGTGCCGCAGGTCAGCCCAGCCAAGGCGCGCCTGGTGATCATGGTGATTCGCCTGGAACTGTTGCTGCTACTGGTCATCCCATTACTAGCGGTGCTGATGGCGCGCGGCTATGGCGTGATCGGCTGACGCCTGAACAGACCAGCAAGCCTGTGGGAGGCGCTTTAGCGGCGAACGGATGTCGCGGCTAAAGCCCCTCCCACAAGCCCAGAAAGCGCCTGCTGATTTGCCCGCACGGCATGGCTCTGCTAGTGTCGCGCCGGTTCCAATTCCCCGATCTACCCCGAGATATCCGCCATGGCCGCCCGCAAAAAAGCCGCGCTCGACTTCGAGCAATCCCTGACCGATCTGCAGAAGCTGGTCGAGCGTCTGGAAAACGGCGAGCTGTCGCTGGAAGACTCGCTGACCGCCTTCGAACAGGGCGTGCGCCTGACCCGCGATTGCCAGACTGCCCTGGCTCAGGCCGAGCAGAAAGTGCAGATCCTCATGGAGCGCGACGGCGAGCTGGAGGAAGCCCCCTTCGACGCGGACCAGCAGGCATGATTGCGGCCTACCAGAGCAGCTGCCAACGCCGCGTCGATGCCGCCCTGGAAAACCTCCTGAGCAGCCCACGTCCGGAACTGGAACGTCTTTACGCCGCCATGCGCTACAGCCTGTTCAATGGCGGCAAACGGGTGCGCCCGCTGCTCGCCTACGCAGCCTGCGAAGCCCTCGGCGGCGAACCTGAGCGGGCCAACGCCGCGGCCTGCGCAGTGGAACTGATCCACGCCTATTCCCTGGTGCATGATGACCTGCCGGCAATGGACGATGACGACCTGCGCCGCGGCCAGCCGACTACCCACATAGCCTTCGATGAAGCCTGTGCGATTCTCGCCGGTGACGGCCTGCAGAGCCTGGCGTTTGAAGTGCTCAGCGATGCCACACACAACCCGCATGACGCCGAGTTGCGTCTGGCCATGCTCAGCACCCTGGCGCGCGCTGCTGGCCCGGCCGGCATGGTCGGCGGACAGGCCATCGACCTCGGCTCAGTCGGTCAGACTCTCGACCAGAACGCCTTGGAAATCATGCATCGACACAAGACCGGCGCATTGATCGAAGCCAGTGTGCAGCTCGGCGCATTGGCCAGTGGCAAGGCCGATGACCACGCACTAAAAGCCCTGCACACCTATGCGCGGGCTGTCGGCCTGGCGTTCCAGGTACAAGACGACATCCTCGACGTGGAAAGCGACACAGCCACCCTGGGCAAGACTCAGGGCAAGGACCAGGCCCACGACAAACCCACCTACCCGGCCCTGCTCGGCCTCGACGCCGCCAAGGCCTATGCCCTGGAACTGCGCGACCAGGCCCTGCACGCCCTGCGCCCATTCGACCAGGCCGCCGAGCCGCTGCGTGAGCTGGCGCGCTATATCGTCGAACGGCGCAGCTAACGCAGCGCAATGACCATTGAGGGCAAGCCCGCCTCTACATGAATCACCGCATTCCGTAGGAACGGGCCATGCCCACGATCACTCCGCCCCTTATCACCCATATCAATAGCCCAACCCATACCCGCTAAGGCTTGGTTTACCTCGCCCGCAGAGAGCCTAAGATGGCTGCAGAATAAAAATCTGGAGCCACCATGCCCGATACCGCCGCGCCCTTCGCCGCCCTGCTGATTGCCAACCGTGGCGAAATCGCCATCCGTATCGCCCGCGCCGCCAGTGAACTGGGCATCCGCTCGGTTGCCATCTACGCCGAGGACGATACCGCCTCCCTGCATGTACGCCAGGCCGATAGCGCTGTAGCCCTCAAGGGACGTGGCGTCGCGGCCTATCTGGATATGGATCAGATAATCGCCATCGCCCAGGCTCAGGGCTGCGATGCCGTGCATCCCGGCTATGGCTTTCTCGCGGAAAACGCCGAATTCGCCCGCAGCTGTCAGGCCGCAGGGCTGTGCTTTGTCGGCCCCAGCAGCGAGGTGCTAAAGCTGTTTGGCGATAAGGCCGCAGCACGGGCATTAGCCGAACGCTGCGCGGTGCCACTGGTGGCGGGGATCAATCGACCGATCAGCCTGGATGAAGCCCATGGCTTTCTCGCCGAACATGGCGCGGTCATGCTTAAGGCCTTGGCCGGTGGCGGTGGCCGTGGCATGCGCCCGGTATTTAGCGCCGCCGAACTGGACGAAGCCTTTGCCCGCTGCCAGTCCGAAGCCCGCGCCGCGTTCGGTAATGACGCGCTGTATATCGAGCAACTGGTGCGTAGTGCTCGGCATATCGAGATTCAGGTGCTGGGCGACAGTACAGGCGCGGTGAGCCATCTGTGGGAGCGTGATTGCAGCCTGCAACGCCGCCAGCAGAAGCTGGTGGAAATCGCCCCCAGCCCGGACCTGCCCCCTGCCACTCGCGAACGAATAATCGAAGCCGCACTACAACTTGCGCGCGGCGCCCGCTACCAGGGCCTGGGCACCTTCGAATTTCTGCTGGATGCCGAGCTGCCCGAGCGCTTCTATTTTATGGAGGCCAACCCGCGAATCCAGGTCGAGCACACCGTGACCGAGCAGGTCACCGGCGTCGATCTGCTGCACACCCAGCTCAAGCTGGCCGCCGGCCAGACCCTGACTGAGCTCGGCCTATTGCAACCGCCGCCGCTGAATGGCTGCGCCGTGCAGCTAAGGATCAATATGGAAAGCATGGGCAGCGATGGCAGCACCCGCCCGGCCGCTGGCACTCTAACCGCCTACCAGCCGCCCAGCGGCCCCGGCCTGCGCGTGGATGGCTACGGTTACGCCGGCTACCCGGTCAGCCCCAGCTACGACTCGCTGCTGGCCAAGCTGATCGCCCATGCGTCGGACTACCCCAGCGCCCTGCGCCGCGCCTATCGCGCGCTGTGCGAATTCCGCCTGGAAGGCGTGGCGAGCAATCTGCATCTGTTGCAAAACCTCCTGCGCCTGCCGCAGGTGGCGAGCTATCAGCTGACCACACGCTTTGTCGAAAACCACCTGGGCGAGTTGCTGGCCGCGCAGACCCAGGCTCATCGGCACCACTTCTTTGCAGCCATACAGCCCACGGACCAAACCACCAAACCGGTAGTAGACGCACCACCCGGCTGCCTGCCGCTGCTAACCCACAGCACCGGCGTGGTGGTCAGCCTGGACGTGGCCGAAGGCGATGCGGTGGCCGTCGGCCAGAGCATTGCCGTGCTGGAGGCGATGAAGATGGAGTTTGTCGTCACCGCCAGCCACAGCGGCATCGTCCGCCAACTGGCCGCGCAGGTCGGTAGCGCACTCAATGAAGGCCAGCCGCTGCTGTTTATCGAACCCGCCGAGGTCGACGCCGCCGCCAGCCAGAGCGAACAAAGCCTGAACCTTGAGCATATCCGTGCGGACCTGGCTGAAGTGCTTGAGCGCCATGCGGTGACCCGCGACGAGCGCCGCCCGCTAGCCGTGGCAAAACGGCGCAAAACTGGCCAACGCACGGTGCGCGAAAACCTTGCGGACTTGCTGGATGACGGCAGCTTTAACGAATACGGCGCCCTGGCGATTGCCGCGCAACGCCGCCGACGTTCGCTGGAAGAGCTGATCGAGCAGAGTCCGGCCGATGGCTTGGTGGCCGGTACCGGAACGGTCAACGCCGAGGCGTTCGGCAACCAGGCGGCGCGCTGCATGGCCATCGCCTACGACTACACGGTGTTCGCCGGCACCCAGGGCGTGATGAATCACAAGAAGACCGACCGTATGCTCGGCCTCGCGGCGCAGTGGCGCTTGCCCCTGGTGCTGTTTGCCGAGGGCGGCGGCGGCCGACCGGGCGATACCGATTTTGTCGGCGTGGCCGGGCTGGACTGCCATACCTTTGTCGCCATGGCCAAGCTCTCCGGGCTGGTGCCGCTGGTGGGCGTGGTGTCTGGCCGCTGCTTTGCCGGTAACGCCGCCCTGCTAGGGTGCTGCGATGTGATTATCGCCACCGACAACGCCACCATCGGCATGGCCGGCCCGGCGATGATCGAAGGCGGCGGTCTGGGCAGCTTCAAACCGGAAGAAGTCGGCCCGGTCAGCGTGCAAGGCCCCAACGGGGTCATCGACGTGCGCGTGGCCGACGAAGCCGAGGCGGTGCGGGTGGCCAAGCAGTACCTGAGCTACTTCCAGGGCGCACTAAAAGACTGGGACTGCGCCGATCAACGCGAACTGCGCCACTTGATTCCGCAAAACCGCCTGCGCGTGTATGACATCCGCCAGGTCATCGCCACCCTGGCCGACCGCGACTCGGTGCTGGAACTGCGCCGCCAGTTTGCGCCGGGACTAATCACCGCATTTATCCGCATTGAAGGTAAGCCATTCGGCCTGCTGGCGAATAACCCCGCGCACCTGGGCGGCGCCATCGACGCGGTCGCTGGCGACAAGGCCGCGCGCTTTATGCAGCTGTGCGACGCCTTCGATATCCCATTGCTGTCGCTGTGCGACACACCTGGATTTATGGTCGGCCCGCAGGCAGAGAAGCAGGCCACGGTGCGCCATGTCTCGCGCATGTTTGTTGCAGCCGCCAGCCTGACGGTGCCGTTCTTTACCGTAGTGTTGCGCAAAGGCTACGGCCTCGGTGCCCAGGCCATGGCCGCCGGCAGCTTCCATTCGCCGCTGTTTACCATCGCCTGGCCCAGCGCCGAGTTTGGTGCTATGGGCCTGGAGGGTGCGGTGCGCCTAGGTTTTGCCAAGGAACTGGCGGCCATCGAAGAGCCCGCCGCGCGCCAACAGCTGTTCGACAAGCTGGTGGCCAAGGCCTACCAGAACGGCAAGGGCATCAATATGGCCAGCTTCCTCGAGATCGATGCGGTGATCGACCCCGCGGAAACCCGCGCCTGGCTGCTGCGCGGCCTCAACGCCACGCCCAAGCCTGCACCGCGTGAAGGCAAGAAGCGCAGCGTCGATAGCTGGTAAGCGTTCAGCCCAGGGCGGGCATCTTGCGACAGCTTGTTTGGGCAGTTTCCGGCGCTTCGGGTAAACTGCCGCATCTTTTGCACCTATAACGATCTGCCTGATGCCGACGACCTTCCACGAGATTCCCCGTGAGCGCCCGCTGACGCCCCTTCTAGACCGCGCCAACACGCCGGACGAGCTACGCCGTCTGGGCGAAGCCGAGCTGGAAGTCCTGGCCGATGAGCTACGCCAGTACTTGTTGTATACGGTCGGGCAGACCGGCGGGCACTTCGGCGCGGGCCTTGGCGTGATCGAGCTAACCGTGGCGTTGCATTACGTCTTCGACACCCCGGATGATCGGCTGGTGTGGGATGTCGGCCATCAGGCCTACCCGCACAAGATTCTTACCGGCCGCCGCGAGCAGATGGGCAGCCTACGGCAGAAGGACGGCATCGCCGCCTTCCCGCGCCGCAGTGAGAGCGAGTACGACACCTTCGGCGTCGGCCACTCCAGCACCAGCATCAGCGCAGCCCTGGGCATGGCCATCGCCGCGCGCATCCAAGGCAGCAAACGCAAAGCCGTAGCGGTGATCGGCGACGGCGCCCTGACCGCCGGCATGGCCTTCGAGGCCCTGAACCACGCCAGCGACGTCAGCGCCAATATGCTGGTGATCCTCAACGACAACGACATGTCGATCTCCAAGAATGTCGGCGGCCTGTCCAACTACCTGGCCAAGATCCTCTCCAGCCGCACCTACGCCAGCATGCGCGAGGGCAGCAAGAAAATCCTCTCGCGCCTGCCGGGTGCCTGGGAGATCGCCCGTAAGACCGAAGAGCACGCCAAGGGCATGCTCGTGCCCGGCACCCTCTTCGAGGAGTTGGGCTGGAACTATATCGGCCCGATCGACGGCCACGATCTGCCGACCCTGCTCGCCACCCTGCGCAATATGCGCGACCTCGACGGCCCGCAGTTTCTGCATGTGGTGACCAAGAAGGGCAAAGGCTTCGCCCCGGCCGAGGTCGACCCGATTGGCTACCACGCGATCACCAAGCTGGAGCCGATCAACGCGCCAGCAGCACAACCTAAGCAAGCCAGCGGGCCGAAATACTCCAGCGTGTTCGGTCAATGGCTATGCGATATGGCCGCGACAGACCCACGCCTGGTCGGCATCACCCCGGCGATGAAGGAAGGCTCGGACCTGGTGGCCTTTAGCGAACGTTATCCCGAGCGCTATTTCGATGTAGCCATCGCCGAACAGCATGCGGTAACCCTGGCCGCCGGCATGGCCTGCGACGGCGCCAAACCCGTAGTGGCGATCTATTCGACCTTTTTGCAGCGCGCCTATGACCAGCTGATCCACGATGTCGCCGTGCAGCACCTTGATGTGCTGTTCGCCATCGACCGCGCAGGCCTGGTCGGCGAAGACGGTCCAACCCACGCCGGCAGCTTCGATGTCTCCTACCTACGCTGCATCCCCGGCATGCTGGTGATGACCCCGAGCGATGAAAACGAACTGCGCCGCATGCTCACCACTGGCCACCTATTCAACGGCCCGGCGGCGGTACGCTACCCACGCGGCAGCGGCCCGAATGCCACCATCGAGCCGGGCCTGGAGCCACTGGAAATCGGCAAAGGCATCGTCCGTCGCCAGGGCAGCAAGGTAGTCCTGCTGGTATTTGGCGTACAGCTGAGTGAAGCGCTCAAGGCCGGCGACGCACTCGATGCCAGCGTAGTCGATATGCGTTTCGTTAAACCCCTTGACGAAGCCCTGGTACGCCAACTGGCCGCCAGCCACGAGCTGCTGGTCACGGTTGAAGAGAACAGCGTAATGGGCGGAGCTGGCAGCGCGGTCAGCGAGTTCCTCGCCCACGCCGGTATCCTCAAGCCGATGCTGCATCTGGGCCTGCCGGACTACTACGTCGAGCACGCCAAGCCGGCGCAGATGCTCGCCGAATGCGGGTTGGATGCTGCGGGTATCGAAGCGGCCATCCGCGCGCGCCTCGCCACACTTTCTGCATGAGCACCGCTCATCCAGAGCTGAGCCAGGCTTGCTTGTAATTCACTCTGCCGCACCTTAAGGTGCGCGACGTTTTATCTGTCCGAGGTCGCTGCCAAACCAGCAGCGTGAAAAGGGAAGCAGGTGCGCCGCTGTCGATTCGACAGCGGCAAGACCTGCGCTGCCCCCGCAACGGTAACCGACAGCGCGCAAGCGCAGCCTTTCTCAAAGACCACTGGGTGCGCCTGGGAAGGTGAGAGAGGCAGTCGGCAGCCCGGAGACCTGCCTCGGCGTGAAGTGACTGGTGTTGCGGAGGGCATCACCGTCAAGCGCTGGCTATCGCCTCCTTGCCCGGTGCTTGTCCCTGCCCTCCTCGAAAGTTTTTTGCCTTTTGAGGATTCTCTACGTGAAATTGTCCCGTCTTGCCCTGGCTGTGGCGCTTGCTCCGAGCATCAGCCTTGCTGCCAGCGATACCAGCAGCCACGAACTGCCACCGCTGGTGATTACTCGCGCTACGCCGCTCAAAGCACCGGCACCAGCCAGCGTTAAAGTAATCGACCGCCAGCAGATTGAAGCAACTGCAGCCTCAACACTCCTCGATGTACTGCGTAGCCAGGCCGGCGTGCAGGTACGCGACACCATTGGCGATGGCAGCCGCGCCACCTTCAGTCTGCGTGGATTTGGCGAGAACGCGGTAAACAACACCTTGATCTTGGTCGATGGTCGCCGCCTCAACCAACCCAGCCAGGCCGGGGCCGACCTCAACAGCGTGCCACTGGGTAATATCGACCGCATCGAGATCATCCGCGGCGCCGGCACCGTCCTCTATGGCGACCAGGCGGTGGGCGGCGTTATCAATATCGTCACCCGCACCCCAAGCAGCAATGAGGGCTACCTTGAGGGCAGCCGCGGCAGCCATGATCTGGAGGCCTTTCGCGGGCATATCTACCAGCAACTCGGCGGTGGCTTTTCGACCTACCTGAGCGGCGAGTCGCGTACGTCTGACAACTACCGCGACCACAACAACGCCAGCTACAGCAATGCCTTCGCCCGCCTGCGCTATGATCATGAAAGTGGCCATGCGCTGTATGAGTACCAGACGGTCGACGATGAACTGCTCTACCCCAATGCCCTTACCAGGGCGCAACGTCGTACAGATCGCAAGCAAAGCGACTCAACAGCCTGGAACGACAGCAAGACGCAGGTGCATCGCTTTGCCCTGGAGCAGCAACTGAATGACATCTGGACTGCCAACCTCGACTACAGCCATAGCGATCAGGACAGTGTCGGCAGCTTTGCCGCACCGGATCGATTCACCCAGGACACCCGCACTGAAAGCATCAGCCCCAGACTGAGCGCGCGCTACGACAACACCCTAGGGGATGGAGAGTGGCTACTCGGCCATGACCACATAAGCAGCGATGCGCAATCATCCTGGGGCACCGACTTCCAGCAGACCCAGCGCGACTGGTATAGCCAGCTAAGCCAGGGACTGGGGCGTGACGTGACGGTTACTGTCGGCTACCGCAGCAGCGAAGCTGACGACCACAACAAGGCGATCCGCAAACACCATAAGGATCGCGAAGACAGCACCAGCATCGGCCTGAGCTGGCAAGCCCACCAAGAGACTCGCCTATTTATCAAGCGCGAGGATGTGCTGCGCTGGGCCAACGTAGACGACAATGCTTTTGTCCTGCCAGGGGTCGAGTTCCTCAAACCGCAGACCGGCGTGTCCTGGGAAAGCGGTATCGAGTGGCAAGACGGCGTGCAGCGATATCAAGCGACACTGTATCGACTGGATTTGCAGGACGAACTGCTTTATGACGCCCTGATTGCCAACCCCAACAGCTGGAATGGTCGAGGAGCGAATATCAATCTGGACAAAACCCGCCGCGACGGCCTGCTGCTGGAGGCAGAGCGCCAATTGAGCGAGCGCTTGAGCATCGGCGGGCAATACAGCTATACCGATGCCGAGTTTCGCGCGGGCTCCTTCCAAGGCAACAAAGTACCGTGGGTAGCGCGCAACACCGCCAGTGCAAACCTCAGTTACCTGATCGTACCGGGGCTACGCGGCTATCTGGAAGCCGTACACACCGGCAGCCGCTATTACTCGGGAGACGATGCCAACAGCCAGCACAAGGCTGGCGCCTACACCCTGTTTAACGCTGCGCTGAGCTATGACTACCAGCAGTTCAGCAGCAAGTTGCGCCTCAACAACCTCACAGGCAAACGTTATGACGCGCTTGCCAGCGCAACCAGCAGTTACCCTGCGGCCGAAGAGCAGGTACAGCTCAGCGTCGGTTACCGGTTCTGAAAACCCAGCCCTGGGGTCTTTAACCCAGGGCCTTCTCAGCGCGCCTCGCTCAAGCGTTCACACAGCTGTTCCACCGCCCCCAGCATCTGAAAGCTCGGCCGCTCCAGGCCGCTGTCTGGCACCAGCCACAGTTGCTTACGCTCAACCGCCGCCACGCCTGGCCAGATGCGCCAGGCATCCAGCTGCCCTTGCACACCAGCCAAAATCACCTCGGGATTGCGCTGCAGCACCGCCTCAACGCTGACCTGCGGTGCGGGCAAGGTGAGCTCGGCAAAGATATTCTCGGCCCCACAGATACCAAGGGCGTCGCTGATAATCTGCTGGCCGCCTATGGTGTACAGCGGCGTATCCCAGACTTGGTAGAACAGGCGCAACGGCTGCTTACGCTGATAGCGCTGACGCAACGCAGCCAGGCCGTTATTAAATTGCTGCTGCAGTTGCCGGCCCTGCTCGGCGCGACCGATACGCGTGCCGATTTCGACAAAGTTCACTGCCAGGTCAGCCAGCTTGCGCGGCTCGACGATCAGCAAGGGAATCCCCATACGCTGCAGCTGTTGGCGCTGCCCACTGCTGATGCTATCGGGCCACAGCAGCACCAGATCGGGCTGCAGTTCGAGCAGGCTTTCCAATTCAAGCTGGCCATAGCGGCCCACCGAAGGTAATTGCGCCACCGCTGCCGGGCGCTCACCGCCATCGAGCAGGCCGACCAGCAGATCGCCTGCATCCAGCTCCAGCATGATTTCAGTCAGCGAGGGGGCCAGGGTCACCACCCGCTCGACTGCTGCTGTGGGTAATGCCAGCAACAGCAGCGAACAGAGAGTGATGGCGCGCATCAGCAGGTCACTTAAGAACGTTACCGAGGACGCCGAGGCAAGGCGAAAACGGTCGAGACACGAGCGCAGCGAAGTAACAGCCAACGGCTGGCCCAAAGGGCGAGCACAGCGAGTTAAGCGGAGTTTACTGCTGTAAATGAGCATTTCGAGACCGTTTTCAACGCAGCATCGGCTACGAAGGTAGTTCTTCAGCAGCCTGTTAGCCGAGTTGGCGAGGAATGCGATAGAGATACAGCAGCACGATGCTGGAAATTGCCAGGAGGATCAGCGGAATCGCTTCCAGGCCAGCGAATACGGCGATAGCGGCAATCCAGGCCGGCAGCGCCGCACCGAGAAAAGCCAGGCGGCGTACACGCGCCAATTCCAGCCAGGCATCGTGTTCATCTGGGGTGTCGAGGGCTTTTTCCGTGGCCACTAACGCGCGCTTGTAGGCACTGAATAGCGGCAGGCTGACAAACATTGACGCCAGGCCGGCGATAAACAGTGGCATGGCCAACAGGCCTGGTTGTTGTCCGGCAGCAAACAGCAGATTGAGCAAAAACAGCGGCACCAG
Organism: Pseudomonas sp. EA_35y_Pfl2_R111; assembly: GCF_963970955.1. Lineage (NCBI taxonomy): Bacteria > Pseudomonadati > Pseudomonadota > Gammaproteobacteria > Pseudomonadales > Pseudomonadaceae > Pseudomonas > Pseudomonas sp. EA_35y_Pfl2_R111. Next base: position 62,485 of record NZ_CAXAOM010000004.1, on the reverse strand, counting down.
AGTCACGGCAAGCTGCCGCCACCATTCCAGCGCCAGCCGCCGGCGCACTTCGCCCCGCGTCACAGGCTTTCCTCAACCTCGCCCTGGTGCAGGCTGCCGAGCATATGCCCGAGCTTGCCGGCCTTGGTCGCGAGGTATTTTTTGTTGTGCGGGTTGTGATCGATTTGCAATGGCACACGGGTTGCCACATTGATGCCCATATCGCCCAGCGCCTTGACCTTGCGCGGATTGTTGGTCATCAGTTTGAGCTGGGTGATGCCCAGGTGATCGAGCATCGGCAGGCAGATCGCGTAGTCACGTTGATCAGCGCCAAAGCCCAGGCGTTCATTGGCCTCAACGGTGTCGGCGCCGCCATCCTGCAGCTCGTAGGCGCGGATCTTGTTCAGCAGACCAATGCCACGGCCTTCCTGGCGCAGGTAGAGCAGGACGCCACGGCCTTCACTGGCAATCGCACGCAGCGCCGCTTCAAGCTGGAAACCACAATCGCAGCGCAGGCTAAACAGCGCATCGCCGGTCAGGCATTCAGAATGCAAACGGCCCAGCACGGGCGCGCCATCGGCCACGTCACCAAAAGTCAGGGCTACATGTTCCTTGCCAGTGGCCTCTTCAAGGAAGCCATGCATGGTGAATACGCCGAAGGGCGTAGGCAGCTGGGAGGCGGCGACAAACACGACGGACACCGGATGCTCCTAAAGAAAATGGGCAGGGAAAAGCAGGCCGGCATTGTAACAGCAGGCCCTGGCAGCCGCTTAGCCTGAATTACTGATGATAAGGATCGAACCAACGCAAGTTTGCCGAAGCGGCTAGTACTTGGACTCCAGCACTAACACGTCCTGCTCGACCTTCCAGCCAACGCGACTAAGGAAGCTCATGCCAAGCAAGGCCTCGGTAGGCGAGCCACCTTCCAGCACTACAGCCTCGACGCCCAGCACTTCCAGTTCACCGACCTTTACCCGATCCAGCGTCACGCGCCAACCGCGTGCGGTTCCGCTGGCTGTGCTGACTTGTAGAGGTGCACCGATGACCCGGTAGTCGATCCCCAGGCGGCGCGCATGCTCGTCATTCAGGGCCACCGAAGTCGCGCCAGTATCCACCAGAAACTGGATGGACTGACCATTGACCGAGCCCGCTACCCAGTAATGGCCACCGATGCCCTTAGCCACACTGAGCTGTTTCTTCTGTGCTTCGGCAAAGCCGTCGCTGTACTCGCGGCTCAGGCTGTAGCTGCGCTCGACACCGTCGACACGCAACACCGCGCCACGGCTGTCGGCACTAACCACTACCACACCACCGGGGCCAACCTGGCCGACTTTGACCAACTTGCGCTGACCCTCCACATTCAATACCGCGGCGCCCGGAAACAGGCCGACAACGCGCACCTGGGTGGCCGCCATCAGGCCACTGCTTAGCAGCAATGGCAGGCTCAATAACAGTACTTTCAAAGCGTACATGGAGCGTCTCGCACAGGTTAGTCAAATGGATAAGGTTGCTGCCAACGCTGGAATATCGGCCGCAGGCTACCGTCGGCTATCAGGTTATCCATGCGCTTATCGAACAGTTCAGCCAGGGTGCGGCCGCGCGGTGTATCGGCGAAGCCCAGGTAGATCGGCAGCCTGGTCAGCTGGGTAACACGGTAGCGCTCGGGCTGACTGGCCGTGCTCAGGACGTCCTCGACCTCAGTCAGGGCATCAAGGTAGAAATCCACATGACCCATGTCCAACATGCCGAGGATACCGTTACGGCGCAGTACTTCGCGGTACTGGCGCAAATTTGGCAGATATCGCTGGTATTCATAACCGCGCATCCAGGCCAAGCGGTACTCGCCAAGTGACTCTTGGGTGGGGGCGGGTTTATCCCGCAGGCCCAGCGCGGCAATCTGGTCGGCGTCGTAGTTCCAGCGTGGATAGAACACGCCCTTCTCGACTTCATTCAGGTAAGAGCCGGCCCAGGCATCTGCAGCACCGCGCTGCACCAAGCCGATAGAGCGGGTGTAAGGCACGCTTTGGATTTCCAGCTGCACGCCAGCGGGCTCGAATACCGTGCGGAAAATCTCCCACGCCATGCCCGTGCCATCGGCATGGGTGTGCCCTTCCCAGGTTTCGCTAGCAATACGGATCTGAATAGGCTCGGCGGCGCACAGCGGCCCGCTGACAACGCTTATCACCAGCCACAGCAACCACCGACAGCAGCGGCCCATTCGCGATCCCTTTTGATTACCAACCCAGCGCCGTGGCGAGCCCGTTGGCCCAGCCCCAGACAATCAGCTGCAGGGCCATCCAGGCGAACACGCCGGCAAGCACATCATCAAGCATGATGCCAACACCGCCGTGCACGTGCCGATCAATCCAGCGAATCGGCCAGGGCTTGAGGATGTCGAACAGGCGGAACAATAGAAAGCCTAGCAGCAGCCAGCCCCAGCCGTCTGGCACCAGCCAGAGGGTCATCCACATGCCGACCATTTCGTCCCAGACGATGCCTTCATGGTCATGCACCCGCAGGTCATCAGCCACCTTGCCACACAGCCAGAAGCCAAACAGCATGGTGATGCCGAGCATCAGCCAGTAGCCCCAATCCGGCAGCATCTGAAACAACGGAATAAACGGCAGCGCCACCAGCGAACCCCAGGTACCCGGGGCCTTCGGTAACGTGCCGGAGCCAAAGCCAAAGGCCAAGAAATGCCAAGGATTGCGCCAGACAGAAGGCGGCACGAACTCGGCGGGGACTTGCTTGGGATGATCAGTCACTGGCGCTTCCAAAATGTTGATAGCCGCTGCGTGGCAGTTGTACGGGCTGGCCTTGCGAGTCCAACAGAGTAACCCCTTGACCCGCCACGACACGGCCAATAACCCGTATGGGCCAGCCCGCCAGCCGCAAATCAGCCAGATACAGTGCAGGCAGGGTAAAGGCCAGGCGGTAATCGTCGCCACCACTTAATGCGCATTGATGCGCCGCCGACTCACCGACAAACGCCAGCAAAGCCGAGGATATCGGCACCTGCGCCTGCTCAATCAACAGTTCAACGCCGGATGCCGCAGCAATATGCCCGCAATCAGCCAGCAAACCATCGGAGATATCCAGCGCGGCCGTGGCCTTACCCCGTAGCGTCAGGCCCAGATCAAGCTGCGGAATGGGCGACCAGTAGCGCGCCAGCAAAGGCTCGGCCACTGCCGGGTCGGCTTGGCGTTGCCCCAGCACCAACGGCAAAGCGCCGGCGGCATCGCCCAACTCACCGCCGACACAGAGCAGATCTCCGACCTGCGCGCCCGTGCGGGTCAGCGCCAGACCAATCGGCACGCGGCCGAACACAGTCAGGGTGAGGCTCAGAGCACCACGGGTGGTATCGCCGCCGATCAGGCGAATCGCGCAGTGCTGCGCCATCTGATCCAGGCCACGGGCAAATTCCTGCAACCAATCCGGCTCGGCACTGGGCAGGGTCAAGGCGAGGGTAAAACCGATAGGCACCGCGCCCATGGCGGCCAGGTCGCTGACCGAGACACCCAGCGCACGTTGCGCCAGCAGAAACGGATCAGGCGATTCGGGAAAATGCACCCCGCTAACCAGGGTGTCGGTAGAAATTGCCAGCTGTTCGCCAGCGGGCGCTTGCAGCAGGGCGCAGTCATCGCCGATACCCAATGCCACTCCTTCGCCCGCCTGCGCACAGGACGCAGCGGCAAAGTAGTGACTTATCAGCTCGAACTCACCCAAAACAGGCTTAACGCTTATTAGCGCGAACTTCATCCGCGCGCAGACGCGGAGCCAGCTTGTCCAGCACGCCGTTGACGAACTTGTGTCCGTCGGTGGCGCCAAACACCTTGGCCAGCTCGATGCCTTCGTTGATCACCACGCGATAGGGGATATCGACGCGGTTTTTCAGCTCGTAGGTCGACAGACGCAGGATCGACAATTCAACTGGGTCGATCTCGTCCAGCGGACGGTCGAGCAGCGACTCGAACGCACCATCGATCTCGGTTTTCTGCCTCGGCACACCGTGCAGAATCTCGTGAAAGTAAGCACCGTCAACCGCAGCGAAGTCGTTGTCAACGCGAAATTGCGCTTCAATCTCGTTCAGCGACTGCCCGGCCATGTGCCAGGAGTACAAGGCCTGCATGGCCAAGGTACGCGCCTGACGGCGCGCGAGGGTCTTGCTGCTGGGGCCTTTTTTCGGCGCTTGTGGCTGCTGCCCGGTACCGTCGTTCTGGCTCACTTGGCCTCCAACTGCGCCAGCAGGCTGACCATTTCCAGGGCGGACAGTGCAGCTTCCGCGCCTTTGTTGCCGGCCTTGGTGCCGGAACGCTCGATGGCTTGCTCAATGGAGTCGACAGTCAACACGCCGAAAGCAACCGGCACGCCGAACTCCATGGACACCTGGGCCAGGCCCTTGGTGCATTCGCCAGCTACGTATTCGAAGTGCGGAGTACCACCACGAATCACCGCACCGAGGGCGATGATGGCGTCGAAATCACCACGCTGGGCGACTTTCTGCGCAACCAGCGGGATTTCGAAGGCACCCGGCGCGCGGATGATGGTGATGTCGCTTTCACTCACGCCATGGCGAACCAGGGCGTCAACTGCGCCGCTTACCAGGCTTTCGACAACGAAGCTGTTAAAGCGGCCGACGACCAGTGCAAAGCGGCCCTTGGGGGCGATAAAAGTACCTTCGATGGTCTTCAGGGTCATAACGCGTCTCGTCTATTTAAAGAGCCGGGCCGCCAGTGGCGACCCTTGGGATTATTTGGAGGGCAGGTATTCTACAACTTCCAGGTCAAAACCGGATATCGCATTGAACTTCATCGGCGAACTCATCAGGCGCATCTTGCGCACGCCAAGGTCGCGGAGAATCTGCGAGCCGGCACCGACGGTGCTGTAGGTGGTCGGGCTGGCCGGTTGTTGACGGTCCAACAGAGCCAGCAGCTCAGGCCCGGTCAGCGGATTGCCTAGCAGCAGCACCACGCCGCTGCCATCCTTGGCCACTTCGGCCATGGCCGCACGCAGGCTCCAACGGCCCGGCTGATTGACCAGAAACAAATCGCGCAGCGGATCCATGTTGTGCACCCGCACCAGGGTCGGCTCTTCAGCGCACACAGCGCCTAAGGTCAGGGCCATATGCGCCGTATCCTCGACGCCATCGCGATAGGTCACCAAGTTGAACTGGCCCAACTCGGTGTCGAGCACCTGTTCGCTGACACGCTCAACCGTGCGTTCATGCATCAAGCGGTAATGAATAAGGTCAGCGATGGTGCCGATCTTGATGCCGTGCTCGGCGGCGAACACTTCCAGCTCGGGGCGACGCGCCATGGTGCCGTCGTCGTTCATGATTTCGCAGATCACCCCGCTCGGCTCAAAACCGCCCATGCGCGCCAGGTCGCAGGCCGCTTCGGTGTGGCCGGCCCGTGCCAAAACGCCGCCAGGCTGAGCCATCAACGGAAAGATATGCCCGGGGCTGACGATATCATCGGCCTTCGCGTGCTTGGCCGCAGCGGCCTGCACGGTGCGCGCGCGGTCGGCGGCTGAGATACCGGTGGTCACGCCTTCAGCGGCCTCGATCGAAACGGTGAACTTGGTGCCGAAACCGGAACCGTTACGCGGCGCCATCAACGGCAGCTTGAGGACTTCGCAGCGCTCGCGGGTCATCGGCATGCAGATCAGGCCACGGGCGAAGCGCGCCATGAAATTGATGTGCTCGGCGGTTACACACTCGGAAGCGATGATCAGATCGCCTTCGTTCTCGCGGTCTTCGTCATCCATCAGGATGACCATCTTGCCGGCGCGGATGTCTTCGACCAGTTCTTCGATACTGTTAAGAGCCATGCTGGCGATTCCTTATTTGTTCAGGTAGCCGTGTTCGGCGAGAAAACTTGCGGTCATGCCCGAGGCTTTCGGCTCGGCGGCCTTGTCACCGAGCAGCAAGCGCTCCAGGTAACGGGCCAGCAGGTCCACTTCGAGGTTGATCTGACTGCCAGGGCGATAGTCGACCATGATGGTCTCGGCCAGGGTATGCGGCACGATGGTCAGCTCGAATTCGGCGCCGTTGACCGCGTTGACGGTCAGGCTGGTGCCATCGACGGTGATCGAGCCCTTGTGGGCAATGTACTTGGCCAACTCGCGCGGCGCGCGAATGGTGAACTGCACGGCGCGGGCGTTATCGGCACGGGCGATGACTTCACCAACGCCATCGACGTGTCCGCTGACCAGATGGCCACCGAGGCGGCTGGTGGGCGTCAGAGCTTTTTCCAGGTTGACCTTGCTGCCGGCTTTTAAGCTGATAAAGGCGGTATGCGCCAGGGTTTCGCGGCTGACATCGGCCCAGAAACCATCGCCCGGCAGCTCCACGGCCGTTAGGCACACGCCGTTGACCGCAATGCTGTCGCCGAGCTTGACGTCGGCGAGGTCGAGCTTGCCGGTCGCCACATACACCCGCACATCGCCGCCCTTGGGCGTCAGCGCGCGGATGCTGCCAATGGCTTCGATTATGCCGGTAAACATGCCACCCCCTTCATTTCGCCCACAGCAAAGCACTGGCGAACAACGCCAGAAGCCTGGGGCACGGAATAAAAATCAGACATCTAGACCAACTCCTGTTTTATAAAAAAACAGGGCATGTTTGATCGATAGGGATTTCGAGGCACGCCTGAACGCGCCTGGTTGAGGCAATCCCGCTCTCTCTTTATCCGGACTCTAACCGTCGGCCCCGGAATCACACCGGGTCTGCTGACCTCGCTCGGCGGTTTACACCACCTGGCAAGCGCTCGCGGGCTAGGCTTTGCAGCCATTACCGCCGGTGGGGAATTACACCCCGCCCTGAGAACGTTACGGCTACTTGCGCAGCCGAGACGCGTTTTACCACAAATCGCCCGCGCTCTGCATGGCCAAGCGACCACGTGAATAGCGACCGATCAAACAGCCGGCTGTGGCACTGCGATAATCCGCCAGTCATCACCGACTGCGCGCATCTCGACAATTTTCAGCGCGGGCGCATCGGCCATCCGCGCCAACGGCAGGTCGAGCAGCGGCCGCGCGCTGGAACCCAGCAGCTTGGGCGCCACAAACAGCTGATACTCATCCACCAGACCAAGGCGAGCGAACGCCCCGGCCAGACGCGGACCGGCCTCCACCAGCACTTCGTTAGCACCACGGCTGGCCAGCTCGACCAGCAACCGGCGCAGGTCAACATGCCCGTTGCTGCCAGGCACGGCCAATAGTTCGTGTCCATCGTCCAGATAGCGATCACGCGCCGAAGCGGCGGCGCAGGTCGCCACCATGGCAGCACCGGCCTGGAAGAACGGTACGCTAAGCGGCACGCGCAAACGTCCATCAACCAACACACGCAATGGTGGCCGTGCTTGGGCCAAGGCACTCAGTTCCGCTCCCAGGCCCAACTCATCAGGGCGCACGGTCAAACGCGCATCATCGGCCAGCACCGTATCGGCACCGGTCAATACCACGCTGGAGCGCGCACGCAACCGCTGCACTGCGGCGCGCGCGGCCGGCCCGGTAATCCACTGGCTTTCGCCGCTAGCCATGGCGGTACGCCCATCTAGGCTCATCGCCAGCTTGACCCGCACAAACGGCACGCCCTTTTCCATACGTTTGATAAAGCCGGCATTCAACGCACGCGCCTCAGCCTCGAGCACGCCGCTCTGCACCGCGATACCGGCGTGCATCAAACGCAACAGGCCATCACCGCCGACCTGCGGATTGGGATCCTGCATAGCCGCCACCACGCGGGCGACGCCAGCGTTGATCAGCGCATCGGCACAGGGCGGCGTGCGCCCATGATGGCTGCAAGGCTCAAGGGTGACGTAGGCGGTGCCGCCACGGGCCTGCTCGCCTGCCTGGCGCAGCGCATGCACTTCGGCATGCGGTTCACCGGCGCGGGCATGCCAGCCTTCGCCGACAATTCGCCCATCACGAACGATCACGCAGCCAACGCGCGGATTGGGATGGGTGGAGTACAGGCCTTTACGGGCCAGCTCCAGCGCGCGAGCCATAAAGGCGTGATCGGAATTCATCGTCAACCTTTGACAGGTTCGCGGGACAGGCGGTCGATTTCCTCGCGGAACTCGTTGAGGTCTTGAAAGCGTTTGTACACCGAGGCAAAGCGGATATAGGCCACCTCATCGAGCTTCTGCAGCTCAGCCATCACCAGTTCGCCCAACACCAGCGATTTGATCTCGCGCTCGCCAGCGGCGCGCAGCTTGTGTTTGATATGGGCGATGGCCGCTTCCAGCCGCTCGATGCTCACCGGACGCTTCTCCAGCGCACGCTGCATACCGGCGCGCAGCTTGTCTTCATCGAAAGGCTGGCGGCTGCCGTCCTGCTTGATCAGGCGCGGCATCACCAGCTCGGCGGTCTCGAAGGTGGTAAAGCGCTCTTCACAGGCCAGGCATTCACGCCGACGACGCACCTGCTCACCCTCGGCAACCAGGCGCGAGTCGATCACTTTGGTGTCATTGGCGGCGCAGAAAGGACAGTGCATAAATGGGTCTAGCCTTAGACGCGAAGCCGCCATGGTAGCGCATCCCGCAGGCAAGACAAGCCGATGAGTTTGCGGTATACAGGCGCCCATGCAAACCAGCGGAGCTGATACCCACGATGAAAGCCACTATGCCGTTACAACCGCTGATTTTACTGAGCCTGATCGCTCTGCTGACCGCCTGCGCCAGCGACAGCCCGCCGCTCGCCAAACCCATTCCGCCCGCATCGATTCAAGCCCCAGCCGAAGCAGCGCCACTGCCGGCCTATCAGCGTGAGCTGAGCGGCAGCCTGTTGAATGTGCCCAATGAGGCGGATGTCGAGCTGGCCCTGCTGGCGGTCGACGAGCGCGGCCGGCCGCAGGCGCTGCTGGGCAATATCCAGCTGCGCGGCACCGGCAACCCGCTGGCGTTTCGCCTGCCATTCAACCCGGAAACCTTCAACAAGCATTTGCGCATCGAACTGCATGGCCGTGCCAACCAAGCCGGCCGGCTGATTCTGCGCCTGCCCGAGCAACCGATTGCCCGCGGCGAAACCCAGGCTCTCGGCGAGCTGCGTCTGGTGCCGGCGCCATGACAGCTCCGGCTGAGCTGCAGGCCGCGCTCAGCGAGCTGCTGGGTGACGCCCAGCTCAGCGCGCAGACCCTGCCCGGCACCGCGATCAAGCTATGGCTGATCGACCCAGCCAACATGGACCGCTGCTTCAGCCCGGAAGAAACCCGCCTGATCCTTGAAGATCCTCCCTATTGGAGCTTCTGCTGGGCCAGCGGCCTGGTGCTGGCGCGCTGGCTGGCCGAGCACCCCGAGTGGGTGCGCGGCAAGCGCGTGCTGGACTTCGGTGCGGGCTCCGGCGTCGCAGCGATTGCTGCAGCCAAAGCCGGCGCGCTAGAAGTGGTGGCCTGCGATCTTGATCCATTGGCGATAGCCTCCTGCCAGGCCAACGCCGAGTTAAACGATATAGAGCTGAGTTATTCCACAGACTTTTTCGCCGAGACGGATCGCTTCGACCTGATCATCGTCGCCGACGTGCTCTACGACCGCGCCAATCTGCCACTGCTTGACCAATTCCTCAGCCGCGGACGTGAAGCGCTGGTGGCAGATTCGCGGGTGCGCGACTTTCAGCATCCGCTGTATCAGCGGCTAGGTGTACTGGAAGCCTGTACCTGGCCGGATCTGGCTGAGCCGGCGGAGTTTCGCCATGTCAGCCTGTACCACGCCGAACGCAGTTAGCCGCCCTTGTATCCGCCAGACCAAGGCCGCATTTATAGTCCATCCCATTTTTCGCACCGCCGAGACCGACCATGAGCGACTCCCCTTACATCTTTGATATCGCAGGCAGCGCCAGCTTCGAACAGCTGGTGATCGAGAATTCTTTCCAGAAGCCGGTGCTGGTGGATTTCTGGGCCGAGTGGTGCGCACCGTGCAAGGCGCTGATGCCGCTGCTGGCGAAGATCACCGAGGAATACAACGGCGAGCTGCTGCTAGCCAAGGTCAATTGCGATATCGAGCAGGACATCGTTGCGCGCTTCGGCATCCGCAGCCTGCCCACCGTGGTGCTGTTCAAGAATGGCCAGCCAGTCGACGGTTTTGCCGGTGCGCAGCCCGAGTCGGCGATTCGCGAAATGCTCAAGCCGCATGTGGCCGAGCCGGCACCGGCAGCCGCCGACCCAATGGAAGCGGCGCAGGCACTATTCAGTGAAGGCCGCTTTGCCGATGCTGAAGCCGTGCTCAAGGTGCTGCTGACAGAAAACAATGAACACGCTGCCGCGCTGATTCTCTATGCGCGCTGCCTGGCCGAACGTGGCGAGCTGGGCGAAGCCGAAGCAGTGCTGGGCGCGGTAAAAGGCGATGAACATAAACAGGCCCTGGCGGGTGCCCGCGCGCAGCTAACCTTTCTACGCCAGGCAGCCGAACTGCCAGATGTTGCCAGCCTGAAGACCCGCCTGGCGCAGAACGCCGACGACGATGAAGCGAGCTACCAGCTGGCCATCCAGCAACTGGCGCGCCAGCACTACGAGCCGGCGCTGGATGCCCTGCTCAAGCTGTTTATCCGCAACCGTAGCTATGCCGACGGCCTGCCGCACAAGACCCTGCTGCAAGTCTTCGACCTGCTGGGCAATGATCACCCGCTGGTCACCGCCTACCGGCGCAAGCTGTACCAAGCGATTTACTGATTGCCACAACCGTCGATGGGTAATCCCCATCGACGCGGTTTAGCCAATCCAGTGATAGATCGGCGCATCGACGCCGGTTTCCATTCGTACCTGCGCGCAATGGCGCAGGCGTACCAGCAGGCGCTTGCCCGCCGCCTCCCCGCCCGCCAGCCCGGCCAGTTGCCCGAGTAATTGCGGCCCTTCGATTTGCCCGGCCTGGCGCAACAGTTCCAGCGTGGTCTGCCACAAGGCATCGTTGGCCACAGGCGCGGCAGCTGCTGCCGGCGCAGGCGCCGCCTCAAGGGGAATGTGCTGGGCCAGCTGCGCCCAATCCTGCGCATCCAGCTCAACCGTCAGATCCACCGGCCAGGCGCCGATCTGCCCACGAATTCGCACCATCATTCTGCCCTCAGCTAATCAGCCGTCATGCTCCCACGTCCGCAGCAGGTCGCCAAGGAAGGCTGGTCATGCACACCATAAAGTTGTTATAACGTAACAAGTAATTATTTCCGACCGGAGACCGCCATGCGCCGCCTGCTACTTGCCCTACCTTTCGCCCTATTGCCCTTTGCTGCCATTGCTGCTGAACACAGCCATGAACACGACCACGAGCATGATCACGCCGAGCACGGCAGCCTGGATGCCCACGAGCATGGCGCGGCGCAGCTCAATGTGGTGCTCGACGGCAAGATGCTGGAGCTGCAACTGGACAGCCCGGCGATGAACATAGTGGGCTTCGAACATGCCGCCAAGAGCGCCGCCGACAAGGCCAAGGTTGCTGCTGCACGCAGCCAGCTGGAACAACCGCAGGCGCTGTTCGGCCTGAGCGCGGGCGATTGCCAGATCAGCAAGCAGGAGCTGGAAAGCCCGCTATTCGCTGAGCATAAGCACGAAGAGCATGAACATGAAGAACACCACGAGCACGCCAAAGACAGCGAGCACAGCGATGTCCATGCGCACTACAGCCTCGACTGTCAGAAGCCTGAAGACTTGAAACAGCTTGATCTGGGCGAACTGTTCAAGCGCTTCCCCGCCGCCGAGAAAATTCAGGTACAACTGATCGGCCCGAACGGCCAGCAGGGCCTGGAACTGACGCCCGCGCAGTCGACCCTGAGTTTCTGATTTACCGATTTAACGTAGTGTGGATCGGGGCGCGCAGCCGACGCTTCACCCATCCACCATTGCAATTTTGTGGGGGATGAAAAGAGCGTCAGCTACGCGCCCCGATCCATCCTACGCGCCAAACGAGTTCTCCCATGAGTCCAGCCCTGATCCACCTGTCCAACCTCGGCTTTGCCTGGCCCGGCCAACCCGAGCTGCTGGATATCGATAGTTTCACCCTGCAGCGCGGCGAAAGCCTATTTCTCAAAGGCCCCAGCGGCAGCGGCAAGACCACCCTGCTGGGCCTGCTCGGCGGCGTACATAAGCCCAATCGAGGGACGATTCGCCTGCTTGAGCAGGACTTGAGCTCGCTGTCGGCCGGCGCCCGCGACCGCTTCCGCGTCGATCACACCGGCTATATCTTCCAGCAGTTCAACCTGCTGCCTTTTCTCTCGGTGCGCGAGAACGTCGAACTGCCCTGCCACTTCTCCAAACTGCGCGCCAGCCGCGCGGTACAGCGCCATGGCAGCGTGGATAACGCCGCCGCCGCCCTACTCGCCCACCTGGGACTGAATGAGGCCAGCCTGCTTGAGCGCCGCGCCGGAGACTTGTCGATCGGCCAGCAACAACGCGTCGCCGCCGCCCGCGCACTGATCGGCCAGCCGGAGCTGGTAATCGCCGACGAGCCCACCTCGGCACTGGATGCCGACGCCCGCGAAGCCTTCCTCGAACTGCTGTTCGCCGAATGCCGCGAGGCCGGTTCCAGCCTGCTATTTGTCAGCCACGACCAGAGCCTGGCGCGCTTATTCGACCGCAGCCTGTCGCTCGCCGAGCTGAACAAAGCTACTCGCCTCGCGGAGATTTAACGATGTATCTACTGCGTCTCGCCCTGGCCAGCCTGGGCAACCGCCGCTTTACCGCTCTGCTCACCGTATTCGCCATCGCACTCTCTGTGTGCTTGTTGCTTGCGGTCGAGCGGGTGCGCACCGAAGCTCGCGCCAGCTTTGCCAACACCATCAGCGGCACCGACCTGATTGTTGGCGCACGCTCGGGCAGCGTAAACCTGCTGCTGTATTCGGTGTTTCGCATCGGTAACGCGACCAACAATATCCGCTGGGAAAGCTTCGAGCACTTCGCCGACCACCGTCAGGTCAAGTGGGCCATCCCGATCTCCCTCGGCGACTCACACCGCGGCTACCGGGTAATGGGCACTAGTCCTGCATATTTCGAGCACTACCGCTATGCGCGCACTCAACAACTGCAGCTGAGCAGCGGCCGCGCCTTTACCGATGACCCGTTCGAGGTGGTGCTCGGCGCCGAAGTGGCTCAAGCGCTCAATTACCAGCTCGACCAGGAACTGGTACTAGCCCATGGCGTGGCCACCATCAGCCTGGTCAAACATGATGACAAGCCATTTAAAGTAGTCGGCATCCTCGCCCGTACCGGCACCCCGGTGGACCGCACCCTGCATATCTCGCTTGCCGGCATGGAAGCCCTGCATGTTGACTGGCAAAACGGCATGCCGGCACGCGGCGCGGCTAAGGTCAGCGCCGAACAAGCGCGGGCCATGGACCTACAGCCCAAGCAGATCACGGCCGTCTTGCTCGGTTTGAAAAGCAAGATCGCCACTTTCAGCTTGCAACGCGAGATTAACGAGTTTCGCGGCGAGCCGCTGCTGGCGATCCTGCCCGGTGTGGCCTTGCAGGAGCTGTGGAGCCTGATGGGCACCGCCGAGAAAGCGCTTTTCGTGGTCTCACTGTTCGTCGTGCTGACCGGGCTTATCGGTATGCTTACGGCGATTCTCACCAGCCTCAACGAGCGCCGCCGGGAGATGGCGATTCTGCGTTCGGTCGGCGCCCGGCCTTGGCATATCGCCAGCCTGCTGATCGTCGAGGCCTTTGCCCTGGCCTTGGCCGGCGTGCTGCTCGGCCTGCTGTTGCTGTACCTGGGCATCGCCGGGGCGCAGGGCTATGTGCAGGCGAATTACGGCCTGTACCTGCCACTGAATCTGCCGACCCGCTATGAGTGGACGCTGCTCGGCGCTATCCTGAGCGCCGCCCTGTTGATGGGCTGTGTACCGGCCTGGCGTGCGTATCGCCAATCCCTGGCCGATGGCTTATCGATCCGCTTATGAGGCTTTCTGCATGCACCGCTCCCTGCTCGCCACTCTGCTGTTCACCCTGGCCCTGCCGCTGGCGGCTGCCGAGGTGCGCGAGCTGACTTGGTCGGAAATGGTCCCCGCTGATGCACCGCCGCAAGTCACTGAACCTGCGCCAATCCATGACCTGTCGCAGCTGGCAGACGCCCTGGCCGGCTCACAGGATGAAGCAGGCCCAGCGGCCATGCAGCAATCGCCGGCCGCCCCAGTGGTGCAGGCACTGGATGGCCAAGCGGTAAAACTGCCGGGCTATATCGTGCCGCTGGATGTCACCGATGAAGGCCGGGTGACTGAATTCCTGTTAGTGCCGTACTTCGGCGCGTGCATCCACGTGCCGCCACCGCCGTCGAATCAGATCGTCCACGTCACCAGCGAGCTGGGTGTGCTGCTGGATGCGCTGTATCAGCCGTTCTGGATTGAGGGCCCGCTCAAGGTCGAACAGACCAGCAGCGAGCTTGCCGAAGCCGGTTATCAGATGGAGGCGGAAAAGATCTATGCCTATGAGCTGCCAGATAGCTAAGAACCTATCCACGACCTGCTGCGCGTCGGCCCTGCTGCGTTAAAAACAGGTTCGGAATGCTCATGTACAACTCGTACACTCCGCTTCCTCACCTGTTTTTGCCTTGCATGGCTCTAGCTCGCGAGATCGTGGACAGATTCTAGGCAGCCCCGGAGACAAAAAAGCCAGACCGAGGTCTGGCTTTTTTATTGGGCGCTACAAACCAGCCATCGACTAGCCGGCGCTGGCCACGTGTTTTTCCCGCTGGTAGCTCAACTCGCTTTCCGCCCACTGGCGCCAGGCGCGCACTTTGCTGCGCTCGGCACCGGCACGTTCGGCGTTGGCCAGGGCGTCGAGCCCGGCCTGCCAGCGCGCCTGTTCCAGCTCCAGCTGGGCCAGGTGCAGCCAGTGCTTGGCACTGCCCGAGCGCTGCGCCAGTTCGCGAAAGATCTGCGCCGACTTGCTGCGTTCACGCGCCTGCCACCAGAGCAGCCCCAGACGCTCCTCACGGGCCGTGGTGCGCGACAAGAGGCCCTGATCGAGCATCCCGGCGAGCAGCTTGGCGCCCTGCCAAGGTTGATCGGCAGCCCCGGCCAGCAGCACCAGGTTGTCCAGTTCGCTTTCATTGAAGCGCAGACCCTTCTGGTACGCCGCGCGCAAGGTCGCCAGCGACTTGTCGTGATTGCCGCTCAACTGCTGCAGGGCTGCCAGCTGACGCCAGCCTTGGGTGTTATTCGGCTGGCGCGCCAGCAGTTGCCGCTGCCAGCGCTCGGCAGCTGGGTAGCGTTTAGCGTCCGCATTTATTGCCACGAGAAACTGCAGCCAGCTATCGGCGGCCTGCGGATTGGCCTGCACATAACGCTCGGCCAACGGCAGCGCCTTGGCCGGCTGACCGAGGCCCTGATAGGCCTGCACCAGCATCTGCAGTACTTCTTCATTGGCGCTGGCCTGATCTGGCGCGAGCAGGGTCACGACGCTGGCGTAGCGGCGCTCGACCAGGTTCAGGCGGGCCAGGTTCAGCTCTTCGGCGGCTTGCAGCTCGGCATCCAGCTTGCCGCTTTTCAGTACCTTTTCCAGCAGTTCGATAGCCTGGGCATTCTGCCCTTCGGCCCAGGCCAGATAACCCCGACTGCGCCACAGCAGCACTTCTTCCAGGCTGCCAGGAGCACCGCTGGCGGCATCCAGAGCGCGGCGCGCGGCCGCGTAGTCGCCTTTCTTCTGTGCGGTCTGCGCCGTATCCAGCGCGCGAAACACGCCCGGATCAACACTCTGCCCAGCCGCCTGCGCGGCACCAGCGCTACACAGCGCGATCAGCAACAGTAGACGATACATATCAACGACCTCCTTCCAGACGGAAGTACAGGGTTTTCACCGCTTCGCGGGCGACCGCCAGACCGCCCTCGGTGCGCGGCGCAAAACGCCAGCGCACTGCAGCGCGGCGGGCTTCGCGTTCAAATACGTTCTGCGGGCTGGCCTCGATAACGCGCAGGTTTTCTACGGCACCTGCGCGGTTGATGGTGAATGCAAGTTTCACGTGGCCCTCGATGCCGCGCTGCAAGGCGTAGCGCGGGTAGTCCGGGCTGACATCGTTGAGCGGCATCACTTCACTTTCCGGGCCGCCGGGCTGACCACCGGCATCGCTCGGGGCCGGTGCGCTTGGCGCCGAAGCGCCCGCAGCCAGACCAGTCAAACTCGGCGTCGGCGCGCTATTCACGGCAATCCCCGTGCTCAGGCTCGGCACCGGCAGGTCCAGGGCCGGCAGGTTGGCGCTCGGGGTGGCCGTCATCGGCGTCGGAGGTGTCGGGGTTTGCGGCGTTTGTGCTTGCGGAGGTTGCGGTGCCTGCTGGCGGGTGCGCGTCGCGGTGTCGCTGGAGTCGCCGTCGAGACGGACGAAATTGGCCACCGTCAGCGGTTCCTCACTCGGTTTGCTGCTGGGCGGCGCGACCATGTAAAGCATCAGGCCGAACAGCGCCAGCGCCATCACACAGGCCGCGACAAAGGACAGTGGCAAACGCATCAAAGCGCTCCCGCCGTAGCGGCCAGAGCCACGTCATGCACACCGGCCAGGCGCGCCTGATCCATCACCTGCACCACCAGGCCGGTACGCGCGTCCTGATCCGCCTGAACCACCACGGCGCCGTCCGGCTGGTCGACGCGCATGCGCTCGACATGGGCACGCACGCTGCGCACGTCGACGACTTTCTTGTCCATCCACACCTGCCCATCGGCAGTGATAGCGATAAGGATATTGCCTTTGTCCTGCGGGCTGGCGGTTTCCGCCTGGGGCCGCTGCACTTCGACGCCGGCTTCCTTGATAAAGGAGCTGGTGACGATAAAGAAGATCAGCATGATAAAGACCACGTCGAGCATCGGCGTGAGGTCGATGCCGGTGTCTTCGTCTTGCTGGTGGTGACGGCGCATTCTCATGTGTTGAGTCTCAGTCGTGACGCAGCTGGTCAGCCAGCCGCTCTAGGGCCCGGCGGGCGTCGCGTTCGAGGCGCGCCAGGCTGAACAATCCACTAATCGCCAATACCATGCCGGCCATGGTCGGCAGAGTCGCCTGCCAGACCCCAGCGGCCATTCCGCGCGGGTTACCGGTGCCGTTGATGGCCAATACGTCAAACACCGCGACCATGCCACTGACCGTGCCGAGCAAGCCCAGCAGCGGGTACATCGCCACCAGGGTCTTGCTCAGGCGCAACGGCCCGAGCAGGTGTTGCTGCGCCTGGGCCAACCAGGCACTGCGCACCGCGCGCTGCCAGTTGCCAGTGTCGTCGCTCAGCACCTGCTGCCAGGCCTGGCGGCGTTCGCTGACCCACTCCGGGAACACCCGGCGCATGTACCAGAAGCGTTCGAACACCAGGGTCCAGAACACCACACACAGCCCGGCCAACGCCCACATCACCACGCCACCGGCGCTCATGAAGTCGAGCAAGGCATGGCCGCTATCCACCAGGCGCAACCACAGCGCCAGCCAATCAGTCACGACGCGGCGCCCCGGACAGGTGCAGGGCAATCAGCCCGGCGCTCTGCTGCTCAAGCAGCTGGATCAGGCCCTTGCTGCGGCTCGCCAGCAGGGTGTGCAGAAACAGCAGCGGAATCGCCACCACCAGACCCAACACGGTGGTCACCAGCGCTTGCGAGATGCCGTCAGCCATCAGTCGCGAATCACCGCCACCGCCCTGGGTAATCGCCTGGAAGGTGACGATCATGCCGGTCACGGTGCCGAGCAGACCGAGCAGCGGCGCCACGGCGCTGAGCAGCTTGAGCAGGCCCTGGCCTTTTTCCAGCGGTGGGGTTTCCTGCAGGATCGCCTCGTCGAGCTTGAGCTCCAGGGTTTCCAGATCGGACAACTGCGGTTTAGGCCCCAGTACGCCAATGATTCGACCCAGTGGATTGTCCGCACGCGGCGCACTGAGATCATGCATCTGCGCACTGACGCCACGGCCCACACGAGTCAGGTAGACCATGCGCCAGATCGCCAGCAGCAGACCGAATGCACCGAGAACCAGAATCACCCAGCCGACCAATCCACCCTGTTGTACGCGATCCCACAGACCAGGTTCGCGCTGCAACTGGGCCAGCAAGGTGCCGCGGCTTGGGTCCACCGGCAGGCTGGCGACGGCGTCACTGCTGTCCAAATAATCCGCAACCTGGCCCAGACCGGATGGCTGACGCGGCGGCGCCAGCAGCTCGCCTGCATCGGCGTCGTAACGCAGGAATGCATCCGCGTCATAGGCGGAGAACGCACCGACACGCAGCACATTCTGCGACTCACGCGTGCCGTCAGCGGCGACCACTGGCAATTGCAGCTGCTCAACCCGGCCACTGGCGGTGAGGTCTTCAAGCAGCAACATCCAGTAGCCATCGAGGTCGGCGGCCGAGGGCAGCGTACGGCTTTCGGCTAGCGCCTTAAGGCGCGCCAGGCGCTCGGGGTATTGGGCATTGAGCAGGCTGTCCTGCCACTGGCCGGCAATATCACCGGCGCTCTGCCGGACTACACCGAACAACTCGCCGAGGTGACCGGCGCGCTGGCTAAGGAGTTTTTCCTGTTCGGCCAACTCGGTTTCCTGACGGTCGAATTCGGCCTTCAGCCGTTCGGCCTCGGCTTTCTGCGTGGCCAGGGCGCTGCGCGCAGTGGCCAGCAGTTGGGCCCGCTCGCCGCGCTCGGCAATAAAGGCCTGCTCGCGACCTTGCATGGCGCTGACTTCAGCCGCACGCTCACTGCGTATACGCTGCAGCAGTTGATCCGGGCTCAGCGGTTCGGCCGCGCCAGCCAGGGCGGGCAGCAGGGCCAGGGTAAAAGCGAGAACACGACGATTCATGGCTTGGCCTCCAGCGCCAGGGTCTTAACGGGCAGGTCAAGCACGGCCGGGGCCTGCTCCTGGCGGGCAATCGCAATCGCCTGGCGCAACGGACGACGGGCACTGCCGTCGAGAACCTGCCAGCTGCGGGTTTGCGGGTTCCACCAGCCACTTTCATGGCCATCGAGGGTCTGGAAATACAGCATTACGCGGCCCAGGCGGAGAAATTCAACACTGCGCGAGGTGCCTTCATTCGGCAGCTCACCGCGCCAGGCTTCCAGGGTGCGGCCGTAGTCGCTCTCCACCTGATAGGCCTCAAGGATGCGCCGGTATTTTTCCGCCAGACTGACATCCGCGCGCGGTAGCAAATCCTGCAACTGGGCCAGGCGGTCGCTGCGCTCATCGGGCAGGAACGGCAGGTCGGCGGCGATGAATTCACCAAGCACTTCGACCATGCGGCGCATCTGCGGCGTCACCGCTTCCTGGGTGCGCTCGATACCGTCGAGCTGCTCCTGATAGCCGGCCAGCTCCTTGCGTTGCGCCGCAACCAGCTCGCGCAACTGAGTGTTATAACCTTGCAAAGCTTCAGCCTGCTGCAAGGCATTGCGATACTCGGTGAGCATCTCCCGGCTGGCGTTATCAAGCTGCTCGATGCGTGCCTGGGAGGCCTTGGCATCAGCGGCCAGTTGCTGGCTTTCATCCAGCGCGGCATCCAGTGGGGTTGCCGCGAGCGGCGCACTGGCCAGAACCAGAGCGACTGCCAGCAGGCGCTTCGGCAGAGGGATCATGGGGCATTCCTTGTTAACAGAACGTGCATAAAGAGAACTATTATCAACTGCCTTACGCATCTCAAGCAACCCACCTTACGTCAACAGTGGTCCTCAGAACGCCGCAAGCGTCGAGCCTCATGGTCCAATAAAGAAAATTTAGATAGCTAGCTACTTTATTGAGCTGGATCAACAGCCACTTATTTCGCGCCCTTAACATCGTACTCAGCCAATACGAACCGATGCTTTATGGGAGCACATCATGCGTACTTCACTGTTTACCGCCTCACTGCTGGCCCTGGCCATTGCCGCCCCCCTGGCGCACGCGCACCAGGCTGGCGACATCATCGTGCGCGCCGGTGCTATCACCGTTGACCCACAGGAAAGCAGCAGTGACATCTGGGTTGGTGCCCTGGGCACTGACGTGGCCGGCACCCAGGCGACTTTGGACAGCGATACGCAGCTGGGCCTGAACTTCGCTTATATGCTGACCAACAACATCGGCATCGAGCTGCTGGCGGCCACGCCGTTCAGCCATAACGTC
The DNA here is from genome assembly GCF_963970955.1 of Pseudomonas sp. EA_35y_Pfl2_R111. Classification (NCBI taxonomy): domain Bacteria; kingdom Pseudomonadati; phylum Pseudomonadota; class Gammaproteobacteria; order Pseudomonadales; family Pseudomonadaceae; genus Pseudomonas; species Pseudomonas sp. EA_35y_Pfl2_R111. The sequence goes on along the minus strand of NZ_CAXAOM010000004.1, from coordinate 42,488 downwards.
GGCGTTAAAGGCATGCCCGGCGGCTTTGCCGGCCTGAACGGCAAACTCGGCGAACTCAAGCACCTGCCGCCAACCCTGAGCGTGGTGTACTACCCAATGGATTCCAACTCGGCTTTCCAGCCCTATGTGGGGGCAGGTATCAACTACACGTGGTTCTTCGATACCAAGCTGAGCAGTGCAGCGGAAGACAAAGGCTTCAGCGGCTTGGACATGAAGGACTCCTGGGGCCTAGCGGCGCAGGTAGGCATGGACTACATGCTGACTGACAACATCATGCTCAACGCCCAGGTGCGCTATATCGATATCGACACCACCGGCACCACCTCTTTTGGCGGCGAAAAGGTCAAGGTTGATGTTGACGTAGATCCGTTTGTTTACATGGTCGGTCTGGGCTACAAGTTCTAAGAGCCCAGCAATAAAAAACCGGCCTAAATGGCCGGTTTTTTGTCGTCTGGAGAAAATTCAAGACTGCGCCAGCAAGCGCCGCAAGCCTTCGCGCATCGGCGTTGCCGCCGGCAGCTGATAATGCGCCTGCAAGCGCTGGTTATCCGCCCGCGAATGACGAATATCTCCGGCCCGCGCAGCCTGGTAATTCACCGCAGGCAAGCCGCCGCAGAGCTCGCCGATCTGCGCCAGCAACTGATTCAGGCTGACCGCCTGACTCCAGCCCACATTTACCGCACCTTCCACCACCTGCGGTGCAGTCAACGCCTGGGTCAGCAGTGCCAGCAAGTCCTCGATATAAAAGAAGTCACGAGTCTGCTCACCATCACCGAACACGCTGATCGGCAAACCCTGCTGAGTACGCTGAGTGAAGATGCTAATAACACCGGAGTACGGCGAGGACGGGTCCTGCCGCGGACCGAAGATATTGAAGAAACGAAAGATCGCCGGCTCCAGACCATGTTGCCGACGATAGAAATCCAGATAGTGCTCACTGGCTAGCTTGTCTGCGGCATAGGGCGTCAGCGGCGCCTTGGGCGTGGCTTCATCAATCGCCAGACCTTCGCCATTGTTGCCATACACCGCCGCACTGGAGGCGAACAGCACGCGCTTGACGCCATGCAGGCGCATGGCCTCACAGACATTCAGGGTGCCGACAAAATTGCTTTGGTGAGTGGCCACCGGATCATCCACAGAGGCCTGTACCGAGGCCACCGCAGCCAGGTGCGCCACGGCCACACAGCCGGCAACTGCCTGCGCCACCACGACAGCATCGGCAACATCGCCCTGAATAAACTGCAACCGCGGGTTATCCAACGGCAGATTGCTCAGCTTGCCCATCGACAGGTTGTCCAGCACCCGCACGGGGTAACCCTGCGCCAGCAGCGCATCAACCAGGTGCGAGCCGATAAAGCCTGCACCGCCGGTAATCAGTACGGGACGCGAATCAGACATGGCGGTAATAACGATCCAAAAGGCTAGGCAGGCCCGAGCGCCAGGCACGCGGCTTGATGCCGAAAGTGTGAAGAATTTTCTTGCAGGAGAGCACCGCATGCTGCGGCTCTTCGGCAGCATCCGGGCGCGCACTGTGCGCCTGCGGACTGACCTCATCAACCAGGTTGCTACGGAAATTGCGCGCTTCACTGAGCACCGCCTGCCCCAGCGCCAGCGAGGTGGTCGCCTCATGCCCGCCGTAGTGATAGGTACCCCACAGTGGCGTCTGGCAATCCAGCTGTTTGAGCACGGCGAGAATTACCCGTGCGGCATCATCGACCGGAGTCGGATTGCCACGCCGGTCATCGGCCAGCAGCAGCGGTTCATCATGCGAGGCGCGGACCAGAAAGCGCCCGAGCAAGCCATTGGCGCTGTCGTCCAGCAACCAGCCGAAACGCAGCAACACATGCCGCGGGCAGATCGAGCGCACACGCTGTTCGAAGCGCCACAGCGCCTGGCCACGCACACCCAGCGGCACTGGCTCTTCCTTCTCGCTGTAGGCGGTCACCCGCGAGCCATCAAAGACTCGATAACTGGAGGGTTGCAACAAGCGAATTTGGTGATGCTGGCAGAGTTCGGCCAGGCGTTCGACGGAGCGTTCCTGAGCAGCAAAATGCGCCTCGCTGACCACTTCGGCCTGGAACCAGTCGAAGTAGTAAGCAAGGTTGATCAGGGCATCGGGACGGGTGTCGTCGAGCAACTGGGTCAGGCTGGCAGGATCCCAGCCTGATTCCGGCGGCCTTGGTGCGAGAAAACCAATGTCTTCCTCGGCGCCGAGACGGATCAGAGCCTGCCCCAGCGCATTACCGCCGCCCAGCAGCATCAGCCGCATACGCATGATCGAGCGCTAACTCAGCTGATCAGAACGGGATATCGTCATCAAAACTGTCGAAATCCGCGGCTGGCTGAGGCGCCTGCTGCGGAGCCGGACGTGGTGCCGACTGTTGTGGTTCACGCTGCGGCGCAGGGCGCTGCTGACGTGGCGCGGAGTCACCGCCACCGGCGTTGTCCGGACGACCGCCCAGCAACTGCATCGTGCCCTGCATGTCGACGATGATTTCGGTGGTGTAGCGCTTGACGCCGTCTTTTTCCCACTCGCGGGTTTGCAGCTTGCCTTCGATATACACCTGCGAACCTTTGCGCAGGTACTCGCCGGCAATCTCGGCAACCTTGCCGAACAGCGACACACGGTGCCACTCGGTTTTCTCGACCTTCTGACCGGTCTGCTTGTCGGTCCACTGCTCGCTGGTCGCCAGGCTCAGGTTGGTGACCGCGTTGCCGCTCGGCAGGTAGCGGGTTTCCGGGTCCTGTCCGCAGGTACCGACCAGAATGACTTTGTTAACCCCACGGGCCATAACGTTCTCCTAGGCTTTCAGCACGCCACCGGCGCCGGCTCTATGAGGCGCTCAAGGGACGTGCGGTCCAATTGTTGGGTATCCACTTTGATATAGATGGCCGCTTCATCGCGCACCACTACGGCATCCGCCACTCCGGGCACAGCCTGCAAGCGCTCAACCAGTCCCACCTCTTGCAAGGCCGCTGCTGAAAGCGGCAGACGCAGGCTGGTGACATACGGCGGTTCGCGCATAGTAACAGCAAAGGCCAGCCAAAAAAGAGCCAGCACTGCGCAGCCGGCAAACACGCCCGACAGGCTGTAGTGCTGATAAAGCCAGCCCCCGAGAATGCCGCCGATGGCCGCGCCGAGGAACTGGCTGGTGGAATACACCCCCATCGCCGTGCCTTTGCCGCCGGCTGGCGCGACCTTACTGATCAGCGACGGCAAAGACGCTTCCAGCAGGTTGAATGCGGTGAAGAACACCACCGTACCGAGCACCAGCGCGCGCAGGCTGGTGCCGAACCACCAGAAGAACAGCTCACACAGCAGCAGCACCGTCACCGCGCCGAGCAGCACATGCTTCATCCGGCGTTTCTTCTCGCCGTAAATAATGAACGGCACCATGCCGAAGAAGCCCACCAGCAGCGCAGTCAGATAGACCCACCAGTGCTCTTCCTTGGCCAGGTCACCCTGCTCCACCAGCGCCAACGGCAACGCGATAAAGCTGGCCATAAGAATTGCGTGCAGCACCAAAATGCCAAAATCCAGACGCAGCAAGTCGGCATGCTTGAGCGTCGGCAGCAACGCCTGCTTGTTCACTCCGGACTCGCGGTGCTGCAACGGCCCGGCAGAACTCGGCACCAGACCAGCGACGATAACGATGCCGAGCAGCGCCATGGCCGCAGTGGCGAGAAACAGACCGGACAGGCCAAAGGCACGGGTCAACAACGGACCAACCACCATTGCCACGGCAAACGACAGGCCGATGCTCATGCCGATCATGGCCATGGCCTTGGTGCGGTGCTGCTCACGAGTCAAATCGGATAGCAGCGCCATCACCGCTGCCGAAATTGCCCCCGCGCCTTGCAGAATGCGTCCGGCAATCACCCCATAAATCGAATCGGCATTGGCTGCCAGCAGGCTACCGGCGGCAAAAACCAGCAGACCGACATAGATCACCGGTCGTCGGCCGATGCGATCACTGAGCATGCCAAAGGGAATTTGCAGAAACGCCTGGGTCAAACCGTAGGCGCCTATCGCCAGACCGATCAGTGCCGGCGTGCTGCCCTGCAACTCCATGCCATAGGTAGCCAAAACCGGCAGCACCATAAACATGCCGAGCATACGGAACGCGAACACCAGCGCCAGACCACCGGCCGCGCGGGTTTCACTGCCGCTCATGCGCTCGTTGTGTGGATCGTGCATGGATAACGCTCTGGGAAAATAGGCCGCGATTCTAGCAGCACTCAAACCATGCGGCACAGCAGTGACGCTTTGCCGCGCCTACCTCCCGAGCCGTATACTCGGTGGTTTTCCGCCCGCCATGCGAGGCCGTTGTTTGTGGACAAGATTCTAATCCGGGGTGCACGCACCCATAACTTGAAAAACATCGACCTGACCCTGCCACGCGACAAGCTGATCGTGATCACCGGCCTGTCCGGTTCCGGCAAGTCGTCACTGGCCTTCGACACCCTCTATGCCGAGGGGCAGCGCCGCTATGTCGAGTCGCTGTCGGCCTACGCCCGGCAGTTTCTGTCGATGATGGAAAAGCCCGATGTCGACACCATCGAAGGCCTGTCGCCGGCGATCTCCATCGAGCAGAAATCCACGTCGCACAACCCGCGCTCCACCGTCGGCACCATCACCGAGATCTATGACTACCTGCGCCTGCTCTACGCCCGCGCCGGTATTCCGCGCTGCCCGGACCACGACCTACCGTTGGAGGCGCAGACCGTCAGCCAGATGGTTGACCAGGTGCTGGCCCTGCCCGAAGGCAGCAAGCTGATGCTGCTGGCCCCGGTAATTCGCGAACGCAAAGGCGAGCACCTGGCGATCTTCGATGAGCTGCGCGCCCAGGGCTTTGTGCGTGTGCGGGTCAATGGCAAGATTTACGAGCTGGACGAACTGCCCAAGCTGGATAAGCAGAAGAAGCACAGCATTGATGCCGTAGTCGACCGTTTCAAGGCACGCGGCGATCTCCAGCAGCGCCTGGCCGAATCGTTCGAAACCGCACTGAAGCTGGCCGACGGTCTGGCCCTGATCGCACCGATGGAGGGTGAAGAAGGCGAAGAAATTATCTTCTCCGCGCGCTTCGCCTGCCCGGTGTGCGGCCACTCGATCAGCGAGCTTGAGCCCAAGCTGTTCTCCTTCAACAACCCGGCCGGCGCCTGCCCCACCTGCGACGGCCTGGGCGTAAAACAGTTCTTCGACACCAAGCGTCTGGTCAATGGCGAGCTGACCCTGGCAGAAGGCGCAATCCGCGGCTGGGATAGGCGCAACGTCTATTACTTCCAGATGCTCGGCTCCCTCGCCGCGCATTACGGTTTCAGCCTGGAGGTGCCGTTCGATGACCTCAGCGCCGAACACCAGAAATGCATTCTGTTCGGTAGCGGCACACAGAACGTCGACTTCAAGTATCTGAATGACCGTGGCGACATCGTCAAGCGCTCGCACCCCTTCGAAGGCATAGTGCCTAACCTCGAGCGACGTTACCGCGAGACCGAATCCGCCAGCGTGCGCGAGGAACTGGCCAAGTTCCTCAGCACCCAGGCTTGCCAGGATTGCCGCGGCACCCGCCTGCGCCGTGAGGCACGGCACGTATGGGTCGGCGAGAAAACCCTGCCAGCGGTCAGCGGCATGCCAATTGGCGACGCCACCGAGTATTTCGGCAGCCTGGCCCTGCCCGGTCGGCGCGGCGAAATCGCCGAGAAGATCCTCAAAGAGATCCGCGAGCGCCTGCAGTTTCTGGTCAACGTCGGCCTCGACTACCTGACCCTCGACCGCAGCGCCGACACCCTGTCCGGCGGTGAGGCGCAACGTATTCGTCTGGCCAGCCAGATCGGTGCCGGCCTGGTGGGCGTGATGTATATCCTCGACGAACCCTCTATCGGCCTGCACCAGCGTGACAACGAGCGCCTGCTCGGCACCCTGCGCCACCTGCGTGATATCGGCAACACGGTGATCGTGGTCGAGCACGACGAAGACGCCATCCGCATGGCCGACTACGTGGTCGATATCGGCCCGGGTGCAGGTGTGCACGGCGGGCAGATCGTCGCCCAGGGCACCGCCGCCGAAGTCATGGCTCACCCAGACTCACTGACTGGCAAATACCTCTCTGGTCGCGTGAAGATCAAAGTACCGGCCAAGCGTACGCCACGAGATAAGAAGCTTTCGCTGAAGATCAAAGGCGCGCGCGGCAACAACCTGCGCAATGTCGACCTAGAAATCCCGATTGGCCTGCTCACCTGCGTCACCGGGGTGTCTGGCTCTGGCAAATCGACGCTGATCAACAACACCCTATTCCCACTCAGCGCCACTGCGCTGAACGGCGCCACAACCCTGGAGGCCGCCGCCCACGACAGCATCGACGGGCTGCAGCATCTGGATAAGGTGGTGGATATCGACCAGAGCCCGATTGGTCGCACGCCTCGCTCCAATCCAGCGACCTACACCGGGCTGTTCACCCCGATCCGTGAGCTGTTCGCCGGCGTTCCGGAATCGCGCTCACGCGGCTACGGCCCGGGGCGCTTTAGCTTCAACGTCAAGGGCGGACGCTGCGAAGCCTGCCAGGGCGACGGTCTGATCAAGGTGGAAATGCACTTTCTGCCCGACATCTACGTGCCCTGCGACGTATGCAAGAGCAAGCGGTACAACCGTGAGACCCTGGAGATCAAATACAAGGGCAAGAGCATTACCGAAGTGCTCGACATGACCATCGAGGAGGCGCGGGTATTCTTCGATGCCGTGCCGGCGCTGGCGCGCAAGCTACAGACGCTGATGGACGTTGGCCTGTCCTATATCAAACTGGGCCAGAGCGCGACCACCCTGTCCGGCGGTGAGGCTCAGCGAGTCAAACTGTCGCGCGAGCTGAGCAAACGCGACACAGGCAAAACTCTGTATATCCTTGATGAGCCGACCACCGGCCTGCACTTCGCCGATATTCAGCAACTGCTTGATGTATTGCACCGCCTACGCGACCACGGCAACACTGTGGTGGTGATCGAGCACAATCTGGACGTAATCAAGACCGCCGACTGGCTGGTGGATCTCGGCCCGGAAGGCGGCTCCAAGGGTGGCCAGATCATTGCCGTCGGCACGCCCGAAGAAGTCGCCGAGATGCCGCAGTCGCATACCGGCTACTTCCTCAAGCCGCTGCTGGAACGTGATCGCGACTAAGCTCGCGCCCAAGAAAAAGCCCCGCACATGCGGGGCTTTTTCTTGGCTGCAGAATCTTACATCTGCGTCTGCAGGTAGTTCTGCAAACCAATTCGGTCGATCAGACCCAGCTGAACTTCCAGCCAATAGGCGTGATCCTCTTCGGTGTCCTTGAGTTGCACCAGCAGAATGTCGCGAGTCTGGTAATCCTGATGCTGCTCGCACAGGGCGATGCCTTTGCTCAAGGCCCCGCGCACGTGATATTCCAGCGCCAGGTCGAGCTTGAGCATCTCCGGCACCGTCTGACCAAAGCGGAAGCTGTCGGGAACCATATCCGGCGTGCCTTCCAAAAATAGAATGCGCTTGAGGATGGCATCAGCGTGCTGAGTCTCCTCTTCCATTTCATGGTTGATCCGCTCGTACAGCTTGCTGAAACCCCAATCCTCATACAGCCGCGAATGCACAAAGTACTGATCACGAGCTGCCAGCTCGCCCTTGAGCAGCACCTTCAGGTAATCGATGACTTCTATATGGCCTTTCATGGATATTTTCCTAGCACGCGGATGGGCTAATGCTGGCCGCCCACAGGCGGCGGGTCAAGCACACCGCACATAGCGACGTATGACAAACGTCATTGCAGGGCTTATTCCAGCCATAAAAAAACCGGGCCAAGGCCCGGTTTCTTATACAACCTACGACTTACTCAGCGTCTACAGCTGCACCAGCGACCGGACGGTCAACCAGCTCAACATAAGCCATTGGAGCATTGTCGCCAGTGCGGAAGCCGCACTTGAGGATGCGCAGGTAACCGCCCTGACGGGTGGCGTAGCGCTTGCCCAGGTCGTTGAACAGCTTGCCGACGATGGCTTTCGAACGAGTACGATCGAAGGCCAGACGACGGTTAGCAACGCTGTCTTCTTTAGCCAGAGTAATCAGCGGCTCGGCAACGCGACGCAGCTCTTTGGCTTTCGGCAGAGTAGTTTTGATCAGCTCATGCTCGAACAGCGATACCGCCATGTTCTGGAACATGGCCTTGCGGTGTGCGCTGGTGCGGCTGAGGTGACGGCCACTTTTACGATGACGCATGGTTCAATTCCTTACCAAACTCACGTTCGGTGATGATGACGATCAGGCAGTCGCCTTATCGTCTTTCTTCAGACTTGCCGGCGGCCAGTTGTCGAGGCGCATACCGAGGGACAGACCGCGAGAAGCCAGAACATCCTTGATTTCAGTCAGGGATTTCTTGCCCAGGTTCGGCGTTTTCAACAGTTCTACTTCGGTGCGCTGAATCAGATCGCCGATGTAGTAAATGTTCTCTGCCTTGAGGCAGTTAGCCGAACGTACAGTCAGTTCCAGGTCATCAACCGGACGGAGAAGGATCGGATCGATCTCATCTTCCTGTTCGATAACAACAGGCTCGCTGTCACCTTTGAGGTCGACGAACGCAGCCAACTGCTGTTGCAGAATGGTTGCAGCGCGGCGGATAGCCTCTTCAGGGTCCAGAGTACCGTTGGTCTCCAGGTCAATAACCAGTTTGTCCAGGTTAGTACGCTGCTCAACACGAGCGTTTTCCACCACGTACGACACACGACGTACTGGGCTGAACGAAGCATCCAGCTGCAAGCGACCAATGCTGCGGCTTTCATCTTCATCGCTCTGACGCGCGTCAGCCGGCTCATAGCCGCGACCACGAGCTATGGTGAGCTTCATGTTCAGCGCGCCAGTGGAAGCCAGGTTGGCGATTACGTGGTCGCCATTGACGATTTCGACATCGTGATCCAGCTGAATATCGGCAGCGGTAACTACACCCGAGCCCTTCTTCGCCAGAGTCAGTGTCACTTCGTCACGACCGTGCAGCTTGACAGCCAGACCTTTCAGGTTGAGCAGGATTTCAATGACGTCTTCCTGAACACCTTCGATGGCGCTGTACTCATGGAGTACGCCATCAATCTCGGCCTCGACTACTGCACAGCCAGGCATGGAGGACAACAGGATGCGGCGCAGCGCGTTGCCCAGGGTATGGCCAAAGCCACGCTCGAGAGGCTCGAGAGTGATCTTGGCGCGGGTCGAACTGACCACCTGCACATCAATGTGACGGGGGGTCAGGAACTCATTTACCGAAATCTGCATGGATGCACCTATTTTCTAGCCCTTACTTGGAGTAGAGCTCGACAATCAGGCTTTCGTTGATGTCGGCGGAGAGGTCACTGCGAGCCGGGACGTTTTTGAACACGCCAGACTTCTTCTCAGTGTCTACTTCTACCCATTCAACGCGGCCACGCTGGGCACACAGCTCGAGAGCTTGAACAATGCGCAGCTGATTCTTCGACTTCTCGCGGACTGCAACCACGTCACCAGCACGAACCTGGTAGGACGGTACGTTGACAGTTTTACCGTTTACGCTGATCGCCTTGTGCGATACCAGCTGACGGGATTCAGCGCGGGTAGCGCCGTAGCCCATGCGATAAACCACGTTATCCAGACGGCACTCAAGCAATTGCAGCAGGTTCTCACCAGTAGCACCTTTCTTGCCGGCTGCTTCTTTGTAATAACCGCTGAATTGACGCTCAAGTACGCCATAGATACGACGAACTTTTTGCTTCTCACGCAGCTGGGTGCCGTAGTCAGACTGACGGCCACGGCGCTGACCGTGAATACCTGGGGCTGCTTCGATGTTGCACTTCGATTCCAGGGCGCGAACGCCGCTTTTCAGGAAAAGATCAGTGCCTTCACGACGAGACAGTTTGCATTTGGGACCAATGTAACGAGCCATTTCTCACTGTCTCCTGATTACACGCGACGCTTCTTCGAAGGACGGCACCCGTTATGCGGGATTGGCGTCACATCGGTGATGCTGGCGATCTTATAGCCACAGCCGTTCAATGCACGGACAGCGGACTCACGACCCGGACCTGGCCCCTTGACGTTAACGTCGAGGTTCTTCAGACCGTATTCCAGCGCAGCTTGACCAGCACGTTCTGCAGCCACCTGGGCGGCGAACGGGGTGCTTTTACGCGAGCCGCGGAAACCCGAACCACCAGAGGTAGCCCAGGACAGGGCGTTGCCCTGACGGTCAGTAATGGTCACGATTGTGTTGTTGAAAGAAGCGTGGATGTGGGCGATGCCATCAACCACCGTCTTTTTGACTTTCTTACGAGTACGAGCAGCAGGTTTTGCCATGACTAGATTCCTGTCGATGCGCGAATGCGATTACTTGCGGATCGGCTTACGCGGGCCCTTACGGGTACGCGCGTTGGTCTTGGTACGCTGACCGCGAGCCGGCAGACCACGACGATGACGCAGGCCGCGGTAGCAACCCAGGTCCATCAAGCGCTTGATTTTCATGTTCACTTCACGACGCAGGTCACCTTCGGTATTTACCTTGGCAACTTCGCCACGCAGCTGCTCGATCTGCTCGTCAGAGAGATCTTTGATCTTTGCAGCCGGATTAACGCCGGCGGCAGCACAGACTTTCTGTGCAGTTGTACGACCAACACCATAGATGTAGGTCAACGAGATAACAGTGTGCTTGTTATCCGGAATGTTAACGCCTGCAATACGGGCCATTCAGTGGAACTCCAATTGACAGCTACCTACGCCCCGGAAGCCAAGAAATAGGGCGCGAGATATTAACGCTGTAAAAACAAATAATCAACCCGGCAGCGCACTAGCTGCCGGGCTTGTCACTTCACTCACACTCAGCCTTGGCGCTGTTTGTGACGCGGCTCCGCGCTGCAAATGACGCGAACAACACCTTCGCGACGGATAATCTTGCAGTTACGGCACAGCTTTTTCACCGATGCACGAACTTTCATCACCAACTCCTCGAACCTTATGGACTTCAGCGCAGCATGCCGCTGCCGTAGCCCTTCAGGTTGGCTTTCTTCATCAGGGATTCGTACTGGTGCGAAACGAGGTGCGATTGTACTTGCGACATAAAGTCCATCACAACCACTACCACGATCAGCAACGAGGTCCCGCCAAGATAGAACGGTACGTTGGCAGCCACCACCAGGAACTGGGGCAACAGGCACACGGCCGTCATGTACAGAGCACCGAACATGGTCAAGCGAGTCAACACGCCATCGATATAGCGCGCCGATTGCTCACCGGGACGGATACCCGGAATAAAGGCACCGGACTTCTTCAGGTTCTCCGCTACGTCTTTCGGGTTGAACATCAGCGCTGTATAGAAGAAGCAGAAGAAAACGATCCCTGCACTAAACAGCAAAATGTTCAACGGCTGACCAGGAGCGATAGCCTGTGAAATATCCTGCAGCCAGCCCATACCTTCAGACTGACCAAACCAGGCACCCAGCGAAGCCGGGAATAACAGAAGGCTGCTGGCGAAAATAGCCGGGATAACCCCCGCCATGTTCACCTTCAACGGCAAGTGGCTAGTCTGCGCAGCGAAGACCTTACGACCCTGCTGACGCTTGGCGTAGTGCACCGCAATGCGACGCTGACCACGTTCAATGAACACCACGAAACCGATAATCGCTACTGCCAGCAAACCGATGGCGATCAGGGCAAAGATATTGATATCACCCTGGCGAGCAGACTCGAAAGACTGCCCAATCGCCGACGGCAGACCGGCTACGATGCCTGCAAAGATCAGCATCGAAATACCGTTGCCAACACCACGCTCAGTGATTTGCTCGCCCAGCCACATCATGAACATTGCACCCGCCACAAACGTGGTGACCGCAACAAAGTGGAAGCCGAAATCAACTGTAAACGCTACGCCCTGACTAGCCAGACCAACGGACATACCGATGGCTTGGACGAATGCCAGGACGAGGGTGCCGTAGCGGGTGTACTGGCTAATCTTGCGACGGCCAGCTTCACCTTCCTTCTTCAACTGCTCCAGCTGCGGACTGACAGCGGTCATGAGCTGCATGATGATCGACGCCGAAATGTACGGCATGATCCCCAGTGCAAAAATGCTCATACGCTCCAGCGCGCCGCCGGAAAACATGTTGAACAAGCTAAGAATGGTCCCCTCATTCTGTCGAAACAGGTCCGCCAGCCGATCAGGGTTGATACCAGGAACCGGGATGTGTGCACCTATCCGATAGACGATGATCGCCATGAACAGAAAGCGCAAACGAGCCCAGAGCTCGGATAACCCGCCATTGCTGAGCGCTGAGAGAGCACCTTGCTTAGCCATTTATTCCTCGAACTTACCGCCAGCTGCTTCGATAGCCGCGCGCGCACCTTTGGTGGCGGCGATACCTTTAAGGGTGACTGCCTGAGTAACTTCACCGGACAGCATGACTTTCACACGCTGTACGTTTTGGTTGATCAGGTTGGCATCCTTCAGCGACTGCAGAGTAACAATGCCGCCTTCGATTTTATTCAGCTCGGAAGTACGCACTTGTGCGCGATCCATAGCCTTCAAAGAAACGAAACCGAACTTAGGCAGACGGCGGTGCAGAGGCTGCTGGCCGCCTTCGAAACCCGGAGCAATGGTGCCACCGGAGCGGGAGGTCTGACCTTTGTGGCCGCGGCCACCAGTCTTACCCAAACCGCTACCGATACCACGGCCCGGACGGTGCTTCTCGCGACGGGAACCCGGCGCAGGACTCAAATCGTTCAGGTACATGAATTAACCCTCGACTCGCAGCATGTAGTAAGCCTTGTTGATCATCCCGCGATTCTCGGGAGTATCCAGCACTTCTACGGTGTGACCGATGCGACGCAGACCCAAACCCTTAACGCAGAGCTTATGGTTGGGGATACGGCCGGTCATGCTTTTGATCAGCGTGACTTTTACGGTATTAGCCATGATTAGAGAATCTCCTCGACGCTCTTGCCACGCTTAGCCGCAACAGAACCTGGCGATTGCATAGCTTTCAAACCTTTGAAAGTGGCGTACACCACGTTCACTGGGTTAGTCGAGCCGTAGCACTTAGCCAGAACGTTCTGCACGCCAGCTACTTCCAGAACGGCACGCATAGCGCCGCCGGCGATGATGCCGGTACCTTCAGAAGCAGGCTGCATGTACACCTTAGAGGCGCCATGAGCAGACTTCATTGCGTACTGCAGAGTGGTGCCATTCAGATCAACTTGGATCATGTTGCGACGAGCAGCTTCCATCGCCTTTTGGATGGCAGCAGGCACTTCACGGGACTTGCCACGGCCGAAACCGACGCGACCCTTACCATCACCAACCACGGTCAACGCGGTGAAAGTGAAGATACGGCCACCCTTAACGGTCTTGGCAACGCGGTTAACCTGTACCAGCTTCTCGATATAGCCTTCGTCGCGCTTTTGGTCGTTATTTGCCATAACTTAAAACTCCAGCCCGCCTTCACGAGCAGCATCAGCCAGCGCCTTGACGCGGCCGTGGTACTTGAAGCCAGAACGGTCGAATGCAACCTGAGTTACACCAGCGGCTTTCGCACGCTCGGCAACCAGCTCACCAACTTTCTTGGCCGCGTCGACGTTGCCAGTGGCGCCGTCACGCAGTGCTTTGTCCAAGGTAGAGGCGCTGGCCAGAACCTTGCTGCCGTCGGCCGAAATGACCTGGGCATAGATGTGCTGCGAAGAGCGATACACGCAGAGACGCACGGCTTCGAGCTCGTGCATTTTCAGGCGTGCTTTGCGAGCGCGACGCAGTCGAGTAACTTTTTTGTCGGTCATTTGCTATGCCCTACTTCTTCTTGGCTTCTTTACGGCGGACGACTTCGTCAGCGTAACGAACACCTTTGCCCTTGTAAGGTTCAGGACGACGGAAGTCACGAATCTCCGCAGCGACCTGACCAACCAGTTGTTTGTCGACACCCTTGATCAGGATCTCGGTCTGGTTCGGGGTTTCAGCAACTACACCGTCCGGCAACTCATAGTCGATCGGATGGGAGAAGCCGAGAGCGAGGTTCAGCACCTGACCTTTGGCTTGCGCTTTGTAACCAACACCAACCAGCTGCAGCTTACGCTCGAAGCCAGTGCTAACACCGATCACCATATTGTTGACCAGGGCGCGAGTGGTACCGGCCATTGCACGAGTCTGCTGATCGCCATTGCGAGCAGCGAAACGCAGCTCACCAGCTTCTTGCAGAACTTCAACGGACGAGTGAACGTTCAGTTCTAGAGTACCCTTGGCACCCTTTACCGAGAGTTGCTGACCGGCGAGTTTGACCTCAACACCAGCTGGCAACACAACGGGGTTCTTAGCAACGCGAGACATGCTTATCCCCCCTTAGAACACTGTGCAAAGCACTTCGCCGCCGACACCGGCAGCGCGCGCAGCGCGGTCCGTCATCACACCCTTGTTGGTGGAGACGATGGAAACACCGAGACCGCCACGAACTTTCGGCAGGTCATCGACGGATTTGTATTGGCGAAGGCCTGGACGGCTCACGCGCTTAACTTCTTCGATAACCGGACGGCCTTCGAAGTATTTCAGCTCGATGGACAGCTGCGGCTTAACTTCACCGCTAATCTGATAACCCGCAATATAACCTTCGTCTTTCAAAACTTTGGCTACAGCCACCTTCAACGTGGAAGACGGCATGCTTACGACGGACTTTTCAGCCATCTGGGCATTACGGATACGAGTTAGCATGTCCGCTAACGGGTCCTGCATACTCATGGGCTAGACGCTCCTGATACAAAAAGAATTAGCCTTGCGGCTACAGTCGCTGAGAATTCTGAGAAAAATTGAACCCAGGCTCAGGCGAGCCGAGCATTCTAGAGACTGATCAAAAATGAATCAAGCCCCAAAGGGGCCTGATTCACAGATAAGACAAAGCCGGCACTAGGCCGGCTTTGTTTTTACCAGCTGGCTTTAACCAGACCTGGTACATCACCACGCATTGCAGCTTCACGCAGCTTGATACGCGACAGACCGAACTTGCGATAAACGCCGTGCGGACGACCGGTAATGCGGCAGCGATTACGCAGGCGCGAGGCGCTGGCGTCACGCGGCTGCTTCTGCAGCGCTACTTGTGCTGCCCAACGCGCTTCTGGACTGGCGTTCAGATCGGCGATGGTAGCTTTCAGCTCGGCACGCTTCTTAGCGTACTTGGCTACCGTTTGCTGACGCTTCAGCTCGCGGTTTTTCATGCTGGTTTTGGCCATGATCCAACTCCAATCAGTTGCGGAACGGGAATTTGAAAGCACGCAGCAAGGCGCGACCTTCATCATCCGTACGGGCAGTGGTGGTCAGGGTAATGTCCAGACCACGCAGAGCATCGATTTTGTCGTAGTCGATTTCCGGGAAGATGATCTGCTCTTTCACGCCCATGCTGTAGTTGCCGCGACCATCAAAGGACTTGGCATTCAGGCCGCGGAAGTCACGCACGCGCGGCAGGGAGATGGACAGCAGACGATCCAGGAACTCGTACATACGCTCACGGCGCAGAGTAACTTTAACGCCGATCGGCCAGCCCTCACGAACCTTGAAGCCTGCAATCGACTTACGGGCATGAGTCACAACGACTTTCTGACCGGTAATCTTTTCCAGGTCGGCAACAGCGTGCTCGATGATTTTCTTGTCACCGATTGCTTCGCCCAGGCCCATGTTAAGGGTGATCTTGGTGATGCGCGGAACTTCCATCACGTTGGCAAGCTTAAGTTCTTCCTTAAGCTTGGGAGCGATTTCTTTCCGATAAATCTCTTTTAGTCGTGCCATGGTCTTCTACCTAGCAGTGTTCAAGCATCAACCGCTTTTTGGGTCGACTTGAAGACACGAATTTTTTTACCTTCTTCTACTTTGAAACCAACGCGATCAGCCTTGTTGGTTTCGCCATTGAAGATGGCCACGTTAGAAGCGTGCATTGGCGCTTCTTTCTCGACGATACCGCCCTGAACGCCCGACATCGGGTTCGGCTTGGTATGGCGCTTCACCAGGTTGATCCCACCAACGACCAAACGGTCGTCAGCGAGAACCTTGAGCACCTTGCCACGCTTACCTTTGTCTTTACCGGCGATCACGATGATCTCGTCGTCACGACGAATCTTTTGCATGTCGGATCTCCTTAGAGCACTTCAGGGGCGAGCGAGACGATCTTCATGAACTTCTCAGTACGAAGTTCACGAGTCACTGGCCCAAAAATACGAGTGCCAATTGGCTCTTGCTTGTTGTTCAGCAGAACAGCAGCGTTGCCATCAAAGCGAATGATCGAGCCATCAGGGCGACGAACGCCGTGACGAGTGCGGACTACAACAGCAGTCATCACTTGGCCTTTTTTCACTTTACCGCGCGGAATTGCTTCCTTAACGGTGACTTTGATGATGTCGCCGATGCCAGCATAACGGCGGTGCGAACCGCCCAGCACCTTGATACACATAACGCGACGAGCACCGCTGTTGTCAGCGACGTCGAGCATGGATTGAGTCTGAATCATATAATTTCTCCGACCCTTAGCCCTTAGACGTCCACTGCGCGTTCGAGGATCTCAACCAGCGCCCAAGACTTAGTCTTGGCAACGGGACGAGTTTCGCGAATGGAAACTTTGTCACCGATCTTGCTCTGGTTGGTTTCGTCGTGTGCGTGCAGCTTGGTCGAACGCTTGACATATTTGCCGTAGATAGGGTGCTTAACGCGACGCTCGATCAATACGGTGATGGTCTTGTCCATCTTGTCGCTGACGACACGGCCGGTCAGCGTACGGACTGTTTTTTCGGCTTCAGCCATGATCACTTACCTGCCTGCTGGTTGAGCACAGTTTTCACACGAGCGATGTCGCGCTTAACTTGCGAGAGCAGGTGAGACTGCCCCAACTGGCCAGTTGCTTTCTGCATACGCAGATTGAACTGGTCGCGCAGCAGGCCGAGCAGTTGCTCGTTCAGCTGCTGTGCTGATTTTTCACGAAGTTCATTCGCCTTCATCACATCACCGTCCGCTTAACAAAAGTGGTGGCGAGCGGCAGCTTTGCAGCAGCCAGGGCAAAAGCCTCACGCGCCAACTCTTCGGAAACGCCTTCGATCTCATACAGGACTTTGCCTGGCTGGATCTGGGCTACCCAATATTCAACGCTACCCTTCCCTTTACCCATCCGCACTTCAAGAGGCTTCTTGGAGATCGGCTTGTCCGGGAAGACGCGAATCCAGATTTTCCCGCCACGCTTAACGTGACGAGTCAGAGCACGACGAGCGGACTCAATCTGACGGGCGGTGAGACGACCGCGGGCAACAGACTTCAGAGCAAACTCGCCGAAGCTGACTTTGCTACCGCGCTGAGCCAGACCACGGTTGTGGCCGGTCATCTGCTTACGGAACTTCGTACGCTTTGGTTGCAACATTTTGCGTACTCCTTACTTAGCAGCTTTTTTACGAGGCGCAGGCGCTTGGGGTTTCAGTTCTTCTTTAAGGCCACCAATCACTTCGCCTTTGAAGATCCAAACCTTGACACCGATCACACCGTAAGTGGTGTGCGCTTCGTACGTGGCATAGTCGATATCGGCACGCAGGGTGTGCAACGGCACACGACCTTCGCGATACCATTCGGTACGTGCAATTTCAGCACCGCCGAGACGACCGCTCACTTGGATTTTGATGCCCTTGGCACCAATGCGCATGGCGTTCTGTACAGCGCGTTTCATAGCGCGACGGAACATCACACGACGCTCCAGCTGCTGAGCTACGCTCTGCGCAACCAGCATACCGTCGAGCTCCGGCTTGCGGATCTCTTCGATATTGATGTGCACAGGCACACCCATTTGCTTGGTCAGGTCCTGACGCAGCTTCTCAACATCTTCACCTTTCTTACCGATAACGATACCGGGACGAGCGGTGTGGATGGTGATACGTGCGGTTTGAGCCGGGCGAGCAATGTCGATACGGCTTACGGACGCGCTTTTTAGTTTGTCTTGGAGATACTCACGCACCTTCAGATCAGCGAACAAATAGTCCGCATAAGTCCGACCGCTGGCGTACCAGACGGAGGTGTGCTCCTTGACGATTCCCAGGCGAATGCCAATGGGATGTACTTTCTGACCCATCTGATCGACTCCGTTACTTGTCCGCAACCTTGACAGTGATATGGCAAGACCGCTTGACGATGCGATCAGCGCGGCCTTTGGCACGCGGCATGATGCGCTTCAGCGAACGCCCTTCGTTGACGAAAACGGTGCTGACCTTCAAGTCATCAACGTCTGCGCCTTCGTTGTGCTCGGCGTTGGCTACAGCCGACTCCAGCACTTTCTTAATGATCTCGGCGGCTTTCTTACTGCTGAAAGCCAGGAGGTTGAGCGCTTCGCCCACCTTCTTCCCACGAATCTGGTCGGCGACCAAGCGGGCTTTTTGGGCGGAGATGCGAGCGCCCGACAACTTAGCGGCTACTTCCATTTCCTAACCCCTTAACGCTTGGCTTTCTTGTCAGCCACGTGCCCACGATAGGTACGAGTGCCGGCAAATTCGCCCAGTTTGTGACCGACCATGTCTTCGTTCACGAGAACTGGGACATGTTGACGACCGTTATGTACAGCGATGGTCAGACCGACCATTTGTGGCAGGATCATCGAACGGCGCGACCAGGTTTTCACCGGCTTGCGATCGTTCTTTTCCACCGCCACTTCGATCTTCTTCAGTAGGTGAAGATCAATAAAAGGACCTTTTTTCAGAGAACGTGGCACTGTCGTATCCCTCTATTTACTTGCGACGACGGACGATCATGTTGTCGGTGCGTTTGTTACCACGAGTCTTCGCGCCCTTCGTCGGGAAGCCCCATGGAGACACCGGATGACGACCACCAGAGGTACGACCTTCACCACCACCATGTGGGTGGTCAACCGGGTTCATGGCAACACCACGAACGGTTGGGCGAACGCCACGCCAGCGCTTGGCACCAGCTTTACCCAGCGAACGCAGGCTGTGCTCGGAGTTCGAGACTTCGCCCAGGGTCGCACGGCATTCAGCCAGTACTTTACGCATCTCACCGGAACGCAGACGCAGGGTCACGTAGACACCTTCACGCGCAATCAGCTGAGCCGAAGCACCAGCGGAACGAGCGATCTGAGCACCTTTACCCGGCTTCAGTTCGATACCGTGAACAGTGCTACCAACTGGAATGTTGCGCAGCTGCAGACTGTTGCCCGGCTTGATCGGAGCCATGATGCCAGCTACCAGCTGATCGCCAGCACTCACGCCTTTAGGGGCGATGATGTAGCGACGCTCGCCGTCTGCATACATCAGCAGAGCGATGTGTGCGGTACGGTTCGGATCGTATTCAATACGCTCGACAGTGGCTGGAATGCCATCTTTGTCGTTGCGACGGAAATCGACCAGACGGTAATGCTGCTTGTGGCCACCACCGATATGACGGGTGGTGATACGACCATTATTGTTACGACCGCCAGTCTTCGACTTCTTCTCAAGCAGCGGAGCGTAAGGAGCGCCTTTATGCAGCTCCTGATTGACCACCTTGACCACAAAACGGCGGCCAGGGGAAGTCGGTTTGCATTTAACGATTGCCATGATGCACCCCTTCCTTACTCAGCACTGCTGGCGAAATCGAGATCTTGGCCTGGCTGAAGCGAGATGATCGCTTTCTTCCAGTCGTTACGCTTGCCCAGGCCGCGAGCGTTGCGCTTGGTCTTACCGAGAACATTCACGGTATTAACAGCAGCAACATTCACGCTGAACAGGCTTTCGACGGCCTTCTTGATTTCCAGCTTGGTTGCATCAGTTGCAACCTTGAAAACGAACTGACTTTTCTTGTCAGCGAGAACCGTGGCCTTCTCGGAGATGTGCGGGCCAAGCAGCACTTTAAATACGCGTTCCTGGTTCATCCCAGCAGCTCCTCGAATTTCTTCACGGCAGAAACGGTGACCAGCACCTTTTCATACGCGATCAGACTAACTGGATCGGAACCTTGCACGTCACGAACATCAACGTGCGGCAGGTTGCGAGCAGCCAGGTACAGATTCTCATCAATAGCATCGGACACGATCAGCACATCGGTCAGACCCATGCCATTCAACTTGCCCAACAGTTCTTTGGTCTTCGGAGCTTCAACGCTGAAGTCTTCGACGACGATCAAACGATCAGTACGAACCAGCTCAGCAAGAATCGAACGCAATGCAGCGCGATACATTTTCTTGTTCAGCTTTTGATCGTGATTCTGCGGACGAGCCGCGAAGGTCACACCACCGCCACGCCAGATCGGACCACGAGTGGTACCTGCACGAGCACGACCGGTACCCTTCTGACGCCACGGGCGCTTACCGCCACCGGACACGTCGGAACGAGTCTTCTGCTGCTTGCTGCCCTGACGGCCGCCGGCCATGTAGGCCACAACTGCTTGGTGAACCAGGGTCTCGTTGTATGCGCCGCCAAAAGTGGCTTCGGATACTTCGATTGCTTGAGCGCCATTTACATTTAATTGCATGTCAGCTTCCCCTTAACCGCGAGCCTTGGCCGCTGGACGTACAACCAGGTTGCCGCCAGTAGCGCCAGGAACAGCACCCTTGACCAGCAACAGATTGCGTTCAGCGTCAACCCGCACTACTTCCAGGGACTGCACGGTCACGCGCTCAGCGCCCATATGACCGGACATTTTTTTGCCCTTGAATACGCGACCCGGAGTCTGGCACTGGCCAATCGAACCCGGAACACGGTGGGACACGGAGTTACCGTGAGTATTGTCTTGGCCGCGGAAGTTCCAACGCTTGATGGTACCGGCAAAGCCTTTACCTTTGGACTGACCGGTGACATCCACCAGTTGACCAGCTTGGAATATTTCAGCGTTGATCAGATCACCTGCCTGGTACTCGCCTTCTTCAAGACGGAATTCCATAACAGTACGACCTGCCGCGACATTCGCCTTAGCGAAGTGACCGGCTTGCGCCTTGCTGACACGTGAAGCACGACGCTCGCCGACAGTGACTTGCACTGCACGATAGCCATCGGACTCTTCAGTTTTGAATTGAGTGACGCGATTCGGCTCGATCTCAATGACCGTAACCGGAATGGAGACACCTTCTTCGGTGAAAATGCGGGTCATACCCGCCTTTCGACCGACTACACCAATAGTCATGTTGTAACCTCATGAGTGTACGGGGCTTTCACCCGCTATGGCCGCCCATTTCAGAGCGTTACACGACTAAAACCTAAAGCGGTCTTAGCCGAGGCTGATCTGCACTTCCACACCAGCCGCAAGATCAAGCTTCATCAGCGCGTCAACGGTTTTATCCGTTGGCTGGACGATGTCCAGAACACGCTTATGAGTACGGATCTCGAACTGATCACGCGCGTCTTTGTTGACGTGTGGCGAGGTCAGTACGGTGAACCGCTCTTTGCGGGTAGGCAGAGGAATAGGACCACGCACCTGAGCACCAGTACGTTTCGCGGTTTCCACGATTTCCTGGGTTGATTGATCGATCAGGCGATGGTCAAAAGCCTTCAACCGAATACGGATTTGTTGGTTTTGCATTTTGACCTCAGATTCCAAGCTGCTATTCCCAACGGACGCAATACGCCCGTTAAAAGGAGGCGTGATTCTATAGACGCCCCTAGCAGGTGTCAACCCAATAAAAAAGCCCCCGCAAGCGGGGGCTTTTTCTTAAACCATCACTTACGCGATGATTTTGGCTACGACGCCAGCGCCGACGGTACGACCGCCTTCACGAATAGCGAAACGCAGACCTTCTTCCATTGCGATGGTCTTGATCAGAGTGACAGTCATCTGGATGTTGTCACCTGGCATTACCATTTCAACGCCTTCCGGCAGTTCGCAGTTACCAGTTACGTCAGTAGTACGGAAGTAGAACTGAGGACGGTAGCCTTTGAAGAACGGAGTGTGACGACCGCCTTCTTCTTTGCTCAACACATACACTTCTGCTGTGAAGGTGGTGTGCGGCTTAACCGAACCTGGCTTGACCAGAACCTGGCCACGCTCTACGTCGTCACGCTTGGTGCCGCGCAGCAGAACGCCGCAGTTCTCGCCAGCACGACCTTCGTCGAGCAGCTTGCGGAACATTTCAACACCGGTACAGGTGGTCTTGGTGGTATCACGCAGACCAACGATCTCGATTTCTTCCTGGATCTTGACGATACCGCGCTCGATACGGCCAGTTACCACGGTGCCACGACCGGAGATCGAGAATACGTCTTCGATTGGCATCAGGAACGGCTTGTCGATCGCACGAACCGGCTCAGGGATGTAGCTATCCAGAGTCTCAACCAACTTCTTGACGGCAGTGGTGCCCATCTCGTTGTCGTCTTGACCGTTCAGCGCCATCAGAGCGGAACCGATGATGATCGGAGTGTCGTCGCCTGGGAAATCGTAAGTGCTGAGCAAGTCACGCACTTCCATCTCAACCAGCTCCAGCAGCTCAGCGTCGTCAACCATGTCAGCCTTGTTCAGGAAGACTACGATGTACGGAACGCCTACCTGGCGGGACAGCAGGATGTGCTCACGGGTTTGCGGCATCGGACCATCAGCGGCCGAGCAAACCAGGATAGCGCCGTCCATCTGCGCAGCACCGGTGATCATGTTTTTTACGTAGTCGGCGTGACCTGGGCAGTCAACGTGTGCGTAGTGACGCACGGACGAATCGTATTCAACGTGAGCGGTGTTGATGGTGATACCACGAGCTTTTTCTTCTGGGGCGCTGTCGATCTTGTCGAAGTCAACCTTGGCCGAACCGAATACTTCGGAGCAGACGCGGGTCAGAGCAGCGGTCAGAGTGGTTTTACCGTGGTCAACGTGACCGATAGTGCCAACGTTGACGTGCGGTTTGTTACGTTCAAATTTTTCTTTAGCCACGACAATTAACTCCTAGCTTAAAGGGGCTGAATCAGCCTTGTTTTTTGGTTACCGACTCGACGATGTGCGACGGAGCCGTATTATATTTTTTGAATTCCATGGAGTAGCTTGCGCGACCCTGAGACATGGAACGGACGTCGGTCGCATAACCGAACATCTCACCCAGCGGAACTTCAGCACGAATCACCTTGCCGGAAATCGTGTCTTCCATACCCAGGATCATGCCACGACGACGGTTAAGGTCGCCCATCACATCACCCATGTAGTCTTCTGGGGTAACAACCTCTACCGCCATGATCGGCTCGAGCAACTCACCACCGCCCTTCTGGGCCAGTTGCTTGGTCGCCATGGAAGCAGCCACCTTGAACGCCATCTCGTTAGAGTCGACGTCGTGGTAGGAACCATCGAACACGGTAGCTTTCAGGCCGATCAGCGGATAACCGGCAACAACGCCGTTCTTCATCTGCTCTTCGATACCCTTCTGGATAGCCGGGATGTATTCCTTCGGAATCACACCGCCCACCACTTCGTTCACAAACTGCAGACCCTCCTGACCTTCGTCAGCAGGCGCAAAGCGAACCCAGCAGTGACCGAACTGACCACGACCACCGGACTGACGCACGAACTTGCCTTCGATTTCGCAGTTCTTCGTGATGCGCTCACGATAGGAAACCTGAGGCTTGCCGATGTTGGCTTCAACGTTGAACTCGCGGCGCATGCGGTCGACCAGGATGTCCAGGTGCAACTCGCCCATACCGGAGATGATCGTCTGACCAGTCTCTTCATCAGTTTTAACGCGGAAAGATGGATCTTCCTGAGCAAGCTTGCCCAGAGCGATACCCATTTTTTCCTGGTCGTCCTTGGTCTTAGGCTCTACGGCAACCGAAATAACCGGCTCCGGGAAGTCCATGCGAACCAGGATGATTGGCTTGTCAGCGTTGCACAGAGTCTCACCAGTGGTGACGTCCTTCATGCCGATCAAGGCCGCGATGTCACCAGCGCGCACTTCCTTGATTTCTTCGCGGGCGTTTGCGTGCATTTGCACCATACGACCCACGCGCTCTTTTTTGCCTTTAACCGAGTTGATCACGCCATCACCAGAGGCCAACACGCCCGAGTAAACGCGAACGAAGGTCAAGGTACCCACGAATGGGTCGGTAGCGATCTTGAACGCCAGAGCCGAGAACGGCTCGCTGTCGTCCGCATGACGCTCCATTTCCTCTTCCTCGTTATCCGGGTTGGTACCCTTGATAGCAGGAATATCGGTTGGAGCAGGCAGGTAGTCGATAACGGCGTCGAGAACCAAGGGAACACCCTTGTTCTTGAAGGAGGAACCGCAAACAGCCAAGACGATTTCACCGGCGATGGTACGCTGGCGCAGAGCAGCCTTGATCTCCTCGTTGGTGAGCTCTTCACCTTCGAGGTACTTGTTCATCAGCTCTTCGTTGGCCTCGGCCGCAGCCTCGACCATGTTGCCGCGCCATTTTTCGGCATCAGCCATCAGCTCGGCAGGAATTTCCTTGCGAACTGGAACCATACCCTTGTCGGAGTCGTTCCAGTACACGGCTTGCATGCTGATCAGATCGATCTGGCCCTGGAAATTGTCTTCCGAGCCGATAGCCAGCTGGATCGGTACCGGAGTGTGACCCAGACGCTGTTTGATCTGACCGATCACGCGCAGGAAGTCAGCACCGGCACGGTCCATCTTGTTGACGTAAACAAGACGCGGAACGCCGTACTTGTTGGCCTGACGCCATACGGTTTCCGACTGCGGTTCAACACCCGAGGTACCGCAGAACACAACGACCGCGCCATCGAGTACGCGCAGCGAGCGCTCTACTTCAATGGTGAAGTCAACGTGGCCGGGGGTATCGATGACGTTGAAGCGATGCTCATCCTTGTACTGCTTCTCGGAACCTTTCCAGAAGGCGGTAATAGCGGCAGAAGTAATGGTAATACCACGCTCCTGCTCCTGCACCATCCAGTCTGTGGTCGCGGCGCCGTCATGCACCTCGCCCATCTTGTGGCTTTTGCCGGTATAGAAAAGCACACGCTCGGTGGTCGTGGTTTTACCCGCGTCCACGTGAGCCACGATACCGATGTTACGGTAACGGTTAATCGGTGTAGTACGAGCCATAAAGCCCTCGCAAATTTAGAAGCGCGATAATTAGAAGCGGTAGTGCGAGAAAGCCTTGTTGGCTTCAGCCATACGGTGCACGTCTTCACGCTTCTTAACTGCAGCACCTTTGCCTTCAGCGGCATCCAGCAATTCGCCAGCCAAACGCAGAGCCATAGACTTCTCGCCACGCTTACGGGCGAAATCTACCAGCCAGCGCATGGCAAGAGCGTTACGGCGGGACGGACGAACTTCGACCGGAACCTGGTAAGTAGCACCGCCTACACGGCGCGACTTCACTTCGACCAGCGGAGCGATGGCGTCGAGAGCTTTCTCGAAGATTTCCAGGGGATCGCTGTTCTTACGCTCTTTAACCTTGTCCAGGGCGCCATAAACGATACGCTCGGCAACGGCTTTCTTACCGCTTTCCATCACGTGGTTCATGAACTTGGCCAGGATTTGGCTTCCGTATTTTGGATCGTCAAGCACTTCGCGCTTGGCTGCTACACGACGTCTTGGCATTTGATAAGCCCTCAAACGGTCTTCAGGTTAGCCCGGGACTGCATCGCTAGATGATTGCCCGACCTTACTCTTATCGACTCAGATAAATAAAAAACTGCAATTCGGTGCACGCACCGGGCACTTCAGACGCCTATTACTTCGGACGCTTGGTACCGTACTTCGAACGACCCTGCTTACGGTCTTTAACGCCGGAGGTATCCAGCGAACCGCGCACGGTGTGGTAGCGCACACCTGGCAAGTCTTTTACACGGCCGCCGCGAATCAGTACGACGCTGTGCTCTTGCAGGTTGTGGCCTTCACCGCCGATGTACGAGGAAACCTCGAAACCGTTGGTCAGTCGCACACGGCATACTTTACGCAGTGCCGAGTTAGGTTTTTTCGGCGTAGTGGTATACACGCGAGTGCACACACCACGACGCTGCGGGCAGTTCTGCAGCGCAGGCACGTCGGATTTCTCGACGATACGCTTACGCGGCTGACGTACCAGCTGGTTGATAGTTGCCATCTTAAGCTCCACTGTTGTCTTGCGACGCTATTGCCCTACAAACAAAATGGCAGAGCACGTGCCCTGCCAAATTTAGGGGTGCATGAGTCTAAAGAGACTCACTGCCCCAGTCAAGACAAAGCCCCGCTAGTGAACTAGCGGGGCTTTGCACTTAATTACTGCTGGAGTTCAGCGCTTCGGTCAGTGCGGCTTCCACTTCACTGGCACTGACACGTACTGGCTGAGCCGCTTCACGCTTGCGCTTGCGCTCGCTGTGATAGGCCAGACCGGTACCGGCTGGGATCAGACGACCCACAACCACGTTTTCTTTCAGGCCACGCAGGTAGTCGCGCTTGCCAGTAACTGCCGCTTCGGTGAGAACGCGGGTGGTTTCCTGGAAGGAGGCCGCCGAGATAAACGACTCGGTGGACAACGACGCCTTGGTGATACCCAACAGAACGCGGGTGTACTTGGCAACGAACTTGTCGTCTGCTGCCAGACGCTCGTTCTCACCCAGCACTGCGGTCAACTCCATCTGGTCGCCCTTGATGAAGCTGGAATCACCCGACTCAGCCACTTCAACCTTGCGCAGCATCTGGCGCAGGATGGTTTCGATGTGCTTGTCGTTGATCTTCACGCCCTGCAGGCGGTACACGTCCTGGATCTCGTTGACGATGTACTTGGCCAGTGCGCTGACACCCAGCAAACGCAGGATATCGTGCGGATCACTCGGACCGTCGGAGATGACTTCACCCTTGTTGACCTGCTCACCTTCGAACACGTTCAGGTGACGCCACTTCGGAATCAGCTCTTCGTACGGATCGCTGCCATCGGTCGGCGTGATTACCAAGCGGCGCTTGCCTTTGGTTTCCTTGCCGAACGAAATGGTGCCGCTGATTTCTGCGAGGATCGACGCTTCTTTCGGGCGACGCGCTTCGAACAAGTCAGCAACGCGCGGCAGACCACCGGTGATGTCACGGGTCTTGGAAGTCTCTTGCGGGATACGAGCGATAACATCACCCACACCCACTTGAGCACCGTTCGCCACACCTACCAGGGCGTTAGCCGGCAGGAAGTACTGGGCCGGTACGTCGGTACCTGGCAGCAGCAGATCCTTGCCATCTTCGCCAACCATCTTCACGGCAGGACGGATGTCCTTACCGGCAGCCGGACGATCCTTCGGATCGAGGACTTCAATGTTGGTCAAACCAGTCAATTCGTCAGTCTGACGCTTGATGGTGATGCCTTCTTCCATGCCCACGTAGGTCACGGTACCTTTCATTTCGGTAACGATCGGGTGGGTGTGCGGATCCCACTTGGCGACGATGGCGCCAGCGTCGACCTTGTCGCCTTCCTTCACGGAAATCACGGCACCGTACGGCAGCTTGTAACGCTCGCGCTCACGACCGAACTCGTCAGCAATCGCCAGCTCGCCGGAGCGGGAAACCGCAACCAGATTGCCGTCGAGACGCTCAACGTGCTTCAGGTTGTGCAGACGAATCGCGCCACCGTTCTTCACTTGTACGCTGTCAGCAGCCGAGGTCCGGCTAGCCGCACCACCGATGTGGAACGTACGCATGGTCAGCTGGGTACCCGGCTCACCGATCGACTGAGCAGCGATAACACCGACTGCTTCACCGATGTTGATCTGGTGACCACGAGCCAGGTCGCGACCGTAGCACTTGGCGCAAATGCCGTAGCGGGTTTCACAGCTGATCGGCGAACGCACGATCACTTCGTCGATGCTGTTCAGCTCGATGAATTCAACCCACTGCTCGTCGACCAAGGTGCCAGCAGGCACGATGACTTCTTCGGTGCCTGGCTTGAACACGTCACGGGCGATTACACGACCCAGTACACGCTCACCCAGCGGCTCAACTACGTCACCGCCTTCAATGTGCGGCGTCATCAGCAGGCCGTGCTCGGTGCCGCAATCGATTGCGGTAACGACCAGATCCTGCGCCACGTCTACCAGACGACGAGTCAGGTAACCGGAGTTAGCAGTTTTCAACGCGGTATCCGCAAGACCCTTACGAGCACCGTGCGTCGAGATGAAGTACTGCAGAACCGACAGACCTTCACGGAAGTTCGCGGTGATCGGCGTTTCGATGATCGAGCCGTCTGGCTTGGCCATCAGACCACGCATACCAGCGAGCTGACGGATCTGCGCAGCAGAACCCCGCGCACCGGAGTCGGCCATCATGTACATGGAGTTGAACGACTCCTGCTCGACGGTCTTGCCATCACGATCGACGACAGATTCTTTCGACAGGTTGGCCATCATAGCCTTCGACACTTCGTCGTTGGCCTTGGACCAGAGGTCGATCACCTTGTTGTACTTCTCGCCCTGGGTTACCAGGCCGGAGGCATACTGCGATTCGATCTCTTTAACTTCCTCGGTGGCGGCGTCAATGATGCGCGCCTTCTCATCCGGGATAACGAAGTCGTTCACGCCAATCGACACACCAGAGATGGTCGAGTAAGCG
Organism: Pseudomonas sp. EA_35y_Pfl2_R111; assembly: GCF_963970955.1. Classification (NCBI taxonomy): domain Bacteria; kingdom Pseudomonadati; phylum Pseudomonadota; class Gammaproteobacteria; order Pseudomonadales; family Pseudomonadaceae; genus Pseudomonas; species Pseudomonas sp. EA_35y_Pfl2_R111. Next base: position 14,021 of record NZ_CAXAOM010000004.1, on the reverse strand, counting down.
AAACCGGTGTACATCAGCTGGTCAGCGAAGATCACGGTGTCTTTCAAGCCAACGGTGCGGTAGCACTGGTTGATCAGCTTGGAGATCGCCTTCTTCTTCATCGACTGGTTGACCACGTCATACGACAGGCCGTCCGGCACGATCTGGAACAGCAGCGCACGGCCGACAGTGGTGTCGACGATACGGGTGTTCTTGGTGATGGTGCCGTCGCGGTCCTTGATCACTTCGTTGATGCGCACTTTTACGCGAGCATGCAGCGAGGCTTCGCCACCACGGAAAACCCGGTCAACTTCCTGCAGGTCCGCGAATACACGGCCTTCGCCCTTGGCGTTGATCGCTTCGCGGGTCATGTAATACAGACCCAGTACCACGTCCTGCGAAGGAACGATGATTGGCTCACCGTTGGCAGGCGACAGGATGTTGTTGGTCGACATCATCAGTGCGCGCGCTTCCAGCTGGGCTTCCAGCGTCAGCGGTACGTGCACGGCCATCTGGTCACCGTCGAAGTCGGCGTTGTACGCGGCGCAGACCAGCGGGTGCAGCTGAATCGCTTTACCTTCGATCAGAACCGGTTCAAACGCCTGGATGCCCAGACGGTGAAGGGTTGGTGCACGGTTGAGCAGCACTGGGTGTTCGCGAATCACTTCGGCAAGAACGTCCCAAACCTCTGGCAGCTCGCGCTCGACCATTTTCTTCGCGGCTTTGATGGTAGTCGCCAGACCACGCATTTCCAGCTTGCCGAAAATGAACGGTTTGAACAGCTCGAGAGCCATCTTCTTCGGCAGACCGCACTGGTGCAGACGCAGAGTCGGGCCCACGGTAATTACCGAACGACCGGAGTAGTCCACACGCTTACCGAGCAAGTTCTGACGGAAACGACCTTGCTTACCCTTGATCATGTCAGCCAAGGACTTCAGCGGACGCTTGTTCGAGCCAGTGATGGCGCGACCGCGACGGCCGTTGTCGAGCAGGGCGTCGACCGCTTCCTGCAGCATGCGCTTTTCGTTGCGCACGATGATGTCCGGCGCGGACAGATCGAGCAGGCGCTTGAGGCGGTTGTTACGGTTGATCACGCGGCGATACAGATCGTTGAGATCCGAAGTCGCGAAGCGGCCACCATCGAGCGGAACCAGCGGACGCAGGTCTGGCGGCAGAACCGGCAGAACGGTCAACACCATCCACTCAGGCAGGTTGCCCGAGCCAAGGAAAGCTTCCATCAGCTTCAGACGCTTGGACAGCTTCTTGATCTTGGTTTCCGAGTTGGTTTGCGGAATTTCTTCGCGCAGACGGCCAATCTCGTGCTCCAGGTCGATCGCGTGCAGCAGTTCGCGAACGGCTTCAGCACCCATACGGGCGTCGAAGTCATCACCGAACTCTTCGAGGGCTTCGAAGTACTGCTCGTCGTTCAGCAGCTGGCCTTTTTCCAGGGTGGTCATGCCCGGGTCGATAACGACATAGCTCTCGAAGTAGAGAACGCGTTCGATATCACGCAGGGTCATGTCCATCAGCAAACCGATACGGCTCGGCAGCGACTTCAGGAACCAGATGTGGGCAACCGGCGAAGCCAGTTCGATGTGCGCCATGCGCTCACGACGAACCTTGGCCAGTGCAACTTCAACGCCGCACTTCTCGCAGATCACGCCGCGATGCTTCAAGCGCTTGTACTTACCGCACAGGCACTCGTAATCCTTTACCGGGCCAAAGATCTTGGCGCAGAACAGGCCGTCACGCTCAGGCTTGAACGTACGGTAATTGATGGTTTCCGGCTTTTTAACTTCACCGAACGACCACGAACGGATCATCTCAGGCGAAGCAAGGCCGATGCGAATAGCATCGAACTCTTCGACTTGACCCTGGTTTTTCAGCAAATTCAGTAGGTCTTTCAAGGCCTTTCCTCCTGGCGGAGCTGGCGCTGGAGCAAAGTGCTCCAGCGCCGATTCGCGTCACGTGTTATTCGGTTTCCAGATCGATGTCGATACCCAGCGAACGGATTTCTTTGATCAGTACGTTGAAGGACTCAGGCATGCCTGGCTCCATACGGTGATCACCGTCCACGATGTTTTTGTACATCTTGGTACGGCCGTTCACGTCGTCCGACTTCACGGTCAGCATTTCTTGCAGGGTGTAGGCGGCGCCGTAGGCTTCCAGTGCCCAGACCTCCATCTCACCGAAGCGCTGACCACCGAACTGCGCCTTACCACCCAGCGGCTGCTGAGTAACCAGGCTGTAGGAACCCGTGGAACGCGCGTGCATCTTGTCGTCCACCAGGTGGTTCAGTTTCAGCATGTACATGTAGCCAACGGTGGTCGGACGCTCGAACTGGTTACCAGTACGGCCGTCGATCAGGCGCATCTGGCCGCTTTCCGGCAGGTCTGCCAGCTTGAGCATGGCCTTGATTTCGCTTTCCTTGGCACCGTCGAACACCGGGGTGGCCATTGGCACACCGCCTTTGAGGTTGTGCGCCAAACGCAGGATTTCCTGATCACTCAGTTCATCCAGGCTTTCCTGACGACCGCCAATCTCGTTGTAGATCTGCTGCATGAACTTACGCAGTTCGGCGACCTTGCGCTGCTCTTCGAGCATACGGTTGATCTTCTCGCCCAGACCTTTAGCCGCGAGGCCCAGGTGGGTTTCGAGGATCTGCCCAACGTTCATACGCGACGGTACGCCCAGCGGGTTCAGTACGATGTCGACCGGAGTACCGTGGATGTCGTGCGGCATGTCTTCAACCGGCATGATCACCGAGACCACACCCTTGTTACCGTGACGACCAGCCATCTTGTCACCCGGCTGGATGCGGCGACGGATTGCCAGGTAGACCTTGACGATCTTCAGCACGCCTGGAGCCAGGTCATCGCCTTGCTGCAGCTTGCGTTTTTTGTCTTCGAACTTGTCGTCGAGCAGCTGACGGCGATCGGAAATGTAGGCCTGAGCCTTTTCCAACTGCTCGTTCAGGGCATCGTCAGCCATGCGCAGTTTGAACCACTGGCCGCGCTCGAGGCCGTCGAGGAACTCGTCGGTGACTTCTGCACCCTTCTTCAGGCCAGCGCCGCCTTCGGCTTTCTTGCCAACCAGAGCGGAACGCAGACGTTCGAAGGTTGCGCCTTCAACGATGCGGAACTCTTCGTTCAGATCCTTACGGATCTCGTCGAGCTGGCTCTTCTCGATCGACAGAGCACGAGCATCACGCTCAACGCCGTCGCGGGTGAAGACCTGCACGTCGATAACGGTACCTTTGGTGCCAGTCGGCACGCGCAGGGAGGTGTCTTTAACGTCAGACGCCTTCTCACCGAAGATCGCACGTAGCAGCTTCTCTTCCGGAGTCAGTTGGGTCTCGCCTTTTGGCGTGACCTTGCCGACCAGAATGTCACCTGGACCCACTTCAGCGCCGACATACACGATGCCTGCTTCGTCCAGCTTGTTCAGCGCAGACTCACCGACGTTCGGGATGTCGGAAGTGATTTCTTCCGAGCCGAGCTTGGTGTCACGCGCCACACAGGTCAGTTCCTGAATGTGGATGGTGGTGAAACGATCTTCTTGCACCACGCGCTCGGAGAGGCAGATGGAGTCTTCGAAGTTGTAACCGTTCCACGGCATGAACGCGACGCGCATGTTCTGACCCAGAGCCAGCTCACCCATATCGGTGGACGGGCCGTCAGCCAGGATGTCGCTGCGCTCAACCTTGTCACCTTTGCTCACCAGCGGACGCTGGTTGATGCAGGTGTTCTGGTTGGAGCGGGTGTATTTGGTCAGGTTGTAGATGTCGACACCGGCTTCGCCAGTTTCAACTTCGTCGTCATTGACGCGAACTACCACACGGCTGGCATCGACGGAGTCGATCACACCGCCACGGCGAGCCACGACGCAAACGCCGGAGTCGCGCGCCACGTTGCGCTCCATGCCGGTACCTACCAGCGGCTTGTCAGCGCGCAGAGTCGGTACAGCCTGACGCTGCATGTTCGAACCCATCAACGCACGGTTGGCGTCGTCGTGCTCGAGGAACGGGATCAGCGAAGCGGCAACCGAAACTACCTGCTTAGGCGATACGTCCATCAGGGTGACGTCTTCAGGCGCTTTAACGGTGAATTCGTTGAGGTGACGTACGGCCACCAACTCATCAACCAGCTGACCTTTGTTGTTCATGGTCGCCGAAGCCTGGGCGATCACGTGATCGGCCTCTTCAATGGCGGACAGGAACACGATTTCGTCGGTAACCAGGGTGTCTTTCACCACACGGTACGGGCTCTCAAGGAAGCCGTACTGGTTGGTGCGAGCATAGGCTGCCAGCGAGTTGATCAGACCGATGTTCGGACCTTCAGGGGTCTCGATCGGGCACACACGGCCGTAGTGGGTCGGGTGTACGTCACGGACTTCGAAGCCGGCACGCTCACGGGTCAAACCGCCCGGGCCAAGAGCCGAAACACGGCGCTTGTGGGTAATCTCGGAGAGCGGGTTGTTCTGGTCCATAAACTGCGAGAGCTGGCTGGAACCGAAGAACTCTTTCACTGCCGCCGCAACCGGCTTGGCGTTGATCAGGTCCTGCGGCATCAAGCCTTCGCTTTCGGCCATCGACAGACGCTCTTTGACCGCACGCTCAACACGTACCAGGCCAACGCGGAACTGGTTCTCGGCCATTTCGCCTACGCAGCGAACACGACGGTTACCCAGGTGGTCGATGTCGTCGACGATGCCTTTGCCGTTACGGATATCGACCAGGGTCTTGAGGACCGCAACGATATCTTCCTTGCTCAGCACGCCCGAACCTTCGATCTCGGTGCGACCGATACGACGGTTGAACTTCATGCGGCCTACGGCCGACAGGTCGTAACGCTCGGCGCTGAAGAACAGGTTGTTGAACAGGGTCTCGGCAGCATCCTTGGTTGGCGGCTCGCCAGGACGCATCATGCGGTAGATCTCGACCAGCGCTTCCAACTGATTGGTGGTGCTGTCGATCTTCAGGGTATCGGAGATGAACGGACCGCAATCGATGTCGTTGGTGTACAGCGTCTCGATACGTACGACCTGAGCCTTGACCACTTTGGCCAGGATCTCGGTGTTCAGCTCGGTGTTGCACTCGGCGATGATTTCGCCGGTAGCCGGGTGCACGATGGCCTTGGCCGAGGTGCGACCGATCAGGTAGTCGATCGGCACTTCCAGCTCTTTGATACCGGCCTTGTCCAGCTGATTGATATGGCGCGCGGTAATCCGGCGGCCTTGCTCAACGATGACCTTGCCCTTGTCGTCCTTGATGTCGAGGACGGCAATTTCACCACGCAGACGCTGCGGAACCAGTTCCAGGTTGAGGGATTCGCCCTTAACGTGGAAAACGTTGGTCGCATAGAACGCGTCCAGCACTTCTTCAGTGCTGTAACCCAGCGCGCGCAACAGCACGGAAGCCGGCAGCTTGCGACGACGGTCGATACGCACGAACACGGCGTCCTTCGGATCGAACTCGAAGTCCAGCCAGGAGCCGCGGTAAGGAATGATGCGCGCCGAGTACAGCAGCTTGCCCGAGCTGTGAGTCTTGCCACGGTCGTGGTCGAAGAACACACCTGGGGAGCGGTGCAACTGGGAGACGATAACGCGCTCGGTACCGTTGATAACGAAGGTACCGTTCTCGGTCATGAGCGGAATTTCGCCCATGTACACTTCTTGCTCTTTGATGTCCTTGATCGCTTTGTTCGACGATTCTTTGTCGAAAATGATCAGCCGGACTTTTACCCGCAGCGGCACGGCATAGGTCACGCCACGCAGCGTACATTCCTTGACATCAAAAGCCGGCTCGCCCAAGCGATAACCGACATACTCCAGAGCAGCATTGCCGGAGTAGCTGATAATCGGGAAAACAGACTTGAAGGCCGCATGCAGGCCAATGTCGCGGAACTGGTCCTTGGTCGCCCCTGCCTGCAGGAATTCGCGATACGAATCCAGCTGGATGGCCAGGAGATAAGGCACATCCATGACATCCGGCAACTTGCTAAAGTCCTTGCGGATACGTTTTTTCTCAGTATATGAGTAAGCCATCAGCGTTCCCCAGCTTGGTCACCTGCTTATTTGGCCCCTCCGACGGGAGTTGCCAGAAACTCTTGCAAACCCTAGGTTTGCGCCGCCACATCGGGCGGGTATTTCGCGCCCCAGGCCAGCCAATGAATAGCCGACCTAGAACGGAAAAAGGCCGGTGGCAAAAGCCACCAGCCATCAGCCTTTCGCTTAACGCTTGGGCTGTAGACGCAAGGTCGTCGCTTACTTGAGCTCGACTTTGGCGCCAGCTTCTTCCAAAGCAGCTTTGGCTTTGTCAGCTGCGTCTTTCGCAACAGCTTCCAGAACCATGGCAGGAGCGCCGTCAACAACAGCCTTGGCTTCTTTCAGGCCCAGACCGGTCAGTTCACGAACTGCCTTGATCACATTAACTTTCTTCTCGCCAGCTTCGGTCAGCATGACGTTGAATTCAGTTTGCTCTTCAACAACAGCGGCAGCAGCAGCTGGGCCAGCAGCAGCGACAGCAGCGGTAACGCCGAAGGTTTCTTCCATTGCTTTGATCAGCTCAACAACTTCCAGAACGGTTTTCTGGCCGATTGCTTCGATGATTTGCTCGTTAGTCAGAGACATGACTTTAAATCCTGTATTGGGGTGACAGCCTACGCAGCCATCAAATTAAACATATGATTTTGAAAGAGTTTGCGATGCCTTAAGCAGCGGTAGCTTCTTTCTGGTCGCGAATGGCCGCCAGAGTACGAGCCAGCTTGCTGGTAGCGCCTTGGATCACGCTCATCAGCTTCGCAATGGCTTCATCGCGAGTTGGCAGCGAAGCCAACACGTCGATCTCGTTTGCTGCGAGGAACTTGCCCTCAAACGCAGCTGCCTTGATCTCGAACTTGTCCTGACCCTTGGCGAACTCTTTGAAAATACGAGCAGCAGCGCCCGGATGTTCCTTGGAGAATGCAATCAGGGTCGGGCCTTTGAACACGTCGTTGAGGACCGAATAATCAGTGCCTTCAACAGCGCGCTTGAGCAGGGTATTACGTACAACACGTACGTATACGCCAGCTTCGCGGGCCTCTTTACGGAGTCCGGTCATAGCGCCTACAGTCACACCACGGGCATCAGCCACGACAGCGGACAGGGCACCTTTGGCAGCCTCGTTGACTTCAGCGACGATGGCCTTCTTGTCTTCGAGTTTAATTGCCACGGGTAAAACTCCTGCTTGTTACCGTTTCATCTGGCCGAAGCCGGATGTCGTTTTGGTGTCTGATTCGGTAAGGAACCGGGAGCACCATCTGCGTAGGCTGTTAATTTAAGACTTGCGCCACCTACGGTCTTGGATAGCCCCCGCAAAGCAGGGACCCCAAAGTGTCGAAGCAGCGCAATCGCTTGCGCTGCCTCTATGTATTACGCGTCGAGCGAGCCTTGATCGATGATCAGACCTGGACCCATGGTGGTGCTCAGGGTTACGCGCTTGACGTAGATGCCTTTCGAAGTCGATGGCTTCAGACGCTTAAGGTCAGAAATCAGCGCTTCAACGTTTTGCTTCAGCTTCTCCGCGTCAAAGCCAACCTTGCCGACGGAACCGTGGATGATGCCGTTCTTGTCAGTACGGAAACGTACTTGACCAGCTTTGGCATTCTTCACAGCGGTAGCCACGTCAGGGGTAACGGTACCGACTTTCGGGTTAGGCATCAGTCCACGTGGGCCGAGCACTTGGCCCAGCTGACCGACAACGCGCATTGCATCCGGGGAGGCAATTACTACGTCATAGTTCAGGTCGCCGCCTTTCATTTCAGCAGCCAGATCGTCCATACCTACGCGATCAGCGCCGGCAGCCAGAGCAGCTTCAGCAGCTGGGCCCTGGGTGAACACGGCAACGCGAACGCTTTTGCCCGAACCGTTCGGCAGAACGGTGGCGCCACGTACAACCTGGTCGGATTTACGCGGGTCAACACCGAGGTTGACGGCGATATCTACCGACTCAGAGAACTTAACTGCAGACAGTTCAGCCAGCAGAGCGGCCGCTTCAACAAAGTTGTAAGCCTTACCAGCTTCAACTTTCTCAGCGATTGCCTTTTGACGCTTGGTCAACTTAGCCATTACACACCCTCCACGTTGAGGCCCATGCTACGAGCGGAGCCGGCGATAGTACGCACAGCTGCATCCATATCAGCGGCAGTCAGATCAGCCTGTTTGGTCTTGGCGATCTCTTCCAGCTGAGCACGTGTCACGGTGCCAACCTTAACGGTGTTCGGACGAGCCGAACCGCTGGTCAGGCCAGCAGCCTTCTTCAGCAGAACCGAAGCAGGGGTGCTTTTGGTTTCAAAGGTGAAGCTACGGTCGCTATAAACAGTGATGATCACTGGAGTCGGCAGACCAGGCTCCATACCCTGGGTACGGGCGTTGAAAGCCTTGCAGAATTCCATGATGTTCACGCCGTGCTGACCCAAAGCTGGGCCGACGGGTGGCGACGGGTTGGCTTGTGCAGCCTTTACTTGCAGCTTGATATAAGCCGTAATTTTCTTAGCCATGAGCTACTCCAGTTTTGGGTTCTAGCGCCTTTCGGCTCCCCAGTTATTGCCTATTTATCCCAGTGACGACAAAACCCCGCAGCCTATGGCTGCGGGGTCAGGGATGCTTATGTCAGTTATGCCTTTTCGACCTGACTGAACTCCAGCTCGACCGGTGTAGAGCGACCAAAAATAGTCACTGCCACCTGGATGCGGCTCTTTTCGTAATTAACTTCTTCAACAACACCGCTGAAATCGGCAAACGGACCATCGGTCACGCGCACCATTTCACCCGGCTCGAACAACGTTTTCGGCTTCGGCTTGTCACCGCTATCGGCAACACGACGCAGAATGGCATCAGCTTCTTTCTCGGTGATTGGCGCAGGCTTATCTGCAGTACCACCAATAAAGCCCATGACACGAGGGGTGTTCTTGATCAAATGCCAAGTAGCCTCGCTCATCTCCATCTGCACCAGCACATAGCCAGGGAAGAACTTTCGCTCACTCTTGCGCTTCTGGCCATTCCGCATCTCTACCACTTCTTCAGTAGGGACCAGAATCTCACCGAAAACATCTTCCATACCAGCGAGCTTTACACGCTCTACCAGCGAGCGCATAACATGCTTCTCGTAACCCGAGTAAGCATGCACAACGTACCAACGCTTAGCCACGGGACACCCTTAGCCGACAATCAACGAAACAAGCCAACCAAGCAGGGAATCTAAACCCCACAACAACAGCGCCATAACCAAAACAACAGCCACAACGATCAAAGTTGTCTGCGTGGTTTCCTGGCGAGTTGGCCAAACGACCTTACGAATTTCAACGCGAGCTTCTTTTGCCAACACCCAAAAGGCCTGACCTTTCGACGTTTGCAAAGCAATCACACCAGCCAATGCCGCTACAACCAGCAATGCCAGAACGCGATACAGAATAGGCTCAGCAGAGAAATACTGATTACCAACTACGCCTGCGATTACCAGAGCAGCAACAACGAGCCACTTAAGCAGATCGAAGCGAGAGTCTTTGGCTTCAGCCTTAACATTCATCTACTAGTATCCTGTAAAAAGACGCGCCAAATTCTAGGGAAAATGGCAGGTCAGGAGGGAATCGAACCCCCAACCTACGGTTTTGGAGACCGTCGCTCTGCCAATTGAGCTACTGACCTAAAAACTGAATCAGGCCGACCATTATGCCGGCCCGATCAAAACAGATCAATCGCTTAAGCGATGATCTTGGCTACGACGCCAGCGCCGACGGTACGACCGCCTTCACGAATGGCGAAACGCAGACCTTCTTCCATTGCGATGGTCTTGATCAGAGTGACAGTCATCTGGATGTTGTCACCTGGCATTACCATTTCAACGCCTTCCGGCAGTTCGCAGTTACCAGTTACGTCAGTAGTACGGAAGTAGAACTGAGGACGGTAGCCTTTGAAGAACGGAGTGTGACGACCGCCTTCTTCTTTGCTCAACACATACACTTCTGCTGTGAAGGTGGTGTGCGGCTTAACCGAACCTGGCTTGACCAGAACCTGGCCACGCTCTACGTCGTCACGCTTGGTGCCGCGCAGCAGAACGCCGCAGTTCTCGCCAGCACGACCTTCGTCGAGCAGCTTGCGGAACATTTCAACACCGGTACAGGTGGTCTTGGTGGTATCACGCAGACCAACGATCTCGATTTCTTCCTGGATCTTGACGATACCGCGCTCGATACGGCCAGTTACCACGGTGCCACGACCGGAGATCGAGAATACGTCTTCGATTGGCATCAGGAACGGCTTGTCGATCGCACGAACCGGCTCAGGGATGTAGCTATCCAGAGTCTCAACCAACTTCTTGACGGCAGTGGTGCCCATCTCGTTGTCGTCTTGACCGTTCAGCGCCATCAGAGCGGAACCGATGATGATCGGAGTGTCGTCGCCTGGGAAATCGTAAGTGCTGAGCAAGTCACGCACTTCCATCTCAACCAGCTCCAGCAGCTCAGCGTCGTCAACCATGTCAGCCTTGTTCAGGAAGACTACGATGTACGGAACGCCTACCTGGCGGGACAGCAGGATGTGCTCACGGGTTTGCGGCATCGGACCATCAGCGGCCGAGCAAACCAGGATAGCGCCGTCCATCTGCGCAGCACCGGTGATCATGTTTTTTACGTAGTCGGCGTGACCTGGGCAGTCAACGTGTGCGTAGTGACGCACGGACGAATCGTATTCAACGTGAGCGGTGTTGATGGTGATACCACGAGCTTTTTCTTCTGGGGCGCTGTCGATCTTGTCGAAGTCAACCTTGGCCGAACCGAATACTTCGGAGCAGACGCGGGTCAGAGCAGCGGTCAGAGTGGTTTTACCGTGGTCAACGTGACCGATAGTGCCAACGTTGACGTGCGGCTTGTTACGCTCAAACTTTTCTTTAGCCATTTTGACTGCCTCCCAGAGAAGAATTGACCCAGTATCACCGCCATAAAACAAAGGCAGATACTTGCATATCTGCCTTTATTAGATGGAGCTCATGAGCGGACTCGAACCGCTGACCTCACCCTTACCAAGGGTGTGCTCTACCAACTGAGCTACATGAGCAAAACACAATGCAAAAACAACAATGCTGGAGCGGGTAGCGGGAATCGAACCCGCATCATCAGCTTGGAAGGCTGAGGTTCTACCACTGAACTATACCCGCGGAGCCTGCAGCTCTCGCTAAATCTGGTGGAGGGAGAAGGATTCGAACCTTCGAAGTCGATGACGTCAGATTTACAGTCTGATCCCTTTGGCCACTCGGGAATCCCTCCAAACGGGGCGGCATTCTCATTCGATGCCGACCTACTGTCAAGCAATTTCTCATTAAAAAACCTGAGGTTAGCTACTTTGACAGCAACTTCGCAGAACACTTGTTAGCGCCACCCTGCGAAGCGGGCGCCATTCTATGCATTCTATTGAGGGCTTGCAACCCCTTCGCAAGGCATTAATTGCTGCTCTAAGCCTTTGAAGTCAAAAGCCAAACGCTGCAGCAAGGAATCATCCGCCAGACGTCTACTTTGCGGCGAAATACGCACCCAGAAACTGCGGTGAGCGCGCGTTAGCTCACGCAGAGACGGCTCGTACCCAGCATCGCGCAAGCGCTGCATGACACTCTGCGCGGAATCGCTGCGCGGAAAGATCCCTAAGGAAATGCCATTGGCCAAATCCCCCTGGGTAATGATGTAGCTATCAATTTTGCGCGCCTGTAGCTCGCGCAACTGGCGCAGAGACGCCTGCCGCGAAGCAAGCGGCGGTAGATACACCCAGTAATCGACCCCCGCCGCCGCATCCATACTTTGCACGCGCGACTGAATATCCAGACTCAACAACCGCTGCTCGACCGCAGACGCATCCGCCATCACTTCAAAACTACCGAGAAACAAGCACACCGCCTCAGCAGGCTGCGCCACAGCAACCTCTCGCCGCGGCGGCGCGCTCGACTCACTGAGCAGACGGATATCGCGCTTACTGTCTTGTGCCATATTCAGCGGTGCAATTTCAGTAACCCGTAGCGGTGCCTGCTGCTGATGCCAGACGTAATAGAACAGATTCAACGCAACCAACCACAAAAACATCCAGCGCATGCATGACCTCAATTTATAGGGCAAGCGATCGCCAAGCCGATAAACACCAGATCCGGCACAACCCGCACCCCTGGAATCACATCCATCACCAGCGGAGCATCCCCTCCAGTGAGAAAAACTTCAATGTCACTGCCCAGCAGTTCAGCCGCCATCGACGCCTGGCTACTGACGAACCCGCGCAGCATCAACAAACACCCGCGCTCAACCGCCTCGGCAGTAGCACGCCCCGGCGCCAAACTCTCAAATGCCCTTGCCGCCTCATCACGGTCATAGCGTGTTCGCCGGGTATGGGTTCGTAACTGCGTGCGCATCAGCGGCACTCCTGGACAGATAAAACCACCCAAATGCTCGCCATCTGCAGCCACAAAGTCCGAAGTCACCGCAGTGCCAAGATCAATGACCAGCGCAGCCTTGCGCGATAGCTGATAAGCCCCAACTACCGCGAGCCAGCGATCAAGACCTAGGCGTCCAAACTCTTCATATCCGTTACGCACACCCGACAAGGCAACAGCAGAACGAGCCGAGCGACACACCACAGCAAAAGCCTGCTCAAGCTGCGAGATCAGCTGCGCAGTCTCTTCATCGCTACGCACGCTTACCAGCCGGCAGGCACGCAGGCGCACCACCTGCTCGCGGACAACATCTATAAGCGCCTGATCCGAGTCGACAACACCACCCGCACTCGAAGTGGACTGATCATCACTAAGCAAACGCCATTTGATAAAGGTATTACCGCAGTCGAGCTCAAGAATCATGACGCAACCTCAGGCTCAGCTCACCACCACTAAAGCTTCGCTCAACCCCATTAATACGAAGACGAATGGCGCCAGAACGATCCACCCCTAAAACCTCACCCTCGATAGGCTCACCACCAGCAGTTAACGCAACGCGTCGGCCCTGCCAAAGGTGACAAGCCTGCCACTCGTCCTGCAAAGCGGCGAATCCCTCACGCAGCTGTATATCTAGATAGCGCGACAATTGTCGGTTTAACTCAGCAACAAGCTCATTACGGTTCAACGTACGACCCAACTCAGCGCGCACCGAAGTCCAGGGCTGGCCAATTGCTCCGGAGTCCGCCGCTAGCATGTTCACATTCAAGCCAATACCGATAACGACATGGCAGACATCCGCCGGATCACCAGAGAGCTCTAATAGAATGCCCGCCAACTTGCGATCCCCTACCAGCACATCATTGGGCCACTTCAATCCAGCCTCAGTCACGCCCAAAGCGCGAATAACCTGCAGCAGCGCCAGACCGACAGCCAGGCTCATCCCTTCAAGCTGACGCATCCCGCCTTCGACGCGCACAACCAGGCTGTAATACAGATTCTCGCCGAAGGGGCTTACCCAACTGCGCCCTCGCCGCCCCCGACCGCTGGTTTGGCGCTCAGCAAGCACGTAGTACGGTAGCGATTGCGCTGCCGGTAATAGCCGCAACGCCTCAGCATTGGTTGAATCAACACTTGGCAGAACGCAAGCCTGCCACTGCGGCGCATTCACTTGAGTATTTAGCCAATCCGCATCCAGCAGTTGCAACGGCGCCTCCAGACGGTAGCCGCGCCCGCGCACTTTGTGCAGAGGTAGTGACAGTTCCGCCTGTAAAGCCTGGAGCTGCTTCCATACCGCCGAACGACTTACACCTAGCGCAGCGCCGAGAGCCTCGCCCGAATGAAATCGTCCGTCCTGCAGAAGCTTTAACAGTGCAAGCATATGAGTCCCGCCACGCAATAAGGCACGCATGATAACGATGCCCTGTTTAGTTGCCTATCAAAGGCTGCCCTACGCTCAGTTTGTTTTCGCGACGCAAAGTAAAACCCCCGACCGTTTTCACGATCGGGGGTTTTGGTATAGGTGCTTGACGATGACCTACTCTCACATGGGGAAACCCCACACTACCATCGGCGATGCATCGTTTCACTACTGAGTTCG